>JBPBQY010000033.1:0-51748 GCA_050920985.1 Janthinobacterium lividum | reverse complement strand
TACTTCCATCATGCGGGTTCCGGAGCCGAGACCACCTTGCTCGCTCTTCCCGACCCTCACCCCTTACCCCTCTCCACAAGGGAGAGGGGAGATGGCCGGCGTCGCGGTTATCGAGAAGTGTGAATACGGTAGCCCTTGTGGAGAGGGGTAGGGGGTGAGGGTCCCCGGCGCGTTGGGGCATGGCGCTGACGAAGGCGGGGACGAGCCGACGTGACCTCAGTTCTTGGTCGGCGGCGCCAAGGCCACGGCGCCGGGATCGAGCTTCGGCGTCGGAGCCGCCGCCGGAGCCGCATCGGCGCCCGCCGGCGCGTCGGAAGCGCCGACGCTCATGATGCGATCGAAGAAGGAGCGGGTGGCGCTCTTCGGCTCCTGGGTGGCATAGGCCGAAGGCGCGGCCGAGAAGGTCGCCGGAACCGAGCCGGTGACGTCGGCGGGCTTGGCTGCGCCCTTGGCCGAGGCCGTGACGACCGGCTTCTGCGGACGGCCGTTGGGCTTGGAGGCGAGCGACGGCGGCGGGGGAAGTGCCGCCACGAGGGCGTCGGGCGCCGTCAAACCGTCGCCGAGCGTCCGCTTGGCGGCCGCGATCTGCACCGCGACAGGCTTGGCCTTCGGGCTGTCGTCGAGCACGATCTCGGTCGGCGCGGCCGCAATGGCGTCCGGCCGGCTGACCTCGGCGAAGCGATGCGAGAAGGCCGGGTTCTGCCCGCCATCCTGGTAGACGATGCGGATCGGCTTCACGCCCTTGGCGATGAGGCCCTGCACCTCGCTGTCGTCCCGGGCCTCCTTGTCGGCGATGGCGCGCAGCACATCCTTGTCGACATCGAGCGGCGGACAGGCGGCTTCGGCGTCGAAGCTCGCTCCGGCCTTGGCCTTGGCGAAGACGTAATGCTTGTTGCAGACCCCGACGGGCGTCTGCATCTTGGTCACTTCGAACTCGTCGGCGCCCTTCTTCAGCTCGCGCCAGAAGGCGATATTGGGGTCGAGCCGGTGCTTGGCCATGTTCTCGGCCGTCATGCGGAACGGGAAGCTCTGCATCTGCACGGCATGTTGGCCGCCCGCGAAGGACTCCCGCATGATGGCGTAGATTTCCTCGATCTGCGTGTCGGTCATCGAGAAGCAACCGGCCGACGAGCAGATGCCGTGTACCATGATGGAGCCGCCGGTGTGGCCCCAGGCGCGGTCGTAGGCGTTGGGGTAGCCGACGTTGAAGGACAGATAATAGGCCGAGTTCGGGTTCATGGAGCCCGGCGTGACCGTGTAGAAGCCTTCCGGCACCTGCCGGTCGCCTTCGCGGACCTTGGGGCCGAGCTGGCCCGACCAGCGGCACATCGGGAACGTCTTCACGTAGACGTAGCGTCCGTCGGCCTGTTGCTTCCAGATCTCGAGCTCCGCCTCCTTCTTGAAGGCGCGGATGAGCACGGGGGCGTTCTGCGTCGTGCCCTTGGCGGTGAAGGAGGCCAGCGTCGCAGTGGGGATGGGCGCAAAGGCGCGGGCGTTGCTGGTGACCCCGAGATCCTCTTCGCAGCCCGCCAGAATCAAGGCGCCCGCCGCCGCCATGGCGACGCGAAGGAGAACCTGGAATGCGCGTCCTGCCCGCATGTCGCCGATATCCATTGCTCGCGCCCCGGGTTGGGCTTCACCACCCGACACCCCTAGGGTTCTAGGCTTAAGCCCTGGTTACCGCAACCGCTGCGGGCTCGTGCCGAAAAGTTGCAGGCCCGTGAAGAAATTATCAACTGAGCTGCGGCTTTGCGGTGACTCCGTCACCGCCGCCCGATGGCCAGGAACTTGTCGGCCCGGGCCGTCTGGATCTGGTCGCGCGACCAGCCGTCGAACCCGTGCAGCGCCTGTTCGATCGCATCGCCGGTGGCCGCGATGGCGGCCTCGGGATCGCGATGCGCGCCGCCGGCCGGCTCCGGCACCACGGTATCGATGATGGCGAAGCGCAGCAGATCCTGCGCGGTGATCTTCATGTTGGTGGCGGCGTCTTGCGCCCGGGCCGGGTCGCGCCACAGGATGGAGGCGGCGCCTTCCGGCGAGATGACGCTGTAGATCGAATGTTCCAGCATCACCACGCTGTTGGCCGTGGCGATCGCGATGGCGCCGCCCGAGCCGCCTTCCCCGATGATGACGGCCACGTTCGGCACGCCGAGGTCGAGGCAGGTCTGGGTCGAGCGCGCAATGGCCTCGGCCTGGCCGCGTTCCTCGGCCTCGATGCCGGGAAAGGCACCCGCGGTATCGACCAGCGACACGACCGGCAGGTCGAAGCGGTCGGCGAGCTCCATGAGCCGCACCGCCTTGCGATAGCCCTCGGGCCGCGCCATGCCGAAATTATGCTTGATACGGCTGTCGGTGTCGGAGCCTTTCTCCTGCCCGATGATGCAGATCGAGCGGCCGCGAAACCGGCCGAGCCCGCCCACGATCGCCTCGTCCTCGCCGAAGGCCCGGTCGCCCGCGAGCGGCGTGAACTCCGTGACGAGGCTTCGGCAATAGTCGGAAAAATGCGGCCGCTGCGGGTGGCGGGCCACCTGGGTCTTCTGCCAGGGCGACAGCGTCGCGTAGAGCTCGGACAGGGCCTTGGCGGCCTTCACCTCGAGCCGCGTCAGCTCCTCGCCGATGTTGATCGCCACATCGCCGCTCGAAACCTGCCGGAGTTCCTCGATTTTGGCCTCGATCTCGGCGACCGGCTTTTCGAAATCGAGGTAGAGGCGCATGGGATCCTGGAACTCGGGGGTCGATCGGACGGCGCGGAATGCGCGTCGAGACGGGCCGGGCGAGGGCTCCGGCGGAAGGCGCGGGACCGTGACGGCTCGGTCCGCCCAAGTCAAGGCAGCGCTCGGGCGCCGCTCGCCGGTCGTATGGTGAAGGATCGGTAAGGATTCGTTCTTAATGTCGGGTGAAGATGGCCTTCGCTCCTCGCGTCCCTCGCCGGGACGGGAGCAGCGGCCAGCCCGCGGACGAGTATCGCCATGTCGCTCCACTTCACCCGGCCTTTGCCAAGGCTCGCCCCGCTCTCGGCGACGGCGTTCTGTCTGCTGGCGATGATCGGTGCGTCCGGCACGGCCCGGAGCACGCCGCTCTCCGCACCGCTCTCGGCCGTTGCGACGCCGGAGGACGAGACATCGCTCCTTTTGGCCCGGGACCGGAGCGCCCGCGCCGACGCAGCCGTCGACGCTCTGAAACACGCTCTCACGCCCGGTCATCTCACGGATCCGACGCCCGAGGCCGATGCAGCCTACGGCCTCGAGACGCTGCGCGGCGAACTCGCCGATCTGCAGCGCAAGGCCGCCAGCTACCGCGCCACGCTGGGCGACCGGCATCCCACGCTGGTCGGGACCGAAGAGGTGATGGCCGAGTTCAAAACCCAACTTCAGGACGCGACCCGCAAGGCCCTGGCCTCCGCCCAACGGGAGGCCGCCGCGACCCGGACCGCCGCCGACGAGCTCGATCGGCGGCTCGCGGCCCGGGCTCCGTCGCGTTCCGTTGCAGACGCCACAGGCAGCATCGCTCCGCCGCAGGTGCCGGATCTCGCCCCGACCATCCGGCCCCGCGCCACGAGCCACCCCGCAGCCTTGCCCCGGGACGAGTCGGCAAGTGCCGCTGTCGCGCCCGAGGCGGCCGGGCTCAAGCGTGCAACGATCCGCCGACTCTCGGAACCGTTGATCGCCATCGCGGCAGGGGCCCTGGCGCTGCTGCTCGCCGTCGGAGCCGCCATGCGCCTGCTTCGCCGGATCCGCACCGGGTCGCGTCGTCCCGCGACCCGGGTCGAGCCGGCCATGGAGACGGCAGTTACCCCCGCCGAAACGGTGCGCGCCGAAGAGTTGGCGCCCACCCGGCCCGAACGACCGGCCGAGCCCCGGCGAGACACCGTCCCGGTTCTCGCCACCCTACCGCTGCCGCGTTGCGACGCTGCCGCCGATGTCGCGGCACTCTTCACCAGGAATCCCGACGGCGCGCTGGCCGAGGCCGCAGCGGCGCTCCACGCGACGTTGCGGGACGCTGTTCCCGGCGAACCGGGGGCGCGCCTGACCGTGCTGTTGACCAGCGCCGATGGACCGACCGACAGCAACGGTGACCTGGCCGCCCTGGCGCTCGCCCTCGCGGCGGCGGCGACCGGACGACGCGCCGTGATCCTGGAGGCCCGTACGGCGGGCCGGCTTCGCCGGACCCTCGTGCCAGCCGGGACGGTCCCGATGTTGGTCGAGGTCGGCGGTACGGAACGGACACTCTATCGCGTCGACGCCGGGGTTCTGACGGTCGCGGTGCTGCCGACCGATCCCGGCGAGGCCGAAGCCGCCGCTGCCGCAAGCGTGCGGCCGCTGACCGGACGGTTCCGCGGCCTCGATGTCTTCGACATGGTGGTGCTGGTGGGAGACGATGCCGCGTCCCTCGCGCTTGCCGCCGATGTCGTCGTGGTCACGGCCTCCGCCGCAGCGTCGTCGCAGTCGATCAGCGCAGCGGCACGGCCCTGTCGGGAAGCCGGGCGCGTTTGCGGCGCCCTGGTGCTGGCGCGCCCTGCAACGGCTCAGGTCGTGGCGATGCGTCCGGCGACCCGGCGTCGCGTCATGTCCGATTCCGCCCCGATTCCACCGGCCCGCATCGGCCTGCGCGGCAGCATCGCGCCGTCACGGCGGCACGCCGGGCGCTGACCGCGCCTTGATGACGACGCGGTCGCGCACCAGAATGGAGCAATGCGGCAAGCGAACCCGAGCACCTTCCCGATGCGGTCACGATTCTTCCCCTGGCTCGATCGGTCCGGCCGACTGTCGATCCTGAAGCTCGTGGTGTTCGTAGCACTGTTCGTCCCGGCCCTGTGGGTCGCGGTTCAGTACGATCTCGGCTGGCTGAAGACCGACAACGTCAAATCGCTGGTCCACGAAATGGGGCTTTGGGCGATCCGCATCCTCCTGGTGTCCCTGGCCATCACGCCGCTTCGCCGGATCGGACAGTGGAACAAGCTCATCAGCGTGCGCCGCATGCTGGGGGTCGCGGTGCTGGCTTACGGGCTGGCGCACTTCGCTCTTTATATCGCGCTCGAGCATTTCGACCTCGGGCTCGTGGCGAGCGAGATCCTGTTTCGGTTCTACCTCACGGTCGGCTTCGTGACGCTGCTGGGCCTGGCGGTTCTCGGAACGACGTCCACCGACGCCATGATCCGGCGTATCGGCGGCGCCCGATGGAACCGCCTCCACGTCCTGGTCTATCCGATCGCCATCCTGGCCCTGCTGCATTACATGCTGCAGACCAAGCTCGACGTCAGTGCGCCGCTGCTGCTCGTTGGTCTCTTCTTTCTCGAGATGGGGTGGCGGCTCCTGCAACGGTTCAAGCGGGGCGAGAGCCTCGTGTCTCTCGCCGTCCTGGCGGTCGCCGCCGCGGCTGCGACGGCCCTGTTCGAGGCCGTCTGGTACCAGTTTCGCAATGGCATCGACGCCATGGAGGTGCTCGGCGCCGATCTCAGCTTCGACGACGGGCCCCGGCCCGTCTGGTTTGTGCTGCTGGCCGGTCTGGTCCTTGTGGTGCTGCGTCTGGCGCGCCCGCTCTGGGCCAAGCGGCCGCAGTCCGCGCGCCCCTTGGCAGCTACAACGCGATGAGGAACGACCGATGGTAGCGCGCATGGACAGGGCGGCACAGCGCGCGGCGCTCCTCGAGCTCGGCGCCGCCGTCGCTAAGGAGATGCGGGCCGGACAGGGAGGCGAGAGCGCCGGTGCTGTGGGCGAGGCTCTCGCCGTCATGCCGCAGGCGACCCTGGAGATCGTCGGGCTGATCGGTCGCGAGGCCCGTCGCCGCCGTCCCGATCCACACCTCGTGGCCGCGCTCGGTTACATTTGCGGGCAGGCGCTCGAGTCCTTGCGCTACGGCGTGGAGCGGCAGGATCCAGGCGCGACCGCCACGCTCGATGCCGTACGGGACCGGCTCGTGGCCGAGGCCCGGTCCGACCGGGCCGATGCCGCGGTGCTGATGTTGGTCACCAAGCAATTCGCCATCGCCAAGCTCGACATCGGCGAGGAGTTGCGCGGCGCCATGGGCGACATTCTCGACGAACAGGCCGAGGAGGCCGCGACCGAGGGCGGCGGTGACCTCGATATGGACCGCCATCTCGTCGAACTCGCTCATGAGCTCGGCGACGATCCCTTCGCGCTTCACCTCGAACTGGCCGAGACAGCCTCGGCCTTTCCGGTCGATCACCGGCTCGCCATGGCGAGCTTCATGCTGGCCTCGGAGACGCCGGCTGTTCGCGAGGCGGCGCTGGGCTGGCTCTTCGATGGCGACCTCGCCGTAGCGCCAGCCCTCTGCAGCGCCTTGACAGAGGAGGCTGCAGCCGGGCGGCTCGGCGGCACGGCGCTGCGTCGTCTCATCACGGTGCGCAACTGGTTGCGGCCGGAGGCGCGAAGCGGCATCGACGCGGCCATTCGCACGGCGCGGCGGCGTGGCGAGGAGCCCCTGCCGGTGGTGCCGGCGCAGGTCGAGGACTTGCGCATCTCGGGCATCGACGGGTCCGGGGCCGCCAGCGCCTTCGCTCTCGTGCGCCTGGGGCAGCGCTATGCGGTTGCCTCCGTTCTGTTCAAGTTCGGGCATGGTGTCCGCGACGCCTGGGTGCATCGCGACCTGACGCGCGCCGAGGCGAAAAGTCAGCTCGATCGGGTCGCGTCCGAGATCGACCTCGTTCCGCTCAGCCTCGCCATGCTGACCCGCCTGTTGGCCCATATGCTGTCGACGAACGTCGCCGCAGCCCCGCCGCCCTTCGGCACGCTCGACGTCGTCGAGGCTCTGGGCCTCGGACCTCTCAATCCCGCGCCAGCGGATCCCGACGAGATCACGGGCGAGGTCCTGTCCGACGAGCCTGACCCAGACGCGGCGGCATCGATCCTCGCCGACTCATCGGCCTGGCCTTCGCGCTACGGCTTCATGGGAAGCTGGTTCGAGGACGATGCCGCGGTCGACGCGGCGCTGCTCGGCCGCAAGGGCTTGTCACGGAGCCGCAAGGTCGACGTCGTGCTGGAGAACGTCGTGGCACCGGGGCGTCGGCGCTGGGGCGAGATGCTGGCCTGGATGGCGCTGATCACGGCGGACAACGGCGACCATGACGAAGCCACACGCTTCGCCGTCGCGGCGGACGCCATGCTCGGCGATCGCCCGGCCACCGAGGCGCCGCTGCTCCGCGCCATCGCCAACGCGACCGTCGAGGCGCGCCGCTACCGGCGCGGCTGAGCGAGCCGTCGATCACACGTCCTGCCGCGGCCATGCGACCGCAGCGCGCGGCGAGCTGTGACCGCTAAGTCGTTCCCGGACCCTCGTCCCGCCCGGCAAGGCTTCGCAGGCGGTCCGCCAGGGCTCTCAAGCTGAGGTCGCCCTTGCTCAGCACTTGGCTCGCACCGGCGAGCCGTCCGCGGTCCTCGCGCGTGAGATCCATCGCGGTCAGCACCACGACCGGCACCTCCGCGCCGTCGGGCCGGGCTCGTAGCCCGGCCAGGACGGCGAAACCGTCCATGACCGGCATGGAAAGGTCCAGCAGGACGACGCCGGGCCGGGCCGTGGCGAACCGGTCGAGACCCTCGCGGCCGTCGGCGGCCTCGGTCACGGCCCAGCCGTCGCGTTCCAGCAGGGTCCGGATACGGGCCCGCGTATCGTCGTCGTCGTCGATGACCAGGACGCCGCCCTCCGGCACGCGAAACCGGTCCATCACGGCCTTGAACCGCTCCCAGCGCACCGGCTTCAGCACGTAGTCGGCCGCGCCCAGCGCCTGGGCGAGGCTGCGCTGCTCGACGAAGGTCACCATCACGACCGGGATGTCGCGGAGCTCCGGATCGGCCTTGAGAGCGGAGAGGACCGACCAGCCGTCGGTACCCGGCATCATCACGTCGAGCAGGATGGCGCGCGGCTTCAGCGTCCGGGCGAGCTCCAGGCCCGCCTCGCCGTCGGCGGCGGTGCGGGCGCGGAAGCCTTCGCGATGCAGGAACCGCGTCATCAGGGCGCGCTGATCCTCGTCGTCGTCGATGACGAGGACGAGGTCGCGCGCCGGGCCCTCGTCGGCCGAGACGGCCGTCTCGGCCGCGTCATCGAGCGTCGTCGGGGGCGCCACGTAGCGGTCGGGCAGCGACACCGTGAACGTGGTTCCCTGCCCCGGCTCGCTCTCGACCGAGACCGTGCCGTCCAGCATGTCGGCGAAGGCGCGGGTGAGCGAGAGCCCGAGACCCGTGCCGCCGAAACGGCGCGTGGTCGAGGAATCGGCTTGGGTGAAGCGCTGAAACAGCCGCCCGAGCTGCTCCTCATTCATGCCGACGCCGGTATCCGACACCGAGAAGACGATCCGGTCGCCGCCCCGGCGCTCGGCCGCCAGCGTGATGATGCCTCCCTCGGTGAACTTCGCCGCGTTGGACAGGAGGTTCAGCAGGATCTGGCGGATCTTGGTCAGATCCGAGTCCATGGCGCCGAGGTTCGGGTCGAGCCTGACGTCGAGCCGGTTGCGCTTCTTGGCGATGAGGCTCTGCACCGCAGAAGCCACCTCGTTCACCATGGAGCTCGTGTCGAACTGCTCGGCATAGACCTCCATCTTGCCGCTTTCGACCTTGGAAAGGTCGAGCACGTCGTTGATCAGGCCGAGGAGATGGCGGGCGTTCGACTCGATCTTGCGCATGTCGGCGGCAAGTTCGGCCGCCTCGGCGCCATCTTCGACCTCCTCCAGCATCATCTCGGAATAGCCGATGATGGCGGAGAGCGGCGTGCGAAGCTCATGGCTCATGTTGGCGATGAAGGTCGATTTGGCGAGATTGGCCTCCTCGGCGGCGAGCTTGGCCGCCGCCAATGCCTGTTCGGCGAGTTTGCGTTCCGTGATGTCGATCGAGACGGTGAGCACCGTGCTCCGCCCCACCGCCGGCGCGATGAGGCTCTTGGTGTTGGCGACCCAGAGCGATGACCCGTCCGGCCGCAGAAAGCGTTTCTCCACCGTGGCGGGCTCGCCGCCCGTCACGACGCCGTGGAGAGCCGCCCGGCTCATCTCGTTGTCGTCCGGGTGGGTGATGTCGGCCATGCGCGAGGCCAGCAGGGTCTCGCGGTCGCGCCCTGCCATGAGGCAGAACCGAGCATTGACGGCGAGAAACCGGCCGTCGCGGTCGATCTCGGCGAAGCCGGCTCCGGTCTGGTGGAAGATGCCGGTGAGATGGGCCTCACTGTCGCGGAGCGCTGCCTCCGCCCGCGCGCGTTCGGCGGCGTCCCAGATGCGCGCCGCCACGCCCTCGATGAGGTCGATCTCCTCGTGCCTCCACCGATGCGGATTGCTGTGATGGACGAAGAGCAGGGCCCGGAGCCGCTCCTCGCGGACCAGCGACACGGCCACGAAGGCCCGCGTGCCGATCGCCGCCCACGCATCAGGCTGGTAGAGAGGGTCCGCCGTGACGTCGGCGCTGATCATGGTCTCGCCGCGCCGCTGCCGGATGACGGCCTCGGGGCCGAAATCGTCGAGACGGAAGGCGCCCTCGACGGGGGCGACATCCCGGACGAAAGGCGTCACGAGTTGGATCGTCGTGTCGTCGTCTTGCATCTCGCCATAGCCGACGCGACTGGCATCGAGATGGCGGCCCAGCGCCATGGCGGCCGAAGCCACGATAGCTGCAGGATCGGAGAGGCCGCGCAGCGTATCCTCGAGGTCGAGGCGGAACCGCTGGCGACGGTCGCCCAGCACCTGAGCGGTGCGCTCGATCCCCTGGTTCATCACCCCGAGAACGCGCCCTGCCCCGTCGATCAGGGGCGTGAAGCTGTAGTCCCAGTAGGTCATCTGCGCGACGCCATTGCGCGACATCGGCAGCATCTGGTCGAAGGCG
This sequence comes from Janthinobacterium lividum, assembly GCA_050920985.1. Lineage (GTDB taxonomy): Bacteria > Pseudomonadota > Alphaproteobacteria > Rhizobiales > Beijerinckiaceae > Lichenihabitans. Next base: position 41,930 of record JBPBQY010000033.1, on the reverse strand, counting down.
GAGAAGCCTTCGCCCGTCTCCATCACGGCGGCGAACTGGGGCGCGATGATCTCCCAGATGTCCGACCAGACCTCGCGCCCCGGCTGCCCGAGACAGCCAGGGTGGCGCTCCGCTGGGATGGGAGCCCAGCTGTCGTTGTAGAGCAGGACGAGGTCCTCTCCCCAGTAGATGGCGGTGGGAAAGGCGGAGCTGAGACAGATCCGTAAGGCCGAGCGCAGCACCTCGGGCCAGGTCTCGGGCGCCCCGAGCGGCGAGGACGCCCAATCGAAGGCGCGGATGCGCTCACCCATGTCACCGCCGCCCGACAGGAAGGCGCGCGTAGTTCCGCTCAAACCGGGCATTCCAGGGCTCCGACCTCGTCGCCGTTCACCGACCCTCCCGACGTAGCGTCAGGATGGCGGCACCACAACTCCGTCGCCCTTGAGGCGGGCCGGCCCGGCATGCGATGGAGGGCGCCTGACCCTTTTGCCGCAGAGGCAGCGCCCGTGACACAATTCCGTACCCTCGACGACGCCGATCTCCACGGCAAGCGCGTGCTCGTGCGCGTCGACCTCAACGTTCCGACCGACAACGGCCGCGTCACCGACCGGACCCGCATTGCCCGTATCCTCCCGACGATCCGCGAGATCGCCGACAAGGGTGGGCGTGCCGTGCTGCTGGCGCATTTCGGACGACCCAAGGGCGGACCCGACGAGGCGAACTCGCTGAAGCCCATCGCGGCGGCTTTGGCCGAGGAGCTCGGCCGCCCCGTGGCCTTCGTGCCCGCCACGGTCGGCGACATCGCCCATTCCGCCATCGGGCGAATGAAGGACGGCGACGTGGTGCTGCTCGAGAATACCCGCTTCCACGCCGGCGAGGAAAAGAACGAGGCCGCCTTCGTGGCGCAGCTCGCCGAACTCGGCGACATCTTCGTCAATGATGCCTTCTCGGCGGCGCATCGCGCCCATGCCTCGACCGAGGGACTGGCGCGCCGCCTGCCCTCGCACGCCGGACGCACCATGCAGGCGGAGCTCGCTGCCCTGGCCCGCGCCCTCGACCTGCCGGAGCGTCCCGTTGTGGCGGTCGTGGGCGGCGCCAAAGTGTCGACCAAGCTCGAACTGCTGGGCAATCTCGTCAAGCGCGTCGACGTGCTGGTGATCGGCGGCGGCATGGCCAATACCTTCCTGGCGGCCCAGGGCAAGGCGGTGGGCAAGTCGCTCTGCGAGCACGACCTTCTCGACACGGCGCGCGACATCCTGGCCAAGGCCGGCGATTGCCGGATCGTTCTGCCGGTCGATGCCGTGGTGGCCTCCGCGTTCAAGGCCCATGCGCCGTCGAAGGTCGTCTCGGTCGATGCGATCGGGCCCGACGACATGATGCTCGACATCGGACCGCGCTCCGTCGCGGCCGTGAAGGCGGTGCTTGAGACCGCCAGGACGCTGGTCTGGAACGGCCCTTTCGGCGCCTTCGAGATCCAGCCCTTCGACGCCGGCACGGTGGCGGTGGCGCAGGAGGCTGCAGCCCTGACACTGGCCGGCAAGCTCGTCAGCGTGGCCGGCGGCGGCGACACGGTCGCGGCGCTCAATGCCGCCGGTGCCGCGGACGGCTTCACCTATGTATCGACCGCCGGCGGCGCCTTCCTCGAATGGATGGAAGGCAAGGTGCTGCCGGGCGTAGAGGCGCTGCGGGTGTAATTTCGGCGACCTGAGTTCACCGTCATGGCCGGCCTTGTGCCGGCCATCCACGCCCTGACGGCCAGCCGCCCCAAGGAGATTGAGCTACGCCCTCTTCGACGTGGCTCGACTCGGCGTGGGTGGCCGGGACAAGCCCGGCCAGGACGGTGAAGGGGATCTATTCAGCCCCGGACCGTCGTGGTGCCACCCCTCGCGCCCGCTCAGCCCAGGCATCCTCCATATCCTCGAGGTCGCGCCCGCGTGTTTCGGGAACGAGGCGCAGCGTGAACAGGAAGCCGAGCGCCGTCAGGACAGCGTAGAGGAAGAAGGTGGCGGGCCGGCCGAAGACGTCGACGAGGTCGAGGAAGGTCAGAGCCACGATGAGGTTGAAGCCCCAGTTGGCGACCGTAGCGATGCTCATGCAGCGCCCGCGCGCCGCCGTGGGAAAGATCTCCGAGATCAGCAGCCAGAAGACCGGGCCGAGCCCCACCGCGAAGAACCCCACATAGGCGGTGAGACTGGCGGCCGTCACCCATCCGAGTGCCCCGCCGGCGCCGAGCAGGAAGCCGCCGCCGAGCACGACGAGGCTCGCCGCCATGCCGGCGAGGCCGACAAGGAGCAGAGCACGGCGCCCCACGCGATCGATGAGCCGGATCGCCACCAAGGTCATGGCCACGTTGACGGCCCCGACGCCCGCCGTGGCGAGGATCGACGCGGAGGCGGAGGACAGGCCTGCCGCCTGGAAGATGGTCGGGGCGAAGTAGATGACCGTGTTGATACCGGTGACCTGCTGGAAGATCGCGAGTCCGACGCCGACGATCAGCGGCATGCGAAGGCTCGGGTCGGAGAGCGGGATGCCGCCGACGCGGCGCTTCTCCTGCGCGAGATCGGCCTCGATCTTGTCGAGCTCGGCCTCGATCTGCCGCGCCGACTCGCCCGAGCCGCGCAAGGCCTCAAGCGCGCGGCGTGCATCGGCGACATGGCCATGGCCGGCGAGCCAGCGCGGCGACTCGGGCAGCGCCAGCATGCCGCCGGCCAGGATCACGCCGGGCAGAGCGCCGAGACCCAGCATCCAGCGCCACTCGCCGCCGGCCGCGAAAGCGTAGCCGATGAGATAGGAGACCAGGATGCCGGTGGTGATCATCAGCTGGTTCAGCGACACCATGGCGCCGCGGTTCTCGGCCGGTGCGGTCTCAGACAGGTAGAGCGGCGCCAGCATGGAGGAGACGCCGATGCCGAGGCCGACGAGCAGCCGACCGACGAGCAGCATCCAGAGTGCAGTGGCGAAGGCCGAGACCAGCGACCCCACGACGAAGATCAGCGCCGTGACCAGGATCACCGGGCGCCGGCCGTAGCGGTCCGACACGCTGCCCGCGAAAGCCGCCGCCACGGCCGCACCGAGAAGCGCGATCGAGGTCACGACGCCCTGCATCAGGGGCGACAGCTGGAAGGCGTCGCGCAGGAACAGCAGCGCGCCGGAGATCACTCCCGTGTCGTAGCCGAACAGCAGACCGCCGAGAGCGGCAGTGGCGGCGATCAGGGCGGCATGCATGGTCGAGGTCTCCGGGCCACGATTCGTCCGGCTTAACACGTCCCGCGCTCACCCGGCTTTCGCCCCTCCACCATGCTTCGCAGGGTCCCCCTCCCCTGTAAACGGGAAGCGGACCCCTGCGGCCTCCGTTGTCCTTCCCCGCTTGCGAGCGGGGGAGAGCGGGCAGAGCCCGGTGGATGGAGCGGACCGGGTGCATTCGCACCTCGACCTAAACCGGTCGACCTGACGTCGGTTCAGGCGGAGTGAGCGAGGCCAACATCGACTCTGGTCCAGGCTATCGACTGCCCTTCACCCGCCGGGGCGCCAAGGCGATCATCCCGCTCCGTGGCGGCAAATCGTGATCGATCGCGCGTTGCTGGATTCACCAACGCAGGCGTCGCGGTCGGGGGAATACTCCGTCGCCTGTCCCGCCGAGGATCGAGCCGGCGACCGCGCTGAGCAGCGCGGCTGCCGTCAGTGTTCGCCGTTACTGAACAACGGCGGGCGTCACGGTTCGCTGGTCGCGCTGAAGCGCGGCGCGGCTCTTGTGCATGCGGTAATAGTGCGAAGCTCCCGAGCCGGCTGCGCAGCCGGCGGCAGCGCCGGCGATCCCGTGATGCATGGCGTGACCGGCGATGCCGCCGATGATCGCCCCCGTGATGCAGCCGCGGGCTTCGGCCGCCGTCGAGGCACCAACCAGCGTTCCTGCGCAGAGTGCCGCCACCATGATCCGACGCATTGAAACCTCCCTGAATAGACCCCCACACAACACAAACAGGGGGCGAGAAGTTCACGGCGGCGGCGGAAGCTCCGCGTCCGGGCCGATCAGCTTGCCGGCGGCCTGCCGCTTTCCGGGCAGCGGCTCCGGCGGGGTGGAGGCGCCTTCGCCGAGAGCGCGCTGCACCATGATGCTATCGGCCCAATGGCCGAACTTGAAGGCCACGGCCGGCAACTGGCCAACGCGGTGAAAGCCGCAAGCCTCGTGCAGCTTCACCGAAGCCTCGTTGGCGCCGTCGATATAGCCGATCATCTGGCGGTAGCCGCCGGCCGCACAGGCCTCGACCAAAGCCGGCAACAGGCGTCGGCCGATCCCGAGCCCCACGCGGTTGGGGTGAACGTAGATCGAGTGTTTCAGCGTGTAGCGATAGGCGGGTCGCTTGCGGAACGGCACCGCATAGGCATAGGCGGCGACCTCGCCCCCGAGTTCGGCTACGAGATGCGGCAGCCGCTTGTGGCGCATGTTGCGGCGACGGCGCTTCAGGTCTTCGGCGTCGACTCCCTCGGCCTCGTAGGCCCCGAGGTCGCCGATGCCGCGCGCGATATGGTGAGCGTAGATCGCCACCATGGCGGGCACGTCGTCATCCGTCGACGGGCGGATCACCAGGGTGGCGTCTGCGGTATCCGGCATGCTTCTCAACCCTCGCGGCGCCTGTCGCGTGCCGCCGCGCCCTGGGCGCCCTCACGCATCACGTAGGTGTAGAAGCGGATTCTGCCGCCCGGGTCGACCTCGCGGTAGACGCCCTGGATTTCGGCGTCGAGACCGGGAAACAGGTTCGAGCTCTCCTCGAACATCTTGAAATAATCGAGCATGGGTTTGGCGCGCGGCCCGATCCGCTCGCCCGGCACCAGGACGCCGATGCCCGGCGGATAGACCAGCATCAGCGTCGTCACGATGCGACCCTCGGCTTCCTCGATCGGCACGTAATCGACACGGTTGCGGACCAACGCACGAACGGCCTCGTGCGGCGGCACCACCATTTCGGGCAGGTGCTCGGGCGAAAACATGGCGCTCTGCAGCCGGCTCGTGCCGTGGCTGCGATGGAAGTCGTGGAACGCCCGGCAGAGCTCCTGGATGCGCATGCCGCCGTAGCGGGCACGGCGGCGGCGAACGAAATCCGGCATCACCTCGTCGAGAGGCGCATCTTCGTCGTGCAGCCGCTTGAAGGCCACCATGGCCGAGATCAGCGTGCCGGCCTTGGAGGATTCCACGCCGGGCGTCAGCAGGAACAGCATGGAGTTGAGGTCGTTCTTCTCCGGCACGATGCGGTTCTCGCGCAGGTATTGCGCCACGATCGGCGCCGGAATGCCGTAATCGGCATAGTCCCCGGTCGCGGTGTCGAATCCCGGCGTCAGGATGGTGAGCTTGTTCGGGTCCGTCATGGCGAAGCCCGGAGCGACGTGGCGGAAGCCATGCCAGTGAGCGCCGGGGTCGAGCGCCCAGAAGCGCGGATCGGTGGCGAGATCGTCGGTCGGAACGCTCTCCCACGGCACGTCGGCGGCCGGCTCGTCCTCGGTCTCCGGCATGGAGACCATATCGGGCACGAAAGGTTCGAAGAACCAGCGCGTCTTTGGATTCTCTTCCTTGGATTCGAACTCGCGGCGGATGGCGCGGATCTTCTTGCGGAGCTCGATGCCGAGCCGCACCGTATCGTCCCACAGCACCATGCCGGAGCGGCCCTTCATCATCTGCGCGCCGACGTCGAGCGAGGCGAAGATGGGGTAGAAGGGCGAGGTCGAGGCGTGGAGCAGGAAGCTCTCGTTCATCCGCCGATGCTCGACGCGCCGTTCCTGGCCGCGGATATGCCCGTCCTTGGTGTGGATCTGCGACGCCTGCGAGAAGGAGGCGAGCTGCTTATGCGCCGATTGCGTGGCGATGACGCCGGGCGAGTGCGGCCCGAGGTCCTTCAGCCCCATGGCGAAGCGGCCAGCGAAGAGCGGGTGGAACTTCATGAAGCCCGCCCAGGCCTCGTCGAAGAGGATGTAGTCGCAGAGGTGGCCGATCTTGGCGACGATCTGTTCGGCCGAGTAGATCGTGCCGTCGTAGGTGCATTGCTCGATCACGGCGACGCGGAAGGGCCGCTCGCGCTGCCAGGCCTCGGGGTCGGTGACCAGCGGGTTCGAGCGGATCCGCTCGCGGATCGCCGCCTCGTCGAAGGCCTCGGCGAACATCGGCCCGATCAGCCCATAGGCGTTGCGGTCCGTCGGCAGGAAGATCGGAATGCCTTCGCCGAGGAACAGCGCGCCATGCAGCGCCGCCTTGTGGTTGTTGCGGTCGAAGAGCACGAGGTCGCCCTCGGCCACGAGGGCGTTCAGCACGACCTTGTTCGACGCCGAGGTGCCGTTCAGCACGAAATAGGTCTTCTCGGCGCCGAAGATGGTGGCTGCTTCGCGCTGCGCCCGGAGCGCCGGGCCCTCGTGGACCAGGAGGTCGCCGAGATCGAGGACCGAATTGTCGATGTCGTCGCGGAAGATGGCCTCGCCGAGATGCTCGACGAAGATGCGGCCGATGGGCGAGCGGTTATAGAAGACGCCGCCATTGTGCCCCGGGCAGGTCCAGAGCTGGTTGCCCTGCTCGGCATAGTCGACGAGCGCGCCGAAGAAGGGTGTCTTCAGCGTGTCGGCATATTGCCTGACACGGCTGACGAGGCCGCGGGCGATAAAATCCGGCGTCTCCTCGGCGAGGAAGATGTAACCGTCGATGAAATCGACGACCTCGACCGGGATGTCCTCGAGCCGCTTGCGGCGCACCATGACCACGATGGGCATTTCGAGGCCGCGCTTGCGCATGAGGTTGACGAGGGCCGCGGTCTTGCCCTCGAAGCCGCGCTTGCCCCAGTCCACCACCATGCAGCCGATGGCGGCATCGGTCTGGACCGCGATGGCGGCATCCTCGACCCGCCGCGCCCGGATCACCTCGAAGCCGGACTTCTCCACCGCCCCGACGATCTGCTCGATGCGGCGGCCTTCGAGATCGTCCGGATCGAAGGTGGGCGTGCACATCAGCACGGTGAAGCGACGGGTGAAATCCAAGGCATTGCCTCCTCTGCCCCGACCCGCCGGGCGGGACGGGGTCGGGCCGCTTCAATCGGAGCCGCCTGTGACGAAGGCGTGACGGTGGACGGCTCGGCGCATCCGGTACAGGTCGTTGGCCGCCGCGCCAAGCCGGGGCCGGACCTCGCTATTCGCCAGCTAGCCAGCGCAGCGTCCACGCGGTGCCCTGCCCCGGCCGGGCCAGAGCGCCGGCGAGCCACGGGAGCAGCACCTCGGCCTCATCTTTCAGCGTGTAGGGTGGATTGATGAAGACGAGGCCCGAGCCGGCGAGCGGTCCGGCATCCGGATCGCCGACCAACAGATGAACCTGCAACACGCGCCGGATGCCCGCCGTCGCGAGGCCCGCGGCGAACCGCCCCACCGCGGCCCGGTCCTTCAGCGGGTACCAGGCCATGTAGCTCCCGGTCGGCCAGCGCTTGTGGGCGCCGAGCAAGGCCGCCAGCAGCGTGTCGAACTCGCGGGTCTTCTCGAACGGGGGGTCGATGAGAACGAGGCCGCGCCGCTCCGGCGGCGGCAAAGCGGCGTTGAGGGCGGCGTAGCCGTCGGAGCATAGGATCCTGATCCGCCGGTCGCTGCCGAGATTGCGTCGCAGCGCCTCGGCATCCTCCGGGTGAAGTTCGCAGAGCGTCAGCTTGTCCTGCGGCCGCAGCAGCCATTGGGCCACGGCGGGCGAGCCCGGATATTGCCGCCAGGTGCCGTCCGGCCCACGCGGACCAACGGCGGCGAGATAGGGTTGGAGGATATCGGCGATGTCCGAGGGCATCGCGGCAGGATCGATGCGTCCGATGCCGTCGCGCCACTCTCCCGTGCGGGTCGCTTCGTCGCCGGCAAGGTCGTAGATGCCCAGACCGGCATGGGTATCGATGAAGCGCAGCGGCGTGGGCTTGGCCGTCATGTAGCCGAGGACGCGAGTCAGCAGCACGTGTTTCAGGACATCGGCGAAATTGCCGGCATGGAAGGCGTGACGGTAGTTCATGGCGCTGTCCTAGAGGCTCCCCCGGGTTTTCGCACCCTCGACGACCAGGGCTATATCCAGGGGAACCACCGGACAGGGTCGCGGCTTGCTGCAGGGAACCGGAGAACGTCCATGCGCCAGGCCCTGCACCGATTCAGCACGGCGACGAACCGCAAGGGACTGTATGATGTAAGCGCAGAGATTGCCCGCTGGGTCGATCAGCAGGGCATCGAGACGGGTCTTCTCACAATCTTCTGCCGGCACACGTCGGCGTCGCTGGTGATCCAGGAGAATGCCGACCCCACCGTCCGGGTCGACATGGAGCGCTTCTTCGAGCGGATCGCTCCCGAGGGCGCGGGCTACGCCCATGACAGTGAAGGACCCGACGACATGCCGGCCCATCTCCGCACGGCCCTTACCCAGAGCAGCCTCACCATTCCGGTCGGCGAGGGGCGGATGCTGCTGGGCACCTGGCAGGGCGTCTATCTCTTCGAGCACCGCGCGCGACCACATCGCCGCGAGATCGTGCTTCATCTCATCGGCACTTGATCAATCAAGTCACAAAGTCCGGATCGACGCGGGGTTGGTTCTGCGGTGCCATTCGGCGCATTACGCTTATTTAACCTTCCGCGGAATTGTTGATCTCGGGACAGGTACCGCCTTTTGGGCCGAATGACCTCGATTACCGGATCATCGAATCAGCGATTCAGAGACGGCGCTACTTGGCGACGAGCGAGCGAATGAGGACAGAATGGCGCGCACTCTCGAAATTTGCGCTTAGGCCAACCTAACTGAAGCGGAATCGAGTTGTTTTGGTCACAGTCTCTGATTTTCTTCATTCGCCCGGCTTCAATCGGAAATCTCATCGAGTATTTCCTCTTAACTCTGTCGCGTCGTCTTGTGCCTGACATCAAAAACGAGGGATCCTCTTGCGATGTGTCGGCGTTGAGGGCTAAGGAACGATGGGTGCGCATCGCCTGGGACGATCGATTGGGCCTTTAGCCCAGCTTGTGATGTCCAGTCATGCTTCGTACAGCGTCCTGCCGCTAAGGTGGCAAAAGACAGGTGGTCGAGTCGGTTTCGAATCGCCGTCTCATTAGGAGGTCGAGAATGTCTGGTTACACTGGCTACGGCTACACGGGCGGTTACGGCTACACCGGCGGCTACGGCTACACGGGTGGCTACGGCTACACCGGCGGCTACGGCTACACGGGTGGCTACGGCTACAGCTACACCGGCGGCTACGGCTATGGCTACACCGGCGGTGGCTACGGCTACGGCTACACCGGCGGCTACGGCTACGGCTACACCGGCGGTGGCTACGGCTACGGCTACACCGGCGGTGGCTACGGCTACGGCTACACCGGCGGCTACGGCTACGGCTACACCGGCGGCTACGGCTACACCGGCGGCTACGGCTACACCGGCGGCTACGGCTACACGGGCGGCTACGGCTACACGGGCGGCTACGGCTACACCGGCGGCTACGGCTACACCGGCGGCTATGGCTACACGGGCGGCTATGGCTACGCGAGCTACGCTTACGCCGCTTAAGGAACGATATGGAGAGCGGCGGCCTTTGGGCCGCCGCCTCCTGCATTCTAGTTGCGGCTATCTCCGAGACCAAACCTGCTTCGAGCATTCGCTGGGCCATCTGGCTGCTACGGTCTCGCTTCGCTACTGTCGTTATCCGACGCGGTTTAGCTCCCCCTTTGCGATGTCCCGATGTTGAGCCTTGCGGCCCCATCGGAGGACTCTTGAGCAGTCGGGATGAGTGGGTTTAAATCAGCAATTCCGAAGCTGCTCTACGGTTTGCGCCTTGCCGCGTCCGTATGCCTCGCGTTTTTCGTTGCCTTCTACCTCCAACTCGACAACCCGTCATGGGCCGGCACGTCGGCCAGCATCGTTTGCCAGCCCATCCTCGGCGCTTCGTTGCGCAAGGGCCTTTTCCGCATGGTCGGGACCGTTGTCGGCGCTACGATGAGCGTCGTGCTGACCGGGATCTTTCCGCAGAACCGCGTTGGCTTCCTGGTCGGAATGGCCCTGTGGGCCGCGGTTTGCTCCTTCGGCAACACACTCACGCGTAATTTCTCGGCCTATGGCTTCGCGCTGGCCGGTTACACGTTAGCGATCATCGCAGGCAGTTCCATCTCCGCTCCGGATGAGGTCTTCCAGCTGGCGGTCTCGCGGGCCAGCGAGATCATCATCGGGATCGCCTGCGCCATGGCTGTGATGGGCTTGTCTGAACTCGGCAGCTCGCGAGGCACTCTGGCCCGAACCGTCGATGCGATCGGCCAAGAGATCCTGCAACGCTTCGGAGAGCTGCTGCGTGCTCCGGCCGAACACCTTCGCGAGGGTCCGGACCGGCGGCGTGCTCTGATCGGCCGGGTCGCGGCCCTCGACCCTCTGATCGATAACGCGATCGGGGAAGAGGCCGAACTCCGGCACCGGGTCGCCATCCTCCGAAACGCCACATCCGGGCTGTTCGCGGCTTTGTCGGGCTGGCGCATCGCCGAGAGCCATCTGTCCGGTCTGTCGCAAACCGAAGCCGGGTCCCGCGCCCGCCCGGTAGCGGAGAGACTGCCCGACATCTGGCACGGTGCGGCTGGAGATGCGGAAATGCAGATCGTCACTTCGCCTGAGACCGACGATCGGAGGGATCTTGCGGCCGCTCGCTCCCTGGCCGAGATCAGGTCCGATCATGGTGTTTCGCAACGACTGCTGGCGGATGCCGCTGCCCAGCTGATGCTCGGCCTGGCCTCCGCCGCCAACGGACTGGCGCTGCTGCGCGACCCGGCTCGCGCCAGGGATCCGCGGCACGCGCCCGGTTTCGTGGTGGCAGACTATCTCCCGGCGGTGGTCAACGCCGTGCGGACCTTCTTCGCCATCTCGGCCGGTATCCTCTTCTGGGTGGTGACCGAATGGCCCAGCGGGCTCGGCGCCATCACGTTCCTGGCGGTCACGGTTCTTCTCCTGGCGCCCCAGCAGGAGAAGTCCGGGCGGGCGGCTCTCGGCTTCGGCCTCGGCACCATCCTCACGGCCTGCCTGGCGGCGATCGTCAATTTTGCGATCCTGCCGAATCACGAGGGATTCCCGGCCCTCGCCCTGACCCTGTCGGCCTTCCTGATCCCGCTCGCGGCACTGTCGACGGTCCCGACGCTAGCGCCCTATCTCGTCGCCGCCACGATGAACTTCACGCCTCTGGTGGGGCCTACCAACGAGATCAGCTTCGACACGCTAGGCTTCTACAACAGCGCGCTCGGCATCGTGGGGGGCTGTCTGGCGGGTGCCCTGGCGCTGGTTCTCATCCCGCCGGTACCGCGTGAGATCAGGGCCGCCCGGCTCGTGCGGCTGACCGTTCGGGAGTTGCGGGGAATGGCGGCCGGTCGCTCACGATGGGCACCGGATCACTGGCAGCATCGCGTCTATGCCCGGCTGATGGCCCTGCCCGAGGGGGTCGACCCGATCCATGGTTCGCGCTTGGTGGCGGCGCTGTCGATGGGGCTTCAGGTATTGCGCGTCAGAAGTCTGGCCGGTGCCGATGCCGTCGGAGTGGAATTGCGCGACAGCCTTGATCGTCTCGCCGTCGGCGACATCGACGGTATGCTGGCGGGTCTCTCGAGGGTCGATGCCGCGCTGGAGAGCGCCGACGAGGCGGACCTGCGGATTCCAACCGCGCTCCAGGTCATCCGCGACGTGACGCGGCAACATCGCCACGAATTCGCCGGAGCTGCCTGATGAGCTTCGTCGAAGTCGACGTCTTCGGCGTTTACATCGCGCCCATTGTGCCGATGATGATGCTGGCTTTCGCCGTCACCCTGGCGCTGCGTTGGATTGCGGTATCGGTCGGTCTGTTCCGATGGATTTGGCATCCCGCCCTGTTCGAGTTCTCGCTCTACCTCATCGTCCTCACCGGCATCGTGCTGATGGTCGGAACCCTGAAGCTGCACGGATAAGGCGAGGTCGGCATGTCTGAGATCACCGCCCGCGGTCCGGCGCGCCAGGACGATCCAGCGGGATCGAGAGCCGAGCGGAGCAACCCCGAGGCCGCCACGACCAAGGGGCTGCCATCGCCTCGGCGTGGCTGGCGCCTCCTGCCCATCCTCCTGACGTTGTGTCTCGCTATCGTCGCCGCCTATGCGGGATGGCTTCTCTGGAACGCCTACATGGCGTCGCCCTGGACGCGGGACGGCACAGTGCGGGCCTACGTGGTGACGGTCGCGCCCGAGGTGAGCGGCCAAATCGTCGCCCTGCCGGTGCGCGACAATCAATACGTCCACAAGGGCGACCTCCTGATGTCGATCGACCCGCGCGACTACCGTGTCGCCATCGATCTGTCCCAGGCGGCTCTCGACCAGGCCGCGGCTGATTTCACCAACAAACAGACGCAGGCGGCGCGCCGCCTGCAGCTGACCGACCTCTCCACGACGCCCGAACAGCGCGAGCAATATGTCTCGTCGGCCAAGATGGCTCAGGCCGATGTCGAGCAGCAGAAGGCCAATCTCGACCGCGCCCGCATCAACATGGGCCGGACCGAGATCCGCTCTCCGGTCAACGGCTGGGTGACCAACCTTCTCACGCAGCAAGGCAACTACGCCACGGTCGGCCAGACGGCCCTGTCGGTGGTGGATGCCGATTCCTATTGGGTCGACGGCTATTTCGAAGAAACCACGATCGCGCCGATCCGCGAGGGCGATCCCGCCAAGGTCTATCTCCTGGGCTACCGGCAGGTGGTGCTCGGCCACGTCGATTCCATCGCGCGTGGCATCGTGGTGTCGAATGCCCAGCCGGGTCAGAGCGGGCTCGCCACCGTCAATCCCGTCTTCACCTGGGTCAGGCTCGCCCAGCGTGTCCCGGTCCGGGTGCATATCGACGAGGTGCCGCCCGGAGTGCGCCTTGTCGCCGGCATGACGGCGACGGTCGAGGTGGATCCGCCGGCGGGGCAACGGCCGGCCGTCGCCGATACCGGGACAGCGCCCGGCGCTGGCGCATCGCAGACAGGCCCTGATGGGCAGGCTGCCGTCCCCTTGGGGACGAAGCCGCAAGATGCCATCAGCTTCACGGCCCCGATTACCGCGGCGGGCGCCCCGATGGCTCCGTCCGGCGGCAAGCCGACCGCCCCGGTGAAACCCTGACCGCCACGATCGCGGTTTGTGGTAAGTCAGCGGCGTGGCCCGGCCGGTCCGGGGGCGAGGATAGGTTCAGTGAGCGACGAGACCCTCGGTGAGACACTGCCACATGGCTGGATGAGCCGGCCGGCCCTCTTGGCTGCTCTTCTCCTGGTCGTGGCGGGTCTGAGCGGCGCATGGTCGGTGATCGACGGTCGGCACGGGGTTGCGGTCACTGACCGTGCCCACGAGACGATCGTCCGGCTCGAACGAGTCCTGTCCTCCCTCAAGGATCTCGAGACGGGCCAACGCGGCTTCCTGCTCACCGGCGAGGAGTCTTACCTCGAGCCTTACCAGGGGGCCTTGCAGCGGCTCGGACCCGATCTTCAAGCTCTCGACGGCCTCGACCTCGACACTTCTCAGTTGCGCCAATTGGTGTCCGAGCGCGAGGACGCCGCGGGGCGCGCGATCGAGCAGGTTCGGACGTCCGGAACCGCGAGTGTCGTCGCCACCATGCGGACCGGCGTCGGCAAACGCGCCATGGATCGGGTGCGTAGTTTCGTGGCGGATGCCCAGGCACGCGCGGCCGCCACAATCGACGCGCAGATGCAGCACGATCGCACGATCCTTCTCCCGGCCGAGATTCTGGCGGTCGGATCGACGCTCGGCGCCATCGCGCTGATCGCCTGGCTGGCGGCCAAGCGCCGGAAAGAGCAGAGGACCTCCAACGCGCTGCTCGAGGGCGTGCTGGGCTACGCCCCGGTGGGGCTCGGCTTCCTCGACGCCAGCCTGCACGTCCGCCACATGAACCGGGCCATGTCGACGATGAGCGACCGGGCGCTCAGCGCCTCGGTGGGATCGAGCATCTGGGATGTCCTGCCCGACCTGCGCGAGCCGCTCGAGGCGCGTCTCCAGCAGGTCGTCGAGGGCGGCAGGCCCATCCCCAACATCGAGGTGAGGGCCGGGGGCGCCAAGCCGCGTGACTATCAGGTCACGTTCTATCCCATCCGATCGATCGGAAACCGCGAAAAGGTCGAGGGCGCCGGCATGGTGGTGTCCGATATCACGGTGCGCAAGCGAACCGAGGCCCGGCTGCGTGACAGCGAGGAGCGGTTCCGCACCTTGACGGAGGCCAGTGCCGCCATCGTCTGGACGGCGAGCCGCGACGGGACTTTCGAGGCGCCGCAGGCCGAGTGGGCCAGTTTCACCGGGCAGTCGGCGGAGGACTACAGTGGCCTCGGCTGGCTCGACGCCATTCATCCCGACGACCGTCAGTCGACGCTCGACAATTGGCATGTCGCGCTTCAATCGCGAGAGCGCTATGTCATCGAGCACCGGCTGCGCCGTGCCGACGGTCTCTGGCGCTATATGGACGTGACGGCCGTGCCGATTCTCGACGACGCCGGAGACGAGGTGCGGGAATGGGTCGGCCAGCACAGCGACATCACCGAGCGCAAGCTGGCCGAGTTGGAACTGTCGGCAGCCAAGGAGGCGGCTGAATCCGCCAACCGGGCCAAGAGCGCCTTCCTGGCCAACATGAGCCATGAATTGCGCACGCCGCTCTCCGCCGTCATTGGCTACAGCGAGATGATGGAAGAGGAGCTCGAGGACGCCGGGCAGCACGAGCTCCTGGGCGACCTGCGCAAGATCGAATCCAATGCCCGCCATCTCCTTAGCCTCATCAACGACGTGCTCGATCTCTCGAAGATCGAGGCCAACCGCATGGACACCTATGCCGAGACGGTCGACGTCGCGGCGCTCATGCGCGAGGTCGCCGGCACGGTCGACGGGCTCGTCAAGGCCAAGACCAACACGCTCTCGCTCGATCTTGGCGCAGATCTCGGCACCATGCGGACCGACGCCGTGAAGCTTCGCCAGTGCCTGTTCAACCTGATCGGCAATGCGGCGAAATTCACCGAGAACGGTGTCGTCACCTTGTCGGTCCAGCGCGACAGCAGCGGGCCGGACGCCACGCTCGTGTTCGTCATCCGCGACACCGGTATCGGCATGACGGAAGACCAGCTCGGGCGCCTGTTCCAGCGCTTCACGCAAGCCGACGAGACCACGACGCGCAAGTTCGGCGGCACGGGGCTCGGCCTCGCCATCACCAAGGCCTTTGCGCGACTGCTCGGCGGCGACATCGCCGTCGAAAGCACCTATGGCGAAGGCACAGCCTTTACCATTACGCTACCCGCCACCATGCCCGAGATCGTTGGGGAGGAAGTGGCGCCGGCGCCGAGCCACGCGCCCATGACGGGCGAACATTCCGGGGTCCTCGTCATCGACGACGATGCCGCGCAGCGGGACCTCATGGTGCGCTTTCTCGAGCGTCAGGGCTTCACCGCCATCACGGCCGCCGACGGCGCCACCGGCCTCGAAATGGCGCGCCAGCATCTCCCTCGCGCCATCCTGCTCGACGTCATGATGCCGAAGATGGACGGCTGGTCGGTGCTGACGGCGCTCAAGGCTGAGCCGAAGCTCGCCGCCATTCCGGTCATCATGGTGACCTTCGTCGACGAGCGGACCCTGAGTGCCTCGCTTGGAGCGGTGGATCTCGTCAGCAAGCCCGTCGATTGGGACCGGCTGAAGAATGTGCTCGACCGGCTGCGCGAAGCCGAGGGCGAAGTTCTGGTGGTCGACGACGATCCGGGGGTGCGCGAGCGGCTTCGTGTGATGCTGGAGCGCGCGGGCTATACGGTCGGAGAGGCGGGCGATGGCGCCGAGGCGCTGAAGCGCGTGATGCATGGGCCGCCGCGCGCCATCCTGCTCGACCTCACCATGCCGGTGATGGACGGCTTCGCCTTCCTTCACGCCTTGCGGGAGCGGCATGGATGCCAAGATATCCCGGTTATCGTCTTCAGCGCCCGCGATATTTCAGCCGCCGACCGCGAACAGCTGCGCGACGCCGACAGCATCATGTCCAAGACATCGAGCCTCAAGGACCTCACCGGCGAACTCCGCGCCCTCGCGCCGCCGGAGCATGCGCCCCCGACAGAGAGCGCACCGGCATCGTAAGCTCATGGTGGATCGCGAGGTCGCCCCGGCGGCCCGCTTGCTGATCGTCCCCGTTATCTGCAGGCTGCCGCCACCCAGTCGAGCCGTGCCTGGGGGACAAGGCCGTAATTGTAGAAGTGGGCGCCATCCGCCCCGCCCCGGCCCGCCGCCGCGACCCGGTCGACGACATCCACCGGTGCCGTCATCTCGGGGTAGAACAGACGGAACCCGGCGCCGAGCGCCTTGTCCGCACCGATCTCCGCGCGCCCTCGTGTCAGCAAGACTTCGACCTCGTCGGGGCTCCGGTCGTAGGCGCACAGGATGACACCGTCCAAGGCTCGGGATGCCGCTCCGAGATCGGCGCCTTCGAGCCACGCGTTGTCGCCGGCGATGAGGACGAGCCGGGTCGCGGGGTGCGCCTCGCCCCTGAGTTCCTGCAGAAGGCTGGTCACGGGCTCGAACCGCCAGCGCGCATAGGCCTCGACCTCGGGATGGGATCTCAGGACATCTAGGCCACTCGCCGGGAAGTCGGGCCAGCGCGGCTCCGGCACGGCGCGGTCGCAAGCCTCGGCGATCCAACGCCTGACGGTCGAGCGGGCTGCCTCGCCGTCGACTCCGGCCGCCGCGGCACGCGCCAGGCAGGCGGGGCAGAAGCAGAGCGACAGGAGAAAATCGTCCTCCGCCAGGAGCCCGACACCGTCCTTCTCGTGGTGAAAACCATGGGCGTAGCCCATGAAGGAAGGGCTCTCGAGCTCGATCGTGTCGGGCCGGTAGGTGGCGCTGAGGTCGGCGACGAGCGTGCGGACATAGGCCCGCGCGTCGGGATGGGACGGGCAGAGGCTGAAGATGTTGGCGTCACCGAAGGCGTTGCGCGTGACGGCCTCGGGATGGAGAAGCCCAAGTCGCGTGTTGTGAAGACACACGGTCCAGGCCGAGACACGGAGGCCACCCTCGTCCCTGCGGCGGACGAGATCGCGCAACACGTCGGCCTCGCGCGTCAGCGCGGCGACCCGGGGCCGGATCCGGCTGTCGGCCCAGCGTGCCGGAGTGGGCTCGAAATAGATCGTGCCGTCCTCCGGATAGTAGGATTTGCGCCGCAAGCTGCGGGGCTGGAGGAAGCGCCCGGCATGGTAGGCGCTGGCGAGGCTGATCGTATCGATCCCTGCTGTCCTGAGCTCCGCTTCGACCCGCTCGGCCGTGAGGTCCTGGACGTCCCAGGGGTAGGTCCACATCGTGGCGTGCAAGGGCGGCTCCTTCGGGCTAAAGCCCCGGCTTCGACCAGGAGGGGCGGGAATGCTCCTCACGGCCGTCCAGCCCGGCAGCGCTGATGTCTATCGCCGACCCGGCTGTGCCGCCATCCTGGCTCGTTTTATCAGACGGCGCGCCGTTGCCCCTGAATGCCAGGACAAGCAATCTCCCCAGACCGAAACTTAGGCAAATGCACGCGGATGCCGTTACGAAGGCAGCTAGGCTGCAGGCGGCCCTCCTTCTTGCAGCGGCGAGGCTGGAAGCAGAGCGCTTGGCGATCGGGTGTTGAGCGGCGGAAAACATCTGGCGACCTGCTCTGCGACAAACTCCAGCACGGCCCTTACGGCCGGCATTCGCCTGAGGTCTTCGTGAACGACGAGGTAGATGTCACGCGCCAGAGTCTTGTGGTCGACCGACAAAGGCGCCAGTCCGGTTTCGAGGGAGATCAGGAAGCAGGGCAGCACCGCGATGCCGATCCCGGAGCGGGCCGCCGCGACCTGGCTGGCCAGATCGTTCGCACGGAAAACAATTGGACGATTGCCGGCATAGTCGCGAAGCCAGCGTTGCTCGGGGACGTGGTCGAGCTCTGTGTCGTAGGCGATGAAGTGCCAATCGGCCTGTGGCCTGTCGTCATAGCCTGGCGCGGCATAGAGCCAGAAATCCATGCTGCCGATCTTGCGAGTGACGCTGCTGGCCTCGGTCGGCCGGGTGATGCGGACGGCGATATCGGCCTCTTGCTGACCTAGCGAGGCGGTTCCGGTGCCGCCGAGCAGCGAAACGTGGATGTCGGGGTACTGGCGTCGAAGTGCGAGCAACCTTGGCGCCAGAAAGGAGCTGGCGAAGGCTGGCGGCGTGCTGATCGTCACGGTGCCGGAGAGCGGCGAATGGTGGGCACGAGCGGCACGCTCGAGCATGTAGGCCTGTGCCTGCATGCCTGCAGCCAAGGTCGCAACATGCTGGCCGGTTTCCGTCAGGGCCCAACGCTTCGGCAACCGTTCAATCAAGGCGCCGCCAAGAGAGGCCTCCAATGCCGACACACGACGACCAATGGTCGCGTGGTCGACCTTCAGGGCTCGAGCGGCACCCGACAGCGTGCCAGCCTCGGCGAGCGCAAGGAAATGTCGAAGATCTTCCCAGTCGAACATCGGTGAAGTTTCTCACAGGCGACGTGCAGGAATACTGCATTTCGCTCACCCATGTCGCAGGCTACCTCCTGCTCCATCAGAACAGCAATAGACTGACGTCAAGGAGCCGCCGTCATGAAGATCTACGACCGCCCTGGGTTTCCGAACCCGGCCCGCATCCGCATCGTCCTCACCGAGAAAGGCCTCGATGCACAGATCGAGTTCGTCTCGGTCGACCTCATTGCTGCCGAGCACAAGCAAAGCGCGTATCTCGCCAAGAACCCGTCTGGCGTGCTGCCGCTTCTCGAACTCGATGACGGCACGCTCATCTCCGAAAGCACCGCGATCACCGAATATCTCGACAATCTCGATGGTCATCCGGTCTTGACGGGAAAGACACCGCGCGAGAAAGCGATGATCCATATGATGCAGCGTCGTGCGGAGGCCGACGTGCTCGATGCCGTTGGTGACTACTTCCACCATGCGACGCCGGGTCTTGGTCCGATCCTGCAAGTCTACAAGAATCCCGAGTGGAGCGACCGCAAAGCCTGGGGGCTGCTACAGCGCGACAGGGCGCTGGCCGGGATGACGTATTTCGATGGCGTACTGGCGAGATCACCCTATGTCGCGGGCGAGACCTTTTCGATGGCCGACATCACGCTGTTTGCCGGCCTGATGTTCGCCGATGCGGCGGGGATGACGATACCTGCCGATTATGCGGCGCTGGCCTCCTGGCGTTCGAGGATCGCCGACCTGCCGAGCGTCAAGACCCGTTCGGGCCAGATGTTCGAGCCTGAAGACCTTCGTCGTCTCGGCTTCTGATCCGGTGCGGCGACCGCTCGACGGGTCGTCGCTGCCCCGAAGCACGAGTATGCAGAGATGGACATGATCGTGTTCGCAGCCCGGTTCTACGGCACCGCCATCGCCGCCACCCGGTCGAGCACCGGGACCGCCTCCATCAGGGTCTGCGTATAGGTGTGCTGCGGGTTCTCGAACACGGCCCGCCGCGATCCCTGCTCGACGATAAGCCCGTCCCGCATGACGGCGACGTGGTGGCTCATGCGCTCGACCACCGCCATGTCGTGCGAGATGAAGAGATAGGCGAGCCCGAGTTCCTCCTGTAGTTCGAGCAGGAGATCCAGCACGTGAGCCCGCACCGAGACGTCGAGCGCCGAGACGCTCTCGTCGGCGACGATCACCTTGGGTTCGAGGGCCAGCGCACGGGCGATGCAGATGCGCTGGCGCTGGCCGCCCGAGAATTCATGCGGATAGCGGCTGGCGTGGTCCGGCAGGAGATGCACGCGTTTCAGCAGGGCTGCGACCCGGTCGCGGCGGCTCGCCGCCGTGCCGATGCCGTGGATCGCCAAGGGTTCGGCGATGGCGGCCCCCACCGACATGCGCGGATCGAGCGAGGCATAGGGATCCTGGAAGATCATCTGGGCCTTGCGGCGCACCGGCTTCATGGCCCGGGGCGAGAGGCCCGCGATGGCGGTGCCGTCGATCACCACCTCGCCCTCGAAGGGGATAAGGCCAAGCACCGCCTTGCCGATCGTCGACTTGCCCGAGCCGCTCTCGCCCACGAGGCCCAGCGTCTCGCCGGCCTTGAAGTCGAAGCTCACGCCCTTGACGACGGGCGCCGGCGCCGGCCCGCCGAAGAGGCCCGACGAGCGGCCGTAGGTGACCTCGAGGTCCTTGACGAAGACGACGGGCCCGGGCGTCACCGGGCGGGGCGGCGCTTGAGTGACCCGCGGCGGCCCATCCGTACCGGCGAAGGCTCCGAGGCGCGGCACGGCCGCCAGCAACCCTTTCGTGTAAGCCTCGCGAGGCGTGAGGAAAACTTCGCGCACCATCCCCTGTTCGACCTGACGCCCGTGGTGCAACAGCGCTACCCGGTCCGCCATCTCGGCCACGACGCCCATGTCATGGGTGATCAACACGATGGCGGTGCCGAACTCGACCCGGAGCTCGCGCATCAGCTTCAGGATCTGCTTCTGCACCGTGACGTCGAGCGCCGTCGTGGGTTCGTCGGCGATGAGGACCTTGGGGCGGCAGGACAGCGCCATGGCGATCATCACGCGCTGGCGCATGCCGCCCGACAGTTCGTGCGCATATTGGCCCATGCGCCGTGCGGGCTCGGTGATGTGGACGGCGTCGAGCATGGTGCGGGCGCGGGCTTCGACGCCCGAGCCCCCGTCGGCATCGTGCGTGCGGATCGCTTCCGTGAGTTGCGCCCCGATCGACATCACCGGGTTCAGCGACGTCATCGGCTCCTGGAAGATCATGGCGACCTCGCCGCCGCGCAGCCGCCGCATGGCCCGTTCCGGAAGGGTCGTGAGGTCGCGGCCCGCCAACAGGATGGAGCCGCTGCGCTGCTTCAGCGAGGGCGACAGCAGCCGCATGATGGAGAGCGCCGTCAACGACTTGCCCGAGCCCGACTCGCCCGCGAGGCAGAGGGTCTCGCCGGCCTGGAGCGTGAAGCTCACGCCCTCGAGCACGGGCTTCAGACCCTCCGGGGTGCGCGCGTCGATCGACAGGTCGCGGACCGCGAGGATGGGCTCGGTCACGCGAAGACGATGCGGGGGAAGTAGAAGGACACGATCCAGTTCGGCTGGTCGACGATTTCGCTGATGCGCAGGTCGCCGCAGACCGATAGCAGGATATAGGCGTCGACCGGGGCGAGCCCGTGTTCGGCCCCGAGCAGGTCGATCATGCGCATCACGCTCTCGCGCGCGGCCGTCATCAGGTCCGGCCCGACCCCCGTCGTCGCCTCGTAGCCCATGCCGTCGAGGTGGCGGGTGACGGGGCCCGGCGTGGTGAAGCGCGGGCTCTTCAAATGGGCGCTCTTCACGAGATCGAGCGTGAGCTCGACATCCATCTGGCTTTCGATGGCGGTGCCGCAGACCTCGCCATCACCCTGGGCGGCGTGCGTGTCGCCGATCGAGAAGAGCGCGCCCGCGACCTCCACCGGCAGGTACAGCGTCGTGCCCTCGGCGAGGTCGCGGATATCGAGATTGCCGCCAACGGCGCGCGGCGGCACGACCGAATGGACACCCGGTGCGGCGGGTGCGAGGCCGACCTCGCCCGCGAAGGGTTTCAGCGGCACGCGGCCTTTCGGGCCGTAGAGGGCCGGCGCCAGGGTGGAGGGATCGTAGCTCCACATGTGCAGGGCGGGATCGGGGAACTGGTCGGCCAGGAGGCCAAAGCCCGGAATATTGGCGGTCCAGCCCAGACCCGAGGGGATGAACTTGTGGAAGGTGATCTTCAGCGCGTCGCCGGGTTCGGCGCCCTCGACGAAGACGGGGCCGCTGACGAGATTGACCTTGGCGAAGTCGAGCGTCGCGACATCGGCAGCGGTCGATCCTGGCTTGAAGTGGCCGTTGCCGGCATCGAGGCACTCGAAATGGATCGTCTCGCCGGGCTTGCAGGTGAGGGCCGGCGCGAAATTACGGCTCCAGCCGAACTGATGGTCCTTGCGATGGATCGTGTAATTGCAGGTGACGCACATGGGAGAGCCTCGCGGATCCTTCTCCCGCTGGCGGGAGAAGGCGACGGATGAGGGGATATGGAGGTCGGGTGAGAAAAGGCTTTCCCTCATCCGACCTTCGCTGGCGCGAAGGCCACCTTCTCCCGCGACGCGGGAGAAGGGCAGAGGCCCGTCCTCACTTCTTGATGTAGATGGCCTCGTAGTCGATCACGCGGGTTGGGTCGATGTAGATCTGGTCCGGACCGCCCATGCGCTTCGACTTCGCCACCACGCGCCGTTCGTTGAAGACCGGAACCCAGGGCGCGGCCTGGGCCTGGATGTCGGTGAAGATCTGCTTCCAGACGGCATAACGCTGATCCTTCTGCTCGGGCTTCGACATGGCGTCGGCCTGGGTGGCGCGGTCCTCGAAGGTCTTGTCGCAATACCATGACCAGTTCCAGCCGCCCGTCACGGCGCCGCCGCAGCCGAGGATGGGTCCATAGAAGTCGCTGGGATCCGGGAAGTCGGCGATCCATCCCATGCCGCCCGACCAGATCAGTGGCGACTGGTCCTTGTTGCCGCCGGCCGCGATCACCTCCGGCTGGGCCAGGGCCTTGATCTCGGCCTTGATGCCGACGGCCGCGAGATCCTGCTGGATCGCCTGGGCAACGCGCGGGTTCGGGTCGGTGTTCATGGCAAAGAGCGTCGTCG
Organism: Janthinobacterium lividum; assembly: GCA_050920985.1. Taxonomy (GTDB): domain Bacteria; phylum Pseudomonadota; class Alphaproteobacteria; order Rhizobiales; family Beijerinckiaceae; genus Lichenihabitans. The sequence continues at coordinate 19,313 of JBPBQY010000033.1, read as the reverse complement.
AGAACCCGTCCTTCAGCCCGGCATCGGCGAGCAGCTGCTTGGCCTTGGCGACATCGTAGGGATAGCCCTTGTAGCCGGTATCGTAGCCCGGCATCAGCGGCGGCAGCACCTGGCTCGCCGGCGTGGCCCGTCCGTTGATGATCCGGACGATGCGGTCCTTGTTGATCGCCATGTTGAGCGCCTGGCGGACGCGCAGGTCGTCGAAGGGCTTCTTGGTCGTGTTGATGGTAATGTAGCTGGTCTCGAACTGATCGCGATCGACGATCATGTCCTTGGCGTCCGCCGAATTCTTCATCTCGAGATACTTGGCCGGCGGAATGCCGTCGCCGGCGATGTCCACCTCGCCCTTCTGCAGGCGCAGCACGGCGACGAGCGGCTCCTGGCCGATCTCGACCCGGAATCCGTCGAGCTGCGGACGCTCGCGGAAGTAATCGGCATTGCGGGAGAAGACCAGGCGCTGGCCCGTCACCCATTCGTCGAGCTTGAAGGCGCCCGAGCCGACCGGCTTCTTGCCGAAATCGGCGCCCTCGGCCTCGACGACCTCCTTCGGCACCGCGGAGGAAAAGTTGAGCGCCAGCACGTTGAAGAAGGTGGCGTCGGGTTGGGTCAGGGTGAACTTCACCGTGGCGTCGTCGGGCGTCTCGATTCCCGAGATCGTGGTCGCCGTGCCGGCCGCCATCTTGTCCTGGCCGACGATGGAGTGGAAGAAGCCGCCGCCGGGCCCTTGCGTCTTCGGGTCGACGGCGCGCTCGATGGAATATTTGACGTCGGCCGCCACGACCTTGCGGCCGTTGGTGAATTTCGCCGACGGATCGAGCGTGAACGTATAGACGAGCCCGTCCGGCGACAGCGTCCAGGACTTGGCCAGCGAGGGGACGATCTCGGTCGAGCCGAACTTGTAGTCGACGAGGCGGGAGAACAGGCCGTTGATCATCGACCAGTTCTGCCAGTCGTAGCCGATGGCCGGGTCGAGGGTTGCCATGTCGTCCTTATAGGTGACGATGATGGTGCCGCCCGGGGCGGGGCTGTCGTCCGCGCGGGCCGGCAGGCTCGCGAGGCTCGCCGCCAGTGCGGCCGCGGCGGTAGTGGCTTTCAACCAGCGTCTGCTCATGCTCAAGCTCCTGGAGGTGAAGGTCATCGGCCGCGAATGCGCGGATCGAGGGCGGGAGCCACGGCATCGGCCAGGAGATTGGCCAGCACGATGGCGAGAGAGGACACGAGCGTGACGCCCATGATGATCGGCACATCGGCCTGCTGGATGGCCTGCCAGGCGAGCTGGCCGATGCCGGGCCAGCCGTAGACGGCCTCCACCACCACCACGCCGCCCATGAACTGGCCGATGTCGATGCCGATCATGGCGACGATGGGCAGCAGCGCGTTGGGCAGGGCATGCCGCAGGATCACCCGGCGCAGCGACAGGCCCTTGGCGCGGGCGGTGCGGATGTAATCCTGGTTCAGCACGTCGATCATGGCCGAGCGCACCATGCGGGCGTACCAGCCGGCGCCGAGAAGCCCGAGCGTCAGGGCCGGCAGAACCACATGGGCGGGCGTGCCGAAGCCGCTCATCGGGAACCAGCCAAGGGTTGCGGCGAAGACGTAGAGCAAGAGCAGCGCCACGACGAATTGCGGGGCCGAGACGCCCACGAAGGACAGCGTCATGACGGCGCGGTCGGCGAAGCCGTTGCGCCGGATGGCGGCCAGCGTGCCGAAGAGCAGGCCGAGCACCACCTCGACCAGGATGCCGGCCACCATGAGCACCAGGGTGGCGGGGATGCGCGCCAGGATCAGCGTCGCGACCTCGCTGCGCTGGATGTAGGAGCGGCCGAGATTGCCCCGCAGAAGGCCAACGAGATAGTGCCAGAACTGCTCGGGCAGCGGCAGGTCGAGCCCGAGCTGGTGGCGCACATTGGCGATCATCTGGGCATTGGCGCTGCGCCCCGCGACGAGCGCCGCGGGGTCGGCCGGCAGGCCGTGCAGCAACAGGAAGGTGACGAGCGCCACGCCGAAGAGGATGGCCAGGGCCTGTCCGATGCGCCGTGACAGGAAGCGCAGCATCAGCCTCGTCCCCGCTGGGTCGGATCGAGGTGATCGCGCAGGGCGTCGCCGAGCAGGTTGAAGGACAGGGCCGTGAGCAGGATGATGGCCCCGGGAATGAAGACCAGCCAGGGCGCGGCCTGGAAGTAGCTCTGGCTCTCGAAGATGATGTTGCCCCAGGAGGGCTGCGGCGGCTGCACCCCGACGCCGAGGAAGCTCAGCGTCGCCTCGAGCAGCACGGTGGTGGCGATGCCGAGCGTGCCCCAGACGATGGCAGTGGGGACGAGATGCGGGGCGATGTGGCGGAAGAGGATGCGGGCGTGGCCCGCGCCGAGCGAGCGCTCCGCCAGGATGAAGTCGCGTTCGGCGAGGCCGCGTGTCTCCGTATAGACGATGCGCGCTACCTGCACCCAGTTCACCAGCGCGATGACCATCGCCACGATCCACAGGCTCGGGTGGAGCAGCGCCGCCAGCACGATGGCGAGGAGCAGGGCCGGAAAGGCCATCATGAGATCGGTGAAGCGCATCAGCGCGGTGCCGATCCAGCCGCCCTGGTAGCCGCCGACGATACCCACCGCCATGCCGATCGCCACCGCGACGCCGTTGGCCACGAGCCCGATGACGAGCGACGTCCGGGCACCGAAGAGCAGGCGGGAGAGGAGGTCGCGGCCGAGCGTATCGGTGCCGAGCCAGTAGACCGGCCCGGGCGGCAGCGGGCCGCCCTCGATGGAGAGACCGTCGAAGGGCTGGTCATCGGGCGAGAAGGGCGCCAGCCAGGGTGCGAAGAGGGCCGCCAGCACGACGAGCAGGATGATGGCCAGCGCCACGACGGTCGAGGGCTGGCGGCCGAGATCGCCGAGGAGGCGCTTCATCCGGCCCTCCGCGGCAAGCGCGCCCACTGCCCGGCCGTGTCCTGTGCTCTAGCGGGACGGGCGCGGGCGGGCGTCATGGCAATCCTCAGCGCAGGGCTTCGTCGAGGGCGCCGACGAGCCGGTCGACCTCGTCCAGCGTGTTGTAATGCACCATGGAGACGCGCACGACGCCACTGTCCCCGGCAAGGCCCAGCCGCTCGACGAGGCGGCGGGAGTGGAAGTCGCCGAAGCGGATGCCGAGCCCGTGCGGGTCCACGGCGCCGACGATGGCGGCGCTGTCGCGTCCTTCCGCCTTGAAGCTGATCGTCGGCACGCGCTCCGGTCCCGCCTGCCGGCGCCCGATGACCCGGATGTCGTTGCGCGAGCCGAGATAGTCGAGCAGCCGGGCTCCGATCGCGGTCTCCTGCGTGGTGATGTCGTCGAAGGCGCGCTCGATCGCGGCGCGGTCGCCCGTGCCGCCGCCGAGCTCGTCGAGATAGTCGACGATGCCGGCCGAGCCCCAGGCGAGCTCGTAATTGGTGTTTCCGGGCTCGAGCTTCGCCGGTACTTTCTCGCGGCCGTAGAAGTAATGATAGAGGCCGTCGAGCGCGAGCAGCTTGTCGTACTTGCCGTAGAGCACGGCGAAATGCGGCCCGTATGTCTTGTAGAAGCTGAAGACGTAGTAGTCGACGTCGAGGGCCTGCACGTCGACGGCGCGATGCGGCGCATAGGCGACGGCGTCGACGGCGATCTCGGCGCCGTGCGCATGGACGCGGCGGGCGATCTCGGCCACCGGGTTCACGGTGCCAAGGATGTTCGAGCAATGGGTGACGGCGACGAGACGGGTGCGCTCGTTCATCAGGCCGTCGAGATCGTCGAGCGACACGTCGAACGTGTCGGGGTCGAGCCCCCAGGTGCGGATGACGATGCCGCGCTTCTCCAGCGCCCGCCACGGCCCGATGTTGGATTCGTGGTCGAAGTCGGTGACGACGATCTCGTCGCCGGGCTTGAGCCGGCTCTCCATGGCGCGGGCGAGGAACTGGAACAGGACGGTAGTGGAAGGGCCGAGCACGATCTCTTCGGGCCGTTCGGCATTGAGCAGCGTCGCGATTCGGGCTCGCGCCTCGGCCAGGCGCTCGACGGCGCGGCGCGACTGCGGATAGGAGGCGCCCGTCTGCACGCTGGTGGTCAAGAGATAATCTCTAACCCGATCGGCGACGCGGCCCAGCACCAGCGAGCCCCCGGCATTGTCGAGATAGCCGAAGCCGTCGGCGAGAGCCGGGAACTGGCGGCGGACGTGTTCGATATCGAGCGGCATGGGGATCTCGGTCTGGATCAGTCGGTGACGAAGAGAGGCGCGGCGAGACGATGCTCGACGGTGTCTCCACCGTCGCGACGCTCGAAGGAGATCATCAGCATGTCGCCGCCCGCGTCGAGGGCGATCATCGGGGCATGCCATTGCCCGCGGGCGTAGCGCAAGGCCGCGCCGCGCCGGCCGAGGAAGGCGCGGACCCCGGCCGGGTCGGGCAACCCATCCGGGCCGGAGGGCGCCACCACGACGAGGAAGCGCTCGACCGAGAGGGCCGCGAAGGTCTGCTCCGAACGCGGGTGGCGCTCGAACAGGTCGACGGCGAGCGGCAGCACCTGCGGATCGAGCCTGTAGATCGCCATGACGCCTTCGCCGTCCCGCTCCTCGAGTCCGCCAACGTCGGTGCGCCAAGCTGTGCCGGCGTTGACGGAGCGGGCCGTGCCGGCATCGTGGGCCAACACGGTTCCGAAGGGCGCGAAGGCTTCGTCCGTGAGCGGCACCGGGCGGAGCAGCAGGCGGGACGGTTCTGCGGAGGCGCTCATCGGGCGCGCCGCCTGAGCCGGCTCTCGTAGAGACCGACGAAGCGCACACAGGGCAGGAGAAGCGCGACATAGATGACGGCGGCGCCGATCAGCGGTGTCGGGTTGGCGGCGAGGGCCTGGGCCTGGGTCGCCTGTTTCAGGAGATCCGGCATGGCGACGACCGAGGCCAGGGCGGTGTCCTTGAACACGTTGATGGCATTCGAGGTCAGCGGCGGGATGACGAGCCGCACCGCCTGGGGCAGCACGATGCGCACCATGCGGCGGATTGGCCCCATGCCGACGGCACGCGCGGCCTCGACCTGCCCGCTCGGCACCGCCTCGATGCCGGCCCGCAGGATTTCGGCCGAGTAGGCGGCCGAGACGAGGCTCAGCGCCGCGGTCGCCGAGGCGAAAGGAGACAGGCGCAGCCCCACGAAGGGCAGCGCGTAATAGATGACGATGAGCAGCACCAGCACCGGAATGGCGCGGAACACGTCGATATAGGCGACGGCGAGGAGCCGCGCCGGCGCGACCCCGTAGAGCCGCATCAGCACGAGCGGCAGGCCGCCGCAGAGGCCCAGGGCCACGGCGGCGGCACCGAGCCCCACCGTGATCCAGAGCCCGGTGAGGAGCATCGGCAGCGCGTCCCAGAACACGCCCCAGTTCAGGAAAGTGTCGAAGATCGACACGCGGGACCCTCAGCCGCGCATCAGGGCTTCGGGATCTCGGCCTTCATCACGCTGCTGGTGGTGGCCTCTGGGGCGACGCCGAACCACTTTTCGTGCAGTTTGGCGACGAAGCCTTCCTGTTTCAGCGTGGTCAGAACGGCATCGACCTTGCCGACCAGCGGGCTGTCCTTGGCGAACATCACCGAGTATTTCTCGCCGGTGGGAATGCGCTCCACCACCTTATAGACCGGCTTGTCCTTGACGTAATATTGCAGGGCCGGAATGTCGCTGATGTAGCCGTCGATGCGGCCGGCCGCGAGGTCGAGCATGGCGGGCGCCAGCCCCTCGTAACGGCGGATGTCGCTGATCTTGTCCTCGGCCTGGTGCTGGGTCGCGTAGATGTCGCCCGTCGATCCCGTATCGACGCCCACCGGCTTGCCGGCGAGGCCCTTGAGGCCGGCGATACCGGACTTGGCCATGACGGTCAGGGACTGGTCGCTGTCGTAATAGGGCTGGGCGAAGGAGACGCTGCCGAGCCGCTTCGGCGTGATGGTGATGGAGGAGACGGCGGCATCGATCTGACCCGACTGCACGGCGGCGAAGAGGCCCGTGAAGGGAATGTTGACGAAGCTGACATCGTCGCCGAGGCGCTTGCCCACTTCCTTCATGAGGTCGATCTCGAAGCCGACCGTCTCGCCCTTGGCGTCCTGGAACTCCCAGGGCAGGTTTCCGATATTGGCGCCGACCTTCAGGGTGCCGGCCGCCTGGGCGGGAAGGCCGAGTGCCAGACTGGCGGTGCCGAGGGCGAGCGTGAGGGCGAGGCGGCGCGTGACGGAACCGGGAGCGAAGCGCATGGGCAATCTCCAGAGCGGTGGGCGGCTCGCGACGATCTCGCGAAATCGGCCTGACCGGTTTGACCGATCGCAAGGTGCATGGGATCGTGTCCGGGGGCAAGCCATGAGGGGCTTCGAGGCCGCAACGATGATGGGCAGGGACGCAGCAATTTTGGGCGGAGCGCCCGATACGACGGCAGGTGGTGGGTTTCGGGGTCCTCGCCGGTGAACTGGACACCCCTCGCCGGACCCGAGCCTGGCGAGCGCATGCCGGTGTCGCGCGGCGTCGCGGACCGGCTGCAGGCCTTGATTCTGCAGGGCGGGCTCGCGGCCGGCGATCGCCTGCCGTCGCAGCGCGATCTCGCGGTGCGGCTCGGCGTCAGCCGCCCCAGCCTGCGCGAGGCCATCTCGTCGCTCGAGACCATGGGGCTCGTGGTGGTGCGGGTCGGCAGCGGCGTCTATGTGGCGCCCCCCGCGCTGCGCGCCCCGCCCTGGCGCTTCGCCGACCGCTGCAGCCCGCGCGACGTCTACGAGGCGCGCTGGGGTTTGGAGGGCTATGCGGCCCGCCTCGCCGCGGCGCGGATCGACCGGACGGGTGCCGGGAGGCTCGAGGCCTCGGTCGACGCCATGGCGGCGGCCCTGAAGCGCGGCGACGTGCCCGCCATGGCGGCGGCCGACGCGGGCTTCCACGACCTCGTAGTGGAATTGGCCGCCAACCCGGTGCTGATCGGCATGGTCGGACCCATGCGCGACATGATGGTGGAAAGCCAGCGCCTGCCCATGGCGCGCCTCGATCGGCTCGGAGAGACACTGGCCGAACACCGCGCCATCGCGGCCCGCCTCTCCGCCGGCGATGCCGATGGTGCGGAGCGCGCCATGCAGGTGCACATCAGGGCGACGGCGGACCGCTATGGTGTGGCGATCGATTGATGCTGGTTCGGTTCTCGTAGCTGTTCCAGAAACCGCCGTTCGATCGGCGGCGCATAGGCCACCGGGAGACCTAACCCGCCTGGGGGATCGGGACGGTCGGCACGGAACGAAGCCGGCGGCCCGTCATCCACCGGTACAATGGCCGCTCGACCGCGACATGGGTCAGCCAGCCCGCCGCGATCGCCGCCGACACCAGCAGGGCGAAGAAGGCCATGGCCCCGAATCGCCCAGGCGGGAACCCCGGCAGCACCATGCGCGACAGGAAGGCGAAAAGCGTATAGTGCATGATGTAGAGAGCATAGGATGTGTCTTCGAGGCGCTCGAAGGCGCGGCGCACTGGCCCGCCTCGCCCCTCGGGAGCAGCCAAGACGGCCCCGGCCACGAGCGCAGCGGCTGGCACGCCCCAGACGATCCCGCGCCATAACCCACCATGAATCGGGGTCGAACGGCACAGTCGCCGCGAGGCCAAGGGCGCCGCCCCCGGCCAGCACCGCCGCACCCCAGCCCGGTAGCCGTAAGCCCGACAGGCGGGCCTCGGCAATCCACAGCCCCATCACGAACTCGAAGAGGATCGAACCCGACAGGGCCGAGCCCCATTCGGGCAGGCAATCGAACACGCCCGCGAGACCGTAAGCAACGAGCACCGCTGATAGCACCGCCACCGCGCGGCGGCGCCCGAATGGCAACGCGAACGCGAATAACGTGTAGAACATCATCTCGAAGTTCAACGTCCACCCTGTCGTCAGCAGCGGCGCATTGCCATGGGCTGGAAAGAACAACATGGACGTGGCCAGCGATCGCTCGATCGCGTGACGATCATGAGGCGGCAAATCGTAAGCGACTGTATAGGTCGCACAGATGGCCAGGGCCAACCAATATAATGGAACAATTCGCGCCGTGCGCCGCCGGGCGAAGGAAACGACAGCTGCCGTATTGCCAAACAAGGGTGCTGAGGCATAGAGGATGATGAAGCCCGATACGGCAAAGAACACGTCCACCCCAGCGGCTCCGACGAACAAGTCCGGAAGCGGTAGGGGAAGGTGGCGGAACGTCAGTTCCTGCTGGGCGTGGAACATGACGACGCTGAGGGCCGCAACGCCCCGCAACACCTGAATATTGCCGATCTCCCGCATCGTTTCTCCGCCCTCGCTCCCCGCCGCAATGGGGCCACCGCCTTTCGTGATCTTCTGCCCGTCACTCGCTCCCCGAACGAATCAGCCAGCCTGCCGAGAGCCGCAGGCTACCGCATTCCGCATCAGCTCACTTTGAGCAGACCCTAAGGTGACCAGTGTCCCTTCGACTCCTCCCGACTCGAACACGGCACCGTGCGACCGCTGCAGCCCGCGGGGGGCTACGAGGCCCGCTGGGGAGCGGAAGGCTATACGGCCCGCCGCGCCGCGGATCGACCGGACCGGTGCTGCGCGGCTCGGGGCCTCGGTCGGTGCCATGGCGGCGGCGCTGAAGCGCGGAGACGTGCCCGCCATGGCGGCGGCGGACGCGGGATTCCACGATCTCGTGGTGGAGTTGGCCGCCAACCCGGTTCTGATCGGCATGGTCGGACCCATGCGCGACATGATGGTGGAAAGCCAGCGCCTCCCGATGGTCCGCCTCGATCGGCTCGGCGAGACCCTGGCCGAACGCCGCGCCATCGCGGCGCGACTGGCTGCGGGGGATGCCGACGGTGCCGCACGCGCCATGCAGGCGCATATCAGGGCGACGGGACCTCTGCAGCTGCAGTGGCAGGCCATGAGAGCTCATCGCAATCAGCGTAGGTGCGCCAGATCGGCTATCCTCCACAGCAGGCGTCAGAAAGGTCCGGTGAGGGTGGACAGCGGTCCGGCTGCTTTCGGGCGAGGGAGCGAAAGAGCGGATGTGGGGCATCGCTCTACATCCTCATCATTCGACGTCGGGCTCCTCTGGCCCACCAGTTCGTTATGGATGTACCCTAAGCGAACTATCGTGGAGCTGAGTGACTTCGCCTGGCATGTATCAAGGCGCTACAGGAAATCGAGCTCGATGGACTCGAAGGCACGATATCATAATGAGATCCACCGTGTTCAGCATGGTCGCGGGCTCTCTGCTCGCTGCCATTCCCCTTGCAGCGGCTCGCGCTGATAACGGCCCATCGCCGACCTTCACAGCAGGACGGTGCGATCCGCGCAGCGTTCCTAAGGATCTCGCGCCGCGCGTGCGGTGTGGGGCAGTCGTGGTACCACGCGACTATGCGAACCCCGACCGCGGCACGTTCCGGCTGGCAGTCACTGTGATCGCGAGCGCGGTGCAGCCCGCCGCGCCCGAGCCTGACCTGTATATCAGCGGCGGACCTGGTGGGCCCCTGACGGTCTATGCCGAGGCACAGGCCCGCCACCCGCTCGCGCCGGACCGCGACCAGATCCTGGTCGACCAACGCGGCACGGGTGCGTCCGAGCCGGCGCTCTGCCCCTCGTTCGACCGCGCGCTCGTGGCCGCCTCTGCCGCCTTCGACCCGGCTGGCCGTGCCCGGCGGCGCGAACTCTTCCTGGCCTGTCGCACCGAGATCCTGACCCGCGGCATCGACCTCACCGACTTCGGCACGACCGTCACGGTCGAGGACTTCGAGATGGTTCGCCGGGCTCTGGGCATCGCGCGCTGGAACGTCTTCGGCGTGTCCTACGGCACCACGGTGGCGATGACGCTGCTCGCGCTCCATCCCGAGCCTGTGCGGGCAGCGGTGCTCGACTCAGTCTATCCCCCGGACCCGATCCTGCCGCGTTTGTCGCAGACGGCTGCCCGCGCGCGAGACGCCTTCCTCGCCGCATGCGCGACCACGGAAGGCTGCGGAAGTATGTATCCCGACCTGACCGAGGATTATCGGGGTGCCTTGGCTCGGCTAGCTACCGCGCCAATCGATATCGTGGTCCCGCACGGCATGGACCAGCCAAGCGACCGCGCGCCGCTGACGCCGGCGCTGTTCTCCTTCGTGGTCGATCGGTTGACGTACTATCCGAACTTCTACCCCGGGCCTACCCCGGCTGATCGCCGCGACCCGCGACGGCGATACAGGCCCTGCAGCGGCCGCGGTCGCGCAGCTCTTCGCTGGGGAGACAGATTCACGCACGGGCAGCCGCGTGTCGCTGCGGGCCGCCGTTGACTGTCGCGACCGGCCCCGCTTCCACGAGGCCTCTCCTGCGCCAGACGACCTCACGACGCTTGAAGGCATCTGCGATGGCTGGGCGCCGCTCGGCCCCCCGCCTCTCGTGCCGCGCGGCACGGCGGTGCCGGTGCTGGTGCTCGCCGGTCAGTTCGATCCTAACGCCCCGCCCGACGACAGCCGTGCTGTAGCGGCGATGATCGGCCCACGGGCGCGTTGGATCGAGTTCATGGGGATGGGCCACAGCGTGCGTGCGTTCGGCGCGTGCGCCGCTGGCTTAGTCTCGGCCTTTATTGATAAGCCAGACCAGCCTTTGAACACTGCCTGCGCGGCTCAGGCGCCTCTGGTCCGGTATCTGCCGAAACAGCAGGCGCAATAACAAGATCCCGAGCTGCTTTCTCACAAGCCCAACGCTACTCGCCTCGGTTCTTTTTGGGTGTACCCAAAGCGAACCGGACCAGACGGGCTCCAGAGCCCGGCTTCTGCCGCCTGCTGGAGGCACACCCATAGCTGATCGGCCGGGAGACTCGTTCACGCCCTCGGACGATCCAGCTCTCTTTTGCAAATCATAGATTGCGCTTTTTTGAGAGCCACCTCGGTGATTGAAGGATGGTGGTGCCGCAGATACAATGGAAATGTTTTCTCCGGCTCCGAGTCGGCTGTGACAGACACATGTGCCGATGCTCCGCCTCTCAATGCACGTGCGACCGGGCGGGTCGGCCGGCTGGCGTCGCTCGATCACATGCGAGGCTTTGTCATCGGCCTCGTCGTCTTTCACCACGCAATCCTGGCCTATTGCACATTCGATCGTATCGACCGGGCACACTACCCGCTCTCCACGGCCCCCATCGTGGACTCGCAGCACTGGATCGTCTTCGATCTCTTGGTGCGTCTGAATGATGCCTTCTTCATACCGCTGCTCTTCCTGCTCTCGGGCCTGTTCGTGTGGGACGGGTTGGCGCGCCGGGGCGCGGGAGCGTTCCTCTGTGCGCGGATCCGGCGCCTCGGCCTGCCCTTCGTCGTGGCCGTGCTGACGCTCATCCCGCTGGCCTATTATCCCTCGTTCGTCCAGGCCGGAGGGGAGCCCGGTTTCGGGGCGTTCTGGATCCGGACCGTCACGGTCGGGCCCTGGCCGAGCGGCCCACCGTGGTTCATCGGCGTCCTGCTGTTATTCGACGCGGGTGCTGCGCTGCTCTTCGTCCTCGCCGCCCGGGGCGGCGCGTCGCCGTATCGCCCGCCGCGCTCGGCCAGCGGCTTCGCGGTGCTGCTCTCCGGCTCCTGGCTGCTCTATATGCCCCTGCTGATCGCCATCGGCCCGGCGCGCTGGTTTGCCATCGGGCCGCTGGCCGTGCAGGGCAGCCGCATCGGCCTCTACGCGATCTATTTCTCCGCTGGTGTTGTTTTGGGCCGTCACGGAAAGCCCGCCGTAGCCCTCTTCGGTCAGGCCCTGTCGTCGCGTTGGAGGTCTTGGGCTTCGCTGGCCGCGCTCACGGGCGCGGGTTTCATCTCCGTGGGGAGCTGGACGGCGCGGGAGGTGCCGCACTTGCCGGCCCTCGTTCTCGTCGGCACGGCGCAGGCAGCCTTCTGCACCGCGGCCAGTTATGCGCTTCCGGCCCTCTTCCTGCGCTTCGGGGGAGGCCGGTCGCCCGCCTGGGACAGCCTCGCGGCGAACAGCTTCGCCATCTACCTGCTCCACTATCCCGTCGTGACCTGGACCCAATACGCCCTGCTCGCGGCGCCGGCGAGCGCGCCGGCCAAGGGCGCCATCACCTTCGCGGTCGCGCTCCTCGGGAGCTGGACGACGGCCGCGCTGCTGCGCCGCCTTCCCACCCTCAGCCGGATCCTGTGAGCGATGCTTCCTCTCTCGACCTCCGGCTCCGGCTTGCGCCTGTCCTGGGCCGCCCTCTTCGACGGCTCGGCCGAGCGCCACGACGGTGCCGACGTCACGATCGCGGGCTGGCCCGTCGCGGCATCGGAAGCGGCCGAGGCCCCCTACTGCCTGCTGATTCCCGAACCTCTCTGCTGCCGCGGCTGCCTGCCGGGCAATCCCGCGGTCTGCATCGAAGTGATCGCCAGCGAGCCCGTGCCCCTCGATGGTCGGGAAGTCTTGCTGCGAGGGATCTTCCGCCGTCTGCGGGACGATCCCTGCGGCTGGCGCTACCGGCTCGACAAGGCCGCCGTCGTCGCTACGCCGACGCCGGAGCAGCGTCTCGGCCTGACCCGACGCGGGCTCCTCGCGGCAGCGTCGCTTCTCTGCCTGCCTGCCGAGATCGCCGCGCAGGCGATCCCACCCGATGCGTCCAGCGCTACAGGCCATGCCGATGCCATGGCCTTCCTGGCGGCTCGCCCGACCATCGACTGCCACAGCCATGCCGGCAGCATCCTGCAGGTCCGCGCGGAGGACGGGCAGGCGCCCTTTGCGCCGCTCGCCGAACCGATGCGCCTCGGCGGCTTAGCCGTCGCCTGCCTGGCGATCGTCTCGGACAGCCCGACCCATCGCGTGACGCCCGATGGCCGTATCAAGGCCTTCAGGGAACCCGCACCCGGCGAACTGGCGGCTCATGCCGAGCGGGCCTTCATCCGCCTGCATGCGCTCCTGCGCGCGCAGGGCCTCGGCGTCGTGCGCACAAGCGGCGATCTCGCGGAAGCGCGGGCCACCGCGCCGTCGGTACTCGTCGCCGCAGAAGGCGCGGACTTCCTCGAAGGCTTCCTCGCGCCCCTGGAACAAGCCTATCGGCGCGCCGCCCTGCGCCACCTCCAGCTCACGCATTATCGGGTCAACGCGCTCGGCGACATCCAGACCGAGCCACCCGTCCATGGCGGCCTCACCCCCTTCGGCTCCGAGGTCATCCGCCGCTGCGAAGCGCTGGGCGTCATCGTGGACGTGGCGCACGGGACCGAGGCCCTCGTTCGGCAAGCGGCTGCGGTGGCGCGCAAGCCCCTCGTCCTCTCGCATACGTCGCTCACGACACGCCCGCGCCCCTTCACCCGCCGCATCACCCCGGATCATGCCAGGATCGTGGCGGAGACGGGCGGCGTCATCGGGATCTGGCCGCCCGCGAGCCTGTTCCCCGACCTCGCCGCGTTGGTGGAGGGCATCGCTCGCATGGCTGACGTCGTCGGTCCAGCCCATGTTGGGCTCGGCTCGGACATGATGGGACTGGTCGGCCCCAGTGCGCTTCCGGACTACAAGCGCCTGCCCGACTTGGCAGTCCACCTCCTCAATCGTTTCACGGCCAATGAGGTGGACGGCATCCTCGGCGGCAACTATCTCCGGGTCGCGAAAGTTTGCCTCGTCCCTTGAGACATTCTGCCGGGCAGCATCGCGGCGCTGCGCGAAAGCGATGTTCGGCACCATAGTCCACTACATCACCCTGCGCCGACGTTACCAGACGGCTGACGATCGGACGCTGCTGAAAAAAGCTGCGGGCGGTCTGAGCTGCCAGTTTAGCTCGTAGACGGTCGGAGCGGTAACTTCGTTGTAGGTATACCCAAATCGCACTCGTCGAATTGGATTCGCGAACTTCCATCATGTCGGTTTAATGGGCAGGCCGATGTAGAATCTACATCGGTGTTTTTCGGCACATCTGACCCAAAATCTCAGAAAAGATGTGATTCAGAAAATCTGAAGATACAGCTGCTCGCCAGCGCGAGCTGACTTCGCCATCGAGATATCAAGGCATGCAGCCAAACCAGCATTGTTCAGAGAGGTCATGAGCGGTGCGGACTCCACTCTGATCGCCGGATTAGGAGAGGCGTCGCCCTTCGGCTCGAAATCCTGGCTTTGCTCCCGTCTGCATGCGGACAATGTCATGCGGAAGACGAGCGGTTCGCTCCACTTCCGGGCCCAGAAACCGCAGAGCGTCCGTCATCACCTCACTGCAGCCCTCCCGGGCTGATCCCAACAGCTAGCCTCTGCAGGAACCCGCGCATCCGCGACAGGAACAGGTCGGGAGGCGTCTCGCCGGGGTCCGTGGCGGCGGAGATGTCGGCGATCATGGCGGCTTGGCCGCGCCGCGCCAGTTCTTCCAGGGCCGCCGTCAGGCTCGGCTCTTCGGCGATGGCGGCGGTGATGGCCGCCTTGCCCAGGCGGAAGGCTTTCACCGGCGTCAGGGCCGTCGCACCGGCGGCATAGGGCGATCCCGTGATGAGGCCGATGGCGCCGAGGGTGGTCCCGGGGCTCACGCGAAAATGGCGCTCGGTCCCGTCGGAGTCGCGCCGCAAGATGGCGACCGTGCCGGAGGCGACGACGTAGAGGGCCTCCGCGGCATCGCCCTGCCCGAACAGGTCCTCGCCCGGGTTGAGGTAGAGGGTCTCCATCGCCTTGGCGAGCAGGGTCCGCTCCGTCTCGGCCAGCACGCCGAACATGTCCGATCCGGCCAGCAGGTCGGCGGCCGTCGGCATCGGCAGGCTCGGGAGGTCCGCCACGCCCTCGACGGCGAGCGGGATCGCGGCATGGAACAGGTGGCGCTGCACCTGACCCAGGACCTCCGTGCGCGCCGGATCGAGAAATTCTCCGCCGGAGACCGAGAAGGCGATCTCGTATGTGGCACCGTCGCCGCGCAGCGCGGTCTGGGCGATCGCCGGCGCCGGATCGGCCAGGGGCAGCCGGCAGGCCTGCAGCGCCGCCTCGAGCGCGGCCCGGCAGCGATCGGGCATGATGCGCGGGTCGAGCCGCACCTCGACGGATGTGCGGCGCACCGGCACGGGAAGGCTGTGGTTGACGAGGCGCGCCTTGGCCATGACGCTGTTGGGCACGACCGCGAGATCGCCCTTGACCGTCGCGATCAAGGTCGAGCGCCAGTTCACCTCGCGGACGCGCCCCTGGACGCCGCCCTCGACCGTCACGAAATCGCCTGCCCGGTAGGGCCGTTCGATATCGATGGCGATGCCCGAGAACACGTCGGACAGCGTGCTCTGCAGGGCGAGGCCGATCACCACCGCGATGACGCCCGAGGTGGCGATCAGTCCTCCCACCGGGACCGCGAAGACGACATCGACCACCGCCAGCGCCGTCGCGAGATAGATGGCGGCCCCGACGAGGTCGGAGAGGATCTGCGTTTCGCGCGAGCGGTTCTGCAGCAGCAGCAACAGGCGCGCGACGCCGGCCACGCTGCGGGCAGCCACGACCCACCAGCCGGCCTCGACGGCCTGCTGCCAGATCCGCCCCCACCCGGTGTCGGCCGTGAACTCCGGCTGCAGCGGCGACCCGAAGATGCGCTGGACCAGGACCGTCAGGACCACCAGCGTCGTCACGCGCCAGAGCGCCCGCGCCCAGACGAGCCAGCCCGGAAACAGCAGCGGCGTCACCACGCCACCGCACAGGACCAAAGTCGCGAGGCCGAGCAGGCCCTCCGCATTCATCGCCATCGTCACGGGTCCCGACTCAGTTCGGCAGCTCGGGGAACAGCTTGGGGACCATGTCGCCGGCAAAGTCCATGAAGGACTGCAGGGTTTTCGATGGGTGCCGGTCGGCCGGATGAACAAGGCACAGGTCGAAAACGGGCAGTTTCCACCTCGGCAGGATCTCCACCAGCCGGCCGTCGCGCATCAGGTCAGGCTGCACCACCGGCGGCAGGTCGCCGATGCCGCCGCCCGCCAGCATGATCGAGGTCAGTCCCGCATAGTCGCTCATCGCGAGGTGGGGCCTGAAGCGCAGCAGCTCCTTCCGGGCGCTGCCGATCTCGGTAAATGTCCAGGCGCTTTCGATGCCCGGAAAGGCGAAGGCCAGCAGCGGGTGATCGAGCAGGTCGCGCGGCGTCGCCGGCAGTGTCGCGGCCCGGAGATAATCGGGGCTGGCGACGAGCTGGTGGCGGTAGGAGATCAGTTTCCGCCGGCCGGGCTCGCGCTGGCGCTGCGGACCGATCTTCACCTCGAGGTCGATGTCGTCCGGGAAATCCTTGGCGATCCGCCCGGAGATGAAGACCTTCACCTCGACGTCGGGACAGGCGAGGCGGAAGGCGCCGACAAGGGGCGCCAGCAGCGTGTCGGAAATGCTGGGAGGCGCCGACAACCGCAGCACGCCCGGCGCCTCGGTGCGACGGCCCGCCTTCCAGCGATCCAGCGAGTCGGCGATCTCGACGGCGGAGCGGGCTTCCCGGATGACCTCGGCGCCGGCGTCGGTCAGGCGGATGCTGCGGGTCGAACGCACCAGCAGGCGCACCCCGAGTTCCTCCTCGAGATCGGCGACGCGTCGGCTGACGGTCGAGACCGGCATGGCGAGCCGGCGTGCGGCTTCCGTGAAGCTCCTGGCCGCGACGACCTCCGCGAAAATCTTGAGGGCATTCAGATCCGTCATCACTGTCCCATTTTTGAGAACCGTTTTCCCACGAAAGATGGCTAGTTGGACCGCCCCGACTCGACTAGGTTCCTGTCATCGGACGCGAAGGGCGGCATCTATTCGACCCTTTTTCGAAACCTCTACATGTCTGTTCTCTGTGCTGATGCGATAGGTTCGGCACTGGCAGAACCCGTGTAGGCACTGTCACCCACTATCACAGCCCACCGATGGAGGCCCGCAGCATGGCGCTGGACGAGACCGCGATTCGACAGACGCTGGCCGCCTACAATGCCGCCCTGAACGGCGGACAGGCGAGTGCGGTGCTTCCGCTCTATACGCCGGATGGTATCTGCATGGCGCCGTTCAGCCCGTCGAGCATCGGGCAGGCTGCGCTGGAGAAGGCTTACGACGAGTTCTTCCGCGAGATGACGTTCGATGTCCGCTTCGACATCGCCGAGGTCGTCGTCGTGGCGCCCGACTGGGCCTTTGTGCGCACCAACTCCGCCGGGACGACGCTGCATCACTCCACCGGCAAGAGCGTGACGGAGGCCAACCAGGAGCTCTTCGTCATGCGCAAGGGCGACGACGGGCAATGGCGCATCGCCCGATACAGTTTCTCGTCGACCAATCCGCCCGGGCACTGATCCGCCGATTCCGCTCTCTGGATCAGGGACACGACCCGTTGAACACGGTCCGCACCCTCCACCAGGCCTCCCTGGTCCCCCTCTCCCCTGCGGGCTATCGGTTCACAGATTTCGACAGGTCGCAGCGCGCGGCTCCCCTTTCCCTTGTGGAGAGGGGAGGCGTCCAGCGTCGCACTATCACCTGCGCACTTCCAGGTCTTCGTAGCACTTGGATTTCAGACAAGTGTCTTATCGACGAGGCTTCGAGCATGTCTACAGATCCCCTCGACATCGTGCGTGCTATTCTGGCGGCACCGACCGATCTCGATACGGTCAGCCGTCTGGTGGCGGAGGACGCAACCTATGTTTCGCTCAACTACGACAATCCCGAACTGAAGAGGCTGATGCCCTGGTGCGGCACGGGCCATGGGCCAAAAGGGATCGTCGAGACCTTCGTCAAGGTCGGCCGCTTCTGGAAGGTCGAGTCCTTCGAACTGCTGGACGTGTTCGGCTCCGGCGAGAACGTCGCCGTCTTCGGCCGGTTCACCTACACGTCGCGCAAGATCGGCCGCACCGTGACGACGCCCTTCGCCATCTGGGCCAAGGTGTCGAACGGCAAGCTCACCTACATGCAGTTCATGGAGGACACGTTCGCGACCGGCATGTCGTTCCGCACGCGCGGTGTGTGGCATTTCGAGAGCGACCCGGACGGCGGCGAAGTCACGGTCGGGGCGGAGGACGCTTGATGGCTGCCGCTTCGCGCGCCCGCGCCCTCACCCATCCCAAGGAGACCGGTCCCATGACGATGATGTCCCCCCTGCGCGCAGCCCTGCTGGCGACGGCCCTAACCTGTGCGGCTGCGCCCGCCCGCGCCGCCGACGCCGCGCCGGCCTTTGCTTTCTCGACCGATCCGGCCGTGAGCGCCGGACAGCACGCCGCCTACGATGTGGTGCACCGCTACGAGGGGCTGCTGAACGCCGGCGACACGGCTGGGATCCTGGCGCTCTACGCACCGGACAGCGTCGCCGAATGGAACGACAAGCCGACCTTCGCATCCCTCGACCAGAAAAAGGGCGCCTATGACGCCCTGTTCCGCGTCGCCAAGTTCAACACGGTCTTCGGTTATGCGGGCATCGACGTGGTGGGCGACACTGCCGTTGTGCGGACCTTCCACCACAGAAACGCCACCGTGATGGAGGGCGGCAAGGAGGTGGTCGACCTCAACCGCGAGGTCTTCGTCCTGCACAGGATCGACGGTGCCTGGAAGATCTCGCTCTACATCTTCAACACCGATCCCGTTCAGGGCGAGGGCTGATCCGGGAGCCTCCGCATGACCATGATGAAGGCTGCCGTGATCCACGAGGCCGGCGGACCGGAGGTGCTGACGCTCGAGAGCCGGCCGGTCCCCGTCCCGAACCCCGGCGAGGTTCTGATCCGCGTCCGAGCCTTCGGGCTGAACCGCTCGGAGATGTTCACTCGCCAAGGGCTCTCGCCCGGCGTGCCCTTCCCGCGCATCCTCGGCATCGAGGCGGTCGGCACCGTCGCGGCGGCGCCGGGCGGCGAATTCCCGGAAGGGGTCACGGTGGCGACCGCCATGGGCGGCATGGGGCGGCAGTTCGACGGCAGCTACGCCGAATATACCTGCGTGCCGGCCGGCCAGGTGCAGGCGCTTCGCACGGATCTGCCCTGGGACGTGCTCGGCGCCGCCCCGGAGATGCTGCAGACCGCCTGGGGTTCGCTCTTCACGGCGCTGCGCTTGGCACCAGGCGAGAGCCTATTGGTGCGCGGCGGCACGACATCGGTCGGCCTCGCCGCTGCCGCCATCGCCAGGGCGCACGGCGCCACCGTGGCGGCCACCACCCGCAATCCCGCCAGCGCCGACCTGCTGCGCGCCAACGGGGCCGAGACGGTCTTCGTCGACGATGGGGCCATCGCCGAGGCGGTGCGTCGGACGCGTCCGGACGGCTTCGACAAGGTGCTCGAACTCGTCGGCGCCACGACGCTGAACGATTCGCTGCGCTGTGCCCGCTCGCCCGGCCTCGTCTGCATGACCGGCATGGTGGGCAACGCATGGTCCCTCGGGGATTTCAGCCCCATGGAGTCCATCCCGACCGCCGTCGGCCTGACCACCTAC
>JBPBQY010000060.1:0-53124 GCA_050920985.1 Janthinobacterium lividum | reverse complement strand
CCTCCCGGCTTTGGACGTAGAGCGCGTCGTGGATGCGCCGGATGGTGCCGTCCCAGTCCCACAAGTCCAGGTAAGCCGGTAAGCCCACACCGTGCTGCGCGGCGGCAGATCGGAGGGCAGCGCACTCCACTGACACCCCGTCGACAGCACGTAGAAGATGGCATTGAGCACCTCGCGCACATCCACCGTGCGCGGACGTCCACCGCGCTTGCCGGGGGCGATCAACGGTGACACCAGCGCCCACTCGGCATCGGTCAGGTCACTCGGATAGCGAAGGCCACGCCGATCCGCGGCACGACGATGGTCCGGCTTCCACATGCGGCGTCCTCCGACTCAACGCCAACCATGAATCACAACTGACTCATCCGATTCAACTTCTTCCGGGATGGGCTCTTAGGCCTTGGGACATGGTCATGCCTTCCCTGGCAGGGTGCGCGCGAAAAGCGCGCGCCACCATTCGATGTGCTCGAGCACCAAGTTGGCACCCGCCTTGTAGGTGCTGCCGCTGAGCTGAGCACCGCGGCCTCGGCGCTCCTGCCGCAGTACCTCGACGATATCTCCGGGCATTGCGCGCGTGTCGCTGAACCAAGCAAGGCTTGTCGCGACTCCCTCCAGCAGGTCCATGGCGCCTTCGACGGTTTCCACTCCCTTGATCGTGTCCTCGTAGGGCCAGTTCACCAAAGCGCGGAATGCGTTCTCGATGCCGGTGAGATTACCGGTCTTCACGTCTTCTTCGATGTCGCTCTTGTCCACTATGCTCATGCCTCTCTTCTGTAGGTAAATAGATCGCCCTGACGCGGCGGGGCCACCATGGCGGGGGTGCGGGTCAGGCCGAGCGCGAATCACAGCTCGCGCGCGGGTTGGATACCGAAGACGTGGGGCGCCTCCGTTAGCATGCGGATGCAGATGCGGGGTCGGGCGTGGCGATCGGCGCGGGCGGCAGGATCTCGGCATGCCCTTCAACCGGGAATGCCAGCAGCCGCATTCAAGCCACCACCTTTTCCGCCGCCAGTCACTCGCCCGGCACCGTCCCATGGACGGCGAGCACCGCGGGACGCCCGCGCTGGATTCCGTCATCACTGACGTCCTGTCGGAACACGACGATGCCGGCCTGCCAAGCGGCCATTCCCTTAGCCGCTGCACGCGCCTCGTCAACGAAGCCATAGCCCTCCGTAGGCTGGCCGACGAGGCGGGCGCCCTTGGCTTTGTGGGCCTGGACGCGAAGTAGCTTGAACCTCGTGCTTCAGGCCGTAGAGGCAACTACTCACTCTAAGGCTCCATATGTTGTAAATCCAACACTGGCCAGCCGATTCGGCGTAGAATTTCAACATGTTTCGAGCCGCTCCTTGTCAGGACTTTTGCGGCTGCTAGCCTTTTTGGGGCACGGGAACTTATCGACGGCGCGCCTCTCTACGCCATCGGACCGAAGCACCATGGAGATAGGGTTTGATGTCTGACAACAAGGACCTCCAAGCGGCCGTCGCCACGCCGACGATCGATCTCGAAGCCGGCCGACGCGCCTTCCTCAGGACTGCCGGCATGGGCACGGCACTCGCCGCACTGGCGGCTGTAACCTCCAGCGAAGCAAACGCGCAGGCCGCCGCGCCTGCCGATTACGACGTGGCGATCCTGAACTTCGCCCTCAATCTCGAGTATCTCGAAGCGCAATTCTATCAGCGTGCGGTCAACGGCGTCGGTCTCGGCGCTGCTTTGACGGGTGGCATCGGACAGCGAGGCGGCGTCACTGGCGGTACCAAGGTTCCATTCCAGAACCCTGTCATTCAGCAGATTGCCAGCGAGATCGCCAATGACGAAAAGAACCATGTCATCTTCTTGCGGACTGCGCTCGGTGCCAAAGCGGTAGCGCAACCTGCGATCTCTCTCGATGCGTCCTTCAAGGCGCTGGCTGCCGCTGCGGCTCTGCCGTCGACCTTCAACCCCTATGCCGACGATATGAGCTTTTTGATCGCCGCCTACATCTTTGAGGACGTCGGCACCACGGCCTACAATGGTGCGGCACCATTCATCACGAACAAGACCTACCTCGGAGCTGCCGCGAGCATCCTGGCGGTGGAAGCCTATCACGCTGCCACGATCAGGACGCTCCTCTATTCTCAGCAGAACCAGTTCAACCTGAATGCCACCGCGTTTATATCTTCACTGCGCGCCACCCTGTCGGGTACTAAAGACGACCAAGGGATCGGTGGTGACCAGAGTACCATGAACGGAGGTTTCCCGACGCCGGCCAACATCACCCCCACGGATGCAAACGCACTAGCCTTTGCCCGTTCACCACGCCAAGTGCTGAACATCGTGTATGGCAGCGTCAATGCGTCGAGCGGCTTGTTCTTCCCGAATGGGGCCAACGGGGGTCCTGGCTTCGGTGATCTGCTACAGGCCACCGGCGGCTAGGACTGTCGTCGCTCGCTTCGGCTCGCGCCGTCAGCTCTAATTTATTGCGTAAATAAACATCTTCACGCGATCAGGTGCTATAACCTGATCGCGTGTTGCTAGAGAACAGATGCATAGCCGAATCTGCCTGTGTTCGAGTTGCTTATCCGGCTGAATGCGATCGCATCGGCATGCTTGGCGGCAGCGGCCTGGGCGCTTTCTCCGTTGGGCGCCTCCATCCGCTACAGCGACACGAGATCGCCGTCCTCGGCTGTTTAACAGGTCGCTGAAAAAGGTTCGACGTTCAGCCTATCAGCTTCATTCCGCGGCGTTTTTGGTTGTCGGCCGGCGAGAAAGCGTAAGGGTCGGGCTTCTGGCCGTTGACGTCCCTCCCTCCGAGACGGGCAGCAGCCCCGTCGGGTCGGGAGAGCTGCCCCTTCCACGCGCACGTCACGCCACCACCGGTGAACTGAGCAGCTTCGGGAGGCGGACGAGATTGCAGGCCGCAGCCGAGATGGAAAAGGCAATGTCGACGCGCTCGCGGCCCCGCATCCGGATGCGGCGCAAGAGCCTGAACTCCTTGCCCCAGCCGAACCCC
Source organism: Janthinobacterium lividum (assembly GCA_050920985.1). Taxonomy (GTDB): domain Bacteria; phylum Pseudomonadota; class Alphaproteobacteria; order Rhizobiales; family Beijerinckiaceae; genus Lichenihabitans. The sequence continues at coordinate 50,135 of JBPBQY010000060.1, read as the reverse complement.
TCCTCGATCCGCTTGCGGATGCGCTGGCTCACCGCATAGCCGGGATGACGGGTCGTGCGCCCGTCCAGGGCGGAGCATCGCCCCCTGGTGTTGCGGGCGATGTGCGGCGTCACGTTCATGAACCGCAGTTCGTTCACGAAGTCCTCGGCGTCATAGCCTTTATCGGCTCCGAGCGTGATGCGGTGGGGTCGGTCGGCCCGTTTCTCGATCATGGCCAGCGCCGCGGTGCGCTCGGCGTGGCCGTTGGCCTCGGTGACGCAGCCGTCCACGATGAGCCCGTGGCGGTTCTCCATGAGGGCGTGCCCCATGAAGCTGAGCTTGGCTTCCCGGCCCCGACCCTTGCGGTAGAGCCGCGCCTCGGGATCCGTGATGCTCCGGTGCGTGTCGTTGGACAGGCGCTGGCCGTGGAAATCCACCTCGGCGTTGCGGACGCCCGCGGCGCCCGCGGGCGGCTCGGGAGTGGACGGCGGCGTGCCCTTGTCCTTGGGCCGGAAGCTCTTCATCGACCCCTCCGCTTGCCACCCCACCGAGCTTCGCTCGGCGTGGCCCCTGGCCGCGCTCCGCCCAGGCCTGGATCAGGGTGCCGTCGACGCTGAAATGGTCCTGCGACAGCAGCCGTTTCACCCGCGGGATGGCCAGCACGGCGCTCAGAAAGGCAGCCGCCACGCTGCCGTCGAGCAGGCGGTCGCGGTTCTTGGAAAAGGCCGACGGGTCCCACACGGCATCGTCGACGCCCAGGCCGACGAACCAGCGGAACAGCAGATTGAAGTCGAGTTGCTCCATCAGCTGACGTTCGGAGCGGACCGAGTAGAAGGCCTGCAACAGCATCGCCCGCAGAAGCTGCTCGGGCGGAACCGAGGGGCGACCGATCTCCGAGTAAATATCGCCGAAGCGCCCGTCGAGCGACGCCAGCGCCTCGTTCACCAAAGTCCGGATCGTTCGCAGTGGATGATCCGAGCGGACGCGCTGCTCAAGATCCACGTAGGAAAACAGCGATCCGCTCCGGCTTTCCTGTCCGCGCACCTGAAACTCCCACGCTGATCTCAGCAGAGTGAATCACGAACTGGCCGACCCGCTAAGCCTTTCTCAGCGGCCAAAGCTTACCGCGCGGCTCCGGTCTTGGTCTTGGGGTTGGACCCCGACACGGTGGGGTCGACCGAGCCCGCCACCTCGAACATGAAGTTGACGCGCCGCCCCGGTCATGCGGTGGTGGTGGTGAGACTGCAGACGTGGAGCCCGCTGGCGAAGTCGCTCCGAATGGGAGCAAACCGTGCATCGATCCTTCGTGATCTTGTGGCGATGGGCTATCGTGCGCGCGGGCTTCCAAGTTCAGGAAAGCCGAGGGGCATCTGCGGCAATATGGGAAATCGCATCCATCTGAAGGAGTTAGGCAACCGATCGCCATTTGCGTTCATATCCGCGCGCTGAGAGCAGGAGATTCGATCGAATAGAATGGTTAACTGCCCTTGCACGTGCTGCAACCCGGTGCTCAAATTGCGCTTGGCACAGATCCGCAACACCTGTGCCGCCACGGCCCCGCAATGGTCCTCCAAAGCGATTTGCGGGGCCGTGGTCATCCTGCTCTCGGCGACCGCCGGGCATGGCTACGTCGAGGTCTTATGGAAGCCCCCAAAGTCGAGCAGCTGCCGCCAGTCACCATCGAGTTCCTTCGCATCGTCAACGGTGTCGAGGGGGCTCGCCTCTGTTGCAAGGATTGCAATGCGGTTCACGCGATGTCGTGGGATTACCTCGGGCTACCGGACGATACGCCCTTTCCTCCCCCTGAGGGATTTTGGACATGTGGTCTGTGCGGTGGAAAGCATGTCACTGCAGAGCCCGAGTGGCCATACAACGTACAGCCCGAGAAGACAGTGCCTGTAGATGATGACATGGCAGTTTCGCCTTCCTCTACCGCTCCTGTTGATAGCCAGAACTCTGTGGCATCCATGCGGGATCAACTGGAGTCAGTGATGTTGCGTCTCCGTAAATCTTCGGGGTGAAACGCTAGATCACCTCTCCATCGCCGCTAGCAAACGACTGAGCCTCAAGGTAGTCCGAACTTTCTGCACCACCCGGCACGCAGTAGTTTCCCAGGCGATTAAGATCCGTGGTTCATCCCTCACCCCCGGCTGGCCGTAGGTAGGCAAAAACAATTTCGCCGGTCGGGTCATGCATCTCCAGACTGATGGAGTGCGGCACGTCCGGATGACCTTCGTCGAGCAAGGACGCGATGAGGGAGCCGTTTCACGATGGTCGCCCATCTCAGTTTCCGCGACAGCGAAAGGCTTCGCCCAAGGATGACGCCGGCCATTCGCATCGGTGTAGAACGTCGAGATCGTGTAAAGCATGACACTTACGTCTCACGTCAGCGCGGCATGTTGAAGGCAGGTGGAAGCGTCCCCTCTCCCGGAGGCGTCAGATCGCGGTCCGAGTCATGGCCGGCCAACGCAGCTACGGCTCCTAATTGAACAATCGCCTGGGGCGCTGATTGACAAGGTCCTCGGCCTGTATCGCGACCGCTTCGGTTGAGCTTCGACGCCCGAGTTAGGAGGACGACGATGTCTACTAAATCCCGTGCCGCATCGGCGGCGACTGCGCTTTTCGCCTCAATCCTCATCGCCAGCGCCGCTAATCCGTCCTACAGCGCCGAGTTGACCAACGGTAAAAATGGAGGCCAGCCCAATTCCTTGGACTCCGAAAGCTCCGGGGGCACCGCTGGAGTTGCTCCGAGCAAGGATGTCTCGAAGCAAGGTAGCAATTTGAAGCCTGACAGTGCTCAGTCACGGGAACAAGCGCCCGCACCTGCGCAGCCTAGACAGTAGCACTGACAGGCAGTTCCTCAGCGGCGACTGTGGCGGGCTCGCACGTCACTTGAAGCATAATCTCTCGAATTCGGCGCCGGCTACTCTGGGGCAGAACCCATCAGCAATGAACGTCAACCCGGATCGACAAGCAAGATGCTAGCGCGGGCAAAACCGGCGTTGGGGTGCGCTACGTGCTGATCGGCGGCATGGCGCTGGTTATCGTGATTTTAGTCGTCCTGGCCTAGTACTCAGCCATACGGGCTGAACCACAAATCCGCAAGATGCCGTAGTGCAAGAGCGCTCAAAGCGGGCGTTGATTAGTCCACGATCAACCCACGCTCGGCTTCCAAGCGCTCCTGAGCGAGCTTGCGGTAGCCCTCGCGGTCTTCGTTCGTCGCAACTCCGGTCTGCTCTGCAGTGCCGTGTTCTGACGTGACGGGTGCGGCCCATGTGAGACCATCGGCCTTGGCGAGCTGCATGGCACGATGCTCGACTTCGGCATCGGCGGGCTCGGAGGCAGGGTCGTTCGTCGTGAGGGGATCGTTGCTCATACCGGGGACTATGACCTTGGCCTTGGTGACGTCAACCGCCCGCGCCATCACGCGCTAAAACTGAATCGCGGACGGACCTACCGGAGAGAGCCTTACAGGGCCAGCAGCTTGCAATGAGACTCGACTTTTCTCGATCGTGAACCAAATCAAGGTTAACATAACGAGAGGAGAGACGCCATGCCGGGGCATGCAGACATGCGAAGGGTTGTAATCTGGTTATCGCCCTTGATGGTGCTTGTAAGTGTCGGAACAGGCGCGAGCGCCGATGAAGTTGAAATACAAGGTCAACCCTGTAATGACGCGTGCCAAGCCTGGCTAGGTTATAGCAATTTCAAAGACAAGACAGGGTCAATCTCCGCGGAGGAAAGACCAAAGGTCATAGATTTATCCGTCACGATGGACCAATTGCGTCCAAGCGGAGCCTGAAGTTTCATCGGTCTAATTTTGAACCGGTTAAGACCAAGCGACCTGTTCCAGTCGACGAGGATCCTGCTCCAGAAATTTCTAAGAATGTAAAGGCAGCGAAGCACACCCAATCTACATCCCAGGACGTTCAGGCGAACGTGCCTCTACCAATTTCTCGGCCCGAGATCGCAAGCGATCTGCTCGCAGTAGTCGCCGACGCTCCTCGACCACCAAGATCCCCAGAGCAGCTTCACAAGGACATCAAAGTTGCAGCCGTCTCGGACGCTAAGTGTCCGTCCGATAAGGGCATAAGGGGTTGAGTGGTCGAGGCCGAGATGATTCCAGGAGGGTGCTGAAACCTAATCTGGAGCCGTCATGTGGACCCCGACCACTCGCCTGCAGCATAGCCGCGACGACCTTCGATACTCAACCGATCTGACCGATGCCGAGTGGAGCGTCATCGAGCCACTTCTCCCTCCGGCCTGCCGGCTCGGCCGACCCCGGCTGTGGTCGATTCGAGAGATCGTGAACGGCATCTTCTACGTCATACGCGGCGGCATCGCGTGGCGTCTTCTGCCCAAGGACCTGCCTCCGAAGAGCACGGTCTATGGCTACTTCAGCGCGTGGCGCGACAGCGGCCTGTTCGCCGGGATCAACCACCACCTCGTCATGCTGGATCGCGAGCAGGCCGGGCGGGAAGCCTCCCCGAGCGCCGCGGTCCTGGACAGCCAAAGCGTCAAGACGACGGAAAGCGGCGGTCCGCGGGGCTACGACGCGGGCAAGAAGGTGAAGGGGCGCAAGCGTCAGGCCCTGGTGGACACGGACGGCCGCGCTCTGGTCCTCGACCCGCAACCAGCCAACATCCAAGATCGCGACGGAGCCGTGCCGGTGCTCAAGCAGTCGCGCCGCTCCCACCCGTTCATCGTCAAGGCCTTCGCTGACGCAGGCTATGCCGGCGACAGGCCAGCGGGTGCCACCCTCATCGCCGTCGAGATCGTCCGCAAGCCGCCCGCACAGGTCGGCTTCGTGGTCCACCCACGTCGATGGGTGGTGGAGCGCTTCTTCGCCTGGATCAGCCGCAACAGGAGGCTTTGGAAGGATCCGGAGGCCACAATCGCATCCGCCAAGGCCTTCCTCTACGCCGCTTCCGTCATGATGCTGCTACGCCGCATAGGTTGTGCAGCATGACTTCTCGGACAGACTCTAACATGAGGCCGTCCGCGCCGATCGCTCGAATCTTACTGCCTGCTCGTGATCTACCGGCCGCGCCGGAAATCGCCAAGCTGACGAAAAAGCAATCGGACATAGGGCCTGCTCCCGTCTCTGCCCTAGTGCCTTTGCCAGCAGTGCTTCCGCCGATCCAATCATCAGCTCCGGCCGACAATGCCGCCAAGCCGTCAGTGAACACGGCTACGATTGCGAATGCTCCAACGAGCGGCGAAGCCGCCGACAGTCCGAACAATCAGGTGCAGACCGATCCCGCACCAGAAGTGCACCTCCGGCTGTCGTGGCTTCGCTCCCATCTCCGGTTGTTGCGAGAAGCAGTCTCCTAAACGACGACCATCCGAGTGGGACCACTCAGGAAGACAGTCTTCAGCCCATTCCAGAGCTAGCGGGAGATCCGTTGCACGTCAGCATCGGCCAAATTAGCGCAGACCCGCACGCCACGAATGTCCACGTCGTGGTAGTCAATACGGGCCTGTCGCAAACTTCCGGCAGTAAGATTTCGTTAGCCACGCCGACCGACTTTGGCGCCTCCCGCTCGGAGGTCCCCCCATGATCCTGTCCGCCATCGCCGCCAAGCTGAAGAGCCGGTCGAAGGACGATTTCGCAGGCCGCCACTTCGAGGCAGGGCTGATCGTGCAGGCGGTGTCGTGGTACCTGCGCTATCCGCTGAGCTACCGCGACATCGAGGAACTGCTGCTCGAGCGCGGCCTGGGGTCGACCACAGCACCGTGAACCGCTGGGTCCTGGCCTACACGCCGCTGGTCGAGCGCCGGCTGCGCCCGTTCCGCAAGCCCCACTGCGGGTCGGTGCGCGTCGACGAGACCTACATCCGCATCCGGGGCGAGTGACGCTACCTGTATCGCGCCATCGACGAGCACGGCGAGGCGGTCGACTTCCTCCTCACCGCCCGGCGCGACCTCGACGCCGCCAAGCGGTTCTTCCGCAAGATGCTGAAAGACGGCCCCCTGTTGTCGCCCGACCGGATCGGCACGGACGGGGCCGGCACCTACCCGGGCGCCCTCGCGGCAGCTCGCAAGGAGGGCCGGCTGGCGCGCGATCCCGTCCACCACGTCACGAAGCACCTCCAGCAGGGGATCGAGAGCGACCACTTCCGGCTGAAGAAGAACATGCCGCGCGTGGGCGGCTTCCAGAGCTTCAACACGGCGCGGCGGTCCATCCAGGGGTTCGAGGCCATGCTGTGGATGCGCAAGGGCTTCGGCTTCGCCGGCCCGTGGACCGTCGTCGAGCAGAACCGAATGCTCCGGCTCTGCTTCGGATTTTCAGAGGTTAACAAAGCGTAAAACCAGGGTCGTTCAGACCCGATCTGCAACCTGCTCGAGAGTTTGCGACAGGCCCGGCGACGATGGGTCGGGTCGCAGATCAATCGTAGACCTGAGAGCGGCCCATGATCAGCGCGGCTCGTCGTTGGTGCTGAGAGGATGCTCGGTTCCGGATCCATTCTCTGCACCACGCTCCCTTTCGGCGAGCGTCTTGATGAGCGCCAAAAGCTGCCTTCGGACAAGGGGATCACGGATTTGATGAAGGCCCCCAGCCGCTTCAAACGCGGCCTTGATCGCCGGAATGCTGCCGGTAGGGATCGGAGCGTCATCGTAGAATGACCCCGGGTTAACACCCAAGACGGTCGCCAGCACCTGCAGTGTGCTGGCCGCGACCCGGTCGCTCCCCTTCTCGTACTTCTGCACCTGCTGAAAGCTGATCCCTACGGCGGCGCCCAGGTCGGTCTGGCTCAAGCCAGCTGAAACACGGGCGGCGCGAATGCGAACGCCCAAAGCGATCTCGAGTTCAGGAGTACGCTTGCTCTTGGGTCGTCCTCGAGGCACTGCCGGCTTGTCGAGATCGGTCGTCACATCAAGTTTGGCTTTGGAGGGCGGTGAAGCGCGCATCAAGATCATTTCTTCCGAAGTCGCGGACCATCAGGGGTGAATTCGACCCCGACCCTGCCGAAGGCTTGCTCGATAGCGACGGCCTGGGCGACCGTGATCAGCGGTTTTCTCGGCCGCCACCCCGCGCGAGGCGCCGGTGAGCCCACGGTGGAGCTCCGGCCGGCGTACCAGGAGCCTGACGAGGCATTGATAGAGTGCCGCCACCGTCATGACGTCGGCGAGCCGGGTGCAGCTGTCGGCCACGCGGAGCTCGAGGGTCGGATAATGGATCGAAGGGCGAAGCGTCCACCACAGAAAGCTTGCGTCGGGGATCATTCCGGCCCGCACCAGCGTGGTCAGGTAACGATCGAAGTCTCCGGCGTTGGCGAAGAGGTCGGGCAGGCCGGTGCGGGGCAGCTCGCCCCAGACGGCGAGCCGGTAGGTCGCCAGCCCTGTGTCGCGTCCCTGCCAGAAGGGCGAGGAAGCGGAGAGCGCCAGGAGCAGCGGCGTGAAGGGCAGGAAGCGGTTCATCAGGTCGACACGGGCCGCGGGATCCGGGACCTCGACATGGACGTGCATGCCGCAGACCATATTGCGCGCCTCGACCATCTGGGCCTCGCGCATGATCGCGGCGTAACGCTCCTTGTCGGTTCGGCGCTGCCGTGCCCAGCGGGCGGCCGGGTGAGTGCCGGCGGCGAACAGGAGGAGGCCATGGTCCCGCGCCACGGCGCCTAGACCGGCCCGGAAGCCCGCCAGGGCATCGCGGGCTTCGGCCATGTCGTCGGTCGGGGCCGAGGCGGTCTCGACCTGGATCTGCAGCAACTCGCGCTCGGCCACAGGCAGGCTTGTCTTGGCGGCGCGATGGAAGGCCTGCAATTTCTCGACCGGCGTACCCCGCGTCGCGGCGTCGGCCAGGAAGAACTCCTCTTCGATCCCGAACCGATAGCGTTCCGCCATGTCGATTCCTAACCCGTCTCACAAGAACGTCAGGCTCTATCAAAAGCTGTAGGACGGTATGGTGCAGGACGCATGCCGGGCACCCGCCCGCTACGCTGCGCCCTTCTTCGGCCGGCCGGCCTTTCGCTTCTCGGGAACCTCGGCAGGTTCGGGTGCTTCCACGCCGGCCTTCTTGTTGCGGAGGCCAAAGCCAATGCTTTTCGCCAACGCCGACCGGCGCGCCGCATAGCCGGGTGCCACCATCGGATAGTTGTGAGGCAGACCCCATTTCGCCCGGTAGTCCGCTGGCGTCATGCCGAGAGTGCCAAGGTACCGCTTCAACGAACGGAACTTACGCCCGTCCTCCAGGCTGATGATGTAGTCGTCCGTGACGGACTTCTTCACCGGGACAGCGGGCTTGAGCGGTTCGGCGACCGCTTCGACCTCGGACGGCCTGCCGAGGCTCATGAAAGCCACATGCACGGACGCGATCAGAGCGGGCAGCTCGCTTGGCTGGACGTGGTTCTTCGCGGTGTAGGCAGCGACCACTTCGGAGGTCATCTCGACGAGAGCGGGCTGGTTGGAGGCGGGGGCAGCGGTATCGGTCATGGGCTCTTTGGTTGGAGGTGAGGTGGGGCAGGGTAGGCTCGTCGATCAGCGAGAAGGCAACGAAGCGAGTAGGCCAGGACGGGTGGTCACGCCACCAAGGTGCCGATCAGCTTCAGCAAGCCAAGCATCTCGGGCGCCGACGGGCCGCAGCTCAGGAAAGCACCAAGCTCGATGTGGCTCACCGTGCCACCTGAAGGCTGGTTTGCCTGATGCACAACGTGGGCGATACCGGTCGTCTCATCGCGCCCGAGAAACCATCGATCCCCGTTCGAGCTGGAGGCGAACTCCCGTAGCTTATCGTTCGCCACGGGGACCCGGAACTCGCCCGCACCGATCTTGGTGACGATACCCTGCTTGTGGAGGAGGTCGCTCCGGAGTTCGTCGATGGCTCTGGCCTGACGTTCCACATGGGAAACCAAGCCGTCCACGGTCTCGATAAGGGCGACATGGATGCGCTCGGCATTGTCGGCATCCCTGGCCTCTTGAAGGGTTTGACGCAGGTGGCGAGCGGGTAGCGCGCACGGGTTGTCTGCGGGCCGTCATCGTCCATCGTAGCCATCAGATTGTCCTTTCGGTCGGGGGTTGTCTGCGCAACATCACGCCCGACCCATCGTTGGTTACCGGGCCGAACTCGACGCCCGCGGCTTCGAAAGCTTGAGCAATCGCCTCCAAATCCGAACCTGACACAGCCCACGCCCTGTCATCTTTGCGCGCGTTCAGGGCGACCTTGTAAGAAATTCTGGCCCGGCGAGAGAGCATCGGCGCCTTCCACCCAAGCAAGACACACGCCTGCCGGATCTGGGCGGCCGTGATGGTCATAGACGGTTCAACCAGCCCCTCTTGAGGGCTGTCATAGGGCCCTTGACGTCGCGAATGGCAACCGCGACGTTCTCCACGAGCTTCGGGGTGAGATCGAGCCCGAGGGCGTACAGACGGCCTCTGAGAGTATCGAACTCGGCATAGCGAACACTGCGCTTTTCGGCATCGTCGGCCAGCGCGCGAAGATCTCGAACCACCGCCCTGACTTTATCGGCCCTGGCGGTCTTCTGCTCTTCGGTAGGTTGGCGGTGTGCATCCCACGTCGTGATGGTAGCGCGCGCCTCGACGTCAATGGCGACGGCTCTAAGTGCGGTGCCAATCATGGGTTGCCGTCCTTCTCTTCGGCCTTCCGCGGGAAAGGGGATCACCGGGTGAAGTAGGTGAAGTGATTGCTAAAATTGAAGCCGTAGCCCTTGTCGAGCTTGATCCTGCAAGGCGTAATCAGCTGAAAGGCGTTCGAGTCGTAGCAGTATGTATTTTGTGCGCAGTAGTACATACGACCAGTCTTCTTGTTGATCTTGATCTGCGTGACGGGTCCGAATGAGCTATTACTCTTCGACCTTATCTCTTCCGGAGCCTCCATCGCTGCCACATCAGCCAAGGCGCGAGCCAGGCAGTTCGGCGCGGCGCGAGCCTGCGGCGCAATCAAAAGAGCAGCACACATGGCAGCTCCCGAAATCAGATGCTTCATGGCTCTCCGCTCCTTTATCGACCTTCCGCAGTCGCACGCTCACCCATTCAACTGCTTCAGGTAGGCCGCGGCATCGACGGCTTGGGCTGCCTGGGGTTCACTGGAGTGAAACATGACTACGGTCACACTCACGTTCTTCTGCGGAGCCATGATGGCGCCACCGCCTGTGTAGGTGGTGGTCCCATAAGCCGTGTTGCCGACCACGTTGACGTTCGTGTTGGCGGTGACGGGAATATTGCCGACCTGCACGGCTCCGGTCTGCTTCTGCGGGTTCTGGATAATGAAGCGATCGTAGCCCTGCGCGAGGGTCAGTTCGGCGGCACGTTTCATGGTGGAGTTGTTGGCCTGCCCGACGAAAAGCGTCCCCTGGCTTTCGGTGCTGACCTGCCAGACGTTCTTCGCCAGTGGCATCTCGCTGGTGGTGACGCATCCGGCCAAGGCGCTGCTGATCGCAAGCAACAGCGCGGTCATGATCGTGAGACGCATCGTACCCTCCAGCGCCACGAGCCGTTGCGCGTTGGCGATCTTCAATCGTGGCGGGAAAATGTCAAACGGTCGGCGGCTCGACCTTCCGTAGCCGCACGCCAGCGCCGCCGCCGTTCTCGGGGATGAACTCGACGCCGGCAGCTTCAAGCACGGAGCGCATCGCGATTTCATCACGCTTCCTGATCATGGGCATACCGTCCACCGCCTCGGTCCGGACGATCAGACTGAGCGCAACGTCAGCGGCCGCGGCCAGATCGGCCTGCGTCATGCCAGCCAATTGGCGGCCTTCGCGAAACTGGCGTCCCGAGAGGATCATGCCTCGACCTTCCGTCGCCCCTCGCTCGTGATCAGGTAGACCCTGCTCGGCGGGGTGCCTTTGTCCTGACGACCCGTGATGAGCCGAAGGCTTTCCAGATGAGCGAGGCGGGAGCGAACCTCGCCCGGCATCATGCGGCAGGCAGTACCGATCGCGGCCGCCGTAGCGAGCGGACGGTCGAGGAGGAGGCGGAGGATCAGGGCGTCGGGAGAGGTGCGAAGGGTTGTCACGATGTGAGCATCTGAAGTTAGTGACGATGAAGGCCGTAACGGGCGGGTGCGCGAAACAGATAGTGTCGGCTCATGGGACGAGACTACCGCCATCTCCACCGATCATTCGACCCACCACTCGTCTGGTAGGCCAAGAGTCTGCCCGACGACGTTGCCGAGCTGACGCTCGATTGCGTAGTCGTATGGCTCACGGCTGGGAGGGTCGAGGCTGAGCGGATTAGAAACTGTCTCGCCGAGCCGCTCCGGCCTCTCGCGAACAAACTGCGCGAAGGCCGGCACCTGGGCCAGTTCCAGGACGACACGGTTGAGGTTGGCGCCATACACCTCGCGGGCTGTGAGGAACAGGCGGAAGCAGTGCGCCAGGGTCGCGACGCCATCCTTCGGACCGAAGGCCATCCACGCGCACTGTTCTTCGGCGTCGACTTCACCCCGCACTCGATCCCACAGGAGGCGTTGGCCTGACGCGATCACGAAGCGGTCGCCGGCTAAGCGGACAGGCGAGGAACCACGACTGCTACCTGCCGCCCAGTACCATTGAGGCGCGTCGTCGAAAGGCTCGTCCTGCATGGTCATACCGTTCCTCTTTTACCGTAGAGCGTCACGGGCTCGCCCTCAGGTCCGCTGACAGAATTCCGGTCCTCATGGGATCCTCTTCGCGCGCCCGGGGTCCCGGCGCCATCTCGTCAAGCTCGTGACCCGGAACCACGCCGCGCTCAAGCAGCACGGCGGCGATCCGCTCGATCTCCTCCAGATGCCGGAGCGCGAGCCGGCGCGTAACTCGGCGCATCCGGACGAGACGGTCAGCATCGCCGGCAGGGTCGCCAGGATGGTTCTCCATCACACGGTCGATCTCGCGGCGGTCCTCGCCGTCAAGCGTGTCACTATCAACCATCTGCATCCGTCCAAGGATGGCGATCTCGACCTCGGCACCGGCCATCAGCATCATGACGCGGGCGCGGACCACGGATCCAAACTCGCGATGCGTCCGTCCCTCGTGCCACCAGCGATCCAAGGTGACGTAGGGATCCCCGACGATGGAGTGTCCTGCCGCGTCGTCATCCTGCAGGACGCTGGCCTGCCCCATGTCGAGGCCAAGCTTGCGGCCGATCACGGCGTGGCCGGCCTCATGCACGGCGGTGTGCCAAGGATCGTTCAGGGCGTCGGCCTCGTCGATCGAGCCCTGATCGGCCGTCACGATGTGGGTCCGTAGCAGTCGAGATGGATCGTGTAGGACGGCCCGCCGGTCGGGTTCATCATCACGGCTTCCGAGAACGCGTGCTGTCCACCCCGGGCGAGCGTGACCAGGACCTCGGCGCTGTCCATCGCTTCAAGGTCGCGGAGGGTTACACGCTCGTCGAAGGTGACGACGCCTTCGACGGTGGGCAGTTCACGCCAGCCGCCTTGTCCGGCGACGCCGGCCGACACGCGCAACGTGCCGGCGCCCCGCAGCGTGCGGCCGCCCTGCTTGATCTCGATGTGGTCCTGTCCTGGCATGGTCATGCCTCCTCTTGCTCACGCTGCCGCCTGTCGCGCTGGCGGTAGGAAGCCGTTCCGGATCTGCGCCGGCGTCGGCGGCCAAGCCTCGGCCCATCGGTCGTAAACGAAGGGCTCGCCATAGGTGACGCTGCACAGCGCATCGATATCGGTGCCGTCGAGGTTGCCGCACTGGTAGAGGATCTCGGCTATGGCGTGGATCGCGGCGGAGCCATGCGGCGAGCGGACAAGCGCCTTGGCCACACGCTCAGCCTGCTTGTGAGCGCGGTCCTGATCAGCTTCTTCGGTGAACCACTCCGCAGTGATCGTCTTCGCATCGTCGAGGTCTGTCTGACCTTCGTCGATAAACGACCACATCCCGGACTGCTTGGTGAACACGGCCTGGGCGAACGCGCCGGCGTAGGTCATCACCAACGACATCTCGACCCTGATGGGCGCTGTTCTGGCGATGATCTCCCGGGCGCGCGCATCGTGGTCATCGTCGACGATTTGCCGGGCCAACGGCATGTGGATCGGGTACCCACAGACCATTCCTTCCAGGTCGTATCTCATCCTCCCACGGCTATCCGCGAGGCCGACGCCGGCCTTCACATCCTCGACCGACAGAACCGCTGCGCTGTCGGTGTCGAAGCCCAGCCACCACCGCGCCAGGGCGTGCCCCGCTTCGTGATGGCATGTCGACCGGCGCCGGCCGCGGATGCGGGTCATGGCTCGACCTCGTCGCCAACTGGCCGCCGACCCTTGGCCACCCTCGTTCTGATGTTGGCCGGGGGGTCGCGGCGGAGACGGACGCCAGCGAGCCCGCCGTTTTCCGGGATGAAGATCACGCCGTCAGCCTCCAGCGCGCGACGGAGAGAGTCGAGCGTCTTAGTGTTGGCCGCCAGAAATCCGTCCATCCGCTCAAGGCGCTTGATGGTCTCGACCGACACGCCGGAGGCCTCCGCGAGCTCGCCTTGCTCGACTTTCAGCATCGCTCGCGCAGCACGGAGTTGTTCACCCGTCAGCATATTTACCCTCATCGATTAGTTTTTTGCGCGATAGGTGTTGACAATCTTACGCACTGGAGACCATAAATTACACGTTAGCGGTTAGTCGCTGACCCGTCAACGTACAAGGCAGAGGCCATGCCCGCATCCAGTTCTCTCGGCTTATTATCCCCCGCCGTTCGGTCGACCCGTTCGGCTCCTCGTCCGCACCTTCTGACGGCGGCCGGCCGCTACGACGGCCGTGCCATCATGGACTTGGCTGACGACTTGGCCCGCGCCGATGTCGCCCGGGCGGCGAGATTCGGACAGATCCGCCGCTACAAGATCGCCCTGCGTGACGCGCTTCGCTCCGCATGGTCGACCGCCCAGACCCAGCACTGGTGTGCTGCCCGCGATGCCGAGCAGGCCGCGGCCCTTGCCCTCAACAACCGGACGGCGTTGCTCATTGCCGAGCTGCGCCACGATCGGACGTGCGCCTCGATGATCGACAGCCTCCCCGCTCGCGGCATCGTCGACCGGGCGGAAGCGTTCGTCAGCTATGCCACCGCGCGTTTATCGGCGACGCCGGTTCAGGTGATGCGCGCCCTAGCGACAGCCGGCGACGAGGACGCGCAGACCATCGTGAACGTGTGCGAGAAGGCTCGCGTCACGCTCCTACCCTACCCGTCGGCCAAGGCTGAGTATGGTCCTCGCCAGACGCTGGCTCTCGGCGTGATCCGAAGGTTGATCGAACGCTGCGGGGCCATGCAGGCCCGCCGGATCCTCGCGGTGGTGGCCAACTCCGAGGTGACGCCGATCAGCGCCGATCACATCAGGATCGGCGAGGCCCTCATGAGCGATCCCGCCTACATGGCCGACTTCGACGAGGCGGCGGTCGCGGACGCAATCCGCTCCGTCGACCATCAGATCGCCCCGACGCTCGTCGGCGATTCTTCGGGAAATAAGGTCGGCACCCAGGCCAAGCAGTTCCGCCGGCTCATCATGGGCACCTTGTCCGACCAGCAGCAGGTCAAGGAGCGGATGCGGTTCGGCCTGATCAACCCGCACATGGTCAACATCAAGGGGGGCACGTCGCATCGTTGAAGGCTGGCGCGGTGAAGGGTACCGAACTGGCTATGCGCAACCCGCTTGAGTGGTTCGAGCAGGTCGCATTACCCGCCATGAAGGCTCACGGCGTCGACACGGAAACCGCCTCGAAGCTGTCGACCGAACTGGCGCTGTTCGTCCGAAAGGGCACGGCCAACGACTTCGCGGAGTCGCTGGCACAAGAATCAAGCCGACATCAGATCCATTCCGATATCGACAACATCAAAGCGGCCGGCTCGCTTGACGACCAATACCACCCTTCTGGTGACAGGCCGACCACCCCGAACGGCAGGACGTCGAGCTGGTCCCCATCAAGGGTGGCGAGAATGGCATGCGCGATGGCGTCGAATGTCAGCATGGTGGCGCTCTGCAAGTTCGACCTTCGATACTCATCGAAGCAAGATATGACTCGATCGTTTCGCTGACATGAACCGTGGTCGGAAGCGACAACCTTTGGAGAGGCAATGACCACGAAGCGGCGTAACGCGATCTCTCAAGCGCCCGATCCATTGCGAGACAACTATCGCAGATTCCTAGCGCCGAGGCTGCTCGTCTTCCACGATTTTGTCGCCTCCCAGCCCGTCGATACGAACTCGTCGAGCACCGCGATGCCTTGCTGAATTATCGCTCTGATGGGAGTTGTCCAGTTGGTGTCCCGATTAGGAGGGCCCAGCGTAGGCGGATGTCGACGTCGAGCCCCAGGATCTCTCTCGCCCGCTGGCACTGTCCCGACCTATGCCCAACGACGCTCGGCGCCATCTCGCCAGACTTGCAGACCTCTTTTGAGGCCGAATGAGGAGGTTCGCGCGCTGTTCCCAGCAAAGTGGGAAGCGTAGTGGCTCGCTGTTAGATCGACGCCTATGATCCTTCCCGGCCCTCCACCTTCTGGTTGAAACCAAGGCAGGCTGAATCACAGGTGATTCCGCATTGGATGGAGCAGATTCGGTAGGTGTCGCTGACAAACCGTCGACACCGAACCTGCGGCAGCCTTGTCGGTCCAACCAGTTCAGAAACTTCTGAAAGCTCAGCGCAGTTCACAATCCTGCTGCGTTATGCCGCCAGTGTCCGGATGGTACGGTATCGCGGACTGGAGCGTGCCGCTTGAGATTGGCCTCGGAGTGGAATGAACGTCATCGAGCTTGCTCGCGCTCTCCTTCAAGAGGCAGCAGTCGGCGTCGTAATCACCGACGCACAACCATCCAAGCCTGGCCCCGTCATCCTCTATGCCAACTCGGCGTTCGGGGTATTGACCGGGCGAGATGTGAACGAATTGATAGGGCTCACGCCCCGCTTCATGCAAGGTCGCGAAACGCGCCGATCGTCGCTGGACGATTTCGCACGCTCACTCCTCGCCGGGGAGCGCTTCCACGGTTACCTCACCAACTATCGAGGCGACGGCACCAAGTACCGCGTCGAGATCGACTGCCGGCCGATCTGTGGCCCGGATGGCAGGATAGACTATTTCATGTCCTTCGAACGCGAGGTCGTCCGGCGCATCGGTCGACCAGCCTCCGGTTTTGGCGGCCGCTACGAACCGCTCACTGTAAGTAACGAATTGTTAAGTGGGCCCGTTCGAGCATTAGGTGCTTTCGCCAGCGCAGACCATGACCTGAGTACCACCTCTAAGTTTCTCTGAGTTTCAACGTGCGCTAACTCAGCAGAGGCTGCCATCTCTCGATGTCAAATAAAATTAGTAAATGATATTATGAATTAAGTAACGAACAGGTTGCATCCTATTCAAGGAGATTGACGCGGCTGCATCGTTCATTTGAGCGCACCGCGACAGTCAGGAGCCGGTCGTGAGCCATTCAGTGATCAACGACGAGATCGGGCGCCTGGACGCCTTGAAGCGCTTCGGCCTGTTGGACACGCCTCCGAGCGAGAGCTTCGATCGTATCTCACGAATGGCAAGTCTGATCTTCGGTCTACCGATCGCAGCCGTCTCGCTGACGGACAGCGACAGGCAATGGTTTAAATCCCGGGTCGGCGTCGAACACCGGTCCATCCCCCGTGAGAAGGCACCCTGCTCGCAGGTGGCAGAAGGCCGAAAACTTATCGTGATCGAGGATTTCCTGACCGACCCCTACTACCGAGACAGCATCCTGGCAAAGGCCGGCGTCCGGTTCTATGCTGGCGCTCCCCTCGTCACGCGGGACGGGTTTGGCCTCGGCGCGATGTGCGTCCTGGGGACCTCACCGCGTCAAGTACGACCGTCGGAGTTGGCGGCGCTCCAGGATCTCGCCGCCATGGCGATGTCGCAGATCGAGTTGCAGCACGCGTTCGGACGCGTCGACCCCGTCAGCGAGCTTCCAAACCGAACGCAGTTCATCGACGACCTGACCGATCTCGCCCGTGATCAGGCGCCGGGGCAACGAAGGATTGCTGTTCTGATTGATCTGATCGCCGTCGATCAGATGAACCATGCCGTTCGCGTCATGGGACCCGCCGCGGTCGACGACATGGTTAGAACGGGAGCGCGAAATCTTCGAGCCCTGATCGGGTCGCAGCGGAAGGCCTACCACGTCGGCACGACGCAACTGGCCGCGCTAGCGCCCGATGGTATGGACGAAACTGCCTACATCGACCTTGTGGCCGCACGGGCCGAGGGGCTTCGCAAGATCGGCGGGGACAACGGGATCGGCACCACCGTGATCGGGGTAGCCCCGTTCACCCTGGGTGAGTTGCAACCCTCCGACGTGTTGCGGATCGCGCAGGGCGCGGCCCAGGACGCCCGGTCATCAAGTAAGCTCTTCCACGTCCACTCGAGCAAGATGGACACCGCATTCCAGCGAAGCTTTACGTTGCTGCGCGACTTCGAAGCGACTCTGCGAGCCCCGTCCGACTTTCATCTAGTCTACCAGCCTCGCGTTGATCTCGTCTCCGGGCGTTGTATCGGAGCCGAGGCGCTGATGCGGTGGGCGCATCCCACGCTTGGCCCGATTCCGCCTAGTGAGTTCATCCCGATAATCGAGCGTACGGCCCTGGCTATGCCGACGACGGCATGGGTTCTGGAAACGGCAGTCTCGCAGCTCGGCCAGTGGCGCAAGGCTGGAATGGAGTTGTCCGTATCGGTCAACATTTCCTCGGCCAATCTGCACGAGCCCGACTTCGCCAGTCTTGTGAAACGAACGCTGGGCCGGCACTGCGTCCCCAGCGCATCGCTGGAGTTGGAGGTCACGGAGACGGCAGTGATGAGTGACGCCGAGCAGGCCCTCGTACAGCTCAACGAACTCTCCGCCGATGGTGTTCGGCTGGCGATCGATGATTTCGGGACGGGCTACAGCAGCCTGTCGTACCTGCAGCGATTGCCGGTCCAGGTCGTCAAGATAGATCGCTCCTTCATGACCGACCTCGACACCAATCCACGCCAGCTCTCGCTCGTCACCATGATGATCTCGCTGGCCAAGCATCTCGGTTGTCGCGTCGTCGCAGAGGGCGTGGAAACCGAAGCGGTTCTGACTCAGCTGCGATCGGCGGGCTGCGACGAAGGACAAGGTTACCTGTTCGCCCGCCCCATGCCCGTTCACGATTTCGAGCCATGGTTCGACAGCCTCACAGGTATGTCCTCCGGTAGAGCAGTATGGATGACTGGCGCGCGCTACAGCTCAGGCGCAGGTGCGACTGCTAGATGAGCGGGCCTGAATAATATAGTGCATATCTCCTCTCCATATCTAGACATGTTGGCCATGATGTTCAACTTCACTAGACGTTCATCTTCGGGAAGACACGGTGTCTTGGCGGCCCTCGACCAATCCTTGGCCATCATTGAGTTCAATCCAATGGGAACGATCGTGAATGCCAATGGCAACTTCTGCCGGACGATGGGCTACGAACTGTCGGAAATCCGTGGTCAGCATCACAGCGTCTTCGTAGATCCGGGCTACGCGCAGAGTAGCGAATACCGGGAGTTTTGGGCCAAACTCGGCCGCGGCGAGTACGACGCCCGCGAGTACAAGCGTTACGCCAAGGGCGGTCGGGAGGTTTGGATCCAGGCTTCCTACAATCCGATCAGGAACGCTCGGGGCAAGGTGATAAAGGTTGTCAAGCAAGCGACAGACGTCACGGCCGAGAAGCTCAAAACGACGGAGTTCAGCGCTAAGCTCGACGCGATCGGCCGCGCCCAGGCCGTCATCGAGTTCACGGTCGGTGGCGAGGTGGTTACGGCCAACGAGAACTTCCTCGCCACCGTTGGCTACCGTTTGGACGAGATCAAGGGTCAGCACCACCGTCTGTTCGTTGACCCGACCTATGCGCGTTCGGGCGAATACGAGGCGTTTTGGAGCCGGTTGCGCCAGGGGGAGTACATGGCGGCCGAGTTCAAGCGCGTCGGCAAGGGCGGCCAGGAGGTTTGGCTGCAAGCATCCTACAATCCCATCTTCGATCTCAACCGTCAGGTAGTCAAGGTCGTCAAGTATGCTACCGACATCACCGCGCAGGTCCAGGCCGTCGCTGCGATCGCGAACGGGTTGACGCAGCTTTCGGAGCGCAACCTCGACGGTCGAATCGAGCCTGCTCTCAGCGAAGCGTTCGAACCTCTACGCATGAACTTCAATAGCTCGATATCGAGCATCAAGGATACACTAAGCGCTGTGAGCACACTCGTTGGTGCCATCCGCTCCGGCACGGGCGAAATCGCGACAGCTTCCAATGACCTTTCGCGCCGGACCGAACAGCAGGCTGCCTCACTGGAGGAGACCGCCGCGGCGCTGGACGAGATTACCGCGACGGTACGGAAGACGGCACAGGGCTCAAAGCATACGCGAGAGGTAGTGAGTACGGCAAAGACCAACGCGGAGGCGTCGGGTGCCGTGGTCCGACAAGCGGTCGAGGCCATGAACGGCATTGAGCGATCGTCTCGCGAGATCGGCCAGATCATCGGAGTAATCGACGAGATTGCTTTTCAAACCAACCTTCTCGCGCTCAACGCCGGCGTTGAGGCAGCGCGGGCCGGCGAAGCCGGTCGGGGCTTCGCCGTCGTAGCTTCAGAGGTGCGTGCCCTTGCTCAGCGCTCAGCCGACGCTGCCAAGGAGATCAAAAAGCTCATCTCGACTTCAACCATTCAGGTCGAGCAAGGCGTCAAGTTAGTCGGACAGGCCGGAGAGGCGCTGACGCTCATATCGACCCAGGTTGCGGAGATCGATACCATCGTCAGCGAGATCGCGTCATCGGCCCAGGAGCAGGCGACCGCACTGGATGAGGTTAACACTGCCGTCAACCAGATGGACCAAGTCACTCAGCAGAACGCCGCCATGGTCGAGGAGACAACGGCGGCGAGCCAGTCGTTGGCCAGTGAAACGGATGAATTGGTGCAGCTTATCGGCCAGTTCCGTCTAGGCGCAGGTGAAGAGGTGTCACGAATCAGACCCAAGGCTTCGCCTGGCTCTGCGCGAAAGCCGATCGCCGCTCCAGTGAGGATGATGCGCACCGTTGGTCGAGGCGGGGCCGCTACCGTTTCCCCGGAGGAATGGGCGGAGTTTTGATCGGCTTGATCACGTGACAACCTAATGGCGACCACGTTATTTGGGTGGCAATCTTACTCAGGTGTTCGCCGAACTGCCGCTTCCAAGCAAACGCCCACAGTCGCGCTACGACCATCTTGGGTCGCCGTCGCCCTTTGGTTTTCAATTCTGCCTTCGCTGCCCGACACCGCCGTGGAGGAAGGTGCCATGGGGAAGGCGGAGCACCATCCGGGATCGAAGGGCAAGAAGGCGTGGAACGCGGGGCGTAAGCCGGCGCCAAACGAGCGCTCAAGACGAAGGAGGTCTGAGCCATGCGGTTCTTGCTAGACTAAACGGGGGCTCCGTCTAGCCGCCAGGACCTCGTCATCGAGATGGGCTAATATGTACGTGATTTTTGCGGGGCTAATCTGTACGGCCTTCCTGCGGGGTGAAGCGAAGGTCCGGAGTCCTGCGGGCCAAAGCTCAGCGAAGGATCGAGCCGATCCATCTTTCGCTCATAGAAGGGATTGACGACCCAGCTATGACCGGCAGTCACTTGGCTGTCGACGGAAACAACGTCATGGACAACGCATCTGGGTCTTCCATGCCTCTAGCGAGTAAGGTCTGGGCTGCACTCGGTGGAGAGCCAGGGACCGACCTCAGTCAGGAGGGCGACGAGACCCTGCCGTCAGTCCACGCCGTGACGGACCTTGCAGTCGCAACCATCGGCGCCGCGGGTCGCGCGATTGCGGAGCTCACTGCGGCTCTCTTCGGGGATGAGCCCCAGGTCGTAGTTGATCGACGGCTTGCGTCCCTCTGGTTCGGGCGGTCTTTCGAGCCCATAGGCTGGGAGCTGGCGCCGACCTGGGACGCCGTCGCGGGGGACTACCGGACGAGCGACGGTTGGGTCAAGCTGCACACCAACGCCCCCGCCCACCGGCGGGCCGCCCTCGGCGTTCTCGGTGTGCCGGTCAACCGTGGGGCCGTGGAACGGGCCGTCGCGCGGTGGCGCGCCGAGGACCTAGAGACGGCGGTGGTCGAGGCCGGAGGGTGCGCCGCTGCCATGCGCTCCGCCGCGTTCTGGCGCGAGCACCCGCAGGGTATGGCGGTCGCAGCCGAGCCGCTCGTCCGATTTGAAGACACTGATAGAGTGAAGCGGCCAGTCTGGCCCGGAACACGGGAGAGACCGCTGCAGGGCTTGCGTGTGCTCGACGTTACGCGCGTGCTTGCCGGTCCCGTCGCGACGCGGTTCCTCGCTGGTTTCGGCGCGGAGGTGCTGCGGATCGACCCCCCGTGGTGGGACGAGCCCGCCATCGCGCCCGACGTCACGCTGGGCAAGCGCTGCGCGCGCCTCGACCTCCGGAGAGAGGAGGAGTTCGCGACATTGGAAAAGCTCCTCGCCGACGCAGACGTCATAGTGCACGGCTACAGGCCCGGTGCGCTCGAAGGCCTCGGGTTTGGCGCCGAGCGACGCCGACAGCTCCGGCCGGGCCTCGTCGACGTCTCCCTTTGCGCCTACGGCTGGACGGGGCCATGGCGTGGGCGACGCGGCTTCGATAGCCTCGTGCAGATGAGTTCGGGCATCGCCGAGGCGGGTATGCGCGCCTCTGGGTTCGATCGCCCCGTTCCCCTACCCGTCCAAGCCCTCGATCACGCCTGCGGCTACCTCATGGCGGCGGCCGTCCTGCGCGGCTTGACGCAGCGGGTGTCGTGCGGCGTAGGATGCGAGGCGCGCGCGTCGCTCGCTCGCGTCGCCGCTGTTCTGGCGACGACCCGCGGCGACATTCGAGGGCCAGGGCTCGCACCGGCAAACGAGCAGGACTGGGCCGAAGGGATCGAGAACACCGCAGGCGGGCCGGCCCGACGCCTTCGAGCCCCTGTCACGGTCGGGACCGCGGTCCCGCGCTGGGATCGCGGCGCGGGACCGCTTGGCACGGCAGCCCCCGCCTGGGCTAGTCACTGAACCGGAAGGCGTAGCCGTCGCCCTGGCGCGACAGGCGTCCAGCCGTCGGGTTCGGGAAGTGAGACGTCAGCAGCAGCGCTCCGGTCTCGGCGAGACGCTCCATCAGCGCGCGCCGACTCCGCCGGGACCCGTCGCGGTCGAAGTCCGCGGCGCTGCAGAGGTCGGGATGGGTGAACTGGATGGGCGAGTGGATCACGTCGCCCGACAGAATGGCCTGATCGCGCCCTTTGCCGACGTGGACGCACACGTGGCCGGGCGAATGGCCGACCGAGGGCTCGAGCCAGATGCCGTCGCCTCTGATGCCTTCCAACACATGGTCCATCTCGACTAGCATCGCTTGCCCGCTATCCACCACGGGGAGCACGCTGTCGGCGAAGGCCCCCCGGGTGACCGGCACTGCGGGGTGAGTGGCATGGAGGTCGCGGAAATGCTCGAACTCGGTGCGTTCCATCAAGTAGCGCGCGTTCGGGAACGTCGGCACCCAGCGTCCGTCGAGCAACCGCGTGTTCCAACCCACGTGATCAGCATGGAGGTGAGTGCTCAACACGATGTCGACGTCCTCGGGCCTGACGCCGACGGCGGCGAGGTTCTCGAGGAAGGGCGTGCGGAGCATGTTCCAGCTCGGCAGCGACCGCCGCTCCTTGCAGTTGCCCACGCAGGTGTCGACCAGGATCGTGCGCCCTCCGCTTCGCAGCACGTAGCTGTGGAAGCTCAGATAGACCAGGTCCTCCCGAGGATGGATGAAGCCGGGCGGCAGCGTCGCCCGGCCCTCCGCGAGCATCGCGGGGGTGACGTCGGGGAACAGGTCCTCGGCGCGCCAGGGCGACTGCTCGAAGTCGACGACCTTGCTGATGTCGACGCTGCCGACGCGATGCTTGCTCATCCCAGCCTCCTCATGCCGCTTGGTAGGTTCTTGGGATGCCGGCACGTGCGACCTGACCCTGGAGGGGCTCGTCGGGCAGCCCCTGGCGCAACAGGTCCCGCGCGGCGACGAGCGCGGCGAGGTCGATGCCGGTCGAGAAGCCGGCGCTCTCGAGCAGGAAGACGAGGTCTTCGGTGACGATGTTGCCGGACGCGCCGGGCGCGTACGGGCAACCGCCCAGCCCGGCCAGCGAGGCGTCGAACTGACGGATGCCGCTCTCGAGCCCCGCGTAGGCGTTGGCGAGCCCGAGGCCCATAGTGTCGTGGAGGTGCAACGCCTCCAGACGATCGCCGACGACAGAGCGCACTGCCGCGACGAGCCGCCTGACCTGCGCGGGATTGCCATAGCCGACCGTGTCGGCGAGCACGAGCGAGTCGGCACCGGCTTCGACCAGGCCCTCCGCCACGCGCAGGACGCGATCCTCCGGGACCGTGCCCTCGATCGAGCAGCCGAAGGCCGTCGCACAGCCGGCCTCGACGTGGAGATCGGGCGCTTCCGCCCGGGACCACGCCGTGATGCGCCCCACCTCCGCTATCGCCTCCTCGTTGCCCTTGTTGGTGTTGGCGCGGCTATGACTCTCGCTGACCGAGACCGGCACGATGACGCGCCGCGCTCCGGCCGCATGGGCGCGCTGGGCTCCCTTGAGGTTCGGGACCAGCGCCGTCAGGGCGACGCCAGGCAAGTCGCGCAGGGCCTTCACGACCTCGCCCGTGTCGGCCATCTGGGGGATGAGCTTCGGGGGCACGAAGCTTCCGACCTCGATCGAGCGGAGCCCGGCCTGGGCGAGGGCCTTGATCCACCGGATCTTCATGTCTGTGGCCATCGTTCCCCGCGCCATCTGGAGGCCGTCGCGAGGACCGACCTCTCGGACGAGGACCTCGTCGGCGCCGCTGCTCGCGGTCATGGCGAGACCACCGCGTCGAACGGGGCGCCAGACGACGCCCCGCCACTCACTCGTCGACCTCGCAGCATCGCGGGCGTGAACACGATCGACACCAAGGCGCCCACCAGCAGGATCGCGGCGATGATGTAGAGACCGGCCGCGAGGTCACCCGTCAGGGTCTTGGCCCAGCCCATGATCATCGGGCTGACGTATCCGCCGAGCAGGCCGATGGTGTTGACCACCGCGATGGCGCCGGCGGCAGCGCGACCGCTCAGGTAATCGGTGGCGATCGCCCACAGGATGGGGTTGCAAGCGAGGATGCCCGAGGTGGCGATTGACAGGAACATTAGCGACAGGGGTAGGCTCGAGGTGATCATGCCGGCGGCCACCAAACCGGCGGCACCGGCCACCATGGCGAGACCGCAATGCCAGGCTCTCTCGTTCCGCGCGTCGGAGCTTCTCCCCAGTAGGATAAGAGCGATCCACGAGCAGAAGTACGGGATCGCCGACAGCAGGCCGACGTGGAGCGGGCTGTTGATGCCGAAGCTCTTGATGATGGTCGGAAGCCAGAACCCGATCACGAACACGCCGCAGATCTGCGTGAACCAGATCAGGGCCAGGAGGTAGACCCGGTAGTCAGCCAGCGCCGCTCCGAACGAGTGAGCGCCATAGGCGGTGTCGTCGGAATCGACGTTGAGGTTCTTGAGCACCAAGGTCTTTTCGGGACCGCTCAGCCAACGGGCTTCTGCCGGCCCGTCGTCGAGGTAGAAGAACGCGGCGACGCCGATCAGGCAGGTGGGCAGGCCCTCGACGATGAACATCCATTGCCAGCCGTGCAGGCCGGCCGCGCCGTCGAAGCTCGTCATCAGCAGTCCCGACAAGGGTCCGCCGATCAGGCCCGCGATGCCCGTCGCGCAGGTGAAGATCGCGATCACCTTGGCCCTGCGATCAGCGGGGTACCAGCGCGTCAGGTAGAAGATGACGCCCGGATAGAGGCCTGCCTCGAATAACCCGAGCAGGAACCGCACGGAGTAGAGATGCCAGGGCAGGACCACGAAGGCCGTCCCGGCCGCGGCCAGACCCCAGAGGATCAGGATGCGCGAGAAGGTCTTACGCACCCCGACCCGGGCGAGCATCAGGTTGCTCGGGATCTCCATCAGCACGTAGCCGAGGAAGAAGATGCCCGCTCCCGTCGAATAGATCAGGTCGTCGAGACCTAGATCCTTGACCATCTCGAGCTTGCCGACGCCGATGTTGATGCGATCGAGGAAGGCGAAGGTGTAGCAGATGAAGAGGAACGGGATCAGCCGCAGCGTCACCTTCCTGTACACGCCCTCTGCAAGGGGCGCCGTGATCTTGACCTCGCTCATGGACACTTGAACCCTCCCGTTTTCTGGAAACGTTTCCACCCGGCGGCGCGATCAACGCCCCTTGAAGACCGCAGGCCGCTTCTCGTTGAAGGCGTTGATGCCCTCGTGGCGGTCCTCGGTCGGAATCAGTCGATAGTAAGCCTCGATCTCGGTGTAGAGGCCGGTGCGCAGGTCGGTCTGCAGGCCGAGATCCACGGCCTTCTTAGCCTGTGCGATGGACAGCGGCGCGTTCCGACAGATCTCCTCCGCGGTCGCGATGGTCTCGTCGAGCAGTTTCGCGGGCTCGCACAGGCGATTCACGAGGCCCCAGGCGAGGGCGTCCTCGGCGGAGAATTTGCTTCCGCGGAAGATGAGCTCCTTGGCACGGCGGGAGCCGATGGCGCGCGGCAACTGCTGCGTCCCGCCCCCGCCCGGCATGATGCCGCGCATGACTTCGGTGAAGCCGAACACGGCGGTGCGCGACGCGTAGGCGAAGTCGCAGGCGAGCATGAGTTCGAGCCCGCCCGCGACGGCGGCACCGTTGGCGGCGCAGATCGTCGGCACGGGACAGAAGGTGATGGCCCGGTTCATCCGCTCGAAGAGGTAGTGCTGGCGGCCGAAGTCCTCGTCGGTCATCCCCTCGCGCTGCTTAAGATCGGCACCTCCACAGAACGCCCGCTCACCCGAGCCGGTCAGGACGACGCAGCGGTAGAGGGACGGGTCGGCCTCGAGCGCGCCGAAGACGCGGATGATCTCGTGCCCCGTCGTGGTCGAGATGGCGTTCGCCACCTGCGGGCGGTCCAGGCGGACCACGAGGATGTGGTCTCCCACCTCCTCGAGCCTCAGCGTTTCCAGATCGGCGCCGCCGATGAATTCGGATATCCTCATTCCGCTGCTTCCTTGGTGGTGAGAAGACCGTTGTGTTCGCCGAGTTTGGGCGTGCGGCCGATCCTGTCCGGTCTGCGGCCGCCGAAGGAGATCGGCAGCCCCACGACCTGGACGGCGCCGTCGTCCGTCGTCTTGATGAGGTCGAGCGCGAGGGTCTGCTCCTGGCGCACCACCTGGTCGACGGTGAGGATCGGTCCGCACGGGATCCCGACCGCGTCGAGCGCCGTGAGCCAATGCTCGGCCGGCTTCGTCCGGAACACGGCCTGGAGCCGCTCGATCAACGCGACCCGGTTGGCGACCCGCGCCCCGTTGCTTCGAAAGAGCGGGTCCGCGGCAAGCGGCGTGCAGTCGAGCACCTCGCAGAGCCGTCCGAACAGCCGGTCGTTGCCGGCCGCCACCATAATGGGCACGTTGAGACAGTCGAAGGCCTGATGCGGAACGATCGCGGCGGTGCCCGATCCCCACCGCCCGGGCAGCACCTCATTGGCGAGGTAGTCGGTGATCTGCATGCTTCCCCAGGTCAACGCGGTCTCGTAGAGCGAGACGGAGACCACCTCGCCGATGCCGGTCGACTTGCGCTTCAGCAGCGCGGCGAGGACGCCGATAGCGGCCCAGAGGCCAGTCCCCATGTCGTTGATCGAGACTGGAATGCGAACCGGCGGCTCCTCGGGATGGCCCACGAGGCTCATGAGGCCGCTGAGCGCCTGCGCGAGCGGGTCGTAGCCGGGCTTATCCCGTAGCGGACCAACCTCGCCGAAGGCTCCGAGGTTACAGTAGACAAGGGCGGGATCCGCAGTGCGGAGATCCTCCGGTCCAAGACCGTACTTGCCGAGGCTGCCCGCTTTGAGGTTCTGAAGGACGACGTCCGCTCTCGCCACGATGAGGTCGCGCAGGGCCACCGCATGGGCGGGATTCGACAGGCTCAACGCGATGCTGGACTTGCCGTGGTTGACGGCGTGGAACAACGCGGCCGCGCCGTCGACGAAGGGGGGACCCCAGTCGCGCGCGTAGTCGCCACTGCCCTCGCTCTCGATCTTGATCACCTCGGCCCCGAGCGAGCCGAGGATCATGCCAGCGTAGGGCGCCGCGAGGCTGTGGCCGATCTCGACGACGCAGATACCCTCGAGCGGGAGTGTGCCGGTCATCGCCGCGCTCCCAGTCCGCGGCTCGCGGCGGTACCGCCGGGCGAACCGTCTTCGGACCAGCCATGGTCCCTCGCGGCGGCGGCAGCCGTGATGTAGCCGTCGAGAACGTCGGCCTCGACGGCGGCGCGCGGTCGCTCGAGCGGGTCGCCGTAGCCTCCGCTGCCGGCAGGCTGGATCGAGACGCGATCGCCCCGGTGCACCACGGTCTGACCACCCTTGGCGGCGACGGGCGTTACGGAGCCGTCGGGTCGGGAGACTTGGCACGCGAACGCCGCGCCCGGAAGGCCCCCGAATTGTCCCTGCGGCGCCGAGCGTCCGCGCTCGGCTGACACAGTGAAGGTGGCTTCGTCATAGTCGACGCGATAGGTGCGCCGCGAGGCGAGGCCGCCCCTGAAGCGGCCGGCCCCGCCCGTGTCGGGCACGAGGCACCACTCCTCGACCATCATCGGGTAGCCCTGCTCGATGAGTTCGACGGGCTGGCTCCCCGCGTTGCCGACATAGACGCGGACGCCGCTGATGCCGTCCTTGTCGGCGCGCGCCCCCATGCCGCCCGCGTGGACGTCGTGCATGGTCACGAACTCGCGGCCGGTCCGGCGCAGGCGCCCCGCGTCCGTCTCACGGCCGCTGAAGATGCCCGCGCCAGAGCAGCAGTTACTCTGCCCGACGACCCGGTCCGGCACGGCGGCCGACAAGGCCTTGAGGAGGAGGTCGATGACGCGGGGCGAGGTCTCGGTGTTGCCGGAGACCACCGAGGCCGGATACTGGCAGTTCAGCACGGACCCCTCGGGCGCCACGATGGTGACGGGGCGGTAACAGCCCTGGTTGATCGGGATGCTGACGTCCGTGATGGCCTTCACGGTAAACCATGTGCTGTTGCAGGTGACCGAGAGCGGACAGTTGATGCCGCCGCGCACCTGCGGCCCCGTCCCTGTGTAGTCGAAGGTGATCCCGTCGCCCGCCACGGTCACCTTAACCTTGAGGAGAGGGCTTTCCCCCTTCCAGCCCGGCGCCTCGATGGGGTCGAGGGTCTCCTCGGCCTCGTACTCGCCGTCGGGGATGGCGAGGATCGCCTGGCGAATGAGCTTTTCGGAATGGTCGAGGCTCCTGGCCATGGTTGAGCGGAGAGCCTGGACCCCGTACTTCTCCGCGAGGCTCACGAGGCGCCGATCCCCGACGAAGGTCCCGGCGTACTGGGCCTGGATGTCGAGCAGGAGCTCGTCAGCGTTGCGGCTGTTGCGGCTGAGGATCTCGAGGACGTCGCGCACCGGCTTGTCGCCCCGATAGAGGCGCACGGGCGGGATCCGCAGGCCTTCCGCGAAGACGTCCCAGGTGCTCACGGTGTAGCTGCCGGGGGACTGGCCGCCGATGTCGGTCCAGTGCCCGCGCGTCATCACGAAGGCGACGATCTCCGACCCGACGAACACGGGGCGGGTGAACTGCACGTCGGGCTGGTGGTTGCCACCGCCGAGGTAGACGTCGTTGCTGACGATGACGTCGCCGGGTTCGAGGTTGGACTTGCCGATCGCCTCGACCGAGACCTTGGTCGAGATCACGGCCGAGCCCATCATGGTCGGGATGTCGTTGCCCTGGGCGACGAGCTGCATGTCGGCGTCGAAGATCGCGGCCGAGGAGTCGCCGCTCGCGTGCATGAGCGGGCTGCCGGCTGTGCGCATCATCGCGATCTTCATCTCTCGCGCGATCGCGTAGAGGCTGGATCGGACGATCTCGTAGGTGACGATGTCGGTGGTCATGCGGCGAGCTCGATTACGAGGTTCATGTTGCGGTCGACGACAGCCGTCTGCGACGCCTTCAGAACGATGCACGTGCTGGGCTCCTCGATGACGGACGGACCCTGGATCCGCCCGCCGACCGGGATGGCGGCGCGCTGGAAAACGTCGAGGTCGGCGTCGCCCTCGGCGAAGCGGACCCGCCTGCGCCCTGCGACCGCGGGAGCGCTCGCCGCGACCGGGGCCGCCTGTCCGCGCCAGCCGGTCGGGGCGACGAGCTGGATCCGGACGTTGGCGATCACGATGGCCTTGTCGGGGCTGGTGAAGTTCCATAGGCGAAGGTGGGCCTCCTCGAACGCGCGCCCGATGGCGTCACGCGGATCGTCCGGCCCCTCTGCAAGGTCGACCGTGATCACGTCGGGCTGCCCGACGTAGCGGCAGTCGGCCCGCCGCACCGTGCGGACGGCCCCCGGATCGAGCCCAGCTCGCCGCATCTCGGCGGTGCCGAGGGTCTCGAGGTCGGCGAAGCTCGCCGCGACCGCGCCGTCGCGAAGGTCGGCCAGCGTGCGCTCGAGCGAGGCTTGGTAGTCGTACTGCTGGTCGGCAACCGTCATGCCGAACGCACTGAACAAGCCAGGCAGCGGAGGGATGATGACGCGGCCGATGCCCATGGCCTCGGCAAGGTCGAGCGCGTGGACCGGTCCCGCGCCGCCGTAGCAGATGTAGGAGAACTCGCGTGGGTCGTATCCCCGCTCGACCGTCATGATCCGGATGGCCTGCGCCATGAGTGCGTTCGCGATGGCGCGGACGGCCTGGGCAGCCTCTTGGACGCTCAAGCCTAACGGCTTGGCGAGCCGCTCCTCGACGGCACGGTGCGCGGCGGCCTCGTCGAGCCTGAACTCTCCGCCGAGGAAGCTGCCCGCGTCGACGTAGCCGAGCACGAGGTTGCAGTCGGTGACGGTGGGCTCGGTCCCGCCGCGGCCGTAGCAGGCCGGCCCAGGGTCGGCGCCGGCGCTCTCGGGCCCGATCCGCAGGCCGCCACCGGCGTCGATCCAGGCGATCGAACCACCCCCGGCTCCTACGGAGTCGATGTCGATGGTGGGGGAGCGGACGACGTAGCTGTGTAGCAGGCTTTTGCCGCGCACCTCCGGGCGATAGTCGCGGATGAGCGAGACGTCGAAGGTGGTGCCGCCCATGTCGCCCAGGATGGCGTTCGGGATCTCGCTCCGTTCGCAGGTCCGGATCGCGGCGCTCACGCCGCCCGCGGGACCAGACTCGAGCAGGACGAGCGGCCGGTCCGCCACGAGAGCCGGTGCTGCGAGGCCGCCGTTCGACTGCATGAACATCAGGGTGCCGGCGAAGCCTTGCTCATCGAGGGCGCCGCCGAGCCGCCGGATGTAACGACCGCACACCGGGCCGAGCATCGCGTTGACCACGGTCGAGCTCGCCCGCTCGTATTCCATGGGCTCGGGATTGACCTCGTGGGAGGCACACACGAAGCGGTCCGGCAGGAGCCGCCGCAGTTCCTCGACTGCCACGCGCTCGTGAGCTGGGTTGACGTGGGCGTGGAGGAATACGACTGCGACCGCCTCGACGTCTGACGCCGCGATCTGCGCCGCAAGGTCGCGCACCTGCCCGAGGTCGAGCGGTGTTTCGACGGCGCCGTCGAAACGTAAGCGTTCGGTCACCTCCAGACGCCAGCGCCGCTCGACCAGGGGGCGCGGATTGGCAAAGGAGAGATCGTAGAGGTCGGCGCGATCGTGACGCGAGGCGCGGCGGAGTTCGAGAATATCGCGGAAGCCGCGCGTCGTCACGAGGGCCGTCAGCGCCCCCTTGCCCTCGACCACCATGTTGGTCGCCATAGTGGTGCCGTGGCCGAGGAAGCCGATGTCGCCGCTTCTCGTCCCCGAGACGTCCAGGATCTTTCGATAACCTTCGAGCGCACCCACGACCCGGTCGTGGGGCGTGGTCGGGACCTTGGTGGACCACACCCGGCCGGTGGCGTCGTCGATCAGGACCACGTCCGTGAACGTCCCGCCGACGTCGATGCCGATCCGCTTCATGCCATCTCCCAGAGTCTTTTTTGGAAACGTTTCCAATTTTAGGCAAGCTAACACCGGGTTCGTCGGTCGGTAAAGGGAGAATCTTAGGGATCGCCCAGCGGCGGCGCGCAGGACTGTCGCAGGATGAGCCGGGTCGGGAAGAGATGACGCTGCCGGGGAGCGTCCGGGTTGTCGAGCCGGTTTGCGATGAACCGACCGGCCGTCCGTCCAAGCTCGGCGTAGTCCCACCCCACGACCGTCAGCGGCGGCGTCGAGAAGCGGGCGAGGTCGCCATCGGCGCCGCCGACCAGGGACAGATCGCGCGGGATCACGAGGCCGAGTTCCTGCACGGCGCGCAGCACGCCCGGCAGCATCGCGGTCCCGCCCGCCACGATCGCGGTGGGACGCGGCCTCAGCTTCAGCAGGGCGGCAGCTTGCTGATGCGCGAACTCCACCGAGAAGGAGCCAACCCGGCAGAGTGCCGGCCGGTGGCGGATGCCGTGTCGCGCCAGCGCCTCGCGGTAACCGCGTACGCGCTCCGTTGTCGGGAACACGTCCGGCTCCCCCGAGATGAGAGCGATGTGGCGATGCCCAAGTGCGACGAGGTGATCCACCGCTTGCTTCATGCCGTCGGCGTGGTCCGCCTGCACGGCATCGAGAGCCTTCGGCAGTTCCCGGTCGAGAAGCACGAGAGGCATGCTCCCGTCGGCGAACTCGGCCAGCACGGCGGGGTTGGCCTCCGAGGAGGTTGCGATGATGAGGCCGTCCACGCGACGCGCCTTGAAGCGACGGATGAGGGCGAGCTCACGCTGCGGGTCGTGGTAGGAGGATGCGACGAAGAGAGAGAACCCGAGCGGGTCGATCTCGCTCTGCACGGCGTCGGCGAGCGCGCTCAGGATCGCGCCGGTGAAATCGCGGACGACGAACGCCAGCGTCTTGCTCTCGCCCGCGCGCATGCTCCGGGCGACGAGGTCAGGGCTGTACCCGAGTTGCTCGATCGCGGCGAGCACGCGCTTGCGCGACTTCTCGTTCACGTGAGGCTTGTTGTTCAGGACGCGTGACACGGTGCCGAGGCCGAGGCCCGAGACCCGCGCAACGTCCTTAATTGTTACCTCGTCTCGTCCGCGCGCCATTCGCCCCCGACCCCGACCGCTTTGGCCCGCCCATGATCGTCCTCTAGCACGCGTAGCTCCCAACGCTGCCTGAGACAGTGAGCCAGCGATCGCGCCCTTGACCGCACTTGCGTGCGCAGGGCCGGATCGCGTTCCTGCCGCCCTTCGCGACTGCGAAGTCCGTCGCCGACGGACGTCTCGTCCCGGGCCCGACCGGGTGGATCTACGAGTCCGGGGAGCTTTGCGGCACCGTGGCCGGCCAGTCGCAAACTCTCGCCAGGGATCCGGACCTTTGTGCATACCTCGCTGATCACTAGGATCTGGGCGACTGACGAGCCTGCGATGGCGCTCTCGATGTCGATGGAAGCGGAGCGGCCGCTTGCGCGAACAGTCGAAGCACCCTTCGCGCGACGTGCGAGTAGTCGGTACTCAGGTGGAAGGGGCGACACCCACGCCGGCCTTGCTCACGTCCAGCTTTCGAAGCTCCGCCGTGAGGTCGCGCATGGAGGTCTCACCCTTCTTCAGGATACGGTCGGCGCCATCCAGGCTCTCGCGCTCGTCCCGGGTGATCTCCCGAGCACTGAGGACCACCACGGGTATGTCGTTGCATCCGGGCATCTCACGGAGACGATGCAGGAAGGAGAAGCCGTCCATCACCGGCATGGTGAGGTCGAGCAGGATCAGGTTTGGCGGTGCGTGTTTGACTTTGTCGAGGGCCTCGGCGCCGTTGCCGGCCTCGCTGACCGTCCAGCCGCCCCGCTCCAGCACTGAGCGAAGCCGGAGGCGCATGTCGGCGTCATCGTCCACCACGAGGACGTCGCCGCCCCGCTCGCGGAAGCGTTCTAGCACCTCCTTCAACCTCGGCCAGTCGACCGGCTTCGGCACGGCATCGGCGGCGCCCATGGCCGCGCTGATGCCCGCCTCAGCGACGAAGCTGACCATGACCACAGGAATCTTGTCCGTGGTCGGGTCGGCCTTCAGAGCGTTGAGGACCGCCCAGCCGTCCATGCCCGGCATCATGACGTCGAGGAGTACGACGAGGGGTGAAAGCGTCCGCGCGAGATCGAGGCCGGAACTGCCGTCTGCCGCCGTTTGCACGGCGTAGCCTTGGTTCTGGAGAAAGCGGGTCATCAACTCGCGTTGTGAGGCTTCGTCGTCGATCACCAGGACAAGGTCGCCCCGTTCGCCTCCCTCGGCGGCGACGGCCAGCGCTCCAGCCTCCGCACTCGTGGCAGGCTTGGGCATCGGTTCGGGCAGGAGCGCTGGGATCCGGAGCGTGAAGCAGGTCCCCTGGCCCTCAACACTCGCGACGTTGATGTCGCCACCCAGGAGAATGGCGAACGCCCGGCTGAGCGCCAGTCCCAAACCCGTGCCACCGAACTTGCGAGTTGTCGTCTCATCGGCTTGCGTGAAGCGCTGAAACAGCTTCGCGAGTTGCTCGGGCGTCATGCCGATACCGGTGTCACGAACCTCGAAGGTGACCCACTCGCCCGTAGACCCTTGCTCGCGATACGCCGAGAGCGTGATCGTGCCGTTCTCGGTGAACTTGGATGCGTTGCTCAACATGTTGAACAGGCATTGGCGCAGCTTCGTCGCATCGGTGTGCATCGTGCCCACCGCTTCGCCAACATCAATCACAAGGTTGTTCGACTTGCGCCCGACGAGCGCGTCCACCGTGCCGGCGGCGTCTCCCACGAAGGCGGCGACGTCGATGTCCTCCGCGGAAAGGTCCATCTTGTTGGCTTCGACCTTGCTCAAGTCGAGGACGTCGTTGATCAGCCCGAGCAGGTGCTTGGCGTTCGACTTGATCTTGCCGAGGTCGGTGAGCATAGACTGCTCTCCCATGTCCTCGGCCTCTTCCTCTAGCATCTCGCTGTAGCCGATGACCGCCGACAGCGGAGTGCGTAACTCATGGCTCATGTTGGCTAGGAACGCGCTCTTGGCGCGGTTGGCCGACTCTGCCGCCTCTTTGGCCGCCGCCAGGGCGAGTTCCGCCTCCCTGCGATCCGTGATGTCCGTATGGGAGCCGACCCACTCGCGGACGCTGCCGTCCTCTTCGCGGACGGGGACGATGGAGACCGCCATGTGGCGCCACTCCCCATCGGCACGCCTTAGCCGGTTCTCCAACGTGATCGGCCGCCCCTGGGCCTTGCCGGCCTGCCATGCATCGGTCGTCCTCTCCCGATCATCCGGGTGAACGCAAACCAATCGCCCCCAGCCGAGCGACTCCGATTCCGACTGGCCCGTGAACCGCTTCCAGGCCGGCTGAGGCTTGGTGAAAGCGCCGTCCCTGTCCGTGGTCCAGATCATCGAGGCGTTCGCCTCGACGAGACTGCGGAAACGCTCCTCGCTCTCCCGGGTCGCGCGTTCCGCCCGTTTCCTGGCGGTGACGTCCGCGATCACCATGCCGACGCCTTCGGCGGCTCCCCCGTTCGCGCGCAGGGGATAGAAGTTGACCTGGTAGGAGCGAACCTGATCCGCCCGCGTATTGCTGACCGCCTCGACTTCGGTGCCGGCCGCACGACCGCCTTGCAGCACCCGTTCGAGGCGAGCCTCCAGCTTGTCACGCAGTTGCGGGATGACGTCCCAGATGCTCATGCCCGGAGCGGCGCTCAGGGCCCGCTCGCTCATGATGGAGAGGGCGTGGTTGACGTGGCGGATGCGGAGCGACGGATCCAGGATGCCCAGCCCGATAGGCGCGTTTTCCATCACGCCTTCGAACAGCCGCTGGCTGACCTCGTGCTGGCGTCGTCGCAGGATCGCGATCAGTCCAAGGACGAGGCATGACGCGAGTAGCCCGACCATCGAGCCGATGCGGAGCAGGTCGTCGTGCCGTCGCTCAACGGCCGCGGCGACGCTGCGGTCGTCCGCGTCATGCTGGAGGCGTGCGACCTCGACGCGGACCTGATCCATCAGGGCCTTGCCGAGCCCCGAGCTCACGCGCTCCGCACCTGCGGTTGCGCCCCCCTGTCGATAGGCGGTGATACCTTCGGCTGCCTCCCTGAGACGATCCGTGACGAGACCGGACAGCTTGGCGGACCCCGGGCCAACCAGCGCCGCCACTCTCGCTACGTCCGGCGGTACGGCAGCGACGCCCCAGTTGTAGGGCTCAAGATAGTCCTCACGCCCGGTGATGACGAAACCTCGTTCGCCCGTCTCCACGTCCTTCAGGGCGGACAGGAGGCGCTCGGTGGTGACGACGAGCGAACGGTCGTGCTCGATGGTTCGCTGGTGGTCGTGGTCCCGCAGGTAGGCCCAGCCTGCCACGGCCAGGGACGCCGCCAAGAAGGCGCCCGTCATCCAGGGTGCCCATCGCAGCAAGCGATTGCTATCAACCATGAGGGAGTCCTGTCACGCTTTGACCGACGACCGTCGGTCAACTCACGTTCAACACAGGTGACCCCGCGATGTCATCAAGATGGTCATCTGGACAGGTAATACCGGGACGGTCACCGCTTCCGCGCAAGCTGTCGCAGCCGGCGGCATTCGGCGTTCCCAGCCAACGGCGACGACGCATCGGCGTCATCCCGCCTGGAGGCCTTCTGCCCCCTTCCGCGGGTCTCAAACCTTCGTCGGGGCGTACGTTTCGATTTTGGCGAGGAGGTCTGAACAATCGAAAGGATGCGAACCGTAGTCGGTGCAGCCGGCGACGACGGCCTTGTCCTGGTCACCGGACATGGAACGGGCCGTGAGCGCGATGACCGGCACGTTCGCTGCCTTGGAGTACCCCCGCATCGTGCCGACCACCCGTCGATGACGGGGAGGTTCATGTCGAGCAGGATGGTGCCCGGCGACTCGCTCCTCGACTTGTCGACGCCCTCCTGACCGTCTGTCGCGACCCCTACCTTGAAGCCGCGCCGCTGCAAACGGCGGGACATGAAGTCCCAGATTTCCTCATGATCCCCGACGGATGAAATCTCGAGGCCTTGCACCGAATCCATCCCGGACGAGTCAGGCCATTTTCGCCTGCATGCGGCCCAAACGGGGCGCGTTGGCATCCCCTTGTCGTTCCGCATTCGACGAGGTCGCGCTCACTCGCCCGCTGATAGCGACGGCAACGCCTCCGAGTGTCGGATTGCCCGCCTGGGAAGGAGACGCGTGCGGCGATGCGGGCTTCTCCCGTCGTCAACGATCCCGTACCGCGCAAGTCAGGTCATCGACCTTGGATGGCGCCTTGGCATGCAAGGCCGACCTGGACGACGGAGACCTCGATGACCGACGTGATCCTGAAACCGGCCGCCCTGTCCGGCGTTGCCGATGCTCGTGGATCGGTGGGGACCGTACGACGGCACGCTTGGTCGGCGGCGCTCGACGGTCCTCCCTTTCCATCAGGCCAGGGCTCGATCCGCGTCGGGATCCGGTCTTGGCAGCCGCGGTCCCGTCGCATCACCGAGGTCCGCAATGAGCTTCACCCAGAACTCGTCGGCGCAGTCGCGCGCACTCACCGCGTTTTTCGACACCAAAGGTGCGGCCCAGCAGGCCGTTTCCGACATCGAGGCGGCGGGAGTTCCCCGTTCCGAAGTCACCCTGGTTGAGGGAGGGACCGGAACGGCCGATACCGTCTCGGGTCCCGAGCACGAAGGCTTCCTGGCATGGCTCAAGGACATGTTGATGTCGGAGGAGGACCGGTCCTCCTACGCCGAGGGCCTGCGTCGGGGCGGGTACCTGGTGTCGGTCAAGACGGAGCGAGTCGACGTGGAGACTGTGCTCGACATCCTCGACCGGGACGGTGCCGTCGACATGGAGCAGCGCGAGACGACCTGGCGGAGCCAAGATTGGACGGGGTATCGCGCTCCGGTCATCGGCTCGGCTGCGTCCGGCTTGGCAGCGACCGGGGTCGCGACGACTCGCGATGCCGCGGTGCCCACCACTGCCCGAGCCGCGGGTGTCGCCGGGAGCGAGGAGGTGATCCCGGTCTACGAAGAGCGCCTGGAGGTCGGCAAGCTCTAGGTGAGCCACGGCCGGCTACGGGTACGCAGCTACGTCGTCGAGACCGCGGTCGACGAGCAGGTGAGCCTCCGCAGCGAGACCGTCCAAGTCGACCGACGCCCGGTCGACCAGGTCGTGAGCGCCACCGACGCCCTGTTCCAGGACCGTACTATCGAGGTGGAGGAGTTCGCCGAGGAGGCGGTCGTGTCCAAGGAGGCGCGCGTCGTCGAGGAGATCTCCCTTCGCAAGGAGGCCCATGACAGGACCGAGACGATCCGAGACACCGTTCGACATACCGAGGTCTACATCGAGGATGGACGCTCCGCGACCGGCGTCGTTGGCACGCGTGGTGTCTACGAGGGCAGCGACGACGGCTGCGTCGTCGAGCACATGGAGGTGTATGCCTCGGATGGCACCAAGGTCGGCACCGTCGACCACATGAATGGCCCGGACAGCATCAAGCTTGCCAAGAGCAATTCGCCCGACCGCCACCACCGTTACGTGCCGATGGCGTGGGTAGACACGTTGACGAGCACGTGCATCAAGACAAGACCATGGCGGAGGTGACATCCGGCCTCTGACCCGTTCGGATTGACCACTCTCGGGAAGTCGATTTCCGAGAGTAGTCTCCGGTCTCCTCCAACGAGAAGCGCGCGACGCCCTCCTCGACGGCGGCAGTCTGACCGTCAAGACCGAGAGACTTCTCCCTTCAACGTTCTGTGCCCCCAGAGCCTTATGCGGTCAGAGAGGCTCGAACTCGGTCCTGCCGGCAAGGGCCGTTTCGGTCTGGTACGGATGGAAACGGACGGGGCAGCTTTCGAAGCTTGGTCGGGTCGTTCCTGAGGCCCAATCACCCGCCATATCATCTTGCCGGCGACGCAGCCTCCATCTGCTGCAGCATCAACACCGTGTCAGAGTTGACCCAATATTCGACGATCCGACCGTCCTCGATGCGTAGGATGTCGGTTCCGGTGAAGTCGATCCGCATCGCGCCGTGCGGACCTCGGACGCGCCAGCGCAAGGCGATCAGGTCACCATCCACAAGGGGTCCGACCTCGATCGAGAAGCGCAGGTTCGGCATGGCCGCGTGCGTCTGGGCAATCCAGCCGCCGAGCGCGTCCCGCCCGGTCATCGGCTCTTCCGTGACTTGCCCGACGAGGACGGCATGAGTGACGATCGTCTCTGACACGATCTCGCGAAGGATCTCTGCTTTGCCGTTCCACAGCTCCAGCCAACGCCGGACGATGTCGCGATGTGTCGCCATCTTCAACGGCCCTCCATCGCGAAGGCGCGTGCTGCGACCGCTACGCCGACTTCGAACGGCGTCGCCGTAAAGCCGAAGCGGCGGGCAAACTTGCTCCCGTCGACGACGTAGGGGCGGTCCCACGTGAAGCCGACGTCGACCACCTCCCATGCCATCCGGTACACCAGCCCGAGAGGCCGCATCAGCCACTGCGGCACCGCCCAAACCCGCAGCCGCCCGCCGAGCGCCGCCGCACCGATCTCCAGGAGGCCGCGCGGGCTGCGGGTCGGGGCGCAGGGCATGTTCCACGCCTGCCCAAAGGCGTCGTCCGGCGCATCGAGCAGCATTACGGCGGCGCGCGCGATGTCGGGAACGTAGGCGAAGTCGTGCGGCGTGTCAGGCGGGACCAGCAGCTGTGCCGGCCGCCCCTTCGCGACTTCGCCGAGGGCGGCGACGCCAAGATGCGAGTTGGCGACGCCGGGCCCGTAGAAGTCCGGGCAGCGTAGGGCCGCCACCCGAACCCGGTCGCGCCCCGCCTGCCAAAGGCGCGTGACCTCGGCGAGGATCGCAGCCTTCTCTCCGGCGTCGCTCAACGCCATGTCCTCGTGCCGCGGCTCGCTCTGCGGTCCGAGTTGGTATAGGTTGTCGATGAACACCAGCCGCGCCCCG
Organism: Janthinobacterium lividum; assembly: GCA_050920985.1. Lineage (GTDB taxonomy): Bacteria > Pseudomonadota > Alphaproteobacteria > Rhizobiales > Beijerinckiaceae > Lichenihabitans. The sequence goes on along the minus strand of JBPBQY010000060.1, from coordinate 11,302 downwards.
ACGGCACCACAGGCTGCGAGCAGGTTCGACATCGCCCGCGTCCAAGTCGTCCGCCACACCCGTGCGTCATAGGGAAAACCGACCGCGAGCACCACCTGCGCCGCGCCCTCGACGGCGCGGGCGACCGCGTCGGCATCCAGCACGTCGCAGCTCACATGCTCGACCCCTGCGGGCAGCCCCTCGGGCGGGTTGCGCTGGGCGACCCGCACCCGGTCGCCGCGGCTGGCGAGCCGCTCGATGATGGGACGCCCGACCGCCCCGATTCCGAACACCAACGTCATCCCATTCATCGCCCGTCCTCCGTATTGATGCCTGAAGCATGCTTCAGGGTACGTCGCATAGGAATTGCCGTTTTCTCTCGTCCTGCTACACGGAAATAGATGAGCAATGATCCCGACTGGGCCCTCTACCGCACGCTCTTGGCCGTGATGGATGACGGCTCGCTGTCGGGCGCGGCGCGGCGCCTCGCGCTCACCCAGCCCACGGTGGCGCGCCACGTAGATGCGCTTGAAGCCGCGCTCGGTGCCGACCTGTTCGTGCGCTCGCAGCGTGGTCTGACACCCACCGATCTGGCACTCTCGCTTCGGACTCACGCCGAGACGATGGCCGCGAGCGCCGCAGCGCTGCTGCGCACCGCGAGTGGAGCGCCGGGAGAGGTAGCGGGCACGGTCCGGATCAGCGCCAGCGACGTGGTGGGCGTGGAGCATCTGCCACCGGTGCTCGCCCGCCTGCGGCGCGACCATCCCGCGCTCACGATCGAGCTGTCGCTCACAGACCGCTTGGATGATCTCCTGCTGCGAGAGGCGGACATCGCCCTCAGGATGACTGAGCCGACGCAGGGCGCGCTGCTTGCGCGGAAACTGGCGCCGGTCGATCTCGGCTTCCACGCGCGCCGCGACTACCTGGAGCGCCGAGGTGTCCCGGCGAGACTGACGGACCTCGCCAGCCACGACCTGATCGGCTTCGACACGGAAACGCCTGCTCTGCGCGCCATGCTGACCCATTTACCCGGACTTGACCGAACAGGGTTCGCACTGCGAACTGACAGCAATCTGGCGCAGCTCGCCGCCATCCGCGCGGGCTTCGGCATCGGCTTATGTCAAGCGGCAGTCGCGCGACGCGATCCGGCGCTGGTGCGCGTGCTCGAGGCGGTAACCCTCACTTTGCCGCTCTGGGTCGTGATGCACGAGGACCTAGGGACGAGTGCCCGCTACCGCGTGGTATTCGAAGCGCTGATCGAGATGGCGGTCGCGGTCATGCGCAGCACCCCCGAACGGGATCGGTAGGCAGATCGAACGCAGATCCGCTTACGGCAAGGCCGCATCCCAATCGTACGATGGAGACGGGTCGAAAGCGATAATCTGCGAAAGATACTATCGTCATCAAGTGAACCTGTCGTGAGATGCCGACGCGGTCTGCCAACGCCTTCGACCAGGGTCGGTCGCGTGAGCTCAAGCCAGCGTAAGCTTCCTCGGTCGACCCCTGTCGCCTTTCATGTGCCGGACGGGTCAGCAACCGTCGGCTGAGGCTCTAAGCTCCCGGTCGGTTACATCAGTCCCGCCATGCCGGCCACGCAGGTATGCCCCGAGCCAGCGGACCATGCGCGCGTGAGGCGGGTCGACGAAGGCGTTCGCGAGGATGCCCGCGAGCGACTGGATCGGTGGGTCACTCGGCGGCCTGCCGACGATGGGCTGGACGCGTCCCTTGAACCGCGGTCCTATGGGGGCGCCGTCGCGGTTTCATCCCTCCCCGGCGGCCTTCGCGAGCATCTCGTCGGTCGCTTCGATCGCGCCGCGATGGTCGCGCAGGTAGGTGCCCAGCCAGCGTATCCTCATCGGACGCGGGTATCCGAGGAAGGCGTTCCCCGAAAAGCCCGCCAGCGTCTCGACCTCCTCGAGCGACGGTGACACGTTGGCGCGGTCGGGCCTCTCCTGTTCTCCGAGCGCGTCGCAGAGGCGGGACAGCGCCCCGAAGGTGAAGGGCGATGAACATCAACTCGTCCCCCTTCGTCTTCCGGCGCACCTGATGCCGCTCGACGAACGGGGTCACGATGTCGTGGTGGAGCGCCCTGCCCGCATCCGACAACCGGGTGGCGACCGCAGCGTAGCCCGCGAGCACCATCAAGCCGGTCAGCTGGCGATGGCCGGGCGCCGCCGTCGCGAGCGTGGGGGGGACTCCCCACCGTTTAACAAGCGGCTTTCGCGGTGAGTTTCGGGTCGAAGGCTGAGCGGCTTTTCAGCATGGCGTAGGCCACGCCAAGAAGCCGGTCAGCCACGGAACGGAGAGCCCGGGCATGCCCGTGTCCGCGTAATCTCAGAGCCGTGTACTTGGCTTTGCATATGGGATCATGCTGAGCAGCAACGCGCGCCCAGTGGTAGACGGCATTGCGCAGTCGGATGTCGGCCGCCTGACGCATGAGGACGATGCGGCTTTTGCCGGATCGCTTCGTCACGGGCGCGACGCCGGACAAGCAGCGCAGGGCTTGGTGATCTCGCCGTTGCAGGGCTTCCGATGCTTCTGCGAGCAGCGTGGCGATGACGACCCTTCCGACTCCCGGCAAGGATCTCAGGATCGTCACGTCGCGCTGCTCATTGTCCTGCCCCGGCGCGTCGACTGCCTCGGCGAGCTTCTCCGTCAGCCGGTCGAGCTGGGCGTCGGCGTCCGCGATCTGGCGGTTCACGAGCTGGAGCCGCTTGGCCACTGCCTCGAGATGGGCTGTGGCCGCGCTTACGGTCCCGGGTGCGACGGTGACCGGTGTTGCGCGCAGGCGTTCGAGGGCCTGGACCGCTGTGAAGCGCCGGATGCGGTGGCTCTTCAACAATCGCGCGACCGTGCCTTCACGGACCTTCTTGGCCTTCTCCGGTGTGGGGACCAAATTCCAGAGTTCGAGGAACCAGGATGCGGCGACATCGTCGGCCGATTCCAGCATCTGCGGATAGTAGCGCCACAAGAGTTCTCGGACGCGATTGCCGAGGCGATTACGGTCGTGGCGCAGATCATCGCTGATGCGGGACCACTCCCGCAATTCGACGATGATCGGGTCCAACGGCTCCAGGCGACGCAGGCAGCGTGGGTCCGTTCTCAGCGCATCGGCCAACACGTGCGCGTCGCGGCTGTCGTCCTTGGCGCCGGCGGGCGAGAAGCGGTCTCGAAATCGGTCAAGCTGCTTTGGATTGATGGAATAGACGCGGAAGCCCCGCTCCATCAGACTCTCTACCACGGCCGTGCGGGACCTCGATGGCGACCGACACGGCATCCGACGCCGTTCCGGTCTGCTTGACAATCCAAGCCGCCATCTCGGCCAGGCCCTCACCGCCATGGGTGAAGCCGCGCTCGCCGACTTTCCGGCCCTTGGCATCGATCAAGAACACGTGGTGCGTCTGCGATGCCCAGTCGACGCCCACGAACCAGTCCCGACCTTCGTCCTCCAAGACATCCTCCATCACTTTCGAGCCGCCGCGCTGCCTGCCGATCCCTGTACTGGCGCTCGATGGCGCGGACTCCCCACCAGGCATTCATCGTGGCGTCCCGTCGAGGCACGGGCCCCCCCCCCAGGAGTTCGAGGCTCAGGGGGTGCTGGGTAGCTCTCGACAGGCCGGCTCGATCCGGACAGCCTAAACGCGACCGACCGGATCGCTAGGAACGGTACGGGGGGATCGCCCCGAGGAGGACGTCGCCGGCCTCCCGCACGGCATCCTCGAATCTAGCCCATACCAGGTCCTGGTCGACCATCCGGCACACCGGCGCCACGGGGCGATGGTCGACGAGCAGCAGGCCGGCCTCACCGAGCGAGGCGCCGAGCGAGAAGCGAAGGGAGCCAGCCTCGAAGCTCTCGCGGTGCAGGCGAGCGGCGGCCAGGTATGGGTCCAGTGCTCTGGCGTTTCGCCCATCCTTGAGGAGCAGTTGCTGACGTGTTGAAGGATGGAAACGGTGTCGGTCGACTGACGTTCGGCTTCCGGGATCGCCAGGGCGCCGTCGTAGAAGGCAAGGGCCTTCTCGAGGCGGTCGTGCTCCTCCGACCGCCTACCCGCATGAACAAGGTCCTAGCCGATTCCAGGCCGGCCCGCTCGCCTCGTGAGTACGCCCCATCGGCGCGTGCATCGACGTCGCGAATGCGACGGGATCCGCCCCGATCACCGAGGCTGGCTCCGCCGTTCTGGGTGGATCGTGTGTCGGGCATGTGCGTCGGCCTTCCACGAGGTTGGGGGATGATGCATACGAGGCAAGGGTCTGGCCTTCGCGATGCGTCGAACGTGCTTCGAAACACGCTGCCCGACTTGGAGTCAGTTGACGTGTGGCGCGTCAATCTGGATGAGACTCCGTATTGCCTCATTCGGGAATGCTCCCGAACTGGTGGTTGTCGTCGACGAGCGCGCCCCCGGCGGCGGCGAGGGCGACGTCGCCGTCCGAGCGTCATGGCGCGGGCCCCGACAATTGGATGATGGTTTCCGTGTCTATGGCCGATCACTCGTCGGGAGGTCTACGGTCGCGATCCAAGAGCAGGAGGGCCTCCTTCGGACTCGGGATCCCAAGCCGATCGGGTCGCGTCGAGGCCCGGATCTCACGCCCGATCACACGACCGAGGTCTCGCCGTTTCCAGCCTCACCACCAGCTGCTCGAGCAGCCATGCGGCGGTCCTCTCGACCTCGCCGTCCGAGCCGACGCCGAACGGCGCCTTGGCCCTGACCTCCGGCTCTCCGTTCTCGTGAACTAGGAGGTGTTATAGGGCGTCGGACACGCTGAGGACGACGGAGTCTGCCCGGCGCGTGCTGCCCGGCGCTCCCGTCCATCCGCATCGCTTCCACGAGGCTGGCCATCTCGGGATCCGCGATGGCGGACGCGACCTCCTCGAGGCCGCGGTCGTGGATCCCGTGCCCTATCGCGAACAGGCACGGGCTGTCCCAGTAGAAGCTCAGGTCATCTGCGCGCGTCGGCTCCAGTGCGAAGACCGCATCCGGCATCGGTGAACGACAAGCCAGGTCTCGCGCTCCGCGTCCCGAGAACACGTACGGACGTAGGAATCTCTCAACGGAACCAGGTCCCTTCTAAGGACTCGTCCCGCATCTCCCTGACTAGTGCATTGGGTGTGAACACCTGTTCCGCGATGTGGAAGCCCATCGCTTCCAAGCGGTAGGCGTCCTTCGGCCGCCGGAACGGCAGCTGTTCATGAGCTATCTTTCCCTCCCGATCGATCCTTCGATCTTGTCTCGGCAGCCCCGGCGCGGATAAATTTGAGCAACGGGGGCGGCCCGCTTTGGTCGACCCGAATCGCGACGATGAGCCAATGTCGCACATCGGGAGCCGTCGCGGGTGGAAGGCAGCGAATTCGTCGACGCCCCCTGCTGACGCCATCAGCCGAGCTGGGCGTCCCCTGCTCGAGTCCCGTCGTCTCTTCAGCCCTCATGACCCATTCCCGGCTTTGGGGCACGGAAACCGGCACGTCACCCAGTGGGGTTCACTCGTCGCTGATTGGATCGGTCATGGGCCATCGGCCCTTTTTCATGATCGGGCGGACTCCGTGACAGGGCGGAGCCAATCCGACGCTGGTGGCTTACCTATCTAGCCAGCGAGCAGCAGGTTCAGGCGGTCCCGTTGGTGCTTCCGGCGTCATGCCAAGGTCAGCACAAGCCTCTTACGGCCTGCTCGCGTCCCATCGGTGCCATCCGCGCGGAAACCAACTTCCTCCAGAAGCTTCCAAGACGCGGCGTTCTGTGGTCGGCATTCGGCGTGAATGCGACGTTCAGGGTAGGCACGGACCAGAATGGATGTGAGATTCTTCACGGTCTCGAGGGCCAGTCCTCTGCCTCGGCCGGCTGAGGAGAACCAGTATCCAACCTCGATCTCGCCCGAGCCACGCAGGTGCGTTCCCACCGTGCCGAGCAGCGCGGGATCGCCGCGTTGCCAAACACCCCAGAAGCAGTCCCGGCCGTCGCCATCGCCTACGAGCAGCCGTTCGGCATGGGCGAGCTCGAATGGGCGTGGCAGGAAGTGAACCGCATCAAGGATGGTAAGCTCGTCAGTCACCTTCCGAAACGTCTCGGCATGCGGCAGGGCGAGCGGACGAAGATAGAGACGCTCGGTGGACACGCTCGGCAGCGCTACAAGAGGCTGTTCTACGCCTGTCACGATAAGAGACCTCCGCTGCGAAATGGTCAGAATACCACGAGATCCAGCGTATAGTGGTCGTGTTGTTCTGCAGCCTAAACTGGCCTTGTCGAAAGAAAATGACTGATGTTAACAGTCACCCCTATGAGTTTAAGCGCTGCCAAGACCCACTGGCCACCTATGCAGCGGCCGTCATTGCTGCGTTAGTGCGCTCAACGCCTTGTGGAAGGCGGTCGCGGCTCAGCGCGGGAGTTCTGGGAACAGCTTGGGCAACATCTCGCCCGCGAACTCTTTGAAAGCCGCCATCGGCTGAGACGGCTCGCGAGTCGGTGGATGGACCAGACACAGGTCGAACACTGGCAGTTTCCAGTACGGCAGCACCTCGATCAACTTACCTTGTAGCATGAGTTCCGGTTGCACCACTGGCGGGAGGTCACCAATTCCGCCGCCGGCCAGCATCAGCGACGTTAGTCCTGCATAATCGCTTATGGCAAGGTGCGGTCTGAAGCGCAACGTCTCGGTCTTCGGTCCGGCAACCTCCGTAAATGTCCAGGTGCTCTCGATGCCGGGGAATGCGAACGCCACCAGCGGATGAGCGAGCAGGTCGTGGGGGACTTGCAACGGCTTCGCTGTTTTCACATAGCTTGGGCTAGCGACGAGTTGGTGTCGGTAGGCGATCAGCTTCTGCCGCCCGGGCTCCGGTCTCCGTTGAGGGCCGATCTTGACCTGCAAATCGATGCCCTCCGGGAAGTCGTCGGCGATCCGCCCCGGAGATGAAGATCTTCACACTGATGTTCGGATACGAGGCATGGAATGAAGCGACCAGAGGGGCCAGCACGGTGTCGGAGATGCTGGGTGGGGCCGAGATCCTGAGCATTTCGCAGCCTTTGGACAAGAAACGGGCTTTCGCGTCCTCGACCGCGTCGTTGATGTCGGCGAGCTTTCGCGCTTGTTCGATGACTTTCTCCCCATCCACCGTGAGCCTCACGTGCCGCGTCGAGCGCACCAGCAGGCGCACCCCGAATTCCTCTTCGAGGTCGGCCACGCGCCGGCTCACGGTCGAGACCGGCATGGCGAGCCGGCGAGCCGCTTCCGAGAAACTCTTCGCCTCGACGACCCTGGCGAAGACCATGAGGGCGTTGAGGTCCGTCGTCATCGTCCCATTCCTGAGAATCCTTTTCCCATTTTTACTGGCTAGTTGTTCGACTCGGACCATTATAGCCTCGCATCGTCGAAAGCATACATAGATACGGCATCGATGCATCCGTCTGCTTCATGGAACTGACGGTCGCCGCGGCTCTGCTCGGGGGGCTGCTCCTCGGACCGTCGGCCGCGCATGCGCCCCCGAACTCCTCCAACGACGATGGAAGCCAGCCCCATGGCCCAGGACGAAGCCGCGATCAGAACCACCCTGGCGGCCTACAACGCCGCACTGAACGGCGGAGCGGTAAGCGCCGTGCTTCCGCTCTACACGGACGACGGCATCTGCATGGCGCCGTTCAGCCCGTCCAGCATCGGGCAGGCCGGGCTGCGGAAGGCCTACGAGGGCTTCTTCCGGGAGGTGAAGTTCGACGTCAAATTCGACATCCTGGAAGTGTCCGTCGTGGCCCCGGACTGGGCCTACGTCCGCACCGCGTCGGCGGGAGCGACGCTGCATCATTCCACTGGGAAGAGCGTGTCGGAAGCCAACCAGGAACTCTTCGTCATGCGGAAGGGGACGGACGGGCAGTGGCGCATCGCGCGCTACAGCTTCTCGCCTACCAACCCGCCCGCGTCCTGAACCATGCGCGGCGGCCAGCCGACTGTCGGAGTCGACCATGCGTGACGGACGGATCGGCGTCGGCCTCGTCGGGCCCAGCCCCGGCGAGGATTGGGCGGCGCGCGCCCACGTTCCCGCGCTGCGGGCGCTGCCGGCCTACGAGCTGGTCGCGGTCGCCAACAGCAGCCTCGACTCAGCGCGGGCGGCCGCGGTGGCGTTCGACATTCCCGGCGCCCTCGGCGACTCCGCAGCCCTGGCGGGCGACCCGGCGGTCGATGTCGTGGTCGTCACCGTGAAGGTGTCGCATCGCCGCGCCCTGGTGGACGCCGCCCTGGCGGCCGGCAAGATGGTCTACTGCGAATGGCCGCTCGGCAACGGCCTCGCCGACGCCGAAGCGATGGCCGACGCCGCGCGAACCGCGGGCCTCCGCACCGTCGTGGGTCTGCAGGCGCGATCGTCGCCGGTCGTGCGCTGTCTCGGCGATCTCCTGCGGCAGGGCTACGTCGGCGAGGTGCTGTCCACCACGCTGGTCGCCTCAGGGGGGATCCTGGGGCCGACGACGTGGGCCCGCGACGCCTACATCAACGTTCGTGCCAACGGCGCCACCCTGCTGACGATCCCCTTAGGTCACACCGTCGATGCCCTGTGCCTCTGCCTCGGCGAGTTCCGCGACCTGTCGGCCCTGACGGCGATGCGCCGCCGAAGTTTCAGGATCGCGGAAACCGGGGAAGAACGCCCCATGGCGGCCGAGGACCAGATCGTGGTCGGGGGTACGCTGGAGGGCGGCGCCGTGGCCTCCATCCATTCTCGGGGCGGCTCCTCACGCGGGACCAACCTGCGCTGGGAGATCAACGGCACCGACGGCGACCTCGAGATCACCGCCCCCCTCGGCCACCTGCAGCTCTCGCCCCTCACACTGCGGGGCGCCCGCCATGGTGAATCCGCCCTGGTGGAGCTGTCGATCTCCCCGGAGTACCGGACGTTCCCGAGCGAAGTGTCCGGGCCGGCCGTCAACGTCGCCGAGGTCTACGCAGTTCGCCTTGGGAGACCGCGCCCCGTACCCCGTCGCGGATTTCGACGCCGCAGTGGTGCGGCACCGCCTCATCGCAGTAATAGAGACCGTCGCGACCGATGGACGTCGCGTCGCGACCTGACCACGAGGATTCGTGCGCGGCTTTCGCCTAACCGTCGATGGCGGCGTGCTGGCCCGACCGCGGCCGCCAAGGAGTGAGATCGACATGAGCCCAGAGCCCATCGACGTCGTGCGCGCCATCCTGGCGGCGCCGACCGACATCGACACAGTAAGCCGCCTCGTGGCGGAGGATGCCACCTACGTGTCGCTGAACTACAGCAATCCCGAGCTGAAGAAGCTGATGCCCTGGTGCGGCACCGGCCACGGCCCGCAGGGCATCGTCGACACCTTCGTGGCGGTGCGCCGCTTCTGGGCGGTCGAGTCCTTCGAACTGCTCGACGTGTTCGGCTCCGGCGAGAACGTCGCCGTGTTCGGGCGCTTCACCTACACGTCCCGCAAGATCGGCCGCACCGTCACGACGCCCTTCGCCATCCTGGCCAAGGTCGCGGACAGCAGGCTCACCTACATGCAGTTCATGGAGGACACCTTTGCTACCGGCATGTCGTTCCGGACCCGGGGCGTGTGGCACTTCGAGAGCGATCCCGACGGCGGCGAAGTCACGGTCGGGATGGAGGACGCGTGATGGCGGCCGCTTCGCTCGCCCGTCTGGGTTGGGTCGACCTCCCGGCCCGGATTCTGATGTCGGCGCTGTTCCTGCTGTCGGGGCTCGGCAAGATCACTGCAGTGGCGGCCACGCAGGTCTCCATGGCGGCCTTCGGCATCCCGGGCGTCCTGTTCTGGCCGGCGGCCGCGCTGGAGATCGGCAGCGGCATCCTGCTGCTCCTCGGCCGCGGGCTGCGCCCGCTCGGCCTGATCATGGCCGGCTGGTGCCTAGTGACGGCGCTGATCTTCCACACCGCCTGGGCGGACCAGAACCAGATATTCGATTTCCTGAAGAACCTCGCCATGGCGGGTGGCTTCCTGATGCTCGCCGCCCGCGGCGCCCCGAGCTTCGGTCTCGATGGCCTGCTCGGTGCGCGGCGCATCGTGCCGGTGAGCGAGTCCGCACGTTGACCCATCCCGAGGAGACCGGTCCCATGACGATGATTTCGCCTCTGCGCGCGGCCCTGCTGGCGACGGCCCTTACCTGTGCGGCTGCGCCCGCCCGCGCCGCCGACGCCGCGCCGACCTTTGCCTTCTCGGCCGATCCGGGCGTTAGCGCCGGACAGCACGCCGCCTACGATGTGTTGCACCGCTACGAGGGGCTGCTGAACGCCGGCGACACGGCCGGGATCCTGGCGCTCTACGCGCCGGACAGCGTCGCCGAATGGAACGACAAGCCGACCTTCGCATCCCTCGACGAGAAGAAGGGCGCCTATGACGCCCTGTTCCGCGTCGCCAAGTTCAACACGGTCTTCGGTTATGCGGGCATCGACGTGGTGGGCGACACCGCCGTTGTGCGGACCTTCCACCACAGAAACGCGACCGTGATGGAGGGCGGCAAGGAGGTCGTCGACCTCAACCGCGAAGTCTTCGTCCTGCACAGGATCGATGGGGCCTGGAAGATCTCGCTCTACATCTTCAACACCGATCCCGTTCAAGGCGAGGGCTGACCCAGGAGCCTCCGCATGACTACGATGAAGGCCGCCGTCATCCACGAGGCCGGCGGACCGGAGGTGCTCAAGCTCGAGAGCCGGCCGGTCCCCGTCCCGAACCCCGGCGAGGTGCTGATCCGCGTCCGGGCCTTCGGGCTGAACCGCTCGGAGATGTTCACCCGTCAGGGCCTGTCGCCCGGCGTGCCGTTCCCGCGCATCCTCGGCATCGAGGCGGTCGGCACCGTCGCGGCGGCGCCGGGCGGCGAATTCCCGGAAGGGGTCACGGTGGCGACCGCCATGGGCGGCATGGGGCGGCAGTTCGACGGCAGCTACGCCGAATATACCTGCGTGCCGGCCGGCCAGGTGCAGACGCTTCGCACGGACCTGCCCTGGGAGGTGCTCGGCGCCTCCCCGGAGATGCTGCAGACCGCCTGGGGTTCGCTCTTCACGGCGCTGCGCTTGGCACCCGGCGAGAGCCTATTGGTGCGCGGCGGCACGACATCGGTCGGCCTTGCCGCTGCCGCCATCGCCAGGGCGCACGGCGCCACCGTGGCGGCGACCACCCGTAATCCCGCCAGTGCCGACCTGCTGCGCGCCAACGGCGCCGAGACGATCTTCATCGACGATAGGGCCATCGCCGAAGCGGTGCGTCGGACGCGTCCGGAGGGGTTCGACAAGGTGCTCGAACTCGTCGGCGCCACGACGCTGAAGGATTCGCTGCGCTGTGCCCGCTCGCCCGGCCTCGTCTGCATGACCGGCATGGTGGGCAAC
>JBPBQY010000024.1:0-56526 GCA_050920985.1 Janthinobacterium lividum | reverse complement strand
ATCTCACCCTCGGCCCGGAAGCGTGCGTGCCAGCGGATCGCGCTCGCCTTCCCCACGCCGAACCGTTCCGCCGCCTGTCCGCACGAAGCACCACCCTCAATAGCAGCGGTCACCCGCTCGCGCAGGTCCAACGACAGGGCTCGGGCCATGATGCTCCTCCGTGATCCCATCACCATGGAATCACAGCGCGAGTCAGCCCGCTAACCCAGCCGACTCAGCCCGAAAGGCAGCGGCTCTAAGCAGGCTGCGGGAGCTCTCTACTCTTCTGCAACGAAGTGCAGCCGCCCCGCAATGGCCGAGCGTCCACCATCGGCCGGATGGTTCACGCCGTCGTTGACCACGACATCGGCGAAATCGAAGGGGCTGACGCCTGACAGGCAGGCGACATTGACGCCGTACTGGTCCGGATCCGACCGGCGCCGATGGTGCGTGTAGATCCCGCAACGGGAGCAGAAGAAGTGGCGCGCGACTCCGGTGTTGAACCGGTACTCAGTCAAGACGTCTCCACCCTGAGTGATGCTCAAGTCATCGACCTTGGCCGAAACGACGACGGCCCCCCGCATCCGGCAGAGCGAACAGGTGCAGCGCCGCGGCTGCCGCAGACCATCCGCCAACGTCACCCGGAACCGGACCGCGCCGCAATAGCAGGCACCGGTTCGCATGTCTTCGACCGAGTTCATCGTCGTCATTCCTCCTTGTTCGCCCCCACCCGGCCGTGGTGGGCCGCCCTGAAATGCGGGATCTCACACCCTGGTGCGGCCGCGGCCATCACATTCCTGACAGCGATCGATCGATCGGCGGTGCAACGCGAGCCCTCCAAAGTCAACACTGGCGTCGACGGCCGGATCTGTCCTGTAGACTTATGCGAGGACAGCCTGACCAGAGCCCGTTTGTGCGGCGCACAACGCATGAAAGTATAGGTTTCGCGCTTGAAGGCCGCTAGATGCGCGGTGATGGCAGCGTAGGATCCTCATCAAGAACGCCACCGAGACCTGCTCAGCCCGGCCGAAGAGCCGGCCGAGCATCCAGTCACGGTAGCATCGGCAACTTGGCGCAAGACCAGGCCGAGACCGTACGGCTTTGCGAGTCGAGAGATCGGGTAGACCGGCCTCGGCCGCAGACAAGGATGGCGGGTCCGCCATCGATGAACAAAGACCTCGGGAGGAACACATATGACACTCAATCGGACATCTGTATTGCTGGCGTCCGCCGCCGTCCTCGGCCTCGGCTTTGCCGCACAGGCTGCCGAGCCGATCAAGATCGGCATGACGTTCCAGGAATTGAACAACCCCTATTTCGTGACCATGCAGCAAGCGCTCAACGATGCAGCCAAGAGCATCGGGGCCACCGTGGTCGTGACCGACGCCCACCACGACGTCTCCAAGCAGATCAGCGATGTCGAGGACTTGGTCCAGCAGAAGATCAACATCCTTCTGTTGAACCCCACGGATTCCACCGGCATCGAAGCGGCCGTCACGACGGCCCATAACGCCGGCGTGGTGGTCGTGGCGGTGGACGCCAACGCCAAAGGCCCGGTGGACTCCTTCGTCGGCTCGAAGAACTACGATGCCGGCCTGTCGGCCTGCGAGGCGCTCGGCAAGGCGCTCGGCGGTTCGGGCGAGGTCGCCATCCTCGACGGCATTCCGGTCGTGCCGATCCTGGAGCGCGTCCGCGGGTGCAAGGACGCGCTGGCCAAGATGCCGGGCCTCAAGCTGGTCGACACTCAGAACGGCAAGCAGGAACGCGCCACCGCCCTGACGGTGACCGAGAACATGATCGAGTCCCATCCGAATCTGAAGGGCATCTTCAGCGTCAACGACGGTGGCGCCATGGGATCGCTGTCGGCCATCGAGGCGAGCGGCAAAGACATCAAGCTGACCTCGGTCGACGGTGCGCCCGAAGCCATCGACGCGATCAAGAAGCCGGGGTCCAAATTCATCGAGACGACCGCGCAATATCCGCGCGACCAGATCCGCATCGCGATCGGCATCGCCCTCGCCAAGCTCTGGGGCGCCCACATCCCGGCCGTGATCCCGGTCGATGTGACTCCGATCGACCAGAAGGCGGCCCAGACCTTTACCTGGTAGCCGGCGGGGGGAACCGTGAACCCCCCACGGACAGAAGCAACCCTCCACGGCACGCCGTGGAGGCTCTAGGCGGCTGGAGGCGGAATGAGCCCGATCCTCGAACTGAGACAGATCTCGAAAGCCTTCATCGGCGTGCAGGCGCTGTCCCGCATCGACTTCGACCTGAATGGCGGAGAGGTGCACGCCCTGCTGGGTGAGAACGGGGCCGGCAAGAGCACCCTGATGAAGATCCTGGCCGGCATCCTTCGCCCCGATGAAGGCGAGATCATCATCGGCGGAGTGCCGCGCCACCTCACGACGGCGGAGGATGCGGCCAAAGCCGGCGTCGGGATTGTGTTTCAGGAATTCAGCCTCATCCCGGACCTCGATGCCGTGGACAACATCTTCCTCGGCCGGGAGCTTCGCACCCGCTTCGGGCTTCTGGACCGGAAGGCCATGCGCAGGGCGGCGTCCAGCATCGTCGCGCGGCTGAACGTGGCCTTGGATCTGTCCGTACCGATCGGACGCCTCAGTGTCGCCCAGCAACAGTTCATCGAGATCGCCAAGGCGCTGTCGCAGGAAGCGCGTATCCTGATTCTCGACGAGCCGACCGCCACCTTGACGCATAGCGAAGCCGAACACTTGTTCCGCGTGATGCGCGACCTCAAACGGCAGGGTGTCGGCATCGTCTTCATTTCTCACCACCTCGACGAAATCTTCGAGATCTGCGACCGGATCACGGTTCTGCGCGACGGGCACTACGTCGGCACGACCCCGGTTGCCGAAATCACGACCGACGCCCTGATCCAGATGATGGTGGGGCGACGCATCGAGAACAGCTACCCGCCCAAGCTCAAAGAGCCTTCGGCTGGGCGTGTGGTCCTGGACATCAAGGAGCTCCAGCTCGAGCGGGACGGGCCGATCAACGCCTTCGATCTTCGGGAAGGCGAGATCCTCGGCTTTTCGGGCCTCGTCGGGTCCGGCCGCACGGAAACGGCCCTCGGCGTCATCGGTGCGCTTCCGGCCCTGCGCAAGAGAATCGAGATCCACGGCGTCGCCACGATCATTACGGATCCGGCCGATGCCCTCCGGCAAGGGATCGGCATCCTTCCCGAAAGCCGCAAGGCCGACGGGCTGATCATCCCATTCGCCATCCGCGACAATATTTCGATCAACAATCTTCCCAAGTACCGGACGGCCCTGGGCCTGATCGACCGCCCCAAGGAGAGGACGTCGACGCTGGACGTGATCCGTCGCGTCGGCGTCAAGGCGCCCAGCATGGAGACCAGGGTCGAAACCCTGTCGGGCGGCAACCAGCAAAAGGTCGTCATCGCGCGATGGCTGAACCACCACACCAAGATCCTCTTCTTCGACGAGCCGACGCGCGGCATCGATGTCGGAGCCAAGGCCGAGATCTACACGCTCATGCGGGAGCTGACGGGGCGCGGCTACGCGATCGTGATGATCTCGTCCGAACTGCCCGAAATCGTCGGCATGTGCGACCGGACGGCGGTGTTCAGAAGCGGCAAGCTCGTGACCGTACTCGAAGGTCAGGACGTCAATCCCGAAGCCATCATGCGGTGGGCCACACAGGAACAAGTCGATGAGCTCGTCTGAACCCGTCACCGACAAGGGCCACATCCGAACATCTTCGGGCCTGGCGGGCTTCGCGGCGCTCCGGCGCACGACGCTGTTCTATCCCTTGGTGGGGCTCGTCGTCGTCTGCCTCATCATGGTGGTGGCCAGCGACAGCTTCCTCTCGGTCAGCAATCTGAGCAACGTCGGCCGGCAGGTCTCGATCAATGCGCTGATCGCGGTCGGCATGACCTTCGTAATCCTGACCGGCGGCATAGACCTCTCGGTCGGCTCCGTCATGGCGCTGGCCGGCACCTTGGCGGCCGGACTGATGATCGGCGGCGTGAATGCCGTGCTGGCCCTCGGGGTCTGCCTTCTGGTCGGTGTCGGGTTCGGCACGTTCAACGGCGCGCTGGTCGCCTACGGCCGCATGCCGCCCATCATCGTCACCCTGGCCACCATGGGGATCGCGCGCGGTCTCGCGCTGATCTACACGCACGGGTACCCCATCGACGGCCTACCGAAGTGGATCGCGTTCTTCGGCAACGGCAACGTGTTCGGGCTGCAGATGCCCATCGTGATCACGATCGTGGTCTACGCAGTCGCCTGGCTGGTGCTGGAGCGGATGCCGATCGGCCGCTACGTCTATGCCATCGGCGGCAACGAATCAGCCACCCGGCTATCGGGCGTCAAGGTCGGCCGATACAAGATGATCGTCTACGCGGTCAGCGGCCTGACCTCGGCGATCGCCGGCATCGTCATCACGGCACGCCTGATGAGCGGCCAGCCCAATGCCGGGGTAGGATTCGAGCTCGACGCCATCGCGGCGGTGGTGCTGGGCGGCACATCCATCAGCGGTGGACGGGGATCCATCATCGGGACCCTGCTCGGCGCCTTGTTGCTCGGCGTGCTGAACAATGGCCTCAACATGGTTCACGTCGACCCCTACGTCCAGAACGTCATCAAGGGCGGCATCATCCTGCTGGCCATCTACATCGGCCGCGACCAGCGCTGAGCGCACCGGCCCCGAACCACCGAGAACGAGAGCCAATCCCATGAGCATGAACAGCGGCAGCAATCGGCGGATGACCGCCGTCGTGTGCTACGGCCCGGAGGACTACCGGGTCGAGCAGGTGGAGCGCCCCACCGCGGGACCGGGCGAACTGGTCATCCGCGTCAAGGCCTGCGGCATCTGCGCCAGCGACTGCAAGTGCTGGTCGGGCGCCAAGATGTTCTGGGGCGGCGAGGGCAAGCCCTCCTGGGTCAAGCCGCCGGTCATTCCGGGCCACGAGTTCTTCGGCGTAGTCGACGAGATCGGCGACGGCACGACCGGCCATTCCGGCAAGTTCAAGGTCGGCGACCGCGTCATCGCCGAGCAGATCGTGCCCTGCTGGGACTGCCGCTATTGCAAGACCGGCAAGTACTGGATGTGCGAGGTGCACGACATCTACGGCTTCCAGCGCCAGGTCGCCGATGGCGGCATGTCGGATTACATGCGCCTGTCGACCCGGGCGCTGGTGCACAAGATCCCCGAGAGCATCCCGCTCGAAGATGCCGCCATCATCGAGCCGCTGGCCTGTGCGATCCACACCGTCAATCGCGGCGACGTCCAGCTCGACGATGTGGTGGTGATCGCCGGTGCCGGGCCACTCGGGTTGATGATGACCCAGGTGGCGCATCTGAAGACGCCGAAGAAGCTCGTGGTGGTCGACCCGATCGACGAGCGGCTCGCCCTGGCCAGGCGCTTCGGGGCGGATGTCACCATCAACCCGGCCAAGGAGGATGGGCTGGCCGCCATCAAGGCGCTGACGGACGGCTACGGCTGCGACGTCTACATCGAGACCACAGGGGCACCGATCGGCGTGACGCAGGGGCTCGATATGATCCGCAAGCTCGGACGCTTCGTCGAGTTCTCGGTCTTCGGCAAGGAGACCTCGGTCGATTGGTCGATCATCGGTGACCGCAAGGAGCTCGACGTGCGGGGTTCGCATCTCGGGCCCTACTGCTACCCGATCGCCATCGACCTCCTGGAGCGCAAGCTCGTCACCTCCAACGGCATCGTGACGCACAGCTTCGCGCTCGACGCCTGGGACGAGGCCATCCAGATCGCCAACTCACCCGCATCGATCAAAGTGCTCCTGCAGCCGGCCGATTGATGCGTCTGTCGGGTGAAGACCTTGGATCCTGTCCGAAAGCTTCGCCCGATGCCGTTGTCAGCTCCCTCCGATCAGCTCCATCCGGTTCACATCCACCATGCCGCGGTCGCTGATCTTGAGATGCGGGATGACGGGCAGCGGCAGGAAGGCCACCTGGAGGAACGGCTCGGCCAGGGTCACACCGAGCGTGCGCGCCGCAATGCGCAGCGGCAGAAGCGCCGCATGGACATCCTCGTAGCTGCGGTCGCTCATCAATCCGGCGACGGGCAGGGGCAGGTCGGCTAGAACGGTGCCGCGTTCCACGACGGCAAAGCCGCCGCCAATCGTGCCCAAGTGGTTCACCGCCGCCGCCATGTCTGTATCGTCGGCGCCCACCACGCAGATGTTGTGGCTGTCGTGGCCGATCGAGGACGCGATGGCGCCGCGCTTCATCCCGAAGCCCTGCACGAAGCCCCGGCCGATATTGCCGTTACGGCCATGCCGTTCGACCACGCAGACCTTGGCGGTATCCTGCACCGGATCGGACGTCACGGCACCGTCGACCGCGGGCAGGTCGAGCGTGAGATGCTCGGTGATGATCCGGCCCGGTACGACCCCGATCACCGGCGTCGCTTCTCCGGTCCCGCGAATAGCGAAATCCGAACCTGCGACCGGGCGGGCCTTCATGCTATCGAGTCCGATCGTCGGCACCGATGAGCGCGTCGCAAAGAGCGCCTCATCCACCAATCGGCCGGCCGAGACGACGTGCGATACCCCGCAGGTCTCGAGGGTGTCGATCAGTACGAGATCGGCACGATAGCCCGGCGCGATCATGCCTCGATCCCAAAGCCCGAAGGCGCGGGCGGCGGTGAGCGACGCGGCCCGGTAGGCGGCGAGCGGCGGCACGCCTTGGGCGATCGCCATGCGGATGATGCCGTCGATGTGCCCCTCCTCGGCGACATCGAGAGGGTTTCGATCATCGGTACAGAAGGCCAGGAAGGGCGAGGTCTCGACGGTCAGAAGCGGCGCCAGCGCCTGGAGATCCTTCGACACCGACCCTTCGCGGATCAGCACCGTCATACCCTTGCGGATTTTCTCCAGGGCTTCTTCGGCGGTGGTGGCCTCATGGTCGGTGCGGATGCCCGCCGCCGCGTAACCGTTGAGGTCTAAGCCACCGACCAGCGGCGCATGGCCGTCGATGTGCCGGCCTGCGAATTCCGCGAGCTTGGCGAGGCAGCCCGGATCGCCTCCGAGGACGCCCGGGACATTCATGAATTCGGCAAGGCCGATCACCTTGGGATGGGCGGCGTAGCGGGCGAGGTCGGCAGCACCGATGCAGGCTCCCGACGTCTCCAGCGTGGTCGCAGGAACGCAGGACGAGAGCTGGACCCTAAGGTCCATGATCGTGCGCTCGGCGCAGGCAAGAAAGTAATCGAAGGCCGCAGTCCCCAGCACGTTGGCCATTTCGTGCGGATCGCAGATCGCCGTAGTCACGCCATGCGGCAGGACGCAACGGTCGAACTCCAGCGGCGTAACGAGCGAGGACTCGACGTGGAGGTGGGTATCGATGAAGCCCGGTACGGCGATGCGGCCGCGCCCGTCGATGACGGTGCGACCGTCGTAGCGCGCATAGGTGCCGACGATCGTGTCGCCGCAGATCGCGACATCGGACGACACCAGGGCACCGGTGACGAGATCGAGAAGCCGTACATCCTTGATGACGAGGTCGGCGATTTCCGTGCCTCGCCCCTGAGCGATCCTCCGGGCAAGCGTTTCCGCCGATGCCGTCATGCCTGGGCCTCCTCTGATGCAGCGCAGCATGGGGTAGCCGGGCCAGACGGGCAAGCGCGAGGCCGACGACCCGAGTCGCTGAGCTTCGGGGCCTAACCCGGCGCCGCCTCGCCCTTAATGGACTGCTGCCTCGGCGGTCGTGGCAGACCCGCCGACAAGCCGCGCCGTGTCGCCGTCCGACGGTCCACGGACACGGAGATGCTCCACGGCTTCGTCCCGGCTGAGTTGGTCCTGCGGCGTCTTCCACTCGAACGCGTCAATGCGCCCCGTGACCGGCGACACGGCAGCCCAGTGATCCGAGGCCATACCATCCGCCACCCACGCCGGGTCGCGCGGCGCGCGATGGGCGCGCTGCAGCCACTCGTAGAGCGCGCCCGTCTCGCCATGCTCGGCCTCCTCGATCTCGGCGATGAGGCGGCAGATCTTGACGGTCGGGCGGGCACCGTTGGCGTTCTCCAGCAAAGGCTTCAGCGTCTCCCGGGCGCGGCCGAAGTCCCGCGACTCGAGCGCCGTGCGGGCCACCGCCATCACGCTCTCGGGGTCGTTCGGGGCGATGCGGGCCAGCGCCTCGGCGCGCGTCAGGCGATCGGCGGCGGAATCGCCGGGCCGGACGTTCAGGTAAGCGTCGACCAGATCGGGGTGCGGCGTCGCCGAATAGGCGGTCTCGATCAGTTTCGAGGCGCGGCGGATGTCGCCCTTGCGGGTCAGCAGCTTGCCGGCGAGAGCCGCGGCCGGCACGAGCGTCGGAGCGATCTTGAGAGCGTCGCGGACGAGGCTCAACGCCTCGTCGGGGTCGCGCTCGGCGACATCGGTGGCGAGCGCGGTATTCAGCACCGCCCGCTGCCGGTTGGCGGTGGCGCGATCGGTGATCCGGCCGCCGACGTTGCGCTCGACGGCGGTGAGCGCACCCGTCCAGTCGCGGTGGGCGGCGCGATATTCAAGAACCGCTTCGCCCGCCCAGGGCAGGGTCGCAGTCTTCAGCGCCTCTTCGGCATAGGCATGGGCGGCCTCGGGGTCGTTGCGCCGCTGCGCCTCGATGTGGAGGCCGCGCAGCCCCAGGGCTCGCGTTTCAGGGTGGTTGAGCATTTCGGCGAAGCTCTTTTCTGCGCCGGCCGGGTCGCCGGCCATCTGGGCAGCCTGGGCCTTCAGCAGGAGCACCATGGGCTCGCGCTTGAGGTAGCGATCAGCCTCGCCCGAGTAGCGAAGCGCCGCGACCTGGTCGCCGGTGCCGATGGCCACGAGCCCCCGCGACAGAGCGGTAAGGCCGCGCTGCTGGGCGCGTGATCGCGAGGCGCCGGACAGGAGCGAGGGCACGCGCAGGACGAAGAGAATGAGGCTCCAGCCGATCGCCACCGCGGCGGCCGCGACCAGCAGCGCGATGGCTCCCACCAGGGTTGAGGTCTCGATCTCTCGACCGCCAAAGGTGATCAACACCGTGCCGGGATGGTCCGCCATCCAGACCACGCCGAGCGCGACCAGCACCACGATGGCGAAATAGAGCAGCACGCGTATCATGGATCGCCCACTTTCATCGGATCGGTCTTGACGCTCGCCCGGCGGGCCGGGAAGCGCGAGAAGTCGGTCATCGGAAGGGGAGCGCCGATACCGGCGCTCCGGACTCGGCGGTCAGCTCTTGCTCTTGCCCAACGTCGCGATGGCGCGCGAGACGAGGTCCCGGGCGGCGCCATCCGCATCGCCACGCGACCGGGCGGCATCGGCCCAGTCTCGGGACTTGTCCTGGCCGGCCGTGGGCAGCTTGGTCCAGGCCGCAAGGGCACCGGGCACATCCCCGGCCGCCAAAGCGGCATCGATCTGAGACACGAGCGCTGACGGATCGTCACCCTGGACGGCCCCGACCCGTCGTACCTGGACGAGACCGCGGGCGCTGGCGGCGAGCCGATCGAGCGCGTTGCCGCCCTCGGCGGGCTTCACGGTCGCCAAGACTCCGCCCTCGATGTCCTGCCAGCGCTGACGCAGGGCGCCGACGGTCGGTGCCCCTTGGGCAGCCAGGGGCGCCAATTTCACAACCGCCGCGGGATCGGCGCCGAGCGCCTTCAGCGTCTCGAGATCCGACGCATAGGGACGACCGTCCGCGACCGCGCGCACAACCGCTTGGCCAACCAGGGCGATCGGCGTGGCGCGGGTCTCGTCGGCGCTGCCGACGGCGCGGGCTTCCGTCATCCGCTGGCCGTCCTTGGGGGCGGCGAGTTGCCCTTCGATCTTGGCCACCTTGCCGTCGAGCGCCGTGGTGGCGGCCTGGACGGGGGCGAGATCGACGCGCGGCAGGTTGGCGATGGTCGCCTGCAGGGTGCCGAGGCCGGCCGCCGTCTCGCTGGCGCGAGCATCGATGCCGTTGGTGCGGTTCTCGAACGCGTTCATCCGGGCGTCGAAGCCGTTGATCTTGCTGTCGACGGCATTGACCTTGGCGTCGAAGCCGTTGAGGCGCGTCTCGCCGGCATTGACCTTGGTGTCGAGGGTCGTCAAGCGGCCGTCCAGATCGGCCATCCGGGCGTTGACCGGGCCGAAATCGGGTGCGACCGGCTTGGGGAGATCGGCGATGGCCTTGTCGGTGCGATCCTGGGCCGTCGTCAGCGCACCGAGCCGCCCGTCGAGCCCATCGAGCTTTGCGGCGAGAGCACCCAACGCACCGACGGTTGCGGCGGCGGCTTCGCCGGACGGTGCCGGTTCAGCGGCGGGTTTGGCGGAGTCGACACGCGTCGTCAGCCCTCCCACGGTCTGGGCGAGGGCGGCGCGATCGGCATCGGCGGCGGAGAGCCGTTTGTCGAGCGCCACGATGCTACTCTGGATCTGAGCCGAATCGGGTCGTGCTTCCAGAGATGCGACCTTGGTGCGGAGTTCGTCGATCTCGTCGCGACCGCTGCGCTGAGGCTCGGTGTAGAGCACCCAAGCGAGGGCTGCCGCGAGAGCCAGGCTGCAGATGCCGAGCAGCCAGGGCGCGGCTCCGCCGCCGGCGCCGCGGGCCGTGGGAGGTTCGGCATAGGGCGGCACCGTCGAATTCGCGGTACCGGTCGGCGCAGCCGATGGGGGCATGACGGGGCTGTCCGCCGCGCTGTCGGCGCCGATCGGGGCCGCGGGCGCCGGTTCCGGCTCGACGAGCGGCTCTCCCATGCTATCGCCGTCCGAGACGCTCTCGAGCGATGGTCTCGTCTCGCTCTCCGGCTTGGCGGAAGTCTCGCGCCAAGGCCCGCCGAAGAGGACAGGCTCGGCATTGGCCGGCTCGGCCCTTTCGACGGTCTCGTGGTCCGCGACCCCGGTCGCGGCGAATGTTTCCGCGTCGGGATGACCTGCAGGTGCGGCAGCTTCGTCGGCGGCGGGCGGGACCTCGGTGGCGGAGGCGTCGATGATCGGGGGCTCACGCCGCTTCCTGACGTTGCGTGCCCGGAAGTCGTTCGGCCCACGGTTTCCGTTGTCCGCCATACCCGCTTCCTTCTCCGCATCCGTCCGGCCGCACCCCGAAGGGAATGGCGCGGATCACCGTCGGCCCGATCCACGAGCCAACGTCCCAGGGGGCCGTTCGGCACGCGTCCCGGGCGGTCTTTTTCGCCGGCGCTGGTCTAGCCTGCCGCCGTCAGCGGGTCAAAGCTCCCGCGGAGCGCCGCTGCGCCAGAAGCTCTTCCATGGCCAGCAGGCGGCGTGCGGCCTCGACGTGCAGCCGTTCGACCATCTGGCCATCAATGCGCAGAACGTTGAGTTCCGCGCCCTGCGGTCCGTCGAAAGCCGCCACGATGCGGCAAGCCCAGGCCAGTTCTGCAGGCTCCGGAGAGAAGGCGTCGTTGCAGGCGGCGATCTGCCCAGGGTGAATACAGGTCTTGCCGTCCATGCCGAAGTCGCGGCCCTGGCGAGCCTCGGCGGCGAGCCCGGCCAGGTCGTCGAGCCCATTGAACACGCCGTCGAGGATGTCGAGCCCGTGGCAGCGCGCCGCCGCCACGCTGGTGGCGAGCCAGACCTGCAGCGGCTCTCGTCCGGGTCCGACCCGCAGGCGCAGGTCCTTCGCGAGATCGTTGGTGCCCATGACCAGCACGTCGAGCCGCGACGTGGGATCGGCACCGGTTCGGGCGATGTCGGCGATCCCGAGCACCGCAGCCGGCGTCTCGACCATGGCCCAGAGCCGAACCTTCTCCGCCGCGCCGATAGTGGCCAGGATACGCGCGGCCTCGAGCACCTGGAGAGGGCTCGAGACCTTGGGCAGCAGGATCGCGTCGGGCATAACCCCGGCGGCCGCGGCAAGGTCGTCCTGGCCCCAAGGCGTATCGAGCGCATTGATACGGACCACGCAGTCCCGGAAACCGAAGCCGCCCTCCACTACGGCGCGCACCACGGCATCGCGTGCGTCGGCCTTGTCGCCCGGTGCGACGGCATCTTCGAGGTCGAAGATCAGGGCATCGGCGTCGAGCGTTCGGGACTTGGCCAGCGCCCGGGTGTTCGAGCCGGGAACATACAGGGCGCTGCGGCGGGGCCGGACGATCATGAGTGCAATTCCCTCGGGGGGCCGTCATAAAGCAAGAGGCGTCGGCGAGAGCCACAGAAGCCCGGAACGGCGCGGACCTTCAACCATCGGGGAACCAGCGGCATGACGAGCATCACGGCATCGATCGATATCGCGGCGACGCCCGCAGCCGTATGGAAGGTCCTGACGGACTGGAAGGCCTATGAAGAGTGGAACCCGACGTTGCGCGCCATCGAGGGCCAGCAGCGGAAGGGATCGAAGATCGTCGTATCGATCGCCTCGCCGGTCGGCACTCTGGCGATCCCCGCCGTGATAACCCGGATCGTCGTCAACTCGGGCATAACGTGGCAGAGCAAGATGAAGCTGTCGGGCCTGTTCGACCGCGATCACATCATCGAACTGTCGCCCGACCCGGCCGGAGTCCGGGTGACTCAGACGCAGACCTTTTCCGGCATCCTGGCGCCCGGCGCCAGCGTCGTCGCGACCCGCACGGTGCGGGACGGCCTCGTCAAGATGAATGCCGCGCTGAAAGAGCGCGTCGAGAGCCTGTCCGAGGCGCGCCGCTGAGCTACCCTGGACCCGTTCTCAGCCTATGATCGTCGCATGGGCCGAGGTGGATTCCGTCCCGATCCCGCGGAAGAAGGCGGCGCCGAGCGCGTCGAGTCCCGTCACGACGCGGACATGTCGACCGTTGGGGCAGAGCTTCTCCACGGAGTCGAAGCCGATCCAGCCGAGCGCCGGAACATAGGCCTCCGTCCAGGCATGAGCGGCGGTTCCGGTGTCGCCTGCTTGCGGACCGCGGTCGCGCAGAAGATAGCCGGTGACGTGGCGACTGGGCAGGCCGAGATGCCGCGCTGCTGCCGTCAGGATGTGGGCGTGGCTCGCGGCATCGCCGGTCTTGGCGGCGAAGGCCTGGGCCGCCGTCGGGGCGATGACGGGAGCGCCGGGTTCCGGGGGCGTGTCGACCCAGGCGATCTCGCTGTGGACCGCTTGGGTCAGGGCATGAAGCTTGCCGAGCGGCTCCGCCTCGGTGGACGTCGCCCGCTCGGCGAACTGGCGCAAGCCGGCGTCGAGCGTGGTGAGTTCCGTCTCGCGCAGGTAGATGTCGATGGGCAGGCGTTCGGCGGCACCTCGAACCATGCCGGCGGCATCGTAGGTCTCGACCGAGCAGATCGCCGTCACCGTGAAACCGTCGAGCGGACCGGTCGCACTGAAACTGTGGGTGACGTTGCCGAACGCATCCTGCCCGGCCCGCAGCGAGCAATCGATATCGGCCTCGATCCGGCTATCGGTGACGTGCTGCCCCTCGTGCGACCGCGGCGAGAGCCGCAGCAGCGCCGTAAGATTGCGGGCCGGCGCCGGGAAGGCGAAGCGGATGACGTTTCGGATCTTGAGATGCATCTTCGTCGCTAGACCAGATATTGTTCGCTGATGCTCACCCCGAGCCGATTGTTATCGTCGATGAATGTCGTGATGAATTCGTGCAGCCCGCTTTGGAAAAGGCCACCGATCGAGGCGTTCTCAAGCTGCGCCATGGTCTTTCGAGCGAGGCGTTGGGCTCCGCCCTGGCGGCCGTAGGCCTTTCCCAGAGAATCGAGACAGTCCACGATGTTTTCGTAGCAACTGAGCAGAGAGCGTGGCATCTCGGAGCGCAGGATGAGAAGGTCGGCGATCAGCCAGGGCTTGATGCTTTCCCGGTAGATCCAGTGATAAGCGGTGAGGGCCGACACGGCGCGCAGGATGGCGGCCCACTGGAAATAGTCGAGCGAGCCGCCGACGGTTTCGGTATCGGGCAGCAGCACATGATATTTGACGTCGAGGATGCGGGCCGTGTTGTCGGCGCGTTCGACGAAGACGCCGAGCCGGCAGAACCAGAAGGACGGATCCCGAAGCATCGTCCGGATCATGGAACCGTCGAAGAGCAGCGAGGTTTGTTTCACGAAATCGAGAAAGCGAGGCACCTCTGCCGTCCACTCGGATCCGGTTTTGTGGGCGTCCTCGAACTTCTTGAGTTCCAGCCAGGCCCCGTTGATGGCCTCCCACATCTCGGCCGTGAGCGCCGTGCGGACCGCGCGCCCGTTGGTGCGGGCCGACTCGATGCAGTTGCGGATCGACGATGAATTGGACGCGTCGAAGGTCAGGAAGTCGATGACGGTCTCGGCTTCCGCCGTCTCATATTTGGCGTGGTAGGCGTCGGCCATGCCTGAAGACTCGAGCGCGCTCTCCCACTCGGTACCATGCTCGTTATAGGCGGTCGGCAAGGCGGAGAGCCGCTGCGCCGCCTCGATAGTGCGGGCCAGGAACTCGGCGCGCTCCATGTAGCGCGCCATCCAGAACAGGCTGTCGGCCGTGCGCGACAGCATGGTGAATTTGCGCGTCGGCCGTTCCATCGATCCGGCGAAGCCGCGGTTCTCGCCGCCGAGCCGCTGAGTCATGCCGCCGGCACCCATGGTCTGGGTGGTGCCGTCGGCCAGGGTCTGGGTCATCCCGCCGCCCATGTTCTGAGACATCTCGCCCGTCACGCCCGCACTCCGTCGTCGACGATCCACGTGTCCTTGGTGCCGCCGCCCTGGCTCGAATTCACCACCAGCGAACCTTCCTGCATGGCGACACGGGTCAAACCGCCTGGCACGACCCGGGCTCCCCGTGCGCCCGACAGCACGAACGGTCGGAGATCGACATGGCGGGGGCTGATGCCGGCCGCCGTCGCGGTCGGGCAGGTCGACAGCGCCAAGGTCGGCTGGGCGATGAAGTTCGAGGGATCGTGCTTCAGCTTGGCGGTAAAGCTGTCGAGCTGTGCTTTGGTGGCGTGCGGCCCCACCAACATGCCGTAGCCGCCAGAGCCGTTGACTTCCTTGACGACCAGTTCGGACAGGTGGTCGAGTACGTAGCGTAGCGACTCCTCCTCACGGCAGCGCCAGGTCGGCACGTTCTTCAGTTTCGCCTCTTCCCCGAGGTAGAAGCGGATGATCTCGGGCATGTAGCTGTAGATGGCCTTGTCGTCCGACACGCCGGTGCCGACCGCATTGGCGAGCGTGACGGAACCCGCCTGATAGGCGCTCATCAGCCCCGGAACCCCGAGCATCGAGTCCGGCCGGAAGGCCAGCGGATCGAGGAAGTCGTCGTCGAGCCGGCGATAGATGACGTCGACGCGCTTCGGCCCCTCCGTGGTGCGCATGAAGACGACATCGTTCTCGACGAAAAGGTCGCGGCCTTCGACGAGCTCGATGCCGAGCTTGTCGCCCAGGAACGAATGTTCGTAATAGGCCGAATTGAACTGGCCCGGCGTCAGCAGCACCACGACGGGATCGCGATCGGCGGTGCGTGGCGTCACGGAGCGCAGCGTCGCGAGAAGCTGATCCGGATAATTCTCGACCGGCGCGACGCGATGCGCCGAGAATAGATCCGGAAACAGCCGCATCATGACTTCGCGGTTCTCTAGCATGTAGGAGACGCCCGACGGTGTACGGGCATTGTCCTCGAGCACGTAGAAGTCGTCGGCGTCGATCCGCACGACGTCGATGCCGGCGATGTGCACGTAGACATCGTGGGGTACCTTCACGCCGATCATCTCGGGCCGAAAGTAGGGGTTTCGATAGATGAGTTCCGACGGCACGATGCCGGCCCGCACCACCTCACGCGGACCGTAAAGATCGGCGAGGAACATGTTGAGCGCCTTGACGCGCTGCAGCAACCCGGCTTCGAGCCGCGACCATTCCGATCGCCCGATCAGGCGCGGCACGATATCGAAGGGGATCAGCCGCTCGGTCGCATCCTTGTCGCCGTAGACCGCGAAAGTGATGCCGATGCGCCGGAACAGTAAATCCGCCTGGGCGCGACGGGACGACAGGAGCCCAGGCGGCACATTCGCCAGCCATTCCGCAAGCCGCCGATAAACTTGCCGGGGCGATCCGCCGGCCTCGCTCATCTCGTCGAAGAAACTCAGTTCGGCGGGCACTCAGCACTCCCTGGACGCGACACGAAAGGCCCGTTTCGCAAAGCTTATGCCATGCAATCCTTCGGGATCTATGGGAAAACCATGCTCCGCCCCTTGGATTGAGGGGAACGCGGAAAGGGCCGAAATGGTCGACGACAAGCCGCAAGATCCGGAGCACGAGAACCAAGAAGCGCCGCGGCCGGCGAGCGACGGCTTCTACGCCGCTCTGCCGGTGGCGGAGGATTTCCACGCCGTCGTGGAGATGGACCGCTACGCCCCCGTGCCGGGAACGTGGTGGCTCGGCCTCGCCGATATCGTGACCTCGACGGAAGCGATGCAGGCCGGACGCTACAAGGCCGTCAACACGGCCGGGGCCGCGGTGATCTCCGCCGTCTCCAACGCGCTCGGCACCCTCGACTTCCCCTTCGTCTTCACCGGGGACGGCGCGAGCTTCGCGGTGGCGCCGGGCGATGCGGACAAGGCCGGTCAAGCCCTCGCCTCCACCGTGGCCTGGGTCGGGACCGAACTCGGGCTGACGCTGCGCGGCGGCATGGTGGAGGTCAGCCGGATACGGGACGCCGGTGTCGACCTCCGGGTCGCCCGGGTCGCCGCCTCGGCCAACGTCGACTATGCCATGTTCACCGGGGGCGGACGGGATTGGGCCGAGCGCGAGCTCAAGGCCGGACGTCTCTCGATGGCGCCCGCAGCCCCCGGGGCTCAGCCGGATCTCACCGGTCTCACCTGCCGCTTCCGGCCCATCGCGGCCAGCCATGGCACGATCCTGTCCGTCATCGTCAAGCCCGCCGGAGACGCCCGCGCGCCGGGCTTCATCCAGGCCTGCGGCGATGTGCTCGACATCGCCCGACGCGGGCCGCGCGGAGGTCATCCCGTCCCGACAGCCGGCCCAACTTTTCATTGGCCTCCCTCCGGGCTCGACATCGAGGCCCGCCTGCTCCGCTCGTCCGGCCGCTCGCTCGCAAAGAGCCGGCTGCGGGCTCTGGGCCGCTCGCTCCTGGCAACCTGCCTCATGCGCGCCGATCGCGGCGTCGGCGGCTTCTCACCGGTCGACTACAGGCGTCAACTTGTCGAGAACTCGGATTTCCGCAAGTTCGACGATGGATTGATGATGACCCTCGATTGTCCGCTCGAGACCGCCGAAGCCATCACGGCACGGCTCGAGGCGGCGGAAGGTGCCGGTCTGCTGCGCTATGGGCTGCATCGCCAAGCCGAGGCTCTGGTGACCTGCATCGTTCCCTCGGCGCGCCGGCCCGACCACGTCCACTTCGTCGATGGCGCAGCGGGCGGTTACGCGGTCGCGGCGGCGGCATTGAAGCTCAAGGGCGCGTGACGACCTGGCTGCTCGACCCGGCGGCACCTTGCCGCCATACGACCGCCTCTGCGCGCCAAACAGGCAGCTTGCGCAGGCTGAACCGCGCGTCTTCGGTCTGTCGTGGCCCCATGCCAAGAAACGGAACAGAACAATTGCAATTTTGGTTAGCGTGGCATTCCGTTACGCTTTAGGGTCCACCCAGGTCGACCCTTGCTGCATCGGTTCCAGGAGCGTTCCATTTCGACGACCCCTGCCCTTGGCCCTGTTCCGGACATTCTCAGAGTCGACGACCTGAAGGTCGGGTTCGCCATGCAGGGCGGCGTGGCGGAAATCGTCAAGGGCGTCAGCTTCCGCGTTCCCGCCGGCAAGACCGTGGCGTTGGTCGGCGAATCGGGGTCGGGCAAGACCGTCATCTCGCAGACCGTGATGGGTCTGCTGCCCAAGAACGGGCTGCTGCTCGGCGGTCGGGTGATGTTCACCGATCCCAAAACCCCCGACGCCCCGATCGATCTCGCGCGGCTCCGGCGCGACGGTCCCGAGATCCGGGCTTTGCGCGGCAGCCGCATGGGGATGATTTTCCAAGAGCCGATGTCGTCGCTCTCGCCGGTCCACACGATCGGCAACCAGATCCGCGAGACGCTGATCCTGCATCGGCAGGTCACCACGGAAGAGATGCGCGACGAAGTCCGCCACATGCTGAAGCTCGTCGGCTTCAAGGACCCAGCCCGCGCCTACAAGATGTATCCGTTCGAGCTGTCCGGCGGCTTGCGCCAGCGCGCCATGCTGGCGATGGCGCTGATCTGCCGCCCGGCCCTGCTGATCGCCGACGAGCCCACGACGGCGCTCGACGTGACGATCCAGGCCCAGGTGCTGAACCTCATGCGCGATCTCCAGAGCGAGCTCGGCATGGCGATCCTGCTCATCACCCACGATCTCGGCGTCGTGGCCAACATGGCCGACGAGGTCGTGGTCGTCTACCACGGCGAAATCACCGAGGCCGGCACGGCCTCCGACATCTTCCGCCGGCCACAGCACCCCTATCTCAAGGCCCTGCTGAAAGCCCTGCCCTCCTTCGACATGAAGCAGGGCGAACGTCTCGTCGCCCTGCGCGACAGCGGCGCCGACCTGCAACGCCTCGTGCCGATGCGCAAGGCGAAGCCGCAGGCCCAGGAGGCGCCGCTTCTCTCCATCCGCAACCTGCGCAAGTCCTTCACCATCAAGGCCGGCGGATTTCTGACGACGCGCCGCGACAGCGTCGTCGCGGTCGACGACGTGTCCTTCGACATTCGCCGTGGCGAGTGCCTCGGCCTCGTCGGCGAAAGCGGATGCGGCAAGACCAGCCTATCGAAACTGATGATGCGCGCCATGAAGCCCGACCGGGGTTCCATCACCTTCAATGACGGCAACAAGCAGATCGACGTTCTGGCGCTGAAGGGCGAGGCGTTGCGCGCCTTCCGCCCGCGCCTGCAGATGATCTTCCAGGACCCGGTCTCGTCGCTGTCGCCGCGCATGACGGTCATGAACATCATCCGGGAGCCGCTGGAGATCCATGGCGTCGGCAGCCCCAAGGAGCAGATCGCCCGCGTCGGCGACCTGATGGCGGCGGTGGGGCTCGATCGCCGCTTTCTTAACCGCTACCCGCATTCCTTCTCGGGCGGGCAGCGTCAGCGCATCTCGATCGCCCGCACGCTGGCCATGAACCCGGATCTCATCATCTGCGACGAGCCGGTCTCGGCGCTCGACGTCTCGGTCCAAGCGCAGGTTCTAAACCTGCTCAAGGACCTCAAGCGGGAGCTTGGGCTTACCTACCTCTTCATCTCCCACAACCTCGCGGTCGTCGATTACATCGCAGACCGGATCGCCGTCCTGGCGCATGGCCGCATTGTCGAGATCGCGCCGCGTCATCTGCTGTTTTCGAAACCCGTCCACACCTACACGAAGGCGCTGATGCGGGCCGTGCCCTATCCCGATCTCGACCGCCCGCTCGATCTCCGCCTCATCGCGGGCGGCAGCGCCTCGGACCCGGCCTCCTGGGCGCCGGAGTTCCGCGACGAGGGGGATCCCGCGAGCCTGACGCCGATCGACCTCGGTGAAGGCCATTTTGTCCTGGCCCGGCCGAGTGTCGACACGCGGGATCTCCTGGCCTCATGAGGATCCTCGCCGCGACGTTGCTGGGTCTCACCCTGGTCCTGGCTTCGGGCGCGGCCCGCGCCGGGGACGCGCCGTCCCTCATGGAGGGTTCGCAGGCTCCCACCATGGCGGCGGCCGAGGATGACGGGCCCGCGGCCGCGCCGGCCGCCACGACGCCCGTTCCCACGCCGGTCGAAACGCCGTTCTTTCGCGATGCCGTGGGTTCGGGCAAGCTGCCCTCCGTCGCGAAGCGGCTGCCGACGGCGCCGCGGGTCATCGACCTCCCGGCCATGGGCCGCGAGACGGGACAGCCCGGCGGCATCTGGCGGATGCTCATGGGCGATCAGCGCGACCTGCGCTTCATGACGGTGTTCTCCTACGCCCGCCTGGTGACCTTCGACGAGAAGCTGAAACTCGTCCCGGACATCCTGCAAAGCCTCGACAATCAGGACGACAAGGTCTTCACCCTGCATCTCCGGCCGGGGCACAAATGGTCGGACGGGCAGCCCTTCACCGCCGAAGACTTTCGCTACTATTGGGACAACGTCGCCAACGACCCCAAGCTGTCGCCGTCCGGACCGAACCTGGCGCTGCTCGCCAGCGGAAAGCCGCCGGTTTTCGAAGTCATCGACCCCGAGACGGTGCGCTACACCTGGGCCGATCCAAATCCGGGCTTCATCCTGGCGATCGCCTCGGCCCAGCCCGTCTTCATCTTCATGCCGGCGCATTACCTGAAGCAGTTCCACCAGAAGTTTGCCGACAAGGATGAATTGGCGAAAGCCGTGAAGGCCGCCAAAGTCTCGAGTTGGGTGGCATTGCATGAGCGCAAGTCGCGGCAGTACCGGCCCGAAAACCCGGATCTGCCGACCCTCGACCCATGGCGCAACACGACCCCGCCCCCGGCCGAGCAGTTCCGCTTCGAGCGCAACGCCTATTTCCACCGGGTCGATACCGCCGGACACCAGCTGCCCTATTTCGACGGCGTGACGCTGACACTCGGGACGCCGAACCTCATCCCCGCCAAGACGGCGGCGGGCGATACCGACCTCCAAGCCCGCTATCTCAACTTCGAGGATTACACCTTCCTCAAGGCCGGCGAGAAATCGCATGGCTATCAGGCGCGTCTCTGGGAGGATGGCCACGGCGCCTTCGCGGCGCTGTTCCCCAACCTCAACGCCAAGGACCCTGTCTGGCGGGCCCTCAACCGAAACGTCAGCTTCCGCCGCGGCCTGTCGCTCGGCATCAACCGGCCCGACATCAATCACGTCATCTTCTTCGGATTGGCGCGCGAGAGCGGCGATACCGTGCTGCCGCAGAGCCCGCTCTACAAACCCGAGCTGGCGAAGGACTACACCGACTACGACGTCGACAAGGCCAATGCGCTGCTCGACGCGGCCGGCCTCGACAAGCGTGATGGAGACGGCACGCGCCTGCTAGCCGATGGCCGTCGGGCCGAGATCACGGTCGAGACCTCTGGCGAAAACCAGCTCTACACGGACATCATGGAGCTCATCGCCAGCGACTGGGCCAAGCTCGGGATCCGGACCTTCGTCCATCCGTCCCATCTCGAGATCTTCCGGCAGCGCATTTCCAGTGGCGACACCGTGATGTCGATGGACCAGGGCATGGACAATGCCGTGCCGACGGCCGAATTCGAACCCAATGCGCTCGCCCCGACCACGGACGCGCAATATCAATGGCCGGCCTTCGGGCTCTTCGTTCAGTCTTCCGGCCATGAAGGGCAGAAGATCGACTTGCCCGAGGTCCAGAAGCTGGATGATTTGTGGCATGCGTGGCGCCACGCCGACAATGTGGCCACGCAACGCCAAGTCTGGCGGGACATGCTGACGCTCAATGCCGAGCAGGTGTTCGCCATCGGCATCGTCAACGGCACGCGGCAGCCGGTCGTGGTGTCGAACCGCATGCGCAACGTGCCGCAGACGGGACTCTGGTCGTTTCAGCCGAGCTCCTACTTCGGTCTCTACATGCCCGATACGTTCTTCTATACCGATGCCGGGAAGGGTTGACCTCATGACGCGGCTCCGGAGCGCCACCGCATGCTGAACTATCTGGTCCGGCGCGTACTGATCATGATCCCGACGCTGCTCGTCACCAGCGCGCTCATCTTCACCGTCATGAGCGCCACGCCCACCAATTATTTCGACAACCTGATCCAGGACATGCAGGCCCAGGGCGAAAAGGTCGATACCGCCCGCATCGACTTCATGAAGAAGGAATATGGCTTCGACAAGCCGCCCGTCGAGCGCTACTTCTGGTGGGTCGAAGGAATGCTTCACGGCGACTTCGGCTACTCGTTCGAGTATCAGCTTCCGGTGCGGCAAGTGATGGGTGACCGGGTCTGGCTCACCATCCTCCTATCGTTCACCACCATCGTCTTCACGTGGCTGGTCGCCTTTCCGATCGGTATCTACTCGGCCACTCATCAATATTCCTGGGCCGATTACGGCCTGACGTTCCTGGGCCTGCTCGGCCTCGCCATCCCGCATTTCCTGCTCGCCCTCGTCTTCCTGTACTTCTCGAACCAATGGTTCGGCCTGTCGATCGGCGGGCTGATGGATCCGAAATACTTCGACAAGCCGATGAGTTGGGGAAAGACCGTGTCGATCCTCAGCCACCTGTGGATTCCCGTGGTGATCATCGGCACGGCCGGTACGGGTTCGATGATCCGCGCGGTGCGCGCCAACCTGCTCGAGGAGTTGCACAAGCAATATGTCGTGACGGCACGCGCCAAGGGCTTGGCGCCGATGCGCGTGCTGTTCAAATATCCGTTCCGCCTGTCACTGAACTTCTTCGTTTCCGACATCGGCTCGATCCTGCCCTCGGTCATCTCGGGCGGTGAGCTCGTCGCCATCGTGCTGTCGCTTCAGACCACGGGGCCTCTGCTCATCCGCGCCCTGCAGAGCCAGGATATCTATCTCGCGGGCTCGTTCCTGATGATCCTCTCGACGCTCACCGTCATCGGCGTACTGGTGTCGGATGTCGCCCTTGCGTTTCTCGATCCGCGGATCCGTATGCAGGGGGGAGCCACGAAATGAACCTTCAAATCCCCGTGCAGGGCGCTCTGCCCCTGTCCGGCGCGCCGCTCGCCCATTACGTGTCCGACAAGCCCTTCAATGTCGGCGCCGTGGCCCAACTGACGCCCGCGCAGGAGCGGATCTATTTCGCGTCCCAATGGCGCCTGATGTGGTGGAAGTTCAAGCGCCACCGCATGGCGGTGGTGGCGTCGATTTTCCTGGCCCTGCTCTACTCCACTCTACCGGTCTCGGAATTTCTGGCACCCTACGAGGCCAATACCCGCAACACGGACTTCATCCGGGCACCTCCACAATCGGTCCATCTGTTCCACGACGGCCAACTCGTGGGCCCTTTCGTCTACGGTCTTTCCTACAAGCTCAACATGGACAACCTCAAGCGCGAGTATACAATCGATTACACCCAGGTGCAGAAGCTCCGCTTCTTCTGTCACGGCGATGCCTTTCGCTTCTGGGGGTTGATCCCGTCCAGCTTTCATGTGGTCTGCCCGCCACGGGACGGGCCGCTGTTCCTCTGGGGCTCGGACCGGCTCGGTCGCGACCTGCTGTCTCGCATCATCTACGGGGCACGCATCTCGCTGACGGTGGGCCTCATCGGCATTACAATCTCGTTCGTGCTCGGAATCACGATCGGAGGCCTCGCGGGCTATTACGGTGGCTGGTTCGACATGCTGAGCCAGCGGCTGATCGAGATCATTCACTCGATCCCACATATCCCCATCTTCCTTGCCCTGGCGGCGATCATGCCGGCGTCGTGGAGCCCCATCCTGGTCTATTTCGGCATCACGCTGATCCTCGGCATGATGGATTGGACGGGCCTCGCCCGCGCGGTCCGCGCCAAGCTCTTCTCCCTCCGCGAGGAGGATTACGTGCTGGCGGCGCAGCTCATGGGGGCGCGGACGCCGCGCATCCTGCTGCGCCACTTGATCCCGGGCTTCATTTCCCACCTCATCGCCTCGGCTACGATCACGATTCCGGCGATGATTCTCGGCGAAACGGCACTGTCCTTCCTCGGCCTCGGTTTGCGCCCGCCCATCGTCTCCTGGGGCGTGATGCTGAACGAAGCGCAGAACATGAACGTGGTCTCGCTCTACCCCTGGCTGCTGCTGCCAGTTGCGCCCGTGATCCTCGTCATCCTGGCGTTCAACTTCATGGGCGACGGCCTGCGTGACGCGGCGGACCCCTATTCGTCCTGATGCGGATCGCCTTCTACGCCCCCCTGAAGGCGCCGGATCATCCGGTGCCGTCGGGGGACCGACAGATGGCGCGGCTGCTGCTAGCGACGCTACGGGCCGGCGGACACCAGGTCGAGATGGCCTCGACCTTTCGATCGTTCCTGCCGAAGCCTGACCCCATGCAGATGAGAGAGGT
The DNA here is from genome assembly GCA_050920985.1 of Janthinobacterium lividum. Lineage (GTDB taxonomy): Bacteria > Pseudomonadota > Alphaproteobacteria > Rhizobiales > Beijerinckiaceae > Lichenihabitans. The sequence goes on along the minus strand of JBPBQY010000024.1, from coordinate 32,670 downwards.
CGAAGCGCGCGCAGAGGACGAGGCCGCCCGCCTGATCGCAAGCTACGACGCCGATGGCCCGCCCGACCTCTGGTTCTGCTACCACCACTACTACAAGGCGCCGGATCTCCTCGGCCCGCGCTTGGCGACGCACTTCGGGCTGCCGATGGCAATGGCCGAGGCCTCGCATGCCGGCAAACGCGCGGACGGGCCCTGGGCGGGCTGGCACCGCATCAACGAGGCGGCGCTGCGGGGCGCCGATCTACAGATCTGCTTCACGCCGCGCGACGCCGAAGGGCTCGAGGGGGTGGCTCCCGCCGACCGCATTCTCATGCTGCCGCCCTTCATCGACGCAGGTCCCTTCGTCAACCTCCACCGGTCGACGCTCTACCCGGGCCGGGTCGAGCTCGTCACTGTGGCCATGATGCGTGCTGGCGACAAGGTGCGCTCCTACGCCTTCCTGGCCGAGGCGTTGGCGGATCTCCCCTCGCGGCTCGACTGGCGGCTCACTATCGTCGGGGACGGACCGGAGCGCCGCAGCGTCGAGGGATGCTTCGCGCGCCTGCTGGGCGAGCGGATCGTCTGGGCGGGGGAACAGGACGCGGACGGCGTCGCGGCCGCCATGGCGGGAGCGGATCTCTACGTCTGGCCCGGCTTCGGCGAAGCCTATGGGGTCGCCTATCTCGAAGCCGCCGCCGCCGGCTTACCGTCGCTCGCCATGGATTGCGGCGGGATATCGAGCGTCGTCACCGACGGCGTGACGGGCGTGCTGACGCCCGAGGGAGACGGCCCAGCCTTTACAGCCGCCGTGGAGCGGCTCGTAATGAACGCTTCATTGCGGCAGCGGCTCGGCGTCGAGGCCCGACGTGTGGCGACCCAGGAGCGCACAGTGAAACGTGCCGCGATGCTTTTGTCGAAGGCGCTTGCCGGGCTACAGCGGCACCCTTCCATCTCTCATCAAGCGAGCAACATTTGACGTGTCACTCCCCGGCAGCACAGGGCAGATCGTGAGCTTTCGTGCTCCGTTTTCTGTCATGGCCGGGCTTGTCCCGGCTACCCACGCCGGGCCGTTCCGCAAAGGGTGCCGCACGCGGCGAGTTCTCTCCGAGACCGATCTGGCTCCGTTCGGCGTGGGTGGCCGGGACAAGCCCGGCAATGACGGGAGAGAGGGAAGCGTAATCTTTACAAGCGACGGCTCTCGTAGATGACCGACGACCTTTGGCGCTCGGCCCAGGACTCGCTCGATGCGGCTGGGGCTCAAGGCCGCCACATCGACGTCTGGCTTCGCGACGACGATTGCGTGTCAGTGACACCGGCGCTGGAGCGATTGACGTATCTTTGTGATCGCGTGGGCTTGCCGATCCTCCTCGCCGTCATCCCGTTGCCCGCCGAACAAGCGCTCGCGTCCTGGCTGCGTGTTCACCCACTCGTGACACCGTGCCAGCACGGCTTCGCTCATGCCAATCACGCGGCACCCGGCGAGCGAGCGCGCGAACTCGGAGGGCGCTCCGTCTCGATCGTGCTCGACGACTTGGCGCAGGGCCGCGCGAGGCTTCAGCAGCTTTTCGGCCCTGCGCTGTCGGACATGCTCGTCCCACCTTGGAACCGCATCGACGGCGATGTCATCCCGCACCTGCCGAACCTCGGCTTTTCGGCTCTGTCCTGCTTCGCCCCGACGCCGGAGGCCTCGCCGATCCAGCGGCTCGACAGCGATCTCGACATCATCGACTGGCGCGGCGGCCGAATCGGCCGGCCGCTCTACGACCTCGCCCGCAAGCTCGCCGGGATCGTCGACCGCCAAGACCGGCTCGGGATCCTCACCCACCACCTCGCCCATGATGCGGCGGCCTGGGACGCGCTCGGTGACATGGTGGAGCGCTTGGCCAGCCATCCGGCGGTGCGCTTCGCGACGGCGGCGTCGCTCCTCGCCTGAGCGAGGGTCCTACGCTCCGACCTTGGCGCCTCGGCCGTAGAGCAGCAGCATGGCGAGGATGACGACACCGTAGATGACCTGGCGCCCGGCATCGGGCATCTGCACCACCGACAGGATGGATTGCAGCAGCGTGATCAGGATCACGCCCGCGGTCGTGCCGAGATAGGAGCCGCGGCCGCCGAGGATCGATGTGCCGCCAAGCACCACGGCGGCTATGGCGGGAAGAAGGTAGCCGTCGCCCATGCCCTGATAGGCCTTGCCCGAATAGCCAGCGAGCAAGGCTCCGGCCAAGGCCGACAACCCACCCGAGATCGCGAAGGCGATCAGCACGACGCGCCGGGTCCGGATGCCCGACAGATAGGCGGCGCCCTCGCGATTGCCGATGGCGTAGACGGCACGACCGAAGGTGGTGCGGCCGAGCAGGAACAGCGTCACGGCGCCGACCAGGATCCAGACCCAGACGGCATTGGGCACGGGGCCCAAGGCGCGGCCGGTGGCGAGTTCGTGCATCAGCGGCGTCGCCATGTCCTGCGGGGCCGAACCGCCGGTCTTCAGCACCATCAGGCCTTGCGCCACGGCGTCGATGCCGAGCGTGAAGATCATCGAGGGGACGCGGAGATAGGCGACCCCGAAGCCGTTGATCAGGCCGAAGCCGATCCCGCAGAGTACGCCGGCGGGGATTGCCAGGGCTGTGCCGAAGGCGCCATGGCCGGCCGCCGCGGTCGACATCATGCCGCCGACCGTGACGATCCAGGGCACCGAGAGATCGATCTGGCCGAGCAGCACCACGATCATCAGCCCCGTGGCGACGAGAGCCAGGAAGCTGCCGACCTGCAACTGCTGGAGCAGATAGTCGGGGGACAGGAACCGAGTCGAATAGAGGCTGCCCAGCAGCAAAAGAGCCACGATGCAGCCGAAAGACGTCGCGACCGCGGGGTCGACCCGGCGGAAGACGGCGGGAAGGCGGGAGGGGATCGGCAGGACGGGATCGACCGGGGATGTCATGAGCCGAAGAGCTCCAGCCGATTCTTCAGGCGCAGCAGCCGCAGCGAACCGAGGCTGACGGCGCCGAGCAGGACGAGGCCGAGGAACAGGGGTTGCCACAGCGGATCGAGATCGAAGACAAAGAGTAGGTCGTTGATGGTGCGGAAGATAAGCGCGCCGAAGACGGCCCCGATAGCACTGCCGGCGCCGCCGAACAGTGACACGCCCCCGATCACCACGGCGGCGATGGAATCCAGAGTGTAGGTCGATGCGTTCGAAGCGGAAGCCTCGCCCGAATAGGTGAAGAAGGCCAGCATCAGCCCGCCCATGGCGGCGAAGAGGCCGGCCAACCCATAGGCGAGAAGCCGCGCACGGCGGATCGGCAGGCCAGAGAGATAGGCCGAGGCCTCCGACGAGCCGATCGCATAGACGGCCCGTCCCCAGAGCGAACGGCGGAACGGGACCCAGACGAGCAGCATCACGCCGAGCAGCACGACCGCGCTGGCCGGAATGCCGCCGGCCAGTTGGCCCGTGACGGCGTCGGACAGGGTGGAGTCGACGTCGCCGCCGGGCTCCGGCCGCAGCGACAAGGCGAGGCCGAAATAGATGGCGCCGCTGGCGATCGTGGCGACGATCGGCTGCAGCCGCCCGTAGACAACCAGCGCGCCGTTCACGAGCCCGCAGAGGATCCCGACGAGCAGAACCGCAACGACGCCGAGCGCCACGGCACCGGGCGAGCCCGTCACCAGCACCGAAGCCAGGCAATTGGCCAGGATGAACACCGAGCCCACCGACAGGTCGATGCCGGCGGTCAGAACCACGAAGGTCTGGGCCACCGCCACGAAGGCCAGCAGCACGCCCTTGTTGGTGGCGGTCTGCACCACATTGGCGCTGAAGCCTGCGGGATGGTTCATCGTATAAAGAGCAAAGAGCACGACGAAGACGAGGGCGGCCGACAGGGTCGCCTTCGCGTCGCGCAGGTGAAAGCGCCAGTCGCTCACGCGGCCTCCGTCCGGTCCATGTTGAGGGCGCTCGACACCAGCGCCCGTTCGGTGATGGCTTCGCCCTCGAGCGTCCGAACGACCCGGCCGCCATAGAGGACCAGGACACGGTCGCAGCAGCCGATCAATTCGGCGTAGTCGGTTGAGTAGAGCAGCACGGCGGCCCCCTCGTCGGCGAGGCGGCGCAGCAGCCGATAGATCTCGGCCTTGGTGCCGACGTCGATGCCGCGCGTCGGGTCGGCCAGCAAGACGATGCGGGGACGGGTCATCAGCCATTTGGCCAGGACGACCTTCTGCTGGTTGCCGCCCGACAGCGACGCCACAGGCACGTCGAGGTCGGCGGCCTTGATGGCGAGGAGCCGCACCATCTCGTCGACGGAGCGGCGCTCGGCCTTCCGGTCGATGATGCCGCTGCGCGACACCCGATCGAGCGACGCGAAGGAGAGGTTCTCCGCGATCGACATGGGCAGCATCAGGCCCTCGGTCTTGCGGTCCTCCGGGATGAGGGCGATGCCGTTGCGCTCCGCCTTGGCGTCGGCGGGGCCGCCGAGCGCGGCAGGCCGGCCGTCGACCAGGATCTCGCCCGTCGTACCGCGCAGCACGCCGAACAGGGCCAGCAGGAGCTCGCGCTGTCCCTGCCCGTCGAGCCCGCCGAGGCCGACGACCTCACCGGGGCGAAGCTTGAACGAGATGTCGTGCAGCCGGCCGCCCCAGCCGAGGGTCTTCACCTCCAGCGCGGGAGCGCGATCCTGCGGCACGGGAGCGGGCTTGGGCGGATAAGCGTGCGAGTAATCACGCCCGATCATCATCTCGACGACCTCGGCGTCGCTGCGGGTACCGGCCGGAAAGGTCGAAACGTTACGCCCGTTGCGGAACACCGAACAATCGTCGGCCAGTTCCGTGATCTCGCTCATGCGATGCGAGATGTAGACCAGGGCGAGCCCATCGCGGCGCAATTCCTTCAGGACGCGGAACACTGCCGCCACGTCGCGGGCCGTCAGCGCGGAGGTCGCCTCGTCGAGAATGAGGAGTCGCGGCTTCAGCGCCAGGGCCTTGGCGATCTCGACGAGCTGGCGGCGCGACAGCGGCAGGTCGCGCACGAGCGACAGGGGATGGATGCCCTCGGCACCGGCGCGGGCCAGCAGCTCCTCGGCCCGGCGGCGTTGCGCGCGGCGGTCGACGAGGCCGAAGCGGCGGGGCGGATCCGACACCAAAATATTGTCCGCGACCGAAAGGTCCGGAATCAACGACAGTTCCTGGAACACGCAGACGATGCCCGCCGCATTGGCGGCGGCGGGGTCGGCAAAGCGGACAGGCGAGCCATCGAGCGCCATGGTACCGGCATCGGGCTGGACGACGCCCGCCATGCACTTGATCAGGCTCGACTTGCCTGCGCCATTCTCTCCCAGCACGGCATGGATCCGGCCGGCTTGGAGCGTGAGATCGACGCCGTCGAGCGCCCGCGTGGCGCCGTAGCGCTTGGCGATGCCCGACAGAGCGAAGAGGGGCGTCGACGCTGGATCCTCCCCCGTTAAACGGGGGAGGGGGACCGCCTGAAAGGCGGTGGAGGGGGCGGACCGGGCCGGACCTTCGATCATTCCTGCGCAGCTCCGCGGCATGCTGTGTGAGTAGGCTTTGGAGAGTTCGTCCGCTCCCGCCCCCTCCACCGTGCTTCGCACGGTCCCCCTCCCCCGCTTCGCAGGGGAGGACTACTCGCTCTATTGGTTCGCCTCGGAGCGCCCCATGATCTCCTGGGCGGTGAAGTTGATGCCGCAGGTCGGGAAGGAGTTACCAACGAAGAAGTTGTCGGTCTGGTCGGGAAACACGTTGTCGCCCACCTTGAAACCGGGGTCCTCGACATGAGCCAGTGGCAGCCGGACCGACTGCGGAACGACGTTGCCGCCAAGCGCCTCAAGCGCGGTCTTGATGGCCACCGCCACCTGGGCCGGGCCCGTACCGCCGGAGGCGCAGGACAGGCCCTTGCCCTGGTCGTCGAGGCAGAGCTTGCGGAAGCCGTTCTCGGTCTCGGCGGCGGCCGGCACCAGCGGGGCACCCGCATCGAGGAAGGCCCGCACCATGCCGGTCGAGCCGCCCTGGGCCGACATGCCGTCGAAATGCTTGTGGACCGCGATGGCGTCGGCCGACACCTTCTGAGCGGTGCCGTCGTCCCAACGCCCCACCACCTCGACGGTGTTGAAGGTCTTGCCGGAGGCCTTCAGCGTGTCCTGCAGGCCTTTGTGACGATCGGTGTCGACGGAGGTGCCGGCGACGCCGCGAACCTCGAGAATGTCGCCGCCCTTGGGCAGCTTCTTGACGAGCCAGTCGCCCCAGTACTTGCCGAGACCTTCCTGGTCGACGTTGACGTTGATGGCCTCGTCGGTGTCGAGCGTATTGTCGAAGGCCACCAGCACCACGCCGGCCGCCTGGGCGCGCTTCACCACCGAACGGAAGGCGGTTGGGTTCTGGGCGTCGATAATTACGGCGTCATAGCCCGAATCGATGAAATTGTTGACCGCCGAGATCTGCGCCGCGATGTCGTCCCCGGTCGATACGACCTTGAACTCCTTGAGCTGCTTCTTGACCTCCGGCTGCTCGGCATAAGCCTTGGCGGTCTTGATCATCTGGATGCGCCAGGTGTTGCCGATGAATCCGTTGGCGAGGGCCACCCGGTAGGGACCGGGCTTCTTGGCGTACTGGAAGAACTTGGTCTTGTCGGTCCAGGGCACGAAGCACTGGGCATCGGCACTGGGGCCCGCCCCGATCTTCGGACCCGCGGCTTGAGCCGTCGACGCCCCAAGACCGAAGCCGGCCAGAACAAGAGCGGTGGCACAGAGCAGTTTTGCGCGAAATGGCCCGGACATGACGTTCTCCCCTTGGACGGCCGGCTTGTCGCCGATCCTGCGGGAATCGATTTCCCGATATTGTCAGGCTACACGCAGCGGAACGGAACACAAGGCCTCGCATGCATGTCCGTCAAGCCGCCTTGGCGTCCTCCTCCTCGTTCTCGCCCGACTCGCTCTTCTCGCTTGGCCGCGTCAGCCGGATGGAGCCGACGAGAACGGCAATCAGCACGGCAAGAACGCCGAGTTCGATCATCGACGATTGGAACAGGGGAAGCTTCGAGACGTCCCACTTCTCCGGTTGCGTGATCTGCGACGTTTCCAGCGTGATGACCAGGACGCGCCGAATGCAGGCGATCAGCCCGACGATCAGGAAGGGTTCGCAAAGCAGCGTTCCCGTGCGGATCGAGGCATGCACCGTGTGGAGGATCTCGACCAGCATCAGCACGAAGAGGAGCCTGTCGATGATGCGGTAGACCGCCTCCGTCCCGGTGAAGTTCTGCGCTCCGTCCCACAGCAGCGCGGCGGCACCGGCCAGTGCCAGGACCAGTGCCAGGACCAAAAGCGCCGCCACCGCCATGTAGACGACCTGCTCTACCTTATGAATCAGGTCGGCGGTGCGCTGCTCGGTCGCCGAAGGCTTGGGGCTGGAAGACATCGCGGACTCGCTTGGCGGAGGTCTTGGCCGGGAAAGTGCAGGGGCGCAGCCGGCAGAGCGCATCGATGATCAGCAAGCTCGCCTCGGGAGTCTAGCCTGAAATCCACACGGGAAATCCAGGTCGAAGCCGAAGCCGAGCAAAGCGGTGGTCCCACAGGCCTTCGATCGCCAGGAGCGCTTCGAGCACCTGGAGCGTCATTGGCTGTCGATCCACTGCCGAGCTCCAATTTCATCGACGCGCTTTGCCGGACGCGGCTCAAGCCGCCGCCTGAGCCTTTTCGCCGAAGAGTGCCAGGATATCGGCCAGCGGCTTCGGCCGGCCGAGGTGGTAGCCCTGGAGTTCGTGGCACCCTTCGGCGGTCAGGATCGCCGCCTGTTCGGCGGTCTCGACGCCCTCGGCCAGGACCGTCATGCCGAGCGCCCGACCGAGACCGATGGCGGCCCTGACGATGGCGAGGTTGTCGCGGTCGGAGGAGAGGTCCCGAACGAAGCTCTGGTCGATCTTGATCTTGTCGAAGGGGAACCGGCGCAAGTAGCTCAGCGACGAATAGCCGGTGCCGAAATCGTCCATGGCGATCTGCACTCCCAGGGCATGCAGCTCCTGCAGGATCGTGAGGTTGGTCATGTCGTCCTGGAGCATGACCGATTCGGTGATCTCGAGCTCCATCCGGCGAGGGGAAAGGCCGGTCGCCGCCAGGGCCTGGCGGACCTGATCGACCAGATCGGTCGCCCTGAACTGAACGGGAGACAAATTGACGGCGACCTTCACGCTCTCGGGCCAGGTGACCGCATCGGCGCAGGCCTTCTGAAGAACCCAGGCGCCAAGCTCCCGTATCAGGCCGGTTGCTTCGCAGAGCGGGATGAACTCGCCGGGGCTGACCATGCCGCGCGTGGCGTGGTTCCACCGCACCAGAGCTTCGCAGCCGATCAACCCGCCGTGCGTGGCATAGATCGGCTGGTAATGGAGCACGAATTGCTGCTCGGCGACGGCCCGGCGAAGATCCGCCTCCAGCGACTGCCGACCGCGAACCTCGATTTCCATCTGCGGTTCATACAGGCACCAGGCAGCCCGGCCATCCGCCTTGGCCCGGAAGAGCGCGATGTCGGCATGGCGGATCAGCAGCTCCGGCGTGGCGTCCGCGAAATCGGCCATGGCCAGCCCGATGCTGGTCGCGATCGTGATCTCCGCTCCTTGCACGACAAAGGGTGCTCTGAGGGCCGCAGCGATGCGGTCGGCCAGCGCCTGTGCATCGGCCGGCAGACCGCTCCCGTGTCTAACGACGACGAACTCGTCGCCGCCGAGCCGCGCCAGAAGATCGCCCTCCCCCACGGTGTCGCGCAGGCGTCGCGCCACGAGGCGCAAGAGCTCGTCTCCGCAGAGATGGCCGTGGACGTCGTTGACCTTCTTGAACCCGTCGAGGTCGAGCAGGAGCACCGCCCCGTCGCGGCGCCAAGCGTCGGATGCGATGACACGCTCCAGATGCTCCTGGATGAGCAGCCGGTTCGGCAGCCCCGTCAGGGCATCGTGGTGCGCCATATGGGTAATCGTGGCCTCGTTGCGCCTGCGCTCCGTCACGTCCTCGTGGGTGCAGACGAAGCCGCCCGCCGGCACCAAGGCATGGCAGACCGCGATAACGCGTCCGTCGTCGAGGACTCGCGTGAACTCGGCCGAGCTGCGGACGTCCGAACCCGACCAGAGGTCTTCGCCCGCTCGACCGTTGAAACCGTCGCCAGCGAAGCCGCCGAGGTAGTCGAACAGAACGCGATGCGGAGTCCCGGGCCGCTGAAGCGGCTCGGGGACCGCGTACATGGCGATGAATCGAGCGTTTAGGACGATGAGCCGGTCGTGCTCGTCGAAGAGCGCCAGACCTTGGGTCATACTGTCGAGCGCCGTGCCGAACCGCGCATATTCTTCTCTAAGCAGCCGCTCCCCTCGCTCACGCTCTTCCGCGGCGACACGCCCGGCTTCCGATCTGGCCAGTTTCCGCTGTCCTCGGATCTGGCGCGCGCCGAAACTGAGGGTGATGCAGAGACCCACCACCAGCAGGATCACGGCGGCTTCCAAGGCCAGGGCCTCCTCGCGACATTGCGCCAGGGCCGAGGCGGCGGTGCGACTCACGCTCAGGATCAGAGGGTAATGGGCCAAGGCACGCGTCGCGAAGAAGCGGTCGAGCCCGTCGACCGGGCTCCGCATCCGGATTTGACCCGTGCCCGACGGATCCGACTCCATGATCCGAGATATGGCGGTTTGCGAAAACGTCTGCCCGATCGCGTCGGCACGGTTGGGATGGCGCGCGATGAGTACGCCATCGGTGCGGAACATCGAAAACACGGCATCCGGCTCGGACGCGATCTCGGCATAGAGCTTCTCGAAGTAGCTCAGTTCGACCGCGCCCAGGACAAGGCCGAGGAACTGCCCGTCTGGCGCCGTCAGCTTCCGCGCCATGTAGATGGTCCAGGTCCCGTCGCCGCGGTTCTGCACCGGCTTGCTGATGAACCGAGTGAGACGCGGATCCCGGCTCAGCGCCTGAAAATAGTCCCGATCGGCAACGTCGACCTCGGGAATGGGCCAGAAGCGCGAGAAGTTGAGCAGCTTGCCTTGGTTGTCCACGATCGTCACGGCGTTGACCTGCGGCATCGCGGCGATGCGCGCCTTCAGGCGGTCGTGAATGGCGAACTGAGACGCACGCCTGACGAAATCGGCTTCGGTGAGGACCGAAGCGTCGAGAACGTCCTCGCTCACGGCATCCTGCACGAGGTCGATGCCCTGCAGCGCCCGGTCGGCTTGATCGGCGAGGACTATCCCCAGACTGTTGAGGCCGCGATTTACAGTCTGGATCGTGACGTGATGGATGTCTTTGGCCAGCAAGTAACCCGCGGCCGCGATCACCAGGATCATCAACGCCCCGGACAGGAAGAGCGGCCGCAGGGGGCGCCCTCCTGCAAGACTGTGTTGCCGATCGAGAAGCGCGTCCGGCGATGCTTGGGTCATCTATTGTCCGGGAGAGATCCTGCGCCTCCCCCCGACCTCCTTCCGGATCGCCAGGGATCGTTCGTCCGACAGCAAGCCAGCACAGCTATTTGCGGATGATTCTATTGAGAAAGGTTGAATAGAGTGCAACATCGAGCGCCTGAGCGAATCCAGATGGGCTCGGCCCGGCATCGGTCAGATCGGAACCCTCGTCTTTCCCCGGCCTTCCGTAGCGGCTAGTCTCCCAATCATCAGACAAGTCAGGGAGAGACACACGATGGCGAATGGCATTGCCACCTATCCGAGCCTTTCGGGCCGAACGGTCCTGGTGACGGGTGGGGGCAGCGGCATCGGTGCCGCCATCACGCGCCGCTTCGCCGAACAGGGCGCGCGGGTCGGTTTCCTCGACATCGCAGACACACCGTCCGAAAACCTCGCCGAGATTCTGACCGGCGAGGGGCTGGCCGTGCGCTTCGTGCGCTGCGACCTGCGGGACATCGCGGCCCTGCGGGCCGGCGTCTCCGAGGTCCGAGCCGCTTTCGGCCCCGTTACCATCCTCATCAACAATGCCGCCCATGACGAGCGTCATGCGACCGCCGATGTGACCCCCGAAATGTTCGACGAGCGGGTCGCCGTGAACCTCCGCCACCAGTTCTTCGCCGCCCAGGCGGTCTTGCCCGACATGCAGGCGTCGGGGGGTGGCGCGATCGTCAACTTCGGCTCGGTCTCCTGGATGATCGGACAAGGCAACATGCCGATCTACACGGCCTGCAAGTCGGCCGTGATCGGCCTCACCCGCTCGCTGGCGCGCGACTACGGGCCGTTCAATATAAGGGTCAACGCCATTGCACCCGGTTGGATCATGACGGATCGCCAGAAGGACAAGTGGCTGACGCCGGAAGGCGAGGCAGAGATGATGCGACATCAGTGTTTGAAGCGCCACCTTCTGCCCGACGAGATCGCCCGCGCGACCCTGTTCTTCGCCTCCGACGAGGCCTCGGCCTGCACCAACCAGCATTATGTCGTCGATGGCGGATGGGTGTAGAGGCAGTCCGATCGTCCATGTCCGCATCGAGACCCGAGCCATGACAGTTCCGACGGCGGAGAGCGCCGCTTTCATCGCGGTCGACTGGGGCACGACCCGGCTTCGGGCGAGCCTGGTCGACGCCGAGGGCGCGGTGATCGATACGACGCAATCCGACTCCGGCGTGCAGAGCGTGCCGGCCGGCGGCTTCGCGGCCGCGCTCGACACGGCCTGCGCATCCTGGTTCGGCCTTCGCCCCGATCTGCCGGTCCTGATGGCCGGCATGGTGGGCAGCCGCAACGGCTGGGTCGAGGCACCCTATGCCCCCTGCCCGGCCGGCATCGACGAGATCGCGGATCGCCTGCTGATCGTCCCGGCTGCGGCTCGCCCGATCCATATCGTTCCCGGTGTCGATTGCCGCTGGACCGACGGCGCCTATGACGTCATGCGCGGAGAAGAAACCCAGGCGCTCGGCACCGGGCTCCGCGACGGTCTCATCGCCCTGCCGGGCACCCACGGCAAGTGGATCGAGATGCGCCACGGCCGCATCAACCGCTTCGCCACCTTCGTCACCGGCGAACTCTTCGCCGCCGTCTCGGCATCCTTCATGAGCCGCCTGGCCGAAGAGCCGCATGACGACGAGGCCGGCGCCGTCTTGGCGGCCGAAACCGCAGGCGTGCCCGGTGGATTGACGCGCGGCCTGTTCCAGGCCCGCGCCCGGGCTCTGGCCGGCGATCTCGCGCCCCGGGGCATCCGGCCCTTTCTATCGCGGCTCCTGATCGAGGCGGAAATCGCGGGCGCTCTCGACCTGTTCGGCCGGCCCGACATCGTTCACCTCGTCGCGGCCGAACCGCAGCGCAGCGTGTACCGCTCCGCCTTGGCGGCACGAGCCGTCGCGGTCGAGGATTATGATACGCCGACCGTCACGTTGGCGGGGCTGAAGCTGTTGATGCAAGCGGCGACGCACCGGCCCGGCCGGCTCGGCTGAAGCCATTTCGACGAAGCCCGCCTGCCAACGGGCGCTAGGGAGGACCTGAGACCATGCCCGAACTGTCCCGCTTCGAATCGCACTTCGAGACCTGTTTCGGCGCCATGCCGCTCGTCGCTATCCTGCGCGGCATCCAGCCCCACGAGGCGGTCGCAGTGGGCGAAGCTTTGGTGGCGGCGGGCATCACCATCCTCGAAGTACCGCTGAATTCCCCCGAGCCCTTCGACAGTATCGCCAAGCTGGCCCGGGCCGTGGGAGATCGCGCCAGCGTCGGTGCCGGCACGGTGCTCGAACCCGAGGCGGTGGATGCCGTCTTCGAGGCCGGTGGCCAGATCATCGTGTCGCCGAACTGCGACGCGGCCGTGATCCGCCGCACCCGGGCGCGCGGGATGGTGTCGCTGCCGGGCTGCCTCACGCCGTCCGAGGCCTTCGCGGCGCTGAAGGCCGGCGCCCATGCGGTGAAGCTCTTCCCGGGCGAGCTCGTCACACCCGGCGTCGTCAAGGCGATGGCGGCGGTGCTGCCGAAGAAGACCCGGCTTCTCGTCGTCGGCGGGGTCTCGGCCGAGAGCCTGAAGGATTGGCGCGGCGGCCCCGTGCAGGGGTTCGGCATCGGCTCGTCGCTCTACAAGCCTGGCATCAGCGCCGACGAGGTCGGCAAGCGCGCCCGTGCCCTGACCGACGCGATCCGCGGCTTTGCCGATCCCGACGGCGACACGCTCGGGGGCTCGCGCGGTGCCGGAGACCGGGACCCAGGCGACCGGAAATGATCGCGGTCTTCGGCTCCATCAACATCGACCTCGTCACGGCTGTCGAGCGGATCGCGGCGCCGGGCGAGACCGTGATGGGCGATGCCTATCGCACCATCCCCGGCGGCAAGGGCGCCAACCAGGCGCTGGCGGCACGACGGGCCGGAGCGCGGGTCGCCATGATCGGGGCCGTAGGACGCGACGGCTTCGCCGACATCGCGCTGGGCTTGCTGAAGCAGGATGGGGTCGACCTCTCCGGCGTAGCCGAGGTGGAGGGGCCGACCGGAGCCGCCTTTATCTCCGTCGATGCGGCCGGGGCCAATGCCATCACGGTGGCGGCCGGGGCCAACGCGAAGGCCCGCGCGGCGCAGTTGGACGCCGTTGCGACCTCCGGGGGATCGTTGCTGCTGCAGCGCGAAGTTCCGGATGCGGAGGGTGAGGCGGCAGCCGAAATTGCCCGCCGGCGCGGCATGCGCACCCTGCTCAACCTTGCGCCCTCGGGCCGGATCTCCGACGCCTTTCTGGGCCTGATCGACGTCCTGGTGGTCAACGAACACGAGGCCGCCGACCTTGCAGGGTACCTGGCGCTTCCCGACGATCACGCCGGGCTCGCCGCCCATGTGGCCGAGCGGTTCGGCATCGGCTCGACCGTAGTAACCCTCGGCGCCGAGGGCGCGATCGGCTGGGAGGTCGGGGTCGAGCACCGCGTCCCCTGCCCCGCCGTCACGGCGCGCGACACCACGGCGGCGGGCGATAGTTTCGTCGGCTACTTCGCGGCAGCCCTCGACGCCGGCCTGCCCTTCGCCGAGGCGATGCGGCGCGGCACCGCAGCAGGATCCCTGGCCTGTACGGTGGAAGGTGCCCAGCCCTCCATACCTTTCGCGTCAGCCGTGGATGCGCTGCTGGCGGAGGGCTGACGCTCGAGTTCGGCGTCCTCCCTTCGCATTCGAACGATCGCGGCAGGATGTCCTTCACCCCACGTCGCGATAGTTTCGCCGGCGCAACCGTCCGGTAGGGATGCCGACCCGACCATTATCGCGCGCCTGGAGCGTGCGGAGATCGGGATGGACGTCTTCAAGTGGGCGGTGGCCAGCGCCGTCGTGGCCCTGGTCGCAGGGCAGCAGCTCTCCACGATCGAGCCCGCTCGGCGCCAGGCAATCTGGGCCTCGATCGGTGGCCTGAGCCAGGACGCTCCGGCACAAGCCGTTTTTACCCCGAAAAAGGCGCCGACGGTTGTTCCGACTTTGGTCATCCCGGCGAGTGCTCCGGTCTGGCCCGGCGATGAAATCATCGCGCCCGACCGGTACGGCCAGTTCCACACCGCCGTCGAGATCGACGGTCAGCGTCTCGCCGCGATGATCGACACGGGCGCCACACTCGTGGCCCTGACCTATGAAGACGCCGACCGCCTAGGGATCCGCCCCGCTCCGGCCGATTTCAAATATGCGACGAGCACCGCCAATGGGCGCGCTTTCGTCGCCAAGATCGTCTTGCCGGCGGTGCGCCTCGGCAGCATCGAGGTTCACAATGTCCCGGCGATCGTCAGCGGTCGGGGACAATTGTCGGAAACCCTCATCGGCATGAGCTACCTGTCTCGCCTCTCCGGAGTAAAGATGGACCATGGCCGGCTGCTTCTGTCTCGCTAGACCATCCGGAAGCCGAGCGGACCGCGCCGGGCCGGGTGCTGCTTCCATTTCCACGATCCGCGCGTTGCGCTCCGGCAGGACAGGAGATCAACGATGGCCGATATGGTGTGGGACTCGCCCGCGGTGGTGCGATGGAGCCCGGAAATGACCTCCGAGCAGGTCGGGGGAGCCGGCAAGGACGCCGAGACGAAAAGCTTTCCGGACCTCCGCTCGGCGCTGAACTTCGTCATGGAGGACCTGCAGGCGACGGCGCGCATGAATGTCGGAGTCTATCCCGAACGGGGCAGCGCGCTGATCAACCTCGCCTATATCGAGCAGGCCTACCGCTCTCACCCCACGCCCGACGGCGAGCCAGGGGGCGCCGCCTGAACCTGTCCGGACCGCGGCGGCGCAATCACCCGTGCCACGAGGGTCGCCGATCCAGCATCGGCGAACTTGCGGGAGGTCGCGATTGGCGGCAATTGGCTCTGGCCGGCATCCGCGCCGGCGCAGGAGACTCCGCACATGACGACCTCCCCTCGCCATGCCGAACATCCGATCGCGCCCGTCTTCCTCGACCGCTGGTCGCCACGCGCCTTCGCGCCGGACCTCATTTCGGAGCCCGAGCTGCTCGGACTTCTCGAAGCCGCACGCTGGGCGCCGTCGTCGTATAACTCGCAGCCGGCCCGCTTCATCTTTGGGCGTCGCGGCACGCCCGCCTTCGACGCGCTGCTCGACCTTTTGAACCCCTTCAACCAATCCTGGGCCAAGACCGCCTCTGCGCTCCTGATCGTGCTGTCCAACTCGCTGATGCGCCCGCCGGGCCAGGACAAGGACGTCCCGTCGCGGTCCCATTCCTTCGATGCCGGCGCCGCCTGGATGAGCTTCGCCCTGCAGGCGCAGATGCGCGACTGGCACACTCACGGCATGGTCGGGATGGACTTCGACAGGGCCTTCGCCGAGCTCGACGTGCCCCAGGGTTTCCGGGTGGAATGCGCCATCGCACTCGGCCGCATCGGCGACAAGGCCACCCTGCCCGAGGGCCTGCAGGCCCGCGAGCAGCCGAACGACCGCCAGCCGCTCTCGGCCATGGTCATGGAAGGCCGATTCAAGGTCTGACACTCAACTTCAACAATGAGTGTGAGATCCGCCCTGCGATCAGAGGACCTCACACCACGATCTTCGTCCCGGACCCAATTGAATGAGCTAAAACTAATTTTACTACGGCGGGTCACGTCACGGGCGTACGCTGTCACACATCGTTCACATGAGTGACAGGAGACGACGATGACGAAGGCAACGAACCGCATGTTCGTAGTGGCAACGGCCGCGCTGATGATCGGCGGAGTGGCGGTGTCCGGCGCGTCGGCCTCGGTGGGCCAGCACCGGATCATCCCTGGTGAGCCCGTCAATGCCAAGCATCCCGAGCACGCTGCACGCAATGCGCCCGACTACTTCTGCGACAAGCAGGAGAACAAGTGCCAGTAGCGGCTAATCCGCTCTAGCAGGCTCTTTCCCACTCATCCCTGCAAGGCAGGGATGAGTGGGATACGGTGCGAGGCTCATTTCAGGCAGAGCTCAGCCCACCGGTTCCGCGGCGAAGAAACGCCGGAGCACCCCGGCATAGACCGCCTGAAGTTTGGCGAGATCGTCGAGGCTGACGCGCTCGTCGACGGCATGCATGGTCTGGCCGACGAGGCCGAATTCCACCACCGGGCAGTCCCGCGTGATGAAGCGCGCATCGGACGTGCCGCCCGTCGTCGACAGCACCGGCACCGTGCCGGTTTCGGCTTCGACAGCCACCGCCACGATCTGCGTCAAGGGCCCGGGCTCGGTGACGAAGGCCAGGGCGTTGCAGGGCAGGAATTCCAGCCGGTGCACCCCAACCTCTGCCGCTTCGACGCGCCGGCGGATCTCGGCCGCGAGCGTGTCTGGCGTCCAGGTGTCGTTGAACCGGATGTTGAACCGCGCGCGGCAGTTGGCCGGAATGACATTGGCCGACGGATTGCCGGTGTCGACCGTCACGACTTCGAGGTTCGACGGATCGAAATGCGCCGTGCCGGCATCGAGCGGTTCGACCTTCAGCGCCGCCAGGACACGCATCAGTCGCGGGATGGGATTGTCGGCGAGGTGCGGGTAGGCGACGTGGCCCTGCCGGCCCTCGATCACCATCTCGCCCGTCAAAGAGCCGCGACGGCCGATCTTGATCATCTCGCCCATGCGGGTCGGGTTGGTGGGCTCGCCCAGGATGCAGGCGTCGAACACCTCGCCCCGGTCCCGCGCCCAATCCAGGAGCTTGGCGGTGCCGTTGACGGCCGGCCCCTCCTCGTCGCCGGTGATCAGGAAGGAGATCGACCCCTTCGGCGTGCCGTGGCGCGCCACATGGTCGAGCGCCGCAGCGACCGCGGTCGCCACGCCGCCCTTCATGTCGCAGGCGCCCCGCCCCCAGATCATCCCGTCCTCGACGGCGCCCGAGAAGGGCGGATGGCGCCAGGACGCGGCGTCACCGGGCGGCACCACGTCGATATGGCCGGCGAAGACGAGGTGGGGCGCCTCGGTCCCGATCCGGGCATAGAGATTGGCCACGTTCGGCGTGCCGGGCTCGGAGAAGGTCAAGCGGTGGACCGCGAAGCCGGCCGGCTCGAGCAGGCTTTGGAGAACATCGAGCGCCCCAGCCTCGGCGGGCGTCACCGAGGGACAGCGCAGCAGCGCCTGGAGCACCTCGAGCGCGGTCGGACCATCGGTCACGGCAGGATCCTCTGTTGCTTCACCTGCGTCGGCCCAAAACCGAGATCGACGACGTTCCACAGAACGACGACGATCAAAGCCACTTCGGCGACGTGCCCCATCCAGTCGGGCACGTCACCGAAGCTCTGGGGGATGAACCACAGCAGCGCGCCGGTCAGGAATGCGGCGAGCGGCAGGACCGCGGCCCAGCGGCCCGCCCGGCCGCGGTCGCGGAAGCGCTTGGCCGAGACGTTGTAGGAGCAGACCGCCGCGAGGATCAGGCCGAAGGCGTAGAGGGCCAGGTAGAGGTAGGCCACGATGGTGGCGCCATCGATGAAGGGCTGGGTGTTGAGGTCGTGGACCGCATAGGGGCGCAACGCCACCCAACCAACGGTGCCGAGCGCCACGAGAGCGACGAGCGGCAAGGTTCCGCGCCACCAGGCGGCCCGGGAGATGCGGCCGCGGTCCTCGCGATAGAGAAAGCGGAAACCCGCGTCGGCCAAAGCGCTCTCAGTCCCGCAGGAGGTCGTTGATGCCGGTCTTGGCGCGGGTCTGTGCGTCCACGGTCTTGACGATCACGGCGCAATAGAGCGACGGCCCCGGCGCACCGTCGGGCAAGGGCCGACCCGGCAGGTTGCCCGAGACGACGACCGAATATGGCGGCACGTAGCCGACATGGATCTGGCCGGTGGCGCGATCGACGATCTTGGTCGAGGCCGAGATGAAAACGCCCATGGAGAGCACCGAGCCCTGCCCCACGACGACGCCTTCAACGACCTCGGAGCGCGCGCCGATGAAGCAATCGTCCTCGATGATGGTCGGGTTGGCCTGGAGCGGCTCCAGCACGCCGCCGATGCCGACGCCGCCCGACAGATGCACGTTCTTGCCGATCTGCGCACAGGAACCGACCGTGACCCAGGTGTCCACCATCGTGCCGGCGCCGACCGAGGCGCCGAGGTTGACGAAGGACGGCATCAGGATGGCGCCGGGCGCTATATAGGCCGAGCGGCGCACCACGCAGTTCGGCACGGCGCGAAAGCCTGCGCTGGCCCACTGGTTCTCGCCCCAACCCTCGAATTTCGACGGCACCTTATCGTACCAGGAGGAGCCTCCCGGCCCGCCCGGCACCACCGCCATGTCGTTCAGGCGGAAGGAGAGCAGCACCGCCTTCTTCAGCCACTGATGCACGGTCCAACTGCCGGGGCCGGTGGCGCCTTCGGTCTTGGTAGCGACGCGGAGTTCGCCCGAGTCGAGCAGCGTCAAGGCACGGTCGACGGCATCGCGCACCTCGCCGGTGGTGCCGGGGGAGATCGAAGCCCGATCCTCGAAGGCCTGATCGATGATGGCCTGAAGGGTGCCGTGATCCGCCATACTGCCGAAGTCCTCTGAAACGCGCTGCGGGCGGAGGTTTCGGGCTGCGGCCGCGGGTTGTCAATGGACAGAACGGACAGTCGGCGGGCCCCCCCGCCGCGTGCGGCGCGCGGGGCCCCCCGCCCCAGACCAGAAGGCATCCCGTCAAGGAGCTCGCATGCGAAAGATCGCCTTCATCGGTACCGGTGGCACCCTGTCGTCGATCGGCGCCGATGCACTCGATATCCTCGACTACGGCCGTCACGAACGCCGGCTCGACGCCCCGGCGATCGTGGCGGCGGTGCCGGAACTGGCCGAGGTCGCCGACGTCCGGCCGGTGGCATTCCGCGCCATCGACAGTTCCGCCATCGATCCATCCGTCTGGCACGAACTGGCCCGGCTCTGCACCGACATCGCGGCCAAGGATCCGGACCTCGCCGGCATCGTCATCGGCCACGGGACGGCCACGCTGGAAGAGACCGCCTATGCGCTGAACCTCACCCTCAAACTCGCCATTCCGGTGGTCATCGTCGGCTCGCAACGGCCGCTCAGCGGCCTCTCCTCCGACGCGCCGGCGAACCTCCTCGGCGCCGTCCGGGTCGCCGCCGATCCGGCGTCGTGCGGGCGCGGCGTCCTCGTCGTCCTCAACGACGAAATCCAGGCCGCCCGCGACGTTGCCAAGACGTCCACGGCACGGCTCCAGACGTTCCGGACGCCTGATTTCGGTATCCTCGGCCAGGTCGACGGACCGGACGTCCGCTACTATCGCTTGGCTGAACGCCGCCACATGCCCGACACGGAATTCACGGTCGCGGATCTCGCCGCCCTGCCTCGTGTCGATATCGCCACCTCCTATGCGGGCGCCGACGGCACCGCGATCCGGGCCTTCGTGGGCGCCGGCGCCAGGGGCCTCGTCCAGGCCGCCTTCGCACCCGGCATGGCGACGGCGGCCGAATTCGCCGCCCTGACCGAGGCGGTCGCAGGCGGGGTCGCGGTGGTGCTGGCGACGCGCGTCGGCAGCGGTGTCGCCATCGACGGCGAAAAGCTGCGCAAAGGCGGCGTGCTGACTGCCGACAATCTCTCGCCCTGGAAGGCTCGCATCCTGCTCGCCCTGGCGCTGACCCACACCAGCGATCCAGACGAGATCCGGCGCATCTTCGCCACCTATTGAACGCCGGTGCGGGGTGCCGCCGAGCCCCCACATTTCCGCTTGCGTCCCGCCCGGGCGCCCGTTAGACAACCCGAACCGGGCGGTTAGCTCAGCGGTAGAGCACTGTGTTGACATCGCAGGGGTCACAGGTTCAAACCCTGTACCGCCCACCATTCCAAGTCTAAGTCCGTCTGATCTTCTGCGATCGACTTTGACCCTTGGTTCTGTCAAAATCCGATCAGCGTAACTGGGCTTTGCTCCCGTCGTTACTGTTGTCAATCCTCGGCCGTCGCCCATTGAGCGACGAAATGCTCGGCGTGCTCGCTGAACGTCCGGTAATCGATGAACAGTTCCTCGCCGGCCCGGATGAGGCGAGCCGCGACGAAGTTGACATTCGGGTCCGAGATCATATTCGGCCGCTCCGAATGGTTCATATGCCAGGACACGGTCATCCTGTTGAAGTCGATCGGGGCGAAATAGTGCCCATCGATAAGCGGGCAAAAGTCGACATACATGCGTTGCAGTTCCGCATCCTGTATCGCGTCGACGACAGCCGCCGGGACGCGGGCGGTCCCGTTGCTGTCTCCCACGAAGGGGTTCAAGCCTGCCGGGATGTCCCGAATGGCGAAGACGCCAACGCCCTTGCCGGGGGAGGCCCGCAGTCGCGTGTAGAGCCGGTCATGCGGCAGCGGTTCGGTCGTCATCAGGACAGCGCTTCCGGGTCGGGTGCGTCGAGGAAGCCCAGGCGCTCGACTTCGGCGAATTGTCTCGCGATCAAACGGTCGCCGATGTCGTTGCGGTAACGCAGGTTCGGGATCACCACCCGTCGCGTCAGCCGGTAGGCGGCCAACTGCGCCTCTGGCAGCGTGTCGCCGGTGCCGGTCACGACGAGGGTCCAGCCATGGTAGCCCGCCGTCACGAGTTGGTCGCCGTCGAGGCCCATTTCGCCGAAATGCAGGTTGTCGCGATCGTCCGTGGTGAGAGGACCGTCGAAGAGGACCGGCAGCCCGATCGGTTCAGGCACATAGGTGCGGATGAACGGGAAGGGTCGCGTCGTCACCACGATGCCGACAGCGAAGCCAGGAGCGGTCTCGAAGCGCAGGCCGGAGCGGGTGACCATGGCCTTGAACAGGGCCGACCACGATGTCGTCTGCAGCGGGTCGAGGATCGCATAGCCGGGATAGCCGAACCGGCAGGTGAACTCGAGCGGCCAGATCCCGCGCTCGTTCACGATCGTGTTGAGGTTGATGTAGCCGCAATAGCCGTGCTGGCGCAGCAGCGGCGCCATGCGGGCCAGTGTGAGGTCGAAGAAGGTGGTGGATCGATCGTAGGTCACGACCGTCCCCATCTCGCCCGTCAGTTCGCCGAGATCGCCCGGGAAGAAGTGCTTGTGCTCCCAATCGAGACAGGCCGGCGTCAGGAAGCGGTCGCCGTCGAAATAGGCGCCGACGCCCATCTCCACCCCCTCGACGTGCTCCATCAGGACGAAGCCGATGTGGGACCGACCCATCTGGCGAAACTTCGCCGCCACCATGGCCCGGACGTCGCGCGCGTCCGCGAGACGCCCCACATAGGTGTCGGCCGCACCGAAACCGTCACCGTTGAACTTCAGGACGTAGCGGCCGGGACGCCCGTCGAGGAAGGCCTCGGCCTCGGCCTGGGTGTCGAATTCCCACACGGGCGCGACCTGCAGTCCGAGGTCGCCGAGCACGCGTTGCGCATAGGCGCGGTCGTTCTCGAGTCGGTCACCGTAGGCGCTGCCTCCAATGACGTTGAACCCCTCGGCGCGCAGCGAATCCTGCCGGCTTCCGCGAGCGTAGGACACGTTCTCGAAAAGGATGATGCCGTCCTCCCCCGCCTCGCGCAGCCAAGGCAGTTCGGCCTCCCAGTCGTCGGTGCGGGGGACCATGCCGGCCAGCGTGCCGTGACATTGCGGTTCCGAGATGAAGACGCGCACCTCGTGCCCCTCGGCCACGAGCCGGAGATAGAGGGCGCTGAGATCGCAGTAGTCGCCGATACCGAGAAATCGCATGGACACCTGCCGGCGGGGGAGAGCGACCATTGCTTTAACCCGATCACAGCCGGCGGGAACAGGGGCGCCTTGGGCGGCGTTCGCCCGCATCGCACAGTGGACTCCCGCGCATGTTCCTGATCCACACTCGCGTCGGACCGAGCCCCATCCACGGCATCGGAGTTTTCGCCGTCCGAGCCGTTCCCGAGGGGACGGTCGTCTGGCGCTACGATCCGGCCTTCGATCGCATCGTGACGGACGACGAGGTCACGCGTTCGCCAGCCGGCTTTCGTGCCTATCTCGACGCCTATGCCTACCCAGCCGCCGATCTCGACGGTGCCATCGTGCTGTGCTGCGACCACGCGAAGTTCCTGAACCACAGCGAGACGCCCAACACGGCCGAGCGTCCCTTCCTCTCAGTGGCCAGCAGACCCATCGCGGCGGGTGAAGAGATCACCTGCGATTACGGGGCTTTCTGCATGGGATGGAAGGGCTTCGGCGATTGAGGCCCTGGCGCCTTCCGAAACGGCGGGCGTTCAGTCACGCCGTTGCAAACAGCCGATTTTTCGCCGCCCTGGCTGCCTGGAGCTTGCAGGTAGTCCGCATCTCCGTTCACGTTCGACGCAGTGCGACACCTGAGGAGGTGCAGATCCATGAAGGCCTTCATCAGAAGGGCGGAAGCACCTTCCGCTTCTGCAGGCGCCGCATCGCCGAGAGCAGCGCTACGCCACTGTCGACCGTCTCGTTGAAGCCGGCCCGCCGCATCTTTCCCATGTCGGAGACCATGTCGAAGCCGGTGTTGAAGACGAAATCGCCGAACTCCCAGCCGACCAGCTTGTCATAGGGCGTGTCCTGCAGCCCGTGATGCGCCACGAGTGTCGACCACAGAGGCGCCTTGTCGGCCATTTGAGACGCCAGTTTCATCGTCAAGGGTGGTCCGATCGGAAGCCCGAGCCCTTCCCCGACATGGCGCCAGATACGTTCCCAGCGGAACGGCTCGTGGACGTAGTTGAAGGCCTCGTTGCGCGCCGCCTCGGCGGTGGCGCTCCACAGGCTGGCGTGGCCGAGGAGCCGCGCATCGGTGACCTGCGCCAGGACGCCGCGATAGACCGACTCGGGTCCGGGAAAGCGGAACGACGTTCCGGTCGCCTTGCTGATGGCCGCGTAGACGCCGACCACCATGGCGAGGTTCATCGGATTTCCGGCCACATCGCCGACCACCACGTCGGGGCGCAGGATCGAGAAGCTGAAGTCGCCGTCTCGCGCCCGCCGGCGCAGCGAGTCCTCTTGGGTATAGTAGAAGTTCGGCGGGACGTGCCGAGGATCGTCCTCGTAGAACGGCGCCAGGACCGGCCCGAGGTGGACGCCATAGACCTTGGCCCCTTGGTACAGGACGACCCGATCGAGAGGTGCGCGGACGGTCTTGAGACCATCGAGGAGGTTGTCCAGCATGGGACCGTTAACCGCGACCTCGGCGGCGAAATCCGGCTGGGCCCGATAGGCGGCGTAGAACAGGTGTGTGGTGTCCCCTGCCGCCGAGAGGGCCCGGGCGGTCGCGTCCGCGTCGCCGAGATCGACTGTGATCGTATCCACGCCGGCGATGGGCCGTCTCGCGAGGCAGCGGACGGTCCAGCCGGACCTATCTGCGAGCGTGTCGCGCAGCCCCTGGCCGATGATACCGCTGGCGCCCGCGATCAATGCCACCTTCTGGTTCATGTGACGCCTTTCGCCCGTTCCGACCCACGCGTGGCGGGCCCTCGCACAACGCCACGGCCCAAAAGGAGTTCGTGCCGCCGGTGCGGAGCGAGTGAAAGCGGGACCACCGTGAGGCGCTTTGCCCCTCGCCGTTGTTCAAATGCCAGCGCCATGCGAAGAGCCGACGCGTCGGTGAAACCGTGGTCGGAGACAGTGATGTTCAACAGGCGCGGTCGCGGCGGTGCGGGTGGATCCAGGACCGAGGTCGCCGCCAACCAGTTCGACGGCATCGCCGAGGTTCGGGAGAGCGGGTTGTTCGACGGGGACTGGTACCTCGCCCATAACCCCGACGTCGCCGCCGTAGGCGCCGATCCCTTGCTTCATTACCTCGCGTCCGGAGCCGCCGAAGGCCGCTCGCCCGGTCCGCGGTTCGACGTCACCTGGTATCTCGGCGAGACGCCTGAAGCGGGCCTGCCGGGCATCAACCCGATCCTGCACTACCTGCGAGAAGGCCGCGGGCTCGGACGCACGCCGCGAGCGCTGGATGACGGGCAGGCCTTCGATTCCCTACTGGCCGGCACGCGCAGTGGCCGGCTGCCTTTCGCCGAAGCGGTGCGCTCCGGGGTGGATCATGTCCATTACGCGCTCGACGCGACCCGTTCTGCCGCGGCGAGAACCGGCCTGCCGCTGCCGCCGCCGGAACTGTCCGTCCGGATCGGTTCGCCGACGCTGGAAGGGTTCGAAGAGATCGGTCAGGGCGTCAAACAGACGATCGTGCGTTGTCTTCCGACAGAGTTCGACTTTCGCGGCAGCCGCTGTCTCGACTTCGGCTGCGGCATCGGCCGTGTCATCCGCCAATTCGCCGAGGAGGCGCGGTCCGCCGAGTTCTGGGGCTGTGACATTGACGGTACCAGTATCCGCTGGGCCGTCGAAAACATGACGCCGCCCTTCCGCTTCTACCGGATGTCGCAGGCGCCGAGCCTCCCCTTCGAGGACTCGTCCTTCGATCTCATCTACGCCATTGCGGTTTTCAGTCAGGTCTATGACGATTGGCATCAATGGGCCGTCGAGATCCGCCGTGTCTTGAAGCCCGGCGGCGTGTTCTTCATGAGCTATGCGGGGCAGACCCCCTTCGAGGAGATGCTGTCGCTGCCCTATGACGGGTTCGACCCGCACCCGGGACTTTACGTGAAGAACCCGTTCAACAGTTGGAATCGTGGCGGGCCCATGGTGTTCATGTCGCCGGCCTGGGTCGAACGCCATTGGGGCAGTCTGTTCGACATCGACTTCGTGGCTCCCGACGCCTTGCTCGATTACCAGTCCATCTGCGTCATGCGGAAGCCGGAACGCGGGGCGCCGCCCCGCATGGGGATGCGCACGGTAAAGACAGGGACATCCCAGCCCTTCAATCGCGACGCGACGGGCCGGATCGCACAGAGATGCGACGGAGCCAAACCCTTTCTCGACAGCTACGGCATCGACACGGCGGGCGATGCGGAGGTCGAGGGTTGGATCGTCCTGCGCGGCGACACGCCCGAACGGCTGACGGTTCTGGTCGACGGTACCCCCGTTCAAGGTCGCGAGACGATCTGGGAGCCGGGCAACCCCTACCGGGACTGGGCGGAGAGCCGCCAGACAGCCTTCAGGACATCGATCGGGACCGATCGCATCGCGGCCGGGACGCATGAACTGACTGTCGAAATCCAGGGATCCCGCGGGGTCAGCCATGCGATGAAGATCCCGCTGCTGAAGCGCGAGGCCTTGTCGAATAAACCCGGGGGGTAGATGCGACGTTTTCCCCGAGCCGAAGATTGCGGCCCGGTTGCGCCGGCTTGGCTTGCACGAGCCGGGGAGGCATTCTT
Source organism: Janthinobacterium lividum (assembly GCA_050920985.1). Lineage (GTDB taxonomy): Bacteria > Pseudomonadota > Alphaproteobacteria > Rhizobiales > Beijerinckiaceae > Lichenihabitans. Next base: position 7,126 of record JBPBQY010000024.1, on the reverse strand, counting down.
GTCACGGGACAGGACTTGGTATGCACCAGCGCCGTGTGCTCGGAGCCTTGCCGAAAGCGATCCAGGACAGACCACGATGACCGACGGATTCCCCGCTGATCTCTCCCGCGACGTTGCGGAGGTCAGCGGCGACGCGTCCAAGATCCTGCCTGTGATCATGTGCGGCGGCTCTGGGACGCGGCTATGGCCGGCTTCGCGCGAGAGTATGCCGAAGCAGTTCATCTCGCTGCTCGAGGATCTGTCGAACTTCCAGGTCACCGCCAAGCGCTTCAGCCACCCGGCCTTTTCCAAGCCGCTGGTGCTGGCGTCGAACGACGTCCGCTTCATCGTGGCCGAGCAGCTGCAGGCCATCGGCGTCGAGGCCGAGATCGCGCTGGAGCCGATGCGCCGCGACTCCGCCGCCGCCGTCGCGGTCGCGGCCTGCCTGGCAGAGCGCCGCGAGCCCGGCACCGTCGCTCTCGTGGTGGCGGCCGACCATCTCATCAGCGACATGGACGCCTTCGTGGACTCCTGTATCGCGGCCGCCGAGGGGGCCCGCGCGGGCTTCGTCATGACGCTCGGCGTCACGCCGACCACGCCTGCCACGGGCTATGGCTACATTCAGCCGGGTGAAGGGATCGGGGGGACGGCGGCCTCTCGCGTCGAGCGGTTCGTGGAAAAGCCCGATGCCGCCGCGGCGGCTCGTTACATCGACATGGGCTACCTGTGGAACAGCGGCAACTTCCTGTTCCGCTCCGACGTCATGAGGGCCGAGCTCGAGGCCTATGCGCCCGAGGTCCTGTCCGCCGCCCGCGCCGCCGTGGACGCCGCAAAGACCGACCTCGACTTTCTCCGCCTCGATGCGGAGGCCTTCGCCAAAGCGCCCAAGATCTCGATCGACTATGCCGTCATGGAGCGCACCGCGCGGGCGGGCGTGCTGCCGGTCAGCTTTTCCTGGTCGGATATCGGCACCTGGGGCGCCATCTGGGACGCTTCGACGCGGGACGCCAGCGGCAATGCCCTGAAGGGCAAGGTCGAGGTCGTGGCCACCCGCAACAGCCTCGTCCATTCCGAGGGCGTGCTCACCACCGTGGTGGGGCTCGACGACGTGGTCGTGGTGGCGACCCCCGATGCCGTTCTGGTCACCTCCCGCGCGCGATCGGATGCCGTGAAGGACCTAGTCGGCCAGATGAAGGCGGCCAAGCGGCCGGAGGTCGACGACCACCTCTTGATGTATCGTCCCTGGGGCTCGTACCAGCGCATCGACATCGGGGCGCGGTTTCTGGTGAAGCGCATCACCGTCAAGCCGGGCCATCGCCTGTCACTGCAAAAGCACTTCCACCGCGCCGAGCATTGGGTCGTGGTACGGGGCACCGCCGAGGTGACGATCGACGACCAGGTGATCCTATGCCACGAGAACGAGGCCGCCTACCTGCCGATCGGCTCGGTGCACCGCTTGGCCAACCCGGGCAAGATCGATCTCGAAATGATCGAGGTCCAGGTCGGCAGCTACACGGGCGAGGATGACATCGTTCGTTTCGAGGATGTGTATGGGCGATGAAGCCTGTCAGCCGGCTGTGGTCAATCGGTCGTTCGGCCGGCCCTCAGCCGAGGCGTTCGCCAAGGATCCTCAATTCGGCTCGGTAGACGAGCGCGCCTGTGATGTCCCGGACGCTCGCCGCCATGACTCGACAGCCGACAGGCATGGTGGCGGGCGTGAGGTCTTGCAGTAGCCCCAAAGCCTGATCCGCAACGTCCTGAAGACCAGGCAACTCGATCCCTTCCTCGTCCAGGAACTGACGTTCACCGTCATGACCGTCGAAGTAGGATCGGGTCATGGTTCTCTCCTCTAGCAACCGGTTCGAAATCGGCGAACACTGAATGCTATCAAAACTGTCAGAGGGTCTCATTCACATTAGAGGTCCAGCGCAGCCGCCGCACGGTTCGCATGCACTCGGTCGCCGCCTTTGTCAGAGAGGAACGGCATCGCCCGGACGGTCCCGACACTCTGAAGAGAACCCGCTTGCATTCCGACCGCGGATCGGATGCATTTCACCTCCTGCCGTGCAGGGCTGGAGGTTCGGATGGCAGAGGTCCTGATCGTCGGTGCCGGGCCGGTCGGATTGACGATTGCGGGAGAACTGGCCCGTTATGGCGTCTCCCTGCGTATCATCGATCGCAGCCCACAACCAAGCCGAACCTCCAAGGCTCTGGTGATCTGGAGCCGAACGCTCGAGCTTATGGACCGAATGGGCTGCACGTCGGCCTTCCTCGCCGCAGGCCTGACCGCGAAACGCGCGACGGTCCGCGAGGGCAGCAAGATCCTCGGCACGACCGGATTCGACCATGTGGCAAGCCCCCATCCTCTCCCGCTCATGATTCCGCAGTCCGAGACCGAGCGCCTACTCGGTGACCATCTCTCAAGCTTCGGCGTGGCGGTGGAGCGCCAGGTGGAGTTGATCGCCTTCGACAACCGGTCCGAGGGGGTCACGGCGCGGCTGCGCCATGCCGACGGTCACGAGGAGGTCCTCGACACGCCGTGGCTGGTCGGCTGCGACGGTGCCCATAGCGCGGTACGGCACGGGCTCGGTCTGGAGTTCCGCGGTGCGGCGCAGGGCGACGACTGGATGCTGGCCGACATCCGCATGGCGGGTGCGGGGGCGTCCCCTGCAGACGAGATCGCTCCCTTTCTGCACCGGGACGGTCCCTTGATCCTGTTCCCAATCCCGGGTGGACGGGCGCGCCTTATTGCCAAGGTAGGCCAGACCGATCCCGCCCGTCCTCGGCCCGATCCGACGCTGGCGGATGTTCAGGCCATGATCGACCGCCGCACCGGAGGAGGATTTCGCGCCACCGACCCTTTGTGGCTGTCCAATTTTCGCATCAATGAACGCAAGGTCACCGACTACCGTCGGGGTCGCGCTTTCCTGGCAGGCGACGCCGCCCATGTTCACAGCCCCGCAGGTGGCCAGGGCATGAACACGGGGATGCAGGATGCGATCGGTCTCGGTTGGCGGCTCGCCCTGGTGACTCGCCAGGAGGGGGCGGCGGAGCTGTTGGACAGCTACAGTATCGAACGCTCCCGCGTGGGTGACATGGTCCTGCACAATGCCAGCCGGATCACCGACGTCGCAACCCTGTCGAACCCAGCCGCTCAGGCGGCGCGCAATCTGGCGATCCATCTGCTGCTCGGGATCGGGATCGCGCGGGACAGGATGGCGACCACCTTGAGCGAGATCGGAATCGGCTATCCCGATAGCCCTCTGTCCCAGGGCCGAGGCGCGGGATCGAGGCTCGCGCCCGAGGATTACGACGGGCCGCCAACGGGCGCGGGACGCACACCCCGCTTCGTGCTCCATGCCGCCGATATGCAGCGTAGCTCGATCGTCACGGAACGGTTCTCCACTCTGGTCGAGCGGCAGGTCCGGCGCGTGCCGGACGGACGCGGAATCATGATCGTGCGTCCGGACGGTTACGTCGGCTTTTCCGGTGAAGCCGAAGACTGGGGCGACGCCGAACGCTACCTCGAGCGCCATGCACCGGCAGCAGCCCCGTAAAACTTCGAGACACAATAACGGATCGGCGTTCTACTCCACGCCTGTACCACTGCATGCCATCCGACCAGATCCGGGAAAACCTCGCCCTAGACAAAGGCTAGAGCACACACACTGCATGGTAAAAGCGGCCCGGATACGAAGGGCCGAGCACCCGAACCGCCTCAGTCGCGCGGCATATCATTGCTGGAGAGTTCGCCGACATAGGAGCGCACACGCGTCCGGCCATGGCTCAAGTCGCGCGTCGGGGTTGGCGGAAGAGGCGACGACAAGCTCGGAGAGGGTTGCAGCGAACCCGGCTCGGCCGTCCTGTCTGCGGCGATGTCGGCAATCGACGGCATGCCGGGTGCCGAGGCCGCATAGGCGGTATCGGGTGCTGCAGCGCCGAGGCGCGAGGGCTTGGGCGCGTCCGGTACGACGGAGCCGGGCTCGATGGCGGCATTGTCCATCGGACCGTCGAAGAGCGGCTGATCGGCCCGACTGGCCGTGAAGCCCCCGATACTGCTGCTTGCGGGCGTGTAGGCCATCTCGCGCTCGCCCAGCGAGGCACCACCTCCGAAAGCGCTCCAACCTTCCTCCCGCCAGCCTGCGGACCTTTCCTCCATGTCGACTGCACCGTCCCGGTCCAGAATTTCCAGAACCCTATCGTAAGCGGCACTGTCGGTTTCGACCGATAGCGCCACTCCGCCGCGACGCAGACCTTCGGCATAGAGATGCCGGTCTTCGTCGGGAATGAAGAACTCTTTCAGGTTCTCCCAAAATCCGTGCGGATGGGGGGCGTCGGCGAGGGCCGCCTCGCCTCCCGCGATGCGGACATCACCGTCGGGCACGCCTGCCGCCACGAGGTCCCGGCGCGCATGGCCGGCCGCCTCGTCGGTATCGAAGAAGGCCGTGACCGAACGGGGCGAGGATTGCCGGCCCGTATCGACCGGCGTGGTTGAAAGATCGTCGTAGGCCATGGCGGTCGCTCCCTGGTGCAGCGTCGTGGGGTTCGAAGCACAACCCGGAGACGCTGCTCTCGATTTCTGGCAGCCGAGGCTTCGCTACGGGCGAAAGCCCGCCCGGCGGTAGCCGTCCGCCGCCAGAGCAACGGAGGCCGCGCTCTCAAGTTCCATCGCCTCGGGCATCCGACATCCGCGCAAAACAGAAGGACGGCGACTACGCCGCTCAATCCGTGAAGGGCGATACGGCACTCCGCTCGGCCGCCTCGTCGAGTTCAGCCGGCGTGCAGGCTGCTTTGAGCGGATGACTGGGCGGCTCCTAGTTTGCCGATCATACCAACGGCTGAGCGAACGGCCCCGTCCACCAGCCCCATCATTCCATCGACAAGCTCAGGACAGGCTTTGAGCCGAGCCCGAAGGGCTCGAGTCGAACACGAGATCTCCAGAATTCCACGACGTGTTTGCCTCTTCCCAACGCTCGTCCTTCGACACGGCCGCGACGCGGCCGGCTCAGAGCCTGTCCTGAGCTTGTCGAAGGGATGAGGTGACAGGAGGAAAGAGTGTTCGTTTGCCGCCGTTGGTATCAGTTCAGGCCGCGGCACCGCCCGGCCGGGTCCAAAGGCCGTGGCGCGCAGGTGTCCCGACAATGCGAAAGAGCGCCGGCTGCGCCAGGCCGATCGCGACATGCCAGAACTTGCGCCAGCGCGGCACAGACAGCCGCCTGGCCCAGGGGTCGGGCGAGAAACGTACCCGCCGCCCGATCTCGCGATAGACCCGTAGCGCCGTGGCGATGGCCCAGGCCGAGCGGAACGGCAGGCGCACGATGCCGACGCGGGCCGACGCGTAATAGCGCTCCGCCAGTTCCAGCAGAGCGTGCGTGGCTTCCACCACGAGACGGCGGTTCTGCGGATCGAGGATAAAGGCCGCCGAGACGCTGTCCCGGCGGAACAGGTCGGCCGGTAGATAGACCCGTCCGATGCGCGCATCGTCCATGACGTCTCGCGCGATATTGGTGAGCTGGAAGGCCAAGCCGAGGTCGCAGGCGCGGTCGAGCACCGCGCGATCCTCGGGATCGACTCCCATGACGATGGCCATCGTGACGCCGACCGCCCCCGCGACCCCGTAGCAATAGGCCAGGAGGTCGTCGAGCGTGCGGTACTGGCGATCCTCGACGTCCATACGGAACCCGTCGAGGATGTCGAGCGGCAGATGTTCCGGGATTCGATGTTTCGCGGCGACCCGGGCGAAGGCCACGAAGGCGGGATCGTCCTGCGGGACACCGGCCAGGGCGTCGCGCGTCCGCTCCTCCAGCAGGGCCAGACGCTCGGTGGGCGTGCCTGCCTGCTCGACGCGGCCCATTCCGCCCGCCTGGCCGTCGATCACATCGTCGCAGTGACGGCACCAGGCATAGAATAGCCGGGCACTGTCGCGCGTGCCGGGGTCGAACAGGCGCGCGGCGGCGGCGAAGCTCTTCGAGCCAGCCTCGATGGCTTGGCGGCTCGTCTCCGAAACGGCATCCCTCATGCGGGCGCGATCCCGGCCGTCTCCAACGCTTCGGCAGGGTCGACGGGCCCCGCCAGTCCGGCATCGGCCAGCATCAGCGCGGCCGTTGCCTTGGCGGAGCCGACGACCCCCGGCACACCCGCGCCGGGATGGGTGCCGGCGCCCGTGAGGTAAAGGCCCTCGATCTGGGCATCACGGTTGTGCGGGCGGAACCAGGCGCTCTGGGTCAGGATTGGCTCGAGCGAAAAGGCCGAACCATGGTGGCTGTTCAGCTCGTCGCGGAACTCGAAAGGCGTCAACATCCGCGAGGTCACGAGGTCGCGCTTCAGGTTCGGCAGGTAGTGCTGCTCGAGATAGTCGAAGATCTTGTCACGGTACTTCGGCCCTTCGACCGCCCAATCGATGTCGGCGGTGCCGAGATGCGGCACCGGTGACAGCACGTAATAGGCGCTGTGGCCGGGGGGCGCCAATGACGGGTCGGTGGCGTTGGGGGCATGGAGATAGAGCGAGAAATCATCCGCCAGCTTGTCGGCCCCGAAGATCTCGGCGATCAGCTCGCGGTAGCGCGGGCCGAAGCAGACCGTGTGGTGGGCAAGGCCGCGATGGTCGCCCTTGAGGCCGAAATAGACCACGAAGAGCGACATGGAGTAGTTCTTCTTCGCGAGCTTCTTGGCCCTGGCCTGGCCGCGCGGGTCGTGGCGCAGCAGATCGCGGTAGGTATGCATAACATCGGCATTGGAGGCGACGTAGTCGGCCTGCAGGTGCGAACCATCCTCGAGCGCCACACCGGTGACACGCCCGCCTTCCGTGCGGATGTCGCGCACGGCCGAGTTCAGCCGGATCGTGCCGCCGCTGCGCTCGAAGAGCGCGATCATGCCCCGGATCAGCGCGCCGGTGCCGCCCTTCGGAAACCATACCCCCCATTTGCGCTCGAGCGCGTGGATCAGCGCGTAGATAGCCGAGGTGCGGAAGGGGCTTCCGCCAACCAGCAGCGTGTGGAACGAGAAGGCCTGGCGGAGATGCTCGTCCTTGATGAACCGCGCCACGAGATCGTAGACGTTGCGGTAGGATTCGAGCTTCACCAGCGCCGGCGCGACTTACAGCATGGAGCGGAAGTCGAGGAACGGCACGGCACCAAGCCCGATGTAG
>JBPBQY010000004.1:0-56767 GCA_050920985.1 Janthinobacterium lividum | reverse complement strand
CAAGGGAGAGGGGAGCCCCGGCAGCACACCGCCGAGATATGTGAATCCAGTAGCCACAAGGGAGAGGGGAGCCGCGCACCACCCGTCGAGATGTGTGAATACGGTAGGTTGACGGGGAATGGTGGTGGAAGGGGCGGGGCAGGGTGCACCGGCTCAAAGAGGCTACCTCACGCGGCCGGGCGGCTGACCTCCGCCGCTGCCGCGTTCTCGGCCAGCGGGAACAGCAGCGTGAAGGTGGTGCCCACCCCGAGTTCGCTCGCCACCGTCACGTCGCCGCCGATGCGGCGCATGAAGCCGAAGACCTGCGCCAGGCCGAGGCCCGTGCCGCTGTCGGTCTTGGTGGTGAAGAAGGGTTCGAAGATCCGCTTGATGTCACCGGGCGCGATGCCGGCCCCCGTGTCGCAGACCTTGAGTTCCACCCCCCGCTTTCCGGCCGTCCCCGTCGAGATCGTCACGCGGCCCCCATCGGGCATGGCCTGGCGGGCGTTGACGACGAGGTTCATCAGCGCGGCATCGAACTGCGTCTGATCGGCCTGGCAGAGCGGAAGGTCGTCGCCGAGGGCGAGGTCGAGCCGCACCTGCGGCCCGGCGGCATGGCGCAGCACCTGGGCCAGACCTTCGAGAAGCCCGTTGATGGAGGCGGCGCGAACCTCGAGCTCGTTGCGCTTCGAAAAGGCCAGGAGCTGCGTGACGAGGCTCGCGCCGCGCTCGACCGCCTCTTCGGCGGCGCGCAGCACGGTCTCGTCCGGGCCGCGCTTGCGCACCAGCCGCAGCGTCGAGGTCATCACGGCGAGGAGGTTGCGGAAATCATGCGACACGCTGGCGGTCATCTGCCCCAGCGCCTCGAGCTTCTGCATGGCGATGGCGCGGTTGCGGGCGCGGCGGCGCTCCTCGAGGCGCCGCGTCACCAGAGCCGCCAGGGTCATCGCCATGGCCATGATGGCGAGGAGGCCGAGCAGGGTGGGGACGGCGGCGCGCCACCAGCGCAGGCGCAGATCCGCGAGGTCGATCCCCACCGCCACCACCAGCGGATAGGGTCCGGCGCGATGCAGCGCCACGAGGCGCTGGTCCGTTTCCGAGCCGCGCGAGCGGAAATTGCCCAGCGTCGAGGCGAGGTCGAGATCCGGCGCCAGGGCCATGGCGGGCATGGTCTGGGCCGCGAGATCGTCGTTGGTGGAGGCCAGCAGCACCGCGCCATTGTCCTGGAACAGATCGATCGAGCCGCGCCGTCCGAGGTCGAGGTTGCGGTAGAAGTCGCTGAAATAGCGCGGCTCGACGCTCGCCACGATCATGCCGTCGAACCGGCCCGAGGGCGAGGTGAGGCGCCGCATCACCGGAATGGCGCTGAGCTGGCCGGGCTGGCTGAACAGCGGCTGGCCGATCAGGAATTTCAGCGTCGGATCCTTGCTGAAATCGGCGAAATAGCGCCGCGCCGGCTCGTCCGACAGGAGGTCGCGCACCGGCCCCGACACCTGGGTGACGCGGCCCTCGGGGTCGAGCACATAGATGGCGTGGATGAAATCGAGCTCGGCGACGCGCTGCGCCAGCAGCTTCTCGAAAGCCGGCGCATGATCGGGGAGCGGATCCGCCTCCGCCACGGGGTCGAGCCCCGTCAGTGTGAGGTCGACGGCCTGGAAGGTGCGGGTCGTCTGCTCGGCGAGCAGGAAGGCCACCGTGCCGGAGCGGGCCTGCGCGTCCTTGTAGATGCTCTGCCAGTAGCCCCAGAGCACGCCGACGACGAGCACCACCACGACGATGAGCACGAGGGCCGTGGCGCGATAGACGAAATTGCGCGACCCCGACCTCAGGGCTTCGACCGCGTGCCTCGCTCCGTTCCGCAATCGCATCGCCTCAAGCCACCTCGGGCCGTTGCCGCAACGACAGTAAAGGGCTGGCGCGCACCGATCCACCTCAATCGCGGGATCGTCCCGCCGCGGACCGGCCGACGCGGCCCGGGTCCAAGGCCAAGCTGAAGCCTCACCATGGTCGAACTGCGGCGCCGCCGTGGCCGGGGCGGGGGTCGCCGCGAAGCCGTGACGGGTGGTGCGCGGCTCCCCTCTCCCTTGTGGAGAGGGGCTTGGGGTGAGGGTCCCCGGCGCGTTGGGGGCGTGGCGCTGCGAGGAACATCTCTGACGCGCTGACCGACCCTCACCCCTTACCCCTCTCCACAAGGGAGAGGGGAACGGACGGCGTCGCGGAATCAAAGTTTGTGAATCCAGTAGCCCTTGTGGAGAGGGGTAAGGGTGAGGGTCGGGACGACCTCGCAGGACGATGCAGGGTCCGAAGCGGGATCATCCGGCACGCTTTCCGCAACCCTCACCCCCAGCCCCTCTCCACAAGGGAGAGGGGAGCCGCGCGGTGCAACCCGTCGCGATGTGTGAGCACAGTCGGTGGAACGGGGGCGCGGGCCGCTGCCTTCAGGTCTTCAGCGCGCCCGTGCGCCCGATCTCGCCGACGTCCGGCAGGTCCCACACGCCCCAGCAGAGGTCGAGCAGGCGCTTGGTCTGGGCGGAGGGCAGGATGCCGTCGCAGAGGTCGGTGAATTTCTGCGCGAGCTGCGCGTCCGACATCGGGTTGGCCTGGCTGCCCACCGCATGTTCGACGAACTTGTGCAGCACGCGCCCGTCGGTCAGCGTCACCGTGAGGTCGACCTGGTCGGCGTGGATGGCCGGGTCGACCACGGCCATCACGGTCTTGCGCACCGCGATCACCTGCGGATCCGCCACGGCGGCGTCCGTGAAAGCCTTCTCGCCGCCGCGGCCCGTCACCAGCGCCACAGCGACGGCGTGGTAGATGGAGAACTTGCCCTCCAGCCCCGCCTTGGGGTCGGTCTTGCCCATCAGGTTCAGCACCAGCGGGTGGACCTTCAGGTCGACCGCCTTGATGTCCGCCGGCTTGAAGCCGTTGGCGTCGCGGAGCTGGATGGCGGCGTCGATGGCGGGGTGGCTGACGATGCCGGCGGCGTAAGGCTTGTAGGTGTTCAGCGCGATCTCGTAGCGGGTGCCGAGCCCCTCCGTCACCTCCGCCCAATCGTGGCGGGTGCTCATCGCCTGGCCCCAGCCGTCGAACCCCTCGATGGCGACCTCGGAGGCGGTGTAGCCCTGCTGGGCCAAGAGCGCCGACACCATGCCGTTCTGCGCCGCGCGGCCGGGGTGGAAGCTCTTGGTGTCGGAGCCGAACTGCACCTTCAGCCCCACCGGCTGCGACGCCGCGAGGCCGATGGCCCAGGTCATATGCTGCTCGTCGAGCCCGAGCACGCGGCCCATGGCGGCCGCCGCGCCGAACACGCCCGTGGTGCCGGTGATGTGCCAGCCCTTGGCGTAATGTTCGGGATAGACCGCATTGCCCATGCGGCACTCGATCTCGCAGCCGAGCACCAGCGCATTCATGAAATCCGCGCCCGACACGGGGCGATATTGCGCCCAGGCGGTCAGCGCCGACGCCACCGGGCCGGCGGGGTGGATGATGGTCTTGAGATGCGTGTCGTCGAAGTCGAGCACGTGGGACGAGATGCCGTTGACGAGCGCCGCATGCAGCGCGTCGAGCCGCTCGCTGCGGCCGAACAGGCCCGCCTGCGGGGGACCGGAGAAGGGCAGGAGCGCCTTAACGGCATGATCCGGCGCCCCCTCCCGCGATCCGCCGACCGCGACGCCGACCCAGTTCAAGAGCGTCCGCGTCGCCTCGTGGCGGACGTTGGGCGGAATGGCGGCGGCGGGCGACGTCGCCGCATAGCGCGCCACGATATGGGTCACGGGCTCGGCCGGCGGGCCTTTCGGGGCGGCACCGGGCGGCGCCGAGGGCGGAGGGGCGGGGGGCTTGGCGTCGGGGGCGGCCGTCGATGCGGTGGCCTGTGCCCGTGCGGGCCCGCCCGCGAGCACCGCCGCGGCCGCGACGGCGGAGGTCTGGAGAAGGGTGCGACGTTGGATCGGCGCCATGATGGTTTCCTCCCTGGTGGTGGCGGAGGGGTAGGCCCGGAGCGGGGTGCATGCAAGGGGTGGACTGAGGTTGAATCAGCGGCGGCTTTAAGCCAAGCCCATGTGTCGACCTGTCCTTTGGCAGCGGACAGTCAGGGAGGGGACGCCGGTCGACCATAGGTCGCCCGGAAGGTCATATCGGCGAGCCAACGCTTGAAATCCGGATTGTCCATGAACTGCCGGAACAGCTCCGTGTCATCCTTCATCAGTCCGACGATAACGTTGCCGAGCGCCTTGTCGTGCTCAATTCGCGCATTCTGCTTGTCGGAATTGAGCTGCGCGTTTCGGTAGGCGGCGTTCGCCGAGACCTTCTCGGGAATCTCGATCGCGACCCGCTTCGCGATCCGATCGCTGTCCTCCCAGTTCAGGTTTCCGAACAGGTCGTTGAACCCGCGAATGATATTCGAGAGCCGGTCGAGCTCCGGCTCCGTCATGAACCCGCCGCCGTCGGTCGGGACGGGCTCGATCTCGGCATCCTGATCCGCCAGGCGGATGCGCTGTACCGCCTGTTTCTCGACGCGATAGCTGTCCATGTCGATCGAGTCGAGGATGCCCCGCGACAGGTCCTCGTCGGGCGGCGCCGGCAGCTTCGGGACCAGCAGGCTTAGGAAGATGGAGAGTCTTTCCCATTTCACATTCGTGAAGGGCAAGATCGCCGCGAGGAAGGCGTAGGTGCGGACGAAGGCCTTGGCTTTTCCCTTGAAGTCGGCCTGCCCGTCCTCGTCCAGATCTTTATACGCCGCGCCGCAAGCATCGATGATGGGATCGATCTGAGGCCGGGGAGCGCCCGCGAGATAGAGTTCGACCACCCGCTCGACGATCTCCGGCCCGTAGACCTCACGGCCGTCCAGCGCCGCCTTGAGATCGTGCAGCTTGTTGGGGTCGGTCTCGTCGCTGAGGATCGTCGTGCGATAGAAGGTCTCGAACGACGGCCTGATCGTCTCGGTATCGTTCATGAAGTCGAGCACGAAGGCGTCGTTCTTCTGCGGATGCGCCCGGTTCAGCCGCGACAGCGTCTGCACCGCCTTGATGCCCGAGAGCGCCTTGTCAACGTACATCGTATGCAGCAGGGGCTGGTCGTAGCCGGTCTGGAATTTATCGGCGCAGATCAGGAAGCGATACGGATCCTTCTCGATCTCGTCGGCGATGTTCTTCGACGGAAAGCCGTTGAGGCTCGCCTCCGTGACCTTGACACCGCCGAACTCGTGCTCGCCCGAGAAGGCCACGATGGCGCGATACGGGCTCTTGCGCTCGTCGAGGTAGGCGCGGACGGCGTGGACATACTGAATGGCGCGCTCGATGCCCGAGGTCACGATCATCGCGCGCGCCTGCCCGCCGATCTTGTTCAGAGCCAGCACCTGCTCGTGGAAGTGGTCGACCATGATCTCAGCCTTGAGGCGGATCGCGTGGTCGTTGCTCTCGACGTAGCGGCGCAGCTTCTTCGTGGCGCGCTTGGCGTCGAACTCCGGGTCGGCCTCGACCGTCTTGACCAAGCGGTAGTAGCTGTCGACCGGCGTGTAATAGCGCAGGACATCGAGGATGAACTTCTCCTGGATCGCCTGCTTCATCGTATAGCTATGGAACGGGCGGTGCTTGACCTTGCCGCCCTCCTCATAGGGCTCGCCGAAGATCTCCAGCGTCTTGTTCTTCGGCGTCGCCGTGAACGCGAAGTAGCTCGCGTTGGGCAGCATCTTGCGGCTCTCGATCAGGGCGTTGATCTGGTCCTCGACGCTCTCCTCGTCATCGCCGTCGTCGGATCCGGCCAGGGCGGCGTTCAGCGCGGCGGCGGCCTTGCCGCTCTGGCTCGAATGGGCCTCGTCGATGAGGATCGCGAAGCGGCGGTCGCGGTGCAGCGCGCCAATGTCGGCGTAGATGACGGGGAACTTCTGCACCGTCGTGATGATGATCTTCTTGCCGTCGGTAATGAAGCGCCGGAGGTCGCCGGAATGTTCGGCATGGCCGACCGTCGCCCCGACCTGCGCGAACTGCCTGATCGTGTCGCGGATCTGCTCGTCGAGGATGCGGCGGTCTGTCACCACGATCACGGAGTCGAAGACCTGCGCCGCGGCGCCTTCGAGCCGCACGAGTTGGTGCGCCAGCCACGCGATGGAGTTCGACTTGCCCGACCCCGCCGAGTGCTGGATCAGCACGCGCCGGCCCGCTCCCTTCATCAGCGCGTCGGCTAGCAGCCTGCGGACGACGTCGAGCTGGTGGAAGCGTGGGAAAAGCTGGTCCCGCCTAACCTTACCGGTCTTGCGGTCGCGACGCTCGACGATCTGCGCGTAGTTCTCGATGATGTCGGTGAGGCCGGGCGGGGTGAGGATCTCCTTCCACAGATAGTCCGTCTTCAGCCCCGCCGGATTCGGCGGGTTGCCGGCCCCGTCGTTCCAGCCCCGATCGAAGGGCAGGAACCAGGAGGCCTTGCCCTTGAGGTGAGTGCAGAACATCACCCGGGCGTCGTCGACCGCGAAGTGGACCATGCAGCGGCCGAATTCGAACAGCTTCTCGCGCGGGTCGCGGTCGCGCCGGTACTGCTCGACGGCGTCGTCGACGGTCTGCTTGGTGAGGTTGTTCTTCAGCTCGAAAGTGGCGACCGGCAGGCCGTTGACGAACAGCGCGAGATCCAGCGCGTGGGCCGTGTCGTCCCGGCTGTAGCGGAGTTGGCGCGTGACGGAGAAGCGGTTCAGGGCGAAGAGCCCCGCCGCCTTGACGTTGCCGGGCGAAGGCGTGCCGTAGAACAACGCCACCTCGTGCGGGCCGTGCCTGACCCCGTGCCGGAGCACGTCGACGACGCCGCGCCGGCCGACCTCGCCTTGTAGCCGCGCGAGGAACTTCTGGCGCGTCGGGCCGTCTCGGTCGAGGTCGAGCGCCGCCAGCAGCGGTGGCTGGGTCGTCGCCACGTAGGCGCGGAGCTGGGCGAGGTCGACCGTCCAGGCGCGGTCGTAAGCCTTCGGGTCGCCGAGCCGCCAGTCATGCAGGCCGACGAAGGGTTCCGGCGCCTCGGCAAACCCATCCGCAGCCGATGCGAAGGGTCGCCCCGTCATATCGGCGACGATGAGGTCCTCCAGGCCCTTCTCGGTGGTGTCGGACCTCATGTGACCTCGATCAGGGTTTCGCCGCGTGCGAGCGCGGCCAGCACCTGCGGCAGCACCGCCGCGAACCAGGTCAGCAGGTCCCGCCGCCGCGTGTTCGGCAGCCGGATCCAGACAACGGGCGGACCGTCCGCAGCCGACATCCTGCGCCGTGCGAAATCCTCGTCCTTGGTGATGATCGCCGCGCCGCTCGCCCGCGCGTGGTCCCAGATGGCGCGGTCGCTCGCCGCCCCCATCCCGAGGTCGCCGACATGCGCCGCCGCGTGCCCCTCCGCATACAGCCAGCGGGCCAGGGCGGGCGGTAGCTGCGCGTCGACGAGGAAGCGCATCAGGCCACGCGCAGCACCGGGTGGTCGCTCTGCCGCGCGGCATATTCGAGCGCCGCGGTGATGTCGCCGTCCTCCAGCAGAGGGTGGTCGGCCAGGATCTCGGCGCGGTCGGCGCCCGCGGCCAGGAGGTCCAGCACGTCCCGCACCCGGATGCGCAGCCCGCGCAGGCAGGGCCGGCCGCCGCACTGGCCGGGGTCGACGGTAACCCGATGAAGCTCGCTCAACCCTCGCCTCCCGGCCGGCGGGGGATCGCCGGTTGAGCCATCATAGCGGGTCGCCGCGAAAAAGACAGGGTCAGGCGGCGGCTTCCTCGTCCTCGGACGCGTCGTAGGCCTCATCGAGGTCGTCATCATCGGCGTCGGTCGGATTAGCCTCGGCGACTGCAGGCAAGCTGGCCGCCGCGGCCCGAATGTCGAGCCTGCCGGTAACGACGTCGGTGATGAGGCGGGTGCGGAATTCCGAAATGAGATTTGTTTCTAACTCTAAAATTTCGATATGTTTCTCTAGGCCTCTTATTCCAGAAACCAACCATCTCAGGATCTCACCCTGCTCATCGCTTTTAGGACGTGCGACTCGCATTTCGCGCATCTCTCCTTCACCTATCGCTGGGACTGGTCCGGGTTTACAAATTCTTCCGAGGTCCATCTGCTGGAGCATAAGTAGGGTAAAATCGTTACTGCCATCTTTCACAATACACCCCATTAAATTATTATCAATGCAACTCATATTTGTCAATATGCGCCGTTTGTTGGTCAGCATTGCTCCACCGACTTTTGGAAATATTATTGTTTTCGGCGGGAATATAAATGCACCAAGCTCACTAGCTGTCTCCCTTGATATTGTATTATTCCATTTTGTTATCCGTGTCTCATTGCCGGTCAGCGTCATATCGAAGACTTTGAGAAACGGGATTTCAAGACTCCGATTTCCTTGATAGCTGATAGGAAATCCTGATCCGCTTTTGAAGGATGCTATGCGCTTAAAGGTAAGATGTCCCATTCTTCTGGCACGTCACCAAGCCAGGGAAATCCTGAATATACAAATTTTACTTTTGTATTTAGCCCGCGACTAATGGCCGTTCTGACGATGGATAGTCTGCTTTCATCTAAAACTTCGATGATATTCTTCTTAAGGCGAATCAGTTTCGCCGTCTGTGTTCCATGCCAATTTAGGAATTTCACGATGCTCCGCTGCTCATCGAGCGTCGGATACGTCGACGGTATCTGCTTAAACGACTCCCAATAAAGTCGATTACGGTCGGGCACGATCCCGCGCGAGAACACATCGACTTCGCGCATGTAGCCCGCGGTGCGAAACAGATAAGCGTAATAAGCAGCGTCGATCTCGGGAAAAGGCCGCGCGACGACGTAGGCTGGGCTGACAAGGCCATCGACCGGGGCAATGCCGACCGCGCCCTGCCACATGCGCATCATGTTGTAGGCGACGTCGCCCCGCACCGCGCGCTGATACTTGGACCGGTCAGCCATCTCCTGCTTGCGGCCGCCGCCGTCGAAGTCGCGGATGCGCACGCCGTTGCGGATCGAGACTTCAAGCACGGGCAGGTCGGGGAAGCCGACCTCGCGCCGCATGCCGAACAAACGCCCGTTGCGCCGCACGTCCCAATGCGCCGGCACGTCGCCGAGCCACGACAGCCCGCTCGGCCTCATCTCCGGATAGGACTTCAACCCGTCGATCATCGCGCCGCACCGATGATATCGGCCATCAGCCCCTCGGTCTCGCGCTCCAGCGCCAGGATGTCGGCGCGGATCGCCTCCAGCGAGCGCAGCGGCTGGGGCTTGTAGAAGTAGCGCGTGAAGCTGACCTCGTAGCCCACCGCCGTCTTGTTTTCGTCCACCCAGGCGTCGGGCGCGTGCGGCAGCACCTCGCGGCGGATGAAGGCCTCGACCCCGCCAGGCTCCTGCAGCGGCACCGTCTCGGTGTCGCGCAGGTCGCCGTCCGGCTCGTATTCGACGGTGCAGCGCTTGCCCTCGATCGTCGCCGGGAACAGCCCGCGCAGCGGGTCGAGCGCCGCCTTGCCGGGCTTGTGGATGCGCCGGATGACGGGCGCGCCATCCTCCGAGACGCGGCCCGCCTCCTTCAGCGCTTTGATCTCCTTCGGCGTGTAAGCGCGGCCCGCGTCGATCCCGGTCGCGCGCAGCGGCCGCTCGACCGTCACCTTGCAATAGCCGAAGGCGGCGTTGTCGAAGATGCGCGACTGCTCGCTCTCCTCAAAGGCCAGGAAGGTTCCCACGATGCGCTCGACGTCGGCGTCGCCGAGCTCGCAGTTCTTCTTGCCGAGGTTCTTGCGTAGCGGCCGGGACCAGCCCGTCGCGTCGATGAGCTGCACCTTGCCACGTCGGTGGGCTGGCTTGCGGTTGCTGAGCACCCAGACGTAGGTGGCAATGCCGGTGTTGTAGAACATGTTGAGCGGCAGCGCGACGATGGCCTCCAGCCAGTCGCTCTCGATGATCCAGCGGCGGACGTTGCTCTCGCCCCCGCCCGCGTCGCCGGTGAACAGGGACGAGCCGTTGTGCACTTCGGCGATGCGCGAGCCCAGCGCCGTGCCGTGCTTCATTTTGGACAGCATGTTGGCCAGGAACAGCATCTGCCCGTCGCTGGACCGCGTGACGAGGCTGTATTCGGGCTCGCCGTTGTGCTCGATGACGAAGCGCGGGTCCTTGATGCCGGCCTTGCCGCCCATCCGCTCCTGGTCGCCTTTCCAGCTCTTGCCGTAGGGCGGGTTGGACAGCATGAAGTCGAACTCGCGCGACGGGAAGGCGTCGTGCGCCAGCGTCGACCATTCCGGCCCGCCCACGATGTTGTCGGCCTCCTCGCCCTCGCCCTTGAGCAAGAGGTCGGCCTTGGAGATGGCATAGGTTTCGGCGTTGATCTCCTGCCCGAAGAGATGCGTCGAGACCTGCTTGCCGCGCTCCGCCGCGAGGCCTTTCAGCGTTTCCTCGGCCACGGTCAGCATGCCGCCCGTGCCGCAGGCGCCGTCATAGAGAAGATAGGTGCCGGAGGCGATGCGGTCGGCGATCGGCTCGAAGATCAAGCGCGCCATGAGCTTCACGGCGTCGCGCGGCGTCCAGTGCTCGCCGGCCTCCTCGTTATTGGCCTCGTTGCAGCGACGCACCAACTCCTCGAACACCGTGCCCATGGCATGGTTGTCGAGGCCGGGGTGCTTCACCGACTTGTCGCCGTTGAGCACTGGCGCCGGGCCGAGGTTGATCGCGGGATCGAGGAACTTGGCGATGACGGTGCCGAGCGCGTCCGCCTTGGACAGGCGCGGGATCTGGTTGCGGAACTCGAAGCTGTCAACGATCTGCTGCACGTTCGGCGAGAAACCATCGAGGTAAGCCTCGAAGTCGGCCTTGAGCTGAGCCTGACTTGCGCGGCTGCGAAGGTCGCGCAGGTTGAAGGCCGACGTATTGTAGAAGGCCTGGCCCGCCGCCTGGCGGAGTGCAGCGTCCTGGTTGGTGATCTTCGCCTTGTCGAGGTTGTCCTTCATCGACCGGACAGCGGATTTGGTGGGCTCCAGGACGGCGTCTAGCCGGCGCAGCACCGTCATTGGCAGGATCACGTCGCGATACTTGCCGCGCACGTAGAGGTCGCGCAGCACATCGTCGGCGATCCCCCAGATGAAATTCGCGATCCAGTTGAGGTCGCCGTCGCTCATGCTCGTCCTGTCCCGTCTCGATCGATGGTACGCGCGATCTCGATCTGTAGGCCGAGGGTGAGCTCCGCCTCCACGCCTAAAGGCCTGACGATCGACCGTCGCGATACCCGTCCCGCCACTAAGGCGAGTTTGTCCCCTTGCCAACCCACCCCCGCCCCGGCCCATAACCTGCATGGGCCGCGCGGGGGAACAATGACCGGACGCCAACGCATCCTGCCCGTCAGGCGCGACTACAACCGCTGGGTCGCCGACGAGACGCTCGAAGATTTCGCGCTGCGCTTCACCGCCAAGAGCGCGCGGCGCTGGTCCTCGTCGCGCGTGTCGCAGACGGCGCTGGGCGCCATCTCGTTCCTGGCGCTGGAGGCCATCGGCGGCAGCATCACGCTTACCTACGGCTTCTCCAACGTCCTCGCCGCCACGCTGGTGGTGGGGCTGGTGCTGGCCGTCACGGGCCTGCCGGTGAGTGCCTATGCGGCGCGCTACGGCGTCGACATCGACCTCCTCACGCGCGGCGCCGGCTTCGGCTACATCGGCTCGACCGTGACGTCGCTGGTCTATGCCACCTTCACCTTCATGCTCTTCGCCATCGAAGGGTCCATCATGGCGACGGCGCTGCAGCTCTTCTTCGGCGTGCCGCTGCCCATCGGCTATCTCGTCAGCGCGGTGGCGGTGATCCCGCTGGTGACGCATGGCATCGCCTGGATTAGCCGCTTCCAGATCCTCACCCAGCCGCTGTGGATCGGGCTCAACATCCTGCCGGTGGGCTTCATCGTCTGGTTCGATGGGCCCGCCGTCGCCGCCTGGACGCAGTTCGGCGGGCTCGGCGTGCCGGCGGGCGCGGGCGGGCTCGACCTGCAGAAGTTCGGCGGTGCCGCCTCCGTCATCCTGGCGCTGATGCCGCAGATCGGCGAGCAGGTGGACGTGCTGCGCTTCCTCCCCGCCCGGCCGGCGCCCGGACGCGCCACGCGGGCCTGGTGGCTGTCACTGCTGGCCGCGGGCCCCGGCTGGATCGTCTTCGGCGCCCCCAAACTGCTGTTCGGCTCGCTCCTCGCCGTGATGGCGCTGCGCGCCGGCGTGTCGGCCGACCATGCCGCCGACCCGGCCGAGATGTATCGCATCGCCTTCGGCCACGTCCTGCGGTGGCCCGAGGCGGTGGCGCTGCTCACCGCCGGCTTCGTGGTGGTGTCGCAGCTGAAGATCAACGTCATGAACGCCTATGCGGGCTCGCTGGCGTGGTCGAACTTCTTCTCCCGCCTCACCCATTCGCATCCGGGCCGGGTGGTGTGGCTGCTGTTCAACGTCGCCATCGCGGCACTGCTGATGGAGCTCGGCATCTATGCGGCGCTGGAGCGGATCCTCGGCCTCTTCGCCGTGGTGGCGGTGGCCTGGATCGGCGCCGTGGTGGCGGATCTCGCCATCAACAAGCCGCTCGGCCTGTCGCCGCCCGGCATCGAGTTCAAGCGCGCCCACCTCTACGACATCAACCCCGTCGGTTGCGGCGCCATGGCGTTGGCGACGCTGGTGGCCCTCGCCGCGGCGGCGGGGCTCTTCGGCGCGGCCCTGGCGGCGCTGGCCCCCTTCGTGGCGCTGGTCATCGCGCTGGTGACGGCGCCCGCCATCGCGGCGCTGACGCGTGGGCGCTATTACCTCGCCCGCCGGCCGCGCGCCGCCTGGGCGGCGCTGCCCGCCATCACCTGCTCGATCTGCGACCATGCCTTCGAGCCCGAGGATATGGCGCATTGCCCCGCCTATGCGGGGCCGATCTGCTCGCTCTGCTGTTCGCTCGATGCGCGCTGCGGCGACCTCTGCAAGCCGCATGCGACGGCGCTGGTGCAGGGCACGGCGGCCGTCAAAGCGCTGCTGCCGCGCGCCTGGGCGAAGCGGCTCAGCCGCTCCACGCTGCAGTTCGCCGCTACCTTCCTGTGTTTCGTGGCGGTGATCAGCCTCGTGCTGCTGCTCATCGACTTCGGCGCCGCCGCCACGGGCCCGGTCCTCCGCCCCGTCGTCGACCGCACGCTCTGGGCCGCCTTCGCCATCCTCTCCATCGTGTCGGGCGTGCTGGCCTGGTTCTTCACCCTCGCCGGCGAGAGCCGCCGCGCCGCGCAGGACGAATCCGGCCGCCAGACGGTGCTGCTGCTGGCCGAGATCGCCGCCCACCGCCGCACCGATGCCGAGCTGCAGCGCGCGCGGGACGTCGCCGAGGCCGCCAATTCGGCCAAGAGCCGCTATGTGGTGGGGCTCTCCCACGAGCTGCGCACGCCGCTCAACGCCGTGCTGGGCTATGCGCAGCTCCTCGAGCGCGACGGCGACATGCCGCCGGCGCGGCAGAACGGCGTCCGCGTCATCCGCCGCTCGGCCGAACATCTGTCGGGGCTGATCGACGGGCTGCTCGACGTGTCGAAGATCGAGGCGGGCCGGCTGCAGATCCGCGCCGACCGGGTGCGCACGGGCGAGTTCTTCGCCGGCCTCGTCGACATGGTCCGGCTCCAGGCCGCCGGGAAGGGCCTGGATTTCCGGGTCGCGGGGCTCGAGGTCCTGCCGCCCGTGGTCCGCACCGACGAGAAGCGGCTACGGCAGATCCTCATCAACCTCCTCTCCAACGCCATCAAGTTCACCGGCGCCGGCCATGTCTCCCTGAAGGTGAGCTACCGCAACCAGGTGGCGACGCTCGATGTCGCCGACAGCGGGCCGGGCATCGCCGCCGAGGACCGCATCCGCATCTTCGAGCCCTTCGATCGCGGCGCCCAGGCGCGGGAGGATGCCGTGCCGGGCCTCGGCCTCGGCCTCACCATCACCAAGCTGCTGGCCGAACTCATGGGCGGCGAGATCGCCGTGCTGGAGCCCCCGGCGGGGCGGGGCGGCGCGCTGTTCCGGCTCAGGCTGATGCTGGCCGCCGCTTCTGCGCCCTCCGCCGCCCCGGTGCCGCGCGCCGTCTCGGGCTACGGCGGGCGGCGGCGCACCGTCATGGTGGTGGACGACGATCCCGAGCAGCCGGTGCTGCTGCGCGCCATCCTGGAGCCGCTCGGCTTCGCGGTGCTGAGCGCGCGCGACGGGCCGACCTGCCTGTCGCTGCTCGCCGACGTGCAGCCCGACCTCTTCGTCCTCGACGTGTCCATGCCCGGCATGGACGGCTGGACGCTGGCCCGGAGCCTGCGCGCCCGAGGGCTCGATGCCCCCATCCTCATGATGTCGGCCAACCTTGGGGAAGGCGCGCCGCGGGAGACCGCGAGCGGCGAGGCCGCCGACCACGATGCCGTGCTGCCGAAACCCTTCGACCTCGCGACCCTCATCGATCTCGTCGGTTCCCTCCTAGTGCTCGACTGGATCGAGGGCGTGCCGGAGGCGCCCGTCGGCGCCGCGCCGCTGCCGGTGCGCGGTGAGCCGGATGCCGCCGATGCCGCCGAGCTGAAACGGCTCGCCTCCATCGGCTACGTGCGCGGCCTCGAGGCGAAGCTCGCCGCCATGGCGGAGGATCCCGGGCAGGGGGCGCTCGTCGCAGCCTTGCGCGAGCGCGTGGCGCGGTTCGATTTCGACGGGATCGCCGAACTGCTCGACCGGGCGCGGGATCCCGAGAGCATGCCGTCGTGACCGGCCCGGCTCCGCTGCGCGACACGGTGCTGGTCGTCGACGACACGCCCGACACGCTGGGCTTCCTCACCGAGGCCCTGGAGCGGGCCGGCATCACGGCGCTGGTGGCGACGGGGGGGCCGCAGGCGCTGGCGCTGGTCGGGCGCGTGCTCCCCGATCTCATCCTCCTCGACGCCATGATGCCCGGCATGGATGGGTTCGAGACCTGCCGGCGGCTGAAGACCGGCCCGGCCGCCCATGTGCCGGTGATCTTCATGACGGCGCTCTCCGAGACCGAGCACGTCGTGGCGGGGCTCGGGGCCGGCGGCGTCGATTACGTCACCAAGCCCATCCGCCTCGACGAGCTCCTGGCCCGCATCCGTGTCCATCTCGGCAATGCCCGCGCGGCGCAGAGCGCCCGGGCGGCGCTCGACACGTCGGGCGCCTCGCTCCTGGCGCTCGACCGCGCCGGCCGCGTGCTGTGGTCGACCCCCGGCGCGGCCGCGCTGCTGGGCACGCTCTGGAGCGATGGCGCCCTGCCGGCCGAGGTCGGGCTGCGGCTCCTCGACGGCCGTGCCGCGCCCGACCCGGTGGTGGCAACGGGAGCCGACGGCCGGCTGGCGCTCGGCTTCTCCTATCTGGGTGCTGCGGGCGCCGGCGAATTGCTGTTTCGCCTGAGCTGCCACGACCGGCGCCCCGACGAGGCGGTGCTGCAGGAGCGCTTTGCGCTCACGGCGCGCGAGGCCGAGGTGCTGCTGTGGATCGCGCGCGGCAAGAGCAACCGCGACATCGCCGCCATTCTCGACCTCGCCCCCCGCACGGTGAACAAGCATCTCGAGACGGTCTTCGCCAAGCTCGGCGTCGAGAACCGCGCCTCCGCCGCCGTGTTGGCGACACGGGCGCTGGGGGAGCGGTGATGAGGATCGCGCCTGGGCACCTTCAGTTCGGCAGTTCGTCACCCTGCCGGGGAGGCTCGCCACGGCCAGCGCGGGCAAGAATGTCCAGCGCCTTCGGGACCTCGGCGCGAGTGCTTCGCTCGTTGAAATAGGCCTCGGTCCGCAGCGCCGCGAGTTTTTCGGCCAGGGCACCATTCACGAATTGGTCGAGCGCCATGCCACCTGCCTCGGCTGCTTTGCGGGCTTCTTCGACGAGGGAAGGTTGGAGGTCCAGACTGACCAGGTTCTCGTTCATGGTGCTGCCATCCATCGTTTCCAGGCTTCACCCGGGAGCAGGACATCGATCCCGAATGAAGCTGCGGCCGTCGACAGGTCGCGCAGGTTGAAGGTCACAATCGTGTGCGCTCTGCCGTTCACCGCGGTTTCGACCACAATATCGTCATCAGGGTCCGGCGACACGGGGCGCCACCGAAATGCCAGAACTGCCGGTTCCGCCACGGCCGCAACAGCGTCGAGCAAAGCACCGACATCGTCTCTCGACAGTGCGGACGCTTTCAAGTGCTGTTGCCGCGTCATCACCGCTTCGTACTCGACCATCAGCGGCACGGAGGCGATCATAATGAGCCGTCGTTCGAGGACCGCGGTCAGCAGGCGGCGGGACGCGCCGGCATCGCTCCGGATCGCCGCCACCATGACCGACGTGTCGAGCACTACCCTCATGAAGTGACCCCACGAAGACAGCCTGTGTAGTCCAAAGTATCCGTTTTGCGAAGCTGAACCCTTTCGATCGAACCATCACCTCGCGCGGCAGCGGCGCGGACAAGCGCGTTGAAATACCTCTTCTGAAGGACGGCAATCGCGGTGAGCGGTCGCGTGGGACCGGCCCGTGCTGTAAGACCTCGCCGGACCGTTATGGAGCCTCCCGGTGATCAGGATCACGGAGCGCATCGCGCTCGACGACGACGAGCTGCACGAGGATTTCATCCGGTCCTCCGGCGCCGGCGGGCAGAACGTCAACAAGGTCGAGACGGCGGTGCAGCTCCGCTTCGACGTGCGCCATTCGCCGAACCTGCCCGAGGGGGTGCGGGGACGGCTCGAGCGGCTGGCGGGGCGGCGACTGACCAAGGACGGCGTGCTGGTGCTGACGGCTCAGCGCTTCCGCACCCAGGAGCGCAACCGCGCCGACGCTCTGGAGCGGCTCGTCGAACTGATCCAGGACGCCGCCGTCCCGCCGCCGCCGCCGCGCCGCCCGACCCGCCCGACGCTGGGCTCCAAGAAGCGGCGCCTCGAAGGCAAGCGCATCCGCGGCGACGTCAAGGCAATGCGCGGACGGGTGGAGGGGGAGTGAACCGGTCGATCAAGGCCGCAGCAGCACCACCAGCACCGACACGGTGGCGACAGACAGCACCGTGGACAGCAGGATGGCGCGGGAGGTCGCCGCGGCTTCGCGCTCGTAGAGTTTGGCCAGCATGAAGGGTCCGGTGCCGGTCGGCAGGGCCGCCAGGAGCAGCGCCGTGGCGAACCAGGGTTTCGGCATGGGCACCAGCAACGCGGCACCCAGGGTGAGGAGCGGCTGGGCGACGAGCTTCAGGCCCACGAGGCGCGCCACTTCGCGCGGGTCGGCCCGCTCGCGCTGCTGGTGCAGGAACAGCCCGATCGTGACGAGCGCGCAGGGACCCGCCGCAGCGCCGAGCAGGGTGACGAAGCGATCGACCGGCAGCGGCATCCCGAGGCCCGTCAGCGCCCAGAGCCCGCCGGCCACGGGCGACACCAGCAGGGGGTTGCGGGCCAGGGAGCGAAAGGCTTTCAGCAGCGTGCGGCGGAGGTCGGGCGTGGCGGCGAGATCGATCTCGATCAGCAGGATGGCGAAGCCGAACAGCAGGCAGGCGGTCAGCAGCGTCGAAATGACGAGCGCCGGCAGGATGGCATTGCCGAACAGCGCCAGCCCCAGCGGAATGCCGAGGAAGCCGGTGTTGCCATAGGCGGCGTCCAGCCCCTCGATGGCGCGGTCGGCGAGGCGCTTGCCCCGCCGACGGTCGAGCAGCATGGCCAACGCGAACGTCAGGACGATGCCGGCGGCGCTGACGAAGGCGAAGCCGGGGTGATCGATGTCGGCCCAGCTCATCCGCGCCGTAGCGCCGAACAGCAGCGCCGGCAGCGCCAGCCAGACGGTGAAGCGGTTGAGGGCGTCGGTCACGGCGGCATCGAGCAAGCCGCGCCGGGCCGCCAGATAGCCGACGCCGATCAGCGCGAAGACGGGCAGCACGGCATTGAGGACGGCATTCATGGTCGAGATCTCGTCCCCTGCGGTAGAACCCAGCCGTAACCCGGCCAAGTCCGGCGAACCACCCGTGCCGACGCGGGTTGACCCCGCGCCCAGCGCAGGATCGGGCGAGGACGGGACAGAATGACGGAACTGCAGATCCAGCCGGACCCAGCCGCGCGAGAGGGCGACCTCATGGTGCGTCTGAAGGCCGGCACGATGCCGCTTGCCGGGGCGCTGGCCTCGCGCGATCTATCCGGCCTCCAGGCCGACCGCGACACGATCGCGCCGTCGGATGGCGCCATTCCGGCATGGTGGGACGGCGACAGCCGCGGCTTGGCGCTGCCCGGCGTCGATCTGGCAGGTGGTCGCCTCGCCGGCGCCCGCCTGCGTGGCGCCAATCTGCGCGGCGCCGACCTGTCGGACGTCATGGGCCGGTCGGCCGACCTGTCGCACACCGTGCTCGAACAGGTGCGCTTCATCTCGGCCGACCTCGGAGGCGCTGATCTGGCGAAGGCCAGCGCCGGCGAGGCCGACTTCTCCGACGCCATGCTGGAGGATGCCTGCTTCGCCGGTGCCCATCTCCGTTATGCGACCCTGGCGGGCGCGTTGCTCGACAGCGCCGACTTCACGGGAGCGGATCTCTGGGGCGTGCGGGCCGGCAAGGCCGAGGCCGACGACGCCTGCTTCAGAAACGCGCGTTGCGACGAGGCCGATTTCACCGAGGCCGACCTCACCGGGGCCGATTTCAGTGGCGCGAGCCTCAAGAAGGCCCGTTTGGGAGGCGCCAAGCTGCGCGGAGCCAAGCTCGACGACGCCGTGCTGGATGGGGCGTATCTCGATGGGGCGGACCTGTCCAATGCCAGCCTGCCGCGGCTGAATCTCCAGACCTGTTCGTTGAAACACGCGCGGCTCGCCGGCGCCTGGCTCGACAATACGCGGCTCCGCGTCGAGCAACTCGGCGGTGCCGTGGGCGAGGAGGTGGCCCGGGACTACCATGCGGCCCGCGACGCCTATGTGGTGCTGCAGCAGAACTTCCGCACGATCGGCAACGGCGACGGCGCCTCCTGGGCCTTCCGCAAGGGCCGTCTGATGGGCAAGCTGCACGAGCGCGAGACGGCGCTGCATGGCTTCCGGCAGCGGGACTGGCGCAAGATGACGCGCCATGGGCTCGGCTGGCTGTCGGACGCTTTCGTGGAATGGCTTTGCGACTACGGCGAGAGCTTGTGGCGGGTGATGCGGGCCTTCGCCACGCTGATCATCGGTTTCGCGTTGTTCTATGCCGCCACGGAATCGCTGGTGCGCGTGTCGGCGGGGCCGGCCGGCGAGATCAAGCGGGTGACGGAAAGCCCCTTCGACCTCCTGGTCTATTCCTTCCTCAACATGCTCTCGACCTCGGCGCCCGACATCGGCCTGCGGCCCGTGAGCCCGGTCTTCTATCTCGTGACCTCCATGCAGGGCGCGGTCGGCATCGTGCTGATCGGCCTCTTCGGCTATGTGCTGGGAAACCGGATGCATCGGTGATGCAGGCCCGACGGACTTATACAGTCCTGCCGTCTGCAACCTGTGCCGGAGCTGCTGCGTAGGCACCTCATTGCGCCGGCTTTGATCGTCGCTCCCGCAGCGCTTCGGCCGGATCACTCATGGATCAATTGCGACGCACCGAGCCCGGTAAAAGCGCGGGCACGGGAACGTTCTCGTGGCGACGCCTCGTCGCCGTTCTGGGCCCAGGAATAGTGGCGATGTTGGCCGACACCGATGTCGGCAGCCTTGTCACGGCGGCGCAGAGCGGCGCGCAGTGGGGCTATCGCCTCTTGTGGCTGCAGCTTGTCCTCATCCCGGTCCTGTATATTGTCCAGGAACTTACGGTGCGGCTCGGTGCCGCCACGGGCGAAAGCCATGCCGCTCTGATCCGCCGACATTTCGGCACGTTCTGGGCCTGGGTGTCAGTCTCGACGCTGGTGGTGGCCTGCATCGGAGCTCTCCTCACCGAAATGGGCGGCATCGCCGGCGTCGGAGCTCTGATGGGGCTATCCACCTGGGCCTCGATGGCCATCGTGGTCGTGGCCCTGATCCTGATGGCGGTGACGGGATCTTACAGGTCCGTCGAGCGGATTGCGCTCGCCGCCGGGGCCTTCGAGGTCGTGTTCGTCGGGGTTGCGATCTGGGCGCATCCTGATCTCGGCGAAGCGGCGGCGCAGGTCGTCTCCATACCGCTGGCTGACAGCAAATACCTGTTCCTGGTCTCGGCCAATATCGGCGCCGTCATCATGCCTTGGATGGTGTTCTACCAGCAGTCCGCCGTCGTCGAGAAAGGTTTGCAAAGCGCCGATATCGCGACGGAACGGGTCGACACCGCCATCGGAGCCGTGGTGACCCAGGTGGTTATGGGCGCCGTCGTGGTGGCCTGCGCGGCCGCTCTCCAACACGGGGGGCAAGCGGGACACCTCGAAACCGTGCAGCAGATCGCCGACGCCCTGACTCCGGTGCTCGGCCCGGTGGCGGGACGGCTCGTGTTCGGCATCGGCATCTCGGGCGCCGCGATCGTGGCCGCGATCGTCGTGACCCTGACGGCGGCGCGGACCCTGGGGGAACTGCTGGGCTTCGGCCATGCGCTGGACAAGCCCATGGGCGAAGCGCCTTGGTTTTATGTCGTCTACGGGCTAGTGTTGCTGGCCGGCGCGGGTTTCATCGTCGGCGGCATCGACATCGTGTCGCTTGCGGTCGGCGTGCAGGTGCTGAACGCCCTGCTTCTGCCGATCGTGCTCGGCTTTCTCTATCTTCTGGCGCGGCGTCTGCCGAAGCCCTTCAGGCTCTCGGGAGCCTATCATGCCGTGGTGGCAGGCGTGATCGCGGTGACGGTGGCGCTTGGCCTTTATTCAGGCATTGCCGGCCTTTGGCAGCGCTGATCGCTTGGCATCGGTGGCTTCGGGCGTTCTCGGGCTATATCCTTGGTGTCCGGGTCGGAAGGCCGAGCGGCGCCGACTTGTGGCCCGACGGGATCCGGCGCCATTGGAGATCGCCATGGCCTTTGTCAGCGTCACACGTCTCAGGCTGCGGTCGATCATCTACCTGCCGGGCTTTGTTCTTTGGACGACGCCAACGATCCGACAGGTCAGACGCGCCCAGGGCTTCCGCAGCGGCGCGCTCCTGGCCGATCGGAGGTGGGCGTTCTGGACGATCACGGTTTGGGACGACCAGGCCGCGATGCGGGCCTATATGCTGGCGGGATCTCATCGGGCCGCGATGCCGTTTCTCGTGAAATGGTGCGACGAGGCTTCGGTGGTGCATTGGGATCAGCCCGACGCGACGCTGCCGTCCTGGCCCGAGGCCGACAGGCGCATGCGGGCCGAGGGCCGGCCGTCGAAGCTGCGCTACCCTAGCCCCGCGCACGCCAGCCTCGGCTTCAGGTCTCCTCGGGTCTCGACCTCGCAGCCGATGCTGCCCGTCCGATGACACGATGCGGCCTTGCGCCTGAAGCCGGCCGACAGCATTTCTTCGCTCTGTCGAGGACTCGTCCGTGATCGTCCGCGACAAGCCGAGCGCCTGGCATCTGCTCTTCGTGATGAAGGGCTCCATCATCCCGACGATCGCGCCTCGCCTTGCCGTTGTGACCCTGCTGTCCGTCCTGGTCGTGACGCTGCAGGACACGGGGTTGCTCCACCTGCACGAGATCGCCGCGCTGCCGTTTTCGTTGATCGGCATCGCGCTTTCGATCTTCGCCGGCTTCCGTAACTCGGCCTGCTACGATCGATGGTGGGAAGGTCGCAAGGTCTTCGGCCAACTCCTGGTCGACACCCGCAGCCTGGCGCGCCAGCAGTTCGCCTATCGCGGTGCACAGGATCCCGCGGCGGCACGACGCGCGGCTTTCGCCTGCATCGCCTTCGCGCACCTGCTCCGTCACCACCTGCGCGGCGAGGCTGCCGGCCAGGAGGCCTGCGCGGCGCTGGAGGAGGCCGGCCATGCCGCCGTGACCCGGGCACGGAACGCTCCCAATATGCTGCTGACCCGCATCAGCGCGGAAGCGGTCGAGGCTGCCGCCAAAGGCGCCATCGCGGCTGAGATGCTCCAGACCCTCGAGGAACGCGTCGTATCGCTCTCCGGCGTGCTGGCGGCGGCCGAGCGCATCAAGGGCATGCCGGTGCCCTATACTTACTCGCTCATGCTGCACCGCACAGCCTATCTGTTCTGTCTGCTGTTGCCGTTCGGCCTGGCGCCGGTGGCCGGCTCCTGGACACCGCTCCTCGTCCTCATCGTCTCCTACACGTTCTTCGGTCTCGACGCGCTCGGCGACGAGTTGGAAAACCCGTTCGGATCGGGCCAGAACGCCCTGCCGCTCAGTGCCATGACGCGCGGGATCGACATCGATTTGCGGGAGATGATGGGCGACACTGTCCTTCCAGAGCCGCTACGGCCAGTCGACTATATCCTGACATGATCGCAACGGAACAGCGCTTCCGAGCGAATGTCCCGCGTCAGAGCATTTGCTCGGATGCTTACGAATGCGGCAAACAACGTGTCGCCGTCGCCGAGAGTGCCTTCAAATCGTAATTTTAGGACTCGAACTGCTTGCTAAACAGAATGCAGTATGGTGAAACTGTGAAACGCACTTGACGCCTGATCAGCGCGATCGACCGCTTCTGCGACCCGTTCCGCAGATCGGACAAAAAAAGACCGCCCCGAAAGGCGGCCCAAGTCTAGGGAGGAAACGCCCAAGAAGGGCATGCAACGAAACCGTTGCCGATCACCCATGGCATCGATCGTCGAATCTCGCAAGCTCTTTCTCGGGCTGGCGGGACATTAGCCGTGTCATAGCGCTTCGTCGTTAGCGCAAGCTTTCCACGCATCTCATGATTCGCACTGTCGCCCGAGCGGGTGGGATGAGGCTCCGGCCCCGGGGGCGCCGACCAGTCCAGTCCCAAGGATTTATAAACTCGCCCATCGACCACGATCGCCAGGTCATTCCACCCGACAGCGATCTGCTTTACTGTCGGCACAGGACGATGGCGTTCGGGCATATGAGGGAGCCATGACGGCAGAGACGGTCGTGGCGGCGCCTATGGTGGCGCAAGCGATGTCGGGGCGTCGCGTTCTGCTCGTGATCGGCGGCGGCATTGCCGCCTACAAGACCCTGGACCTGATCCGCCGCCTGCGTGAGCGCGGGGTGGCGGTTCGTGCCGTGATGACGGCCTCCGCCAAGCACTTCGTTACGCCGCTGGCCGTCGCCAGTTTGACGGGCGAACGCGTCTATGACGAGCTCTTCGCGCTGACCGACGAGGCCGAAATGGGCCATATCGAACTGTCGCGCAGCGCCGACCTCGTCGTCGTGGCGCCCGCCACCGCCAATCTTATGGCCAAGATGGCGCAGGGCTTGGCGGACGATCTGGCCTCGACGCTGCTGCTCGCCACCGACAAGCGCGTCCTGCTCGCCCCCTCGATGAACGTCCGCATGTGGTTGCATCCCGCCACCCTGCGCAATCGGGCGACGCTCGAGCGCGATGGCGTCATGATGGTCGGACCCGGTGACGGCGTCATGGCCTGCGGGGAGTTCGGCCCTGGCCGGATGGCGGAGCCGCTCGACATCGTCGCCGCCGTGGCGCGCGCCCTCAGCGGCGACACCACCATCCCGCTCCCGGCTGCGCCGTTACCTCTGCTGAAAGGGCGCCGGATCGTGGTGACCTCCGGCCCCACCCATGAGCCCATCGACCCGGTGCGCTTCCTCGCCAATCGGTCCTCCGGCCGTCAGGGCCACGCCATCGCGGCGGCGGCGGCGGCGGCCGGCGCCGAGGTGGTCCTCGTCTCGGGACCCGTGGCGATCGCGGATCCTGCGGGCGTTACCATGGTGCACGTCGAGACCGGGCGCGAGATGCTGGCCGCCGTCGAGGCGAGCCTGCCCGCGGACATCTTCATTGCCGCCGCCGCCGTGGCGGACTGGCGGCCGGAGACCGTTGCCGGGCAGAAGATCAAGAAACGCGAAGGCGCGCCGGATCCCGTGCTCCGCCTCGATCGCAACTCCGACATCCTGGCGACGATCGCCGGGAGGGCGGGCGGGCGACCGAGGCTCGTCGTGGGCTTCGCCGCCGAGACCGACCATCTGCTCGACCATGCCGCCGAGAAACTCGCCCGCAAAGGCTGCGACGTGATCGTCGCCAATGATGTCGGCCCCGGCTCCGACGTCATGGGAGGGGCGGAGAACCAGGTCCATCTCCTGACCCGCGACGGCGTGGAGCCCTGGCCGCGTCTCGGCAAGGACGAGGTGGCGCGCCGGCTCGTTGCGCGCTTCGCTGTCCTGCTCGAAGGCGCCACCGCGTGAGCGTCCCGGTGCGCGTCACCCGCCTGCCGCATGGCGAAGGGCTGGATCTGCCGGCCTATCAGACCGAGGGAGCGGCAGGCCTCGACCTCGTGGCGGCGCTGGCGCCGGGCCATGTTCTGGTCATCGAGCCCGGCGCTCGCAGCCTCGTGCCGACTGGCCTGACGCTGGCTCTGCCCCAAGGCTACGAGGCGCAGGTCCGGCCGCGATCCGGGCTGGCGCTGCGCCATGGCGTTACGGTCTTGAACGCTCCCGGTACCATCGACGCCGATTACCGCGGCGAGGTCGGGGTCATCCTGGTCAACCACGGAGCCGAGAGCTTTCGGATCGAGCGCGGGACGCGCATCGCCCAGCTCGTCCTGGCCCGGGTCGAGCGGCTCGCCTGGGTTGAGGGCGACCTCGACGCGACGCGACGCGGCGCCGGTGGCTTCGGCTCGACGGGACGCGCAGGCCGTCCGTGAACTTGCTGCCCGAGCGGAGCTTGTTGGCGGTGGCAACGGTCGTCGACATCGCCATGAACGGCCGGCTGGCGCCCGTCTCCGCCAAGGCGCTGGCGGGCCGCCACGGGCTCATGCCGCGCCATCTCGAAACGCTGCTGCAGGAACTCGTCCGTGCCGGCATCCTCAAGGGAACGCGGGGACCCAGGGGCGGCTACGCTCTGGCGCGGGAGCGGCGACGCATCACCGTAGGGGCGATCTTGAGAGCCGCCGCCAAGGTGGGCGAACAGGACGCCAAGCCGCGGCCGCGTCCCTCCTTCGTCGATGCCGTGGTGACGCCGGCGCTGCGGCCCGCCGGCGAGGCGTTCCTGGCGGCGCTCGACGACACCACGGTGGCCGATCTCTGCGCCCGGGCCGAGGGGCTGGGCATCGAAAGCGGGACCGATATCGACTTCGCGATCTGATCGCGAGATCAGGACGGCTTGCGGCGCAGATGCTCGTCGAGCCGCGGTATGATCTCGACGAAATTGCAGGGCAGGGCGCGATAGTCGAGCTGATGCGCCAGGATGCCGTCCCAGGCGTCGCGGCAGGCGCCGGGGGAGCCCGGCAGCGCGAAGACGAAGGTCGTGCCGACGAGACCGGCCGTGGCGCGCGACTGTATGGTCGACACCCCGATCTTGTCGAAGGAAATGCGGTGGAAGAGGACCGAGAAGCCGTCCATCCGTTTGGTGAACAGTGCTTCCACGGCCTCGGGCGTCACGTCCCGTCCCGTGAAGCCCGTGCCGCCGGTCGTCAGGACGACATCGACCTCGGGCTCACCCGCGTAGCCGCT
Organism: Janthinobacterium lividum; assembly: GCA_050920985.1. GTDB lineage: Bacteria > Pseudomonadota > Alphaproteobacteria > Rhizobiales > Beijerinckiaceae > Lichenihabitans. The sequence goes on along the minus strand of JBPBQY010000004.1, from coordinate 31,391 downwards.
CACCGCCGCCCGAATATCCTCGACTTCGTCCTTGACCACCATGCGCCCGGCGAGCCGATGGCCGGCGGCGGTCAGGCGCTCTGCCAAAGTGTCGCCGGAACGGTCGTCTTTCAGTTCGCGCGTGTCCGATACCGTGACCACCGCGATGCCGAGGGGTACGAAGGCGCGATCGAGGTCCAGCCTGCTCATGGGAACGCCTTTCGAAACCGCACCCGAACCGCGGCGCCACCCACCCTTAGCAGCCGTTGAACGAGCGCCAAAGTCTGCGCATCCGGACAGCCTCGCGGCGCGTTGGCGCGGCACAGGAGAGATCGCCATGCTGGAACACATGCCCAAAGTCCTGGGAGAGGCCCTGAAGGCCGTCCGTCCCGGGCTCGACAAGCTCGCCATCCATGCCGACTTCGCAACCGTTCCCGACACGATCGTGGTGTCGAGCCCGGCCTTTGCGGCCGAGGGTGCAATACCGGCGGATTATACGGAGGACGGGCGCAAGCTGTCGCCGCCGCTGGCTTGGCGCGGCGTACCGGCGGGAGCCGCCGAGGTCGTGCTTCTCATCGAGGATGCCGACAGCCCGACGCCCGCGCCGCTCGTCCACACGATTCTGCTCGGCCTGCCGGGACGGGACGGAACGCTCAGTGAAGGCGAGTTGGCGAGCCCCGGAGGAGCGGGCCGCCCGCATCGGCTGGGGCAGAACTCGTTCTTCAAAGCCGAATACCTGCCGCCCGATCCGCCTACGGGCCATGGCCCGCACCGCTACGCCGTGCAGGTCTTCGCCCTCGACACGCCGCTGGTTCTAGACGACAAGCCGGGCCGCGGCGCCGTGATCGAAGCCATGACGGGCCATGTCGTCGCCAAGGGGCTGCTGGTTGGTACCTACGAGCGTCGATAGAAGCCGGAATCAGAGACGGCAAGGGACCTGGCCCTTCTTTTCTCTGGGGAGAAGGTGGCGCGAAACGCCGGATGAGGGGTTCCAAGGCGCCTCCGAGCCCTCATCCGCCCTATCGGGCGCTTTCCCCTCAAGGGGAAGGGCGCTGAACGCGACAGATCGGTATGTCGAATTCAGCACTCATTACGAGGGTAGGTCAGTCAAGCATTGGCATCAGAATCCCATCTGCATGCCCGGCGTAGTGCCGTTGGCGCCGCCAAGGCCAATGCCGATGTGGCGCGGGTCGCTCGAGGGCGTTGAATCGTCGTCGGGCGCCGAGAATGAGTTCTGGCGAGCCCGCGCCTGGGCCGAGGTCGTGGACGAGGGCACGAGATCGTAGCCGGACGAAGCCGCGGGAGCCGGCAGGCCGGCCGTGTCGGCCTTTCTATGCCGCGCAGTGGCGTGCTTCTTGGCCTTGACCAAATTGCCCGCGCTGGCCGGCGGGGCTGCGGCTGATGCGCTCTGCGCCCGGGCTTCGAGAGGGATCGCCCAGGCGGCGACGAGGGCGCAGAGCGCCAGGGTTCCTGTCCGATCCATGAGTGACCTGCTCCCCATCCTGTTGTGGCCTCCGTGGTCGCCCCCGACCATGTCCACACCATGACGGAGCGGTCGGCTGAGGCGACTTCGTTTCCCCCGGAGACCGATCAATGCCGGAATAGCAGCATCGCGGCGTCGATCAGCGTCGAGCCCCCGAGCGGCGCCACGAGCAGCAGCAGCAGGTTGACACCGATGATCCAGGCCACCGTCCGCTCCTGGCGTTTCGTCAGGCGAATCCGCGCCGGATTGGGATCCCACGGACCCGGGGGAGGCCCTTGGTTGCTGAAATCCACGAACATGGATGCTCTCCGATCCGCTCGTTCGGCCGATCTCGCGGCGGCCGGGGCCGGCGGCGGATCTCCTGCCGGGCCGGAGTTGATCCTCGGGCGGAGACCAGCCCCTGGCAAGCTGTTTTGGCGGCGCGTCGTGCGGCGGAATGGTCTCGGTCGTGACGGTGTCGACCCGCCGGCCGCATTGACCGTGAGCTCCGCTGCGGCGTAGCGTTTCGCATGACGAAGCTCCTGATCTCCCTGGTTTTCACGCTGCTGCTCGCGGCCTGTGCCAATGCCGACGGATCGCAACCGCGATACTCATTCTCTGGCGGTGGCGCGAGCCCGGCCGGGTTCAACGGCGGCTATGCGGGCGCCAACAACGGGTTCAGCAACCTGAACACCAAAAGCGTGCCATTCTGATCGGCGGGACGTCAGCTCTCATGCAGCAAGTCGGGAGACAGGATGCGCCGTCCTCACGTCTATGAGCGAACCGTACCCCGGCTGCGGCGAGAGGGTTATCACGTGCCCGACAGCGATCCAGGCCAGGCGGCGCGCAGCGTCGTCCGCGGTCTTCCGGCGTTGATCGCGCTGGCTGAGACTGCCGGGCTCACGACACTGGTCGAGCGGCTCGATGCCGCCCGGATCGAGGCCGAGCGTGTTGGCCACGCCCAGCCTGAATCGTAACGGACGACTGAAGCTGGCCGTGCCGTCGCATTTGGACACCCCTTAACCCTGCGCGGCAGGGTCAAGAAGTGAACAGACACGATGGGCCGTTCGCTCCGGTTTCCCGCTACTTGGCGCAGGTCACCGTGATTTGCGCCGTCGCGGTCGCGTCGGCCGGGGCCGGGCAGGAGGCCGTGCCGGCCGGGTCGAGAGAGGCGCCCGTCGAGCAAGTGGCGGCGATGATCTGCTCGCCCGCCTCGCAGGTCGCCGTGACGGCCTGACCCGGCTGACCCGCCGTCTTGCGTAACGTGAAGGCGAGCTTGGCACCGGCATCTCCGGCAGGTCCTGCCGGACCGACGGCGCCGACCGGACCCGAGGGACCAGCCGGGCCGGCCGGGCCCGCATCGCCTTTCGGGCCCGGGATGCCGGGAATGCCGGCCGTGCCGTCCTGGCCCGTGTCGCCCTTGGCGCCGGCCTGACCCGCTGGTCCGATCTCTCCCTTGGAGCCCGGCGCGCCTTGCGGTCCCTGAGGTCCCGCCGGCCCGGCGGGTCCGGCCTGTCCCATGGCGCCGGCGGGGCCGACGGGTCCTTGAGCTCCGGCGGGGCCGGCCGGACCTTGGGGACCCGCCGGTCCGGCCTGGCCCGGCTCCGGTTTGGAACAGGCCGCGATGGTCATGAGGCTGACGAGAGAGGCAATGGCGAGGGCGTGACGCATGGTTGCTCCTGCTTGGGATCGACACGGTACGGGCTCCCGGCACGGTCGCAAAGTCCTAGCGAAGCCGTGCAGAGCTCGAGAGCCGCCCGTCCTTGGTGAAGAGTCTGGTCGGTCGACGGCATAGGACGCTTCTGCGACGCGATTGTCTGCCCAGAGGACGGACTCGCACTGCCCACCACACCAGAAGCAGGCGCGAATCACCTCCGAAACACTGTGTGATCCGGGAAAACCGGAGAAGGAAGCGATGCCCGGCGATGCACGTCCAAGGCGCGAAGCGGCCTACCAGGCCGCTGCAGCGGGAATGGCCGCGGCGCGGATCGCTCTGAGGGACTGTGCCGCGGCCACCCGAGCCGAGGCGCCCGCCCGGCTCGGTCGGAACCATAGCGAGGTTCGGCGGCAATGGAAGACCCCACGCCGCCGAGCGGTGTCAGCCGCCGATGTTGAAGGCCGCCAGCGCCGCCATGTTGACGATGTCGCTGTCGCGCGCGCCGAGCGGCACGATCTGCACCGGGCGGTCGAGCCCGACGATCATGGGCCCGATCAGGGTCGCGCCGCCGAGTTCCTGCAGCATGTGGGTCGAGATCGACGCCGAGTGGAAGGCCGGCATGACCAGGACGTTGGCGACGTCGGTGAGGCGGCAGAACGGATAGGCGGCCATGCGCTCGCGGTTCAGCGCCACGTCGGCGGCGATCTCGCCGTCGTATTCGAAGTCGACATGCATGGCGTCGAGCAGCTTCACGGCATCCTGCACCTTCTTCGACCGCTCCCCCGGCGGATGGCCGAAGGTCGAGAAGGCGAGAAGCGCCACCCGCGGTTCGGTGCCGAGCCGCCGCGCCACGCGTGCCGCCTCGACCGCGATGGCGGCGAGATCCTCGGCATCGGGCATCTCGGTGATCGCGGTGTCGGCCACCAGAACGGTGCGGCCGCGGGCGATGAGCAGCGATACGCCCATCACCCGGTGGCCGGGCTTCGCATCGACGACGCGCTGCACCTCGCCGAGCGCCACCGAGAAGTTGCGGGTGACGCCCGTCACCAGGGCGTCGGCATCGCCGTTGGCCAGCATGGCGGCGCCGAAATGGTTACGATCCGTATTGATCAGGCGCTGGCAGTCGCGAAACAGCAGGCCTTGGCGCTGCAGGCGCTGATAGAGGAACTGCGTGTAGGTGGCGGTCCGCTGCGACAGGCGGGCATTGTGGATCTCGATGCCGCGCTGCTCGTCAAGGTCGACACCGGCCGCGAGCGCCGTCGCCTTGATGCGGTCCTCGCGTCCGATCAGCAGCGCCGTGCCGAGCCCCTGGTTGGTGAAGGACACGGCCGCGCGGATCACCTGCTCCTCCTCGCCCTCGGCGAAGATGACGCGTTTGGGGAAGCGCCGGGCCCGCTCGACGATGCCCTGCAGGGCGCCGGCCACGGGGTCGCGCCGCGCCGAGAGCTCGGCCGCATAGGCCTTCATGTCGACGAGGGGCCGGCGGGCGACGCCGGTCTCCATGGCGGCGCGGGCGACGGCGGGCGGGATCGTGTGGATCAGCCGCGGGTCGAAGGGCACCGGGATGATGTAGTCGCGCCCGAAGCGCGGCCGCGAGCCGCCATAGGCCGCCGCCACCTCGTCGGGCACGTCCTCGCGCGCCAGATCGGCCAGCGCATGCACGGCGGCGATCTTCATCTCCATGTTGATCGTCGTGGCGCGTACGTCGAGCGCGCCGCGGAAGATGTAGGGGAAGCCGAGGACGTTGTTGACCTGGTTCGGATAGTCCGATCGCCCGGTCGCCACGATGGCGTCATCGCGCACCGCGTGGGCCTCCTCCGGCGTGATCTCGGGATCTGGATTGGCCATGGCGAAGATGATGGGCTGCGGCGCCATGCTCCTGACCATCTCGTCCGTCAGCGCGCCCTTGGCGGAGAGGCCGAAGAAGATGTCGGCGCCCTCCATGGCCTCGGCCAGCGTGCGCTTGTCGGTCTGGGTGGCGTGGGCCGATTTCCACTGGTTCATGCCGCTCTCGCGGCCCTGGTAGACGACGCCCTTGGTGTCGCAGAGCAGCACGTTCTTCGCCTGAAATCCCATGGCCTTGATGAGATCGAGGCAGGCGATGCCGGCAGCACCGGCGCCGTTGCAGACGAGCTTGGTTTCGCGAATGTCGCGGCCGGTCAGCGTCATGGCGTTCAGCATGCCGGCCGCCGCGATGATGGCGGTGCCGTGCTGGTCGTCATGGAAGACCGGGATGTCCATCAACTCGCGCAGGCGCTCCTCGATGATGAAACACTCCGGCGCCTTGATGTCCTCGAGATTGATGCCGCCGAAGGAGGGCCCGAGATAGCGCACCGCCGCGATGAAGGCGTCCGGATCCTCGGTGTCGATCTCGAGATCGATGGAGTCGATGTCGGCGAAGCGCTTGAACAGCACCGCCTTACCCTCCATCACGGGTTTCGACGCCAGCGCGCCGAGATTGCCGAGACCGAGGATCGCGGTGCCATTGGTGATCACCGCCACCATGTTGCCCTTGGTGGTGTAATCGTAGGCGCGGCTCGGATCCTCGGCGATGGCCTTCACCGGCACGGCGACGCCGGGCGAATAGGCCAGCGACAGGTCCCGCTGCGTGGCCATGGGCTTGGTCGGGATCACCTCCAGCTTGCCGGGCCGGCCCTGGGAGTGAAATTGGAGCGCTTCCTGATCCGTGATGGTGCGGCGCTTGGGTCGGCCGCTTGTTGTGTCGTTCATTGTGTCCTGGCTCGTCGTTCGGGTGCGAGTCGGAGGAGGATAGGACGGGGGAGGGCAGGGGGGAAGGCGGGGGAGGGGAAGGGCTTCGCAGATTCCAGCTATGGGACGAAGACTACTGTGGCCCAAGGCGGACGTTGCAGGGGCAGGCAACGAAGGTCCAGAGAGGGTGGAAAGCGGTCCAACTGGTTTGGGCGAAGATTAGGACAAAGCAGACGCTGAGGGGCCGTTGAGCAGAATCATGCTTCAGCCACTATACAAGCCTCGATCAAGGGCATCGGCCATTCTTGAAGCTTTCGATTGCTCTTTCGAGGACCCAATGTGGTCCGGCAACGTGGGGCCTATTGTTCGGGGCTCGACTCAGTCGTGGGGAGAGTCGACTGTGCGGTCGAGAAGCATCTTCGGCAGGATAAGGCCCGCTGCCCTCGCCAGCAGCAAGAGGAGCGCTGTTACGATGGAGCCGAGTAGACCCGATACGGTCGCCTGCGACGCCGAGGTGGATGTGTTGGCCATGCTGATGGGAACTTCTCGCCGAATCCCGCCTCGGCGTCGACGCGGCGCTTGGCTGGGCCACTATTATGGTTGGGCCCCTGATCCTGATGATCGTCACGAGGTGGCTGTTCGACAGGCGGCCTTGAGGGGTGCAGCCACGACTGTGGCGGACCTCTCAGGAGGCATTCTGCAGCGCCGGGCGCATGAGGATTCCTCGATCAATACATTCGGCGTCTGGGCAAAGGAACAGACCAGCGCCTGAGCGACATCCTCGGCGCGCGGAGCGTCAAGCTTGGCGCGGCCGTGGTCGAGGGCGTCGGCGTCAGCGTCGTTGTGACCAATTCCGTCCGTACGGCGCCGGGCTCGATCACTCGGATGGGGTCAGGCCCGAGTTCCTTTCACATGGCGTAATGTAGACACGGCAATATGCGCGTTGAAACTTACGGATCCGTAGGAACCGGTCTGCTTCCGGGCGTGTTCATACCGCGCATGCACCTCATCGTGGAGGACTTGCGGTTGGCGGCGTCCCAGTTTTGCCAACGCAGGAAGCAGTCCGGCTCCGTACTCGGAGTGTCGGCGGTGCTGTGGTTCCTTCCCAGATCGTTCGTGCTGGCAGCGCGAGGAAGTGAGACCCGACAGTGCCGGCGAAGGGACAGAACATGACCGATTTTTCCACGAACGACGTTCGCAGCCGCACGCTGACCGCCTTTTTCGACACCAGAAGTGCGGCCGACAAGGCGATTTCCGACCTGGAAATCGCCGGCGTGCCGCGCCAGCACATCAGCCGCGTCGATGGCAGCACCACGTCCGGCACCAGCAGCACCACCGGCAGCACAGGGTTCTGGAACTCCCTCAAGGACATGTTCATGCCCGAGGAGGACCGTCACGGCTACGCCGAGGGTCTGCAGCGAGGAGGTTTTCTTGTGTCGGTCAAGGCCGACGAGGCGAACTACACACGTATCACGGACATAATGGATCGTGACGGCGCAATCGACATGGACGAGCGAGAGGCGTCATGGCGCAAGGAGGGCTGGACCGGTTACCAAGCCGGCAGCACTGCGGCCTCAACAGCCGGGTACGCCACGACAGGCGCCGCGTCGACATCTTCAACGGGTGTGGGGGCTGCTGGGACGAGCACCAGACCCACAGGTACCGTCGCTGCGGACGCAGGGCGCGGACTTGGAACTGGTCAGGAAGACGTCATTCAGGTCTACGAGGAGCGGCTCAACGTAGGCAAGCGTGACGTGAGCCATGGACGCGTCAGGCTCCGATCCTACGTGGTTGAGACTGCTGTGTCGGAGGATGTCACACTCCGGGACGAGACGGTCACGATTGATCGTCATGCTGTTGATCGGCCGGTTGCAGCGCTCGGGGTCGATGCCTTCAAGGAGCGTACCATCGAGTTGGAGGAAGTCGACGAGGAGGCTGTTGTCGGCAAGACAGCACGCGTCGTCGAGGAGATCGGCATCCGTAAGGACGTGACTAACCGGGTCGAGACCGTGCGCGACACGGTGCGCTCCACCAAGGTCGACATCGAGGACGGTCGCACCACGTCGGGAGTCACTGGGTCGCGTGGAGTCGTCGAAGGCAGCAATGCCGGTCGGATCGTGGAGCATATGGAGGTCTATGCCTCCGATGGCACCAAGGTTGGCACGGTGGACCACATGGATGGCCCGGACCGGATCAGGCTCGCCAAGAGCACTTCGCCGGACGGCCAGCACCACCTTGTCCCGCTGGCCTGGGTAGATCACGTCGACCAGCATGTTCATCTGAACAAGACCGTCGCCGAGATGAAGGCATCCAGCTAGGACGGATAAAGTCGTCGGCGGTCTAGGATCTTCCTCGACCGCCGACCTTCGTAGGGCCAAAGGTCCAGCGGCCTACCTGCTCGGCTCACGCCGAAAGGACCAGAGAAGCCTCCCTTGTTGGGCGGCTTCGTCGGCTGCGTAGCGCCAGCCTACCCGTTCAACACGAGGTCCGGTGTTCATGGTGAACGATCCGTCAATGCAGAACGCAATCGTAAATCTGGGTATAGCGGCCGAGCCGGACGAAGTCGCCACTTCTGTTCTCGTGCAGGCGGGTACCACGACAGGCAACGTCCAGCTGTTGGAGGAGGAACTCTCTGTCACCAAGCGGCAGGTCGTGGCGGGCAAATTGAGGGTGTCCACGCGAACGCTGACGCACGACGAGGTGGCCGAGACCACGCTGGAGCGAGACGTCCTCGAGGTCACCCGCGTGCCGGTCGGGCAGCTTGTCGACGTCGCTCCGATGGTGCGCACGGAAGGTAACACGACGATCGTGCCAATCATCGAGGAGCGCTTTGTTGTAGTGAAGCAACTCTATTTGAAGGAAGAACTGCATATCCGACACAGTGTTGAGCGTGAATCCGTTCAGGAAACTGTACTTCTGCGCCGCCAGTACGCTGTAGTCGAACGAGTCGATGCCAATGGCCGCGTCATTGATCAGCCGGACTGACCAAAGCGCCAATACCTAGACCTAGGGTGGTGGTGTACGGGCAGGGGCGAAGCGAATCAGAGTAGCGATCGCGGCAGCGTGATATCACGCGCGCTCTCAGGGCAGCGACGGATTGAGGCCTTGTAGTTGCCCGGTTCGAATCCCATCCACCCGCCAGGTAGATCGTCGTTCACGTGAGCGAAGCCAGAGATTCCGATCGCGACTGTCTATCGGAGTGGCGAACTGATCGGGCGCGACGCACCGCCTTGGCGCCAGAAACACCTCCCGCTCTTGCTAAGCCAAGAAGAAAGCGGCCTACTCCGTAAGGGCAGCGAAGATTGCCGCTACCCCCTCCAGCGCCATCATGACCCGCTCTGGCGGGAGGATTGGCAATCAGCGGCTCTAACGCCACCTTTTACCAGCACGCTTCAATGTACCCCCTGGGGCGAAGCGGCCTCCAGATAACGTCGCGATACGGCTGCTTTGAAGCACTCGGGAACCAGCCCTGAATGTCGTAGGTGGGTCGGCGGCGGTGAGCGAGGCGACGTGAACTCAGGGCCAGTTCCGGTGACACAAAGCGGTCCCGAGACGTGCAAATCCGAGCACCTGACCCAAGGCTCTCCGTCCACCTCTCGTCCCGCCGGAACGCTGCCGCTTCTTGCGCGTCGGCTCATCGAGCCCACCAGCCCAGGACCTTCCTATGCAAGGATGCGCCCTGGACGATGTTCGGCGACGCCTATCTGCTCAGCCTCGCCTTGCCGAGCTTCTACTCTCAAGTCACCAACCTTACGGCATCCTGCGCCACAAGGGCGTACCTATCGGCAAGCGGGACTGTCTCGGTCCGGGTCAGTGAGCCGCGCCGACAGCCGTCTCACTCCCCCGTGCAGATCGGCGTCGGCCGGGGCGGCGGGGCGGGGTGCTCGGCCTTGTACCGCGCGATGATCGGCTCGAGCGTCTGGCGCCCCCAATACTTCGGAGCGCCGATCTCGCCACGGCAGGATGCGTCCCAATAGCCGCCGCCCTGCGCCGCAGTGCGGATGTCCGAGGCTTCGGGGTAGATGTAGAGGGTGGTCGGGCTCTTCGCCACCATGGCCTCGATCTCGGCGGCATTGGAGGCCGACCAGCTCGTGCAGCCGTTGGAGCGGCCGCCGGCATAGTCCACCAAGTGGCCGAACGGCACGTAGCCCTGCGGGTTGGCATGAGGGTCGCCCGGGGCGCGGCGCAGGCAGACGCCCTTCAGCACCACGGCCGGGTGGCCGCCGATCTCGCGCGCCCTCGCATTGGCCGTCTCGCCCTCGCCGTCGAAGGGCAGGAAGGTGCGGATGAAAGGCTGGTCGCCGCTCGCGGTGCGGTAGTAGCCCTTGAAGGAGGTCCGCGCCTCGCCCGTGACGTAGCCGCCGCCGGTCGTGAGGTTGGAGTCCGCCGCATTGCCGAAGTTCTTGGCGCAGCGCCGGCCGTTGGAAAAATCCGCCGCGCCGGGAAGCTTCAGTCCCGAGCCGTGGCCGGCGGGAATGGCGGTGAACTGCTGGTCGGCCTCGCAGACGACGTAGAAGCGGCCGCCGTCGGGGTCGTTGGGGCGGGTCGCGTCCATGGCGAACCAGCAGGCGTTCGACACCGCGCCGTCGGCGGTCTTGCGCCGGTAGAGCGCCCGCGCCCGGCGCAGCACCGGCTCGGCGATCTGCCCCTCGCCGGTCCCGATATGGGCGGCCAGCCAGGCCGGGATGTCGTCGGCGAGAGCCGGGCGGGAGGCGGACAACGCCAGCAGGGCGCTGAAGAGGACAAGGGGCGAGGGTCTCGTGAACATGTGGCCGAGCCTCCGAGGCGATCAGGGCCACAGGATATCACGGCGGGGCGGGCTTCGCCCGTCTGCTCCTGCCCGGACTGCAGAGGCCACGCATCCTGACCCGCCGCGACGCCAGACGCTTCCCCTCTCCCTTGTGGAGCTACTGGACTCACACATCTTGGCGGTGTGCTGAGGGAGCTCTCCTCTCCCTTGTGGAGAGGGGCTGGGGGTGAGGGTCGCGACGGTTCCTCCGCAATTTGTAAGTGCCCCTGACGAGAGCGGCCTTGCTGGCTCCTCCGAACCCTCACCCCTTACCCCTCTCCACAAGGGAGAGGGGAGGCGTCCGGCGTCGCGGTGTGAATACGGTAGCCACAAGAGAGAGGGGAGCCACGCCGGGCAGGCCGCCACCAAGGTGTCCTGTAGCGTGCCTCGAGTGGGGTCTATGGTCCGTGCCTTGTCACTCCGCCGGTACCGCTTCCACCATCACGCGCAGGTGGTCCACCGGCGCGCCGCTGAGCTGGAGCACGAAGGGCGAGCCGTCGAGGTCGAAGCGCACCACCTTGCGGACGCCGGTGCAGCCGGTGGCGCCGCTGAAGGCAGAGGGTTTGCGGAAGGCGTCGCCCTGGACGAGGTCGAGCCAGGCCACGTCGGACAGGGTGACCTGATAGGGGCCGGCCGGCGGTGCCCCGAAAGCCACGGTTCCGGCGAAGGTGCCGGGCTTCGGCGCCCGTTCCGGAGTCCGCGGCAGTTTGGCGGTGTCGGACGGCAGGAGGGTCAGTTCGAAGGCCGTCGGCGCCACGGCCCTGACCGCATCGGGCGCAGCCTTGGCGACGCCGTCGGCGGTCAGGGCCGCGCGCTCGCGGTCCATCGGCCAGCGGAACTTGTCGCAGCCGACCGGTTCCGCGGCCTGCGCGGTCGCGGACAGGCAGAGCAGCCCGACCAGGGCACCGAGCAGAGGTTTCATCATCGACCGTTTCCCTCTGACCCAGACCGCCCTTATGGCGCTTTCGCCAGCGGCTCGAAGCCGAACCGGGCCAGCACGGCCTGGCCCTTCTGCGACAGGACGAAGAGCGCGAACCGCGCCGCGGCAGGATCGGCGGAGAGCACAGTCATGCCGTAGACGGGGTGGACTTCCAGCGTCTCCGGCAGGGGCAGGTTGGTCAGGTCCGGTACTTCCTTCAGCAGGCCCGCCGACGAGGAGCAATAATAGACGAAGAGGTCGGCGTTGTTGCCGAGGAAGATCGTAGCCGACGGGCTTCGCCCCGCCACCGGCACCATGGTGTTGGGTCCGCCGACGAGATGCAGCGCCTTGTCGGCGAGGATTTTGCCGGCTCCCGGCCGTAGAGCATCGGCGCGGTCGAAGACGGCCACGGCATAGTCGCCGCCGGGATCGTTGCCGGGGGTCGAAGTGGCAAGACGAAGCTCCGGCGCCAGCATCCTGTCGAGCATGTTGGCCTCGGTGAGCCCCACCGCGGGCTTGGCGGCCATGCACATGCGGTTGCGCACGAAGGGGATCACCAGTGCGCCGGAATGCGCCGCCGCCACGCGGACGGGTGCCGCGAGATCGGCCGAGGCGAAGAGATCGGCCTCTTCGCCCTTCTGCAGCCGGTCTCCGAGCAGGCCGGCCGGACCGAAGACGGGCTTGGCGAAAGTCTCCGGCGTCTCGCCCGAAGCCGCGATCAGCGCCATCATCGCCTCCGACAGGCTCCCGGCCGCATAGATCCGGACCGGGGCGGCCGAGGCCTGCACTCCGGAGACGGAGAGCGCCAGAAGGGCTGCGATGCCGGCGGCAAGGCTTCGGCGCGCAGGCATGACGCTCTTGAGCGTCGGGAGGAAATGGCGAAATAGCATAGACCCTCGCTGAATGGTCGGCGCGATCGGCTCGACCAATCGCTGTACCCGACGAGATACAGCGAAACGCCACGGTGAACACCCCCGGAGTACGAGGCGTGCCGGCCGGAGCAGCGCCCCCGTACGCTATATCGCATCGAATATAGCGTTGACGGCCACGCCGCGGAGTCGCACGATCACCCCAGAACTCGGCAGGCGCCCGCCAAAAACCGAGCAGCGCGACAATCGATCGGTCGGGCGCGACCTCGGGAGGAAGCCATGTATCAGCAGGCGATCGATCAGCTCGCGACCAAGACCCTCATTCGCGAGCGCTACGACAATTTCATCGGCGGCCAGTGGGTCGCGCCGGTCGAGGGCCGGTATTTCGACAATCCGAGTCCGGTGACCGGCCAGAAACTCTGCGCGGTGCCGCGTTCGTCGGCTGCCGACATCGAGCTCGCGCTCGACGCAGCCCATCGCGCCAAGGAGGCTTGGGGTCGTACCTCCGTCCAGGAGCGCTCGCGGGTCCTCAACAGGATCGCCGACAAGCTCGAGGCCAATCTCGATCTCCTGGCGCTGGTCGAGACGCTCGACAACGGCAAGCCGATCCGCGAGACGACCCACGCCGACATGCCGCTGGTCGTCGACCATTGGCGCTATTTCGCCGGCGTGGTCCGCGCCCAGGAGGGCGGCATCTCGGAAATCGATCACGACACGGTCGCCTATCACTACCACGAGCCGCTCGGGGTGGTGGGCCAGATCATTCCCTGGAACTTCCCGATCCTGATGGCGACCTGGAAGTTGGCGCCCGCACTGGCGGCCGGCAATTGCGTCGTGCTGAAACCGGCCGAACAGACGCCGCTCGGGATTCTCGTCGTCATGGAACTGATCGCCGACATCCTGCCGCCCGGCGTCATCAATGTGGTCAACGGCTTCGGCATCGAGGCCGGCAAACCCCTTGCCCAGAACAAGCGCATCGCCAAGATCGCCTTCACGGGCGAGACCACGACGGGGCGCATGATCATGCAATATGCCTCCGACAACCTGATCCCGGTGACCCTCGAGCTCGGAGGAAAGTCACCGAACATCTTCTTCGCCGACGTGATGGAGGCGGATGACGAGTTCTTCGACAAGGCACTCGAAGGCTTCACCATGTTCGCCCTGAACCAGGGCGAGGTCTGCACCTGTCCGAGCCGCGCGCTGGTGCATGAATCGATCTACGACCGCTTCATGGAACGGGCCGTCGCCCGGACCAAGAAGGTGAAGCAGGGCCATCCGCTCGACGCCACCACCATGATCGGCGCCCAGGCGTCGAACGACCAGCTCGAGAAGATCCTAAGCTATTTCGACATCGGCCGGCAGGAAGGCGCCAAGGTGCTGACGGGCGGCAAACGCGCCGACCTCGGCGGCGAACTGTCGGAGGGCTATTACGTCGAGCCGACGATCTTCGAGGGCCACAACAAGATGAGGATCTTCCAGGAGGAGATCTTCGGCCCGGTCCTGTCGGTCACGCGGTTCAAGGACGACGAGGAGGCCCTGTCGATCGCCAACGATACGCTCTACGGGCTCGGCGCCGGCGTCTGGACGCGCAACGGCACGCGCGCCTATCGCTTCGGCCGCGCCATCCAGGCCGGCCGTGTCTGGACCAACTGCTACCATGCCTATCCGGCCCATGCGGCCTTCGGCGGCTACAAGCAGTCCGGCATCGGGCGCGAGAACCACAAGATGATGCTGGACCATTACCAGCAGACCAAGAACGTCCTCGTCAGCTATTCTCCGAAGGCGCTCGGCTTCTTCTGAGTCTGATCATTACGGAGAGCTTGCTCCCCTTGCCCTTGAGGCTACCGGATTCACACACTTCGATGTCCGCGACGCCGTCCGCTCTCCTCTCCAGAAGGGACGGGGAGCCGCGCACCACCCGTCGAGATGTGTGAATACGGTAGCCCTTGTGGAGAGGGGAGACGTCGGGCGTCGCGCCGATCCAATATGATAGATGACGGAGAACGGCATGGTGGCGCGGGTGGAAATCACGGAGATAGCGGCCAGCCTTCTCGAACGCCTCAAGCTGACGCACGGTCCTTTGATGTTTCATCAATCGGGAGGTTGTTGCGACGGCTCCGCACCCATGTGCTATCCCGTCGGCGATTTCAGGGTCGGCCCGCAGGATGTGCTGCTCGGGCGCGTCGGCGGCTGCGACTTCTACATCGGGGCTGCACAATTCGCCTATTGGGAGCATACGCAGCTCGTCGTCGATATGGTGCCGGGGCGGGGCGCGGGCTTCTCCGTCGAGGCGCCGGAGGGTTATCGTTTCCTGACCCGCAGTCGCGTCTTCACCGATGATGAATTGGCCGAACTCGCGGAGGGCGGCGAGCCCGCCCGCGGCTCCTGACCCGTCGAGGCGGTCAGCCGTTCCCTTGACCCAGTGACCCGTCTCGCTCGCTCCCGAAGGCCGCGCGACGCTCGGACCGGATCTCCACCGACGCCAGAAATGTCGCGGCGCCGGGATCGTCCGTCGGCGCACGACGCTGGCTCGACCTGCGCCGCTCCCATCCTTTGAGGGCACGCGTCGCGCGTGTGTCAGTCGCACGCCAGATGCAGTTGGCTTTCCCATAATCCCTGTCGGCGTCGAGGCGCTCCAGCGTCGTCCCGGGCGGGCGCCGACCCATGTCGGCGAGGAAGCGCTCGTAATCGTTCAGCCAGTCGGGGCAGATAGAGATCCCGCACTGTCCGGCGCTCTCGAACTTGGGAGAGGCAGGATTATTACAGCCGTCCTTCATGGCCTGCCAGGCGCGGTAGGTTCCATCGTGGCGTCGAGCGGCGCGATGGCCATGGACCGTCAGCCGGGCTGCGCTGATCTCACGGTGACGGCATCCGCAGCTCGTCGTGTTTCCGGACCGGACCCGGCTGGCATCGACCGTGACCAACGTCCCGCAATCACAGACGAAGTGCCAATGGGCGTGCCCGCAGGGTCCGCGATGGGACAGGGCGATGCCGACCAGCCTGCCGTGGCGCACGCCGGTCATGTCGATCAGGACGCGCCGACTCACGTCAGGCGGCCCCGCGTGTGGCGGAGCCGCGCCGCTCGGCACTGGTGGGCCAATCGCCCGTGTAAATGGAAGCCGTCAGCATCGTGCACCTCGCCCCGCCGTCGCTATGTTTGTACGGGAATAGCGGGTTAGGGTCCAGTCTTGCCGCTTGCAGCGCAGTTGCTTTCAAATGCCGGTCAGGCTTTCAGGAGTCGCGCACGCTCCGCATGCTCTTGGTGAGCCCGCCTCTTAGCCGGGAGGACAGCGAGCTGCCTCGTCCTCATTCCACCGCCGCCCGCTGCCCCCGATCCGCGGCGAGCTTCTGGTTCAGCCAGGCGTCGAGCTTGTCGAGGGCCGGACTGGAGACCGTCGGGGCGGCGGGCGGGTTGGCGTAGCCGGCGGCCTTGAGTTTGGCGTGAATGTCGTAGAGGAGGTCGCTCGTCACGCGGGCCCGGCTTTCGACGTCCTCGATGAAGCAGAGGAGGTCGAAGCTCATGTTGGCTTCGCTGAGCGCTGTAAACAGCACCGCGGGCGTCGGAATAGTCAGCACCCGCTCATGCGCCTTGGCGCTGGCGATCAGCGCGGTGCGGACCTCTTCGGGATCGGCGGAGAGCGGCACCGTGAAGGAGAGCTTGATGCGGCCCACACGGTCGTTGCGCACCCAATTCTTCACCACCCCCGACATCAGCGAGGCATTGGGCATGATGACCAATGCGCGGTCGAAGGTCTCGATCTCGGTCGAGCGCACGTTGATGCGGCGTACGTAGCCGGACTCCGAACCCACTTCGACCCAGTCGCCGACCCGCACGGCGCGTTCCCAGAGGAGGATCAGCCCGGAGACGAAGTTGTTGGTCACGGTCTGCAGGCCGAGGCCGATGCCGACCGAGAGGCCGCCGGCGATCAGGGTCAGCCGCTCGAAGGAGAGGCCGAGATAGGCCAGCGCCAGCCCCAGCGCTACCAGGAAGCCAACGTAGCCGAGGCTCGTCACCAGCGAATTCTGCAGGCCCGAGTCGAGCCGGGTGCGGGGCAGATACTGTGTCTCGAGCCAGCGCTGCACGGCGCGTTTCGCCGCCATGACGAGGCCGAACAGCAGCACCGAGACGATCAGCGACGAGATCGAGATCGTGGCGCCGCCGATCGAGAAACCGAAGAAGGCCGCCTCCACGGTCGCCAGCATGTCGCCGGATTCGATGCGCCAGGGCGCCAGCACCAGCAGCACGGCAGAGACGTAGAGCGCCACCTTGACGCCGCCGGAGAGCAGCACCGCGAGCTGGTCGAGACGATCCTGGCGCAGCGACAGGATGGCCGACAGCGTTCGTGCCGCCGGCGTTTCGGCCCTGGTCAGGGCGCCGAACCCCTCCTCGGCCAGGATCAGCAGGACGTAGAGCAGCGCCAGCGTGCCGGCGACTGCGATGAGCTGCTCGACCAGGAAGGCCGCGAAGGCGATGTAGCCGACCAGGACCGAGATCAGCAGCGTCAGGCCGACGACGCGGCCGGCGAGGCGCAGCAGCGTGGCCCAGCGCCGGCTCTCGGGTCCGCGCTGAATGGCGTCCTGGCGGCGCAGCCAGCTGCGGCGCAGGGCCATCCCCACCGCGACCGTGATCGCCAGCGCGCCGAGGCCGCGCGTCGCGACCGCGGAGGGCACGCCGACGCCGATGAAATTGTTGGTCGCCTCGACGGTATGGACGATCGCCCCGATCACGGTCGTGGTGATGGTCAGGTGGTAGAGGTTCTTGGCCGTGGCATCGTCGATCGGCGGCAGCCGCCAGTTGGGGCTCTTCGGCGCGAACAGACCGCGAGCCAGCCCGACACCGAAGGCCACGGCCGCCACCGCGATGGTCAGCGCGGTTCCAAGCGTGGTCAGAAGCGTCGGCAGGTCGAAGAGCTGGACGAGGAACCCCAGCGCCAGCACGGCCGCGATCGGCACGGCCGCCGTCGCCACGGTAACGCGCAGCACCCACAGCGCCTTCCTGAAGCGGGACGGCTTGGCCGCGGGATCGCGGCTGCGCAGCCGCACGGCGCCGCGCCAGGCCGGGTAATAGAGGACGGCGATGAGCGCCAGCAGCGCTGCGAGCGCGACGCGCTTCCACGGCGTCAGCTGGTCGTAGGCGGCCTGGCCCCAGTTCGACGCCAGCGTGACGACCTTGGACAGATCGTCCGGTGCCTCGGCCGCCACCGTGATCCAGAGGGTCGGACTGAGCAGGCTGAACGATCGTGCGAAGAGATCGTGGGTAAAGAGCGTGCGGCGGCGCGCCACGATGAGGTCGCTGACCTGGCCGGCCTGGACCGCCATCGCCCGGGCCCGCTTCTGTGCGGCGTCGAGATCGTCGAAGAGCTTCTGCTGGGCACCCCGCTCCTCCGTGATGGCCGGCGCCTCCGTGGTGCCGGCCTTGTCGTCGGGCTTGGGCCCGAGCTGGGTCAGGCGGTCTTTCACGGCGGCGATGCGGGGCGCGAGCTCGGCGGCGATCCCGTTCATCTGCGCCGTCACCGGATCGATCTGCTGGCGCAACTGCACCAGCACGTCATCTGTCAGCTCGCCGCGGCCGAGCCGCTGATCCACGGCATCGATCGTCTGTTTCGCCGCGTCTAGGTTTCCCGCGACCTTGCCGGGCACCTGCTGGGCGAGAGTCGGGCCGAGCGCCAGGGCCAGGACCAGCCAGACGAGGGACAGAAGGCGAAAGGGCAAAAGGCGGCCTCGTGGGGTCGGGGGCGGAGTTGGCGAGATGATACCCTCAGTAAAGAGGGGTGAGGCGAAGCCCCGTCTTGAACGGGCCCACCGTCACGGTGCCGTCCGCGAAAGTCACCGGCAGGGCGACGGTTCCGGGCGGAGGGGCGACGGCCGGAGCGGCTTTCGCGCCCAGAAGGCTCGCCAGCAGCCCGCCGACCTGCACGGCGCCGAGCGAGACGCCATACCGTTTGGCCAGGGGCTCGAAACCGCCGAAGCTGGCCTGGAGGCGGCCTTGGAGCCGGTGCGCCCCGTCGAGGCCGAGCTGGCCCGCGGCACCCAGAGTGAGAGGGCCCTTGGTCAGGGCCATATTGGCGACGTCGAGCTGCCCGCCGGCCCGGCGCCAGCGCTCCACCGTGGCGGTGCCGAGGTCGGGCAGGTCGCCGAAGGCACGCGTCACGGTGCCGGAGAAGACACCGTCGAGGGGAGCATTGTCGCCGGTCAATCCGTCGAGAGCCGGCGCCGCGAGCCCGGAGAGCGCGATGTCCACCGCATCGGCGGACGCGGACGTTGCCGCGGCTGCGTCGGCCCCCGCAGTCCCGACAGTCGGACCGGCCCGGAGCGCGATCCGTCGCGCGAAGCCCCCGGTGCCGCCCGGCCGCGTCAGGGCAAAACCCTCGCCGACGATTTCGGCCCGCCGCCGCTCGCCGAAGATGCCGCGCAGCTTGGCGCCGAACCTCTCCCAGGCGAGCGAGAAATCGGCGCGGCCGTCGGCGGTGGTCAGCGACATCGGGCCCGACAGCACGACGTAGACGGCGCTCGGTTCGTAAAGCCAGGCCTGGGCCGTGAGGCCCGCCAGGTGACCTTCACCCTGCGACCCGTCGACGATACCCGCAAAGCCGACGTCGCGGCACGAGATGGCGATGCGGAACGGGTAGCCGTCGACCGTGCGGTCCGGGCAGGTCCAGGTGCGGCCGTGGGCCGCCTCGGCGACGATCCATCCATCGAGCGCCGCGCCGGCCTGCTGGCGCGCCACGCCCCACAGGACCGTCCAGCCCAGCACCAGGATGACGACGGAGAGCAGGAGGACGATCGGCAAGGCGCCGAGCCGCCGTCTGCCCCGCCGCAGGACCACGCCCTCGCTCACGGTGCATTCCTCGATGGCCCGATCCGGTCTAGGACGGGGCGCGGCGGCGGGGAGACACGATGACGGACGAGACCGGGGACCTGTGGATCTTCGCCTATGGATCGCTGATGTGGCGGCCGGATTTCGACTTCGAGGAACGGGTCAGGGCGCGGCTCTTCGGCTTCCATCGGGCCCTCTGCATCTATTCGCACCACCACCGCGGCACCGTGGATCGCCCCGGGCTGGTGCTGGGACTCGACCGCGGCGGCTCCTGCGTCGGTGTCTGCTTCCGTATCGCAGGCCCGGCGCGCGCCGCAACCCTCGATGCCGTCCGCCGCCGCGAGCTGATCAGCGGCGTCTATGCGGAGATTGCGGCGCCGGTGCGCCTCGCGGACGGCCGCAGGCTGGCGGCCGTGGCTTATGTGGCGCGGCGCGATCACGAACAATATGCGGGGGCGCTGGACGTGCCGGACCTGGCGCGGCTCGTCGCCCAGGGGATCGGAACCGGCGGTCCCAACGTCGACTATATTCGCAAAACTCAGTCCCACCTCGTCGCCATGGGAATCCACGACGACCGTCTCGCGGCCGTGGTGGAGCGCCTCGACGCGGCGGAACGGGCCTGACCGAGGGCTGACCGCGCAGTCGCGCTATGATTCCAGCCAACGTCCGACCCTGGATTTCGCCCTCGGTGTTTCGGCGAGGACAGGGCGGTCGAGGATAGCGGGATACGGTCCGGGCAAGGCGGCGAACCTGGCCAGGAGGCCTGCGCTGTCGGCGCTCACGGCGCGGGCCCGCAAGGTCTGGTCGGAATGCTCCTTATCGATCACCCGGAGAAGCTCCTCGAACGGCGTCGAGGGCAGCACCCGGAGCTCCGATAGTTCGTTCCCCACCCAGGGATCGACGCTCGTCTGAGCTGCCGCCAGTCTCGCGATCTGCTCTTTCAGCCTGGAGACTTCTTTGAGCGTGTTGCGCAGCTCCACACCGTTCGGCAACTCCGTGCTGGTGATCTGACGGAAGACGATCACGGCACCGATGACGTTGGCCTGCGCGTTGACCGGCGACACCGCATATTCGATCTTCAGGATCCTGCGATCCCCACCCCAACAATAAGCCCGCTTGGCGAGACGCTCCTTGCCATCGCTCAGGCTCGCCGCGACGGGACATCGGATGCCCTGAAGCACAGTGCCGGTCTCAGAAACGTTGAAGATGCTGTCGAAGGTCGAAGCGAGCATCGACGCTGACGAACGTCCGAGGATCTTCTCGGCGGCCGGATTGACGAAGTTGATCAAGCCGTCTCCGCGCACCGCGATGACACCGTCGCTGACGGATTTAAGCACGCTGAGGTGATTTCGCGTTATCGCCCTGACGAGGTCGGGAGTTGCCGCCACGGACCTGACCGTCGATGCCGCGCCGCGGCGCATGTCTTCGCCGGCGGCCTGCCGGATCAGGAGTTCTCGCGATACCAGGTTGGCGCATTCCTGCAGCGCCGCCAGTCGCCGCTGGGACGGCACTCCTCTGGTGACCGAGAATGCAGCAACGGCACCGACGGGATGTCCGCCGGTCCAGCGGATCGGTACGCCCACATAGGACGTCAGCCCGTATTGGCGGACCAGATTCCGATAGTTCGGTCTGTCATCAGCGGCAAGGTCCTCAATGAGGAGCGGCGCATTGGCGCTCACCGTATCCGCGCAAATGGAAAGGTCTCGCGCAATCGAGATCGGTAGAGCTAGTCCGCTCGTTGCTTTGGCAAAAGAAACTTTGTCATCTATAAAGCATATATGCGCATAATCGGCGTTTGTGATATGTCCAGCCAGTCGAGCAAGTCGATCGAATTCCGGTTCTGCGGCGCTGCCGATAATGTTGAGGGACTTTACCGCCTTCACTCTATCGGTTTCGAACGCTGACACTGTTTTGATCCCTTATAGATCATTGAGCCATTTTGGATGACAGCGTCCTAACGCTACGTTAACCTGAGCCAGCTAGCTCCCCGATTAGAATCGTTAAAGGAACAGGATGAAAGCGGTAGGCGAGACCGG
Organism: Janthinobacterium lividum; assembly: GCA_050920985.1. Taxonomy (GTDB): domain Bacteria; phylum Pseudomonadota; class Alphaproteobacteria; order Rhizobiales; family Beijerinckiaceae; genus Lichenihabitans. The sequence continues at coordinate 10,154 of JBPBQY010000004.1, read as the reverse complement.
ACATCTGGCGGCCCCTTCGGATGCACCGATTGCCAACAATCCTTCCTTCAAGCATGTCCGTCGTGTCGCGATCGTGGATGACGACCTGCGGGTGCAGGTCGGCCTCTCCGCCGTTCTTCAAGACATGGGGATCGACACCGAGTCCTGGCCGGAAGGCTTCACGCCGATTCTGCTCGCCGAATTCGACCCTGACCTGATCCTCCTCGACGTCCAGCTCGACACCACCGACGCTTTTGCGATCCTGCGCTCAAGCATCCCGCCCTCGTTCCGGGGCGTCGTGTCGATCGTCAGTGCCATGGGCACCGACGTGGTCATGGACATCATGCTCCTGGGAGAGAGACGGGGCCTCCGAATGGGCATGCCCGTCCTGAAACCGTTCAGTCGCGAGGATGTATCCGATCTCGTCGAGGCAGCCGACGAGTTGCTCGAGCGGCGCTCGATCGGTCAGTCGGCCCTGACGGCGCAGAACGTCGGCCCAATCGGCCCGGACGTGCGACTGCGTCGGGCTCTGGACGAGCATCTGCTCGAAGTCTGGTACCAGCCGAAGTTCGAGGTCGCCACCGGCCTGATCGACGGAGCCGAGGCGCTGATCCGCGCCCGCATGCCGGACGATACCATCATCTCTCCTTTCACTCTCTTTCGGGAGGCTTCGAGAGACGACATGATCGAGGTGACCGATCATGTGTTGGCCCACGTGATCATGGACAGCGAAACCTTGGCGGAGGTCGGCTTCGATCACAAGCTCTCGGTCAACATTCCAGTCTCCTACCTCGTTCAGGGTGACCCCTGCCGACTGGTGCGTGAGGCCAGAAAGGATCCCCGCTGGCCCGGGCTCATCTTTGAAATCACCGAAGACGAGGCTCTGAAGGATGTGTTGGACGTCCAGATGATCGCCACGCAATGCACGCTCTACTCGGTCGTGCTGTCGATCGATGATTTCGGTGCAGCCTATTCGTCCCTGTCGAGGCTGAGAGATCTGCCATTCAAGGAGCTGAAGCTCGACCGGAGCTTCGTGCATCAATGTTCCAGCGACAGTACACGCCGCTCGATCTGTGCCAGCGTCCTGGCGCTCGGTGCCGCGCTGGGCGTGAATACGGTCGCCGAAGGCGTCGAGGACGAAGCCGACCTTCGCGTCCTGTCCGACCTCGGCTGCGACCAAGTGCAGGGATTTCTCTTCGCCAGACCCATGCCGCTGGCGGAGTTGGTCCGCCTCATCCGGGACCGACGCAACCACCCGGCAGGTCCTTTGGGGCTTGCGGGAAGCCTGCCGGCTCCAACGGCAGACTGATACTCTTCCGCTGGCATGGTTTGGACGACCGTCATTCCGGGCGCTCGCTGCGCTCGCCCCGGAATGACAGGGAAGAGCGAGGCAAATCAGCCGGCCACCTATGACATCCTTCGGACAGGCGCAGCCCATACCGCCACTCCGCTTCACCGGCCGGCGAAGCGCCTCGCACCAGTCACACAAAGGACCACCAGTGCCGTCACGACAACCATCGCCGGAGGGACGGGTTCGTGGAGGAGCAGGCCGGCGAGCATCAGCCCGAAGAAGGGTTGCAGAAGCTGAAGCTGTCCGACCCCGGCAATGCCGCCCAGCGCCAAGCCGCGGTACCAGAAGACGAAGCCCATCAGCATGCTGAAGACCGAGACATAGGCCAGGCCGGCCCAGACCGGCAGGCCGATGCGGTCCCAGGACGGCGGCAGGGTCACGAGCGCCAGGGCCGCCATGACGGGAAGGGCGAGAACCAGGGCCCAGGAGATGACCTGCCAGCCGCCGATGCGGCGAGACAGGGTAGCGCCTTCCGCGTAGCCGAGGCCGCAGAGCAGGATCGCCGCCACCATCAGGACATCGCCCGGCAGGGACGCGCCATCGGCGTGCAGGGCCGCGAAGCCGGCGACCAGCAGGCTTCCACCGCACGAGAAGAGCCAGAAGGCCGGGGCCGGTCGCTCGCCGCCGCGCAGCACGCCGAAGAGCGCGGTGGCGAGCGGCAGCAGCCCGATGAAGACGACCGAGCGTGCCGACGTGATGTGCTGGAGCGCCAGGGCGGTCAGCAGCGGAAAGCCGATCACGACGCCGATCGCCACGGTGGCAAGCGAGCCGAGATCGCCGCGGCTCGGCCGTTTCTGTTTCAGTGCCGCCAGCATCGCCGCCCCGAGCAGGGCCGCTATGACGGCGCGGGCGGAGGTCAGGAACAAGGGCGTGAAGCCGCCCACCGCGACCCGCGTCGCCGGCAGGGACCCGCTGAAGATCACGACGCCGATGAGGCCGCTGCCCCAGCCACGGCTCGTCGGCGGGATCGGGACCGCCGTCATGACCGGCTCGTCTGGACGGCTCGCGCCAGACCATGCGCCAGCAGGCGGTCGATGAGCTGCGGGGTGTCGACGCCGCTGGCCGCCATGGCCTTGGGATACATGCTGATGTCGGTGAAGCCCGGGATCGTGTTGAGCTCGTTGACGAAGGCCCGCATGTCCGGCGTGAGGAAGAAGTCGACGCGCGCCATGCCGTCGCAACCCAGGGCCCGGAAGGCTTGGGCGGCCATGTCGCGCATGGCGGACTCGACCTCCGGCGGAAGATCCGCGGGCACGCTCTGGGCCGCGCCGGCCGCATCGATATATTTGGCGTCGTAACTGTAGAATCCGTGATGCGCCGCCGGCATGATCTCGCCGGGTCGCGAGACGAACAGGGACCCGTCCGGATTTTCCAGCACGGCGAACTCGATCTCCCGCCCTTGGATGAACTGTTCGGCGAGCAACTTGCTGTCGTGCCGGAAGGCTTCGTCGAGGGCCTGGGCCAGGTCCTCTGGACCCGAGACCTTGTGGACCCCGACCGAAGACCCCTGGCGCGCCGGCTTGATGAAGAGCGGAAAGCCGAGTTCCGCCAGATCCGCGATCGGCGCAACGGCGCCCTGGTGCAGGGTCAGCGAAGGCACGACGGGCACGCCCGCCGCAGCGAGGAGCCGCTTGGCAACATCCTTGTCGAGAGCCGCCGCCGATCCCAGGATGCCGCATCCGGCGAGCGGTACGCGAGCCACCTCCGCTAGCCCCTGGATCGAGCCGTCTTCGCCGTGGAGGCCGTGCAGGACGGGGAACAGAATGTCGATCCGGGGCAGGTCGAAGGGCGCGCTATCCGGTGGAAGCGCCAGCATGCGCCCTTGCCCTCCAGGCACGAGGCAGACTTCGGTCCCGGTCTCGGGTGTGGACAGCACTCCGTCGGCGTAGGTGCTCAACAGCCATCGGCCCTCGCGGGTGATGAAGATTGCGACCGCGTCGTATCTGGCCGGATCCAGCGCGTGCAGCACGTTGGTGGCCGACATGACCGAGACATCGTGTTCGGCCGAACGGCCACCGAAAGGTACGGCCACGCGGAGCCTGGTCGATGGATCGGTCATGAGGTCTCCAATGCCAGATCGATATGAAGTGGCTTGATTTGACGGCGATCAGAGCCGAAAACCAGAGCCACTTTTACCGTGTCAGGCGAACCACTTCGATGCGTGACGTCAGGCTGTGACACCGCGCCTTCGCCGGGAAAGCCCCGCCACCTCGTTCCACCCCGACATCGACCGCTCGGCGCCGACCCCGGCCGTTCGGCAGCTTTATCTTCGGCTTCGGGATGCCGTCATGGAGGGCATTCTCGAACCCGGAAGCCGTTTGCCCGCGACACGCGTCGCGGCAGTGGAATGGATGCTGTCCCGGGGTCTCGTGGCCGAAGCCTATGATCTCCTGGTCGCGGAAGGCTATGCCGAAAGCCGGCATGGTTCCGGCACCTATGTGACATCGGGCCTGCCGTCCGAACTCCTAGGCCGGACTCCGCGTGCCCGGGAGGAGGATACCGGAGCCGGACGGCGGATCTCGGCCCTGGCGGCGACAGCCCGGCGCCATGCGGGCCCTCCGGCGGACCGATCCGTGGCCTTCGCGACCGGCCGTGTCGTCCATGACGAACGCACGGCGGGCCTTCTGCGCCGGATCGCGACCCGCCACATTGATTTCCGCCGGAACATCTACCGCGATGCGCAGGGCGAGCCGGAACTGCGCTCCGCCATCGCACGGCATGTGTCGACATCGCGCGGCGTTCGTTGCGCAGCCGAGCAGGTCTTCGTCACGTCGGGAAGCCAGCAGGCGCTCGACCTCGCCTGCCGGGTCCTGGTCACGCCGGGTGACACCATGCTGGTGGAAGATCCGTGCTACCCGCCGGCCGGACAGGCTTTCGCCATGAACGGCGCGACCCTGGTCGGCATGCCGGTCGACGCCGCCGGCCTCGTCACGGACACGCTGAAACAGATGTCCCGGAATCGGCCGGCAGCGCTCTATGTCACCCCCTCCCACCATTACCCGACCGGGGCGGTGCTCTCCCTGTCACGCCGGCTGAAGCTGCTCCAGTTCGCCAGCGCCAACGGCTGCTGGATCATCGAGGACGATTACGACAGCGAGTTCCGCTACGAGGGCCATCCGATCGCGTCGCTGCAGGGGCTCGATGAGTCCGGGCGCGTGATCTATGTCGGCACCTTCAGCAAGGCCCTGCTGCCGGGGCTGAGAATCGGCTACCTGATCGCCCCGCCGGATCTGGTGCCGGCCTTCCGGGCGGTGCGACCGGCGCTCGACGTCTCCCCGGTCCTGCTGTCGCAGATGATCGTCGCGGATTTCCTCAACGAGGGCTACTTCCCGTCCCACCTGCGCCGGATGCGCGAGCGCTACCGCGGTTCGCGCGACCGCCTCGTCGACCTCCTCCGGCACCGATTGGGCGACCACCTCCTGATCGACAAGCCGGAACAGGGCATCTATCTCACGGCCCGCAGCACGGGAACGTGGAGCGACGACGTGGCCCTGGCAGACGCCGCGCGGGCGCGGGGCGTCACCGTCCTGCCGACCTCGCCGATGTATCTGTCCGAACCACGACGGGATGGCCTCATCCTCGGCTTCTCGGGCCTGTCGGACGCGGAGGCCGACACGGCGACGCTGAGGCTGGCCGAGGTCTTTAGGCTCCGCTCCACATATCAAGCCTGCCTGGTCCCGTAGTCGCAGAGGAGAGCGAGCACTGCGGCCAGAGGTCTACATCCGGGTCTGCCGAGGTCGGACGAACGAACAAGTGCGAGTTTGGCGCGCTGGCGCTCAGGGTCAACTTGATTGCGCCGTTGCCGAGAACATCTCGGAAGAGGATGCAATGGCGAAGCTCTTGGACCGGAACCTGGAGGGCGTGATGCAGAACGACGTGATGGGCATCTGGCGACTACAATCCTTCCACATGCATGACGTCGAAACGGAGCAGAGATCGGAGCCCTTCGGACCAGCGCCGCGAGGTACCCTCATCCTGCATCCCGACGGGCGTATGGCCGCAATGATCGCACCCAGGGATCGGACGGTCGCTCCTCAAAGCTTCGTCGCCTATTCGGGCCGATACAGACTGGAGCCGCCGGATCGCCTCGTCACCGCGGTCGACGTCTCATGGATCGAAGCATGGGTCGGCACCGAGCAAGTGCGGAGCTACGCGCTCGAGGGCGACAGGCTGGAACTGTCCACGCCGGCCGGACGCATGCCGCGCCAGGATGGCGGTGAGATGACCGTCATGGGCCGGATGGTGTGGGTGCGCGAAGGGTTGGCGCAGGACGCGTCGTCGCATCAGATCTGAAGCGGACCCGACGCGCCTAGGCTGGCTGCGTTGCGGACCAAGCCATGAGACGGTAGGATCGCCCCGTCGAAAAAGGCAGATCTGGTGTGGTCCAGCCCAGGTCCTTCCGGCAACGGAAGCTCTGGCGATGCCCTCCCGGGCATGAGTCCCACGACGAACAGCGAGCGCTGCACAAGCGCCCGTCGTTCGTCCGTGTGGTTCTCGTCCCGATGAACTGCTCCGGTCGGACGACTCGATAGGAGTTGCTCATGACCGATCCTCAACCGGCCCACCCGACCTCTGCCCTCTATGATGTCGTCATTGCCGGCGCCGGTCCTGTGGGGCTGTTCCTCGCCTGCGAGTTGCGGCTGTCGAATCTCTCCGTACTGGTGTTGGAACGGGCCGAAGACCCGGCTTCGCCGCTCAAGCGGCTGCCATTCGGCCTGCGCGGCCTCTCGGTCGCGACCATCGACGCCCTGGATCGCCGGGGCTGGCTTCGGGATATCGCGTCGCCGCTCCCGACCGGGGTCGGCGGTTCCGCTCCGGCCGCTGCACCGCGGATGCAGGGTGCGCGTCGCCCGGGCGGCCATTTCGCCGGGATCCCGTTCTTTCACGATAGAATCGACCTCAGCGCCTGGCCGCACCGCCTCGCGCCTCCGGCCGGCATGATTACCGTTGCAATGGAGCATGTTGAAACCGACCTCGAGGCGCGCGCCAAGGCTATGGGCGTCGACATCAGACGTGGACTCGCCGTCGAGGCGTTCGAGCAGCGGGACGACGAGGTCAGGATTCAGGTGGGTGGCGACATCATCCGCGGCCGCTGGCTGGTCGGATGCGACGGTGGTCGCAGCACCATCCGCAAGCACGGCGGCTTCGATTTCGTCGGCACCGATCCCGAATTCACCGGCTATTCGGTCGATGTCGCCTTGCAGGACGCCGAGACGCTGATGCCAGGTCGCCACTACACACCGAACGGCATGTATATGTTCGCGCCGCCGGGCGTAATCGGAATGGTCGAATACGACGGCGGTGCCTGTCATCGGACCCGCCCGCTCACGCGCGATCATGTAGAGGCGGTGCTCCGCCGCGTCTCCGGCACCGTCGTTACGGTGACGGCCCTGAATCTGGCCACGACCTGGACGGATCGCGCCTTCCAGGCCAAAGCCTACCGCAAAGGTCGGGTGTTGCTCGCCGGCGATGCCGCGCATACGCACTCGCCTTTGGGCGGACAGGGTCTCAACCTCGGAATCGGCGACGCGCTGAACCTTGGCTGGAAGCTTGCCGCGACCGTTCGCGGGATGGCGCCGGCGGGCTTGCTCGACAGCTATTCGGCCGAACGGCATCCCGTCGGGGCGCAGGTTCTCGATTGGTCGCGCGCTCAGGTGGCGCTCATGCGCCCGAGCCGGAGCTCTCGCGCCCTCGAAGCGATCCTGCGTGATCTGATCGAGACGCGCGACGGCGCGACCTATTTCGCCACGCGCGTCTGGGGGACGGCGCTCCGCCATGACGTCTGCGGCTCCCACCCACTCGCCGGCCGAAGCGCACCCGACTTCGCACTGGTCGACGGAAGAAGGCTTGCCGAGCTCCTCCGGAGCGGTGAAGGCCTGTTCCTGGATTTCGACACCCGCGCGCCGCTTGGCCAGCTGGCTCGTCGCTGGGAGGGCCGCATCACCTATGTGGCGAGCGAGGTCAAAGACCGGCTGGGCCTCGACGCAATCCTGATCCGGCCCGACGGCATTGTCGCCTGGGCGAGGGAGCAGGGTGTCGAGCAGGAGGACGCTGCCGAGGCCGCGTCGCGCTGGTTCGGCGAGCCGGACATGGAGCTTGGCCCATGCCCGCCTGCATAAGCCGTGGTGCCGGACTGGCTCCGGGGCATCGCCGGCGTTGGGGCGCCTTCGCAGTCGTTCCTCGGGTCACGTCGCCTCCATGACGTCGCGCGTGGCCGCGAGTAGCGTGTCGGCGTCGGCGCGCGAGAAGACGAGCGGCGGTCTAATCTTGAGGACGTTGGCATGGGGGCCCGAGGCGCTGATGAGCACGCGCCGCTCGCGCATCCCATTCACCAAGCGGCTCGTGGCTCGGGCATCGGGGGTCTTGGTGTCACGGTCGGAGACGATCTCGACACCGATGAAGAGCCCCGTGCCGCGCACGTCGCCGAACTGGTGGAAGTCCCGCGCCAGGTCCTCGAAGCCGCGGCGCAGATAGGCGCCGACCTCGGCGGCATTGGCCTGAAGCTGCTGGTCGCGGATCGCCGCCAGCACCGCGAGACCGGCCGAGGCCGCGACGGGGTTGCCGCCGAAGGTGTTGAAGTAGCGGATCCGTCGCCCGAACTCCGCCAGCACGTCCGGCCGCGCCACGAGGCCGCCCATGGGGTAGCCATTGCCCATGGGCTTGCCCAAGGTGACGATGTCGGGCGCGACCCCGTGGCGTTCGAAGCCCCACATCGCCTCGCCGGTGCGGCCGAAACCGGGCTGCACCTCGTCGGCGACGAAGAGGCCGCCGGCCGCGTGAATGGCGTCGACGGCAGGCGCCAGAAACCCCTTGGGGTCGGGGAAGACGCCGTCGCTCGAGAAGATGGTGTCGACGATCAGCAGGGCCGGCCTGATGCCGTGCCGCTGGAGATCGGCGATCGCCGCCGCGACGTCCCGGCCGAAGCGCGTGCCCGCCTCCTCGGCGCCGGTCCGGTAGCTGTCGGGTGCTCGCACGGTGCGGACATGCGCGCCGAGGTCGACCGAAGCCCCGAGCGAGGGCGAGATCTCGGCGGCGGCGCTGGTGACGCCATGATAGGCGAGGTCCGTCACCACGATGCCGGTGCCGCCCGTGACATGGCGGGCGATGCGGATCGCGAGATCGTTGGCCTCGCTGCCCGTGCAGGTGAACATCGCCTGGCTCAGCGGCGCCGGAAATGTCGCCGTCAACTCTTCCGCATAGGCGATCACCGCTTCGTGCAAGTAGCGGGTGTGGGTGTTCAGCGTGGCGCTCTGGCGCGCGATGGCCTCCACCACGCCCGGATGGGAGTGCCCGAGCGACGCCACGTTGTTATAGGCGTCGAGATAGGCGTGGCCGTCCTCGTCGTAGAGCCACACGCCCTCGCCCCGGACGAAGTGAAGCGGCCGCTCGTAGAAGAGCCGGTAGGCGGGGCCGAGGACCCGCTCGCGTCGCTCGATGAGGTGCCGCTCCCGCTCGCCGAGTCTCGCGGCATCGCCGGGTGAGAAGGCGTTGATCATGCTCATCGGCGTCAGCCCTCGCGGCTTTGCATCAGGATGTCCTCGACGTGGCCTTCGGATGCTCCGGAGAGGTTGATCAGCCCCCGGAGCGCGACGGCGTGGTTGCGCAGGACGTAGTCGCGGTTCTCCCGATGGAGGGAGGCTCGCCATTCCCCCATGATGATCGACGTGGCGAGCCGCGCCCGGATCAGCACCGGCAGGACCGCGACCTCGTCGTCCGTCAGCGGCCTGAGAGCGCCGTAGCCGCGCACGACCGCGGCGAGCCGGTCGCGCCAGTCCTCGCCCGACAAGTGATAGGCGGCCGCGATCGCGAGGTCGAAGACGCGGGCCGCCTCGACCATGTCGCCGAAGTCGATGATTCCCGCGACGCGAGCAGGCTCCGCCTCGTCGACCAGGATATTGTAGGGGTTGAAGTCGCTGTGGATGATCTGCCGCGCCAGCTCGTCGCGCCGGGGGAGGACGCGCTCGGCATAGTCCGACAGAACGGCGCCGACCAGCGGCCGGCGCTCCGGCCCGACGATGTCGAGGCGGTCTGCGAGGTCGGGGAAATGGCTGAGGTCCCAGGCCAGCCGGATCGGCGGCGGGCGGTGCGGGCAGGCGGCGAGCGCCAGACCAAGGGCGGCCAGCATGCGCCCGAGGTGTTCAAGCGTCTCCATGGAGGGTTGCCTCTCGTGGAGCTGCCGTCCATCGAGATAGGTCAGCAGTCGGACGATGCGGCGAGAACCGTCGGGCGGTGATGATAGGGCCAGGGCGGGCACGATGCGGGGGACGGGGAGGTCCGGCGCGGTCTCGGCGAGAAAGCGCAGCACATCGTCCTGGAAGGCCAGAGCCGCTGGGTCCTCGGCGGGATTGGCGACCTTCAGGGTGAAGCGGCGTCCATCCGCGGCATCAAGGCGAAAGGTCTCGTCGCGCTCGCTCGACATCCGCGTGGCGCGGCCCGCGACGCCGTAGAGCGTCTCGGCCAGACACTCGGCCTCGCCAAGCGCGAGTGGCTGCCAGCGCGAGGCGAGGGGGTCCGCGGGAGCGCCAGGATCCGGATCGGGGTCTGTCATACGGCTACCAAGACCGCTCTTCCGGGGCTAGCTCGACGCCGGCCGCCTCCCCTCTCCCTTGTGGCTACTGGATTCACACATCTCGGCGGTGTTCTGGCGGGGCTCCCCTCTCCCTTGTGGAGAGGAGCTGGAGGTGAGGGTCGCGACGTACTTCCATCATGCGGGTTCCGGAGCCAAGGCCACCTTGCTCGCTCTTCCCGACCCTCACCCCTTACCCCTCTCCACAAGGGAGAGGGGAGATGGCCGGCGTCGCGGTTTTCGAGAGGTGTGAATACG
>JBPBQY010000071.1:0-56789 GCA_050920985.1 Janthinobacterium lividum | reverse complement strand
CAGATACAGGAACCCGCTCATCGTCGGCACATCGGTGATGTCGGCCACCCAGAGCTGGTCGGGCGCCTGGGCCTTGAAGTTGCGGTCGACGAGGTCGGGTGCCGGCTGAGCCTCCTGGTCGCGTCGCGTCGTGGTGGGGCCGCCCGTGCGGTGACAGGCTCCGACCAGGCCGCCCAAGCGCATCAGCCGAGCGATGCGCTTGCGGCCGTGCCGCTCGCCCTGGGTGCAGCGCGACGATCAAGATGACAGCACGTATTGCCTCATTCGGAAATGTTTCCGAACCGGTGATTGTCGTTGCCGTAATCGAGTGCTCGGCGTGTGGGATCGGCCTCGCCACGGCATGGGAACGGGCACGCGGTCCAGCCCCGAAGCCGCGCAGCGGGGCGCAGCGGGGCGCCGCAGGCGTCGGGCTGGAGGGCGTGAACGGGCCCCTGCCAAAATGCGTCGATCTCGGGCGCTCCTTCACGACACGGTCCTCGCTGGCGAGGTGGCCTGTTCGTTGTTCGGCAGGACGTCGGTTGCAAGCTCCCCGTCGCCGAACACGAGCTTGTGGGCCACGTCGCTACGCCAATCCTTGAGGCGGCGCTGCACGGTTCAAATCTGCCCCGGGGTGAACGTGTCTGGATGCTCGGCCATCAGCCGCTGCAACAACTCCCGTGACGTCCGGAACGGCTCGGCCTCGAACCACACCCGCAATCTATCGGTCACGGCTGCCAAAGGGTCGGGCCGCCGCCGCCCTCGCTTGGCCGCCAGTTTCTTCCGGGCGGTCGGCCTCGCCTCGCCGTCCTGCCAGGCGGTGCGAAGTCCCGTCAGGAACTGCTCGAGCGAGGGCGCCGTCGGCGGTTCCGCTCCGTCCGGAACGGGCTGGTCGGCCAGGGTGACGAGTTCGGCCTGCAACGCGGATGTCGCGCAGCAGCGCCACGGGATCGAGCCCGGCGTGCACAATTTCGAGCTTCCGACGTAATTCGTCGGTGGTCCGCGCAGCGCCGATCAGTCGCTCATCGGGCGTCTTCGGCTTGTGATACGTCTTACGGACCTTCGCGCCGTCGCGTTCTTTGCCCTGCAACTTGAACGACGGCTGGAAGTGGTTCACGTAGAAGCGCATCGATTTGTAAAGACGAGCCAGGACAGACGCAGCCTGCAGTCCCTCGTACCGCCTGTAACCGACAGTACGGCGAACGACGGCGTCATTCTTCTGCTCGATCCAGGCCTGATCGTCCTTGCGGTAGGGTCGGCACCGCGTGAACTCCACCCCGGCTTCAGCGCAGTAGCTGCGGATCGTCTCATTCATGAATACGCTGTCGTTATCCGTGTCGAAGCCGAGCAACGGGAACGGCAACGTCTTGCGCACCTCGTCGAGCACGCGCGTGAGCAGAACCTGCTCGCGCACCAGAAGCGGAGCGCACTCCGTTCAACCGGTGGCGATATCGGTTACCACCAGCGTGTACAGGAAGCTGCCCCGCGCGTTCGGTACACTGTGCTGCACGAGGTCGGCTTCGGCGAAGCCGGGCGCGGGATCTCCCCAGTCCGCGAAGGTCCTGATCGGCACCAAGCGCTTGACCGCTGAGGAAGGTGTGGAGCGACGGCGCTTGCGTCCCGCGGTAGCCCGCGTGTCGACGAGCGCCCGATCCATCGTGGCGGCGCTCATCGCCAGCAGACGTCCCTGTACGGTCTCGTTCAGATCGAGATGGCCGTGTCGGCCCATGGCGCCGAGCAGGGTGGGCAAGAGTTCCTTCAGCCGCTTGCCGCAGATCCGATCCGCCGCTTCCCAGACTACGATCAGCGCCTGCCGGGCCCATCGTCATAGAGCCGCCGACCCGGCCTGGGCCCGGTTCGCGTCGTCGGCGTCCCGCCCCTGAGCACCCGGGCCGCGTGCTTGCGATGTTGGCCTGTCAGGGCCACCAACTCGTCCAGGATGCGTCCTCGATCCTGATGGTTCGCCCCCTCATAGCGGCGGGCTAGAACCGCCAGAACCTCGTCGCGCGTCGCCATGCTGACCATCCTCACCGGACGCCTCCCTGACCGCTCCCTTCAGGGAACAATCTGGTGAAGCAACGGGTCAGCATCCGGCAACGTTTCCGGCGAGGCAATGCGCCAAACCATCCTGATTGTCGCGCTACACCCTGGGCCTGCAGGGCGGCATGGACCCGCGGCGCCCCATAGGTGTCGCGCCATGCCACGTGCACATCCTGCACCCGCGCGAGCACAGAACCCGGCCTTCGACACGCCGAGGACGCGGGCCATCACGGCTACGGGAAAGGCGGCCTGGTTCGCGCTCATCATTGCGAAGAGCCCGGGGGCACGACGCCGGCCTCCCGCGCGAACCAGCCTGCCGCTCGAGAGAGGATGTCGCGCTCCAGCCGCAGCTGCTTGTTCTCACGGCGCAGGCGAGCGAGTTCGTCAAGCTCCGTCGCTGTCAGGGCAGAGTCGACAGTTGCCAGCTTCGGCTCTCGCCGGCCATCCCGGCGGTCAACATCGGCCACCCAGTTCCGGATGGCCTGGGCGGACGGCTCGAACTCACGGGCGAGATCCTGAGGATCGCGGCCGGCTCGAACCAAATCCACCTTTTGTTGCCGGAACTCCGGCGCGTAAGGCGGGCGGTGTCTTGGGCATAGCGGAAAACCTCGTGCGAAAGAATCATCGGTGTCCATCAATCCGGGGCAACCTCAATGTGAGGGGTTCGGCCCCGTCGATCAGATTCGCCGCCTGAGCAGGGCTGCGGTCAGGCCTGGCATCAAAATGACCTCTGGACAGGCATTGCTAAGAGCCTGACTCAAAAGCCTACGATCGCGCGAGTCTCCTGATTCCGAACTGGATGGCGGCGAGTGTCACGAAGGCCAGCAAGGTGGCGGCGAGGTTCTCGAAATCCTTGGCGAGGCGTCGATTTCGCCCGAACCAGGAGAAGGTCCGCTCCACAACCCATCGTTTCTTGATGACTTCGAAGCCGACGGCATTTGGATTGCGCCGAACGATTTCGAGGCGGAGAGAGCCGTCACAAGCGGCCTCGTAGGTTTGTTGCGCGTTGTACCCGGTATCCGCAAAGACGCATTCGAGCCATGGGAAGCGACGTTTGATCGTCTCGAAGAGCAGTGCGGCTCCGTCACGGTCCTGGATGCCGGCCGAGTGGACAACAAGACGGATCGGAAGGCCGAGTGTGTCGACGAGCGAGTGGATCTTACGGCCTTTTACCTTCTTTCCGGCGTCCTAACCCACTGCGTCGGGTGCTTTGGGGGTCGACGCTTGTGCTTTGGACCCCCTTTTTCTGCCGACTTGATCGTCTGGCTGTCAATGATTGCAGCCGATGGGGACCCTTCACGGCCCTCACGCTCCCGCAGCATCGGGTAAAGTTGATCCCAGATGCTGTTCCACGTTCCATCGGCCTGGATCTTGCGAAAGATGTTGTAGACCGTCGAGCGCGGGGGAAATCCGTCCCGCGGCAGATAATGCCAAGGGCAGCCGGTTCGGAGAAGATACAGGATCGCGTTCATCGCCAGCCGCATATCGGTCTTACGCGGTCGACCACCGGGCATTGCATCCGGGATCAACGGTTGCAGCACTATCCACTCCGGATCCGTCAAATTGCTCGGCAAACCACTACCCTCGCGGCAGTACGTCTTCCGATGCTCGTCAGTCCACATAGCCACCCAACCCGTATCGATCGGCCGTCCTGAATCACACAACCAGGACGGGATTATGATCCTTTTGGGTCAGGCTCTTAGCGAACCTGACCTGGGTCAGGCCCGTGCGCTTCCGGATCGCCTGGACGTCGACCGGCGGCGGGACAAAGGCTCGAGCGGGTTCCGCTTCGCCCTTGGCGATCGCGAGCGCCTCGTTGGCGCTCTGCAGCAGCTCTTCACCGAAATCCGACATCATTGACCTCTCTTCATCTCGGCGGCCTTGCGCGCAGCCTCAGCGCGGTGGGAATCGGCGATCTTCGGCAGCGTGTGCCAACAACCTCTCCTGCGCAGCAGTCAGGTTCGCCTGCTTCCCAGACTTGTCGATGAGGCCGAGGAGAAACACCGGCACGTCGTTTCCGCCGAAGTAGTGGATCCTGCGGTACCCGCCCGACTTGCCACCCTCGTTTCCCTCGAACCGGACCTTCCTGGCTCCGCCTGTCTCCCGCATCAGGGCACCGGACCTGGGGTTGGCGGCGAGGTAGGCAATGATATCTTCGATCTCGTCCTCTTCGAGCTTGGCAGCCGTGGCCTGCCGCTCGAACGTCGGGGTCGTGAGAACCGAGTGCATTAGGAGATTTATACGGCAGTGCCGCAGTTCGGACAAGACAGGACCGGCATGTCACTCAGGCGGGCTCACTTCGCCTGTCGCGATGGCGAGCGCCTCCCGAGCGCTCTGCAGTAGCTTCCGCCGACGGGCGACGTCACCGGTCTCCGGTCTCTCTCTGAGGGAACTCACGCGTTTTAACGATGTCGCTTAAACCTCGATTACAGATTGTGATCTACGCCTTGCGCACAATGGAGCGCTAGCGTGCCGAGCAACCTCATCCTGGACGTTCCAAGATCGCTGGAGTCGCGATTGCGGGATCTGCTTGCGGCCGATGAAGTCATCGAGATCAAGCTCAGGGGTCAGGCCAAGGAGGCACTGATCTGCACCGATCGCCGCGTCATCATCCTGAAGACGGGAATCATGGCTGGGGCGACTTTCGGAACGAAGCTCTTCCAGGCGCCCTATAGGAACATCAGCAGCGTCGACGTCAACTTTGGCATTATGTGGCGCGTGTTCGAGGTCCTGACCGGTGGCAACCAACACACAAAGAAGAGTGCCTGGCGCTTGCACGGAACCGAAGCCAACGCCAGTGAAGCGCCGAACTCGATTGGACTGAATAGCCGAGGGCAGGCCGACCTCTTCCGGCAGGCCTGCAATCACATCATGCTCAAGGTCGGTGTCTCGGAGATCGGAGGAAGCGGTCCAGCTCCGCAAGCTCCTTTCTCCATGGCCGACGAACTCCGCAAGCTGGCCGAGCTGCGCCAGGAGGGCCTGCTGACGACAGAGGAGTTCGAAGCGCAAAAGCGCGCCGTTATGGGCGGCAACCATGCCGCGTCGGAGCCGAAGAGCTCTCCACAGGCCTCGGTAGCCCATGACGAGGACGTGCAACCGACCTCGTCCAGCATCGACGAAGCGATTCAACGTGCCTTACGAGAGCGAAGCGCAGGAATCAGCAGCCAAGACGACATGCCGAACCGCGTCGTTTTCGGTAAGCGCTCCTCCCCACCGCGTTAGACTTCGGTGAGATGAAGGCAAACTCTTCGTCATGTCGATCTGGCCGCCCCACATCAACTCTTCCTCGACGATCTGACGCTGCTTCGCCTCGAAGAGACGGATCTCCACGAGCGTCGCGGCGCGTGTGACCGGGTAGTAGGGGAGGCGCCTGTCGTAGATGGGTTCGTCATCACCCTCGTGGCTCTTGAGGAGTTAGTCCTTCGTCGCGCCATATGCGCAGGCGCCGGCGTCGCCGAGCGTGCGGTCCACGACCTCGATCGCCCAGCCGTCGAGCTCTATTGTCCGTAGCCCATCGTCAGACCTTTCCGGAGGTGGGGAGCGATCGGCAAGAGGCGCAAGGTCGGGGTATCGGGCCAGAGCTCGAGGGTCTCGGTTCTATAGGATCCAAGCCGCATCTGCTCCGCCCCGGTACGGGACGCCCAGTCGGGACCGCCGGACGGCGACCGCACTCGAAGACCCGGCCGGCGCGGCGGAGCGCCAAGGGCCCTCCGTACCGTGGTCGTCTCGGCGTTGGTCGGCACCACGAGGCCGCCCCTCCTTCGGCTCGAGCCCCAGCGCGAGGCAGAGAGATCGTGAGTGGTCAAGGGACGGTGCTCATCCTCGAGGACTCGCAGAAGGGCAACCTGGACGCGACTAGAGCCTCGGCTCATGATCTGAGCGTTATGAAGCTGTAGAAGAGCCATGACATGACGCAGACTTTGTAGATCCCTGCACACGACGTTCCGCCATGGCACCACCACGGCACTTCGATCTGCCCCTGATCCCGCGCCCGGCGAGACTCGACGGCAACCTGGCGACCGCGCCGGCTCGTGACCACACGCGTAGCAGCCCCTGCTCGCGTGGTTGATGGCCCGAACACGGCGGCGCCAGATCGTGGCTCACGGGCGTTGGCGACCGCTTTGGCCGCGGCGGCGACAGCGTCATCCGGAGCGCCGACATGCCGTCGACGCGCCCTGCCATGCGGCGGAGCCAGAACAGCAGCTCCGCCCGGTCGACGAAGCACTCGCGCGAAACATCGCGCATGTCCCGCGCGATCGCCGCCAGGGCATCCAGGACGGTGTCCGGCAGCGGCGCTACATCCGGCGTGGGCGCTTGGCGGTCGTCGGCTTCACGACCGAGCGCGAGACCACTCGCGATGACGACGCCCCGTGTTGGCGAGGGTGTGGGGCGTAACACCGGCTCGACGTCGGGACCCGACGACGCGCCGCGCTTGCTCGGGCGAGGCCCCACGTCAAATCACCGGTGGCTCGAGGCGGTCCATGTGGAAGCTGGCATAGTCGCGCCCGCGACGAACGCCGGCCGCGACGGCACCGGCATGCTTGGCCTTGCCGAAACAGCGCTCGACGCCGTCGACCTCTATTCGAACGGCGAGGTCTTTGCGGTCGGGCTCGTCGTCGGTTAGGCCTATGACTCGGCGCTCGAGCTGGATCGCGCCGTCGGCCAGCAACCCCCCTCTAAGCCTGTGCTCCGCGATGGGCGCGAGCATGTGGGCGAGCCGCCCATAGGTCACCGCTTCGGGGTAGAAGCCGACGACGACGTCGACGAGCGGTCGGCCGGCCGGCAACTCGTGACGACGTGGGAGCACGCGGCGCACCAGTACCGGCTGCCACTCCCCAATGTCGCCGTAGCGATCGAAGCCCTGGGCCAGCCAGAATGGCAGCGATGTAACCGGTGAACACTCGCCCATCAGTACGTTGAAGTCGTCCCGGTAGGCGCGAGCAATCGACGCCTCAAGCAGAATCTTGCCGAGGCCGCGGCGGTGCCAGTCCTGCCGGACGCAGGCGATGTCGGCCGCATAGGTACCGACCTGGAAAGCCACAGCCTAGCCATCCTGCCGGATGACCCAGAGATCCCCGTTCTCCCGAGCTTCGGAGATAATGCGACGGTTGACCCAAAAGCCGATGCCGTGGTCGCGCCTGTGCTCCGCCTTCAGCCATTCGAGGATGGTGCGGAGATCGTCGGGTGTCGCAAGCTCGACGGCAGAGCGTCGGACGTCTTCAGGCATCGGCCTGCTCCTCTTCATACTGGATCGGGATACTGGATCGGGACAGAGGTGTACGCTCTGACCGTCACCCCGGCGCGCACCCCTGACCCCGATCGGTTCCGGCCACGGTAGTCTAAGGTAGGATGGTGTATCCGTTTCCCTCGCGGAGGTGGCCCGCATTCGACCCCCGTCGTGAGGGGACGAGCCATCGAGCAGTCTAAGAGAGGTCGTCGATGTCGCTCGAAGTCCGTGGATTGTACCATTACCCCGTGAAGGGCCTGAGCGCGCAGGCGCTCGACCACGTCCGCCTCGCTATCGGCGAAAGTTTCCCCTTCGATCGCGTCTATGGCCTGGCTCGCTTCGACAGCGGGTACGACCCGGCCGATTACCGACCCATGCCGAAGACGCGCTTCATCGTTCTCGTGCGCGAGGAGCGGCTGGCGGAGCTGTCGACCGTCTTCGACACGCACACGAAGATCCTCGATGTGCGCATCCAGGGACGGCAGGTCCTTTCGGAGGACCTCGAGACCGAGGCGGGGCGCGCAGCCGTCGTGCGCTTCTTCGCCGACATGTTCGATTTGCGCGACGGCCGCGAGCCCTCGATCGCGATCGGCGGCGAGAACCGCTTCACGGACATTAGCGTCCATTCCATCCAGTTGATGAACGCTGTCTCTCTCATTAATCTCGCCACCGTCCGGGATTTCGAGGCGAGAGCCGGCACTCCGCTCGACCCCCTTCGGTTTCGAGCCAACCTCTACTTCGACGGGCTGCCCGCCTATCGAGAGATGGACATGATCGGCCAGGAGATCGTGGTCGGAGCCGCACGGCTGCGGATCCTGCGTCGCACGCGGCGGTGTGCCGCCACCGAGGTCAACCCGACGACGGCCAGGCGGGACGTTCCCGTCCCGCGGCTGCTGATGGAGCAACTCGGCCACGTCGACATGGGCGTCTACGCAGAGGTCATCCAAGCGGGGGCGATCGCAATCGGCTCCCGGATCTCGCTGTCCTGAGGACACCCCATGTTGGCTGACAGCTAGCTCCGGCTCGGCACGCACGCAGGCAGCGCGTCGACGGATGACGAGTACGAAATCGACTTGCGGGCGCTCGACGGCACAGATCTCCCGGCCATCGGGGCCGGCGAGACGTGGCGAGGCCCGACGGGCTCGGCGTTCTCCCATGCGGGGCGTTCGCCGCGGTTTCAAGACCGATGATGGTGCGGCCGCAGGAAGGGGCACAGGAACAGCATCATCGCGCCGACCAGGACGAGCAACCAGATCGACGGCCTGAAGTCGCCGGTCGAGTCTCGAACCGATCCGACCAGCAGGGGACCTCCGGCCGCGATGATGTAGCCCACCGTCAGGACGAACGCGTTCCACACGTTAGCCTCTTCGACGTCGTGAGTATTGTCGAGCGGCAGCGTCATCCCGAGCGTGAACCCGCCGAGACCAAACGCGCAAACGGGGACGAAGACGAAAGGCGCTGCGGTGGGCGCGACCGCGAGCAGGACCAGGCCGAGGACCGTCAGCGCTCCGCAGACCGCAAGCCACCCGCGACGGTCCTCCGACTTGCTGAGCCAACCGAACACGGGGTTCGCGCACATGAAAGCGGCCGTGAAGCTCGCGAGCACGAGGCCTGCCGCCGTCGGCGACAGCCCGTACTCCCGAAACATCGGAGCCGTCCACGAGAGAAGGGCGTAGAACAGGAAGTTGTCGCAGGCGAAGAAGAGTGCCACGAGCCAGGCCGTGCGGTTTTCGAGCGGCAGCCGGTACATCGACGAGCGCGGGGAGCCCACCGACGAACGATGCCGGCGTTCGCGGACGGCGACCCCCATCCAGCCTAGGATGGCGAAGGTGCCAAGGAGGCTCCACATGCCGGAGGCGAGCCGCCAGCCACCCTAGAAGTTGGCGGCGACGGGACCGGTCGCTCCGGCCGACAGCGTGCTCCCGAGCGAGAGCGCCGTAGCGTAGATCCCCATCATCATGGCCGCCTTCGTGGGAAAGCGGGCCTTGACGAAGCCGGCCATCAAGGCGCCGGCGATCGCGATCCCAGCACCCACACCGGCCGTCGCGAGCAGCAGGGTGGTGACGTCCGCCGAAAGCGAACGGCCCAGGGTCGCGACACAGAGTAGCAGAAGGGCTCCGAGCAGGACGGGATCGCGTCCGAAGCGCCGCACGAGCCAGGGCGTCGGCAGCGCGAGGAGCCCCATCAGGAGTCAGGAATGGTGGTCAGCAACGCCGCCGCGGCGTGAGAGAGCCCGAACTCCTCGCTGATGGATGGCAGGATCGGGCCGACCGAGACGATGCCGGGCCGTAGGTCGAGAGCTACGAGGAGGATCGCCGAAACCGCGACCCAGGTACTCAGAGCCGCCTCCGACCCGCTGCCGGGGAACGATGGGAGTCCAGCCGGTTTCGCGTCGATCGTCGCTGGAATCGACTTGCGAGCTTTCATGGTGGGTCTACCCGGGGTCCGTCGACGGAAGCTCGCCGCGCCTGCGCTACCGCCGGCGACCAGGAACGCTAACCACGGCACGCTTGGAACCGTGATGGTGAATGGTCGGACCTGCTGTAGTCGGCCGACGAGCCTTCCGTTCGTCTCACGTCCGAGTCGAACCGAGTATACGCGGAATCACGGTGCCGGACGGCTCGTGAGAGCTTGGTCGAGGGCCTCGGCAGTCATACCCCTCCCAGGTAGCAGCGGTATGCGCGAACTGGGTAGCCCAACGCCGGTCCGGTGAGCGCACCGCCGGGTGGCACATTATCCCGTGCGGCCGATGCTGCGACGATGTAGAGCGAAACCGCGACCTGACGGGCCTCGAAGGTGGCTCGCACTGTCGAAGTGTTCGTGCGTGTCGAAGCTCGAAGGACGCGCGCCGTAGTCGAGGACGGATCATGACGGCCCTTTTCAACCAGTTCCCGTGCCTTTCGGACAACTACGGCGTGTTGGTGCACGATTCGGCCACCGGAGCCACGGCCGCCATCGATGCCCCGGAGGCTGGGGCCGTCCTGAAAGCCTTGGCGGACACCGGCTGGAGCCTCACCGACATCCTGGTGACGCATCACCATGGGGACCATGTCGGCGGCATTCCGGCTCTCAAGGCCAAGTTCCCCGAGGTTCGCGTCGTGGCGCCCGCCGCGGAAGCCACCAAGATCGGCGGGGTCGATCTCGGCGTCAACGAAGGCGACGAGGTCATGGTGGGCCATCTCGGTGCCAAGGTCATCGCCACGCCCGGCCATACGGCGGGCCACGTCGTCTACTGGTTCGAGGAGGCCGCCGTCCTCTTCGCCGACGACACGCTGTTCT
Source organism: Janthinobacterium lividum (assembly GCA_050920985.1). Classification (GTDB taxonomy): domain Bacteria; phylum Pseudomonadota; class Alphaproteobacteria; order Rhizobiales; family Beijerinckiaceae; genus Lichenihabitans. The sequence continues at coordinate 46,267 of JBPBQY010000071.1, read as the reverse complement.
CGCTCGGCTGCGGTCGCGTGATGGAGACGCCGCTCGGCACCATGTGGGACTCGCTGCTGAAACTGTCGCAGCTGCCGGGCGAGACCCAGATCTACTGCGGCCACGAATATACAGTTTCCAACGCCAAATTCGCGTCCACGGTCGAGCCCGACAACGCCGTGCTGCGCGACCGCGCCCGGGAGGTCGAGCGACTGCGGGCCGAGGGCAAGCCGACGCTGCCCACCACCCTGTCGCAGGAACTCGCCTCGAACCCGTTCCTGCGCTGCGCGGAACCGGCCGTCCAGGAGGCCGCCGGACGGCCGGGCGGTGATCCCGCCGAGGTCTTCGCCGTGCTGCGCGAGAGGAAGAACAAGGCGTGAGCGACATCGCGGCGCTCTCCGCTCGCGAGGTCGTCCGCCTGCTCGACCTCGCGCCCCATCCGGAAGGTGGCCATTATCGCGAGACCTTCCGCGATCCGCGCCAGGATGCCGAGGGCCGATCCGTCTCGACCGCCATCCTGTTCCTACTGGCGGGCGACGAGGTCTCGGAGTGGCATCGGGTCGACGCCGCAGAAGTCTGGCACTTTCACGCAGGCGCGCCGCTGGTCATTACCCTGTCGCCCAATGGGCACGACGCCTCGGCCCACCATCTCGGCCCCGATATCCGGGCCCGGCAGAGCCCGCAGATCGTCGTTCCGGCCCAGTGCTGGCAGACGGCGGCGAGCCTCGGCGCCTGGACGCTGGTCGGCTGCACGGTCGCGCCGCGGTTTCGCTTCCAGGGATTCGAACTGGCGCCGCCGCACTGGCGGCCGACGTCGCGGGGATAGCACGACAGTGAAGCTTCAAGGCAGCCCGTAGCGCCTCCACCTCCCGACGCGTCGTCGCCTCCAAAGGCGGTTGTCGTCGCCACGCGAGTCGGGGAGGGGATTGGACGGCCTGGGCGCGTCGCGGATCGTGATGCATCCATCGAGCCAGTCACGGTCGCGGACGCCGACCCTTTAGCCTGAATGAGGCCCATAGGGTGAGGTCAGCCTTGCCGTAAGTCCCTGACGAAAGCGAAGGTAGGGCCGCCCGTGGAGACCATAGGCAGGTGGACGCGTTCCCTTTCCTCGCGGCAGTCCTCGCATGACTTCGACTCCGCGAACCATGCGCGGAAGCCCAGCAAGCGTGCCGACATCGGCACGTCGATTCCGCGGTGGCGACCCACGGATCGCCAGACAACAGGGAGACTTGGTTTCGCCTCCAGGAGCGAACACCGCCCCCTGAGCGTGCAACCGGCTATCGCCGCGGAAGCCGTCTTGGAACTCGCGACGACGCGTCTCGACATCAGAAGCCGTTTCGATCGTAACCTGAAGATTGTCGGACGTAACGGCAACGAAACTCGTGTCGTGTATTGGGTTCACCTCGAGAAACGAGTGTAGGGGCACGACATGATCGTCGCCTTGACACTGTCTCGTCGTGACGCATCCGTGAACGAGCGCAAGAAGTGTACTCGCCGTGACACTTCGTTGGCGACTGGATCGAGCGCCCGGACGACTGCGCCTCTGAGAGTCGAAAGATGATGCACACGCACCGAATGCCGGTTCCCGGGTTGTCTCACGTAATCGGGGATCGATCGGAGCCGATACTCGACGTCACGATCGGCGACGCCCTGCGAACAGCGGCGTCGAAATGGCCCGATCGTGTCGCATTCGTCGATGGTGACCCTCTGCTCGAAGACGGGGAGCGATGGACGTTCGCGGACCTGCTGTCCATCTCCGAGCGTACCGCGCGAGCTCTGCTCACCCGGTTCTCTCCAGGCGACCATGTCGCGATCTGGGCCGCTAACTGTCCCGAGTGGATACTCCTGGAGTTCGGTGCCGCGCTTGCCGGCCTGACGCTGGTGACGGCCAATCCAGCGTTCCTCGGCAAGGAATTGGCATTCGTCCTCAGGCAGTCGCGATGCCGGGGGCTCTTCGTCCAGGATAGGTTTCGAGAGCGGGACCTTATGGAAGTCGTGGGTGGTCTCCGGGGGGAACTGCCGGATCTCCGCGAGGTCGTCGCGCTCTCCTCCTTAAAGCAGTTCGTGGGGGCGCAGACGAATCGAAGGCTTCCGTCCGTGGGGTCGCGAGACGTCGCTCAAATCCAATACACGTCCGGTACGACGGGCACTCCCAAGGGTGCGCGGCTCACCCATCGGGGCATCGCGAACAACGCGCGCATCTACGCGCAGACGATCGGCGCCGGGGTAGGGGACGTCTGGATAAACCCGATGCCGATGTTTCACACGGCCGGTTGCGGGCTCGCCACGCTGGGAGCCCTGCAGACCGGTGGCAGCCACGTCCTGCTACGACACTTCGACCCTGAGTCGGCTCTCGCCCTGTTGGAGAGGGAGCGCGGAACGGTGATGCTCAGCGTGCCGACCATCCTCGGCCGCATGCTGGATCACCCGAGTCTCGGCCGGCGCGATTTGTCGACATGGCGCGTCACCACGCTCGGCGGAGCGCCGGTCCCGCCGGAGCTTGTGCGCAGGGCAGGGGCGCTCGGGCTCAAGGTCGCGATCGGCTTCGGCCAGACCGAGGCCTCGCCTTATCTGACCCACACCCGACCCGATGATCGGAACCCCCAATGGGCCTTGACCGTGGGACCTCCGATGGCAGGAACCGATATCAAGATCGTCGACCTCACGACCCTCGACACCGTCCCGGTCGGTGTGATTGGCGAGATCTGGGCGCGCGGATACTCCGTGATGAGAGACTACTTCGACCAGCCGGAGGCGACCCGTGCTGCCCTTGACGTCGAGAACTGGCTGCACACGGGCGACCTCGGCACCATCGACGACAGCGGGTACTGCCGTGTCCAGGGTCGCCTCAAGGACATGATCATCCGCGGGGGTGAGAACATCTATCCGCGCGAGGTCGAGGATGTGCTATTCGAACACCCGGAGGTCGCGGACGCATCCGTTGTCGGCGTCCCGGATGCCGATTGGGGCGAGGTCGCGGTCGCCTTCATCCGGTTGAGGCTGGCCGGATCCTCTGGAGAGGAGGATCTCGTCGCGTTTTGTCGCTCGCGGCTGGCCTCATTCAAGGTGCCGCGCATCTGGCGCTTCGTTGAGGAGATGCCACAGACCGCGTCCGGTAAGACTCAGAAATTCGCTTTGCTGAAGCGCTACCTTGACGAGGAGGTATGAGCCGATGACGACGCTCGCAGGCAAGACGATCTTCATCACCGGTGGAAGCCGTGGCATAGGCCGCGCCATCGCGCTGCGGGCAGCTGGTGACGGCGCCAACATCGTGATCGCCGCCAAGACCGATAAGCCCCACCCGAAGCTTCCGGGGACGATCCACTCGGTCGCCCAAGAGATCGTGAGACGCGGCGGTCAGGCGCTTCCCATCGCGATCGACATCCGCGACGACGATGCGATCGTCGCTGCCGTTGCACGCACCGTCGAGCGCTTCGGAAGCCTCGACATCCTCGTCAACAACGCGAGCGCGCTCAACGTCGCCAAGACCTCGGACCTGCCCATGAACCGCTTCGACCTGATGTTCGACATCAACGTCCGCGGCACCTTCGCGACGACCAAGGCGTGCTTCGCCGATCTTCGCCGAGCCAGCAACCCACACGTGCTCACCCTGTCGCCGCCGCTCGATCTCGTCCCGCGCTGGTTCGGCGACCATTGCGCCTACACCATGTCCAAGTACGCCATGAGCATGAGCGTGTTGGGCTTCGCCGAGGAGCTCCGCCCCTACGGCATCGGCGTCAACGCACTTTGGCCCAGGACGATGATCGCAACGGCCGCCATGGGAGCACTCGGCGTCGACACGGTCGGCTGCCGGACGCCGGACATCATGGCCGATGCGGCCTATGCCGTCTTGATCCGTGACGGCAAGCACTGCACCGGAAACTTCTTCATCGATGAAGACGTCCTCCGCGCTTCTGGATCGGTCGATTTCGAGCGCTACTCCGTCACGCCCGGAGCACCTCTCACGCCTGACTTGTTCGTGCGATGACGGCCGGACGCACCGAGCTTCGAACGGCACCGTCGGCGCAAGTCGGACTGTAGGCCCATAAACCCCCGAGCCTCACTCGTACATGGGTGGAGCAGGTGCGTGTCGTCGCGTCGATGCGAGCTCGATCGTCGCGACGACAGGGTCATCGTTCACCCGAGATCTATGGGCAGGGGGGCAACTTCTCGGCCGCATGGCTGAGCCAAGCAGGTCGTGGGCCTCGACCGAGGTTACCCCGACCGCAATCGAGCCGTGGCGCACCCAGCTGAGTCTCAGCCACGGTAGCTTCCATGCAGATAGCAGAGCGAGACCGTAAAGTCGCTCTCTGGTCATCGGCAGACGAAGAGTCTGTGAACGGCTCTCTCGATCAAGCCAATCAGCCAGTACAGCGACAGCGAGAGGATCACCGCAATCACCACACGGGCCCAAAGCCCATCGTAGTCGGACGTCACGGTGGCCTGCAGGATGGCATAGCCGAGGCCTTGGCCAGTCGCCAGCCATTCGGCCAGCATGGCACCCGTCACGGCGAGCGGCGCCGCCAACCGAAGCGATGCGAAGAGCGACGGAAGCGCCGAGGGCAGGCGGACCTTGAGGAGTATAGCCAAGGGTGAGGCGCCGTAGACTCGGGCGAGGTCCAGCGCGCCGTGCGGCACCCGTGCGAGCGCCAGCGTGACGTTCACTAGCATTGGGAAGAAGCAGACGACGCTTCCCACGACTGCGACCGTCGTGAGACCGCGGCCGAAGATCAAGACGATCACGGGCGTGATCGCGATCAGTGGCATGGACTGAAGCGCCATCGCGGGGCCGATGAGGACGCGCCGGAGGGCCGGCCAGACGGAGAGGACGCCGGATGCGGTAACGGCCGCGGTGGTCCCCGCGACGAGTCCGATCGTTCCGTCGCGGAACGATACGATGGCCTCGGCGACGAGCGCAGCACGGTTGTCGGCGCTGCCGGAAGGGGCGGTCAGATAGGCCCAGACATCCAGTGGACCCTTGCCGATGAAGGGCGACACGCCGGTAAGCCTCAAGAACGCCCACCAGGCGATCAGCGCGGCTAACACGAACAGGACCGCTTCGCCCAACCTCGAGGCGATGGAGCCCGACGTGCCGCGGCGGAGTTCGTCGCCGGTGCCGCCAAGGTGTGCGGCCAAGTTGACCTGCGTGTCTTGCGCCCAGGGGGTGGCCACCCGAGCCAGCAGAGCCGTCGCCGCGTATCCGCCGCTTGCAACGAGGGTCGCCACGACGATGACGCCCCAGGTCCTCGCGTAGTTCAGCGCCTGCTGAGAGTCGATGAGCAGCACCCCGAGGCCGTTGTCGGCCCCGAGCAACTCGCCCACGATCGATCCCAGGATCGAGGCCGGCGCCGCTACGCGCATGCCTGCGAGGAGACTGGGCAAGGCCGCCCAGACGCGTACCTTAGTCAGTCGGTGAGACGGTCGTCCGCCGAATACGTGGAGGAGTTCGAGCGCCGCCGGGTCGGCACTGCGCAGCCCGAGCGTCGCAGCGACCTGGGTGGTGAACATTACGCACAGGGCGGACAAGACGATCCTCGGGGCATCGCCCGAGAGCACGATGGCGAGCACCGGGCCGATCGCGACGACGGGAAGGCAGAGACTCACGACGCCGATGCCGAGAAGGAAACGCTCCAGCACCGGCACGAGGAGGGCGACCACAGCCAGCACGATCCCGAGCGCGTTTCCCCAGAGCCAGCCCTGAGCTGCCGAGCGCAACGTGTCCAGCGCGTTGGTGGCGTAGAGCGCCGGGCCATCCGTCATCATCTGCGTCAGGATGTCGATCGGGGTCGGGATCGTCCCGTTGCCGAGGCGGCTCAGACCTATGCCGGTCTGCCAGAGTGCGAGGAGGAACAAGCTGCCGAGGAGGGCGGGTCGCGGCGCCGAGGCGGGGGGCACCAAGGCGCCCGAAGGCCGGAGTCTCATGGCGCAAAAGCCTCGGCATCCTGGGCGAGGAGCATCTCGCTGCAACGGTCACAGAGCGTGTGGAATGCGGGCGTCCGCATCATGTCTAGCGTGCGTGGCCGCGGCAGGTCGATCGATAGGATGCCAGCGATCCCTCCGGGCCGTGGTCGCATGATCGCAACCCGATCGGCCAGCAGGACGGCTTCGGCCACCGCGTGGGTGACGATAAGGGCCGCCATGGGCCGCTCGGTCCAGATCCCCAGCAGGCCCAGGTTGAGCCTCTGTCGCATGAGCTCGTCGAGGGCGCCGAACGGCTCGTCGAGCAGGAGTGTCCTCGGTTCGATCGCCAAGGCGCGGGCGATGGCGGCGCGCTGGCGCATGCCCCCCGACAACTGGGCTGGCCGGGCTCGCTCGAAGCCGCGCAGCCCCACCAGCGCGATGAGGTCGGCGATCGCCCTAGCGTCGGCTTGACGTCCCGCCAGTTCGAGCGGGAGGCGGATGTTGCCCTCCACCGAGCGCCAGGGCAGCAGCGCGGCGTCCTGGAACGCGATGCCGATCTCGTGGCGCTCCCGAGCCACCGAGGGCCAGGCCCCATGCAGCAGGGCGATGCCTTCGCTCGGCGTCTCGAGGTCGGCGAGGATGCGGAGGATGGTGGACTTCCCGCATCCCGACGATCCGACCAGAGCCACGAACTCGTTTGGGGCCGAGCTGAAGTCGACCCGGTCCACAGCCACCAAGGGCCTACGACCGACCTGGAAAGCTTTGCTCACGCCCTGAAGCGTGATTCCGCCGAAATCGCGTCTCGTGCCGCGACCCGACGGGGCACGACCGTCGTCGAGAGCCGTCCCGGCGTTGCCGGGACTGTAGGAAGAAGGGGCTTGGGCTCGAGGCCAACCGAACGGGGGTTGGGGCTTCGAAGGCGTCAGTGACCGGTCTTGGTTGTTCACGGGGCGCCTCGACGCTCTTCGGTCATGGGCTCGAGGCCGAGGCGACACCGAGGCGCCTCACCGGTCTCCTGGTCGGTGACGGTCCCGCAGCCCGCCGGCGTCGAACATGAAAGGGAGAGGATGGGTTCGGTCGACGGCGGCGCGGCGAGCGGACCCCGAACCTCGGACGGCCGTAGACACTCGCCGTCCCCTTCGAGCCGTCCTGGCTTTGTTCATCATTCGACATGGAGACCCCTAGAGCGAGGCTCTACCCCTATAGATGTCGGCGAGGATCTCGTTCGTGAACATCTCGGGCACGGCCCTCACACTCGCTGCCGCCAGCGTCTGGATGGTCTCGGCGACCGCCTCGTCGCTCATCCAGAACAGGCCATGGGCCCTGGTCACGTCGCTGACCATCAACTCGTTCGTCAGGGCACAAGCCTCCCGCTCGGTGGCTTCGTCGAGGCCGTTTCCCTTGCCATAGGTGTCCACCGTCAGCCTCGCGGCGAGCGTCGGATCGGTCACCACGTCCTGCCAGCCGCGGATGTCGCCCGTCATGAAGGCCGTGATCCGCGCCCGCTTGGCCGGGTCGCTCAAGCTGCTGGCCAGCACCATGTAGGTCGCGGTCATGAGCTTGTACCCGTGATCCGCGCACAGAAAGTAGGTGACGTCGTCGCCCTTGTGGCGCAGGTGGGTGACGCCGTCGTTCGAAAAGCCGAAGAAGCCGTCGACCTCGCCGGAGACCAGGGGTGAGTAGTCGAACTGCACCGGGACGGTCTCGATGCTCCTAGGGTCGATTTCGTTGATCTTCAGGAACGCGTTCCAGATGACCGAGTTCGAACCTTGAACCCCGATCCTCTTGCCCACCATGTCCTTGGGCGCGTTGAGGCCCGTCTTCGTCATCGAGATGATAGCGAAGGGGCTCTTTTGATAGCACGCCCCGATGATGCGGAGACCCGCGCCCCTCGCGTTGGCGCTGGCGGTGTTGTCCGGCGACCCTTGGCCGATCAAGGCTCGACCCGACACCACGACCGGCTCGACGGGCAAGGTGGGGCCGCCCGCCATGAGATCGACCTCGACGCCCGCCTGTCGGAAGTAGCCCTTCGAGTCGGCTACGTACTCTCCGGCGAACTGGAAGTTCTTGATCCAGCTGAACTGGTAGCCGACCTTGTCGCGGTCGGCCGCTCGCGCGGCTCGGCTTCCGAGCGCCAAGCCGCCCAGAGCCGCACCCGTCACTCCTAGGAACACGCGCCGGTCCATGGTCACTCCTCACTGCGAAAGTACGGGGTCGTCCAAAAGGGTGACCGGCGCGGGCCCCGGTTAGGCGAACTCGTCGCGTCGGAACGGGCCGTCTCGAAGTAGTCCGGACGCGACCCCGGCCGTCCTTCCGGGTCGCGCGGCAAACGACACGCCCCACCGCCAAGTCTCGGTCTCGGCGTCGCGTCGACCTCGTCGCAGCCATGGAGCCTCGCGTACTCGGGACGCGCCGCCAGCAACGCCGGCCGGATCTCCGGAGACACCGGAGCTACCGGTCGGTCCCATATGTTAGAAGGGGCACTGGACGCCACGGACGGTCGCATGTCGCGCGGGCGACTCAGGTTGGACGCTTTCGAACGCTCCCACACACATCTAGGCTGCTCTGGAGAAGAGCAGCCTTCCCCCCTTGGCGTAGTGGCGCGGTTGCATGAGACTGTGCTGCGCCGCCACATGGATATCGCGCATGCGGCGTTGCAGCAGAGAGTGGTCGGGAAGGACAGCGCTTCCGCCTAGAAGGAAGAGTTGGTCGACCGCACGCAAGCAGGTTCCGACGATCCAGATCGCGGCCTGACCCCCTTCGACCAGGAGAGCGTCGGTCCCGAGTCGCCCGGCGAGGGCATGGTTCCAATGGCTGTCCGCCTGGGCGCGTAGGAGGGAGCGCGCCGCCCGGATCTCCGCATGCACGCGGCCTAGATCGCATTGGAAGATCTCGGAGTCGCGCATGGGAACGGCAGCGCGCTCCTGTTGGCGACCTGATCCCGCCACGGCGAGGAGATCGTCGAGCGCGCCTTCCGCTATGCCGATGGACACGGCGCCATGCAGCAGCGCGATCATCTGTTGCACGCCGTCGTACAGCGGTCCCGACGCCCAGCGACCCTGTCCCGACAGGTCGAAGAAGTCCTCGCCTTCCACGACCGCGGTGTCGAGCGAGATATGGTGGCTACCAGTTCCCTTGAGACCTGGAGCTTCCCACGTCCGCTCGATGACCCAACGCGAAGACGGCAGTATCGCCGCCACGTCCCGTGGCTTGTCGCTGTCCTCCGTAGCGAGCTTGCAGAGGCCGAGCATCCAGTCTGCGTGGGAGCAGCCGCTTGCGAACGGCCATCGTCCACTCGCATGCCAAGCACCGCCTCGCCGTTCGATGATCCCTGCCACCGGTGTCGATCCGGCGATGATCGCGTCGGGCGACCCCCGGTATATCCGCTCGAACATGGACCGAGGCAGCAGGGTGGCCACCAAAGCGGAACCGCTGCCGATCATCGCGGTCCAACCGACCGAGGCGTCGATCCGGCTGATCGAACGGATCACATCGATGACCTCGGGGTAATCAAGCTCAGCACCGCCGAACTCTCGGGGCACGAACATCCGGAAGACCCCAGCGGTTCTCAAACCGCCGATAACCTCGTCAGAGACCCGGCCCCTGATCTCGGATTCAGCAGCCTTAGCCAGGATCATCGGAGCGAGATCCTCTATCGCGCCTCTGATCCGATCTGCCGCATCGCTCATCCGGTGTACCGAAGGTTGGAGTGAAGATGCGAAACCTAGTCGGTGTCCCGCTACCAAGCTTCTTACGATCGCAGCTATTGCATGCGTGTTTCCCCCAGCTTGGATTCGGCTACGCTCGTAACCTGGAGTCGATGAAGATCGCGGCAGCCGTTCACGCTGGGCTCTCGATCAGCCGCCCTGGTCCGGCGTGTTCGGTACCGCCCCCCTGCCGCCCGCAACGGTGATGTCAGCGGAGGGGCGGTCCAATCGTGATCGAACGTGCTCGGCCACGGTTTTGGAGAGGTCCGACGAACGCTCGACGAGGTGACGATGTCGTGTGCCGTGGAGCCTCGAGCGGTGGAAGCGGTCCTTGGGGCATAATGCACGATGCCGCCTTGTGTGATCATCGGGGAGCGGGCGGCCGAGATGATGCTGGGATCGGTGCGGTAGCCGGTACCCCGTGAGCGTTGAAGCATGGTTCGGCAAACATTCGACGCGAGCGGAGAACTAACCTCCGCCGGCGCAGGTGCGGCCCCTTCGACGTGGTTGATGAACGGTCCGGGAGTGCCGGGTCATTCGGATCGCTCGCAGGTCGAAGTCGACCGAAGTGACAGGTGAGTCGTTCGATCGTTCGACCTGGGCGGAGATGCCGGGTCGAGTCCGCCCGACCACCTCACGCCATCATCGCCCAAGTCCGTGCGGAGGATGGCGTCTACTCGCGTGTGATCCGAACTCCGGTGAACCCTCTCTCCGCGATAGAGTCGCAGAGGCGTTCCCACTCGCATCCGACGCAGGCTGACCGCAACTGGCCGTTCGCGAAGGCATGCCGTAGCGCACCCAGTTGCTCACGGCCGAGTTCCAGGACCGCGCCAGAGGCAACGGACCTGCCCAGCAACGCGCCGACCCGTTCCGCCGCGAGGCGGTCCCGGGTCGATGCGCTCGTGCCACGGCAATGCGAGCCGACCGTGTCTACGATGGTGGCACAGATGTCGTCGGGACCATCGACGACGAGCAGCGCCTCCCCTGCGGACAGGCGCGCCGCCACGCGATCGTATTGGGCCACGAAGGCGGGGCTGTAACCCTTCCCGACGTACGTCAGCACGCAGAGCAGGTGATGAGGCCGAAGCTTGACCGGCAAGCCGCGACGCTCAGCCCCGGCGGGGCGACAGGGATCGGAGGACAGCCGCCCCCAGCGCCGACTTCAACGCGCCGCCGAGGAGAAACGGCGTCACTCCAGCGGCTACCGCCGCGGAGGCACCCATGAGAGGCACAAGCCAGGCCGCACCGAGCGCGAGGCAGAGGAGGTTGCCGATCAGCATGGTGAACAGCGCCCGCATCGGGCGTGCGCCACCCCAGCCACGCTCGACCAAGAGGCCGACGATCACGGCTACGACCGGGAAGCCCCAGAGATAGCCGGCGGTCGGTCCTACGAAGTTGTGCAGACCGCTTGCGCCTCCTGCCAGTACGGGTGCGCCGGCTGCGGCCTCGAGCAGCCACGCCAGCACCGTAAAGCCGCCCAACCTCCAGCCGAACAGCGCGCCAACCAATGTGACAGCGAAGGTCTGCATCGTCACGGGGACGGGGACCATCGGAACCGAAACGAAGGACGCGAGCGCGAGGCCCAATGTGCCGAGCGCGACGGCTACGGCGCGCCCGCCTACCCCGTCGGTAGGCGGGAAGAAGACCTCGGGAAAGGTGACGGGGCTTCTCATGACGAGCTCCAACGTGATGTGCAGATGCCGACCATCCTGCTGGATCGGCTACCGCGACAGAATTTCCCCCGGGTGTCGAGGAGATCGCTCGAGCCGGACCACCACTGCCAGCAGACCTTCAATGTCACAGGCCATGCGACAGATCAGCGTTTGGATAGGGACGGCCCGTTCACCGGCCGTACCTTTCGCGTGAGGTTAGATCGTTCGGCTCGCCAGTGGTGCTTCGGCGACCTGGTATGCCTGCAAAACCTGGAGCATGCATGTTACGTATTCGATACAGGAAACCATGATATTGTTGCGAATGTAATGTGACTATGTCTGTGTGACATTGCGAATGTAACGTCTATGTATACGGCCGTATTCAAGACGTAACGACGGTAATCCTAGTAGGATGCCGGGTCGTTCGAGTTAGGGTCGCATTGTAAGGTCATGCCAATCGCCACATCGGAAGGAGCGTGCCCGCTGAAAGGGCGGATGTGGCTCGGGGTTGGTCTGGCTGTCAGTTGCGCGGTGGTCGCTTCGGCTCTCTACGCAGCCTCCCCGGCCTCGTCGGACCCAGCCTCCATCGAAACACCTCAGTGGTTGGTCGAGCCCATCAGGCCGATCCCCTCTCGCGAACCGCTCGACTCCGCACGGGTCGCCTTGGGTCGATCGTTGTTCGACGATCCCCGCCTGTCACATGCGAACGACCGCGCCTGCTCGTCCTGCCACGACACGGCCAGCAATGGTGCGGATGGACGGGCCAGGGACCTCGCGCCCGACGGACGGCCGATCCGGACCAACACCAACACGGTCTTCAATGCCGCCTTGAGCTTCCGGCTCGACTGGGTTGGCGACGCACGAAGCCTGGAGGAGCAAGCGGCGGGGTCCCTGCAACGTGCCGACCTGATGGCCACGACTCCCGACGAGGTCACCCGCAAGCTTCAAGGCGAAAAGACCCTGTCGGCGAAGTTCCGACAGGCCTATGGTCGCGATGCCAACTGGGCCGATCTGATGGATGCTCTGGCGACCTACGAGCGGACGCTGACAACTCCGGACAGCCGTTTCGATCTGTGGCTTCGCGGTCAGGCCGACGCGTTGTCCTTCGACGAACTCGCGGGGTACCGCCTCTTCAAGTCGGCCGGCTGCGCGTCGTGTCACCAAGGGGCGAACGTCGGCGGCAACCTGTTCGAAGTCAACGGCGTGTTCAGCCCGCTGCTGCACGGGCATACCTTCACCCTGCGCGTGCCGAGCCTGCGCAACGTGGCGGTGACGCCGCCCTATTTCCACGATGGCAGCGTCGCCGACCTCGGCGAGGCCGTGCAGATGATGGCGCGGGCCCAGCTCGGTCGCCGCTTCACCGAGGCCGAGACCCAGCAGATCGTCTCCTTCCTGGGAACGTTGACCGGCCGCTACGAGGGTCGTCCGCTCACGAAGACCGATCCATGAGCCTGGTTCGCATGGTCGCCGCGGCATCGGTGCTGGCCTCGGGTCTGACGTGGCTGCTGGTTTACAGCCTGCAGCTCCCAGGCACGGAATTGGCAGCGGTAACCCAATCCCTGGCCGGCATCTCCTTCGCCGAGACGAGTCTCGAGAGCGACATTCTCGCCGTCCGCGGCGGGCTCTTGCAGAATTACGACCCCATAAACGCCGACGTGGCGCGACTGCACGCCTGCGTGGCCCAACTGCGCGAAGTCTCGAACGGGGCGGCAGCGGAGATCATCGCCGGGATCGCCGATTCGATCGACGCGGAAGAGAGACTGGCCGAAACGTTCAAGAGTGCCAACGCCCTTGCGCAGAACTCCTTCGCCTACGTCACCCTGCTCAGCGATCGACTTGTGCGAACGGAAGACGCAGGTGACGTCGCGGCCCGAACCGGCGCACTGACGGCCTCCGTGCTGCAGATGACGCGGCAGCCGACGCCGGACGCCATCGCGGAAACGAAACGGAGGCTGGCCGACATAGGGCTCGGATCCACCCTGCCGCAGCTCGAACCCGACGTGGCCAGCCTGGTCCTGCACGGCAACCTGCTCGTCGAAATGCTGCCGACCCTCGACGGCTCGGCCCGGCGCTTTCCCGCGTTGCTGACACGCGATCGACGCGAGGCGGTCCGTGCCGTCTTCGAGCATCGTCAAGAGGCTCGCGAACGCCGGGCCGAGCGCTACCGCCTCGCCGTCTATGGGGTCGCGATCCTGATTCTCGGCAGCTTGGTCGAGTTGGGACGTAGGCTGCGCATCAAGGCTTTGGCCCTACAAGAGCGAGCGAACGTCGAGCATCAACTGACCAAGATCTCGAACACCTTCATCGGATGCCGGTTCGAGGACATCCGTCCCAAGATCCTGGAAACCCTATCGCTGCTCGGCTGCCAGTCCAAAAGCGTTCGGATCTACATGTTCATCCTCAGCGACGAACCGGACCTGCTGACCTGGACGAAGCGCGACATCGCGTCTCCGGCAGGCTGGCCGGGAGCCTTGGCCGACGTCATACCGTCGTTGGCGGCCGAGTGCGGCCACGTTTTCTCGACGGCCAAGTTCGGCGGCCGCTTACCGCCGGCCGTCGTGGCCCTGCTCAAGCGTTACGACGTGCCCCGCTGGTCCTGCGTGAAGCTCTTCGACCAGGACGAGTTCATAGGCGTCCTCGCCTTCGAGCGAGCCCCGGACGCACCGGCGTGGCACAGCGACATGACGTCCCCCTTGAACCTGACCGGCATCATTCTCAGCAACGCCTTGCATCGCGAGCGTGTGGGTCGACGTCGGGCGGCGCTTGAGGCTAAGGTGCAACTCGCCAAGCGTTTGGAGACCGTCGGCCTCTTCGCGAGCGGGATCGCGCACAACTTCAACAACCTGCTGGGCGTCATGCTCGGCCACGCGGAGATGATAGGCGATCGGACGACGCTTCCGGCATCGGTCCGCCAGGACGCCCACAGCATCACTGCGACGGGGGAACGTGCCCGTGCGTTGGTCCAGAGCATTCTCGACTACGGACGGCGGGACAAAGGGGTCCGGCGCCCGATCGCCATGGGACCACTGACCTCCGAGACGGTGGCACTCCTGGCGCCATCCCTTCCGGTGCGGATAGACTGCGACATCCGCGTGCGCTCCGATGCCGGTGTGACGGCGGATCCGACGCAGATGCAGCAGGTCTTGGTCAACCTCATCCGCAACGCCGCGCAGGCCTCCGTGAACGGCGAACCCGTTCAGGTGTCGGTCGAGGCGCTGAACGTCGGCAAGCGTCGAAGACTATCGCATGGCACCGTAGAGCCGGGCCACTTCCTTCGGATCTGCGTCACCGATCGAGGCATCGGTATCCCTGCCGACGTCCAACCGCAACTCTTTCGACCCTTCTTCACGACCCGACCCGCCGGCACCGGCTTGGGGCTCGCCACCGCCGCCGAAGTGGTTCGTGGCCTCGGTGGAGCCTTCGATCTCCAGAGCATCGTGGGGCAAGGCACGAGCTTCGCGTTCTGGCTGCCGCTCGATAGAGTCGCAGGGTCGAACCTCGAGGAGCCTTCGATGGGGCGCGGCGAGGTCATCATGGTAGTCGCCCGGCAACCCTCCCTCCGAAGACAGGCGGAAGACACGATCGCCGCATTCGGTTACGAGCCCGTCGGCATGCCGGATGCCGGGGCTTCCCTCGCAGCCTTTCGTGCCGATCCGACGCGCTTCGACCTCGTGCTGATCGGGCACGACCTCGCCGACATGACCGGTCCGAGCTTGGCGTCGCTTCTACGCCGGATCGACGAGCGAGTCCCGCTGGTGTCAATCGGTGCTCAGTCCGACAATGGGCTCCTCGACCGACGGGAGCCTATGGTCTTCGACGAGATGCTGGCATGTCCGCTGGTACCAGCGATCTTGGCTTCGGTGATGGCGCGCCTCGTGCGACGACCCGCCCCGGAGTGGGCGGAGGAGCCTGGAGCCCGTGACGGCAGCCTGTCGATCGACCCTCACCCATCGTGATTGGCGCCCAGCGGGCTCGTCGCGAGATGAAGCCGAGCATCGTGACGTGGATGTCGACGGCGTTCTCTTAGGAGAAGCTCTTCCGGCTTGGGGTGCACGATGGTTCGAAAGGATCGATGAACTCCCCCGACCGTCCTCGGTCTCTGTCTGGAGATCCCGGAGAGCACTCCGTGAACTGGGACGGCGCAACTCGAGCCACGACCGGCAACGTCTCTACGAGGCGCCTGCCACTTGGAGCGCCTTCGACTGCCAAGCTGATGCCCGCCAGAAAGCTCTGGCTGGCTAGTAGGCTGAGATGTCACCCCAGGAGGACGGGTGGGGACGCAGGGAGAGATCGATCTCGACCCGAACAGCTGGCATAAGCTCGCGTCTCGTCGGTGGCCGGCGTGTGCGGCGCATCCGTTCGCTTCGGTCGCAGCAGGGAGGGCGATCATCAAAGCCGCCCTCGACTTGGCGGTCCTACATCGAGGACAGGCGCCAACGGCCGATGCAGACGCCCGGCGATACACTCAGGCACTCGGAGGCCACGTCCGTCGCGCGTCGGAACAGATCGGCTCGGCCCGAGGCCGTCCGGTGGTCGAGGCGCCTCCGATGCCCAACCGCGAACGAAACGCCTCGGCGCAGACAGTCATCCACCGAGACACCGGATCGAACACGAGAGGCACGTAGCCGTGCCATGTCGCCAGTGGTCGCACCCTCCCGCACCTCTCGTGCCGACCACCGCCGCGCTACGCGAGGTGTCGCGGTCGCAGGGGCACGTCGGTGGGTGGAACCTCGTCGCAGATCGTTAAGGGAGCTTGGCCCAGGCATACCATTGCTCGGGGCTGGCCACCTGGCTTCCCAGTTCATCGACTTCGCGCTCGATCTCTCGCGTGAGCTGCACTGCATCAATCGACGGCTGCTCTCCTGCCCGGTCACCGAAGATGGTGACGTAGGTCAGGACGAGCCACTGCACCATGGGGTTCGGCACCCCCCCCCCAGCCGCCAGCCTCTCGCAGGTGAGATGAGGACCCGGTAGTCCTGCCTCCTGGAAGACGGAGTAGAGGCGCGAGGCGACGTCGTGATGGGGTAGCGCGGATCGAAACCTCCGGAAGGCACGCGAATTGACTTCGTCAAGCAGACGCACGTGTGGCACCGCGGTGAAATCCGACGCATCGTTGATCTCATGAAGAGCGATGATGCCTCCCGACGCCATCTTCGCCTTCAACGATCTCAGGAAGGCTACCGGATCGACCTGGAAGAGTAGGACGTATCGGCCCACGACGACGTCGAAGGGCTTGGCGTCGTCGTAGGCTTCGGCCTTCGCGCAATGGAAGCGAAGGTTGGTGACGCTAGCACCGGCCGCTCGTCTGGTCGCGAACCGGACGGCTTGCGCAGACTCGTCGAGACCGACGACCGATCCGTCTGACCCTACCATC
The DNA here is from genome assembly GCA_050920985.1 of Janthinobacterium lividum. GTDB lineage: Bacteria > Pseudomonadota > Alphaproteobacteria > Rhizobiales > Beijerinckiaceae > Lichenihabitans. The sequence goes on along the minus strand of JBPBQY010000071.1, from coordinate 29,654 downwards.
TCCGCTGCGAGCAGGGCGACGTCTCCGGCGCCACTGCCGACGTCGAGCACGCGCATGCCAGGTCTAACGCCCGCCTCCTCGATGAGTCTGCGCGTGGTAGGGCGTAGGATGGACGCTTGCACCTGAAGCCGTTCCAACTCATGATCGGAGTGTCCGAGAAGGTATTCGTCTGCGCCGGACATGCTAATTCCTATGTTTGCTCGCAAGCGCCGAAATTAGATCGAAGTTCTTCGTCCTGTAGCGAAGGATCGCTCTCGACCGGGCGTGTCGTATGGGGGGACACTTCAGTCGGATTTCAATCCGACGTAATCTAGTTACGGTCGTCGTATTGCGGTCCCGAAACGGTGTGACGGGCCTGATGGTGCGGAGCTTGTCACCTGCGCCAGGGCACTGGCTCGCCTTCTCGCGGTCCGCGACCGGCTCGCGTCCGACTTGAGCACAGCGTACGCAGACGAGAGGCGACGTTGTGTTCGAGACCTCTTGCGACACATGAATCGCGTCATCGGAACAGAATGTGTCGTCAGTAACACTAAGGTTGATTATCGTAACGGCGTTGAATCACTGGAGGAGCAATGAAGTCGCATCGAAAACAAGGGAACGCCGATGAGACAGGCCGAGACTATCGCCTTCGCAGGGACGACCGTCGACGTATTGGTCACCGGTGACGAGACTCGCCGACAATTCTCCCTCCTCCGGATAACCAACCCGCCGGGCGTGTGGACGCCACCGCATCGTCACCTCCACGAGGAGGAGACGATCTACGTCTTGTCGGGGGAGTTGCAGGTCGAGAGAGCAGGCGAGGCTCGGTCGTTGTCTGCCGGAGACTTCGAGGTCCTCCCCCGCGGCCAAGCCCACCGACTTGGGAACGCCGGCTCTGAAGTCGTCGAGGCCCAGGTGTTCTGCACGCCGTCCGGCTTCGAGCAGTTCGTCCGAGAAGCCGGTGAGGTCATTCAGGCATCCGTGCCGGTGCGAGCACCGGACGCCGCCGCACTCGAGCGCTTGGGCAGCCTATCGTCCCGCTTCGGCATCGAACTACTTCCGCAAACCTGACTGAAGCCTGCTTGTCGCGACCAGGGTCTTCACAGCGCTGCTCGCTTCCCCCCCCCTCGGGGAAGCCGGTGCGTTCTGCCCCACGCCAAGCCGTAGACCCAGCCGGAGCCATACGATCCTGGTGGCGCCGTATTTGTGACACAATTGAGGTTACAGTATGTAACCATAAGAACGGGGTGCGAGGCCAAAGCCCGATGACTTCACAGCCCACCCGTCGGCCCTATCGTCGAGGCGTGCGTGCGGATGCGTCTGCCGCCCTGAAGAAAGGCATCCTAGACGCTTTGTTCGGCCTGTTGACCGACAAGGACTACGACCGCATCACCTTGGACGAGATCGCGGACGCCGCGAGAACAACGCGACAGACGGTGCTTCGCTTCTTCGGCAACAAAGACGGGGTCCTCACGGCGCTCCTGTATCGGGCGGAGGGATCGAGCAGAGCTCAAGAACTTCTCGCGCCGGGCTGCGATTTGGCAGCTCTCGCGAAGTCTACCATGGACGACCTCGAAAGGGTCGGAGACTTCGTCGTCCAGCTCCTACGCCAGGAGGAGAACATCCCGGCCATATCACAAAGGTTTGCCGAAGCCAGACAGACACACGAAGCGATTTTGAGGGAGAAGTTGAAGCCGCTTCTCGCAGACATGGAGAGGGACAGATCTGAAATGGCTTTGCTCCAGGTCCGTGCAGTTACTGACACTCTCTTCTGGAGGGTGTTGAGGCGAGATTTCAATATCAGTTCAGCCAGGTCGGAAGAGATCTTGGCGGACCTTCTTGCCAAAATACTCGCGCCATAACAAAGCACAGCGCTCAGTCGATACTGGCCGGGTGATCTTTTGATCATCTCGAAAGTAGGTATCGGATCAAAACTCAGGATATCTAACATGAAGATCCTCATGGCTTGTACGCCTGCGATCGGGCATCTCGATCCCTTGCTGGCCATCGCTCGCATGGCTCTGTCCCGGGGCGACGACGTCGTCCTGACCACGGCGACCTGGCTTCGGCAGAAGGTCGTCGACGCCGGCGTACGTTTCTCGCCCCTCGATCCTGAGGCGGACATCGACATCCGAAACGTCGATGACTTCGCACCGGAGCGACTCAAATTGCCACCCGGGCCAACCAGGGAGGAGTACGTCTTCAAGAGGTTCTTCCTGGATCCGATGCCTGCGCAGGCGCGCACGTTGCGATCCCTGATCGCCAAGGAGGCGCCCGACGTCGTCCTCGTCGACATGATCTTCTGTGGGTCTACGCCGCTGTTCTTGGACAAGGCGCAAGGGCGGCCTTCGCTCGTGACCGTTGGAATCAGCTTCCTCCCGCTAGACAGACCAGACGGGGCGCCCTTGTTCGTCGGGTTGCCTCCTGCTCGCGACGAAGCTACGCGTCAAAGCTACGCGCAGCTGGCCCTTCAGGTGGATGCGGTGTTCGGGTCCCCGGTTCGCGCCTACACCGACGATCTGTTGGCCAGCCTCGGCCTGCCGAAGCTCCAAGGTTCGCTGATGAACGAGCGCGTCATGCACTGTGACGCGTATGTCATGCCGTCCGTGCCGGCGTTTGAATACGACTTTCACCCGCTGCCGGATCACGTCCGGTTCGTGGGAGCCCTTCCGGCGCCACCGAGTTCCTCGCCCGATCCCGAATGGTGGGAGGAACTCGATGACGGACGTCGCGTCGTCCTGGTGACACAGGGAACGGTGGCCAACAAAGACTTCGGAGAGCTCATAGAGCCGACGATGGTGGCGCTTGCCGATCGGGAGGACCTGCTGGTGGTCGTGACGACGGGCGGACGAGCGTTCGGGGACATCAGGGGGACCATTCCCCGGAACGTCCGACTGGCGGCATACCTACCCTTCGCCACTCTACTGCCGAAGGTCGACCTGCTGGTGACCAACGGCGGCTATGGGACGGTCTCGATGGCTCTGTCCGCCGGCGTGCCGATCGTGGTTTCGGGAACGAGCGAGGACAAGGCAGAGGTCGCCGCTCGCATCGCGTGGTCTGGGACGGGCCTAAACCTCATGACACATAGTCCAACGCCCGAAGCCTTGCGCAAAGGCGTCTCGGAAGTGCTCGACGACCCCAAGTACCTGAACCGAGCGCGAGCGATGGCAGGCGATTTCGCCAAGCTCGATCCAAAGCGGGAGTTGTTCGCCCTCTTGGACGCCCTGACAGGCGCGCGATAGACCGGCGGAGGGGCGAGGCGGCCAATGGTCAAGACCCGCCACGCACCGCGCCCGGTCCGCTTCGCCACTCGGGCCGCCTCCCCGGTCGCCTTGCGGCGTCATGGCGATGGAACACCCGCTCTCGGTTGCGATCGGCTTGCCGCGAGGCGGTGAGCCAAGTGCTCGCGCACCCGGTACGGTCAGCCTCGGCCGTCGACCCGACGACCGATGGAGAGGATCGGCGGGACGAGCTCCTGGTACGCGACGCCGCGTGCATCTCGAAGGTCGGTCGGCTGGCAGTCGACGGCAGTGCGCATCCGGCAGGTGCACTGCCGCTCTCCGCCGCCCCTCGCCCCATGCAACCGTGCGGGCCGGTTCGACACACGGCCTTCGACCTTCGCACACCGCAGTGGCGGCAGACGTCCGCAAGATCGTCGTTAAGCCGTCCAGTCCCGGTTGACCCCTCCGCTCACCTACAGGGCAAGTGGTCAGCAGCTCTTTACATGCAACTCGGAGATCCTCATGCCTACGCTTCTCGCCATCTCGTGCAGCCCGCGCGGCCCTTACTCGACCTCCCGCAAGCTCACGGAGCACTTCGTCGCCAAATGGAGCGCGCGGAACCACGACGGTCGCGTGGTCGTACGGGACGTCTCGACGCCGGTGCTACCGTTCGTCGACCTGCCCTGGATAGCCGGCGCCTTCACGCCGCCCGAGACGCATTCGCCCGAGGTGGCGGCCGCCATCGAGGTCTCGAACGAACTCGTGTCGGAACTGAACGGCGCCGACCACATCGTACTCGGACTGCCCATGTACAACTTCTCGATCCCGGCTTCTCTGAAGGCCTACGTCGACCATGTCGTGCGCATCGGCGTCACGGTCGGCGTGGACAACAAGGGTCTGATCACAGGCAAGAGGATGACCACCATCATGTCCTCGGGCGGGGACTACACCCCCGGGTCGCCCGCCGAGGGATACAACGTAGCCATCCCCTATCTTCGCCAAGTGTTCGGCTTCATCGGCATCACGGACATGACGGTCGTCCTCGCGGGCGGGTCGCGAGCGGTAGACCAGGGCGAACTGACGCTCGAGGCTTTCGCCGCCCGGTACGATGCGCAGGTCGCCGCGGCAGTCGCCTAGGCCGATCGAGAGCAACCTCGCCAGAGGTCGCCCGTCTAAGCAGGGAGAGATGGACTTGCGCCTCTCCGTACTTCGCTCGATCTGACTTTCCCGTCCGAGTCGGGTCAAGGACATGCCGGATCAGGGCCCTTCGCCCCCGTCCTCCGAAGCTGGGGACCTGACCTTTAGGCAGCGCGCCTCGCTTCCCGCGCCAAGCCGCGTCGAAGCCGTCCTGCCTCGATCATTGGCTTCACGATCTCGACGCCTGAGGAGCCGATGAGGAGAGCGAGACGGCACGGGGCGAGATGAGGTGCTGAGGCTCGGTATGCGAGGTAGCCCTCTGGCGCTGGTCCAGGCCTACGAGACACGGACGCGGCTCGCGGCCGCGCAGGGCCGAGGACGGGATCGAGATCGTGGCAATCACCGCGGGCGACGCGATCCACGACCGCGCCCTGGCTCAGGCTGGCGGCAGAGGGCCTTTCACCAAGAAGCGCGACGTCCCGTCGACGCGTGGCGACGTCCAAGGTCGCGGCCCACTTCGCCAAGGACCTGCCCACTGCCCTGCTCAACGAGATCGCAATCCCAGGATCCCTGCCGCGCGAAGACGTGCGTGGCGCCTTCATCTCGCGCTACGGATCGACCCTGGCCGATCTACCCCCCCGAGCGAATGTCCGGATGACGGGCTACTCCGTCTCGGGACGATCGAACGCCCTGCGCGCTCTGGTCACCGCCGCAGCCACTCTGGCCTGCAGTCCGCTCAACATCCGCTCCGCCTGCGTGCCTTCAGTCGCGATGGTCCTTCCGATCACGATGATCTCCTCCTTCAAGGCCCCGCACGCCGTGTTGAGGTCGTCCCATCTGGAATGGAACGAAGTCGAAGCTTCGTCGGTCACCCGATCAAGGCTTCGCTTACCTTTGCAGAGTGACCGACGTCGTTCAGAGCAGTAGGGCACCGTTCGACACTCTCGAAGCAGAGAACAAGAATTGGCTCGTACAAATTGATGTATATCTGGAGATCTCGGAAAATGTCGAATGGTTTGTTCCGATTTATCGGAACGGCAATGAATGGACTTACGTCCAGTTCTTGATTCGGATTCGGCATTGAGATTCATTCCCTGCCTTTCATAAGGTGAAGACGGTGGGATTGCTGTGCTGCTAGTCAGGATGAGGTCATAGGCCGGAGGATCGGACAGAGCGCCGAGGGGCAGGGCGGATCCCATGCCGTTGAGGCTAGATCGTGCAACTCAGGAGCGCAACGGCCTCTCCCGATCGTCGCTGGGTGTCTGCGGCAGTGAGCCAACGCACGAAAACGACCCGCTCCGTGACTGGCGCAGGCGATCGTGACGTGGCGCTTCGAGCGGACGCGTCAGACCGGCGGCGTCTATTCGGCGGCGACCGCGCTTCGGATGACGGCCACGAGCTGCTCGACGTGATGGCGTCGCGTCCGAACGCTGAGGACGCAGAACCTCAGGACGTCCAGATGATCCAGGATGGTACTCGAACACAGTGCTTGGCCTGAGGAGTTGATCCGGTCGACGATGGCGCGAGTGCGGGAGGGGTCCCCCCTCACGCGTGCCGTCACGACCGTCAGCTCCGGGAACTCGAGCACCTCGAGCCCGTCGATCCGGAGAAGGGATCGATGCAGATCCGAGGCGAGGTCAAGCTTCTCGTCCAGGGCATCTCGGAAGGCGTCCTGGCCGTGCAGGTGCAATGGTAGCCAGACACGCAAACCGCGGGCCTCGCGCGTCAGCTCGACGCCGAGATCCGCGAACTCCGGCCGGAGTGCCTCAGGAACCTCTTGAAAGTATGCGGCGGCTGGTCCGCTCCGATGGGCGGCCGCGAGACCCCTCGGATCGCGAACGAGCAGGGCCCCCGTCCCGAACGGGAGGAACAGGCTCTTGTGCGGATCGAGCGTGATGGAGTCCGCCAGCTCCATCCCCGCCAACTTGCGACGACCTCGATCTGTGAGCGCGAAGAAGCCGCCGTAGCAGCCGTCCACGTGGAACCACACGTCGTGCCTCCGGGCGACTTCGGCCAGAGGCCCGATCGGATCGATGGATCCCGCGTTCGTCGTGCCCGCGGAGGCGACGAGGAGGAAGGGCCGAAGGCCGGCCGCACGATCGTCCCGGAGCGCGGCACATGCCGTGGCCGGGTCGAGATGCCGGCCATCCAGTGTCGGCAGGACTCGAACGGCGTCGCTCGGGAGTCCGGCGACATGGGCGGCCTTCGCGATGCTGTGGTGAGCCTGATCCGAGACGTAGAGGCGCGCGGAACCGAGTGTGCCGCCCATGGCCAGCATACGCTCCCGCGCAGCCACCATCATCGCCAACAACGCCTGGGAGCCGCCGGTGGTCAACAACCCCCCGGACCCATCGGGCAGCCCGAACAGCGATGCCATCCACTCGATCACCCCATCCTCGATTGCGGCGAGACCAGGTCCTGCGAATCGAAGCGTGACGTATCGGTTCAGTACCGACGACAGAAGGTCCCCCACGGCCGCCTCGACGAGGCCGCCGTTCGGGACGTACGCGAAGTTGCGCGGTCCTGCCGGCTCGGGACCGAGAAGGGCGGCCTGCAGGCATCGCTCGATCAACGCGCGGGCCTCGCCGGGAGACCGGGGTGGCGGGGCTCGCAGCTCATCCCCGTGCGCCTCGGTCAACGGCGCCCTCGTGGCTGGGCTGACCTCTAGGTCGTCGACGAAGGCACCGAGTGCGGAGCTCGCCAATCCGAGCAGCTCGCGCAGATCGGCGCCGGTCGAAGCGAGTGGCGGGAGTTCGCCCATCCCACTAGACCGCCGCGCTGGAGACGCCGGATGACGGGCGGAACCACGCGACTTCGACGAGGGGCAGCCCGGTCCGCGCCGTCTCACCGGGAAGTCGCGAGGCCACCAGGGCCCTCCCTGTCATGATCCGGAAATCCAGCGTCGATCCCGTCCACGACGTTTCGCCACCTCGGCGGGTTCCCACCTTGGGCACGCCAGCCGCGGCGTCAGCGTCGAGGAACTTCGGTTCCACCCCGGAGGGGGGCGTAGGGAAGGCATATCGCGCCATGGTGAGATCCTACGCTGATGCTGGTGCGACGCCTTCCTAGGTCGGAACCGTCCAGCCACGTAGCTTGGTCGAGCTACCGACGTAACGTCCCGCACCGGTCTGGCTATGTCCGTAACGCTCCGCACGCGAGCGCTCCCGTAACCTCGGCCTGAGAGTTGGCCCAGGAACTGGCAAACGAGCCATTTGCTTCGTTAAGGCGGCTAGGGACGCGATAGGAACACGTGCCCTCCTGACCATCTCGTCCGAACGCACGCGGCCGTCCTCTACCGTCGATGGCGTCAGATCGTCTGTCTCTCACGCGAGGAGGGTCGCACCCTCGGCGCCACTGACGTCGCGCTCCGCTGGTCGTCCCCGGATCACCCCGGGCCAAGCCAGACCCGGCGGCTCCTCGCGCGGCACCCTCTTCGCTACGCCTCGAGACCGCTGGGCGGGCGTATGTCGAACAGCCTCGAACGGCGAGCGCGTTGCCGTTGTAGCGAGACCGGTCGATCCGAACACGGGCACGTAACACTCGGGTCATATCTCGTTGGTCGTTCCCGATGTCGATGGCGGGCCACCCGCTCCGTCCCCTGGGAGGCGCTCGCATCGGTCGAATGATCGATTTAACGGGTGGGGTTCGAATGAAGAGAGTCGTGACGCCGGGCGGTGTCGGCATCTGCTACAAGGAGATGGGCTCGGGCTCGGCACGGCCGCTTCTGCTGCTGCATGGCTTCGGGTGCGACCACACCTTCCTGGCCCGCCGACTGGAATTCTTCAGCCGCAGCCGCCCGACCATCGCCGTCGATCTGCGCGGTCATGGTGAAAGCGACGCCCCGAACGGCGCTTACACGCCGTCCGTGTACGTGGAGGATCTATCCTGGCTCTGCGAGCGCCTGAGGCTCGACAGGCCTATCGTCGTCGGTCACAGCCTCGGCGGAACCATAGCCTTGGAATTGGCCGCCAAGGTACCGAGTGCGGTCTGCGGCGTCGTGATGATCGACAGCTTGGTCTTTCCCCCGCATGGCTTCATCGAAAGGTTGCGTCCCGTAGAGGCCCTGCTGCACGGACCTGACTATCTCGGGCGCGACGTGGCGGGCAGGATTCTGTTCAGGCCCGGCGACGATCTCAGAGTGGTGATGAAGTTCGCGGAGTCGGTCGCCGCCACGCCACGGCACGTCCTTGCAGCGTGCTTCGATTCTTTCGTCATGTCCTACGACGCGAGTGCGGCGGCCTACGCCTGTCGCGTCCCGGTCGCCTACATCGGGGCCGAGACCCCGCTCGGCGACACGGCGCGCTTCAAGGCGTTCTGCCTGGGATTGACGATCGGGCAGACGGTCGGCTCGGGCCATTTCTCACCGCTGCTCGTCCCTCACCAGATCAACGCGATGATCCGTGACTTCGAGGACCGCGTCCTGCCCGCTTGCGGCAGAACCTCTCCGCGCCGTCGCGAAGCGACACCTGTCGGGCGCAAGCGACGTGCCAGGGTCAACGAGCACGCGTTGACCCACCTCGTCCCGTAGGCCGCCGTCGCGGCTCGGAGGAGCGGGCGCCTCCGACGGGAAGGGCATGCTGGTACGCGTCGAGACCTCGACCACCCGAGGCGGAAGCTTCGACACCAGCATCTCGGAGGAGGTATGCTCGCGAGCGGCCTCGACGACCGCGTCGAAGCAGCGAGGTTGCGCGTCGCTGGAGATGCTAAGGACCAGGTCGTGTCCGGGGCTGCGCTGAAGAGGGTGTGCCGGGCCTCGGCACTCGCCGGCACCATGGTGCCACTCACGCAGCTCGATCCGTCTCGGTCGCGTCGCCTTTGGATCCGCCTGCTGCCCTCCTGGAGATGAAGGCCTATCGAGCAAGGACGCGCATGCGCCGGCGTTCGCTGGCCGGGCTCGAGAGCAACTCCATGGATGAGATCGCTCCCTCCACCATCTAGGTCTCTCCATCTAAGTTGATTGCGCTTTCGCCGCATCTCCGATGTCAGATAGACCGGTTCGGTTCTGAGATCAGCTATTCTGCGAATTATACATTAGCATCGACAAACCGTCACCCTCCCGCAATGATTAGTCGTGCGTAAGAAACATTTTGCAAGCGGCTAGAGTTACGATCGTCATAGAGCTCCTATGGCCTGTAATTCTTCGGTAGGACGCAGGATTCAGTCTGTCCACCATCTCTGGAGATCATGGCTGCTTGAAGTCCTCTTCACGCCCGACCGAGCCATTCGAGTCGCATGATCGTCGCGCGACGCTTCCTCCAGGGCTGACCCTTTCTCATCACTAGGGAGTTACTATGACCGATACACGGAAGAGCTTCGTTGACATCCATGGGTCTCGAATGAGCTTCGTCGAAGCCGGTGTAGGGCCTACTGTCCTGCTAGGCTCCAGTTATCTTTGGGACGCCGATATGTGGCGACCTCAGTTAGAGGCTTTGTCGAGCCGTTTCCGCGTGATTGCGCCCGATCTCTGGGGGCACGGCGCGTCACAAGCCCTTCCCGCCGGGACCCGGGACATGCGTGATCTCGCGCACCACCACCTCGCCCTCCTGGACGCGCTGGGTGTCGAGCGCTGCTCCATCATCGGACTTTCGGTCGGGGGCATGTGGGGCGCCGAACTCGCTCAGATGGCGCCGGAGCGCGTCGAGCGCCTTGTTCTGGTGGCGACCTCGCTGGCGGCCGAGCCAGAAGCGTCTCGAGATCGCAACTTCGCCCTGCTCGACACGATCGAGACTCTGGGCGCCTTGCCAGAGCCGATCCGCGCGGTCGTGGTTCCCTTGTTCTTCTCGCAAACCACGCCAGCTAAGAGGCCCGATCTGGTGACGGCCTTCGACGCCAAGCTTCGAAAGTGGCCGTCCGCTCGTCTCGTCGACAGCGTAGTGCCGCTCGGTCGTATCATCTTCGGGCGCCGCGACGCGATGGACGTGCTCGACGGCCTCCCCATGCGGTGTCTCGTGATGACCGGAGAGGAAGACGTCGCACGTACCCGCGAAGAGGGACGGGCCATGGCGGAGCGCATCGGTTGCCCGTTCCTTTCGGTTCCGGGAGCCGGTCACATAGCGAACCTGGAGGCGCCGGAGTTCGTCACCTCCGCGCTGCTCGACCTTCTCGCAGCCTAGGGAGCCCCTCAGACAACGGCCGAGCGGGGCGGGCTGACCCCCGCCCACCCCTCCGGCCCGGACGTGGGCCTTCGCGCATCATGCACGGCCGAGTCGCAGGGCGACGGCGAGGAAGCGTTCGATCATGGCATTGACCTGATCGGCTACTTCGATCGTGTTGAAATGGCCTGCGAGAAGGGTTTTGGCTTCGACGAGCTGCGGGCAATAGTCACGCAGGCGCTCGAGGTCACGCGTAACGGCCACAAGAGGAACGTCTGCCGAGATGTAGGCCATCGGGATCTTGCAGGCCCGGGCCGCCGGCTCGGCATCGTGGTTCTGCATGCCTTGGATCGCCGAGAACGCCGCCTGCTGCGGCGTGCGCAGGCACGGCCCCAGGATGAAGGTGTCGAAGATCCACTTTCGCCGGCTGGGATCGTCGAAGTCGCAACCGATCGACCAGGCATTGGCGCGCGAGACGTCGAGGTAGTTGGGACCGCCGATGCTCTCGCGAAGTGCTGTGACCTCCGCTGACGTGCGAACCTTCATCGAGGGCGTGATGATCGAGTCGATCATGATCAGCCCAGCGGCGAATTGGGGGTAACGGCCGCACAGTTCGAGGCCGACGCTCCCCCGAAGCTGTGACCGATGACGACCGGTCGATCGATCCCGAGCTGATGGCATTGCCACGCCACGTCCTCGGCGAAACCGCGGACCGTGTAAGCCTGTACAGGCGCGTCACTCGCACCATGGCCCCTGAGGTCGACGGCCACCACGCGGCGCGTCCGACTGAAATGCGCGATCTGCGGTGTGAAGATGCCGTGGTCCCCGGTCCAGCCGTTGATGAGGACGAGCGGCGGCTGCCCCTGCACGTCGGCCCCAACGTCCACGTGGGCGAGACGCACGCCGTCGCGCGTTTGGAAGGTCATCTCCGGTCGCGTGTCGTTGGGTGTCACGGGCCTCGCTCCAGTCGTGTCACGGGGGTGGGCGCCTGCCGAGCCCGCGGTCGGCGCCGTTCGGTTGGGCGGACGGCCCCGAGGAAGGCCGCGATGGCGGCGAGGCAGAACGCCAGCATCGTGGCGGACATCGACAGGGTGGAGTGGCGATCGAAGAACCGAGCCACGAGGTCGCTGGCGACGGCTGCCCCGATCATCTGTGCTCCCATCGCGATCGCACTAGCCGTCCCGGCGTCGTCAGGATGGGGGCGCAGCGTCCCGTCGAGCGCGTTGGGCGAGATCAGCCCGAACGACAGCGCGACCCCCGCCATGACCACGGCCACGAGCGCGACAGGCGTCCAGCCAACGAGGGTGCAGACCAGCAGTGCCGCTGCGAGGGCGCACGACAGCGCCAGACCCATGGCGATGGGTTGGTCGGGAGGCGTGCCGCGATCACCGAGACGCTTGCTGATGGCCGCCCCGAGGACGACCGACAAGGAGCTGACGCCGAAGATGACGCCGTATTGCTGGACGCCCAGCCCGGCCGCATCGATGAAGTACAGCGGAGAACCGGTGATGTAGGCGAAGACGGCTCCGGCCGAAGCCGCGGCGCAGAGGATGTAGCCGCGACAGGTCGGCGTCGTCAGGACGTCCCGATAGCTCCCGACCACCTCCGCCAGCGTCAACCGCGGGGCGGTGGGCGATGGGCGGCTCTCGGCCAGGAGGGGCGTCGTAGCCAGGACCACGATCGCGCCAGCGAGCGGCACGCCGTAGACGGCCCGCCATCCGGCGCCGGTCAGCAGCAAGGCGCCTAAGCTCGGCGCCACCATCGGCATGACGTTGATGGCCATCACGACACTGGACATGCGGGCTCGCGCCTTCTCGCCGTCGAACGAATCCCGCACCATCGTGACGCAGGCGACGGCGGGACCCGAGGCACCGACGCCCTGCAGGAGGCGGAAGAGAAGGAGCGGCGCGAAGGACGGCGCCAGCATGCAGCCGACGCTGGCAAAGGCCAGAACGAGGCAGCCCGTGACGAGGACCGGCTTGCGGCCGATCCTATCCGAGATCGAACCCGAGAGCGGCACGGCCCCTCCTAGGCCGATGAGGTAGGCGCTCATGGCGAGACCCATGCGGGCGATCGGCGTGTCGAGGGCCGAACCCGTCGCGGGGAGGCTTGGGAGGACGATGTCGATCCCGGCCGTCGGCAGAGCCGCTATGAGGCCGAGCAGAAGCGTGAAGAGCCGGGACTGAGGACTGAGGCGCATGGTCTTGCGCCTCAGGCTCGGGAGGATCGCGGCACCATGACGGCCGCGCGTCGATGCGCTTCTGCCAGAAGCTCCATCTCCTGCACGACGCCGCAAGCCGCCATGTCGGCTTCGATCGCGGTTCCCAGTCGGCGGGCCTGGATCTTGAACGTCGGAATCGACAGCAGGGAACGGACGGCGTCGGCGATCTCCGGCGTGGAGGCTTCTGGCGGAAACTGCAGCCCGGCGCCATGCGAAGCGATGCGGCTCGCATTGTCGTTCTGATCGCGACCCATGGGCAGCACGAGTTGCGGCAGCGCGTTCAAGAGCGCGCGGCTGACAGTCCCGTGGCCACCCTGGGTGATGACGACGTCGACCTCCCGCATCACGACGTTGTGGGGCGCGGCACGGCGGAGATGCACGTTTTGGGGAACCCGCAGATCCTCCATCCTCAGGTTCGGGCCCGTGGTGGCCACGACCTCGACGTCGAGGCTACCCACTGCGTCGACGACCCTCTGGATCACCTCGCCCTGGCCCTGTGCGCCGCTGCTGCAGGCCACGAGAACGCGCGGACACTGAGAGGTCGGCCCCCAAGGCGAGGTCCAAGTATGAGACCAACTCGGCTCATCCAGGAGGGGCCCGACATAACGGACGTTGTCGGGCAGCCAGTCGGCCGGGAAGTCGAAGGCTTTGCTGATGGCTAGGAGCACGCGATCAGCTCGATCGACGACCTCCAGGCTGCTCGACATGGGCCGCAGCCCCAGTTGCACGCGAGCGCGGTTCAGGAGCGGCAGGCTGTGATCGTAGAGCCGTGCGACGCCTTCCCCCGCGGCAGCGATCGCACGTCGCTCCTCGGCGTTGCGCGGGGGAAGCAACCCGCTTTTGATCGGGGGGACACCCGGTAGCGGCTTCAAGCTGACGTGAGGGGAGAGCATCGCCAACGGGACACTGGCAGCCTCCGCTGCAAGTGAGGCGCCGAATAACAGATCGATAGCCAGGATTGCGTTGGTCGGCACACGACCGACCTCGTCGAGGATGTCGGCCGCATAGGCGTGCGCGGGCTCGAACAGGGCCTTGCGGAACCAGTCTCTGGCGTCCGACACATCAGTCGGGTCGGCGTCCGCCCCCGTCGGCGCCCGCCGCCATGCGAGGCACTCGAATCCTGCGGCCTCGATCTCCTCCCCCATGGCCGGATCAGCGATGACGCGGATCCGGTGACCGCGGCGCCAAAGCTGACGGCCGGCGGTGAGCAGCGGATTAAGGTTCCCGGACGTTCCGAACGAGGCAAGAAGAAAGTCGTAGGGCATCAGCGAAGGCTTCCCTGACGCTGCAGTGCCCAATACCATCGGGCGGCAGCACAATCGTTTGATGTCGAGCGCCAGACGGCGTCAGACGTCAGGATGGCGGTAAACCACTACTCGATGATGTCCGCTCGCTTAACTATAACTACCATTGTAACGCTTGGGATAAACGTCTGCGTCATCGAAGCTGGTTCGTTAGACTTGTTGGGTGACGGTAGGATCAGAGCATCCGAGCGAGCGGCCCGTTCTCCCCTTCCTCGAACGTCGGGTGCGGAGCCGTTCGCCGGTCGGTCCACAAGAAAGACTCGCGCGACGGAGCATTGTGACTGGCGCGATTGGATCGACACGTCCATCCCTCATGTCCGTCGACTCGACGGAGGTGGTCGGGGTCGTCGTGCTTGGCGCGGTAGACGCGGGATCGGCGCCTTTCAGGCGTGACGCGCTGGAGCCCACCGAACGACGCGGCGATCCCGCGTCCCTTAAATACCGACTTCTCCGGCATTGACCGACCATCTCTACCTTCAAGCACGGGCCCGAGGGGAGATCACGCGCTTCGTGGGCCAGTCGCGGCAATGTATATGACCCATTGCAATCAAATTACGGATGAAACGAAACACCCACGGGCTGCTTCGAAAGTGTAACGCCGCGCCGCGATGTTGACCGCATCGACTTCGAGATGTTGAGGCAGCGATGATCGGCGAGTCTATTGGTACCCGAAACGTCATACCTTTTCCCCTGCCAGCTTCTACGGTCAAGACGGTGGGTCGGAGCGGGACTACCCTGTCTCCTCCCCCCCAATCGGCTCGACCGAGCCTCGCGAGTGTCGGGGACGCCGCGCTGGATTGGATCGTTCGGTTCGTCCTGGTTGGCCTCGCCCATGCGGCGGCGGCGCACGGTCCGGTGTCACCTGAGATGCTCGACGAGGTGCATGGGATGGGACGACGACATCGCCTGCGGTGAGCCGGAGGCCCGAGCTAGAGCTGGTGCCACTCAAGCTGGGTCGTATGCATCGTAGCCTGCGGCGGCGAGATAGTTGCGGCACTCGTCGTGCCTGAAGCGTTTGAAGGCATCGCGGATCGCCGCCCACAGGTCCGGGACGGTACGGGCTGCCGCCGAGCGCAAAAGGGCTTTGAGCTTGGCGAAGGCTTGCTCGATCGGATTGAAGTCCGGGCTGTAGGCTGGAAGGTAGCGTAGATGCGCGCCTACGGCTTCTATCGCCTGACGGACGCCGGCCACCTTGTGGGCGGCGAGGTTGTCCATGACGACCGTGTCGCCCGGCGTGAGCGCGGGCACGAGCGTGTCGGTGACATAGGACAGGAATCGCACCCCGTTGGTGGCGCTGTCCATGAGCTGGACCGCGAAGGGGCCGCTTGCTCTCAGGGCAGCGGTGACGGTGGTGGTTTTGTAGTGGCCATGAGGCACCGCGATGCGGCACCGCTCGCCCCGCGGGGCCCGGCCATAACGCCGCTCCATGTTGGTGGCAGTCGAGGTCTCGTCGAGGAAGACGACACGCCCGGGATCGAGGTCCAGTTGCCCCTCGAACCAGGCCTCGCGCGCCTCCATTACGTCTGGGCGGCTCTGCTCGGCGGCGTGCAGATCCCTTTTTTGCGTGTGATGCCATGGCGCCGGAAGAAGCGAGACAGCCCGCTCAGGCTCGCCGCGACCCCGCTCTCCTCCAGCACGTCCCGCACCTCGCGCAGATAGATCTGCGGTCGTGCCTCGTAGGCTTGCAGGATCAGCGCCGCATGCGCTTCGGTCCGGTGCGAGTGCCGGTCGCCGCCCATCGGCTTGGCCGCGATCTCACCCTCGCTCCGGTACCGGGCGTGCCAACGGATCGCGCTGGCCTTCGCGATGCCGAACCGCTCCGCTGCTCGTCCGCACGAGGCACCGGCCTCGATAGCGGCAATCACCCGCTCACGCAGGTCCAAAGACAGGGCTCGGGCCATGGTGCTCCTCCGTGATCCAATCACCATGGAATCACAGCGCCACGTCAGCCGCTACTCCGGCCGATTCAGTCTGAAGGGCAACAGCTCTAGAAGCCCTCGGTGCCGCGCCAACACCGAACCTGCTGCCACGTCGGTCTCGGCGCAGTCCGCGTCGTTCGTCGCAGACTGGGCGGCAGGGCCGCCACGGCTATGATCAATCATCGAAACAAGAGTAGGTCGGTTTTGCTTGAGATAGAGACGCGGGACGGAGTCGCCCTTGCCTATGAGGACTTGGGAACGGGGTCGGCTCGGCCGATGCTGCTGGTCCATGGCTTCGGGTGCGATCACACCTTCATGGCCCGCCAGCAGAGCTCGTTCAGCGTCGACCGGCGAACCGTGGCAGTCGACCTGCGAGGGCACGGACGAAGCGACGCGCCCGATCATGGCTACA
Source organism: Janthinobacterium lividum (assembly GCA_050920985.1). GTDB lineage: Bacteria > Pseudomonadota > Alphaproteobacteria > Rhizobiales > Beijerinckiaceae > Lichenihabitans. The sequence continues at coordinate 13,369 of JBPBQY010000071.1, read as the reverse complement.
CGCCGGCGATCTTCGCCGAGGATCTGGCCTGGCTCTGCCAGCGGATCGGTCTCGACGCGCCGATCGTGGTGGGACATAGCATGGGAGGCACGGTTGCCCTCGAGCTCGGCGCGCGCCATTCCGACAAGGTCACGGCCGTGATGATGATCGACAGCTTGGTGTTTCCGGCTCCTGCCACGGTGGAGGCGCTTCGCCCCCTGGCGGCCAGCCTTGCGGGGCCGGACTGCGAGGCTGCGCTCGCTGCACTCGGCGCCGTCATGGCTCGACCGGGCGAAGGTCCGGAGGCGAGCCTGAGGTGGGCTGCGTCGCTAGCTGCGACCCCTAGACACGTCCTAGCATCCAGCTTCGAAAGCCACACCGTCGACTACGATGCGACTGCTGCGGCGACGGCCTGTCGCGTCCCCGTCGCCTACATCGGCGCGGAGTCGCCCCTCGGCGATGTGGGACGCTTCAAGGCGCTGCGACCGAACCTCGTCGTCGGACAGACTGTCGGTTCCGGTCACTTTTCCCCGTTGCTGGTTCCCGAGCAGATTAACGAGATGATCCGCGACTTCGAGAGGGATTTCGCGTCGCGGCTCGGCTAGCCTCCGACGTACGCGTTGGCGATCGTAGCGGGGCCCGGTACCAGAGTCGGTGGGGCTCGCGTCTCGACCCATATCGCACGGCGACGGCCGGAGCCTCGTCGGTTTACGAGCGTCGGAGCGTCGCTTCGGGAGCCAGGGGCGAAGCCGTCGCATACGAAGTCGGATGTCTTGGTCCTGGTGGCGTCCCTCGCGGATGCGAGGACCGGTGCTGCTTGCTCATGGCGTTAGGCTCGGCATCGAAGCCGCGAGGGTCGACTGTGATCCTGCTTGGTCGGCTCCACGATGGTGTTCGTCGTAGCAGGCGAAGTCCGTCGCCGGAGCCGAACCGTTTCCATTTGGGATAAAGGTCGGACGAAGTGGCCTGACCGACCTGAGCCAAGATCCCCAGGGTGCCTGAAGCACCTGAACGCACACCCACCCGAGATGGGCGCAAGACCGAGCGTGCCCGCTCGATGCCGATCGGACGGGATCGGCTTCGGTCCGCCGCCTTTGATTACGAACGTAGCGCGATGGGGATGGTCCGACATCAGCGCGGAGCGGCGGCATTCGATGATCCTAGGAACCCGAGGAGGTGTCCATGATCGAAGTGTCCAACGCATTGTCTGACGTATCGGCGCCGCTCGTCTCTCTGGAGGATCTGGCAGCCGACCCGCACGGTGTGTACCGCTACTTCAGGCAGCGAGTTCCCTTCATCAGGCGCAGCGACGACATGCTGGTCGTCCTGCGGGCCGGCGACGTCCGGCAACTCTCGACCGACCACCGCGTCAGGCAGACCGAGACGGAATTCATCCGCTCTCTGGGGGTCGAGGACGGCCCCTTGTTCCGGGTCTTCGAAGAGGGGATGCTGACGTCGAACGGCGATGTGCATCGCAATCGTCGTGCTCCCTTCACGCGCACCTTCTCGCTTCGGCTGATCGCCAGCCTGCGTCCGATGATCCGGGCGGTCGCGGAGGAGATCATCGACGGCTGGGACCAGGCTGGCGAGATCGACCTGCTCGATGCCTTCGCGTCGCCGCTCCCTGCCCGCGTGATCGCCGCCGTGCTGGGCCTGCCGGCCGAGGATGTCCCCACCTTCACCAGCCTCGTCTACAGCGTGGCGCGCATCCTGAGCTCCCAGCCGATTCCCGATGGCCCGTCCGCGCTCCAGGAGGATACGCGCCGCCTGCTGGCCTATGTCGAGGAGGCGCTCGATCGGCGCCGCAGGGAGCCGGCCGACGACTTTCTCACCGCCTATCTGGCCGCCTTAGAAGCGGGTGACCGGCTGTCGGCCAGCGAGGGCATCGTGCAGATCGCCATCCTGATCATCGGCGGCAGCGACACGACCCGCGCGGCTCTGGCCAGCATGGTCAACCTGCTACTCAAGCATGGACACTACGGCGAGGTCTGCCGCGATCCCGCCCTGGTCCCCGCTGCGGTAGCGGAGAGCCTCCGCTTCGAACCCAGCGTGGGGTCGATCGCGCGCGTGACGCTCGACTCGATCGACCTCGCCGGCGGACACCTCTCCGGCGGGCGTTTGGTTTCCTTGTCGAACATGTCGGCCATGCGCGACGAGACGGTCTTCGAGCGGCCCGACACGTTCGATCTTCACCGCACTGACCAGCAGCGGCTTCACATGGTCTTCGGTGGCGGAGCCCATCGCTGCCTGGGTGAGGGACTGGCCAAGGCCGAACTCGAAGAGGCTCTCGCTGCCCTGACGCGTCGCCTGCCAGGTCTGGAACTGGCAGGGAGCAGCCCTACCATGCAGGGTCATTTCGGCATCCGTTGGATCGACCCCGTCAGGGTTCGCTGGGCATCGAAAGCCTCCCGGCCGGACTCCATAGGCTGAAATCCCCCCTCGCCGTCCTCGCAGGCTTGCCTGCTGAACCGAAGGATGGCGCCTTTGGCCGACCCAGCGTGCACGCCGCCTCCTTCCATGTCTTCAAACATGGGCCCAGACCCATGCCGCCCAAGCAAAGGCTGTCCCCCTCGAACCGGAGCCGCAATTCAGCGGACCGGCCGGTGAGAACCGGACGGGCGATGCCCCTCAGCGACCTGCTGGACACGCTGACTTCCTCGGCGCGCAGGGAGGCGCTCGACGCCATGGACGGGCTGCTGCGGTCCCATGCCGAGAGTGCCGATCTTCCGGCAACCGTCGTGACCATCGCGGATCGCATGCTAGCACTCGACCTGCCACTCGAGCGGCTGTCGGTGCTGGCTGAGGCCGTAGCAGCTGACGCGGATGCCATCGAATGCACTTGGAACCGAGACGACGGAAGGATGCGTCAAGTCGCCACCCACCGGACCGGAGACGTTTCGTCCGGGAAAGGCTGTCTCCTCGATGCTCCTTCGGCGCTGGATCGCTGGACGGACCTACGCTCTAACGAGCTTTCCGTCGATCGGTCGACTATCGTAACGAACCTCAGACGCTGCGGCATCACTCAGATCCTTTGCGTGCCCCTGCCCTTGGCGCGAGGCGGAGCCGGCTGGCTTCTGTTGATGACGGCCGACCCGGCGGGGTTCACGCCGGCCGACCGCGCCATGCTCGAGACGCTGGTCCCCAGCATCGGCGTCCTCCTCGCGACGCGCATCGACCGACTGACCGACAGTCGCCTGCTGCGAACCTACGTCGGTGACGGCGCGCATCGGGCGATCCTCAGCGGCATCGCCAAACGCGGCGAGGCGATCCCAATCCGCTCAGCCATCTTCTTCGCCGACATGCGGGATTCACTCGGTCACACAGCCGGCATGGACTCCTTTTCGCAAGTGGATCTCCTCAACGACTTCTTCGACTGCCTCGTTCCGCCGATCGAGGCGCGAGGCGGCGAAGTGCTCAAGTTCACGGGTGATGGCCTTCTGGCAGTATTCCCCGAGCAGGGCGACGACAAAACGGTCGCATCGGACGCGCTCGACGCGGCTCGCGAAGTCGTCGAGAACCTCGCGGCGATGAACGACAGCAGGCCCAGGCACCGCCCGATCGAGCTCGGCATCGGCCTGCATTACGGCGAGGCCGCCTACGGCAACATCGGCTCGGGGCTGCGGCTCGACTTCACGGTGGTCGGTCGCAACATCGGCCTGGCGAGCCGCATCGGCGATCTCAACAAGGTGCTCTCCGAGCCGCACCTGATGTCATCCTGCTTCGCCGAACAGCTTCGTGGGGGAGGGGAGCCGGTGGGCACTTTCAAGGTCGCTGGCGTCCCCACGCCAGTGGCCGTGTTCCGTCCCATCCGCGAGGCTGCCGCCGCGTGAGAGACGACCCGCACTCGCTCGACGAGATGAGAACGCCCGGTCTGATCCGATGCGTCAGCAGCTTGGCCTCGGCCCCGAGGGCGACGACCCGTCGCGTCTTCGCGGATGCGGCGCACGACCCTGGTGGCCAGCTCCCTCGACCATCAATGTTACAGCGGCAATCGGATCGTCGTTTCTGACACACTGTTGCAAGCCAGGCCCGCCAAACTGTCCGCCATCGTGAGGATGCATGGGCATGTTGAATTCCAAGGTGGCGTTCGTGACGGGCGGATCCCGAGGCATCGGGGCTGCCATAGCGGTTCGCTTGGCTCGTGAAGGAGCCGCGGTCGCGCTGACCTATGCTCGATCGAAGGACGCTGCCGACGAGGTCGTGCGTGCGATCCAGGAAGAAGGTGGTCGGGCCGTGGCAATCCTTGCCGACAGCGCCAGAGAAGGCGCGATCATTCGCGGCATGCGCGAGGCGGTCGAAGTCTTCGGAGGGTTGGACATCCTCGTCAACAACGCAGCCGTCAAGTTGAGCGGAGACGTCTCCGACTTTTCGATGAAGGACCTCGACCTCATGATCGCCGTCAACATCAAGGGGGTCGTGACGGCCGTCCAAGAGGCGCTGCTTCACATGGGGCGGGACGGTCGCATCATCAACATCGGAAGCATCAGTAGCGACTACATGCCGATGCCAGGACACGCGATCTACGCGATGACCAAGGCTGCGATCGCAGGTCTGACCCGAGGTCTCGTTCGCGATCTCGGGCCAAGAGGCATAACGGTCAACAACGTGCAGCCGGGACGCGTCGAGACGGTCATGCTGCGGTCGGCGTTGGGCTCCTCGCTCGATGCGGTGAAGGCCGCCATACCGCTGCAGCGCTTAGGTCGCCCGGAAGAGGTCGCCGCGATGGTGGCCTTCCTGGCGGGTCCCGAGTCCGGCTTCGTAAACGGAGCCCATTTGCGGGTCGATGGAGGGCTCTCGGCTTGATCCCATCAGACAACCAAGCGTCCATGGGTCGAGTCGATGCGTCTCCGTCGCGCGGCTAGATCAGCGGACCCCGAACTGTTCCCGCGGATCTGTCTGCCCTGGCCACGACGGGCCAACCCTGTCGTCCGTGATGCGAGTTCGTCGCATCTCTAGCCACCAGCTCGCAGGATCAGCAGAACGACGAGGCCCCGAACATCTGCCTCGTCGAGTTGCGGCTTCTGCTTAGTCCGGCCCACTCGGTGTCGTCTTCCAGAAGACGCTCCTTCCCTCTGAGACGAAACGCATCGGAGCCCTCATCCGCCCAATCCGATGTCCCTGACGTCGGAGTGGAATTATAGCCGCGCTTCACGCCAAGGATGTATAGCGCGAGGACCAAAGGAAAACGCTGCTTTCGCCAGTTCCTACGCGGGAGGTCAGATCTGGTCCTAAGACAAGTCGGTCATCGATTACTACGACCGTAGCCCATATGATATCCATATGAAATCTATTTCGTCTAAAAGCCGCCGCTACAGCAATGGGAGCGATCAGGATCTGCGATGTTCGACCAGAGTCACGCCGAATCCGGCCAGTACGAGCCAGTGACGAAGATGGGCAGCCCGGTAAATGGCATGTCGTTCCTGAGCCGAAGTTCTCTACTTCGCACGTTCGGCATAGCGAGTGTGGGTGGTGCGCTGGAGTTCTACGACTTCATCATCTTCGTGTTCCTCACTCAAACAATCGGGCTGGTGTTCTTCCCACCGGAGACACCCATCTGGATCAAACAAACCGAAGTGTTCAGCTTGTTCGCGGCTGGGTATCTCGCCCGGCCCATCGGCGGCCTCGTGATGGCGCACGTCGGCGACACCACCGGACGAAAGGGCATGTTCATCTTGAGCGTCCTGCTCATGGCCTGTCCCACGTTCGTCATCGGCATACTGCCGACCTACGCACAGATCGGCTACGGTGCACCTCTCATGCTGCTGGTATGTCGAATCCTTCAGGGTGCCGCGGTCGGAGGGGAGGTGCCCGGTTCTTGGGTCTACGTGGCCGAGCACGCGCCCAGCGGTCGAACCGGGTTCGCCTGCGGGATGCTCACGGCAGGTCTCACCAGTGGCATCTTCCTCGGTTCCGCAGTCAACATCGCTCTGCACCTCGTCATGACACCGGCGGAAATCGCGGCATACGCTTGGCGCTTGCCGTTCCTCCTCGGTGGTGTCGCAGGACTGCTGGGAACGGTGCTGAGGCACAAGCTTGCCGAGACACCGATCTTCGAGGAGATGCGCAGGACGGCGCAGATCGCGGACGGGGCTCCGCTCAATCGGGTCTTTCGCGGTGAGCTGAAACCCGTGATCGTATCGATGGCGGTGAGTTGGCTACTCACCGCAGAGGTCGTCGTGATGATCCTGATGGCTCCCGTGCTCCTTCAGCATGGTGCTGGTCTGAGCGAGGGACAGATCGCCTTTGCTGGTTCCTCATCCGCAGTCTGCCTCTCGATCGGCTGCATCCTGTCTGGGGTGGCCATAGATCGATTCGGCCTCTCCTCTTTCGTCAAGATGGCAGTGGTTCCGATGGTCGTCGCCCCTTACGTTCTATTTGGTGGGGTGCACCTGTTCCCTAGCCTGTACCTATCGATGTTCATGGTGACTGGGCTCGTTGCGGGATGCATAACGTTCGTGCCCGTTGTCATGGTGCGGTCCTTCCCGCCAGCCGTCGCATTCTCTGGTGTCGCACTGGCCTACAACGTCGCCTACGCCCTCGCCGGAGGTCTCACGCCTCCTCTGGTGTCGGCATTGTACAACGTCAGCTTGCTGGCGCCGGCCCACTACGTCGCCTTCGTCTGCGTCGTTGGCGTATCCGCCACCCTGGCGGGCGCAGCCATACGCTCTCGATTGGCAAGCTCGTCAGCGCACCGCTCGAACCCGGCATGACGTGATCATCATCGGAAGCAGCGCGGCGTCTTGAGACCCGACAAGCCCATGGGTCTTCTTCAACAAAGGAACGCGAGTATGGCGAAACACAAACTAGAATATCTCTGGCTGGATGGTTACACGCCGGTCCCGAACCTTCGTGGCAAGACGCAGCTCAAGGATTTCGACGCGTTCCCGACGCTCGAACAGCTTCCGATGTGGGGCTTCGATGGATCCTCGACCATGCAGGCCGAGGGCGGCAGCTCCGACTGCATGCTGAAGCCGGTCAGCCATTTCCCGGACAGCACCCGTAAGAACGGGATCCTCGTCATGTGCGAGGTCATGATGCCGGACGGCAAGACCCCGCACGCGTCCAACAAGCGCGCCACGATCCTCGACGACGAGGGCGCCTGGTTCGGCTTCGAGCAGGAATATTTCTTCTACAAGGACGGCCGTCCGCTCGGCTTCCCGGATAACGGCTACCCGGCCCCCCAGGGCCCCTATTACACGGGCGTGGGTTATTCGAACGTCGGCCCGGTGGCGCGCAAGATCGTCGAGGAACATCTCGACCTCTGCCTCGACGCCGGCATCAACCACGAGGGGATCAACGCCGAAGTGGCCAAGGGCCAGTGGGAATTCCAGATCTTCGGCAAGGGCTCCAAGCGCGCCGCCGACGAGATGTGGGTCGCCCGCTACATCCTGCAGCGGCTCTGCGAGACATACGAAGTCGACGTCGAATATCACTGCAAGCCGCTCGGTGACATTGACTGGAACGGCTCGGGGATGCACGCCAACTTCTCGACCGAATACATGCGCAACGTCGGCGGCAAGGCCTACTTCGAGCGCCTGATGAAGGGCTTCGAGAAGAACCGCGAAGACCACATCGCGGTCTACGGGCCCGACAACCACATGCGCCTGACCGGCAAGCACGAGACGGCGTCGATCCACCAGTTCTCCTATGGCGTGGCCGATCGTGGCGCCTCGATCCGCGTGCCGCACTCCTTCGTGAACAATGACTACAAGGGCTATCTCGAGGATCGCCGCCCCAATAGCCAGGGGGACCCCTACCAGATCGCCTCACAGATCCTGAAGACGATCTCCGAGGTGCCCACCGAAACCGCCCTGCAGCAGGCGGCCGAGTGATCTGACCCGACGCGCGGAAGCGACTCCATCGTCAACGTCGCGCCACTGTCGGCGGGACCTTGGGCTGCATCCGCGCGCATCGGACGACCCGTCGGCCACGTGGATCAGATGGCGTAGGAACGCCGTCTGAACGCCCACACGTCTCCGAGATTTAACTCCTCCTTCAAATGACCGCGCCAGTCGGGACGTCCGGATATCGTGCAAGCAGGTTGTCGAGCGACGCTGCTGCCTGCCCACCGTACGGTCCCCCGCAGCGTGTCGGATGCCGCCCGTTCGCCGCTGAAGGAGGTATCGGGAGAGACGGACATAATATCAAGTCCACGCACCCGCCGTCGACGTGACAGCCGCAGATTCCCGCGACGACAAGCCCGGTTTGCTCGATGGAGTAGCCCACGGGACGACTGTGCGAACGACAGTGAAGTAACCGTCTCCTGGGCTGGTCCTGCGCTCCGAGCGCTTCGAAAGATCACAGATTATGACAACATCAAATGTAACTGGCGGCCCGACTACGAAGCCAGTGCCCACGTCAGAGGATTCGGGAGCGTCTGCACAAGGGACTCGCCTCGCCTTTGTCGATCGCCTGCGCGGTTTCGTTATCGTGATCATGGCGCTTGATCATGTCCGCGACTATTTCTCAAGGGACAATTTGTTATATTCTCCGACTGATCTTACCATGACTCATCCAAGTGTGTTCCTGACTCGCTTGATCACGCACGTATGTGCGCCGACCTTTATGCTCCTCGCTGGTGTGTCTATCCATCTTAGCATATTCAGGCGCGCGGGTGATGTCCAAGGCCTGAGCCGCTTCCTGGTCACGCGCGGGATCTGGCTTATCGTCCTCGAATGCACGGTGGTCGGCTTCGCTTTCTTCTTCAACGATGTCGTCATTGTACTCCAGGTTATCTGGGCCATCGGTGCCAGCTTCGTGGCAATGGCGGTACTCGTCCGCCTTCCAAGGCCTTTTGTCGGTGTCCTTGCGATAAGCCTGATGATCATCCTGGGCGGCGGGATGCTCGACTCTCTGCGACCGCAGGCCACAGACTTGTGGGCGGCGCCGTGGGCTCTGCTCGTGCAAGGGGGCGTTCTTGGCTCTTGGCCTGTCGTTGTGAGCTATCCGGTCCTCCCATGGTTGGCCATAATGGCCCTCGGTTACACTGCTGGACCCATCGCCGACCTTGAGCCGCCGCACAGGAACAGGTGGATCGTCAGCATCGGACTTGCCATGGTGGCGATCTTCGCGACGCTCAGGATCATCGACGGGTTCGGCGACCCCCTGCATTGGACGACGGCCCCGACGGTCATTCCGCGCGGTTACGTGTTCTTTGACGTATCGAAGTATCCCCCGTCGATCGACTATGACCTCCTAATGATCGGGGTCGCACTCTTGTGTGCGCCACTCCTCGATCGTGTACGGGGCCAGCCGGAACGAGTGCTCCTCACCTTCGGTCGAGTGCCTCTGTTCGTGTACATCGTTCACCTATACCTGATGCATGGGCTGGCCTTGCTCGTGGGACTGATGCTAGGCATCCCTGCGAGCGCCTTCGCTGTCACAGGACTGCGTATGCCGAACTTGGGCCCATACAACTGGGGTTTCGGACTCGGGGGCGTCTTTCTGGCCTGGATCGTTGTTTTGATGTCGGTATGGCCGATGGCGCGGCGCTTCGCAGCGTACAAGGCACGAAACCGCCATTGGTGGCTGTCCTATCTCTGAAGGCGAGCACTGAACAACGCTGCACGAGGGAATCGCCGGCAGGTTGGTCTGAAAGGACGATGTGATTATTGATACTGGTTCTCTAGTGCTCTGACTCATTCGGCTGGTTCAACCTGAGCTTGGCCATAATGCTGGGGGCTAAGGCCGTCCACCTGAAGGGCTTGGGATCGTCGTTAGTGTGGGCGATGTAACGATTGATGGTGGCCACGAGGTCGTCGACGGATCGGAAGACACCGCGCTGGAGCGCTTGGCGGGTGAGTTTGGAGAAGAAGCCCTCGACGGCGTTCAGCCAGGAACACGAGGTCGGCGTGAAGTGGAAGGTCCACCGTGGATTTTCGGCCAGCCAGGCGATGACCTCGGGATGCTTGTGGGTGGCATAGTTGTCCATGATGGCGTGGATGACCTTTCCGGCCGGCACGGCGTCCTCGATCTCGTCCAGAAAGGCGATGAACTCCTGATGGCGGTGGCGCGGCGCGCAACGGCCGAAGACGGTGCCCTCCAGCGTGTTCAGCGCCGCGAACAGCGTCGTGGTGCCGTTGCGGACATAGTCATGGGTGAAGGTCGCGCACCGGCCTGCCTTAAGCGGTAGTCCCGGTTGCGTGCGGTCGAGCGCCTGGATCTGGCTCTTCTCGTCGGCCGACAGCACGATCGTGTGGCGCGGCGGCGCCATGTAGAGTCCGACGACATCGTCGAGCTTGGCGGCGAAGCGCGGATCAGTCGAGCGCTTGAAGGTGCGAACGCGGTGGGGTTGGAGACCGTGCGAGCGCCAGATCCGCTGCACCGTGGTCAGCGACAGGCTACTCGCGACCGCCATGGCGCGACCGGTCCAGTGCGTGGCTTCACCGGGCGGCTCGCCCGTGAGCGTGCGCTCCAGCACGGCCTGTACCTCGTCCTGCGGTGTCGCGGGCTTGCCGGGCGGTCGCGTCTTGTCGCGCAACAGGCCGTCCAGCCCCTCCTCGGCAAAGCGCTGTTGCCATCGCCAGACCGTCGGACGACCGACGCCGACCTGTCGGGCCACCGCCAGCACAGGCAGGCGTTCGTCAGACAGCAGCACGATCCGTGCACGGAGAATATGGGCGAGAGGTCGACGGCGGTCGTCGATGATCCGGCGCAGGGCGTCGCAGGTCTGCGGGGTTAGAACAAGGGAGACAGTCTGGGACATGCCGCCCAGACTCGCGCGATCCACACTCGCCGTGAATCACCCGAATGGGTCACAGCACTAGAGCGGTTTCTGCTGGCATCGACTCGGGATGCGATTCCCTTGCGGGTAGAAGTCTGATTCCATCATCTCCGGTGATTTGGAGGCGACGATGGTCCAGGCCTACAGCTCTGATCTGCGCTCTCGGGTGATCAAGGCCGCGACGAACGGAATATCGGCGCGGCAGGCGGCCGATCGGTTCGGCGTCGGCATCTCGACGGCCATCGTTTGGGTGAGGCGCTATCGGCAGAGCGGCGAGGCGGTGGCCCGGCGTCAGGGCAAGCCCCGCGGCTCGCGGCTCGATCCACACGCGGCTTTCATTCTGGGGCTTGTCGAGGGAGGCACGAAGGACATTTCGCTGGCCGAGATCGCCGAGCGCCTAGCCAGCGAACGGGGTGTTACGATCGGGATCACCTCAATCTGGACCTTCCTCGACCGACACGGCCTGACTTTTAAAAAAAAAGACCGCGCATGCGGCGGAGCAACAGCGTCCCGACGTCCTCGAAGCTCGGCAGTCCTGGTTCGACAGCCAGATCGACCTCGACCCCGAGAAGCTGATCTTCATCGATGAAACGGGTGCTTCGACCAAGATGGCGAGGCTGAGGGGGCGGTCCAGGCGTGGCGACCGCTGCAGGGCCTCCGTTCCCCACGGACACTGGAAGACCACCACCTTCACGGCCGGCCTTCGCCTGAGCGGCATGACGGCGCCGATGGTGCTCGACGGCGCCATGAACGGAACGGCCTTCCTGGCCTATGTCGAGCAGGTGCTCGTGCCCACGCTGTCACCGGGCGACATCGTCGTCATGGACAATCTGCCGGCTCACAAGAGCTCCGGCGTGCGAACCGCCATCGAAGCGGCGGGCGCGTCGCTGCGGCACCTCCCGCCCTACAGCCCGGACTTCAACCCGATCGAACAGGCCTTCTCCAAACTCAAGGCGCTGCTCCGCAAGCTCTAGTCGCGGCCGAGCTATCCAACCCGATGATCTTGGCGCCGGTCTTGGTGCTGACCCGATCGCGAGACTCGCTGCAGTCGATGGATGAGAGCGGCCGGCCGAAGCCTGCGGTCCGGTGCGTGAGGCCGGGTGGAGCATGTGAAAGAGGCCGCTTAGCCTGTCGGCGAGCGGCCAAGGTGCATGGGAGAAAACGCCCGAGAATGACATGTGCCTAATGACGACGGTCCAATCCACACCGCTGCGCACCATCTGCCTATGGTACCGTGGAGTGGCTGCATTGAGTGAAGCACCGCCCCGTCAGGTTCGAACTCTGTCCCGCCCTGGCGCACCGATCTGCCTTGGACGACCACCACCCGTCGGTGGACGTGGATCGCGGATCGACAATGGTGTCTCATCGCTCACCCCGTCACTCTCCGCAAGTCATGTCGTCTCGCACGGGCGAATGCCGTCTCGCTCGAATTCATCGCCCGGTGGGACCATGTGTGGCCCACCTCTGGCCACCGAGATCCGCAATCCCTTCATCTTGCTCGTCCTTGTAAGTGTGGCTACCCGGCCCACTGCGCCGGCCCAGGCTCCAGCAGCACGAACAACGGACTAGCCCGTCATATTCGTCGGGACGGCGCAGGATGGGTGGCGAGCGTAGCTTTACGCGTTGAAGCAGCGTAGGATTTAGGTGCTGACGTCTAGCCCGCCATATTCGTCGGGACGGCGCAGGATGGGTGGCGAGCGTAGCTTAACGCGTTGAAGCAGCGTAGGATTTGGGTGCTGACGCCTAGTCCGACTCACCTCACGCAGTGCCACGCTCGCCATGGTCGACGATACGGTTCCGTCCTTCCACTTTCCAGCCGTCGACCGGAAGAAAGTCACAGCCGCCTTCGACGGCGGACGCCTCACCTCGGACGGCGGCGTCATGCTGCTGTCGCTGGCGGAACGGCGCCTCGGGATCGCCGAGCGGCTGGCCCGGCTGATCCCGGACCGGCGCGATCCGACCCGTATCACCCACAGCTTCGCCGACATGATCCGGGCTCGCGTCTTCGCGATCTGCTGCGGCTACGAAGATTGCGACGATCTCGATACCCTGCGCACCGATCCCGCCTTTAAGCTCGCCTGTGGCCGGCTGCCCGACACCGGAGGCGACCTGTGCTCGCAGCCGACCCTGTCGCGGCTGGAGAACGCCCCACGCCTTCGCGACGTGATCCGCCTCACCTACGCCCTTGTGGACGCTTGGATGGAGTCCTATCCGCGGGAGCCCGAAGCGGTGACGCTCGACATCGACGACACCTGCGATGTCGTCCACGGCCATCAGCAGCTCTCGCTGTTCAACGCCCATTATGACGAGCGGTGTTTCCTGCCCATCCACGTCTACGACACCGAGCGCAGTAGGCCTGTCGCCGTGGTGCTGCGCCCGGGTAAGACGCCGTCCGGCGTCGAGGTGCGGGCGCATCTGCGCCGCCTCGTCCGGCACATTCGCGCCCGCTGGCCGAAAACCCGCATCCTGCTCCGGGGGGACGGCCATTACTCCAGGCCCGAGGCCATGGCGTGGTGCGAGGCCAACGGCCTGCAATACGTCTTCGGCCTGCCGGGCTCGACGCCGCTGTCGCGGAAGGTGAAGGACGCCGCCGATGCCGTCCGCACCGCGCGCGCGACCGGCGACAAGCCCGTCGTGCGGGCCTACGCCGAAACCCGGCACAAGGCC
>JBPBQY010000047.1:0-57509 GCA_050920985.1 Janthinobacterium lividum | reverse complement strand
GCCGATCACCCGGAATGTTGATGTCTCTCTCCGAAGCGCCCGACCTCCTCGTCCCGCGCCCGCACCAATACGTGGCACGCGACGCGATCCTGGCGGCCCGCGCGGCGGGTCGGCCGGGCTTTCTGCTGGGCGACCTCACGGGCCTTGGCAAGACTCTGTCGGTCTGGTCGGCCATCGCCGCCATGCCGGAGACCGACGTGCTGATCGTCGCCCCGAAAGGCGCGCTGCCGCAGTGGCGGCGCACTATGGCGCGCTCCGGCCTGCCGCAGAAATCCGTGACGCTCATCAACTACGAGCGGTCGAAGTCGCTCCTGGCCCTGCCGGAGAAGAGCGGCCGCAAATCCACCCGGGCGAAGAACAACGAGCTCGCCCGAGGCGGCGTACCACGGCGGACCTGGCCGCTCGTCGTCTTCGACGAGAGCCATCGCCTGCGCAATCCCTACAGCCAGCAGAGCATGAGCTGCCGGCAGGTGGCGGATGCGGCCGACTTCGTCGTGTACCTCAGCGCCACGGCGGGCCAGTCACCCCATGAGCTTGCCTACCTCGGTCGCCTGCTGGCCGAGGGGGCTGACGCGCCGCCGCCGACGCTGGCGGGCTATCGCGAGCTGATGCGCCGGCTTGGGATCGGCGGCGCCAAGGGGCGCTGGACCAATTGGCGCTGGGCACCCAACCCGCGCGACCGCGCCACCATGGCGGACCTCCTCTACCGCGGACCCTCCGCCATAGGGCTGCGCCGCCGCCCGGAGGACGTCGCGGGTTGGCCCGAGGTGCAGCGCGACCTCGCCCCGACCGCTCTCACGCCGGCCGAGCGGCGCCTCTACGACGCCACATGGCGAGACTTCCGCCGCGAGCTCGGCCTCCTCGGAGGTTCCACGCGTCGCCCCGCCGGTTGGGCCGCCGACCTGAGGTTCCGCCAGAAGGCCAGCCTGCTCCGCATCCCCGGGACCGCCGACGTCGCCGAAGAGCTGCTCGACGCCGGCCAGGCGGTGGCGGTGTCGGTGGCCTATCTCGAGACCTCCTCCATGCTCGCCGATTCACTGCGCGGGCGCGGCTGGCGCGTCGGCGCCATCGACGGTCGCCAGACGGGCGAGAGCAACGAAGCGGCGAGGCTCGCCTTCCAGACCGGGGCGCTCGACGTCGTGATCTTCACCGTGACGGAATCCATCTCGCTCCATGCCAACGAGATGCCTGGCGGCGAGCGGACCCGCGCGCTCCTCGTCCACGACATGCGCCACAGCGCCATCCAGCTCGGCCAGATCGAAGGCCGCTGCCACCGCGATGGCGAGAAGGCCGTGGTGCACTATCTCTACGCCGAGAACACCGTGGAGGAGCGGATCGCCGGTACGGTGGTCAGCCGCATGGCGGCGATGGACGGCATGGCGGGTGACGACACGGCTGCCCTCGACGACATCGTCACGCAGATCTACGAAAGCGAAGCGGGGTAGGAAAGCGTCCTCTGCTGTTGAGGGATTGACCATCCTCGGTTGCACGGGCCTGTAGCGCCTTCTAAACTTTCGAAGCCTGAGGCGAGCCAGTGAGTGCCGAACAATGTCCCGACCGTCGGCCAAGTCTTTTCTGGCCACGCCTCACGTCGTGGTCGCTCTGCTCGTCGTGGCCAATGTCGCCGCCTACCTCCTCTGCCTGAAGGTGGGCGGCGCGCTTGTCATCCCGACGCCGGTGCTCGCAGCCGCCGACGCTCTCACTCCCGCCAGCCTGCAACCGGGAGAGCAATGGCGCCTTATCGCGGCGGGGTTCCTGCACGCCGATCCGACGCATCTCCTCACCAATCTCCTGTCGTTGCTGATCGTCGGGCCATTTCTGGAGCGCCGCCTGGGTGGAACCGCCTTCTCGCTCGTCTACGTGGCGTCGCTGATCGGCGCGGGTATCACTAGCCTATTGTTGCACTCCGGACCCTTTCTCGGCGTCGGCGCGTCCGGGGCCGTCTTCGGCGTCATGGGCGCGCTTTTCGCCCTATGGGCGCTAGGTGCCGAGGAGCTGTCACCAGGGTTCTTCCTTATCAACTTCGGCCTCAGTGCCGCCTTCGCGTCGCGCGACCCGCGGATCGACTGGGCGGCCCATATCGGCGGTTTCGTCACCGGCATGATTGTGGTGGCACTCCTCGACATGACGTCGCGCGCGAATGTGCACTGGCTGCGCTGCAAATTCCCGGAGTTCATCAAGGCGAACGTTCTCGCGTTGCTCGTGGCCGGCGGGACGGCCCTGTGGTGGCGCCCGCTGGTGCTCCTGCCGAGCTTTGACGTGCGCTACGTCGTGGCAGGGTGCATTGCAGCTGCGGTGCTCGTCTCCGTGAAGCTGCTCGACCTGCTTCTGTCCGCGAAGCGCGGGCTCGTGGGCGTCGTCATGGTTCTAGCGGGCTGCAACGCCGCTGCGGCCTGGGTAGCCTCAAGCCTCGTCCAGCCGTCGCTGGCGCAGATCTGCGACGTGGCGAGAGCGCTGGGCAGCCTCGATGGCGCGGCCCGTCTGCTCTGCCCGAACCTCGCTTGGAGCCCTGCCGCCGCGGCGGCCCTCGTTGCTGCATTGACGCTGCTCGTCTTCGCCAGACCTCTGCGGCGTGGTGTCGGCGACGTCGGCTTCGTCGGTGCGACCTTCGTGGGTGATCGCCGCCGCGAGCGCGGGCTGGTGCGCCCGACGCGTCACACCCGGGCATGACGCAACGCCCTTGGATGCAGCAGCCGAGTTGCGGCATAAGGGGCGAGGCCTCAACCCACTTGGAAATCCACCATGAACCGCATGACGATCGCCGCCGCTCTGTTGCTCCTGCCCGTGGCGGCCTCGGCGCAGCAGGCCGCACCCGCTGCTCCGCCCCCGGCTGCTGCGGAACCCGCTGCATCCGCTGAGCCTGCCGGCAAGGATGTCTATGACATGCCCTGTACCCTGTTCCACGCCAATGCGGATGGATCCTGGAACGCCACCAAGGCCATGACGCTGCAGCCGGCGGCCGGCCCGATCGCGCTGAAGCCCAACTTCAAGTTCAAGCCGGGAACGCTCTTCGCAGGTTTCGACCTCGCCGCCGCTCTCGACAAGTCCTGCAAGCACTGATCCGGCCAGGTCCAATGAATCAAAGAACGGCCGTCGTGGGCGGCCGTTCTTGTAGGGCGCGTTGCGGGTCAGCGGTCCGCGTCTGACGGTCAGGTCGGATTCTTCGGACGGTGATCGTGACGGTGCCGCAACGTCGAAGCGCATTCGGCGCCGTAGATGCTGCAGACAATGCCGAACGGTACGGCAAAGAACAGGGCCAACAATCCGCCAAACGGTGTCGTGGCGACCAACATCATGATCATTCTCTCCCATGCGACCGCATTGTGTCACGGTCATCATGAAGACATCAGATGCCTGTTTTCTGTCTGTGTCCCGTCACGTCTGCGTGAACACGAGACCGCTCACGTCTGCCCGGGCTTCAGCGTGTAGAAGACGTGGTGGCCGATGACGTCGGTCTTCTGCAGGGCGTGGGACCAGCCCGGCCGGACATAACTCGCATGGTAATGAGTGGCGCCGCCGACATCCGAGACATAGGTGGAGCCATCCGTCACCTCGTGGGCGATGCGCACTGCGCGGGCCCAGGACTCGCTCTCGCTGATCCGCAGGGCGTGGCCCTCGCAGGTGAAGGAGAACTGGCAGGCGTTGCGGCGCTGCTGGTTCTGGAACACCACGCCGCACACCGAGCCGGGGTAAAGCCCGCTCATGGCGCGATTGAGCACCACCTGGGCGACGGCGGCCTGACCCTCCTCGGGTTCGCTGCGCGCCTCGAAATAGACCGCCTGGGCGAGACAGCGCTGCTCGGGCTCGGATTTCGCCGTCTCGATCATGGCGGCATAGTCTGGATGATACTGGGCGATGCCGACGCTCGTGCCCGCCTGGGTGACGAGACCGTGCGGCCCGCGCGAGAATCGGGGCAGCGCCGCGATCTCGATCGGGGTGCCATCGGCGGGCGCGGGCGTCGCCGAACCCAACGACACGGCACGGGCCACCATGGGCGTCGAGCCGTCCTGCACATGCGGCGTCGTCGAGCCCGCTTCGGCCTGGGGAGAGTTGGCGGCGTGGCTGCGCCGCGTCGTGACGTGAAGATCGCGCGGCAGCGGCTGGAGCTGTGACGGATCGGCCCAGGGTGCGTCGACCGCCACGGAGGAGAAGCCTGCACCCTCGGCGGCCTCGTCCTGCGCTCCGAAGGCCACGGCCGCAGCGCGAGCCTGGGCCAGGGACCCGGGCCGGGCGAGCCGAGACGCGAAACTCGGCCGGACAGCCGAAACGGGGTCGGTCCGCCGGGCGCCGTCAATCTCGAGGCTGGCCACGCCCTTGCGGACGGCCCGGGGCTCGACCTCGTCCGGATCGACGCCGGCGTCGATCGTGTCACGGGCGGCCCGATGGGCGCCGCGGGACAGGATGTCGTCGGGCGGCAGGGCGAAGCCCGCCCCTTCCGTCGCGAGGCTCGAGGGAACAAGGTCGTCGGGCATGGAAGCGGCGAGATCCGTCAGCGCCATGCGGCTTCGGTTGACCGTAGGCTCCTGGCCGGCCTCGGCCGCCATCGAGACCAGCAGGCCGCCTGCGAGGCACCAGGGCGCTACGGTCAGAGCCGCCCAGGACAGGCGGGACCGCGACCTCATCTTGCGCCGCACCGCCATCCGCCCGCGAACCATGCCTCCGCTCCCGTGTCCGACGATCGCTGTTCCGCCACGCCGAGACGATCTCGCGCCATGGTTAACCGAAACCGGCATCGTCTCTTATCGCGAGCGGTGCTTGCCGAACCCTTAACGTGCCCGCCCGGCCCTGCGCGGAGCGGGACAGCGCCACCAAAATCCGGCAAAGAGAAGAAGACCGCGACCCTGACGAGGATTCCATGACGGACCATGCCGCCCCAACCGACACGATCCTGGTCGAACGGCGCGGCCGCGTCGGGCTGATCACGCTCAATCGTCCCAAGGCGCTGAACGCGCTGAACCGCCGCGTCATGCACGAGCTGACGGAAGCGGCGGCCGAGCTCGACGCCGATCCCGCCATCGGCTGCCTCGTCATCACCGGATCCGAGCGGGCCTTCGCAGCGGGCGCGGACATCAAGGAGATGGCCGAGGCCGACGCCATCTCGATGTACCTCGAGGATGGTTTCGGCGGTTGGATGGCTCTGACCCGCGTGAGAAAGCCGATCATCGCAGCGGTGTCGGGCTTCGCCCTCGGGGGCGGCTGCGAGCTCGCCATGATGTGCGACATGATCATTGCCGCCGATACGGCGAAGTTCGGCCAGCCCGAGATCAAGCTCGGCATCATTCCCGGGATTGGCGGGTCGCAGCGGCTGATCCGCGCCGTCGGCAAGGCTAAGGCAACCGACCTCTGCCTCACAGGCCGCATGATGGAGGCCGACGAGGCGGAACGCTCCGGACTCGTCGCGCGCGTAGTGCCGGCGGCGGACCTGATGGACGAGGTCATGAAGACCGCCGAGGGCATCGCCAACATGTCGTTGCCGGCTCTGATGGCCGCCAAGGAATGCCTCGGCCGCGCCCATGAGACGAGCCTCGCCGAAGGCCTGCTGTTCGAACGCCGCGCTATCCAGTCGCTCTTCGCCACATCCGACCGGCGCGAGGGTATGGCGGCCTTCGTCGAGAAGCGCGCCCCCAATTTCATCCATCGCTGAGGACAACGTCATGAACCCCATCGCCATCGCGATCCACGGCGGCTGCGGCGTCATGCGGGCCTCCGACCTGCCGGACGCCGAATGGGCCGAGGCCCGTGCGGTGCTCGCCGCGGCTCTGCGCGCCGGCTGGTCGATGCTCTCCGGCGGGGGCCGGTCGCTCGACGCCGTCGAGGCCGCCATCGTGGTCCTGGAGGACAGCCCACATTTCAACGCCGGCCACGGCGCGGCGCTCAACGCCGAGGGCGAGCATGAGCTCGACGCTTCGATCATGGACGGGGCCGGGCTTGCTGCCGGCGCTGTCATCGGGGTGCGCCGGGTGCGCAACCCCGTCCGCGCCGCCCGAGCGGTGCTGGAAACCGGGCAGATCGTGGCCCTCGCCGGCCCCGCCGGGGATCGGTTCGCCGAAACGCGCGGGATCGCCATGGTCGACCCCTCCTACTTCACCACGGAACGGCGCCGCGAGAATCTCGCCACCATGCAGGCGCGCGGAGCGGAGGGCACGGTATCGTCGGCTTCCGAGGCCGAGAAACACGGCACCGTAGGGGCAGTGGCGCTCGATGGCGCCGGCCATCTCGCGGCCGCCACGTCGACGGGCGGCTACACCAACAAGCCGGCCGGCCGCGTCGGCGACAGCCCCATCATCGGCGCCGGCACCTATGCGCGGGACGGCGTCTGCGCGGTGTCGGGCACGGGGCAGGGGGAAGCTTTCATCCGCCACGCCCTCGCTTCCGACGTCGCGGCCCGGATGATGTATCGCGGCGACGGGCTCGACGCCGCGACGGCCGGCGTCCTCGCCGATCTCACGCCGAAGGGCACCGGCGCGGGGCTGATCGCGCTCGACGCCAAGGGCCGCGTGGCGGCGCCCTTCAACACCGGCGGCATGTTCCGCGGCTGGGTGACGACGGACGGCGAAGCCTTCGTGGCGACCCACCGGGAGGTGTTCCCGCTCGGGCGCTTCGCCGGGTGAGCGAGACAGCCCCTATCGCGGTCTATGTCGACGCCGACGCCTGCCCGGTGAAGGCGGAGGTGTATCGTGTCGCCGAACGGCACAGGGTCAAAGTCTTCGTCGTCTCGAACAGCCCCATGATGGTGCCGCGCGACGCCTTCATCGAACGCGTGGTGGTGCCGAGCGGTCCCGACGTCGCCGACGACTGGATCGCCGAACGCGCCACGGCCCGCGATGTCGTGATCACATCCGATATCCCGCTTGCCGACCGTTGCGTGAAGGCCGGTGCCGCCGTGCTGGCGCCGACCGGCAAGGCTTTCACGGCGGCGACCATCGGCATGGCATTGGCGACCCGCAACCTCATGGACCAGCTCCGCGGCTCCGGCGAGGTAACGGGCGGCCCTAAACCCTTCGGTCCACGCGACCGCTCCGAATTCCTCAGCGCCCTCGATCGCGCCCTCAACCGCATCAAGCGGGGGGTGGCGCCGGGACGGTGAACATTTAGAGCGTAGCACATTCCAGCTTGGCCGATCGTCTCAGGGTGGAGAGAGCCGCGACAGGCCTTAGTCTTTCGGCCAGGTCTCCTTCACCCAGTCCCGGTGACCGTGGATGACGCGGAGGATGGTCAACGTTTGCTCGGAAAGCGCATAGGCAATGACGTAGGACGTTCGAAGTACGCGTTTTTCATAGGTCCCGGACACTCGTCCGGGCCGACCAATGGCTCTCTCAGCCAAGAGATCGATGGCTGCCTCGACCCGATCTGCCACCAGTGTTGCGGCGCGCTCATCCTCAAGAGCGATGTCAGTCAGCGCGCGATTGAACTCTTGCAGAGCGTCGTCTGACCAGACGACATCTCTCATCCGCCTTTCCGCGTCGCAGCGATCGTCTCCCTCGCCTTTTTCATAGCGTCGGAATGCGAGGTTACGCGCCCGGCCTGTATGTCGGCCAAGCCTCGCTCGATCCCCTCGATGATTGCGAGTTCATACTCGACATAGGCCGTAATAGCCTCGTTGGCGAGGAACGAGCTTGTGCGGCGGGTATGCCGAGCGAGGGTCGCCAGCTTGGATTTCGTATTTGCGCTCAGGCGCAGGCTTAAAGTCGCGCTCACGTCGGTCGGTGTGAGATTCGGTGCTGACATGTGTACATCGTAGCACATTCAGTCGCTGTCGACACGCTATCCCGACACTGCGGCGCCTTATCGCGTGTCGTTGCTCTGACACCGGTTCTGGGTCGCTTCGCTGCGCTCGCGATGACGGGATTGACGGCGATACGTCAGACCCTCTTTCACCCCCGCCAGCGCCGCGCCTCGTAATCCAGCACGAACTTTTCGGGGTGGGCAGCAAGGGCCGCCATTCCGCCCAGTACGGAATCGGCATGGGTGATGATCCGCGTTCCAATGCGCTGCGCCAGGGTTGTCACCGGGGCCTTGTCTTCGAAGGCGGTGCGGAACGCCGCATCGTCGAGGAGCGGAACGATGCGGGGCAGGATGCCGCCGGCGAGCGTCACGCCGCCGGTCGCCATGAAGGAAATGGCGATGTCGCCGGCGAACCGTGCCACGAGCCGAAGGTAGCAGCGCACCGTTGCGGCCTCCTCGCCCTTCGGTGACGCCAGAGCCGTCGTGGTGATGTCGGCTGCCGTGGTATGGGGCGCGCCCGGTGCGCCCTTCACGGCAAGTCGGGCGTGGTGGAGGCGGGCGAGCCCCACGCCCGACAAGACGCTCTCCGACGTGATGCGCCCGTGCGCGCGGTCGAGATACGGCCAGAAGCCCTCCTCCTCCGGCGTGGCGGGACCGAAGCCGGCGTGGCAGG
The DNA here is from genome assembly GCA_050920985.1 of Janthinobacterium lividum. Lineage (GTDB taxonomy): Bacteria > Pseudomonadota > Alphaproteobacteria > Rhizobiales > Beijerinckiaceae > Lichenihabitans. The sequence continues at coordinate 49,111 of JBPBQY010000047.1, read as the reverse complement.
CCTCGCTCGACACGGGCACGAAACGCCCCTCGGTCTCCACCAGGGCCGCAATGCCGAGCCCGGTGCCGGGGCCGAGGATGACGCGTGGGCCGGGGCCGGCGGGGATGTCGGGCCCGATCAGGCGCACCCATCCGGGTTCGATCGAGGGCAGCGACAAGGCCTGCGCTTCGAAGTCGTTGAGCAGCAGACCGTCCGACAGGTTCAGCATCGCGGCGATAGCGGGACCGTCCATTACCCAGGGCGCGTTGGTGAGCTTCAGCCGGCGTCCGTCCACCGGGCCGGCACCGCAGGCGATCACCGACCTCGGTTTCACATGATCGTGAGCCGTGGCCGACGCGATGGCCTCGCCAAGACCCGGAAAATCGCCCGTGAGCTGGTGCGGCAGATGTCGTAGGGGCGCGTCCGGCCCGTCCTGGATCGAGATCCGGCAATTCGTGCCGCCGACGTCGCAGACCGCCACGGGATAGGGAAACAGCAAGGCAGGGTCCTCGATAGATTGAAGCGCGGCCAGCCTTGGCGGCATCCGGTGACGACTCGGCCAGACATGGCTGCAACGCTCTCCCGGTTCCGAGCTGGAGGCAAGCCTCTTTGAGGATCCGTTCCTGCCTCCACGCTGTGCCGAGCAACCCGCTGGATGCAATTGAGGCATTCGCCGCGGCGTTGCGCCCTTGCCACGCAGGGCGATTCGGGGGAAAGGAGGCGCCGACCCCAGTTCATCTCAATCTGGACGGCGCGGGACCGGGTTGCCTGCGCCCGGCATGGACGTTTCGCATGGCACGCAAGAAGATCGCTTTGGTCGGGGCCGGCCAGATCGGTGGCACCCTGGCGCTCCTGGCCGGGTTGAAGGAACTGGGCGACATCGTCCTCTTCGACATCGTCGAGGGTGTGCCGCAGGGCAAGTCGCTCGACATCGCCGAAGCCTCGCCGGTCGAGGGCTTCGATGCCCGCATGGTCGGCGCCAACGACTTCAAGGGTCTTGCGGGCGCCGACGTGGTGATCGTGACGGCCGGCGTGCCGCGCAAGCCCGGCATGAGCCGCGACGACCTCATCGGCATCAATCTCAAGGTCATGGAGACGGTCGGCGCCGGCATTCGCGACAACTGCCCCGACGCTTTCGTGATCTGCATCACCAACCCGCTCGACGCCATGGTCTGGGCGCTGCAGAAGGTCTCCGGCCTGCCGCACAACATGGTGGTCGGCATGGCGGGCGTGCTCGATTCCGCCCGCTTCCGCTACTTCCTGGCCGAGGAGTTCGACGTCTCGGTCGAGGACGTCACCGCCTTCGTGCTCGGCGGCCACGGCGACGACATGGTGCCGCTCATCCGCTATTCGACGGTGGCCGGCATCCCGCTGCCCGATCTCATCAAGATGGGCTGGACCACTCACGAGAAGCTCGACGCTATCGTGGATCGCACCCGCAAGGGCGGCGGCGAGATCGTCAACCTGCTCAAGACGGGCTCCGCTTTCTATGCCCCGGCCTCCTCGGCCATTGCGATGGCGGAGAGCTACCTGCGCGACAAGAAGCGCGTCCTTCCCTGCGCCGCCTATCTCGATGGCGAGTACGACATCAAGGACATGTATGTCGGCGTGCCGGTGGTGATCGGCGAGAAGGGCGTCGAGCGCGTGCTCGAGATCGAGATGTCCAAGGACGAGCGCGAGATGTTCGCCAAGTCCGTGGCCTCGGTGAAGAGCCTGATCGAGGCCTGCAAGACCGTGAACCCCGCTTTCGCCAAGTAAGAACGACGACGCTCCTCTTCCCCTTCGGGGAGGAGGACCATGCGCAGCATGGTGGGGGCGACGAGGCCCCGCCTTCAGAACGACCCGAACGACGTTGCCAGGACAGTCCCCATGAACGTGCATGAATACCAGGCCAAGGCGATCCTGAAGGATTTCGGGGTTCCCGTGTCGCGCGGCGTGCCGATCATGGCGGCCTCGGAGGCCCGCAAGGCAGCCGAGGAGCTCGGCGGCCCGCTCTGGGTCGTGAAGAGCCAGATCCATGCGGGCGGCCGCGGCAAGGGCAAGTTCAAGGAAGCCGCCGCCGGCGAGAAGGGCGGCGTGCGCCTCGCGAAATCGATCGACGAGGTCGAGCAATATGCGGGCGAGATGCTCGGCAACACGCTGGTGACGATCCAGACCGGCCCGGCCGGCCGCGCCGTCGGCCGCCTCTACATCGAGGACGGCTCCGACATCGAGCGCGAGCTCTACCTTTCGGTGCTGGTCGATCGCGCCACGTCGCGCGTCGCCGTCGTGGCGTCCACTGAAGGCGGCATGGATATCGAGACGGTCGCCCATGACACGCCCGAGCGCATCCACACGCTCTCGATCGATCCCGTCACGGGCGTCATGCCCCATCACGGCCGCGCCCTTGCCGAGGCGCTGAACCTCAAGGGCGACCTCGCCAAGAGCGCCGCGTCCCTGCTGGCCAAGGTCTATGCGGCCTTCGTGTCGAAGGACATGGACATGCTCGAGATCAACCCGCTGATCGTCACCAAGGACGGGCAGCTGAAGGCGCTCGACGCCAAGATGAGCTTCGACGGCAATTCGCTCTACCGCCATCCCGACGTCTTCGCGTTGCGCGACGAGGCCGAGGAGGACGCCAAGGAGATCGAGGCCTCCAAGTACGATCTCAACTACATCACGCTCGACGGCACCATCGGCTGCATGGTCAACGGCGCCGGCCTCGCCATGGCGACCATGGATATCATCAAGCTCTACGGCGAGGCGCCGGCCAACTTCCTCGACGTCGGCGGCGGCGCCACCAAGGAGAAGGTGACGGCGGCATTCAAGATCATCACGGCCGACGAGAACGTGAAGGGCATCCTGGTCAACATCTTCGGCGGCATCATGCGCTGCGATGTCATCGCCGAGGGCGTGATCGCCGCCGTCAAGGACGTGGGCCTGCAGGTGCCGCTGGTGGTGCGGCTCGAGGGCACCAACGTGCAACTCGGCAAGGACATCATCGCCAAGTCGGGCCTCAACGTCATCGCGGCCGATGACCTCGACGATGCCGCCCAGAAGATCGTCACCGCGGTACGCGCCGCGCGCGCCAAGGCCTGACGCCCTCGACCATTCCCGTGCGGCGCCGCGGCCCGAGAGGTCCGGCGCCGTCCCGCATCGAGGCAGGCCCGCCTGCCGGAGTCCCCTTCCATGTCCGTCCTGATCGATAGCAACACCAAGGTCCTTTGCCAGGGCTTCACCGGCAAGAACGGCACCTTCCATTCCGAGCAGGCGCTCGCCTACGGCACCAAAATGGTCGGCGGCACTTCGCCCGGGAAGGGCGGACAGACCCACCTCGGCCTGCCGGTCTTCGACACGGTAGCGGAGTGCAGGGACAAGACCGGCGCCGACGCGTCCGTGATCTATGTGCCGCCGCCGGGCGCCGCCGACGCCATCCTCGAAGCCGTGGCGGCCGAGATCCCGCTGATCGTCTGCATCACCGAGGGTATTCCGGTCGCCGACATGATCAGGGTGAAGCGCGCGCTCGCGGGCTCGAAGTCCCGCCTCATCGGTCCGAACTGCCCGGGCGTGATGACGGCCGGTGAATGCAAGATCGGCATCATGCCGGGTTCCATCTTCAAGCCGGGTTCGGTCGGCGTCGTGTCGCGCTCCGGCACCCTGACCTACGAGGCTGTGTTCCAGACCACCGCCGAGGGGCTCGGCCAGACCACGGCGGTCGGCATCGGCGGCGATCCCGTCAAGGGAAGCGAGTTCATCGACATCCTCGAGCTCTTCCTCGCCGATCCCAAGACGGAATCCATCATCATGATCGGAGAAATCGGCGGCTCGGCCGAGGAGGAAGCGGCGCAGTTCCTGGCCGACGAGGCCAAGCGTGGCCGCAGGAAGCCGACAGTCGGCTTTATCGCGGGCCGCACAGCCCCTCCCGGCCGCCGCATGGGTCATGCCGGCGCCATCGTGTCGGGTGGCAAGGGCGATGCCGAGAGCAAGATCGCCGCCATGGAGGCGGCGGGCATCCGCGTCTCGCCCTCGCCGGCCCGCCTCGGAAAAACCCTCGTTGACGTCTTGAAGGGCTGACACGCGACCTGGGCGAGTGGCGGCGCTTTCATCGGCGCTGTCCCCTGCCCATATGATAAGCAATAGAGCGACAGCTGACGCGACCAACGATGGCCGCCGCCGGCAGCCGGCGAAGGAACAACAAGCTCATGTCACAGCGGGACGACGAAGCGCTCCTCGGATCGAGTTTCCTGTCTGGCGTCAACGCCAGCTACCTCGAGCAGCTCCAGGCCCGGTACGAGACCGATCCCGGCAGCGTCGATCCCGAATGGCGGAGCTTCTTCGACGGTCTCGACGACAGCCGCGACGATGTCGTGAAGAGCGCAGAAGGCGCATCGTGGAAGCGGCCCAACTGGCCGGTTCTTGCCAATGGCGAGATGACGGCTGCGCTCGACGGCAACTGGGGTCTTGCCGAAGCTGCGATCGCCACGAAGATCAAGGAGCGGGCCGAGACGCCTGCTCCAGACGTCAAAGCGTTGAACGGCAAGGCTGCCGAAACCAGGCCTTCGCCCGCCAGCATCTCGGACGAGGATCTGCGGCGCGCGACACGCGATAGTCTTCGGGCCCTGATGATGATCCGGGCCTTCCGGCGGCGGGGTCATCTTCACGCCAATCTCGATCCCCTCGGCCTTGAGCCTGAGCGCGAGAAGCAGGAGATCACGCCTGAGGCCTATGGCTTCGCGGCGGCCGACTACGACCGGCCGATCTTCATCGACGGCGTGCTGGGTCTTGAGACCGCGACCGTGCGCGAGATGATCGACATCCTGCGCCGCACCTACTGCTCCACTATCGGCTTCGAATTCATGCATGTCTCGGACCCGGACGAGAAGGCGTGGATGCAGCTCCGCATCGAGGGGCCGGACAAGTCCATTTCCTTCACGCGCGAGGGCAAGCGCGCCATCCTGCAGAAACTCGTCGAGGCCGAGGGCTTCGAGAAGTTCCTCGATGTCCGCTACACCGGTACCAAGCGCTTTGGCCTCGACGGCGCCGAGGCCATGATCCCGGCGCTGGAACAGATCATCAAGCGAGGCGGGGCGCTCGGCGTCAGCGAAATCGTGCTCGGCATGGCGCATCGCGGGCGCCTCAACGTGCTCTCCCAGGTGATGGGCAAGCCGCATCGCGCCATTTTCAACGAATTCAAGGGCGGCTCGGCCTCGCCGCAGGAGGTCGAGGGCTCGGGCGACGTCAAGTACCACCTCGGTGCTTCGTCGGACCGCGAGTTCGACGGCAACAAGGTCCATCTGTCGCTGACCGCCAATCCGTCGCATCTCGAGATCGTCGATCCGGTGGTTCTCGGCAAGGTGCGCGCCAAACAGGACCAGTTGAACGATCAGGTCGAGCGCGAGAAGGTCATGCCGCTGTTGCTGCACGGCGACGCGGCTTTCGCGGGCCAGGGCGTCATCGCGGAATGTTTCGGCCTATCGGGCCTCAAAGGTCACAAGACTGGCGGCTCGCTGCACTTCATCATCAACAACCAGATCGGGTTCACCACCTACCCGCGGTTCTCGCGCTCCTCGCCCTATCCGTCGGACGTGGCGAAGATGATCGAGGCGCCGATCTTCCACGTCAACGGCGACGATCCCGAGGCCGTGACCTTCGCCGCCAAGGTGGCGGTGGAATTCCGGCAGCGGTTCCACAAGCCCGTCGTCATCGACATGTTCTGCTATCGCCGCTTCGGCCACAACGAGGGCGACGAGCCGAGCTTCACCCAACCGCTGATGTACAAGACCATCCGTGGCCATCGCTCGACCCTGGAGCTCTATTCCGAAAAGCTCGTCGCTGAAGGCGTGGTGACCTCGGAGGAGATCGAGGCGCAGAAGGCGGAGTTCCGCCAGAAGCTCGACGCCGAATTCGAAGCTGGCGCCAGCTACAAGCCCAACAAGGCGGATTGGCTCGACGGCCGCTGGTCGCATCTGAAGCCGGCCGGCACGCAGGACGACGAGTGGCGTGGACGCACGGGCGTCGATCTCGCCAAGCTGAAGGAGATCGGCGAGCGGATCACGGTCGTCCCGGAGGGGTTCCAGGTCCACAAGACCATCGGCCGGTTCCTCGACAACCGGCGCAAGATGATCGACACCGGGGAGGGGATCGACTGGGCGACCGGAGAGGCCCTGGCCCTCGGTTCGCTCCTCGAGGAGGGCAAGCCGGTGCGCCTGTCGGGCCAGGATTCGGAGCGCGGTACCTTCTCGCAACGCCATTCGGTGCTGATCGACCAGGAGACCGAAGCCCGCTACATTCCCCTGAACAACGTCCGCGACGGCCAGGCCAATTACGAGGTCATCAATTCGATGCTCTCCGAAGTGGCGGTGCTCGGTTTCGAATACGGATATTCGCTGGCCGAGCCCAATGCGCTGACCCTGTGGGAAGCACAGTTCGGCGACTTCGCCAACGGCGCTCAGGTGGTCTTCGACCAGTTCGTCTCCGCTGGCGAGCGCAAGTGGCTGCGCCTGTCGGGCCTCGTCTGCCTGCTGCCGCACGGCTACGAGGGGCAGGGGCCTGAGCATTCCTCGGCCCGGCTCGAGCGCTTCCTGCAGATGTGCGCCGAAGACAACATGCAGGTGGCCAATGTCACGACGCCTGCCAACTACTTCCACATCCTGCGCCGGCAGTTGAAGCGGGACATCCGCAAGCCGCTGATCCTGATGACGCCGAAGTCGTTGCTGCGCCACAAGCGGGCCACCTCGACGCTCGACGAGATGGCGGCGGGTTCGACCTTCCACCGGGTGCTGCGCGACGATGCAGAGCGGCTGGCCGAAGGCCCGCGGCTCACCGCGGACGAGAAGATCCGCCGTGTCGTCCTCTGCACAGGCAAGGTCTATTACGACCTCTTCGAGGAGCGCGAGAAGCGCGGCATCGACGACGTCTATGTGCTGCGCGTCGAGCAGCTCTATCCATTCCCGCTTAAGACCCTGGTCAACGAGCTGTCGCGATTCCGCAATGCCGAGGTCCTCTGGTGCCAGGAGGAGCCCAAGAATATGGGATCGTGGAACTTCGTCGATCCCTATCTCGAATGGGTCATGGACCAGGCCAAGTTGGAGCGGAAGCGTCCCCGCTACGCCGGCCGGCCGGCCGCGGCCGCGACCGCAACGGGCCTGATGTCGAAACATCTGGCCCAGCTCAAGGCCTTTATGGACGACGTCTTCGCGGCCTGACGGGCACCGGAGAACGATGCGCGAGGCCGCCCCCGCAACGGGGGCGGATGACTGAGAAACGAGGGCGCTGCGGCGCCAACTAGCGGGGCTAAAATTCCATGGCGACTGAGATTCGCGTTCCCACCCTTGGCGAATCGGTCAGCGAGGCCACGATCGGCCGCTGGTTCAAGAAGGCAGGCGACACCGTGAAAGCGGACGAGCCGATCTGCGAACTCGAGACCGACAAGGTCACCCTGGAGGTCAACGCTCCCGCCGCAGGCGTTCTCAGCGAGATCGCCGTGAAGGACGGCGAGACCGTCACCCCCGGCGCCTTGCTGGGTCAGATCTCGGCCGACGGCGTGGGCGCCGCTCCCAAGGCCGAGTCCAAGGCGGCCAACTCGAAGAAAGACGCCTCCAAGTCCGAGCCCGCCCAGCCCGCCGCGTCCGCGGTCCAGGGTGTCGAGACCGGCGCCGGTTACGGCAACCATGCTGATCCGGCTCCCGCCGCGGCCCCGGCTTCGTCAGGTGCAGGCACCGACATCACGGTGCCGACCCTGGGCGAGTCGGTCAGCGAAGCCACGGTCGCGAAATGGTTCAAGAAGCCCGGCGACACCGTGAAAGCCGATGAGCCTCTGGTCGAACTCGAGACCGACAAGGTGACGCTCGAAGTCAATGCGCCGACCTCCGGCGTTCTCTCCGCCATCGGCGTCGAGACGGGCGCGACCGTCACGCCCGGCGCCGTGCTGGGCCAGATCGCGGCTTCCGGCGCAGCCTCTTTCAAGGCGGCATCGGCCACCAATGGTGCCGCGGCTCCGACCAAGACGGGGCCGACCTCCATGCCGCCGGCCCCCTCCGCCGCCAAGATGGCGAGCGAGAAAGGGATCGACCTCGCCGGCGTCGCGGGATCGGGCAAGCGCGGCCAGGTCTTGAAGGGTGATGTCCTGTCGGCTTCGCAGGCTCCTGCGCCCGCGGCGGCGCGGCCCGCGCCCGCGCCGACCCCCGCTCCCGCGCCGCGCCAGGCGCCGCCGCAGAGCGATGCCGAGCGCGAAGAGCGCGTTCGCATGACGAAGCTGCGGCAGACGATCGCCCGCCGCCTCAAGGAGGCGCAGAACACCGCCGCCATGCTGACCACCTTCAACGAGGTGGATATGTCCGGCGTCATGGCGCTGCGGGCCAAGTACAAGGATCTCTTCGAGAAGAAGCACGGCGCCAAGCTCGGCTTCATGGGCCTCTTCGTGAAGGCCGTGGTCGGCGCATTGAAGGAGCTACCGGCCGTCAATGCAGAGATCGACGGCACCGATCTGGTCTACAAGAACTACTACCATATCGGAATCGCGGTCGGCACCGAGAAGGGTCTCGTGGTGCCGGTGGTGCGGAACGCCGACGAGCTCAGCCTGTCCGATATCGAGAAGACCATCGCGGGCTACGGCAAGAAGGCCCGCGACGGCCAGCTCAAGATGGAGGACATGCAGGGTGGCACCTTCACCATCACCAACGGCGGGATCTACGGCTCGCTGATGTCGACGCCGATCCTCAACGCGCCGCAGTCGGGCATTCTCGGCATGCACAAGATCCAGGATCGACCGGTCGTGGTGGCGGGCAAGGTCGAGGTCCGGCCGATGATGTATCTGGCCCTCTCCTACGATCATCGGATCGTCGATGGCCGCGAGGCCGTCACCTTCCTGGTGCGCGTCAAGGAGGCGCTGGAAGATCCTACCCGCCTTATGCTCGACGTCTGAGGATCGCTGCCGCAGGTCTGCCCAAGGGTCGGCCTGCTCGGATCGTTCGACGATCCGCGTCGCGCCCATTTGACTTGGGCGCGGTTCCGTCACGTGAATGATGCCACGACCCGCGGCGGTGTTGCGCACGACTTGCCTCGTGACCAGAGATCGGGGAGGGCAGCTCATGGTCGGTCCGGCGCTTCGCGCCCTCCAGCACGACGACGATAGCCTATCGCGGCGCGACCTCATGGCCCGGGTTCTCGCGCTCGGCCTTGCCGCCCCGGCTCTGTCGGGAGCGGTCGCGACCGCAGCCCGAGCCGCCGACGACAAGCCGGTGAGCGGAGGTACGCTGCGCCTTGGCCTTGGCGGAGGTTCGACGACCGACAGCCTCGACCCCCGGGCCTGGGACGACTCGGTGATGATCAGCGTCGGCTTCGCGATCTTCAATACGCTCGTCGAGAATGATGCTGACAACCGGCCCGTGCCGGAACTCGCCAGCTCCTGGGAGTCGAGTGACGGCGCCAAGACCTGGCGCTTCGCGCTGCGCCAGGCCGTGCATTTCCACAACGGCAAGGAATTCGACGCCGACGACGCCGTCTATTCGCTCAACCTGCATCGTGGGCCCTCGGCCTCTGGCGGCGCCGCCGGCGTCATGAAGCCCGTCACGGGCGTGAAGAAGATTGACGCCTCCTCGGTCGAGGTGACGCTCGCGACCGGCAATGCCGATTTCCCCACCGTCCTCAGCGATTACCATCTGATGATGGTGCCGAACGGCTACACCGACTGGGCCAGGCCCGTGGGGACGGGGGCCTTTACGGTGGTGCACTTCGATCCAGGTGTGCTGATCGCCCTCAAGAAGGCTGGTCCTTACTGGAAGACCGATCGCGGCTATCTCGATGCCGTCGACGTCCATGTCATCAACGATACCCGCGACCGGATGAATGCGCTGATCTCGGGTCAGGTAGATGCCATCAACCGCGCCGATCCCAGGACCGTCTCACGGGTCGAGAAAAGCCCGACCCTGGACATCGTTCGCGCGGCAGGCGGCTGGTATCCTGTCATGGCCATGATGAATGACCGCGCGCCCTTTACGAGTCTCGACCTGCGTCAGGCGCTGAAATATGCGGTCGATCGCGAGCAGATGATCAAGACGTTGTTCTCGGGCTATGGCGCGCTCGGCAACGATAATCCGATTCCGCGGGGCAATCCCTACTTCAACGGCGAACTCGCGCAACTGACCTACGACCCCGACAAGGCCCGCTTCCACTTCAAGAAGGCGGGCCTGTCGAATCCCAAGATCGTGCTGCAGACGTCGGATGCGGCCTTCAACGGCGCCGTCGACATGGCGACGCTGCTCCAGGCCACGGCCTCCAAATGCGATATTCCGATGGAGGTGAAGACAGAGCCGGCCGACGGCTACTTCACCAACGTCTGGCTGAAGGGATCCTTCGTGGCGAGTTATTGGGGCGGGCGGCCTTCCGCCACACAGATGCTGGAGATCGCCTACAAGAGCGGGGCATCCTGGAACGAGTCCCATTGGAGCGATCCGATGTTCGACAAGCTGCTGGCCAATGCTCAGGCTGACACCGACGAAGTTCAACGTCGCCAGTACATCTGGGACATGCAGGCGATGCTGACCGAGCAGAGCGGCACGCTGATCCCTTGTTTCCGCGACTGGCTCGATGCTCACCATCGTAAGGTCGGCGGCCATACGCCCCATTCGGGCTTCGACATGGACAATGGCCGCATCGCCGAGAAGGCCTGGATCAAGGCGTGAAGGGTCCGACCGGCGCGCTGTCGATCGCGGCCGCCGGCTCTCGTCACGACTGCGCCGGACGGTCTCTCGCTTGCGCGGGTTCCGCCACCGCCCTAAGTCTCGGAACACGTGAACACGGTCTCCTCCGGAGCAGAGCCCCAGCATGTCGATGTCCTCCGGTAGTGCTGCCGATTATCTCGTCGACCGTCGGCGCATCCGCCGTAAGCTGACCTTCTGGCGTGTCGCCGCGGCCCTGGTCGTTGTCCTCGCTATCGTGGCGGTCGGTGCGCGGGGCCGGGCGAGCTTCGTCGACCACGTCACGCCTCATATCGCCCGCGTCAAGATCGGCGGCCTCATCACGGGCGACGACGAGACGCTGCGCATCCTGCACGATGTGGAGACCTCGCAGGCCTCGGCCCTGATCCTGCAGATCGAGAGCCCCGGCGGCACGACCGTCGGCTCGGAACGCGTCTTTGACGCGATCCGCAAGGTTGCGGCCAAGAAGCCCGTCGTCGCCACGGTCGATACATTGGCGGCCTCGGGCGCCTATATCGCGGCCTTGGGGGCCGACCACATCGTGGCCTATGGCAACTCGCTCGTCGGCTCCATCGGCGTGCTGTTCCAGTTCCCCAACGTGTCGGGCCTGCTCGACAAGGTCGGCGTCAAGGTCGAAGAGGTGAAGTCTGCGCCTCTCAAGGCCGCGCCGAACGGGCTCGAACCCACCAGCGACGCGGCCCGTGCCGCCCTGGCGTCGCTCGTGTCGGACAGTTTCGATTGGTTCAAGGGTCTGGTGAAAACCCGCCGCAACATGAGCGACGCCGAACTCGCCGCCGTCGTCGACGGCCGCGTCTTCACGGGCCGGCAGGGCCTGCCGCTGAAGCTGATCGACGAACTCGGCACGGAAGAGACGGCGGTGGCATGGCTCGAGAACGACCGTCACGTTGGCCACGGCCTGCCGATCCGCGACTACAAGCCCAAGAGCCGCACGGGGGTCTTCGGTCTATTCAGCTCGGCTGCCGTGGCGGCGGATGCGCTCGGCTTTCCGGAAGCCGGCCGGTTGGCTTCCGCGCTGGCGACCGTCTCCGACCGGCCTCGTCTTGACGGTCTCATGGCCGTTTGGCAGGGTACCGCAGGCGAGTGAAGGGTTTCCGGGCAGGCCGGCCGGCACCCCGCACGAGAGCGCGGGGGTGGGGGCGCAGGTGATCAAGTCGGAACTGGTCCAGCGGATCGCCGAGAAGAATCCGCATCTTTATCAGCGAGATATCGAGAAGGTGGTGAACGCCGTCCTGAACGGTATCACCAGTGCGCTCGAACGCGGCGACCGCGTGGAGTTGCGCGGCTTCGGCGCTTTTTCGGTCAAACGACGCGACGCTCGCCTAGGCCGCAATCCGCGCACCGGCGACCATGTCGCGGTCGTGGAAAAGGCCGTACCCTTCTTCAAGACCGGCAAGGAAATGCGCGAACGATTGAACCCCGGAAACGATGGCGCGGCTGCGGTGTCGGATCAGGCGACCGAGCCGCCCAAGAAGCGCCTCAGGGCCTGATCTCGGCCACCGATTCGCTTGTGACTGGCGACGGCGCGGCGTGCATCGCGCGACGGATCGTGCGACACCGGGCGCGCGTTGAGGGACGGGACCTGCAGGGTACCCTCGGCAGAGGAGACGGATGTGAAGACCTTCCTGAAGGCTATCGTGCTGGTGCCGATCGCGATCCTGGCGATCGCTTTCGCGGTCGCCAACCGTCAGGTTATCGCCATCTCCTTCGATCCCTTCTCGTCCGGTGATCCCGTATTCGTCCTGGCGGCGCCGCTGTTCCTCCTGGTCTTTCTGCTGCTCGCCTGCGGCGTGGTGATCGGCGGCGTGGCGAGCTGGCTCGGCCAGGGCCGCTACCGGACGGCAGCCCGACGCGCCAGCGCCGAGGTGCGGGAGGCCCAGGCCGAGAATGCCCGGCTACGTACCGAACTCGACATTCAGTCCCGGCAGAACCGTGAGGCCGAGCGCCTCGCTGGCACCGCCCCGACGCCCCTGCCGGCGCTCGAGTTGCATCACGCCGGTTAGACTGGCTCATCTGCGACGCAGGCAATCGGCTTGGAGAGAACCGCATGAGGATCGTCACAGCCGATGACCTCGATCGCCTCTTGACCTTCCCGGCGCTGGTCGAGACGCTGCGCATGGCCTTCCGGGGCGGTTTCACGGCGCCGACCCGCCACCACCATCATGTCGGCTCGGACGACGGCCCCGGCGCCATCCATCTCTTGATGCCGGCGTGGACCGCGAACGCGCCGGATGTCGGGGCCTATGTGGGCACCAAGATCGTCGACGTTTTCCCCGACAACGGACGGCTCGGCCTCCCGGCCGTCATGGGCGTCTATGTCCTGCAATCGGGAGAGACCGGCGCACCGCTGGCGGTGCTCGACGGCACGCGGCTCACGCATTGGCGCACGGCCGCCGTCTCGGCGCTCGGTGCCGACATCCTGGCCCGGCCCGATGCGTCGCGGCTGCTGATCGTCGGCTCGGGCGCCCTGGCACCCTTCCTGGCGCGGGCGCATGCGAGCGTGCGTCCTCCGTCGCACGTGGCCGTTTGGAATCATCGGCCTGCGGGCGCCGCGCGTCTTGCCGAAGCCTTGCGCGCGGACGGGCTGCCCGCCGTCGCCGTCACGGACCTCGAAGTCGCGGTCCGCTCTGCCGATGTCGTCTCCTGCGCGACACTGTCGACGGCGCCGCTGATCGAGGGCGCGTGGCTCCGGCCCGGACAGCATCTCGATCTCGTCGGCGCCTTCACCATGGCGATGCGGGAGGCCGACGACGAGGCTCTCCGTCGTGCCCGCGTCGCCGTCGATACGCCGGCCGGGCTCAGCGAGGGTGGCGACGTCGCCATCGCGATCCGCGACGGCGTGTTGCGGGCTGCCGATGTCCTCGATCTCGGAGCCTTGTGCCGGGCCGAGGTGCAGGGTCGTCTCGGCCCTGACGACATCACGTTGTTCAAACCCGTCGGTACGGCGATCGCGGACCTTGCTACCGCTATCCTGGCCTGGAAGGCGGTGGCGCGAAGCTGACGCTGCGCAGAGAAGGAGACCAGGATGGCAACGCGCGGGTTCACGGGACGACCGCCCTCTGCCGAAACTCGCGCTCGCCTGCCGCCGGGTCAGCACGAGGTGAAGGATTTCCCGATCCTGCAAATCGGCCCCACGCCGCGCATCGACCTCAGCCGATGGCGCTTCGTCCTCTACAATCGCGCCCGGCCGATCAAGAGCTGGAGCTGGGAGCAGTTCGACGCGCTGCCCAAGACGAAATGGCGTGGCGACATTCACTGTGTCACCACCTGGTCGAAGTTCGACACGCTGTGGGAGGGCGTGACGGTGGACGACCTTCTCGCCGATGCCACGCACGGCGAGCCTCCGACCCCCTATGCCCTGGCGGTCTCCTTTGACGATTATTCGACCAACGTGCCGACGGCGGACCTCCTCGGCGGCAAGGCCATGATCGCCACTCGCTATGCCGGGCAGCCGATCACGCCGGACCACGGCGGACCTGCGCGGCTGCTCGTGCCGCATCTTTATTTCTGGAAGAGCGCCAAGTGGCTCCGTGCGCTGCGCTTCACCGAGAAGGACGAAGCCGGCTTTTGGGAGGTCAACGGCTACCATATGCGCGGCGATCCCTGGCGCGAGGAGCGCTTTCGCGGCGACTGAACCGGGATCCTCAAAGGGCCTCCGGCCTTTTGAGAGTTTCATGTCTGAGCCCTGAGGTCCTTCGTGTTCCTTTTTTGTTCTTGATCTTGGGCGGCTGATCGGCTAGGAATAGCTTCACTGCAGAGTTGCAGTTCGGCCCGGGGCGCTTCGTCCACGGGCCTTTTTCATGGCGCTCGCCCTCTCCGCTCGCCCCGCGCAGGCGGGGACCCAGCGCGACGATGCCGGCCGCAGGCCGGCCACTTCCCTGACCCGCCCTCCACGCTGACGGCCTTCGGCCGGCTTCGGACGCTGGGTTCCCGCCTTCGCGGGAACGAGCGGGTGACGACCCACGCCCTCCCATCCGCGAGTGTTAGCCATGCCGCTTTCGTTCAGCGCGGGTGTGCGCGACAGCCTGTCGAATCTCGCGGCGTCGCTAGGGGTGGGTCGGGACAAGGCGGCCCAGGACGCCTTCGGACTTCGCACGCTCGATCCGCCCGTTGCGGCAGCTCGACGCTCCGTCCCAGGCCGCGCTGGCGCTCTCGAAGGAGCAGGCGACGCAGATCTACGCGGGGCTGAAGCTCTGGCCGGATGCGGTGACGGCACGGCTCGTCGAAGCGCAGCTTGTCGCAGACGGGACTTATCCGAATGCGGCGGCGGTGTTTGCCGAGGGAGCGCCTCACCCGAGCGGCAATACTTCGACAATCGACTATAAGCCTGACCAGCCGAGGGACCTACGCGGAGAATGGAAAGCTGCTGGCAAACGGGCTGATCTGCCGCCTAGAGAGACGGCTCGCTCCCTTCCCTACGCGCGGAGTGTCAAAGCCGCCATGGCCTCACGCTCCCGTCCGCCGCTGCCCTCGCGCGAGATCGCGCTCCCCAACGCCTTCCGCGCGCTCTTCACGCCCTCGCGCTACAAGGCCTTCTACGGCGGCCGCGGCTCCGGCAAATCCCATTCCGTCGCCACAGCCCTCGTTTTGATGGCGGCTGAGCGCCCCTTGCGCATCCTCGCGGCGCGCGAGATCCAGCGCTCGATCCGCGACTCGTCGAAGCGCCTGCTCGACGACCGCATCGCGGCGCTAGGTCTTCAGCGGCGCTATCGCTCGACCGCGGAGGCCATCCGCGGCCGCAACGGCTCGCTGTTCCTGTTCGCGGGGTTGCGGTCGAATCCCGAGTCGATCAAGTCCATGGAGGGGATCGACATCGCCTGGGTGGAGGAGGCGGCCGCGGTGTCGCAGCGCTCGCTCGACATCCTGGTGCCGACGATCCGCAAGCCCGGCTCCGAACTCTGGTTCACCTGGAATCCCCGCCACCCTTCGGACCCGGTCGACGCACTGTTCCGCCGCGGGCCGCCGCATCCGGATGCGATCGTGGCCGAGGTGAGCTACGCCGACAATCCGTGGTTTCCCGCCGTGCTCGAGGTCGAGCGCCTGTGGGACCGGGCCCGCGACCCCGAGAAATACGCCCATGTCTGGGAGGGAGCCTATCAGCTCCACGCCGAGACCCGCGTCTTCCGGCGCTGGCGGATCGACAGCCTGGAGGTGCCCCAGGGCGCGCGGCCTTACTACGGCGCCGATTGGGGGTTCGCCGCCGACCCGACCGTGGTGGTGCGCTGCTTCCTCTTCGACGGGACGATTTACATCGATCGCGAGGCCTACCGGATCGGTTGCCCGATCGGCGAGACCGGCGCGCTGCTGCGCGGCGTCGAGGGCACCCATGGCGCGGGCGCCTGGCCCCTCACGGGCGACAGCGCCCGGCCCGAACTGATCGACCACCTGCGCCGCGACGGGTTCCGCATCCGCCCGGCCAAGAAGGGCAAGGGTTCGGTCGAGGAGGGCGTGGCCTTTCTGCAGAGCCACGACATCGTGGTCCACCCGGCGTGCCGGCACGCCATCGACGAGCTGACGCTCTACTCCTATCGGACCGATCCGCTCACCGGCGACATTCTGCCGGTGCTGGAGGATCGCCACAATCACGTCATCGACGCTCTGCGCTACGCGCTGGAGGGCGTGCGGCGCTCGAACTATCGGCTGCTTGGTCTCCTGTAGCGGACAACGAGAAACGCCGCCGCAGTTGCCCGCGGCGGCGTTCGATGCGGATCGAAAGATCGGGTCAGTGGGTGCGGCTGGCACCCTTGGTCGTCGTCCTGGCGGCGCGCGGGGCCGCGAGAGCAGCGGCCGCAACCACGGTCTTGGCCGCAGCGGTCGGCGCAGCCGCCTTGGCGGAGGCGGGCTTCTTCGCCGCCGCAGGCTTGCGGGCGGTGGCGACCTTCGCCGAGACGGCCGTCTTGGCCGGCGCCAACGGGGTGACGGCGGCTTCGCTCGCGCCGGCTTCGAGGACTTCGACCGCCTCGGCGGAGAACCAATGGTGGTCGTGGCGGCCCTGCGGCCGGCCCTCGTCGTTCCAGATGAAATAGGCCCGCAGGGCGATGCTGTCGTGGGTGGAGGCGGTGACGGTCATGATGTGAGACTCCGGGATGGGCCCGTCTCGCGGGCCAGGATGGGGTCGGAGCCCTGCCGTCCTGACGGCGCGGCGGATCTCCGGGGCAAACACGCGGACACCGGGCGCCATCACTTCGAGGATGGTCGTCGAAGGGCTCGTTCCGGCCCGCCGCGTGTCTATCAGTGGCGCGCGAAGCTGGTGCGAGGCTGACGGTTGAGACGATGGTTACAATCGTTCCTGATTTGTTCTTGACTTGGACGGCTGATCGGGGCAAGATGTCTTCACTGCAGAGTTGCGGTCGGGCCCGGAGCGTTTCGCTTCCGGGCCTTTTTCGTGGCTGGTTCGGAGGACGCGATGGCGACGAAGCCGTCCCGCGGGCGCAAGCCCGATCGTCCGCCCGACGAGGCCACGGCCGCGATCCGCGCCGCCATCCGTGCCCACGTTCCCGAGGCCATCCGCGAACTCGCCCGTCTCGCCCATGAGGCTTCGAGCGAGCAGGCCCGCGTCTCGGCCATCAATGCCCTTATCGATCGCGGCTACGGCGACCTGAAACACGCCGCCGAACCCGACGATGGCCCGCACGGTATCACCGTCCGCTTCGTCGGCCCGGCCGAGAAGATCTGACGTATCTGCCCTTCTCCCGTTCACGGGAGAAGGTGACTCGACGACGTCGGGTCGGATCAGGGAAGTCCCGCCCCCTCCGCTCATCTCCGCGCAGGCGGGGATCCAGCGCAACATGTCGGCCGCAGGCCAGCCAATCTCTGACCCGCCTCCGGACGGACGGCCTTTGGCCGGCTTTCGACGCTGGATTCCCGCCTTTGCGGGAACGAGCGGGTGATGACCCACGCCCTCCCATCCGCGAGCCCTCGCCATGCCCCTCTCGTTCAGCGCGGGTGTGCGCGACAGCCTGTCGAACCTCGCGGCGTCGCTGGGAGTGGGTCGGGACAAGGCGGTCCACGACGCCTTCGGGCTTCGCACGCTCGAGCGGGTCCAGATCGAGGCCATGTACGGTTTGATCGTTCCAACAAGGAAAAGCTCTGGGTGGCACGAGGTCTGTGTACCGGCTTTGTGACCCGATTGCCTGCTGGACGGACTTCTAACTCGTTCAGAGGGTTCTGTACCACCAAAGGTGCCACTCCGTAACGACGGTACGTCATGCCTATTGCTACCCTGAATGGCATTCAGACATTGCAATCCACGTAATCGTTGCTAGAATGCTACTTCAAACAAGACGGAGCTTACGGTGACCCTGCGCCTGACTTTCAGACAACCTCATCTATCCATCAAGAATTTCCCTGAGATTGAAATACCAAAGCTCTCTGTGATCACAGGACGTAACGGATCAGGAAAAAGTCATATGCTCGAAGCAATCGCTGCCGGGCATATACAATGTTTCAAAGACGAAGTGCAAATATCTGCTAATCAGAACGAAATAAGATCATATAGCTGGGCTACTCTAGTCCCCCAGGCGACATCGGAATTCTCAAGTGAAGCATCAAGAAATGAAAGATGAAATACTTTCAATCAGATTACGACATTACGCAGCCAGCATCAAGTTGACAGCTGGCTCAGACAGACCGGATCAAACATGGGTTTTGCTTCATTAACGAGCGACGACTTGTTGACCCTCTCACGAGAGGCTCTGTCGGAAAGAGTGCCTTCGGGAAACGCAATTGACTTCGATTCGAGCAGGACAGTATATCTCACTAACATTGAGAGAAACGCATTAGGGACCAATGAGCAATTTGATAATGCTAGACAACTATCCAAATCTCTTAAAAAAAATATCTTTAGCTTGACTGAGAGTGAATTCCTTCAGTCATCGGTCCCGAATTACGGGTCTAGCCAGCTTTTTCAACAATCTTTTTCGAGGCTTTTTGTAGAATATAGAGATCTCCTACTAAGGAATGACTTGATTCAACTTGCATTCCAGAATGGAGTTGGGGATAGTCCAGCACTTTCTGCCAAAGAGTTTGTAGAGAAACATGGTCCAGCACCATGGGATTTCGTGAACAGTTCCTTGGATGAAGCGGGACTAGATTTCAGTATCAACGCCCCAAGTCGTTACGAATTCGGCTCATTTCAGCCTGTTTTGACAAAAACCAGCACCAGGGATCTTGTTAACTTTCAAAATCTCTCCTCCGGAGAGAAGATCATAATGTCATTTGCTTTCTGTCTATATTACGCGACTGACAATCGTCAGCTGGCCAGCTATCCGAAATTGCTGTTGCTTGATGAGGTAGACGCACCTTTGCACCCCTCTATGACGAAAAGTCTGATCCGAACGATTCAGACCGTGCTTTGTGAGAAATACGACATCGGCGTCATATTAGCTACCCACTCACCATCAACTGCTGCTCTCAGCCCTAGTGATTCACTTTGCGTGATGGTCGACGGGAACGTCGGGCTGAAGAGAACCTCAAAAAGTGAAGCCTTGAACTTTCTTACCGAAGGCGTTCCGACTCTTTCATTAATATTTTCCGGAAGACGTCAGGTGTTCGTGGAAAGCAATGCTGACGCTGAAACCTACTCCTCACTTTATACGGTGATTGGAAAAGCTTTATTACCTGAGTGTTCGCTCGAGTTTATAAGCACTGGTGTGAAAGACGCAGTTGGTGTGGATCGGAATACCGGCTGTTCGATTGTCAAGAAGCTCGTAAGAGACATCTCTGGCGAAGGAAACACTAGTATCTTCGGCATCGTCGATTGGGATGGGGTCCATAAACGAGATGGGCGAGTCTTCGTTTTAGCAGAAAACAAAAGAAATGGGCTTGAGAACGTGATACTTGATCCTCTTCTTGTGTCTGCGTGTATAGCACGAGACTTCCCGTCGGAGCGTGCCAAAATTGGGCTGCCATCTGATCTGTCATACATGGCTCTGTCAAAATGGGGAGTCGACAAGTTGCAACCGGTGGTCGATCTTGTTTGCTCAAGCGTGCTCGGCAAAGCTCCTACGGCTACGGTGAGCTGCAACTACATCTCGGGTATGCGGCTTCAGGTTGAAAGCGACTACTTGACGATGGATGATCATGATTTAGAAGGTCGAGTGCTTAGTGCCTTCCCCAGTCTCAAAGGTCTTGGCAAAGGCCAAGCTGGCCGAACAATGAAGAAGATCATTGAGACGGTTGTAGCAGACCTACCGGGCTGGATGCCGACGGAGGCTAGGGACCTATTCCAGCAAATACTGTCGGCAAAGGCACATTGAAGTGACTTAATGACGATTTAACGCACAAACCACATTAACGCTTTTCTAGGCTCCAAGCGTTCACTGAGGTTGAAAAATTCCAGGGATGGATCCCGTCAGGGTGACCTAATAGGCACCGTAGCCTATGCCTCTGGGTTTCAGTCTGGAGGTTACACCCAACCCCTGTTTTGGCCCTTGAAGGTCAGTGTAACATTGACTCCCGTTCTGAATTATGTTACACCCCTGGCCTAGGATGGGTTTGGGTTACAGGCCTTGGGAGGCACCATGAGTCGATTTGGCTATGCCAGAGTGTCCACTGTCGGACAGGATCATGCCTCCCAGGTGGCAAGGCTTAAGGAGGCGGGCTGCAATCCCATTAGGGCTGAGAAGGTTTCAGGCAAAGCCCTTGAAGGCAGGGATGAGCTTGCCTCATTAATGGAGTTTCTGCGCGCTGGGGATGAGCTTGTGGTGGTCAAGCTCGACCGTTTGGGTCGAAGCACTAGGGACCTTCTCAACCTCGTGCACGAGCTTGGTCAAAAGGGTGCTTACCTATCAGTCTTGGAACCGGCGTTCAGCACCAAGGATGCCGCTGGTAGCCTCCTTGTGACCGTTCTGGGCATGGTTGCCGAGATGGAAAGGGAGTTCATCCTTGAGAGGCAGAAGGCCGGTATTGAGGCTGCAAAGGCACGTGGAGCCTACAAGGGCAGGCCAGCCATTGTGTCTTCTGAGAAGGTGAAGCAGCTCAAGGCCTCAGGCCTAGGAGCCACCGCCATTGCCAAGGAGCTTGGGATCTCAAGGGTTCATGTCCACCGGCTCCTGAAGCCTATGGGGCAGGAGGCTGTTTTATCATAGCTGAGAACCTCATGGGGGAGCATGGAGAGAGGGGAGCCAATGCTCCCCTTTTTTGATTTCCGTTTAAACCATGGTCCCAGAGAACCCTTTTGAAGCTTAATCAGATTTTCTGTTTTAAGTCCGAAGTGCAACAGTGCACATTTCTGGCATATGTTCATTCATTTTCTCTGGAACAGAATTTCCCGTAAAGCTTGCCCATCTTTACATATAAGTAGGATCACTCTTTACAGAAAGATGGATCTGCAAGAAACAAAATCACTGGCTCATTCTTGTCAGCATAATGAGAGCCATCATTTGAGAAAAAAGTAATGGAATTAACAAATCAATTAAATAGTAGATCTTTCAAAAACACCACAGGACGCCTAACAGGCAAAAGAGCAATTAGGGAATATGCTACCACTTACGATATCTCTTATGAAGATCGCATTGATCTTAGAGGAGCATGGACCTTCGCTCGTGCATTGGGCACTCCTTTCAATACTTTGCTTACAGTGAAATACCCAAGCACAGGGCTTAGCTCTGACATTGAGCTTCCTAGATATGTAGTCCACAAAATCAGAGTTTTTCTGAGGATGATCGGAGTGCCAAGTCACATCCTTTGGAGCAGGCATATCCAGGTGGGTAGTGGAATTGAAGAATGCATGATCTTGATCCACCTTCCTGACGAGGCGATCAAGCACTTTGTGTCAGTAGCTCAAAGATGGCACCCTTCAATTGATCTCACACTGGTCGATTATGGAGCTAATCTTGAGTACAAGGGACAGCCTGCAACCGTCTTTGATCTAATGTTCAGAGCAGTGGACAAAAAAACTTTGCACAAGGATCCAACGGTGATTTGTGAGGCCTCTGATCCTATCTATGGACCAAGGTTCTTTAACAGCTTTAAATTATCCAAAAAACGTAGGATTGAGCATAGGAGAGAAAATCAAAAGTCAGACAATTAATAGACGTAAAAGGGATCTCCGGCCTATTTGAGGTAGGCGGGAGATCCATAGAATATTAGCTTATACCTATTTAGAGTAGGGGATTTGGATCGCGGTTTAGATGAGGGTTATGAAGAGAACAATTCGAAAAAAGACACTTGATGCATTAGGGTCGTACCACAATACCACACCGATAATACCAGGTGTAAGGGATCCAGTTAGAGCCTTCTATAAAAGTTTCAAAGGATGTGGGCAGTCTTGTAAGACGAGAAGCGGAATTGGATTCAGATCTTGCAATAAAGCCGTATGTTATGTTTGCTCAAAGCGTTGGGCTAAAAATCAAACTAGAAGGTATGTTGCGGAGTTCCAGGAACATGAGTTGGTGCATGACCAATTCAGGATGATCACGCTTGGCATTGGAATGTATGAAACAGTGGAGGAATGCTTCTCAGCCTTTGCAGCTTTCAGAGACAAAGTTAGAAGCAGTCTTGATCGTAAAAGGACTAGGAAGAAGGCATCGTCAAAAGCAGAGGCTTGGAAGCAGTTCACTATTATTGGTTCTCTTGAAATCGATCTATTCAGGCTAGATCAATTTGACGATCTTGGATCGGAGAAGAAGGACAGCTACACGATTGAGTATGGTTTTGATAAATCCACATGGAAAAGTGATAGTATCTGGGTCGTAACATTTCATGGCATCGTATATCTCGGAGAGATAACGGAAGAAGATGTCAGCAAGTTTTTACAGCCTTACACCAAAAGAGTACACTTCAAACACATAAGTGTACGCGGTAGCCTGGGAGAAGAGATTCAAAACGTACTTGGGTACAGTTCTAAAACATTATATGAGATAAAATTAAAAGATGGAAAGCCATATCCATGGCATCCGGATAATATCAAAGAGTATGTTGTAGCTGCAAGCAAGCTAAGAGGAAGGCAACCATTCAAGTTCTACAAAAGTAGAAAGGAATGAAAGGTGATGAAGTTAGAAAAGGGTATGAAAATAGGATATATATAAGTGGGAGAACAGGAATGAGAATGGTGTGAGAGCCTGTCAGGGATATGGTCTAGTTACGGGGATTCAGTCTGAGGTTGTCTCGCTATGAGCACCAAAGCACATGGCTGAACCTGCCACCTCTGAGTGGCCCACCCATCCTGTCTTACTGATCGAGCAGGACGATTTAAAGACCACAGGATATGGGCGGACCATTGCAGCTAGGGTGGTAGCCAAGCCTTTTAAAAAAGAGCTGTAGGGCCTGCTGGAGAGCCACCATGAGCCCATTGGCTGAGAATGACTGTTGCCTTCATGCTCCTTCTTGAATCAAGTTCCAATACGCTGTTTCCATAGGCTGTTAAGGTCCATCCTTTCAATAGCTGCTTGCATTGCGAGTGTCATATCCTTTCCAATATACGTATTGCGTTCTCCTGGAATTTTGTGTCCCTGTATCCTAGCAGTTATGCTTTCCTTGACGTCCAATTCGAGCTGATGCGTACTGAACCATTTTCGAATCGAGTGGTTTGCTCGCTTGCCAGTGAAGTCAATTCCTCTCTCAGCTAAAGACTTGATCCACTCTCCGTGGACCGAGGCAACACTTGATGAAGGATGCTTGCTGGCAACTGCGATGCCCTTTGGTCGGTAAAAAAGAGGTCCATGCTTCGTCGCAATATATTCAATAAATCCGTTGGAGAGTAAATGGCTGTGAATAGGGATTTTCCTATTTGACTGCTTAGTCTTGACTGATCCTCCATCTGAGGAAGACCGGATGTTGAAAAGCCAAATGCCATTCTCTTGAATAATCTGGTCGGCTCCGAGTTGCGTAATCTCTGCAACTCTAGCTCCTGTTCCTACTAGTATCCATGAAATCCATCGAAATCGATGAGCGAACTCAAACTCCGAAGCTGCATTGAGAATAATAGAAATATCAGCATCTGTATAGGGGGCGTAATCAGTCTTTGAGGACTGAGGAAGCTTAATGATGGCCTCCTTAAGTGGATTGATGCTGACGAGATTATTGCGATGTGCGTAACCCACTATTACTGAGGCAACCTTAAGATAGCTTTCCTTGATATTGTTAGCTGAAAGTCCATCCCTCAAGAGCTGATCCTTCCAACCGATGCAGTCATTTCGGGTGATACTAGATACATCCTTGCTCATCAAAAAGTTATCGAATTTATCGATAATAGGCCCCCACAGACGTACAGTGCCATATTCGGCCTTGCGCTCTGCTTGCCACTTATCAAAAACCGTCTTTATACTGATATGGTCCCGTGACGGTGTAATTAACTGTGTTAACGCCGGGATAGTAGAATGTGCCGTTGCGGTTCCTACTGCCATGAAACCAACGTACTTTGAGATGGATCTAACTCTCTCAACCTCGATCATAAGCCTCTCAATATCTACATCTGTCAAAACCAGCTTCTTCAGGGCCAACCACCAACGTGTTATGGCAGCGGTCCGGTAGAAAATGGCTTCTTTCGATGGATCAGTCTCATCCATTTCTGGCAGATCATATAGTGGTTCCATGTACTTTATGTCGAACACAGCAATGTTATACAAGAACTCCTTGTAGCTCTCAGTGTCAGCAAAAGGGAGAATGCCGCGATACCTATGATGATCTGTTCGATCGTCATAGTCCCGGCCTAAGGTGACCTCATTAGACTTCGTATGGAATGAATGAAGAGTGGAGATGCTATCCACCTTCCAGCGAGGATCGCTAACCACTTCTCCATAGAAATCAAAAATGAGTTTTGCATATGCGACTAATTGAAACTGTTCAAGCCCGGCTTGCTGCCCTCTCATACGAGCTTTAAGTGCTTCGAACTGTTGATGTGCTAGAACAGAACGTTCCTCTAATAGCTTTGGATGCCTGGTACCGAGACTGAATTTCACTTCATGGGTCGGATTAACCTCAGGATTATGCTCGTCCTCGCCATAGTTTCCCGGGAAATGGAAGGTGGTGGCGAAGTTGGGTGCAATGCTCAACAGGTCCTGTGGGATGCGCTTCCTGAAGATCTCACGCCTACCATCCTTTGGTGCATGACGCCCAGTCATTTTCAATCTCATGGTGTGTTGTGTACCAGCGTGTGTACCGGTATTGGTGAACCTAATAGGGAAACCTAAACAAAACAGTGACATGCTGTCAAAACCGCGACACGGAATGGCTGTCGGCCGTCCTCATGTGCGCCTGGGCCCTGGTCCTGGCCTTGCCGGGCGACAGTCTCGCGGGACCATCCTTCCAGGCCTTTCACCGGCTCGGCATGGCGGAAACCTTCTGGGCCTGCAGCTTCGGCGTCACGGGCGGCCTGCGCCTCGCGGCGCTTTACATCAACGGCCGCTCTCCGCGCACACCCTACGCCCGTATGATCGGGGCCTTCTTCGGTTTTCTCGGCTGGGGGCAGGTGGGCTTCCTCGTCTACCAGAGCACCATGGGGACGTTGGGCGTGGTCTCGCCCGGCGCGGCGGTCTACGGCGTCCTGTCGGCAATGGAACTCCGCTCCCTCTACCGAGCCAGCTACGATGCTCGCTATGTCCGCCGCTGACCTCGCGGCCCTGCTCGGCACCTTTCTGGCCGCCATCATCACGGGGCTTGGACTGCGCAGGGGCGAGGCGGAGAGACGTGACCTGCCGGCCGCCGACCAAATGTTGTCGGCCGGCGTCTTCATGGGGCTCGATGCGGAAACTTTGCGCGCCATCCTGGACGAATTGTGCGGGTTGCGCGCCGACCTGGCAGGCTGGCGGCGCCACGACGAGCTGTAAACCCAAACATAGTATGTCCGTTAAATGTTTGTCCGCAGGTCATCTTGCCATGTAGCAAGTATCTGATTTAGGTACGCTTTTGCCCATAGTTCGACGCGGGAACAATGTTTGATGCGGTTATCCAAGCGTGCTCTCCCCATTAGCAAGAGGTTACAGACAAGCATGCGCGACACACGCGGCATCCAAAGCGGAAAACCCGTGCGCGAAGGTCGTGATCGTTCGGGCAGCGCGCCCTACCACCCCGATCGGGCCGCGGGTCGACCAACCCCACAAAGCAAGTCGTCCAACAGAGAATCCGCGACAGCCTTGTTCATGCGCGGCAGGAGGTCAGAAGCGAACGATTGTTTCGACGAGGCCTTACTCTTCTACGATCGCGCCCTGGAGATTCCCGAAGCCAAGCGGGATCCGATGGATACGATCTCGATCCTGCATCACGTTGGTAACTGCTGTTTGAGGAGGGGCGAAAACGCGAGGGCGTGGGACTCCTATCTTGCCGCGGCTCGCCTGCATCGCGAGCACTTCGCGCCAGGTTACCTTCGCGCGTCCATCGGCGCGTCGCTCGGAGAGGCCGGTCTCCTCCTCGTCGACTACCGCCCCGCGGCAAAGGTGTCCGAGGCCTTCGATCAAGACCTGGTACGGGAAGGTCTCAACGACGTCGTGCGGCAGGCTGGCGACGTACTCCTCCCGGAGGAGTCTCCCACTCGCGCGGCGGCGGCGGAGATCCATCGCCAGATCACCGGCATGCTGGTGCTCGCGATCTTCGCGTCGACCGGCGCTTGGCTGTCGAGGGCTGGCAGGGTCCTCTACCACAAGGTCGTCTCGGACTTCGTGGAGCGTCATCCGATACGCGTAGGCTCCGAAGGCGACGCGCTTACGGTCGTCGCGCGCAGCTTCGAGGCGTTGGCCCGGCTCTGCGATACGATCGGCGACCAAGAGGGGCCCCAGCGCAAGGACGAGCCACTTTCTCTCGGCGACGTGGAGTCGCTTGCTCGTTTGTCGGGAAACGCCATCGTCGGGTCTCTGCGTCCGATGATGATGCGCTGGCTTCGCACCTACCTTCGCGACCACCGCGGTGCGACTTGGGCGACCGACGAGATCATCGAGGCAGCAGCCCATCTCGGGGCCGAGTGGGCGACGATCGGCCACCTCGAGACGGCGGCCGGCGAGTGACGTCCACCCCCACGTCCGACCGCTCTGCCTCCCGTCCCCGAAGTCGATCCAGGGTCTTCCCACTCCCGTTCGAAGGATGCACGCGATGAACCGTCCCCATGACTCGCGGTCGGCAGGACCGTCCACCAAGCGCTCCCGTCGTCGCGCCCGCGACCCGGGGAGATCGAGAGGTCAGACGAGATCTTGGGCCACCGAGGCCGCCATCGTCGGAGCGGCGCGCCTGCTCCTGCGCGGGCGAGAGGCGGAGGCCAGAGGCGACGTCGAAACCGCGGTCGGCCATTACACGGACGCCCTGACGATCCCCGAGGCCGAACGTCATCCGGCCGACACCGGAGCCCTCTTCCATCACCTCGGCAACTGCACGTCGCTGATGGGGGACAAGCACTCCGCTTGGGAGTTCTACCTCGGAGCCGCGCGGTTCATCCACGGACACGCCGACACGAAGGAAATGGGGGAGTGCGCCCTCTCGGCTCCGCTCTGCGAGGCCGGCATGCTCCTCGTCGACATCCGCCCGCCATCTGCGATCCGAGAGGAGATCTCTCACGCGATCCTGCTGGGTGGGGTCGCCGACGCGATCAATCACACCGTTCGGGTGCTGCTGGGCGAGGCGCTTCCGTCCGTCGGTTCGGCCATGGAGGCGCATAGAAGGCTGACCGGCCTGATGGTGCTGGCGGGCTACGCGGGCGCCGATGTCACCCTCGAGAAGGGCGCCCTGGCGCTGTACAACCGCGTGGTGTTGCCCTTCGAGGAGCGTCACCCCGTCGGTCCGGGGGCTCCGATGGGCAATGCGAAGGCCTTCGCCATAATGTTCATTGGGCTCGCGCGCGTCTTCGAGGCCGTCGGACGACAGGAAAGGCCCGACCGGGCGGGAGTCCCGCCGACGCGGGAGGAGGTCGAGGCGCTGAGGCTGCAAGCATTGCTGGCCTTCCCCGGAGCCCCCCGCCCGCTGATGTCCCATTGGCTCGGCACCTACCTGCGCGACCGGCATGGCGCGGCATGGGCGACCGACGAGATCCTCGTGGCAGCAGCCGGGCAGGGATGAGGGGCAGCAGTCAGCCGAGCCGCGAGCGGTGGGTCGGGTCGGGCATCGACCGGCACCGCAGCGAGTGACCAACTGGACGAGATGGAACACCATGATGAACCAACATGACTTATGCGAAGCGGACCTCCCCGAGCGCGTCGTCGGCTACGGGCGTCCTGCGATCTCTGAAGGTGCACGCATCGCCGATCTCGACGCGATCGAGGCGCACCACGACTGGCTCCTGGCTTTGGGGAACGTGTCGGCGGCGAGGGACGCTCGCGCGATTTGGCTAGACGAGGCGATCACGTTCGGTGTCACCCCCTCCTCAAGTCGAGAGCAAGCAACCGCGAAGGTCGACTTGCTCGCGCGTTCGATATCATCTCTCCTGATCAATCGTGCGATCATCGACGGCCGGCGCGACGACGTCGCGGCGGCCGTCGCGGTGATCACCCAAGGTGCGACGATGGAGGCCGAGTACTGGCACTTACCGGTCCCACGGTTCGGTGCAGGCCACGCGAGACACGACGATGCCGGACGGGGACGCCCAGCCCGGCCACCCGGGCTCGACGACTACGAGCGTTACCGCGGCGCGCACGAACGGCGGACGTTCTCGCGCGCCGTGCGTCGGGTCGAAGTCATCGAGCGCGACACCACCGCGTTGCGGGAGGCTGGGGAGCAGGCGTCGGCGGAGGGTGCGCGTCGTGAGCTGCGCTCGGCGGTCTTCAGGATGGTGGCGGCGCCTGTGCGATCGATCGACCAGCTCGAGGTGAAGCAAGCAATCCTGTGTCGGCACACCGACCTCACCGAACCGGCTTGGCTGGTGGACGCGATGATTGGGTCGACGTTGCTGCTCGAGTATCGGTCCCTGCGACTGTCGCCCGCCGAGAGGGCGCGCCTGATGGACATGCTGCCCCGGGAAGGGGCCGGACGAGCGTGAAAGCTGCGGTCCGGCGGACCGACTCGGCATGCCAAGACGGTGTGGGGCGAAGCCGAAGAGCTCCCCACTCCCTGAAGGGTGGAGATCGAGAGTCGGCGTCTCAGAGAGAGGTCCTGTCGGTTGAAGGACGCCGCCGATGCCGTCCGCACCGCGCGCGCGACCGGCGACAAGCCCGTCGTGCGGGCCTACGCCGAAACCCGGCACAAGGCCGGTTCCTGGAACCGGGAGCGTCGCGCCGTGGCCCGCATCGAGGCAACCCGCCTCGGCCTCGACATCCGCTTCGTCGTCACCAACATCGAGCGCGGCTCGCCCGAGTGGGTACGACAGCCTGTACTGTGCTCGGGGCCAGGCCGAAAACCTGATCAAGCTGCACAAGACCCAGCTCCGATCCGACCGCACCTCATGCCGTTCGGCACTGGCCAACCAGGTCCGCCTCGTGCTGCACACCGCTGCCTACTGGCTGATGCTGGACGTCAGGGACGCCATCCCCAAAGTCCGCGACCTCGCCAAAGCCGAGTTCACGACGTTGCGCCTCCGGCTGCTCAAAGTCGCCGCCAGGGTGGTGGAGACCCGACACCGCGTCCGCATCGCTTTCGCGGCCGCCTGTCCCGAGGCCGATCTGATGCCGGGCCTGACCGCAGCCCTGATCCGGCGAAGGATCTGACCGACGGGGCCGAGCCCCTCGCTCTAAACCCCGTCCCTCCAGCGCCGAACCCCCAGCGATGAATCGACCTACGGCGTTCCGCGCCGATCGAACCCGCGCGCGCCCGGCATCAAACGACGCGCTCAACAGGCCGAGTCCGCGCCCCGGTGAATAGGAGCGGCTAGGCTGGCCCGGTGCGGTTCGCCGAGGGTTCATGAGGAGCCGGAACGCCGGGCTGCCATGGGCGTCGAGACCCTGCGGGGAGCCGGCTTCAGTGCGAGCGACCGGAGCGCAGATCGGCGCGGGAGGCCCGGTTCCCTGAGAGACATCGTCCGGCCTCGGGCACGGGGCCGCGCGGCCGAAATCAACCTCACCGAGGATCTCCGCTTAGTCGGGGCTACCGCATTCGGCGTGGCGGCTCGGCTCAACTCGGTAACCGATCTGTGCCACGGCCTCGTGAGCCACGCGCAACGGAGGCTACGGTTGTAACGCGAAAAAAGACCAGGGAAACGTCGCCGTAGCGTCAGGGGTCGATTGTAGGTCCGTCATTCTATGACGCCCGAAGTGGGAGAAACGGACATGTACATCTCTGGCGCACATGGCGCTCCCAATACGAGCATCAAGTCCGGTGGCCGCGAAGTCATACTGCGCGGGATCATCTGGTGTTTGTTCGCCTGTCTCGTCGTAAGATATGCGATTTCCTGGTCCAATGCCTTCCTCGGCTCATCTTTTCCCGAAGTCGGCAGCATCGGCCTCACGGCCATATTCACGGCCTTCTCCGTCTCCCACGCGATCTTCGAACTAGGTGCGAGGAGGGCACTGACGTTCCTGCTGATCTGCGCAGCCGTGTCTTGGGGCTTGGAGTCCGTCGGCATCGCGACGGGGCTGGTCTACGGCCCGTACCACTATGGTAGCCAACTCGGCCCGAAGTTGGGGTCGGTTCCGATCATCATCCCATTCGCTTGGTTCATGATGATCTATCCGAGCTGGGTCATCTCCCGCGGCCTGCTCGAAGGGCGGGGTGGCCGCGCCTCCCTCTCGACCACTGCGGCGCGGATCGCGATAGCGTCGATGGTCATGACCGCATGGGACACGGTGATGGATCCAGGTAAAGCCCTCTCGGGAGCTTGGACGTGGGTGGGCGGTGGTGCCTACTTCGGCGTGCCCGTCCACAACTTCCTCGGATGGCTTCTGACCACTGCGTTGATCTATGCGGGAACCGAGCTCTCGTTCTCCGGTTCGAGAGACTTCCCAAGGTCGCGTTCCGACAGGCTGTTCGGCGGCTTGCCCGTCCTCGCGTACGCACTAGTCGCCACAGACGCGATGATCCTGCCGAGTCTCCCGGAGTTGCGGATTGTTGCGATGTTCGGGATGGGGTTCATCGGGCTGTTGGCCATCCTCCACTTGGTCCTACCTCAGGCAGGAGACCTTGCGTCCTAAGCCCGATCGGGCCGCAGCAAGGGCTTCACCGGGATCATAGCCGGACAATCCTTGCCGATCGACCATGACGCGGATGCCGCTGGCGTCCGGCTGGCCATCGGCGCACAGGGACCCGTGTCCGATGGGGTCACAGGCCGTCACAGGCCCAAGGTCGCCGCGATCCGTCCAGGGGTCGACCGACGAGATCAGCCGATCGCGAGCCCGCCTAGAGCCCCGAGCATCACCACGGCGAGCGGCGGTACCTGCCAGATGACCAGCAGCACGAAGCCGGAGAGGGCCAGCGCGTAATCCGCAGGCCGATGGATCGCGCTGGTCCAAACCGGATCGTAGAGGGCCGCTCCAAGCAACCCTACCACGGCCGCGTTGACCCCACGCATCGCGGCCTGCATCCGTGGACGGGCGCGCAGTGAATCCCAGAAGGGCAACGCCCCGACCAACTGTAGGCCGCCTGGAAGGAAAAGCGCCGATAGCGCGAGCGTCGCCCCGAGCAGGCCACCCCAGGATCCGGGTAGAACCTCTCCGAGGTAGGCGGCGAAGGTGAACAAGGGACCGGGCATGGCTTGCGCGGCGCCGTAGCCGACCAGGAAGACCGTGTCCGACACCCAACCCGGCGACACCACGGCATCGCGCAGGAGCGGCAACACGACGTGACCGCCCTCGAAGACGAGCGAACCAGATCGGTAGAAGGCGTCGAAAACGACGACGCCCATGCCAAGTTCGTGCATGAGTGGTAACAGGAACAGGAGCGCGAGGAAGAGCACGAGGCGGCACGTTCCGGCGATACGGGAGACCGGCGTCGCGAGGACCTCGGGTCCTCTCGAGTCGGAGGCATCGATGGAAGCGCGGCACACCCAAAGCCCGACGACGGCGCCACCCGCGATTGCGCAGATCCATCCCACGGACGTCGGTGCGAACAGTACCAGGACCAAGGCGAGGTTCGCGATGCTGGCGCGCTCGCGGTCGGGGCAGAGACTGCGTGCCATGCCCCACACGGCCTGCGCCACGATGGCAACCGCGACCAACTTGAGACCGTGCAGCAGGCCGGCGCCCCAGGGCCAGGTGGATAGGGTTCCGGCGAACTTCGCGAAGAGTATCATCAAGACGGCCGAGGGCAGGGTGATCCCTGTCCAGGCGGCCAATCCCCCCAGCCAGCCGCCTCGCAACAGGCCGATCCCGAACCCCACCTGGCTCGACGCCGGCCCGGGTAGGAACTGGCACAGCCCGACCAAGTCGGCGTATGCGCGCTCGTCCAACCAGCGGCGTCGCTGCACGAACTCGGCGCGGAAGTAGCCGAGGTGGGCGACGGGTCCGCCGAAGGACGTCAAACCCAGGCGGAGGAAGGCCATCAGGATCTTTGCGGCACCGACTGGCGGCCGTGACGAACGGTCTCCCGTCGCAGGAGCCCTCATGCGCCGAACGCACAGCCGTACAAACATCGTCTGAGAGGCATCAGAGACCAACCCGGTGAAGCCGCCACCAACTCGGTCGCGACGGTCGCAATGAAGGGACGTGCACCTAGGGTCAAGTCCTCGGAGCGCACATGCCGTACTGGATTGGTTTCCGAGAAGCTGCTCTCTCGTCGGCTAAGCTGCTCGACCTATGGGCGCAGGCCGTGTCCCAATGACAGTCGCGCGATCACACGCGAAGCTCTCCGGCCGTTCAAGGGTCTCGCTGTCTCGAGGCCGTCACGAGGGGCTTCGAACCTCGACGCTAGCTGAGCTGCGGGCCGAAGGCGGCGGGGCGCCGCTCGCCGCTGGATCGGTGCCATGAGGCTCGCTTCGGTCGCCGAATGGACCGGCGTGATGAAGGACGTTCGACTGAGGGTCCATCGGGCGGTCTGTGGTTCCCGCATGACACCTCATCGCTGCAGGGCGTTTCGCTCTCGCCTGAGGAGGTCTAGGGAGGGTCCGCCTGGACGGTGTCTTGCCCCAGCCGGGGTTTCTGCCGCCGTCCGGTTGACCGCAGGCGCCGGCACGTGCGGCGCGTGGAGCTTGATGAGGTACGCGATGCAATACCGTAAGGTCTTCGACGACGCGTTGGCGCGGTTGCGGGACGAGCGGCGCTATCGGGTCTTCGCCCATCTCGAACGCGATGCCGAGCGTTTGCCCTGTGCCACGTTGCATCAGGAGGTCGAGCCAGTCAATTTCGTGGTTTGGTGTTCGAACGACTATCTCGGCATGGGCCGTCACCCCGACGTCATCCGCGCCATGCGGGACGGTGCTGCTCGCTATGGTGCGGGGGCAGGGGGCACACGCAACATCTCGGGCACCAGCCATCCCGTCGTCCGTCTCGAGGCCGAACTCGCCGACCTGCATGCCAAGCCCGCGGCCCTGGCCTTCACCTCGGGCTGGATCTCGAACTTGGCCGCTATCTCGACCATAGCGGGGCTTCTGCCAGATGCTCTCATCCTATCCGACGCGTCGAACCACAATTCCATGATCGAGGGCATTCGGCGATCGGGCTGCGAGAAGCAGGTGTTCCGGCACAACGATACCGATCATCTCGAACAGCTACTTCGCGTCGCCGGCCCAGATCGGGCCAAGCTCATCGTCTTCGAGAGCCTCTACTCGATGGACGGTGACATCGCTCCGATCGGCCGCGTCACCGAATTGGCGCGACGCTACAATGCCATGACGTATTGCGACGAAGTGCATGCGGTCGGCCTCTACGGCCCCCGCGGCGGCGGCATCGCCGAGCGTAACGGCGTCATGGCCGAAGTGGACGTGATCGAAGGGACACTGGCCAAGGGTTTCGGGACGCTGGGCGGCTACATCGCCGGGGATGCCTCCGTGGTCGATGCGGTGCGGTCCTACGCTCCCTCCTTCATCTTCACGACGGCGCTTCCGCCAGCGGTCGCGGCGGCCGCGACCGCCGCGGTCCGCCACCTCAAGACGTCGGCCGCGGAGCGCGCCAGCCACCAGGCTCGCGTCGCTGAGACCAAGGCGTCCCTGCTGGCCGCCGGCATCCCGGTGATGGACAATCGATCCCATATCGTGCCAGTCTTCGTCGGCGACGCCGAACTCTGCAAGGCCGTGAGTGACATGCTGCTTGAGCGTCACCGTATCTATATCCAGCCCATCAACTATCCCACGGTGGCCCGGGGCACGGAACGACTGCGCATCACGCCGACCCCCTTCCACGAGCCGATGCAGATCGCCGCGTTGACGAAGGCCCTGGTCGACGTATAGCGCACCCTCGATCTGCCCACTGCAACACGTTACGCCGCCATCGCGGCGGAGTAGTGCAGGCGCGAACCGGTCGCCGGTTCGATGTCATCCGCCCGCTCGCTTAGCCGAGCGCGCGTGAGTCCCGAACACCGGACGTCGAAGCCTCGTTGACAGCGCGAAGCGCAAGCGAGATGAGGCCGTCGTTCGACACTTGAAGGCAAGCGTGCGGCCACCAGTGTGATCTTGCGAGCCTATGGCCACGGCGATCGTCGTCTGCCTGGAGCGGTGGCGTGGCGCGCGGGCGAATTCTATAGACGCGGCTCGGGATCTTCGATGGGACGATCGTAAGATTCAGGCCCACCCGGACACTACAGATCATCGAATGAGCATAGGCTCTTCGACAAGCTGCGACATCTTGCTCACCTCTGTGAATTCGATAGACAGGTAGCGGCGTCTCCCGTTTGTTGTAACCACAAGCACAAACGACAACCGTATCGGAAAGGTGGTCTATGCCGCGGTACTATTTTGATGTCACGGACAGCGCAGGATTCCACCGAGACGAATTCGGAGATGACTTCGACACGTTCGAGGAAGCACGAGCGCAAGCTCAGGTGCTCCTGCATACGATCACGCGTGACCAGTTGTTCGATAGCGACATGCAGCAGGTCACCTGCCTACTTCGAGACGACATCGAAGGTGCAAACTATCGGGAGGTTATGTTGTTTCGCGGCGTCTTGATCCCTCAACTACGCGAAGTGACGATGGGCTCGAGATGCCTGCCCTGGCCGCGGTTCGAGTTCGGTCTCACTTCCTGAATTCGCGACTTGCTGGGGACTATACGTCGAAAGCCTACCAGCAGATCAGGCGGCACTCGTCCAACCCGCACTGATGTCCGACTACGAGCGGCCATCAAAAGAACTGCGTCATGGGAGCCTTCTGCATCATCACGGCGCCATGTGCCTCGAATGCGCTACCAAGGCGCAGGCCACCGTGGAGGCTTGCCACGCGCGCGTCACGCCATATGCGGTTCATCGCACTGTCACGCCCGATGAAGGCGGAAGCGGACGAGTTGGACGCGAGCAGGTCGATAGCTTCCCAGAGGAGGCGGGTGGCATAAGCCGTCTCGCTCCAGATCCTCGTTCCTTCGACGCGCGAAAGACCGCGCTCCTCGGCCGCCGCTCCCTCGAGCCTTTCGATGTTCCTCCGAAGCAGCAACTCGGCTGCGCCGATCTTCGCCTCTGCTTCAGCTAGTTGGAGATGCGTGACCGTCGCCTCGTCCTGGCGCGCCTGCGATCCATGTAGGGAATCGCCCGCGTCGTCGTACTATCGCGAAACAGCTCGAGCGCGGCGTTCGCCATGCCGAGCAGCGGGAATGCATCCTTCAACACGAGGAAGGGTAGCAATGCGATGCGGTACAGCGACTCTCCGCGAAGGTGCCCGGAGGCGTAGTCGCCCTGCATCGACTGGCTCAGTGGCGCGATGCGTTCGTGAGGCACGAATACGTCGCGCAGCTGGACGCTCGTGCTGCCGGTACCGCGCAGCCCGAGCGTGTCCCAGTCATCCAGCAGCGTGATCTCCGACACGGGAACGAGCGCCGAGCCGCTGTCGATCAGCGTGCCGTCCTCACCAAAAATCGGGATGCCGAGGATGTCCCAATCCGCTTGGCGGATACCGCTGTTGAAGCTCCAGGTACCCTCCTCGACGAGGATGCCGTCTGATGTCTGCCGGGTTCTGATGCTGCGCGGCATCACGGCGCCCGCTGTGCAAAAGCGGCCACTCGCAAAGATGGGATCAGTGACCTTCTGCGGAAACAACGTCGCGAGCATCCAGGTGTTGGCGGCGAGCAGGGAAACCACCCATGCGGTCGACCCGTCACCTCGTCCAAGCTCGACTACGACGTCCATGAAGGTCGTGAGCGACGCCTGTCGGCCGCCGTGCTTACTAGGCACTAGCATGTCGAACAAACGCCAGCGGTGAAGGTCACGCTCAGTGTCCCGCAGCAGACCGCAGGCGATCTCGGTCTTCGTGGCGCGTTCGCGAAGCGCCGGGATCAGTGCGCGGGCGGCTGCGACAGGATCATCTCTGAGTGTGTTCTCGGCCACGCGCGCCCTCGATCGTCTGTTCTAGTGATCGAGCTCCAATACATTCGATAAGCCTGTGTCACAACCGCTCCTGGTTCCATTTGAGCTCCAATGGTGCTTCTGTAGCCGTTTAGGTGATTCCGAGGTCCGCTCTTCACCGAGACTGACCGCCAACCCTATGTTAGGCTCAGATCTGACGCGGAGGTGTTCGACTGCGGAAGAAGGATCCACTCGCAGTCGTGTGAAGCCCTGGACGGTCCGACGGTCCTGCACCACTCGGAACTTTGAGATGTAAGCTACGGGTTCTCATTCTGAGATCGCTTCGCTAACGTCGACGCAACAGCCGAAGGGACAGGAGTTGTCAGAAGTGTAACCGTTCGACGAGAAAGCGCCTGAGGGCACGTGGAATCGTGATGTGACACTCGAGTGGTTCCGCCAGGATCGCTCGACGTCCGCTCAGGCTCCGCCCCTCCGGGTCGACGTGTTCGTCCAAGCGCAGGCTAGGTTCGTCTTGGTCTACAGCAGAGGCCCGCCACTCGTGATCGCCTGGAAGGCCTAGGCAGAACCACCGAACCACTACGGCGACGGGTCATCGAGGGTGCCTTCGGCTGGTTCGGTGGAACCTGCCTCCGGATGCGCGAACAAGCGCGGCACATCCGCGATGCCGCAGCCTGGTCAACTTCGACGCCGTCCCCCTCAAGCTGAAGCATCTCGCCGAAGGTGCCTCTGCACGAACCCCGAGAAGCCTGGATGGGCTCCGAATGTGCGGTTATGACGGTCCCCCGGCTATCGTCGAGAAGAGACCATCGACGGAGAGGCCCTCTGTCCGTCCAAGGACGCCAAGATCATCGGCGAAGGCTGGGCAACCCGATTAGAACTGCCGACAATGCTCAGGGTTATGCCCACATCGACCGGACATGCAGCCTTGACCACTCGATCGGACCGATCGGTCGGGTGCGAATCTCGGGGGAAGATGGCCGCCGCTTGCATTCGCCCTGCGCTTCGAACGCGGTCGCAGGGCGAAGTTGCTCAAATCTGCGACAAGCCGCCGTCAACGACCAGTTCAGTGCCGGTGATGAAGGACGAGTCCGCACTGGCTAGGAACAATGCCGCGCGAGCGACCTCGTCGGCTTCGCCGAAGCGCCGAAGTGGGACCTGGGCCTCCAAGCTCTCCGCAACGAGCTTCAGGTCCGCCTCGCCGAGCCCCAGCTTGCTCGCGAAGGGTGTTGCGATGGGGCCGGGACTCACGGCATTGATCCGGATGCCGCGAGGTGCCAGTTCCGCCCCTAGCGTCCGGGCTAGGGAGCGAACCGCCGCCTTGGTGGCGGACAGCACCGAAAGGCCGGGTGTTCCCACGGTGTTGAGGAACGACGTCGTGAGCACGATGCTGCCGCCCTGACCCATGAGGGGCACGGCCTTTTGCACCGTGAAGAACAGCCCCTTGAAGTTAACCTCCATCTGTTCGTCGACCTGCTCCTCGGTCACGGCTTCGAGCGGCGCCGCGCGGCCTAGGCCGGCGTTGGCGAAGAGGATGTCGAGCCGGCCGAAACGGTCGCGTACGGCCTTGACGATGTCGTCGATCTGATCCGGCCGGCGCAGGTCGGCCTGCAACGCAAGACCGTCTTTCCCCAACGCCTCGGCGACCGCGTCGAGTCGAGCACGATCGGTGCCCACCACGACCACCGTTGCGCCTTGGCGGCGAAACAGATCCGCGGTCGCGAGGCCGATGCCGGACGTTCCCCCAGTCACGAGGGCGATCTTACCACTGAGTTTCATGATGATTGTCCGATCCAGCTGATGACAGTGAGTTCGGAGCGCGCGTTCCGTGCCGCTGAAGGTGGCCCAGGGCGGCTGCCGCGACAAACGTGACTATCTAGGCCGTCGAGATAGTTTACCTTGTCCGTATGAAGTCTCCCGATCATCTCAACGGGTTGCGCGCCTTCGAAGCGTCGGCACGCCACCTGAGCTTCGCCCTAGCGGCGCAGGAACTGAACGTCACGCCTGCGGCGATCGGACAACTGATTAGGCGGCTCGAGGTCAACCTGGGGGTCGAGCTCTTCCATCGCTCGCACTCCGGCCCGACCCGGCTGTTGCTAACCGACGCCGGCCGCTCTGCAGT
Source organism: Janthinobacterium lividum (assembly GCA_050920985.1). GTDB lineage: Bacteria > Pseudomonadota > Alphaproteobacteria > Rhizobiales > Beijerinckiaceae > Lichenihabitans. The sequence continues at coordinate 11,092 of JBPBQY010000047.1, read as the reverse complement.
CCCGGATCTGCAAGCGGGGTTCGCCCGCCTGACGGCTGCGACCGACTTGCTCCGCGCCTCACTGGGGCGTCAGACGCTGTCCGTGACGATGCCGATGGCCTTCGCCGATAAGTGGCTGCTTCACCGGCTCGACCGCTTCCACCATCGGCATCCCACCTGCGAGCTCCGGATCGACACCAGCAACGCCCTGGTCGATTTCTCGGCGCAGTCGGTCGATGTCGGCATCCGCTACGGCGCCGGAGCTTGGCCCGACCTCGTCTCCGCCCGGTTCGCTCATGAGGCGTTCTTTCCCGTCTGTAGCCCTGCGCTCCTCGACGGCAGTCATCCGTTGCGATCGCCGGGCGCCTTGCGCGATCATCCACTGATCCATGACTCGTCAATGGCGGGGGTGCCGGAGTTCCCGAACTGGCAGGCTTGGTACACGCGAGCCGGCCTCCCGATCGTGGAAAGCGAGCGGGGTCTGCACGTCAACGACTCCGCCGCCGCCTACCGCATGGCAATGGCCGGCGCTGGAGTCGCCCTCGGTCGCACGATGCTCGTGATACAGGACTTGGCCGAAGGTCGCTTGGTCAGGCCGTTCGGGCCGATCCTCGAATGCCCGCTCGCCTACCATGTCGTCTGCCGGCCGAAGGACGCGCGTCGTCCGATGATCGTCGCCTTCCGAAACTGGTTGGCCGCCGAGGCTGGGGCAGTGGGCGAATTCGTAGAATCCAAGGATCCCGTCGGTTCGGAGGAAGAGTGAGCCGGGGTGGATCTGCAGGAAGGCCAGCGCATCGAGCGCCATCGCGGTCAGTGAAAGATCCCGAGCTATCGCTCCATATCCGACGACACTCACTTGCAGGCGTCGAGGCCCATGGCGAGCGCCGCCTCCGTCCTTCTCGGAGCGAGGGGATCGACGGTGTGGTCGATCCCGCCGCCGCCTAGGGGCTCTCCCGTCTCGACATCCGCGTCACGAATGTTCGGTCATCATCCGGGCACCCCATCCCGAGAGACGCAGCAGCCCTCGTTCGAACAAGACCCTCTCCCGGAGCCGATCGAGTTCGGTGAACGGCGTCATCGACACGACGACAGGAGGTTCATCGTCCAGGTGTGGAGACTAGCGGCACGCCTGCCGATCTCCTCGAGCGGGAAACGCTCGACGTCGAACAGATCCGGACGGATCGAGAGCAGGTCACCGTTCATGTCTATCAACGGTGGCACCGGTAGGTCCTCGTCCTGTGAGCGACGCAGGATGTACGACGTGTCCCCCGCCGATCGAGCGCGAAAGACCGTGGCGCCGATCTCGCCGAGATAGCGCTCGGCCTCGTCGAGGAGGCCCGTCCCGGACGTCGCTCGCCGCCTTTCCATGACACATTGAGCCGACTGGTGGATCTTGTGCGCCGGCCTGAGCCCAGCCCTGGCGAGCGCGTCGTCCAACCATTCCCGAACATCGGTGCCGAGCGTCCAGTGGCGCGAGTGCGCGCAGATGACGCCGAAGGCGAACCCGCGGTTGGCGCTCCGCTTGAACGCGGGAAACAACGCCGCCCAGGCCCGCATCGTCGGAGGGAGCCTGAGGCTGGCGAAGTCGGTCACCGACAGATTGAGTACCAGGTGCGAGACCGCGGAAGCGAACTCGTAGGCGGTGGTGACGTCCGTTATCCTGGCGTAGTGCGCGAGCATGTGCACCGGTGCGGTGTAGATCGTCATCTCTTCCGAATAGAGTGTCGACAACCTCTCCCGGCGATGGATCGCTTCCTCGATCAAGCGGTCGTCAGCACTCATCGCGCTTAAGATCTCGCGATTGGAGACGATCTCCGACCAGACCGCATTGATTTCAAGCAATGCTCCGATCGCCATGGGCTGACGGATGATCTGCTCCTGCGAGTCGTGATCCAGGAAGCGGGTGAAGAGGATCGGACGCTCGTTGTCGATCCTGCCATGGGTGTCGAACTCGCGGCCTGCGCTGAACTGGATGATCCAACGGTGGTTCACGTCATGCGGGTTCGCGCCCGCGTGAACCACGCGATAGTAGTCGGAAAGCTGGATGCGTCGGGTCAGGTCGTGGAGCGTCACGAATTGATGGTAGTCGTTCTCAGCCCCGGGGACGTCCTTGCGCTCCAACAGCTTCAGTCCTCGGTAGACAGCGGAAAGGTAGCTCTGTCCCCAGACCGTACCCACGGTGTCGGCCCAGTGCGTCACCTCATGGAAGATGGTCCCCACGTTCTCGCGTAACGCGACAAGATCCTCTCGGGCAACGGCGTCGAGAAAGGCTTTGAAGCTGATTTCGTTCAACTGGATCGCTTGGGATTGGGGATCGAAGTACGCGATCGTTGTGGCATTCGGGAACGTCACGCCCCCCGGGATGTCTCGCCTTCTCGTCACCGATCACTTCTCCTCATCAATCGGATCCGAAGCATGGGTTAGCACGGTGTGTCGGGCGTGATCAGATGCAGCGTGACGAGGCCGTGAGACCTCCAGGTCTTCGGCTGAAGGGACGATGCTCGAACCGCTGGCGTCGGGTAGGTCCCCGAACCCTGTCGGCCGACGCTCTCGACCGGCGGCCTTCGACCGATGGGATCCGACGCCGTCCTGATCTGCATGCGGGACGGGGCGGTTTACGTCGGCCGTGGCCTCAAGTGTCGATCGTCCTCAGTCGACACCATCGCATACATGAAGCGGGACTACTATCGAAGCACATCGGTTTCCCAATATAGCCGACATCGCCACCGGCAGCCGATGCCGGCGTCACTCCCGCTTGCCACCTTATGCGAGCATCCTTAGCCGACTCATGCCCAGGAATACGGAGCGCGTCACTCAATCCGTGATCTTGGATCGTGCGGGGCCGCCATCCGACAGGTCGCCGGCATCGCGCTTCATATCGAGACCTCTCGCCCAAGCCTCCTCTCCCCGTCGCGGTGGGCCGTCGGTCTGACGGGCGCCGACGGAGATGCCTAAGGTGGAGCCCGCGCCCGCCCCGTCCATGCGTCGTCGGGGCGGCACAGGCGTCAGCCCACTCCCCTCTTCGAACAGGCAAGCAGACCAGGCTGAAGCAGGAGCGCTAGAATTGACCATCGCCTGCAAGGTGCAATATCGTGGGTCAAGGCTCGTGTTGGTCGAGTCCAGGAGAGACTCGCATGCAGGGGTACGAATCTTCTCTCGTGGTTCTGAACGCCTTGGACGACGTAGCGGTCGCCCGGACTTCATTGGAGGCTGGGACCACAGTCGCGGGCGTGACGACCTCGGCCCGGATCCCCCTCGGCCACAAGGTCGCGACGCGAGCGGTCCGCTCCGGCCAGCCCGTTCGCAAATATGGTCAGGTGATCGGCTTCGCGACGCGGGACATCGAGGTCGGAGACCACGTCCACACCGAGAACGTCGCGATGGAGGAGGTCGATCTCCGACACGAGTTCTGCGCCGATGCGGACCCGACCGTGCTGCTGCCCGTCGAAGAGCGTGCGACCTTCCAGGGTTATCTCAGGCCGGACGGCAAGATCGGCACGCGGAACTACGTGGCGTTGATCAGTTCGGTCAACTGTTCGGCCACCGTCTGCCGCGCGATCGCCGACCATTTCAACCGCGGCGGCGGACTGCTGGGCTTCGAGAACGTCGACGGCGTCCTCGCCCTCACGCACGGAGGCGGATGCGCGATCAACACGGACGCAGGCGCCGAGGGCTACACCTATCTCACCCGGACGATCGCCGGCTACGCGACGAACCCCAACGTCGGCGGCGTCGTGATGATCGGCCTCGGCTGCGAGACGAACCAGATCCCCGCGATCCTGGCGATACACGGTCTGCAGGAATCCCCGACCTTCCACACGATGACGATCCAAGAGCTCGGCGGCACGCGCAACACCATCGAGGCCGGCATCGCGGCGGTCCGCGCGATGTTGCCGTCGGTCGATGCCGCCAGGCGCAGTCGGGAACCCGCGTCAGGCTTGGTCCTGGCGCTCGAATGCGGTGGGTCGGACGGCTATTCCGGCGTCTCCGCCAATCCGGCACTTGGGCACGCGGCCGACATCCTGGTAAGGAACGGCGGTACCGCCGTTCTCGCCGAGACGCCCGAGATCTACGGTGCCGAGCACCTGCTGACCCGTCGCGCCGCGTCGCCCGAGGTCGCCCGCAAGCTCCTCGAGCGGATCGAATGGTGGCGAGACTACGCGACCCGCAACAGGGCGGCGCTCAACAACAACCCCTCGCACGGCAACAAGGCGGGCGGCTTGACCACCATCCTGGAGAAGTCGCTCGGCGCTGTGGCGAAGAGCGGATCCACCCGACTCGAAGCCGTTTACGAGTATGCCGAGCCAGTGACGGCGCGAGGCTTCGTCTTCATGGACACGCCTGGCTATGACCCCATCGCAGTGACGGGGCAGATCGCGGGCGGCTGCAACGTCGTGGCCTTCACGACGGGCCGTGGGTCCACCACTGGCTACAAGCCGGCCCCAACGATCAAGATCGCCACCAACACGCAGATGTACCGGCGCATGGTCGACGACATGGACATCGACTGCGGCGGGATCGTAGACGGCAGCGACACGATCGAGGCGGCGGGAGAGCGGATCTTCCGGGACATGATCGCCATCGCGTCGGGCGAGCGCACGAAGAGCGAGAGCCATGGCTATGGCGACAACGAGTTCGTGCCCTGGCAGGTCGGCGCCGTGATGTGAGCTCGCCGACCGCGACAAGATCAGCATGCCGGTCAACGGCGGGTCTATTTGCCACCGAGGAGACGACGATGCCCAAGATGCGGTGGACGATGATCGTCCTGTGCTTTCTCGCGACGACGATCAACTACGTCGATCGGGCGACCATGTCGGTCGCCGCGCCCTTCATGCAGCATGAACTCGGGCTGACCCCCGCCACCATGGGCTTCCTTCTCGGCGGGTTCTTCTGGACCTATGCCGTCATGCAGCTTCCGGCCGGGTGGCTGGTCGACCGCGTGGGGCCTCGCGCGACATATGCGGTCGCCGTGCTGTGGTGGTCGCTGTTCACCGGCTTGACCTCGGTGGTCAACGGGGCCGCGGCCATCTTCGGGCTCCGCCTCGCCCTGGGGATCGGCGAGGCCGGGAGCTATCCGGCGAACGCCGCCGTGGCGGCACGCTGGTTCCCATCGAAGGAGCGCGGCATCGCAGCCGGCATCTTCGACTCGGGCTCGCGAGCCGGCACGGCGCTTTCGCTCCCGATCGTCGCGGCCCTGGTCGCCTTCCTCGGCTGGCGCTGGGCCTTCGTGGCCACGGGGTTTCTGGGCGTGGTTTGGACCGCCGTCTGGCTCGTCGTCTACCGCGATCCGGAGCGCCATCCAGCGGTGGATCCCGCCACGCTGGCCCGGCTCAGGGCGGCGCAGCCCGTCACGGCACCTGCCGGCTCGGCGTCATGGGGCTCGCTGTTCCGCCACCGAACCGTCTGGGGCATGATGCTGGGCTTCTTCTGCCTGAACTTTGTCTTCTACTTCTTCACGACCTGGTTTCCCACCTACCTCATGGAGGCTCGGGGATTCTCGCTGAAGGAACTCGGGACGGTGGGCATGCTGCCCGGGCTCGTCGCCGTGCCGGCAGCTTGGCTCGGCGGCTGGACGTCGGACACGCTGCATCGTCGGGGCTGGAGCTTGACGGCGGCTCGCAAGACCTGTCTCGTCGGCGGCATGCTGATGTCGTCCGTGATCACCTTATCGGCCTTCGTGCCCAGCAACACGGTCGCCCTGCTCCTCTTCGCGCTCTGCTACGGCAGCATCGCCTTCACGGGCGCAAACATCTGGGCTCTGCCAGCCGACGTGGCGCCGACGTCCGCCCATGTCGTATCGCTCGGCGGGATCCAGAACTGCGCCTCGAACCTCTCCGGCATCGCCATCTCGACCTTTACGGGTGTCATGCTGATGATCACCCACGGTAGCTTCGTCGTGCCGCTCTGCGTCGCGGGCGGGTTCTGCCTGCTCGGCGCCCTGACCTACCTCTTCCTGGTTGGACGGATCGAACCGCTCCCGATGTTGCCGGTCCGAGACGGGGTCGCCAGAGGCGCGGTGCCGGCCGAGTGAGCGGGTGAGAGCCTACGAACAGGTCGAGGCGACCATCAAGGCCAGGCTGAGCGACGGCAGCCTGGCACCGGGAACCGTGCTTCTCGAAGGTCCCATCGCATCCATCCTGGGTGTCAGTCGCACGCCGGTGAGGCAGGCGCTCGAACGTCTGCGGGAGGAGGGGCTGCTCAGTGCCTTCGACGGGCGAGGTCTCGTCGTGGGATGCGGGGACGCGCCAGTGACCCGCCTCGACCTCGCCGCCACGCTGCGCGAAGGTGGCTCGCCCGGAGTACGCAAGATCTGGGCTTGGCAGAACACCCACGACGAGGTCGAGCGCGCCCTGGTGCGCCTTGCGGTGCTCGGACGCTTCCGGGTCAACGAGGCCGCGCTCGCGGACCATCTCGGCATTGGGCGAGCCGTCGCCCGAGACGTGATGGTGCGGATCCAATCCTCCGGGGTCGTCGCGAAGACCGACAAGGCGCACTGGGTGACGGTTCCCCTCGACGATGATCGGCTGAACGATCTCTACGCCCTTCGGCAGATCCTGGAATCCGCCGCCGTGGCCGAGGCGGCGACGCGGCTTCCCCCAGATCTGGTCGGTGACATGCTGGCCCGGCTCGATGCCGTGCGACACTCCTACCCCGATGCCAGTCCCGACGCTCTCGACGACCTCGAGACGGACCTGCACGTCACCTGCGTCGGCCATGCCGCGAACCAGGAGCTCCTTGGAGCTCTCCTGCGGACGCGCTGCATCATCGTTTCGAGCAAGCATCTGCTCGGCGCGGATGCCGCCTTGCCGGCCGATGATCCTTTCATGGACGAGCATCGCGCGGTCCTGGGCGCATTTCGGTCGCTCGACGGCCAAGCAGCCGCGCGTGCCATGGTGCACCACCTCGCTTCCGCTCGCGAGAAGGTCGTCGCGCGGCTGAGCGCCTTTCGTGCCTCGTACGCCGAATCGATACCGGCCTTCGCCACGGAAGCGTGAGATGATCGGTCGTTATGGAGAGATCCGGCGTGGAGGTCGAGGCCCCGACTCGGCCGGAGCGTGACGCGGAAAACCAGCCGACGACAGTTCGGGGCAATATCGCCGATCGATGACCGTTCTCCCTGCGTCCGGAGCCGAATGGGCCTTGATCTCACGCCGGCCTTCTCCCGCCACGCCGGCTCGACCGCGAGGGGATCGCGCGCGACCGGCATGTCACCCCCGTTACGCAGCATCGATGACGGCTTCACGATCCGGCGCACGGTCGGCGAGCGCCTGAGCGTCGCCCTGAACGAACGTGTCGCGGCTGCACGAACACCGTCGGCGCGACGCCATCTCGGCTCGCGGGCGTAGATCCGGTCTCGCCAATCGTCACGGCCTCTGTGGCACGGTGCGGAAGGACCCCGAACTGACGCCCGTGGCAGCATGGCCCGTCCGCCCGCAGTCTTCCGGTTTCCGCCCGCCGCCGCGTGTTCACCGAAGCGGCGGTCGCCGCACTCACCGACGGCGCCGCATGTGCGGGACACGAAGCCTTCAGGAGACCATGCCGCGGCTCTTCCGTCCTAATCCGCCGCTCTCGCCGAACTGGCTTGGGAGACCGGCCGGGACCCTGTCCTCTCCGCGAGCCTTGGCTCGACCTGACGCTGCGACGGAAGCCGTGCCTCGTCGGCGCGACGCCGGTCCCAACCTTTGATGGCGCGGACCGCACGCGTCTCGACCACGCGCCACATGCAGTTCTGCGGCCCGTAGTCCCGACGAACGTCGATGCGCTCTAGCGTCGTTCCTGGTGGACGGCACCCCATGTCGGCGAGAAAGCGTTCGTAGTCGTCAGACCATTCGGGACAGACGGCGATCCCATGCGCCCCGGCCATCCCGTATCGAGAAGACGCCGGGTAGGAGCACCCGACCTTCATGGCCTGCCATGCGCGATAAGTGGAGTCGTGGCGCTTGGCGGCGCGATGCCCGTGGTCGAGCAGCCGTGTGGCGCTGATCTCACGGTGTCGGCATCCACAACTCGTGGTGTTACCTGATCGCACCCGGCTCGCATCGACCGTGACCATCGTTCCGCAATCGCACACGAAGTGCCAGTGGGCATGCCCGCTCGGTCCACGGTGCGAGTAGGAGATCCCGAGCAACCTGCCGTGGCGCACGCCGGTCATGTCGATCAGCACGCGGCGGCCCATGCTAGGCGGACCTTCGCGTGCTGCGGCACTCTTCCACGGCGAACCTAGTGATCGTAGCAAAGTTCAATATGGGCGGCATAACGCCTCCTACGACGACGATTGTTTGCTTACGGGAATACCGATCATCCGAAGATGACGCCCCTGACCGCCCCTCTCAGAACAGCGGGGTGTTCGGCGGAAGCGATAACAGTGCTCGCCCGTGCAGCTCGAAGCAGCTGTCCACGTCGAAGCCGACGTGGCTCGTCATCACGTCGATGTCTCGCATGGTACGCTGGAAGGGGTGAGTGATCTGGTGGACGCTGGAGCCCGCGCCCTCGGCGAGGTGATGCACTGCCTTGCGGCACAGTTGGGCCGCGTAGGCGCTTCGCGCGCGGACAGCGATACGCAGCGGAACCTGATCCGGCCCGGATACCTCCGCGGCCGCCACGGCACGCCGTCCCGCATCGCGGATGACGGTCTCGGCCGTACCGATCATGAGATCGGCTTCGGCGAGCCGGATCTGGGCGGCAGGCTTATCGGACCACTTGGCGGTGCTCATGGCCTGGGTGCGCTCGCCGAGGCGCTCGCGGTGATGGCGCAAGGCGGCCCGCGCGGTTCCCAGCACGGTCATCGCACCTGTGACGGTGCTCAGCGCCATCATCGGGATGCGATAGAGGGCGCTGTCGTGGAGCTTGGACCCCTCACCCTGACCGCACAGCAGCGGAAACGCCGCGATGGCCCTGTTCTCGGGCACGAAGACGTCGGAGATCCGAATGTCGTGGCTACCCGTGCCGCACATGCCGTCCACCTGCCACGTGTCGAGGATGTCGACATCGTCGGCCGGCACCAGGCAGAAAAGGAACTGAGGCGCCCCCCCTTCCTCCAGCATCGCCATCACGAACGCCCAGTCCGCATGCATGATGCCGGTCGCCCACTGCCACTGTCCGGTGATGCGGAAACCACCCTTCGCCCGCAGGGCTTGGCCGGGCGGCGCTGCCATCAATGGGGCGATGGTGTAAGGAGAGGTGCCCCAGACCTCGGCTTGGGTCTCTCGGGGAAATTGCGCCAGCGCCCAGTTGTGCCAGGCGCAGAAGTTCGCCGTCCAAGCCGTGGAGGCGCACGCTTCGGCTATCGGCAGGACCGCGTCCATGTAGCCGTCGAGGTCGGTCGCCATGCCACCGAAGGCCTGTGGCACGAACTGGTAGAAGAACCCCGATCGGCGGATCGCCGTCCAGACCGCGTCCACGGGGTGGCGCAGCCTCTCGGCTTCGGCCGCGTGAGCCTCCACCATGGGGGCGAGCGCCGTCATGCGACGGGTCAGTTCCGATGCGGTGATCTGGGCGACCTCGGCTCGGGCGAGGTACTGATCCGGCTTGCGTTCCCTGCGATTGGCCAGCAAGGCCAAGCCTTCGACACTATTCATGGTGCAAGCCTCCCAGATGAACTTCGGGTGCCATGCAGCCGCGTTTCCGTCCCGGACGGAACCGTCCGGATCCGGGCAGCCCTGCAGGCTCGAGAATGTCTAGGAAAGTAGGCCTACGCCGTCATGTCGAAGCAGCGGTTTCGAGCTACAACTGAAACACGCCGGCTAGTGCGGCACTACGTGGACTAGCGCTGTAAAGCGGCGTCGCAGTTGAACCGGCATCGACGTCGTAGCTGACCTCACCTTTATGCTAGTCAGTCACTCTCCCCTCTCAAAACTCGGATAGTTTTGGAATTATCCTTGGAGGCCGGCAAGACGTCTAACGCGGGGCCGGTGCAGACGTAGCGGCGGCCGCGTGGGAAGCGCGAGCTCTCCGAGGGCCCACGACGGCCGGATTCGCTGGCGCCTCTCTAGGATGGCCTGACCGACCAACCGCGAGGCGGCCGGGACCGGCATGGCGATGACCTTCCGGGCTTCGATGGTCCCCACGAGCGAGTGGGCGTCGGCCCACTCGAGAAGGCCTGCACAAAAAGGGGCGATCCGGTACACGACGAGCACGCGGCCCCGAAAAGGTGTCCGTTCCCCAACGAGGGCTACGTGCCGGGGCGCTCCACAAACGCCTTCGGTCCATCAGGGCGTCCCGGCTTCGGCGAGGGCGCCCTCTTCGCGCTTTAGGCCGTCCTCGTCATCGTCACGGCGGGAGGAGCAGTGTGCTTCCTGCGGCTTCGAGCGCGGCCCACCAGGTCCCCCGTCCTCACTTGGTCAGCCCGACATGCTCCGCCCGCTCGGTGTCGAGCTCAAGCAGGCGGAGCCGGATGAGGACCGCGACGTCCCGGTCGGCGTAGGTGCCGTCGAGCGCATCGGAGCCGTCCACTGCCGCAAGGCGCCATCCCGGACCACCGGTTGCCAGCTTCGCCCTGGACAGGAGGCCGGGAACCTCCGGTCGTCCGTCATCACTCAGGGTCCTGAGGCAGAGGCTCCAGAGTACCTTGCGCGGCCTTCTTGGGACGAGCTCCCACAGCATGGGTGCGTCCGGAGACGCCTCGGGGCGCACGGGTTGACCCGTGTGGGCATCTTCGAACCCGAACCGATAGACCTGCTCGAGGGCCCGCGCGATTGTCCCGGCTGTGTCGACGGAGCGGCCGGCCTTTCGCTCATCGCGATCTTTCCGGACGATGTCTCGCGCTTGGTCTCGGAGCAGGGCCGTGCGGAGTGGATCGGCCGTCGGACGCCGCGGTGGCTCAGTCAGACCCGCAGGGCGCGATCGACAGCCTGCGGTTCACGGTCGAGCACGAGAAGCAGTGTGCGGGCCGCCGATCCGGCACGCGCCGACGCTGCTCCCAGTCGCGGATCGCACCGGGCGAGAACCCGTAGCGCTTAGAGCCTGACTCAAAAGCCTACGATCGCGCGAGTTTCCTGATTCCGAACTGGATGGCGGCGAGTGTCACGAAGGCCAGCAAGGTGGCGGCGAGGTTCTCGAAATCCTTGGCGAGGCGTCGATTTCGCCCGAACCAGGAGAAGGTCCGCTCCACAAC
>JBPBQY010000023.1:0-58389 GCA_050920985.1 Janthinobacterium lividum | reverse complement strand
CGCGCGACACGGTGCGATCGGTGACCTTGGCCAGCGACACGATGTGGTCGACGACCTTCTCCTCGAAGAGCGGAGCCTTGAGTTCGCTCAGCGCCTGCGGGTTCTTGGTGTAGTGCTCCCAGACCTGCTTCTCCTGGCCGGGGTACTGACGAGTCAGCTCGACCAGAGCCTTGCCGACTTCGCTGTCCTCGACCTTGATGCCGGCCTTTTCACCGACTTCGGCCAGGACGAGGCCCAGGCGCACGCGGCGCTCGGCGATGCGGCGATATTCCGCACGCGCCGCCTCTTCGGTCGTGTCCTCGTCGGCGAAGGTCTTGCCCGTGCGCTGCTGCTCGCCCTGCACCTGGCGCCAGATATTGTCGAACTCCTGCATGACCAGGCCTTCGGGCAGTTCGAAGCTGTAGCGCTTGTCGAGCGCGTCGAGCAGCGAGCGCTTGATCCGATCGCGCGACGCGCGACCGAAGTCGTCCTGCATCCGAGTCCGGATCGCTTCCCGCAACGCTGCAAAATCGTCGAAGCCGAAGGTCTTGGCGAAATCATCGTCGAGCTTCAGCTCGCTCGGCGCGCCGACCTCGCGCAGCTTGACGTCGAAGGTGGCATCCTTGCCGGCCAGATCGGCTGAACCGTAGTCGGCGGGGAACTTGACCGAGATGCGACGCTCCTCGCCAGCCTTCATGCCGACGAGCTGGTCTTCGAAGCCGGGGATGAAATTGCCCGAGCCGAGAACGAGCGGCATGTCCTCCCCCTTGCCGCCCTCGAACGGCACGTCGTCGATCTTGCCCTCAAAGTCGATCTTCACCTGATCGCCCGACGCCGCGACGGCATCGTCGCCCTCTTTCGACGTGAACGTGCGGTTGCCCTGGGCGAGGGTGTCGACCGAGCGCTGGATTTCCTCGTCGGAGACTTCGGCGACGGGCCTATCGAGCTCGATGTCGTCGAAGGTGCCGGCCTCGAAGGTCGGAATCGTTTCGACCGCCACCGTGAATGAGAGGTCGCCCTCGGCCTCCATGGCGCGCTCGACTTCCGCTTGATCGCTGGCGAGGTCGATCTTCGGCTCGAGGGCGAGACGCAGGCCGTTGTCCTCGACGATCTTGCGGTTGGCCTCGTTGACGGCATTTTGGACGACGTCGCCCATGATGGAGCGCCCGTAGAGCCGCTTCAGGTGCGACAAGGGCACCTTGCCGGGCCGGAACCCGTTGATCTTCACCTTGTCCTTCATGCCGACGAGTTCGCCCTGAAGGCGGGATGCCAGATCGGCGGCCGGGAGCACGACCTTGTATTCCCGCCGCAACCCCTGGGCGCTGATCTCGGTTACCTGCATCGTCCTAGTCCTTCAAAACTCGTCTCGGCGCCGCTGATCGGCGATAAAGGGCCCCGGGCCAGCACACCATATTGCTCCCGCCATGGGCGAAGGCGCGATGGAGGATGGCGATGCGAGGAGGAATGGGCCGGCGCGGATGCCGCGTCGCCCGTCATCGACCTGTCGAAATGGTGCGGGCGGAGGGACTCGAACCCCCACGACGTGAGTCACTGGAACCTAAATCCAGCGCGTCTACCAATTCCGCCACGCCCGCCCGTCTCGCAACCGGCCAACCCGGACGGAGCGTCTTATCAACGCCCTCGACGGGATGCAGCAAAAAAATGGGGCACTATCGTTACCGCACGGGACCGCTGAAGGCCGCGACCGCGAATGTCATCAGCGCCCAGGTGGGCAAACCGGGATCCGGATGAACCCCAGTCTCGCGCGACGCGACTGTGGCCACGGCCAGGATTCCGGCGGCGATGAGAGTGAGACAGGGACGCATCGGTTAAACTCGGCGGCTGGAAGACTTCGCCCGTTGCGCAAGTCCGATGCCGCTTCGCCCTGTATCGAACCGGGACGTGAAGCGAGGCTCTCCCGCGACCCTGATGTTCCGTAACGCTGGCCCGACTTCGTCGCCTTCCGATGCACGGCTTCTGCCTGCGCGCGGAACGAGCTCCACGGCGGCTGCCAAGCCTCTCGGCGAGCATCGTGCTAGTGGCGCCGGGTGCAACGCGGCATGCGTCTTTGGTTGTCAACCTGCCGGGCCGTTGGCTCATCGCGACCGCCTTCTTGCAGCAGGCGGCGGGCGGTCTCAGGGCCTGCTTCGAGCTGTGTCGGCAGCGCCGCGGGCCGACAGCTCACGCAGCACCGCTGGCAGAACGCCGGGGAGGTCCTCCGAGATCAGGCCCGGCCCGACGTGGCGCGCTGCAGCGGCATGTAGCCACACGGCCGCAGACGCCGCCTCGAAGGCCGGCATGGATTGAGCCAGCAGCCCCCCTATGATTCCGGCAAGAACGTCGCCGCTGCCGGCGGTGGCGAGCCAGGGCGCGTCCTCCCCCGAGATGGATGCACGGCCGTCCGGCGCCGCCACGACCGTGTCGGGACCCTTCAGCAGCAGGACCGCGCCAAGCCGCCGGGCACCGGCGCTCGCCCTCTGCACTTTCGACGGCGCTTCAAGGACTTCGGAGATGCCGTGAAAAAGCTTGGCGAATTCCCCCTCGTGTGGCGTCACCACCACCGGGCCGGGGCGTGCCGCGATCAGCGCTGCGAGTTCGCCTGGCCGACCGGCGAAGAGCGTCAGCGCATCGGCGTCGAGAACGACGCCGCGCGGCATCTCGCTCGGCCGCAGCACCGCCTCCACCAGGGCTTCCGTGTCGGCATGGTGCCCCAGGCCCGGCCCGATCACCACGGCGTTCTTGCGGGCGTCGGCCAGGATCTCCGACAGTGTGGCAGGATCGGAGAAAGGTTTCAGCATGACGGCGGTGAGGTGCGCCGCATGGGCTGCAACAGCGTCGTCGGGGCTCGCCACCGTCACGAGGCCCGCCCCGGCCCGAAGTCCGCCATGAGCCGAGAGGCGCGACGCCCCAAGGGTCGGCATGGGACCCGAAACGACCAGGAGATGCCCGCGCGAATACTTGTGACCGACAGCCTGGGGCCGCGGGAAGTGACCGTCCCAGAGTTCGGGGCAGTTGTGGCGCAGCTTCGGCCCGATCTCGCCGAGCATCTGCGCTCCGATGCCGATATCTACGAGCGTGATGTCGCCGCAGAACTCCCGGCCCGGCATCAGGAGATGGCCGGGCTTGAGCCGCAGGAACGTCACGGTTTCGGCAGCGTGGATCGCCGCTCCCATGAGGCCGCCAGTGTCGCCCGAAATCCCCGAAGGCAGGTCGACCGCCAGGACGGGTCGGCCCGCCGCCTCGACCCGCCCCACGAGGGCCCGGGCCCTATCGTCGAGGGGCCGCGACAGGCCGGCGCCGAACAGGGCATCGATGACGAGGTCGTAGCGCTCCGGGATCGCCTCGGCCGCCAGCAGGACTGACCCATGCCAGGCCGCCGCGGCCGATGCCGCGTCCCCGCGCAGGCTTGCCGGGGGCACCAGCGCGGCGATGTCCACCGAGAGACCTCGCCCGGCCAGCGCCGTCGCCGCCACATAACCGTCGCCGCCATTGTTGCCCGGCCCGCAGAACACCAGCACCCGCGTGCCGCCACGGTGCGCCAGCAGGCGCTCGGCGCTGTCCGCGACGGCACGTCCGGCCCGATCCATGAGCACGGCACCCGGCGTGCCGGCGACGCCGGCCAGCCGGTCGGCTTCGGCCATTTCGGCCGTGGTGATGACCTCCACGGGTCGCCGCATCTTGGTCTCTCCTGGCTGCGTCGGAACGCGTGAGGTTCGTTCCCGAACGCGCGAGGAGCGAGAGGAAGCTACGGCTCCGATACCAATTTCGGAAACAGCCGTCGCGCCGATGGCACGGGCGATGCTAGAGTCGGTTATCGACGGCTATCCGCTTCACAGGATGGCTGCAACGCGCGCCCGACACAGGTTTGGACCCCGCATGAAGAAGATCGAGGCCATCATCAAGCCCTTCAAGCTGGACGAGGTGAAGGAGGCCCTGCAGGACGTGGGGCTCCAGGGCATCACCGTCACGGAGGCCAAGGGTTTCGGGCGCCAGAAGGGCCATACGGAACTCTACCGCGGTGCCGAATACGTGGTCGACTTCCTGCCCAAGGTAAAGATCGAGATCGTACTCACCGACGATCTCGTCGATCGGGCGGTCGACGCCATCCGCCGCGCCGCCCAGACCGGGCGCATCGGCGACGGCAAGATCTTCGTCTCCTCGATCGAAGGCGCGATCCGCATCCGCACCGGCGAGACCGGCAACGACGCGATCTGACGTCGGCCGCGGAACGTGACGCTGAACCGAAGGGTCGGCGTGCGACCGGAGGTCAACGACGCGAGGGCTCGATCAGTCCGGAGACGGGTTCCCCTTGCGCCCGGCTCCCGCGGGCGGGTAGGCATCCGAAGGAGCGCGGTCGTGGTTCCGCGCCCCTGACCGGAGGATCGCATGAAGACCGCACAGGACGTCCTGAAGGCCATCAAGGACCAGGACATCAAATACGTCGACTTCCGCTTCACCGATCCGCGCGGCAAGTGGCAGCACGTGACCTTCGACGTTTCCATCGTCGACGAGGAGGCCTTTGCCGAGGGCGTGATGTTCGACGGGTCGTCGATCGCCGGTTGGAAGGCCATCAACGAATCCGACATGACCCTCATGCCAGACCCCGAGACGGCCTGCATGGATCCGTTCTTTTCGGCCTCGACCCTGACGATCGTCTGCGACGTGCTCGAGCCCGCCACCGGCGAGCCCTATGCCCGCGACCCGCGCGGCGTGGCCAAGAAGGCCGAGGCCTACCTGAAATCCACGGGTATCGGAGACGCTATCTTCGTTGGCCCCGAGGCCGAATTCTTCGTCTTCGACGACGTTCGCTTCAAGACCGACCCCTACAACACGGGCTTCGTCGTCGACTCGATCGAACTGCCGTCCAACGCCGACACGGTCTACGAGGGCGGCAATCTCGGCCATCGCATTCGCACCAAGGGCGGCTATTTCCCGGTGCCGCCGCTCGACAGCGCGCAGGACATGCGCGGCGAAATGCTGGCCGCCATGGCCAGCATGGGCGTCAAGGTCGAGAAGCACCATCACGAGGTGGCCTCGGCTCAGCACGAACTCGGCATGAAGTTCGATCGCCTGACGCTGATGGCCGACGGCATGCAGATCTACAAATACTGCATTCACCAAGTGGCGCAGAGCTACGGCAAGTCGGCGACCTTCATGCCGAAGCCGGTGTTCGGCGACAACGGCTCGGGCATGCATGTGCACCAGTCGATCTGGAAGGACGGCAAGCCGGTCTTCGCCGGCGACAAATACGCCGATCTCAGCCAGGAATGCCTGTGGTACATCGGCGGCATCATCAAGCACGCCAAGTCGCTGAACGCCTTCACCAACCCGTCGACCAACTCCTACAAGCGGCTGGTGCCGGGCTATGAGGCGCCCGTTCTGCTCGCCTATTCGGCGCGCAACCGCTCGGCCTCCTGCCGAATTCCCTACACGTCCAACCCGAAGGCCAAGCGCGTCGAGGTCCGCTTCCCCGATCCGGCCGCCAACCCCTATCTGGCTTTCTCGGCCCTGCTGATGGCCGGCCTCGACGGGATCGTGAACAAGATCGATCCCGGCCAGGCCATGGACAAGGACCTCTACGACCTGCCGAAGGTCGAGCTGGCCCAGATCCCGACCGTCTGCGGTTCGCTGCGCGAGGCCCTCGACAGCCTGAAGGCCGACCACGCCTACCTCACGGCCGGCAACGTCTTCACCAGCGATCTCATCGAGAGCTACATCGAGCTCAAGATGACGGAAGTGATGCGCTTCGAGATGACGCCTCACCCGGTCGAATACGAGATGTATTATTCGGTCTGACGACCGCTCGCCGTCGGTCGGAAGACCCGACCGACGGATCCGTAGCCCGTTAAGGGCGACGAGCGATGCCACTCCAGAAAGCGCAGTGATGCCTCGCTGCGACATCGCTGGAAGGCCCGATGCCGTCCGGCGAAAGCCTTAGAACCGATGGCGCGAGGCGCCACGCCGGCCAGCTCATGGCCGAACTCCCCGGCGCAGCACCCCAGGCAAACGAGCCCCAGGCGTCCTGCATCGTTGCCGAGAGCCGAGCCTGGTTATCGTCGAAGTGCGCCGGATCCGCCAAGGCCCAGGGCCGATCGAAGACGTAGGCGATTTCGGCCGTGTGATAGGAACCCATCGGACTCGAGAAGGGCAATGTCGGCAGCGCGAAAGGCGCGTGCGCATCGTCGAACTCATAGGCGTACACCGGCACGGCCTTGCCAACCAGGGAGTCGAAATCCAGCGCCGGGCAGGCGAAATAGCCGTCGGTCAGCACCGCCGCATAGGCGGCCTTGGGCGACCCAAAGTCGTCGGCGGGATATTCCGCCAGCACCGAGGTAGCCTCATTGTCGTAGAGCCGCTGGATCTCGGCCTCGTAGCTCGCCGCCGTTAGAAGGTCGGCGCGCAAGCCGCGAAGGTAGGAGAAGAGCTGACCTTCGTCGCGGTTCGTGCCGTTGATGACGGGCACGCGGGCGAACCGTCCAATAGCGAAGGCTGACCGGGGCACCAGCGGCAAGACATCAAGGCCGGTGACTGGCGACCAGGAGTTCGGCCCGGTGACGCCGCGGCGCTGCGGTGCGGCTTCGACCACATCCTCGGCGGGCAGGGCACGCAGGCAGTCGAGCGCGTCAGGGCCGTCACAGCCGAGGTCCCGGCCCATGCGCATTCCGCCCGCTTCGGCTTCTGAGGCGGAAATGCTCGTTTCGCGCGTCGTGCAAGTGCCGCTTTCGAGGATCGCGCGGCTGAACAGGCCTGCTGCGCCCGGCGAAACGAGGTGATAGCAGGCGCTCCAGGCCCCGGCCGACTGGCCGAACAAAGTCACGCGTCGGGGGTCGCCGCCGAACCCAGCGATATTGGCGCGGACCCATCTCAGCGCCGCCTGCTGGTCGAGGAGCGCGAAGGCGCCTTCGCCGGGCTGTCCGCGCAGCACCGGATGGGCCAGGAACCCCAGGGCGCCGAGCCGATAGTTCACCGTCACCACGAGGACGTTCTCGCGGCGCGCCAGCGCGCTCGGGTCGTATTGGCCCGACGTGCCGAGCACGAAGGCGCCGCCGTGAATCCACACCATCACGGGGCGATTCGCGCCCGCCACGGTGCCCGGGGGTGCGTAGACGTTGAGGGTCAGGCAATCTTCCTGGCCGATTGTGGGACCGCCGCCATGGCCGCCGACCTGCGCCGATAGCGACAGGTTCTGCAGGCAGCTCGGCCCGAGCGTCGTGGCGGGCCGAGGCTCGACCCAGGGTGATGGCGCACGCGGGGCGCGCCAGCGAAGCGCTCCCACCGGCGGCGCCGCATAGGGCATGCCGAGGAAGGCCTGACCCGTCGACGCAGCCGCCCCGACGACCGGGCCGCTCGCCGTCTCGACCCGGCGCGGCGACACGTCGTCTGCATGGACGATGTCGTCGACACGACCGGGTTCGAGATCGCAGCCCCCGAGCACCAGCAATCCAAGCAGAAGGAGGACCGACGTGAGGTAAGATCTCACGCGAACCAGTCCCGGATCGCGTCGACACCGAAAGCGCCGGGAGCCAGCACCAGGAAGGCCCAGAGAAACGCGGAACTCCAATTTGCGGCCTGAAACGGCAGGATGGGCATTGCGACGAGGCCGGCGATCAGGGGCACGGTCGCCCGGAGCGGCCCGAGGAAGCGACCACCGAAGACGCCGAGCGCCCCCCAACGGTCGATGATGCTCCGGGCTCGGATCAACAACCCGGGATGCCGGGATAGCGGCCAGATCTCCCCGATTCGGCTCTCGAACCGGTGCCCGAACCAGAAGGACAGCCAGTCCCCGAAAGCGGCTCCCAACGCCGCCGCCATGAACACCGGCCAGAAGGCCAGACCGGCTTTGCCGACGAGTCCGCCGACAGCGATGAGCACCACGGTTGCGGGCAGCAGGAAGGAGATGAAGGCCAGCGACTCGCCAAAGGCGAGGGCAAAGCAGATCGGAGCGGCCCAGGCCTCATGCGCACGCACGAAGCCGACGATGCCCTGCCCCCATTCGGCGACCCAGTTCAGCATGCCCATGACCCAGTCGAGCCGAGCGTCGCGAGATCTCGATGCTGGGCGCGGAAGCGCCGGACCGAACCGCTGGGGCCATGATCAATCACCGTCTCGGTCCCCGATCGTCACGCCCCGAAGACAACCCCGTGCGGCACCGCGCCATCGATGACGCCGATCCCCACGACGACCACCTCGCCCACCGCCATCCCGGCCACCGCCAATGTACCGAATCAATCCCGTTCGATGCGGATCAATTGCGGCTTTCCCGCGATGGTGCCGCCGGCTTCGACATCGTCGAGCGCCGTGCGGATCGTGGTCTCGGACGTCGCATGGGTGATCAGCACCACTGGGACGTAGCCCCGCTCGGCCGAGCGCGCAGTTCCGGCAGGCTGGCGCTGCATGATGCTCTCGAAAGAAATGTCCGCCGCCGCCATACGGGTCGTAATGGCGGCAATCGAGCCCGGCCGGTCGCGCACCGAAAGGCGTACATAGTACCCGCCCTCGTGGCGCTGCATCGGAGCACGCGGCGCCCGTTCCAGTGCCGTGACCGAGCGACCGAAGGGCAGCACCCGGCTGCCTCGGGCAAGGTCGGCGATGTCGCCCAGGACTGCCGAGGCGGTGGCATCGCCGCCCGCCCCCGGCCCGACCAGCGTCAGTTCGCGCACCGCATCGGCATTGATGGCGACCGCATTTGTCACGCCCTTCACCTCGGCGAGTTCGGTGGTCTTGGCCACCATGGTCGGGTGGACGCGGGTCTCGATCCCGTGGTCGGTGCGCTGGGCGACGCCGAGCAGCTTCACTCGGTAGCCGAGATCGTCGGCGGCGCGGAGATCGTCCGACGTGATGGAACGGATGCCTTCGACATGCACGGCGTCGAGGTCGATCGCGGTTCCAAAGGCGAGGCTAGCCAGGATGGCCAGCTTGTGGGCCGTGTCGTAGCCGTCGATGTCGAAGCTCGGGTCGGCCTCGGCGTAACCGAGGCGCTGAGCCTCGGCGAGACAAGCCGCGAAGCCGATGCCCTCGGCCTCCATGCGGGTCAAGATATAATTGCAGGTGCCGTTGAGGATCCCATAGACGCGGTCGACCGTATTGCCGGACAGCGCTTCGCGCAGCACTTTGACGATCGGGATGCCACCCGCCACGGCGGCTTCGAAGGACAGAGAGACCCCTTGCGCCTCTGCGGCTGCGGCCAGGGCCATGCCATGGTGCGCCAGCAAGGCCTTGTTGGCGGTCACGACCGGCTTTCCGGTCGAGAAGGCGGCCTCGACCGCACCGCGGGCGATACCCTCATGCCCCCCGATCAGTTCGACGAAAACGTCGATCGCAGGTGATCGCGCGAGAGTGATCGGATCCGCAAACCATTCCGCTCCGACCAGCAAGGGAGCGGCCTTGTCGCGATCGCGGCTCGAGACTCCCGTCACCACGACGCCCCGGCCGGTGCGGGCGGCGATCGCTGCGGCGTCATCCGTCAACCGACGGAGAACGGCACCGCCGACGGTGCCGAGGCCGGCGATGCCGACGCGCAAAGGTGACATGACGAACGATCCGCTTCGAGGAGACTCCCGGCTGATCTCACAATCGACCGAAGGAGGCGAGCCTTATACGCTTGCGATCCTTCTTGAAACAGCGACGCCGCGGTTCAGTCCGATGTCTCGGCCCAGGACCGCGGCGGCGGAGCGGCGGCTCGAGGAGCCACCGCCCGTGGATTAGCGCATGCCTGATCCGAAGAGCAGGTACAGGACGAGCAGAATGCCGAGAATGCCGATGATCCCGATACCGCCATTGCCGTAATAGCCGGCGCGGTGACCATAGAAGCCGCCACCGCCGAACAGCAGGACCACGATGATGATGATGAGCAGGAGGGACACTGGCGAAATCTCCGCGACGGAACAAACCGGCCGCGTCGGCCGGCCCTCGGCAACAGCCGTATTGGTCAACGCGATTGTGGACGAAATGTGCCAGCGCAAGCGTAGCTTTTGTGAACCGCGGCGCTATTTACACAACCTGTCTTGGCGTCAGGCCGCCTTGGCGTTGACCTCGCTGGTAGCGAGTTGGCTGAGTTTCTGGTCGGTCGCGCGCTCCTCCTCCAGGGTCGTCTCTAAGAGAGTCGCCGCATCATGATGGCCGAGGCGCTTTGCCCAGGCGACCAGCGTGCCGTAACGGGCGATTTCGTAATGTTCGACGGCCTGGGCGGCGGCGAGAAGCCCCGCATCGAGCACGGCCTTGTCGTCGACTTCTCCGGCGACCTCGTCGGCTTCCTTGATGATGCCGTCGATGGCCTGGCAGGTCACCGTCTCGGGCTTGAGCTTCAAGAGGGCGAACACCTGGTCGAGTCGCTCGATCTGCGCCTCCGTCTCGGCCAGGTGGTCCTCGAAGGCTTCTTTGAGTGAAATGCTCGTCGCTTTGGCGATCATCTTGGGCAACGCCTTCGCGATGCGGTGTTCGGCATAGTAAACATCCTTCAATTGATGCGCGAACAGGTCCGCCATCGTGTGGATGTCCTTGCTGAAAATTCCCATGACGAGCTCCGTGTCGAGGCGTGGCGCTTCCGCGTTGCCGCTTCAACCTCGGCCGGGTGCGACCTGTTCCGCTCGCCTCAGGCGGGGTGGTCCAACATCGAACCCTTCCGCGTGTCGGGCAGCCAGAGATAGACGATTAGCGACACCAGGATCAGGGCGCTGGCGTACCAGAAGAAGCCATCCTCGAAGCCCCGGTCCTTGAAGGCGAGCGCTACGGCATCGGTCGATCCGCCGAAGATCGCGGCCGTGATGGCATAGGGCAAGCCGACGCCGAGAGCCCGGATCGCGGTCGGAAACAGTTCCGCCTTCACGATGGCGGTGATGGACGTGTAGCCGCTGACGATGGCCCAGGCGGCGCAGATCAGGAGCAGGGCCACGAGCGGACTATGGGTCTGCTTGATGGCGGTGAGCAGCGGCACGGTGCCGAGAGTCCCCACGATGCCGAAGCCGACCAGCAGGGGCTTGCGGCCGATCCGGTCCGACAGAGCTCCGTAAAGCGGCTGCAGCGCGATCGCGAAGATCAACGAAGCCAGCGTCACCGCCGTCGTCTCGTCGTCGCTGAGGCCGACGGACAGCTTCAGGTATTTTTGCATGTAGGTCGTGTAGGTGTAGAAGGCCGAGGTTCCTCCGACCGTGATGCCGATCACCACGAGCATGTTGCGCCAATTCTCGTGCAGGAGGTCGCCGAACGGCCTGCGCTGGCGGGCCGCCGCCAAAAACTTCTCCGACTCGGGCAGGCTGGCGCGCAGGCGAAAGCCGTAGAGCGAGGCGAGCGCGCCGATCGCGAATGGGATGCGCCAGCCCCATGCCTTGAGTTGATCGGGTGTCAGGAACAGCTTCTGCAGGATAAAGAGCAGTAGCACGGCACAGAGTTGGCCACCGATCAGCGTGACGTACCAGACACCGGAATAGAAGCCCCGATGCTGCGGCGGCGAGATCTCGCTGAGGTAGGTGACGCTGGTGCCGTATTCGCCGCCCTGGCTCAAGCCCTGGATGACACGGGCCAGAGAAAGGATAACGGCGGCCCAGATCCCGATGCTGTCGTAGGTGGGCGACACCGCGATCAGCGCCGAGCCGAAGCACATGGCGAGGATCGAAACGGTGAGCGACGAGCGACGGCCGAAACGGTCGGCGAGGTAGCCGAAGACGACGCTGCCGATCGGCCGCATCAGGAAGGCGACGGCGAAGATGGTGGCAGCCTGAAGTTGCTGGACCGCCGGATCCGACTTCGGCAGGAAGGCGCCCGCGAAATAGAGTGAAAACGCCGAAAAGGCGTAGACGTCGTACCATTCGATGAGATTGCCGAAGGAGGTGGCCAGAACGGCCCAGACCGTGGTGGTGCGCGTGGCGCCCTCGGCCCGCTCAGCACCCAAAGCGGCGTCCACCATCACTCGTCCCTCCCGACCACGGGGCGCTTCGGCACCGCTCAAAGCGACAGTTTCAGGTCGGGATCGGAATCACAAGAGCGCGTTCAAAGCGTCTCCGACAGGTCGAAATCGAGAACCGTCAGCCCCGAAAGGCCGCCCTCGGCGGTCTTGACCAGTCGGGCGCCGGCGGCTTCGTGCTCGGGGAGCGCCAGATAGGCGTCCCGCGCCACAGCATCGACGAAGTCGATCGTAAAGGCGTGCGTGTGGCCATGCGCCAGCCCCTCGGGGCTGACATTCGTCCCGCAGGCGAAGGTCGTCATCCCGGGTAGCGCCGGCCGCAACGCCGCCAGCGCCGCGAAGATCGACTGGATTTCGCTCGCTGCGACGCTCTCCCGAACCCGCACCAGCACCACATGTCGGATCATCGCGCCTGCTCCCAAACTGTTCGACTATCCGGAGATAGGACCGAGACGCTTGACGCTCAACGCTCGAACGAGACGGGCTGCGTTGCAATAAAGTGTCGAGCCGAAGCAAACCAGAGGGGAAGTGCCTCTTGCCAAGTGCTGCATACATCTGACTGATCGAGCTACGCCGACGCTGGACATCGATGCGGCAGACGATCCTGGTCGAGGCGGGTTCGAGCGGACATCGCCAATTATCTGCTCTAGAACAAGCCGCCGTATATCAGATCGTCTTTTCGCCAAGCAGAGTTGGTGTGCCGCCCCCGCCATGTGGGGCGGGACCCCACGCCGGCCAATCCGCGCGGCAGGCGCGAGCCCGGATCATCGGTCACCCGACCCCATTCGTCGATGACGAAGCATCCGCGGCAACCTAACCCGGTGACCGGAGAGCCGGAAACCGAATACCCCGGTACTTCAGCTCGGCGCGATAGACGATCCGCCCTGTCTCTTCGCGCATGTCACAAGCGACGACGTGGAGTTTACCGTCCGGAAGCTCCTCCTGCATAATGTGAGGGACGATCGCCTGGGCTTGCTGGCGCGCCTCTTCGTAGTCCTCCAACTCGTGACCGAAATCGTCGCGATGGAAACCTTCGTTATCCGAAATGTCGAAATGATAGCGCGGCATGCTCCACCCATCATCAGGATCGGCGCAGGGGTTAACTCTACTCGCAACTCGCTAGAGCGACGCCGCTGCATTTTTTGACGATATGGAAGAGCACCTCGACTGTGCAATGACATGGATGTTATTGCAACCAGCGGGACCTTTTGTCGCGAGTAGTTGAGCTGCCGAGCTATTTCATCAACCACCGAACATCGCGCCATCGCTCGGCCACGATGATGTATCGTCATCGGCCGCGAGAACCATGACTTCTGGCGTTGCGTTACCTTCGCGAACGACGCGCAGCGTTCGCCTTTGTTTCTGACATGGTCGAGCAAGCCGATGAGACGCGCCTACGCCGTCCTCTCCACAATCTTCGCCGCCTTAATGGCCTTCGCCACGCCGACCCGCGCGGACAACGAGATGGTGCAGTCGCCCCTCCTGATGCGCAGGGCCGGGCCATCCTGCCAGCCAGGACATTTAGGAGGGGATCCGGGAGCCGGCATCCGCTACCGTTTGGGGCCCTGCGCCGGCCCGGACTCTTCGCCGGTTCAAGATCGCGGCGAGGCTCGAAGGCCGAAGAAGCGACGGTGACAGACCCTCTTGGTCAGGGGCGAAGGGGGAGGTGGCGACTCTCCGGCGCACGGGACAACCACTTCGACGGACGTGCGTTGATTTTCGCCATCCGGAGCCCGTGCCATGTCGACCACCGCGAAGAAGACAGATGCGAAACTCTGGGAAAAGGTGAAGGAGGAGGTCACGGAGGGTGACAAGGGCGGCAAGCCGGGCCAGTGGTCCGCCCGCAAAGCGCAGATGGCCGTGCAGGAGTACAAGCACGAGGGTGGAGGCTACGAGGGTGAGAAATCGCCGAACAATCATCTCGTGGAGTGGGAACGCGAAGAGTGGGGTACGGCATCTGGTCAGCCGAGTGGCAAGACCGGAGAGCGCTATCTGCCGAAGGAGGCGCGGGACCACCTGACGGAAGAGGAATACCGCCGCACCTCCGACAAGAAGCGCCGCGATACGCGGAAGGGTCAGCAGCATTCCGCCCAGCCCAAGGACATCGCCGACAAGACGGCACCGGCCCGCAGCCATGATGGCGGCGGACCAGGGGGCAGGACGAAGGCCGACCTCTACCGGCGCGCTCAGGACAGGAAAATTTCTGGGCGGTCTCGAATGAACAAGCAGCAGCTCGAGAATGCCCTCGCGTCAGTGTAGTGGTCCGACCCAAAACGGATGGTGCGTCCGTTTGGGTCAGTCGGTCGACCAGCTTCCAGGCCGTGCACCGAGTCGCACCAAACAGGAGCTGAAGCCTTTGTTTGGCTCAGTACACGAGGTCGCAGTGCGCCGACATCGGCTCTAGAGAGCCTGCAGCTATTTCGAAGGCAGCGAAGAGGCAACCACCAGCTGCTTACGCTTGTCCAGATGAGCCAGGGCAGCATCATCGAGATTGAGATGCTGCTTCACGAGTTCCGGAGGTATCAGCGCCATCCACTGCTGCAGCGATACGTCGGTGTATTTGGGTCCAACGAACATCTCGAGATAACGCACGGACTCGTCGCCGATGTTCTCGATGTAGTGACCCATGGTCTGCGGAACGTAGCCGACATCGCCTGGCTGATAGTCGAAGGTCCTGGAATTGTTTCCCGAACCGAACACCGTCATTCGAGCGCGTCCCGAAATGTAATACTGCCATTCGGGCGACGCCGGATGCCAGTGAAGCTCCCGCATGGCGCCGGGCTCGATTTCAACATAGGCGGCGGCGATGTGCTGCGACGCCTTGAAATTCGTGCTGTCGACGACCCGAACAGTCCCACCCGGCACCCGCGTCGGCGCCATCTCCATCATGCGGAACACGAAAGGTTCCGGCACGGCGCCGTTCGGGTCGGAGACGCGGTCCGTCTCAAGCGCCGGCGGGATCGGCGCCTCGAAGATGTAGAGTTGCTCCTTCGGAATATTTGCGAAGGCGCTTTCCGGCAGGCCGAAGTTCTTGGCCAGCACTTCGGACGGCACGTGGGCGAACCATTGGGTGATCAGGAAAGTGCTGTCCTCGGAGAAGCTTCCGTTGTCGAAGACCAGCAGGAACTCGCAGCCCTGGTCCAAGCCCTGAATGGAATGCGGCAGCCCGGACGGGAAGTACCAGAGATCGCCTTGCTTAACGTCCGCGATGAAGTTGCGGCCATCCCCGTCGACGCAGGTGATCCTCGCATTGCCTGAGAGCATCAGCAACCATTCGTTCTCCTTGTGCCAGTGCAGTTCACGAATTGCACCCGGCAGCAATCGCATGTTCACGCCCGCCATGGCGGTGGACACCGGAAACTCGCGGATGGTGGTCTCCCGCGCCCAGCCCCCCTCCAGCAGCCGGTTATGGCTCAGGCCGAAGGGCCATTTCAGATTGGGAATGGAGCCCGCATCGGTGGATGGCGGCGCGAGCAGGTCCGGGTTGTCACGGTCGGCGCCGAGGTTGCGAGGGCCGAGATCGACCGCGCCCTTCCTGCCCTGGACCGGTTGCGGGATGTCGGTCTGCGCGGAGACTGTGTTCGCCGCGAGAGCGCTTCCGGCGGCCGCGGTGGCGGCCAGCATGGTTCGGCGTGTCATCGAGTCCATGGTTCGTTCCCTTCGAGGCGGTCGGGTCGGCTTCACCCATAGGCCAGTCACGTCCGAGCGGACCTGGTCGTGGGACGGCCTATGACGTTATCCAGCCCGAAATTGGACGGCTCCGGAGCATCGGAAGTTCCCGGCAAGCATGCCCGTTGATCCTCTGATGGCCTCCGCCCTGGACGACGGAGGGACGCTATCGCGAGGCTGAGGTGCGGCGTTGACGCCGTCGGCAGGTTGGAGTGGGTGGATGCCCATGGTGGGCAGCACTACGCCCGCCACCATCCCGGGCCGGCCGCCAAAGCCAGCATCGCCGACACGCTCTGCGTCCTAAACCGCGTGATCGTCTCGACGCTCGGTCGCCGGCCCAGGATGGTCGCGCTCTCGGCGCGGTTCGGTCTCGACCCCGACGCCGCGCGCTGCCTTCGGCGACTGCAAGGTGTCGCTCATCTCGGGACTGGCCGGCCGCAATGGTGTGCCTTCAACGACGACATCATCGAGAGCGACCGGCCTTGGCACGCGATGGACAACCGGACCGAAGACCCGTCGACAGGTCGCGACCGCCCTGCGTCGTGCAACCCGACTCTTCGGCAAGGGGTTCAGACCGCGATCGAAAGACGGAATCGAACATTATGATGCGGACCACTTCAGCGGCTCGGGCTTTCACCACCCTTGTGCTCCTAGCCTCGGCACCGGCCGTCTTCGCTCGAAGCGCCCTGGCGCCGCGTGACGTCCCGGCGAAGACACTGCCCGTACCCGACACGGTCAGCCCGGAGCTTCAGGCCATCATCGCCCAGCCTCTGCGCAACGGCTGGAACACGCCGCCGACCACGCCGGACGGCTGGCGCCAGCTCGCCGCCAGCACCGAGGCCACCGGCGCGCCTCAGGTTGCCCCGATGGCGGAGCGGCTGCATGTGACGATCGAGCCCGGCACGATCGACGGCGTCCACGTCTACCTCCTAACGCCCGCCGACATTCCGGCCGCCAATGCCCACCGCCTCCTCGTCCACCTGCACGGCGGCTGCTACGTGCTGAACCCGCATCTCGCGGCGCTCCCGGAGGCCGTGCTGATGGCGGGCTTCAGCCATATGAAAGTGATCGCCGTCGATTACCGCATGCCGCCGGAGGCCTACTTCCCCGCGGCTCTCGACGACGCCGTGACGGTCTACAAGGCGGCGACCAAGATGGAGCCGGCGGCAAATGTCGGGGTTTTCGGCAGTTCGGCCGGTGGCGCGCTGACGCTGGAAACCGTGCTGCGCGCCAAGCAGGAGAACCTCCCCCTTCCAGGCGCCATCGCGCCGGGCACGCCGATGTCGGACGCGACCGAGCACGGCGATTCGTTCGAGACGAATGCGCTGGTCGACAATGTCTTGGTGTCGCCGAAGGGCTTCTGCGATGCGGCGACGCGCTTCTATGCGCAGGGCCACGATCTCGCCGACCCGATGCTCTCGCCCATCCACGGCGACCTGCACGACTTCCCGCCGACGATCCTCACCACGGGTACGCGCGATCTGCTGCTGAGCAACACGGTTCGGACGCAGCAGAAGCTGCATGAGGCCGGAGTGTTGGCCGATCTTCAGGTGTTCGACGGCATGGCTCATGCCCAGTTCTATCGCGACGACCGTATCCCGGAAAACCGCCTCGCCTTCGAGCAGATCAGCGCCTTCTTCGATCGCCACCTCGGCCAATAAGACGCTCGACAGCAGGTGAGGGCGAGTGACCGCCACGACGCAAAGAACGACAGGTCCTCACCCTCCTCATCTTGAGCCGGGCCCAAAGGGCCCGTGTCGAAGGACGAGAGCTTCAGGACTTCACTGCGGGTCAGGCACATCTCCCACGTTCGATCGTAGCTTCTGCGTTGATCTCGCCTATGAGTGACATGCAATACCTCGGGCCCAAACCCTGAGGTGACTTCATCATGGGTCGCGTCGGTGACGCTCGCGTCAGCACGCTTGACCAAGATCTCGACATTCAACTCGCAAAGCTGAAAGCCGAAGGGTGCGGAGTGATCCGTTCGGAAAAAGTCTCCGCCGGCTTCGGCGACGGACGCCACGACGAAGCTGTCGTTGACCGGGTCGCGCGCGGCCCCGCGGACACGCTGAGCACCGTGTCCGCCGGCGGGCCGGCGATGTTGCTGTCGCACCGCGAGGCGTGGCGGCGCGGGGAACAGTCAGTGCTCAACAAGAGAAATGGCCACGGGTGTCTGGAACCGCTCCATGAACTCGGCGAGGGCACCCCGGCCGCATTACATCCGCGCTGCAATTTGTAGCCGACGAGCCTTATTGTAGCCTGACGTCGACCCGTTTTGTCACAATAGTCTCGTGAACGAGGGTCACACGGAGTGCCCGAGATCGTTTGTCCTCAGGGGTACTAGCCATGAAGTCCGTCAACGTCCCACCGCTTGGCGCGCGCTACTGGATAGCGCTAGTGCTCGCCAGCATTTTTGGCGCCAACACTGGCGACTTCGCGGCGCACAATCTGCACCTCGGCCACGCCCTGGGGCTGATCCCGCTGGCTCTTATCTTCGGCGTTATCCTGTTCGCGGAGGGCCGCGCCCGCGTGTCGACCGAAGCCTTCTACTGGTTCGCGATCGTTACCATGCGGACTGCCGCCACCAATCTTGCAGACCTTTTCGACCACGACCTGCAT
The DNA here is from genome assembly GCA_050920985.1 of Janthinobacterium lividum. Taxonomy (GTDB): domain Bacteria; phylum Pseudomonadota; class Alphaproteobacteria; order Rhizobiales; family Beijerinckiaceae; genus Lichenihabitans. The sequence continues at coordinate 40,223 of JBPBQY010000023.1, read as the reverse complement.
GTCGCGCCGCCGCTCGTCATTGCAGTTCTGGCTATCGCACTGGCGACACTCATATTGACCGACAAGGACGCCTTCGCACGCATGCGTGGCCGCGCCAGCATCGTTTCGGTGACCGATAGCCGCTACTGGACAACCATGTTGGTGGCGGGTGTGCTTGGCACCGCGCTCGGAGACTACTGCGCCGATGACCTCGGGCTCGATGCCGGGCCAGCCGCGATCATCAACCTCGTCATCCTGGCCGCGCTCCTCGGTCTCGGCCGCGCCCCCGGGTTCAGCGTGAAAGCTATGTACTGGCTCACGATCGTTTGGGTGCGTACAGCCGGCACCAACGTCGGCGATTGGATGGCGAGCCACGATGGGCTCGGCCTTGGTCTGGCGATCTCCACCACACTAACCGGCCTCGCTTTCGGAGCGCTGTTGGCGCTCTGGCGCCCGCAACCGACGATGGCCAGCCTGCGCGCCGCCTGAGCGACCATTGATGGCGAGGGCGACAGCGAGCGCTCCTCCCATTGAGACACACGCTGCCGGAAGGATCGGCGGTGTTCACCAGATCAGGTCCTGGCAATCGGCCACACCGACGGGCCATGTACGATCCTCGATCGCCCAACAGCTTCCTAACGTTCCGCAACGAGACAAACAGGGCTCAAGTCGCTCGAGAGTGGCCCTAATACAACGTCTCTGTCATGCGGGCGTCGCACGCTTCAGGCTTTAAGATGGCCTTAACGGCGCGGAAAGATGGCCGCGCGCAACTTCGTGCCCGGAGCCAAGATGACTTTCTCCCGCGTCCTCAGATCCTCGACGGCACTGGCGGTCGTCGCCGGGCTCCTGCAGGCCCAAGTCGCCATGGCGCAGACTGCGTCCGGGGCGGACATGACCGTGATGCCGGATTCAAGCCGCTTCGTGAAGCAATACGCGTCCTTGCCTGCCCTGGCGCCCGTGCTGACCTACGCTCAGAAACAGGCTCTCCTGAAGCAGCATATCAAGCATGTGTTCGTCCTCTTCCAGGAAAACCGCAGCTTCGACCAGTACTACGGCACTTTCCCGGGCGTAGACGGTCTCTTCATCAACGGCGCCCTGAAGCCCAACGCCCCCGGTGTAGTGCAGAAGATCGTCAACACCGATGGCAGCGTCGGCACGATCTCACCCTTCCTGATCCCGCAGACCATTACGGCGACGAACGGCCAAGTCGTGCCGCTCTACCCGTCCGACCTCGCCGACGTCGACCACGGCCACACCGGCATCGACGTCAGCGTCGACATCAATCCCGCGAACAACGTTTCGCTCAACGACCGCTTCGCGCTCGACAACGAGGGCTACACCACGAACGCCAGCGGCCAGATCGTGTCCAAGACGACCCTGCTGCCTCCGACGACCAAGCCCACGCTGGCAACGAAGCAGGCCGGTGAAGTGCCGATGGGCCACGTCGATTGCGACACCATCCCGTTCATGTGGCAGTACGCCGACCGCTTCGCCGTGATGGACAACTTCCACATGACGATCAATGGGCCCTCGACTCCCAACGCCATCGCGATGATCGCCGGCCAAGGTGGTGAGACGCAGTGGGTCAAGCATCCCGACCAGTCGGCCTCCGTGCCAGTGACGGGCGACCCCGGCCCCTTCCCAGGCTCCAACAAGGATACCACGCCGGTCAAGCCGCCGTACGGCACTGATGAAAGCCCGGCCACCCCGACCGTCAATCAGACCTACGCGACCCTGCCGCTGTCCTTCATGGGTCCGAAGATCAATAACATCATCAAGTCGGACGAGAATCCGACGCTCGACCTGCTCGACGTCCAGAACGACATCCAGGCCATAGCCAAGCAGGACAAGACCAACGTGCCGTGGGGCTGGTACCAGGAGGGCTACGACCACGAGAACTACGACGCGGCCGGCCAAGCCTCGCACGCCTCCTACATCGTCCACCACAACGGTCCGCAATATTTCGGCTATCTCGCCAGCAACACTCAGGAGATCGTCAACCTGCACGGCCTGGGCGACTTCTTCACAGACGTCGCCAACCGTGCACTCCCGCCCGAGGGCGTCTTCTATGTGCGCGGCGGCTACAGCAACACCGATGGCCTGAAGCCCCTCGACCCGAACCCGGCCGTGCAGGCCGCCTTCGCGGGCAACGACGATCATCCGGCCTATTCGGACTCGCAGATTTCGGAAGCGCTCCTCGCCGACGAGATCAACGCCATCGCGATGAGCCCCTACTGGAAGGACAGTGCGATCGTCATCACCTACGACGAGACCTCGGGCAACTACGACCACAAGGCGTTCTCGCCGCGCAACGTGTCGCCGGACGGTGGCGCCTACGCCGGTAGCCAGCGCATTCCGGCCATCGTGATCTCGCCCTACGGGCTGGCCCACGTCGCCCTGCACGAATATGCCGAGCACTCGACCGTCATCAAGTTCATCAATCACCTGTTCGGATTGACGGCCCTCGCTGATCTTCCCGATGAGGCTGCGGCCTTGGTGGCCGGGCAGACGCAGTTCGGCCAGTCGAAGCTCGGCCCCGCCGACAGCAATGCCGTGCAGCCGATGAGCGACATGTCGAATGCCTTCGACAATGCTCGCCTCAGCGGCACGCAGCCTCCGCTGCCGCCCAGCTATGCGCTGATCCCGCCCGCTCAGGTCCACACGCTACCGCACTACAACGGCCAGGGCTGCAAGACGCTGAACATCACGCCGACCGACTACAAGAACGGCACTCCCATCGACCTGCCGCCAGCCGACTTCAACCCGCGTCCGGCCGCCACCCCGGGCACGCCGTCCTCGGGTACATGGACCCCCTGAGAGCGGTCCGACGACGACATCGAGGGGCCGGGCAACGAGCCCGGCCTTTTTTCCATGCGAGGTACTGTGATGAGAGCTTCTGTTCCGACGATCGCCGCGGTTGCAATCGGTGTGCTGCTCGGAGTGTCGACAATGCCTTCGCCGGCAAGTGCCGGAGCGGTGCTCGATCGCGTCAAGGCCGCCAACGCCCTGAGCTGCGGCCTCATCGACGAGCCCGACGATTGGGGCAAGGAGGACGTGCATGCCTCCCTGCCCGAGTTGGGGGCCGACCTGTGCCGTGCCGTAGCGGCCGCCGTGCTGGGCTCCCCCGATAAGGCCGAGTTCGTGCCGGTTCGCTCCGAGCTTCTCGGTTTCCAGGCTCTCGGCGCGGGCAAGATCGACATGCTGATGGGGGCTTCGCCGTCGACCTCCGCTGCAGTCGCCTTCGGCACGAGCTTCGTGCGGCCGGTGTTCCTCGACGGCGACGCTCTGCTGGTCCATCGCGACTCCGGTATCAAGACCTTCGCCGACCTCGCCGGCCGTCTCGTCTGCTACGCCCCGGCGACGCGGGCCGAGGACGTGCTCGTCGCGGAGGCGGCCCGCCATCACATCGTTTACACACCCTGGCCCTTCGAGGAGAACGGCGAAATGCTTGGCGCCGTGGTGGGACGCAAATGCGATGCCCTCTTCGGCAGCGCCTCACGCCTGGCGGAGGACCGCTCCAATTTTCATGCGCGCGCAAAGGACTTTGTCCTGCTGCCCGAGCGCTATTCGGTACTGCCGCTGTCCCCCGCCGTGCAGAACGGCGACCCGGCCTGGGCCGAAATTGTCGATGCTGTTGCGGCGGCGCCCTTGCAAGCCGAGGCTGGTGGCATCGACAAGGCCCATTCCGACCTACTGCGCACAACGGAGGACCCGCTGTTGCGACCGCTCGGCGGCACGCTGCCGGGGATCGACCCGAAGGTGATCGACGCCGGATGGGCGGCCCGCGCCATCGGCACGGTCGGCAACGCCGCCGAGATCTTCGACCGTGACCTCGGCTCCGAGTCAGACCTAAAGCTCCCACGCGGCGCGAACGCGCTGTGGACGGAGGGCGGGCTCATGGTTCCGAGGCCGAGTTACTGAGGCCTCATCGCATCAGGCCGTTTGAGCCCGCCACGGCAGGCCATCACTCGAACAGCGTGGGCACGCGTTCGCTCGCCGCCGAAACCTCTCGACGAACTACACCGTTCGGGTGGCGCCGTTTAGCAAGGTCAGGGCTCACCTGAGGCGCCAGTCCGCGCTGCCGCGGGTCCCCGTGTGGCGATGGGCAGGAAGAAGGGTACGGTCGGCATCGCTACGCTGCCGGCGCGTCCGTCTCGCATGGCGGCGGCCGAGACTTCGACGCCGGCCGGCATGTCGGGTGATGGTTCCCATTCGCGTCGTCGCGACCCGTCGGCAGAAACTTCGACCAACCGAAGTCGGTAAGGCCCGTCGAGAAGTGTGGCCGAGGTCCCGCCGTCGTCGCGTCCGAACACCGCGGCATCGAAACGACGACTGCGCCGGATCAACGCCATGCCGGCCTTCGAGCGGCGCACCTCATAGGTCACGGCCTCGAGTTGCCCCATCTCGCCGAGACTGGAACGCACGAAACTCACGTCGTCGGGATCCGCGCGGAAGGCCAGGCTCGGGCGGCTTCCAGTGCCGAGATCGTACGCGACGGATTGTGAGAGATCATCGCCCATACGGCTCATTGCCTGGATCCAGCCATCCGCCTCCTCGACCGCTGCCTCGCCCGTCCACCAATGCGTGGCGAGCCGGCCCGCATAGGGAAGCGCCACTACCACGAAGGCGCCCGTCACAACGAGGGCGGCCAGGACCTCGATCAGCGTGAACCCGGCTTGCGAAGCGGTCTTCGAGCGCTGCCGAGCACCGTCACGGGGTGACATCGTCGAGCCTCAATCCGTCGAGTGTCATGCGGCGCCCGCGGGGCGTATTCACCACAACGGTGATGCGGCGCAGCACCACAGCGGGCGCCGCCTCGGCGGGAGGGCTTCCGAAGCCTTTCGGTACGGCGAGCTTGATGGCGGAGGGCGTGGCGTCAGGCTGGAGCTTGCTGGCCGCATCGTCCTTGCCGGTCCCGGGGGGGGCCGGCGCAATATCCGAAGGCAGGATCAGGATCGTGGTGGCGATGGTCCTGCGCTGAGCGTCGAAGCCAAGGTGCCGCGCGTCGGCCGGAACGTCAGCGCCAGCCGCGACATTCCGGGCCAATGAGATGCCTGAGACGATGTCCATCGGCATGCGCGAGGTCGTCCAGGCGCCGCTGAGCGCGCGAGCCAGAGATGGCAGCAGAAAGCCAGCGACGACCAGTGCGACCATAGCCTCAATCAAGCCGAAGCCACGGCGTGAACCGCACATCTCGCGTACGACGAAGCCCGCCCGCCCTTTAACCTCCTTCGACGATGTCGACATGACCATCCGCCCAGTTGACACGTGCCCGAAGCACCCTGGCACCCTTGGCAAAGCGCAGCACGGCTCCGCAGCCGGAGCCATCCGACCTGAAAAGCACTGCGGCTCCGCCGGACCCGCTCTGGCAATTGCCGCCCGACGTGAGGCTGAAAGCGACATCCGCAGGGATCACCACCGCGCCGCTCCCCGCAGTCAAGCGGCGATGCGCCTCGTCGAACCGCGCCGCCACGGGACGTCCGCCCATGATGGCGGCGGTGCGGGCATCGCGCAGCAGCGAAGCGGAGGAACTAGCAAGGGCCAGGAGCCGCGATGGCGTGGTGCCGCCCGCGATGAGCGGGTAGGCGAAGGAGAGGAGCAGGATCGAGATCGCCAGGGCGGCGACGGCTTCGATCAGCACGTATCCGCCTTCCCGGTTCGCGATCGACCGTGCCGTCTCGCCATATTCCATTCGGAACCCCCAGGCCGTCCTGCGCGGGCTGCCCGGCTCGGTCATCAGTAGCTGGCGATCTGGTTCGTCCCGCCGTTCGGCTCGCCGCCCTTGCCGCCCGGACCATTCGAGGTGATGTCGAAGGGCCGCCCGTTACCCCCGGGTGCCTTGTAGATATAAGGATTGTTCCAGGGGTCCTTCGGCACGTTGGTGCCTTTGACGTAGGGACCACCCCAATTCTGTACGTTGGACGGGCGGGTGTTCAGCGATTGAAGGCCTTCCTGCGTGGTCGGGTAGCGCCCCGCATCCAGGTAAAACAAATCGAGCGCATTCTTGAAGCTCTCGATCTGAATATGGGCCGTGCGAACCTTGGCTTCGGCGAGCTGGCCGAAAACGCGGGGCGCCACGAGTCCGACGAGAAGGCCGATGATGGCCAGGACAACAAGCATCTCAACCAGTGTGAATCCCGCCTGCCGCACCGCGACGCGCCGCAGGCGCCCGGCACGATCGCGAAGCGTGACGTCGGTTGCGGTCGATCCATCTATGCTCGCTTGGTCATCGGTCATCGATATGCTCGCTTCGCTCACAGCACGGCTTGGTTGACGCTCACAAGAGCCGACATGATCGTCACCATGAGACCTCCGATCAGCCCCGCGATAAAGAGGATCGCGGTAGGTCCGATGACGGCCGACAAGGCGTCGAGCCTCTTTTCGAGCTGAACGGCGTAGAGGCCGCCCGCCTCGCCGGCGACCTTCGACAATTCACCCGTCTCCTCGCCAATCCGAACCATGCGGACCGCGACCGGTGGAAGGAGCTTTACCTGAGCGAGGGCCTCGTGCAAACGCCCTCCGCGCCTGACCGCATCGCCCACCGTCGCCAACATGGTGCGCCCGTCCGTACCGACGGCGTCCTCCAGAACCTTGAGGGCCTCGGTCAGCGGAACGCCCTGGCCGAGCAGCACGGACAGATTCGACAGGAATCGCGACGTCCGCCAGAGGCCCCAGACGCCGCGAATGCCGGGCAGGGCAAGGAAGGCCGACAGCAGCGCCCCGCGAACTGCCGCGGTGCGCCAGCCGAGGAAGCCGGACAAAAGGATAGCCGCAAGGCCGATTTCCAGATTCGTCTCGTTGGCGATGAGCCAGTCGGACAGAGCCAGAACGAAGCGCACCAGGGCACCGGGGTCGCTGCCCGAGTCGGCGAAGAGGCCGGAGAAATTCGGGATGACGTTGACCAGGAAGAACACTAGAACGCCAGCCGCTGAGACGATGAGAAAGGCGGGGTAGCGGAGCGAACCCGTCACTTTCTCGGTCAGGCGATGCGTGCGCTCGCGCTGCAAAGCTACGGCGGTGAAAACGCCATCGAGGTCACCCGTCGCATCCGCCACTTTCGCCATGGCGACGATGTCCTGTGTGAAGACGTCGGGGTGGTGTTCAAGCGCCTGGACGAAGCTCGCTCCGCTCAGCACCTCGCGCCGTACCGCCCGGACGATACGGGCGAGCCTCGCGGGTTGGCCCTGAGCACTCAGATCGAGCGCCTCGTCGAGCGGCAGTCCGGAGCGCAGCATCAGCGCCAACTCGCCGAGAAAACGGGTAATGGAGCGGGCGCTCGGCGGCGAGGAGAGCAGGCCCGAGCCTTCCTCCTTCAGCCGGTCGAGAGACTGCAGCATGACGCCGCGGCCGGCGAAATCCGCCGCGGCCGATGCGGCGTCCAGAGCGTCGGTCTCGCCCGCCAGGGCGCGTCCGTCCGGTCCCACCGCCGTGTAGCGGAAGCGGGGCATCAGCGGAGCGCCGCAACGCGAAACACTTCATCGACCGAGGTGATGCCCTCGAGGCAGCGAGCCTTGCCGTCCTCGACCAGCGTCGCCATTCCGCCTGCGATCCCGGCGCGCTCGATCGCGACATCGTCGGCCCCGGCCAGGATCTCGCGCCGCACCGGCTCGGTAATGTCGAGACATTCGAAGATGGCGCGGCGGCCTCGATAGCCCGTGCCGCCGCAGCGCTCGCAGCCGCCGGGCTCGAAGAGCGCGGTGCCGGGCGTCAGGCCGAGGCCCACGATGCGGGGATTGCGCTCCACGTCCTGCGGTCCGACCGTAAAGGGCCGTCGGCATTCGAGGCACAGCGTGCGGATGAGCCGCTGCCCCACCACCGCGGTGAGCGTCGAGGCGATGAGATAGCGCTCGACGCCGATATCGACGAGGCGAGTGATCGCCGCTGCAGCCGTATTGGTGTGGAGCGTCGTCATGACGAGATGGCCGGTCAGCGAAGCCTGGACGGCGATCTTGGCGGTCTCTGGATCGCGAATCTCGCCCACCATGATGACGTCTGGATCCTGACGCATGAAGGCACGAAGGGCCGTCGCGAAGGTCAGGCCGACCGCCGGGCGGACCTGCGACTGGTTGACGCCCGGAATCTCGTATTCGACGGGATCCTCGACGGTGAGGATCTTGCGGGTTGAATCGTTCAGCGAGGCCAGCGCGGCGGTCAGCGTCGTGGTCTTCCCGGAACCGGTCGGGCCCGTCACCACGATCATGCCGTGCGGCTGGGCCAACTTATCGGTCAGGACGGCGCGGTCGCGCGGATTGAAGCCAAGCTCCGAGAAGGCGACGAGCCTTCCCCCGCGATCGAGCAGGCGCAGAATGGCGGCCTCGCCTCTCGTCGTCGGCATGGTGGCGACACGCACGTCGAAATCGCGTGACCGGACCTTGATGCGCATGCGGCCGTCCTGCGGCTGGCGATGCTCGGCGATGTTGAGCCCGGCCAGGATCTTGATGCGCGACACGAGCGCGCGGGCGGGAGCCGCGCGCGGGGTCGGTATTACGCGCAGGACGCCGTCGACCCGCACGCGAATTTGCACCTCGCGACCGAGCGGTTCCACGTGAATGTCGCTCGCTCGCAGACTGACAGCCTGATCGAACACGTCGTCGAGCGCCCGCACCACCGGCGCGCCACTGGCGAGATCCCGCAGGCTGTCGCTGTTGTCGGGCCCGACCTCGGCGGCCGCGTCTTCCGGCGCTTCGGCGTCGGCAGCCCGTGCTCCCGCATCCAGGGCGATTTCGACGTCCTCGAGACTTGCCACTTCGATCGTGGCGCCCCCACCAAGCGTCATCGCGACGGCGTCGATCGCATCGACGTCGAAGGGATCAGCGACCGCGATCCGAAGCGATCCATCGGAGGCGCGATAGGGAAAGAGGCCCGCGTCGTGAAGGAACTGCAGCGAAAACTCGCCGGCCAAGGAGGTCCCGCGCCGCAAGGCGTCGAGCCCGGCGCGCGGCAGGTTCTGGCTCTCCGCCAGGAGATCGGCGAAGGCATCCGGCTTGAGGCGAGAGGCCGCGAGAAGGTGTCTGCCCCAAGAGACGCGGCTGCTCGTGCCGAGACCGGCGGCCGGCCGCATCGGCTCGACCTCAGCCGCAGCGACAAGGCCAGCGTTAACCAACTTCTCAGCAAAGGCCCGCTGGTTCATGTCGTTCGGGGTCCCCATCGCCTGGACAGCATTCAATCGTTACTCTAACGTTAATTTTGTCGTCTAGTGAAAAATTGCTGGCGCTTGGGGCCGACAGTGATGTCGGAAATGCCGCTGACCCGATCCTTCTTCGGAATCGATGCTTGACAGTGACGCTTTCACCTCGACGGTTCCACCGCCAATTACTTGCGGGCGCGGCTGCGGCTCTATGCGTGGCAAGTGTTGCCGGTTGCGATGGTCCGCTGTCGCCTAATCTCGCCGCCACGGCTCCGACGGATAGCATCACGTCTCCCGATTTTGCCGCCCGGGGTCAGATCCCGCGTGGCAGCTACGGCGACCTGACGGGCTCCCCTCGCCGCAGCGCCGAGATCTTCAAGGGGACATCATCCCCGCTGCCCCTACCTTCCGGCAGCGCACCTACGACGGCGGCCGCGGCCAACGATCCCGACCAAGCGGTCGCATCGGCCGACAGTGGGATCGTGCCGTCCGGGAGCGGGTACCAGCTCAATTTCGAAAATGCCGATGTCGGCGCAGTGTCGAAGGCCATTCTGGGCGATATTCTCAAGGCTAATTACCTCGTCGACAAGCGGGTGGCGGGGCAGATCAGCCTCACATCGTCACAGCCCGTGCCCCGCGCCCGGTTGGTCCCGCTGCTCGAAACTGCACTGGGCTCGCTCGGCGCTACCGTGGTGAAGGACCAGGACCTCTATCGCGTCGTGCCGTCGGCCGACCCAGGCGGGATCGGTGCCATCACGGGGCGCGACGTCGGCGAGGGCTACGGAACCTCCGTCATCACGGCCCGGTACATGCCGGCCGTCAATCTCGGCAAGCTGCTCGAGGGCTTCGGCAGCCGGCCGGGGTCGATCAAATCGGATCCCGGGACCAACCTCGTCATCATCACGGGGACTGCGGCGGAGCGGCGGTCCGCCATCGAGGCCGCCGGCACAGTGGACGTCGACTGGCTCCGCTCGAAATCGGTCGCCATCCTGCCGGTGGCCAACACCGCGCCCGAGACCATGATCAACGAGCTGAACCACATCATGGACAGCGGCGAAGGCGGGATGGCCCAGGGCGCCATCCAGTTCCAGCCGATGACCCGGATGAATGCCATCCTTGCCGTCGCTCGCACCGGGTCAGGTATCGACATGGTGCGGAAATGGGTCGCCCGGCTCGATCGAGGCGATGCCGGAGCCGCGGGCGTCAAAGTCTACAAGCTGCAATATGCCCAAGCCAAAGCCGTCGCCTCGGCGTTGAATGATCTCTTCGGATCCGGCGGCGGCGGCCAGAGCGACGGCGACAAGGACCAACTCGAGCCGAGCGGCTTCGGCTCTGTCACCACCACCGCGCCGGCGACCGGTACCGGCAAGGCAGGCGGCGCGGGTGCCGGCACCGGTGCGTCCGGCGCCGATGCCGCCAACGGTGGCGCCGGCTCTCCCTTCGGCGTGCTGAAGGCTGCCATGGGCGGCAGTGGGGGCGCCGCTCAGGCGTCCGCTGCCGACACCCAGGCGTTGCGAGGCGGCGGCGGCGGTTCCAAGGTTCGAGTGACCGCCGACCCGTCCAGCAACTCCCTGCTGATCAACGCCAGCCCCGCCGATTATCGTCTCATCGAGCGGGCGATCCACCAGATGGACCGACAGCCCGTCCAGGTCGACATCGAGGCGACGATCGCCGAGGTGACGCTGAACGACCAGTTGCAATACGGCGTTCAGTTCTTCCTTCAAGGTAATCGCACGCTCGGGCTCAGCGGCGCCACCAACCTCCAGGTCTCGAACCTGAACACGGCCGGCCTCAATCTCCTTGCCGGTGGATTGTCGAGCCCGCGCGTGCTGGTCAGCGCGCTGCAGGGGTACACCAACGTCAAGATCCTCTCCTCACCCTCGCTCGTCGTGCTCGATCGCCAGCCGGCCGTGCTGCAGGTCGGCAATCAGGTCCCGATCCTGACCCGCACCGCGCAATCGACCGAGAATGCCCTGTCGCCGGTGGTCAACAATGTGGACTACAAGGACACGGGCATCATCCTCAACGTCCTGCCCAAGGTAAATGCAAACGGCGTCGTCACGCTCGACATCGAGCAGCAGGTCAGCGCCGTGGTGGCGACCGATGCGACCACGTTGACGCCGACCATCTCTCAGCGACGCGTCCGCTCCTCGGTGGCGGTCTCGAACGGCCAGACCGTCATGCTGGCCGGCCTCATCAGTGACACGCGTTCCAACGACCGGTCAGGGATCCCGGGACTCGGCTCGATCGCGTTCCTCAACGACCTGCTCACAAGCCACGACTCGGCCGTGAACCGCACCGAGATCATCATCTTCATCAAGCCGCAGATCATCTCCAACGCCGCCGACGCCGAGCAGGTCACCGAGGAGTTCCACGATCGGCTCCTGTCGATGCAGCGCACCCCGGAGAAGCCGATCGTGCGCCGCTACTGAAGGAAAGGCGAGCCGTGTCGCGCGCTGCACCGGCCGACGATCCGCGACAGCCCCTGGCGCGAAACAAACCGTGGCACGCTGTCGAGCGTGTAGCTGTTCCGGCTGGCTGGATCGTGGCGCTTGCGGCCCTCCTGCCGTCCATCCTCACCGCCGCCGAATCCGGCGAGCGGATCGCGGAAATTTTCGCCCTCGCGGCGGTTCTAGCCTGGTGGATCGCGGTCGTAGCCACGATCCGCTCCGACCTGCGCCACTTCATCATTCCGGACGAGGCCTCTTTCTCCACGGCCGTTCTGGGACTGACCCTGGCGATCGGTGTGCCGCTGCTGCGAGGGGACGGGCTCGAAGGCGTCACGACTGCGGGAACCGCAGCGGTCGCGACGGGCGCCGGCGCTTTCCTGATCTTCTGGGCGATCGGCGCATCGTTCCGGCATTTCGGGCGCGACGCTCTCGGCTTCGGAGATGTGAAACTCGCCGGTGCCGCCTCTGTCTGGCTGACGCCCGGCGACGCTGCCATCGCTCTCGAGATCGCGACACTGGGTGCCATTCTGGTTCTTCTCCTGCGTCGGACCGGCTCTCTGCGCGAAACGGCCGTGCCGTTCGGCGCCTTCTTGGCGCCTGCCGCCTGGCTGGTGTTTGTCCTCGCACCTATGCTCGGCGACAGGGCTGGATCGACGCCATGGTGACGGAACGCCGGCGCGGGGCGGCGCTCTTCGTCGTGCTTCTGTTTTCGGCGTTTCTCGCGGGGCTGGCCGCCACCGCGTGGCGGACCAGTCTCAGCGGCACCCGGGCCGCGACGGCTTTTGCCGACCTCGTGCGCGCTGATGAACTCGGTCGCGGTGCGGCAGCGGCCCTGGCCTACCGACTGGCAACGGGAGACGAGAAGGCCAAGCGCGGCGGTGCCATTGGGCTTCGATGGCCGGGTGCCGACGTGACGATCGACTATGTGTCTGAATCGGCGAGGGTCGACGTCAATCTCGCGCCCGTCTCGCTTATCGCCGCGCTCGTGGCGGCGAGCGGTGGTGAGGAGCGTGAAGCGGAGGCCGTTGCGGCGCGAGTGACGCAGTTCCGGTCCGAAGCCGCCGCGCGCGCTGGTGCAGCGGCGGGAGCAGGCCCAGGGAGTGGCACCGACAAGGCCGCGGCTGCTGGCGGTCTCGCGGCGCTCCGGGCCTCGATCGACGCGCTTGGGCCCACCGCGAAGCCGAAAACCGGCCCGCAAGTCATCGCCATCCATGACACAGCGGAGGTTGCTCAGGACTGGGGCCTCACCGACGCCGTGGCGCGGCGGCTCCTGCCCTCGCTGACCGTCAGCAGTGGGGCGGCGACCGTCGATCCTGTTCTCGCCGGCCGGCCGGTGCTGCTGGCGCTGCTGGGCGGGGACGAACGCGTCGACGACTATATCGGCCGGCGTCACCAGGGTTTCACCGACAAGGAATCGGCCTTGGCGCTGATCCCGGTTCCCGCGCGCGACTTCGTGGCGTTCAAGGATGCCAAGGCGATCCGAGCCGTCGTCCGCGTCAGGCTGGCAAATGGATTCGAGCGTCGCTACGAGATGGTCCTGGCTCCTTCGGCTACGGCCGATGCCGAATCCGCAAAGCCTGTGCCGGAGGGCACGCCGCCGCCGCCGCGGCGCGAACGCGGGGCCGTGCCGATTTTGGTGTCCTGGCGTAAGTTGCCCTAACGGTGTCACCATGCTGAACACGCTACGGGGCGCTTGGATCTGGTTCGTCGAAGGGCTCGTCGAAGCCGCCATCTGGGTCGCCGACCGTGCGCGGCGGCGTCCGCCGTTGCGGGTGGAGTTGAGCGACGGTGACACCGCCGTGGTGAGCGCCGGAGAGCAGCGGCTTGGCCGTCTCGTCGACCAGGGTGCAGGCTTCGTCTTCGAGCCACCGGACCTCGCCCGGCGGCTCGCGGGAGCGACGATCGATATCGTCATCCCGGATGCCTGGATGCAGCGTCGCGACCTCGATCCTGTCGCTCTGGCGAGCCGCCCCTTCCTCGACGCCTTTGTGCGCCACCACATCGAGAGGATCACGCCCTGGCGGGTGGGCGACACCTATTACCGAGTGCTCGACCGCCCGATGGCCGACGATCCCGGCCGTCTTGCTGTCGCGGTGGTCGTGGTGCCGCGGCGCCTCGTAGCGAAACCCGTCGCAATGCTGGAAGCCCTCGGTCCTCGGGCCTTACGGCTCCGCTGCAACGGTCACGTAGGCACCGATGCCACGATCCCGCTCGGGGCATCACGGCCGCAACGGGTCGCAGTGCTACGCACCAGCGTATTGCGCGGTCTGGCCGTGACGGCACTCGCCGTTTTGGGTATCACGAGCTATCTCCAGTGGCAGGCGGGGCTGGTGCGCGGCGATATCGACGATCAGGATCAACTGTTGAACGAGCGCAAGGCCACGCTGGCCCGAGCGCGGCGCGGCAACGATTCGGGGGGCGAGGCGGCCGCTCGACTGCGAAGCCTTCGAGACTCGCGCAACCAGGCTGTGGTCACCATAGAGGCCCTTGCGGCGGCTCTTCCCGATTCCGCGCATCTGACGGCACTCTCGATCGACGGCGACCGCCTCACGGTCGCAGGGGTCACCAGCGTGCCGTCGAGCCTGGTCCCCGCTCTCGAAACCTCCGGCGCCTTCGCAGAAGTCGCCTTCGGCTCCGCTACGACCCCGGCGGAGGGCGGCAACGGCGACCGGTTCAGTCTCACCATGCGGGCGCTCCCGCGACGCTCCGACCATGCCGTTCCCCCGTCCCCAGAAACCATGGCGCCGGCCGCGCGGCAGGCGCCATGACGTCCAGCCGATTCGCCATCACGCTCGGCCGGCCGCTCGGCGCATCGCTGTTGCTGGGCGGCTTGTTGATCGTCGGAGTCGCAGCTGTTTGGGCCAGTTGGGCCGATCTCTCAGCCGCCGTCGCCGAGCGGGATGCCAAGGCCGAGCTTCTGGACCACAGCATCGCGGCCAGCCGGCGAGCCGCTCTTCAACCCGGCGCGACGCCGTTGTCCGACCCTTTCGTGGTCGCCCAAACTGCTACCCTGGCGGCCGCGCAGGTCGATGCCGATCTGAGGGAAATTGCGAACTCGTCAGGAATGACCCTGACCTCGAGCCGGGCCGATGCCAAGCCGGACGATCCTGGTACGGCCGGCGAGCCGAACGGCCTCGGTACGCGAATCGAGGATCAAGCGACCGTAGAAGGGCAGAACGATGCGCTGCAGTCCTTTTTGATTAGGCTAGAGACCGGTGGCCCTATCGTCTTGGTCGACGCGCTGGCGGTCGAACCCGCAGAGGTCAATCAGACGTCGCTAGCCGATCCACAGGCGCCGCGTCTTCGCATCACTCTCACGATCAGCGCCTACTGGCGGCCGTCTGTCCAAAACCAAGCTCCCCAGATAGGCCGCCAATGACCCTGTTGCCGCATAGACTCAGGCGAGTAGATGGATCGTCTGCTGATGGTTTAAGGTGTGCCGGAACAGGCTGAGGAACTCGAAGTTCGAGGGACTTCTGGTCTATCGCATATGGTCGGGTTTGCAATCGAACGAGCATCGACGCCCGACCTCGCAACCTCGCTCGTCCGGACACCAAGGTAGCGGGAACCATCTTCGCTCGCGAGCTCATTCTAACGGTTGAACGCAGGAAAGACATGTCGGGAAGATGCCCGACATGTCCAAGCGCGGAACACCGCACTTTCCGGACAACCTGGCTTGACTGTCAGGTTGGCGAGGACTTTTTCAGGACTAGCCGCCAGTGGCCTGCAGCAACGCACCGAAGCCGGGGCCGCCGTTTGCTCCATTCGGGAAGAACAAGCCGCTTGACGCGTTAACGCCGCCATACACGATGTTTAGCACTTGGCGTGGTGAACGGGCGAAGGCCAATGCGTTTGCATCCGTCGGCGTGATGTTGGCCGGCGTCGGAAATCCTCCGTTCATGGTGCTCTGGTCACCACCGATCCCTTGGTCGTCTTTGGTACCCGACAGGGTGGCCCGCAGAGAAGATATGAAAGCGGTGGCATTCAGGTTGAACTGGTTCTGCTGAGAGTAGAGAAGCGTCCTGATCGTGGCAGCGTGATAGGCTTCCACCGCCAGGATGCTCGCAGCAGCGCCAAGGTAAGTCTTGTTCGTGATGAACGGTGCCGCACCATTATAGGCCGTGGTGCCGACGTCTTCGAAGATGTAAGCGGCGATCAGGAAGCTCATATCGTCGGCATATGGATTGAAAGTCGACGGCAGAGCCGCAGCAGCGGCTAGCGCCTTGAAGGACGCGTCGAGAGAGATCGCGGGTTCGGCTACCGCTTTGGCGCCGAGAGCAGTCCTCAAGAAAATGACGTGGTTCTTTTCGTCATTGGCGATCTCGCTGGCGATCTGCTGGATGACAGGGTTCGTGAATGGTACCTTGGTACCACCGGTGACGCCGCCTTGCCGTCCGATGCCACCCGTCAACGCGGCGCCGAGGCCGACACCGTTGACGGCGCGCTGGTAGAATTCCGCCTCGAGATATTCGAGGTTGAGGGCGAAGTTCAAAATCGCGATGTCGTAGTCGGACGACGTCGTCGTTTGCGCTTCGGCCGACGTCACCGAGGCGAGGGCGGCCAGAGCCGTTCCCATGCCAGCCGACTTGAGGAAGGCGCGACGGCCTGCTTCGAGGTTCAATGGGCCGTTTGCTTCAGTCGCGATGTTTGCATGATTGTCAGACATGATGTTTTCGTCTCCCCGATCGCCTTATGGCGTTGCGTCTTCCGATTGCAGCCTACCGGCCAAATCTGGCCTGCTTGCCAGATATAAGGCTAGAGAGTGACACCTGTTCGACAAGGTGCCGAAGCTCTGCTTGGAAAATTCGGGCGTGAAAAACAGTATTGTGGCTTTTAGGCATCAGTGGCCGATGGAATTTAACGGATCGTCGATAGGACCGAATTCGAGGATCGACTTTCTGCTACAACGCTGAATGGACTGATGTGGCTCTTCTGCGTAAGTCGTAGAGCAAAGAAGGCGAGTTTGACCGAGCCCGCAGATGCTGTAGATCAAGGAACCGATCCGAGGCGTCGATGAAGCGCCTGGACTGTCACTTCAGGTGGGCTTAGGGCCGAGCGAACGTGTCTCGAACGTTGGAGATTCTTCACTCTGGAGCGTAGCGATGAGATCTATCCCGATCGGGTGCGTTCTGGCCATCGCTACAGCGCCAGTCTTTGTTGTTTGGTCGGCGCATGCCGACGATTTGCTCCTCGCTGGTTCGAACCGTTCGACCGCCATGCTGCAGCGACCGCTCTTTTCTCCGACGCGACGCCCGCCGCCGCCAGTGAAACCGTTTGTGGCGGATCCGATCAAAGCAGTTGAGCTACAGGCGGCAGTACCGAATGTATTTCTCAGCGGAATTATCCTGGGCAACGGACACGGTATAGCATTGCTGCACCGTCCGCAGGATCAGTCGGCAGTTCGCGTCCCTCTCGGCGGTGAGATTGACGGATGGACCGTAGCCGAAATCCGTCCGAGAGCTTTAGTCCTTCGGCAGGGCGAGCGTAGTGTCACCGTTGAAATGCCGACCCCGGCGCGGTGACATTGTCTCGAGGAACACCTGTCAGCGAGCAACCAGGCCCACTTGTTCCTATCCGTCAGCGGACCTGTTTCAACCGCGTGCTTTTAGCCCTGCCTGACGGACGCCGGCCACTTTGTGGGCGGCGAGGTTGTCCATCACCACAGTGTCACCTGGCGTGAGCACAGGCACCAGCGAGAAACGCTTGATTTCGTTGGCGCGCCCAAGGGGAATCGAACCCCTGTTTTCGCCGTGAAAGGGCGACGTCCTGGACCGCTAGACGATGGGCGCGGACGGAGCCGATCGAAGCCGGACGCCGTGGCAGCCTTATAAGCAAAGCACGGCGGCCCTGGCAAGCACGGCTTGACCCTCGACGAGAGTGCTGGCCGGGCATGTGCCCCGTCTTGCGACGCGATGTCCCGTGCGGGACCAGGGCCCGTGACGGGACGTTGGGTGACAGCACCTCAACCGGAACCGAACTCATGCCCGATCCCGACCGCCGCCAGATGCTGAAACTTGCCGCCACGGCGGCGGCGGCCGGCGCCACGCTCGGCGCCTCAGCCGCCTCCGCCGCCGAACCCGTCGTCGACACGGGAGCGGTCCAGGCCGGCAAGATCGAATTCCCGAGCTGGACGGCGCCCACCGAGCGCCCCGCCGGGCCGACGCCGGCGCCCCTACCCCCTGGCGAGCGCGTCGGCTTCGCGGTGCTGGGGCTCGGGCGGCTGGCGCTGGAGGAGATCCTGCCGGCCTTCGGCGAGTCGAAACGCGCCAAGCTCGTGGCAGTGATTTCCGGCACGCCCGACAAGGCGAAGCTGGTCGCGTCGCAGCACGGCGTCGCGCCCGAGGCCGTCTATGGCTACGGCGACTGGGACAGGATCAAGGCGGATGCCGCCATCCAGGTGGTCTATGTCGTGACCCCAAACGCGATTCACCGCGAGTCGGTGCTCGCCGCAGCGGCCGCCGGCAAGCACGTGCTCTGCGAGAAACCCATGGCGACGTCGTCGGCCGATTGCCAGGCGATGATCGAGGCCTGCGCCAAGGCTGGCCGCCACCTCATGATCGCCTACCGCTGCCAATACGAGCCCAACAACCGCGCCCTGCAGGACATGGTGCGAACCGGCCAGTATGGCGTGCCGAAGCTCTACGACGCGGTCAATACGCAGAACATGGCCGCGCCGACGCAATGGCGCCTCGTGAAGCGCATGGCCGGCGGCGGCGCCCTGCCCGACATCGGGCTCTACTGTCTCAACGGAGTTCGCTTCCTGACCGGCGAGGAACCCGTCGAAGTCTTCGCCAGCATCTATGCGACGCCGAACGATCCCCGTTTCCGCGAGGTCGAGGAGCAGGTGAGCTTCACGATGAGATTCCCCAGCGGGCTCGTGGCGAATTGCGCCGCCTCCTATGGGCTGCACGAGAACCGGCGACTCGGCGTCAGCCTGCCGGGGGCGGCGGTCGAGTTCTCCAACGCCTTCGCCTACGAGGGTCAGCGGCTGCAGATCGCGCATCGCGACGGCGCCGCGGAGGCCGTCGTCGAACGCCGGATCTCGGTCAAGAACCAGTTCGCCCTCGAGCTCGACCACATGGCCGAGTGCGTCACGACCGGCCGCAAGCCACGCACCCCGGGCGAGGAGGGCCTGGCGGACCAACGCATCATGGAGGCGATCTACCGCTCGGCCGAGACGGGCCAACCCGTGGCGCTGCCGCGGGTCGAGGGCCTCGACACCACGCGCGGCCCGGCCCTGCCGCCCGATCAGGCCGGCTGATCGGGCACCAGCGCGGCATCGAGCAGGCGCAGCTCCGGCCGCCCCGGCCCGCCGCCCCAGCGGTTGATCGTCAGCGTGCCGGCCGCATGGACGAGCTTGCCGCGCGCCTCCCCGAGCCCCTGCCCCAGGGCCGTCGCGGCGGCACGGAATGCGATCGCCCGGATGCGGCTGCCGTCGCGCGCCGCGAGTGTTACGCGGAGGTGGCCGTCGCCCATGACGCCATGGTCGACGACGCGATGGTTCGGCAGGGCAACGACGGGTTCGGGTGCGGCGGCGCCATAGGGGCCGGCGCTGTCGAGCGAGCCGATGAGCTCCGCCGTCACGGCACCGGCGCCGAGCGTGGCGTCGATCTCCAGCGCGGCCTCGAGGCGCGCGCGAGACACGGTGTCGGCGAACCGGTCGTGCAGGAAGTCGCGGAAGGCCGCGACCCCGCCCGCCGGCAGCGTCACACCGGCCGCCATGCCGTGGCCGCCGCCCTTGTGCAGGAGGCCGAGTTCGACGGCGGACCGCACCGCCGCGCCGAGGTCGGCGCCCGGGATGGACCTGCCGGAGCCCGTGCCGGTGTCGCCCGAGAGCGCGATGGCGAAAGCCGGGCGATCGAACCTCTCGCGCAGCCGTGCCGCCACCAATCCCACGATCCCCGGATGCCAGCCTTCCGCGGCCGCCACCACGACGGCATGGTCGTCGCCGGCGAGAAGCGACACGGCTTCGGCCTCCGCTTCTTCGAGGGCGGCGAGTTCGATGACGCGGCGCTCCCGGTTCAACCGGTCGAGGTCGGCAGCGATTCGGGCGGCTTCGATCGGATCCTCGGTGAGCAGAAGCCGCGTGCCCAGCGCCGAGTCTCCGATCCGCCCGCCGGCGTTGATGCGCGGCCCGACGAGAAAGCCGAGATGGAAGGGCGAGGGCGGGCCGTCGGCGCCGGCGACGTCGAACAGAGCCGCGAGACCCGGCCGGCCGCGCCGTGCCATGACGGCGAGACCCTTGGCCACGAAGGCGCGGTTGAGACCGACGAGCGGCACCACATCGGCCACGGTCGCCAGCGCCACAAGATCGAGCCCGGCGAGGAGATCGGGCGCGTCCCGCCCCTCCCAGAAGCCACTGCGCTTCAGCGCCCGGTGCAGCGCCACCAGCACCATGAAGACGGCACCGGCGGCGCAGAGGTGGCCGAGTCCCGAGAGATCGTCGTGCCGGTTGGCGTTAACCAGCGCGACCGCCGTCGGCAGTTCGGCGCCGACCTGGTGATGGTCGATCACCAGCGTATCGAGGCCGCGGCGAGCGGCTTCGGCCAGTGGGACGAGGCTCGTCGAGCCGCAATCGACCGTGACCAGCAGCGTCGCCCCGCCATCGGCGAGCGCCGCGACGGCCGGCACGCTCGGCCCATAGCCGTCGACGAGGCGATCCGGAATGTGGATCGCGGGATCGAGCCCGGCCGCCCGAAGATAGCCGACGAGCAGCGCCGTGGCGGCGGCGCCGTCGACATCATAGTCGCCGAGAACCGCGACCCGCTCACCGGACCGGATGGCACCGACGAGGCGCTCCACGAGAGCCCCCATGGCCATCATGCCGTCCGGGTCCGGCATGAGGCCGCGCAGCGACGGGTTGAGGAAGGCGGCGCAATCGGCGACGTCGCGGCTTCGGCTCGCCAGGACGCGAGACAGGAGATCCGGCATGCCGTGGCTCTGGGCGATCGCCATGGCGCGGCGTGACCCGGCCTCGTCGAGGCGCCATCGCCAGCTGCGACCGAGCATCGACCGTTCGACGTCGAGCACGGAAGCGATCATGGACGTTCGTTACGCGGCGGCGGCGGCGCGGAGGCGGGCTCCGGTCGAGGCGGGTGTTGCAAGGCTGGTGCGGTCCTTCGGTAAACGGCACCTCTACCCCGGATGACTCGAAGCCGGGAAGCTTTCATGTTAACCGTAGGTGGTCCATGTACATGGTCTGTTCCTACTCATGAACCGCCATAAAGGCTCTTCGATGCCGAACCGGTCCGCCGCCGCTGCCGTCCCCGACGATCTCTTCGCCCTGCCGGTGAACGACGACGTCGCGACGGCGGCGCCCGAGAAGGGGAAGCGCCGGACCCTGCCGCTGGCGCGCGAGGGCACGCCCGACGAGAGCGGCTACACGGCCTCGTCGATCGAGGTTCTCGAGGGGCTCGAGCCGGTGCGGCGCCGTCCTGGCATGTATATCGGCGGCACCGACGAGTCTGGGCTGCACCACCTCTTCGCCGAGGTCATCGACAATTCCATGGACGAGGCCGTCGCCGGCCACGCGAGCCGGATCGAAGTGGCGCTCGAGGCCGATGGATTCGTGTCGGTTTCGGACAACGGCCGCGGCATCCCGATCGACCCACATCCGAAATTCCCCGACAAGTCGGCACTCGAAGTCATCATGACGACGCTGCATGCGGGCGGCAAATTCGATTCCGGCGCTTATCAGACCTCGGGCGGGCTGCACGGCGTCGGGATTTCAGTCGTCAATGCCTTGTCGGAGCTGGTCGAGGTCGAGGTCGCGCGGGGCCAGACCCTCTATCGCCAGAGCTTCGCCCGCGGCCTCGTCCAGGGACCGCTGGAGACGGTGGGCCGCGTCGCCAATCGCCGTGGCACCAGGATCCGATTCAAGCCGGACGCCGAGATCTTCGGCGCCGAGGCCAAGCTCGATCCGGCGCGGCTGTTCCGCATGGCCCGGTCCAAGGCCTATCTCTTCGGTGGCGTGGAGGTACGCTGGAACTGTGCGGCGAACCTCGTCGAAGGCACCAAGACGCCCGAGGAGGCGACGTTCCGCTTTCCCGGCGGCTTGAAGGACCATCTCGCCCAGGAGGTGGATGGGCGCAGCTTCGTCACCGATGCGCCCTTCACCGGCAAGATCACCAAGCCGGGCGGCCACGGCTCGCTCGAATGGGCGGTGACCTGGCTCAGCGACGACGACGGCTTCGTTCACTCCTACTGCAACACGATTCCGACGCCCAACGGCGGCACGCACGAGAACGGCCTGCGCACCGCCCTTCTCCGCGGCCTCAAGGACCACGCCGAGCGCATCGGCCAGAGCCGTCGCGCCGCCAATCTGACGTCCGACGACGTCATGCTGAGTTGCGCGGCGCTGCTGTCGATCTTTATCCGCGAGCCGGAATTCCAGGGCCAGAACAAGGGGCGGCTGCAGACCGTCGAAGCGGGTCGCATCGTCGACGCGGCGCTGCGCGACGCCTTCGATCATTGGCTGGCCGACACGCCGTCGCAGGCCCTGAAACTCCTCGACTGGAGCATCGAGCGCGCCGACGAGCGGCTGCGCCGCAAAGCCGACAAGGATGTGGCGCGCAAATCCGCGACACGGAAACTGCGGCTGCCGGGCAAGCTCGCCGACTGCTCGAACTCCGCCGCCCAGGGCTCCGAGCTCTTTATCGTCGAGGGCGACAGCGCCGGCGGTTCCGCCAAGCAGGCGCGCGACCGCGCCAGCCAGGCCATTCTCCCGCTGCGGGGCAAGATCCTCAACGTCGCCAATGCGACGCGCGATAAGCTCGCCGCCAACCAGCAGCTGGCCGATCTCGGCCTGGCACTCGGCTGCGGTACGGGGACACATTACCGTGACGCCGAGCTGCGCTACGACAAGATCATCATCATGACCGACGCCGACGTCGACGGCGCCCATATCGCGTCTTTGCTGATCACCTACTTCTACCGTCAGATGCCGAAGCTGATCGACGGCGGGCATCTGTTCATTGCCGTGCCGCCGCTCTATCGGCTGACGCAGAATACGAAATCCGTCTATGCCCGCGACGACGCTCATAAGGACTACCTCCTGAAAACCGCCATGACGGGGCGGGGCAAGGTCGAGATCAGCCGCTTCAAGGGCCTCGGCGAAATGCCAATGCGCGACCTGAAGGAGACCACGATGGATCCGGCGAAGCGCACGTTGCTGCGGGTGAAGATCTTCGAGGAGGATCTCGCCAGCACCTCGGACGCGGTCGAGCGGCTGATGGGCAACAAGCCGGAAGCTCGGTTCGCCTTCATCCAGGAGCGCGCCTCGGGCGCCGCCGACCTCGTCGACGTGTGACGAACTCGGATCGTGACCGCCCGGGTCGGACCTGAGCGGCCGCACCGGGTCCGCCCTTTCCGCTATCGCTCCCGTTTCCATGTCTCAGCGGTCTGCGCCGCGCATTTCCACTCTGCTTGTGGAGCAAACGCTGTCACACATTGCAGGAGAGACCCGCCGAGCGAGGCCAGATCCTTCCCCGAACCAGGGGAACGACGAGTGCCATACTGGCATGCCTGGCTTGGGGTTCGGGCGTCGTCGCGCCTATTCCTCCTCCGCATCACGGAGGAGCGGGACCAGCCGACGGCTGGTGGAGGAGGTGGATCGGGTCCGACCTTCGCTCCGTCGCCCCTGACTCTTGATCCGTCAAAGTCGTTAGGCTTTGCACCAATTCAGTTGAGATCCGTTCATCCTTAATGCTTCAGCAAGTCTGCCGCGCGATAGTGATGTCGACGGTGTGTCGAGGCTGCCATGACGAATTTCGGACGCAACGAGGCAGGTTCGGCGGCGCGGTGGTTCGCCCTGTCGGCCGCCGTGCTGTCACTGGCCGGCATGGCGGGTGCCCGGTCGTTGAACTGGCTGGCACAGTCCGGCCACCTCGCCATCGTGGCTTATCGGGCGCCCGCGGCAGTGCCGCCCGGCCCCGTGACGGCAGACGCCGGGATCGACAGGATGCCGACCGGATCCATCCCGTCTTCCGCAATTATGATCCGTATCCGCTGACACTGTCGATCATTCCGGCTTCACTATTCTGTAGCGAAACCACCGCAGAGCGGCATGGTGTCGTTGACTTGTCGCGCATTCCGCTTATGTGACAGAACATCCATGGGCGTCCCGCGTCGCTCTTTCGGCGCACGACCAGTCGTGCCTGTTTTCTACGGCTCTACGCGGGTCTCGCGGGCCGTGCTCCGTCGACGGTAGACGCAAAACCTGATGAACTTCAACGAACTCGGCCTCAGCGACAAGGTCCTTCAAGCCGTCGAAGCGACCGGCTATACGACCCCGACGCCGATCCAGGAACAAGCCATTCCGATCGCGCTGCAAGGGCGCGACATCCTCGGTATCGCTCAGACCGGAACCGGCAAGACGGCGGCCTTCACTCTGCCGATGCTGTCCCGCCTGGAGACTGGGCGCGCTCGCGCCAGGATGCCCCGCACGCTGATCCTGGAGCCGACCCGCGAACTCGCCGCCCAGGTCGAGGAAGCCTTCGTCCGCTACGGCGTCAACCACAAGATCAGCGTCGCTCTGCTCATCGGCGGCGTTTCTTTCAGCGATCAAGAAGCCAAGATCACCCGCGGCGCCGATGTGCTCATCGCGACGCCGGGTCGGCTACTCGACTTCGTCGAGCGCGGCAAGCTGCTGCTGACCGGCATCGAGATCCTCGTCATCGACGAAGCCGACCGCATGCTCGACATGGGATTCATCCCGGACATCGAGAAAATCTGCAAGCTCGTGCCCTTCACCCGGCAGACGCTGTTCTTCTCGGCCACCATGCCACCGGAAATTACCCGGCTCACGGAAGCCTTCCTGCACAACCCCGCCCGCCTGGAGGTGGCCCGCGCTTCCTCGACGGCGGCCGGCGTGTCGCAGGCGCTGGTCGCCTCGGCACCCGGACCGGCCAAGCGGGAGGTGCTGCGCCAATTGTTGCGCGGCGCCGAGGATCTCACCAACGCGATCATCTTCTCCAACCGCAAGCGCGACGTGGCGCTGCTGACGAAGTCCCTCGAGAAGCATGGCTTCTCGGTCGGCTGCCTCCACGGCGACATGGATCAGCGTTCGCGCATGACCTCGCTCGACGCCTTCCGCAACAACAAGGTATCGCTTCTGGTCTGTTCCGACGTCGCGGCCCGCGGCCTCGACATCCCGATGGTCAGCCACGTTTATAACTTTGACGTTCCGACCCACGCCGAGGACTACGTCCATCGGATTGGCCGCACGGGTCGCGCCGGCCGGTCCGGCACGGCCATCTCGATCGTCACCAAGGCCGACCAGCGTTACGTCGACGACATCGAGAAGCTGATCCAGAGGAAAATCGACTGGCAGGGCATCACGCTGGACGAGGTGCCGGAGGGTGAGGGCGAGTTTGAAGAGACCCGCGGCAACCCGAACGACCGTCGGGGCGGTCGCCGGCCCGAGTCGCGAGAAGCGGAGGGCCGTTCGTCCGAGCGCCGCTCGTCCCGCCGCACCGGCGGGCGCGCGTCGCCCGCATCTGGCGAGGATCGGGCTATTGTCCGTAACCTGGCCCCGGTAGTCGATCCCGCGGTAGCGCCGGTCGGACGTGACGCCACCCTTGCACCGCCCCCCGGTCCCTCTGCGCGCCGTGGCGGCGACAGACCGGCGCCGGTTCGGTCGCGTGGCGAGGTTGCGGCGCCGCCGCGATCGCGCAACGATCAGCGGACCGACCCGGTGCGCAACGAACCTCGCCGTCATCGCCACGACGAGGACGACGAAGTCGTGATTGGCCTCGGCGATCACGTCCCGTCCTTCCTGCTGCGGCCCGTCCGCATCAAGGCCAGCACCGAAGGCTGATGAGTTCTTCGGGGCGGGAGCTTCTTCGCTCCCGTCGGACGACTCCGTCGTGACGAGGCGAGCACTGAAATCGCCGCTCCCCCACTTGTCAGGATAAGCAGCTTCCGTCATACACGGCCTGTCGCCGCGCGACACGGATGCGGGTGTAGCTCAGTGGTAGAGCACAACCTTGCCAAGGTTGGGGTCGAGGGTTCGAATCCCTTCGCCCGCTCCAAAGATCTTAGCGGTGGCTTTCAGCATCCCCGGTTGCGACGACCTGAGAGTTGAGGCGTAGGACCTGTCTGAGCTTGGCGTTGGAACTCATCTGTTGAGAGTTCGCATCACCAGCGCGACACCTCCGGACTGGGTCGCCCCGGCAATCCGTTACGTCGAGAGTTGGATCGCTTTCCAAGTCAGGCCGTCGCTCTTGCCAGGCTGCGCGATCGCTCATGGAGCTACGGTGGTCTCCGACGCGAGCGTCGGGTCTCCGACGCGAGCGTCGGGTCGCCGACGTCGCCACCGCAGTGCCTCTCACCCCAGCCCACCGCTTCCGTGTCGCCTCGTATCTGAACGTCGTCGCGGCGGCCCCGTCATTCTGTTGCGGTAAGCCGGCCGCCAAGATGCGTCGCGCGGCCTCTCGGCCGCCTTGCGACGGACGTCCGTGCCTTCAAGCCCCACGGGTCAGGCCAGAGGCAGCACGCTCGTGAACTTCGTCACGAGATAGGCCTCCAGCGCCTCGGGCCCGCCTTCCGAGCCATAGCCCGAATCCTGCACGCCGCCGAAGGGCGTCTCGGCAAGACCGAGGCCGTTGTGGTTGATCGATACCATGCCGGCTTCGATCCCGTTGGACAGCCTGTCGATCGCCGCGGACGAGCGGGCATGGGCATAGGCGGCGAGGCCGTAGGGGAGGCGGTTGGCCTCCGCGACGGCCTCATCGAGCGTGCCGAAGCGACTGACGAGCGCGACCGGCCCGAAAGGCTCCTCGTTCATCGCCCGCGCGTCGAGCGGCACGCCGGTCAGAACCGTGGGGGCGAAGAAGTGGCCGGCATTGCCGATGCGTCGTCCCCCGCTGCGCAGCGCCGCGCCGCGCTCGACTGCGTCGGCGACCAGAGCCTCCATGGCGTCGAGGCGCCGGCCGTTGGCGAGCGGCCCCATGGTGGTGGAGGCGTCGAGCCCGTTGCCCAAGACGATGGCTTCGCTGGCCGCCACGAGGCGGTCCACGAAGGCATCATGGACGGACTCCTGCACGAGGAAGCGGGTCGGCGCGATGCAGACCTGGCCGGCGTTGCGGAACTTCGCCGCCGCCAGCAGGGTCGCGGCACGGTCGAGGTCGGCATCGGCGCAGACCACAGCCGGGGCATGGCCGCCCAGTTCCATCGTGGCCCGCTTCATGTGGCTGCCCGCCAGGGCGGCGAGATGCTTGCCGACGGCGGTGCTGCCCGTGAAGGAGATCTTGCGGATTACCGGGTGCGGAATGAGGTAGTTCGAAATTTCGGCCGGATCGCCGTAGACGAGGTTCAGCACGCCCTTCGGCAGCCCGGCGTCGGCGAGGCAGCGCACCATGGCGGCGGGCGAGGCGGGCGTCTCCTCGGGCGCCTTCAGGATTACCGAACAGCCCGCCGCCAGCGCGGCTGCCACCTTGCGGATGGCCTGGTTGATGGGGAAGTTCCAAGGCGTGAAGGCCGCGACGGGTCCGACCGGCTCCTTGGTGACGATCTGCCGGACGCCGGCCAACCGCGGCGGGATCAGCCGGCCGTAGGCGCGGCGGCCTTCCTCGGCGAACCAGTCGAGCGTATCGGCGGCGGAATTGACCTCCACACGGGACTCGGCGAGCGGCTTGCCCTGCTCCAGGGTCATCATTCGGGCGATGCTCTCGGCGCGCTCGCGCAGCAGCGCCGCGGCTCCCCGCATGATGCCGGAGCGCGTCAGCGCCGGCACGTCGCGCCAATGCCTGAAACCGCGATCCGCGGCATCGAGCGCCTCGTCGAGATCGGCGCGGCCCGCATGGGCGACGCCGGCGAGGCGCAACCCCGTGGCCGGGTTCACCACGTCGATGCGGCGCCCGTCCGCCGCGGGCCGCCATGTGCCGTCGATGTAGAGGTCGATGTCGTCGTACATGCTACAGCCTCTCCGATGCGGGACGGCAGGCCGACGAGATCGCGTACAACGCCCGACAGGCCAGATGCTCTTTGCTCACCTGGATAAAACTGCGGCTCCGCCCGGTAAAGCCCGCCGTCGACCCTCGAATCACCGGCCGTTGCCGCTGCCAAGCGGCGATGGCGACGGACTGGATGACGCTCGGTGGCCGGTATCGGCGTCCGCTCCCATGGCGTTGGCGGCAGCCGAGAGCCCCCAGGCGACGAGACGATCGGCCTCTCCGTCGCCATCGGCCTCGGCGTAGCAGCGCAGTTCCGGCGCGTTGCCGGAGGCCCGAAAATGAATGACGCGACCCCCGTCGATCTGGATCCGGATCCCGTCGATCTCGTCGAACGCCGTCACCGCCCCGAGAGGCGCGAGGAAGGCCATCCGCGTTTCGGCGTCGCGCAGCCTGTCAAGGAATGGGCCGGACAGGCTGGCAGATATCTCGGACAGGCGATGGCTCGCGGTCAGGCGAAAGCCCAGGCCCGCCACGAGGTCGGTCAGGGTCATGTCGGCCGTGCGGGTCGCCGCCAGCGTCGCCAGGATCGGCAGGATCGAATCTCGGGTCGGCAGGGCGGCGATGGTCCGCTCCTCGAACTGCAGGTCGGAGCCGAGCAAAAAGCCGCCATTCGGTTCGAATCCCGCCACCGGAACCAGACCCTCGGCCCGGGCCTGCTCCATCCCGGCGATCACGAACGGCGAGCCCACACGGGTCCTGATCACGTGGGCGAACACGCCGCTCCGCTCCAGCCCCGACCCCGCCGTCACCGGTACCGCAATGGTGCCGATACCGAGATGGCGGGCCGCGATGGCGCCGACGACATCGCCGGGGATGACCTTTCCGGCGGCGTCGGTGATGAGCGGCCGGTCACCGTCTCCGTCGGTGGTCACGATAGCGTCGAGTGTCCCGCCTGCGGCGGCGTCGCGCAACGTCGCGAGATCCTCCGGGCGATGCGCCTCGGTATCGACCGGGATAAAGGCCGAGGCACGGCCGAACGGATGCGGCTCGCCACCCAGCGCGGCGATCATCTCGACGAGAAGGTCCCGCGCGACAGAACTCTGCTGGTAGACGCCGATCCGGAGACCTGCCAGTGCGCCGGGCGGAAAAGCCGCGATGCAGCGGGCCCGGAAGCGGCCCAGCGCATCGGGATGCGGCTCCGCCTGACCCTGCGCCGGCGCGGTCCCGCTCTGCAGGAGGGTTTCGTCGATGGCGCGTTCCTCGACTTTGGTGATTTCGCCGCGCGCCGTGTAGAATTTCAGGCCGTTGCGATCATCCGGGATGTGACTCCCGGTCACCATGATGGCAGCCCAGCCCCGCCGTAGGGCTTCGAGCGCCAGGGCCGGCGTCGGCACCGGACCACAATCGAGTGGCCGGAACCCCGCCGTCGCGATAGCGGCCGCGACCGCGGAAGCGATGTCGGGGCTGCTGGCTCTGAGATCGCGGCCGATGAGCACCGGCGTGCCGGGTGACATGCTTGGTCCCAGCGTCTTCAGGAACGCCGTGGTGTAGTCGAAGGATGGACTACCGATGAGATCCGTCACGAGACCGCGCAGACCGCTCGTGCCAAATTCAAGACTGCTCACCGGTTTCGCTCCGCCTCTCGCATGCAGGGCGCTACCTAGTGCACCGACTGGCCAAAGAGGTACACTCTTAGCTTGGGACCAATCAGTGCCGGCGTCGCCTCATGGCGCGGCGCTCGACGAGAACGATCGGCCGGAGCGGCGAAGGCCGACGTCGTGGCTTGGCTTGGAGCAGCGGTGCCCATGGCCTATGTCGAGTGATCTCTTCGTCGCGCGGCGACGGCTTAGGCACCCCATGACCGCCTTCCTGTCCAGCAAGCAATTCACGGCCATCGCCAAGGCCCTCGCCGATCCCCGCCGATACGGGATTCTCAGTGAGATCGCCGCGGCAGGCGAGCAAATGCCGTGCAGCGCCCTCAAGGCCGCCTGCAGCGTGACGGCGGCCACGATCTCCCATCACATCAAGGACCTCGAAGCCGCGGGACTGATCGAGATCGAGCGCGACGGCAAGTTCGCGATCCTGCGGTTCCGCTCCGACACGCTCGACGCCTATCTCGAGCGGCTGCGCACGAACCTTCAATCCCGCCCTTGAAGACCTTTCCTTCGATCAACAGTTAGACGGTTGTCTAAGCGTCAAATCGACGAACGATGGAGAACAAGATGGCGAAGTTGAACGGGAAGGTCGCGGTCGTGACCGGAGCTTCAAAGGGGATCGGCGCCGGGATCGCGATGGCGATGGCGCAGGACGGCGCTTCCGTCGTCGTCAATTACGCCAGCGATCGGGCCGGGGCCGAGCGGGTCGTCGAAACCGTCACGGCCGCGGGCGGCAAGGCCGTGGCGGTGCAGGCCGACGTCGCCAAGAAGGCCGACGTCGAACGGCTCTTCGCCGAAGCCAAGCGCGTCTATGGTGCGGTCGACATCCTGGTCAACAATGCCGGCGTCTACGGGTTCGCCCCGCTCGACGCCATCACGGAAGAGGACTTTCACCGGCACTTCAACATCAACGTGCTCGGTCTGCTGCTCGCCTCCCAGGAGGTCGCGAAGCAGTTCGGTCCGGACGGCGGCAGCATCATGAACATCAGCTCCGTCGTGAGCCGCCTGGCGCCGCCCTCATCGGCGGTCTACACGGCCACCAAGGGCGCCGTCGACGCGATCACGCGTGTGCTGGCGAAGGAGCTCGGTCCCCGGAAGATCCGTGTGAACGCCATCAACCCGGGCATTGTGATCACCGAGGGGACGCATGCAGCCGGTATTGCGGGCGGCGACTTCGAGCGCCAGGCCGTTCTGCAGACGCCGCTCGGCCGCGCCGGCCAACCCGGCGACATCGGCCCGGTCGCGGTCTTCCTCGCCTCCGACGATTCGCGTTGGGTGACGGGCGAGACGCTGGTGGTCGCCGGCGGCATGTAAGCGAAACCTCTTAAAGCTGCCGGATTTGCGACTGGAGGTTCAACGCATCTTCGGCCGCGGCACCCGCCGCCGTATTGTCGTAGATTACCCAGGTCTCGGCGCCGGCAATCGACAGTGCCTGCGCCTCGGCAGCGTGGCGGCCGACTGCGGCATCGCCATATGCCGACCAGTAGATCCTGGGTGAACCGTGCAGTCGGAGATAGGCGAGCTCATGCCATCCGCCCGGGCGCCCTGTTCCTTCTGCAGGCGCTGGGTCGGCGGCCACGCGAGCAACGCGCTGCCGGGCCAGCATGGCGTCGGCTTGGGGCGTGAACCAGCTTGGGTGCCGCGGTTCGCAGGCGACGAGGCCGCCGAGCACCGCCGCGAGCCCGGCGAAGAAAATCTCCGCGACCTCGCCCGAATAGGCGAGGCTCGGTGGCAGTTGCACCAGCACCGGCCCCCGCTTTGGCCCGAGCCCGTCGGCCTCCTCGGCGAAACGCGCGACGAAGTCGCCGCAGTCCCGTAGCTGACGTTCGTGCGTGATCGTCTTCGGCAGCTTCACGGCAAATCGAAAGTCGTCCGGCACGCTCTCGGCCCAGCGCACGTAGGTGGTTCGGCGATGCGGCTTGTAGAAGCTCGAATTGATCTCGACGGTTGGGAAGCGTGTCGCATAGCGTTGAAGGTGAGTGCCGTCCGGCGGGAAGCGGTCGCCCAGTGCAGACGGTACCGACCAGCCGGCCGTGCCGACGCGAATCACGGTCGAGCCGTAGAAGACCGCGTCTTCACTCCCACTCGATCGTCCCCGGCGGCTTCGAGGTCACGTCGTAGACGACGCGGTTGATGCCGCGCACCTCGTTGATGATGCGCGTCGCGGCGCGCCCCAGGAAGGCCATGTCGAAGGGGAAGAAGTCCGCCGTCATGCCGTCCGTGGACGTGACGGCGCGCAGCGCGCAGACCTGATCGTAGGTGCGGCCATCGCCCATGACGCCGACGGTGCGGACAGGAAGCAGAACCGCAAAGGCCTGCCAGATCGTATCGTAGAGCCCCGCCTTGCGGATTTCCTCGAGATAGATGGCGTCGGCCTTGCGCAGGATGTCGAGCTTCTCGCGCGTCACCTCCCCGGGGCAGCGGATCGCCAAGCCGGGTCCGGGAAAAGGGTGACGGCCGACAAAGGCGGGCGGCAGGCCGAGCGTACGGCCGAGCACCCGAACCTCGTCCTTAAACAGCGCGCGCAAAGGCTCGACGAGCTTCATCTTCATGCGCTCGGGCAGCCCACCGACGTTGTGGTGCGACTTGATCGTAACAGCCGGGCCACCAGTGGCCGAGACGCTCTCGATCACGTCGGGATAGAGCGTGCCCTGCGCCAGGAAATCGGCGCCCCCGAGCTTCGAGGCCTCGGCGTCGAACACGTCGATGAACAGGCCGCCGATGATCTTGCGCTTCTGCTCGGGGTCGGTGACGCCGGCGAGCTTGCCGAGGAAAAGGTCGGCCACGTCCGCATGAACCAGCGGAATGTTGTAGTGGTCGCGGAACAGCCCCACGACCTCCTGGGCCTCGCCGGCGCGCAGCAAGCCGTGGTCGACGAAAACGCAGGTCAGCTGGTCGCCGATGGCTTCGTGGATCAGCACGGCCGCGACCGCCGAATCCACGCCGCCCGACAGCCCGCAGATGACCTTTGAGGATCCGACCTGCGCGCGGATGCCGGCGATCGCCTCCTCGCGGAAGGCCGCCATGGTCCAGTCGGGCTTAACGCCCGAAATCCGGAACAGGAAGTTTTCGATCAGCCGCGCCCCGTCCGGCGTGTGGACGACCTCGGGGTGGAACATCAGGCCATAGTAGTGGCGCGTTTCGTCGGCGATGACCGCATAGGGGGCGTTCTCGGACGACGCCACGACGTGAAAGCCCTCGGGCAAGACCGTGATGCGATCGCCGTGGCTCATCCACACGGGATGGCGGGCACCCGGCTCCCACAGGCCGTCGGTGAGCGGACTGCCGGCCGAGACCTCGACATCGGCGCGGCCGAATTCGCGGTGATGACCACCCTCCACGACACCGCCGAGGGCATGGGCCATGGCCTGCTGGCCGTAGCAGATGCCGAGCACCGGAAGCCCCGTCGCGAAAATCGCCGGTGCGGCTCGCGGCGAGCCTTCGTCCGGAATGGAGGCCGGGCCGCCCGAGAGGATCACCGCCTTGGGGGAAAGTGCCTGGAGCGCCGCTTCCGCCTTATCGAAGGGCACGATCTCGCAATAGACGCCGGCCTCGCGCACGCGCCGGGCGATGAGTTGGGTGACCTGCGAGCCGAAGTCGACGATCAGCACCTTGTCGTGCTGGCCTACCAGGCCGGACTGCGCCGTCGTGAGATCCCCGCCCGCCTTGCCGTCTGTCATCGCACTCGCCCCACCTCAGCCGGGCCCCGTCGGGGCACACGGCGGCTTTACCATGCGGACCGCTATCCCTCTACGGTGAACGACGATCAACGGCTTTTGCTGTAACCGTTTGACTGTCAGGAAAGACGCGGGCGCTAGGGTGCAGACATAGGAGATTGCTATGTCCGCCCTTCTTCGGCATCCCGCCCTCGTTCCGGCGCTGTTCTCCCGGGCCATGGACACCGACGTGTCGACGGAGCGGGAGGTCTCGATCAGGGAACGTCTGTCCCGGAGCGCCCCTCTGCTCGCCGTCGTGGGCTGGGCCTTCGTTCTGCTGATCGACGTGCCTCTGGTCAAAGCCGCGACACTTCTTGCGGCTCTCGTCCGTCCGGATTGAGACCGGCGACGCATCCTTGCCCGCGGCGCCTCGACGAGCCACCTTGCCCGAATGGCACTTCCGCGACCCCAGCCGACCATCACGCCGCAGATCCTGCTCCGCGCCTATTCGATCGGTCTCTTCCCGATGGCGGAAGGCGCCGACGATCCGACGCTATTCTGGCTCGATCCCGAATTTCGAGGCATCTTTCCCCTCGACGGCATGATCGTATCGCGCTCGCTCGCCAAGACGGTGCGCCAGGACAGGTTCAGGGTCGTCGTCGACCATGACTTCAATGCCGTGCTGGCGGCCTGTGCGGAAGCCACCACGGACCGCCCCGACACTTGGATCAACGAGGAGATCCGGCGTCTCTATCGCTCTCTCTTCGATACGGGTCATGCCCACACGGTCGAGGCCTATGAGGACGGCGCTCTGGTCGGCGGCCTCTATGGCGTATCGCTCGGCGCAGCCTTCTTCGGCGAATCCATGTTTCACCGGCGCACGGATGCTTCGAAGGTCTGCCTACTCCACCTCGCCGCGCGATTGCGCGACGCCGGCTACCACCTGCTCGACACACAATTCGTCACGCCGCATTTGGCAACGCTCGGCGCCATAGAGGTGCCGCGCGCCCGCTATCGAAAGAGGCTAGCCGAAGCCGTGAAACGGCCGGGTCGTTCGGAGGCCTGGGCCGGGGCGCCCCGGAGCGGGGCGGAGGTCCTGGAGATTCTGGCGGGTCGCAAGCCGACCACCTGACCGATCCTGTCGGACGACACGGTCCGTCAGTGATTGCCGGCAGGATCGCGGGCCGGAAGGTCAGACGGATATTGGCTGGCGGGGAAGAACCGCTGTGTCGGCTCCTGCCGAGGCTCGCTGTCCTCAGGTCGCGGCGCCGGGCGGGCAATACGCTTCGGTCTTGGCTTGGGAGGCGCGGCGACCGGTGCCGTTCCTGCGGTCGACGGTACCGCGGCGCCAGGTGTCGCCGGAGTGCCGTCCGCTGGCGCTGTCGCCACGGCGCCGCCCTCGGCGTCGGCGGTCTGGGGCGCGTCCACGATCGTCTCGCCGGGGTTCTCGCAACTGGTCAGCCAGATGTCGTAGATGGGATGTTCGAGGCCGTGCAGGCCCGGGCTCGCGGCGAACATCCACCCTGAAAAGATGCGTTTGAACTCCCGCGTGGCCGAGACCTCGTCGATTTCGACGAACGTGTCGGTCTGCGGCGCCTCCTTGGCGGGCCTGGAGTAGCAAGCTCGCGCCGTCACCTGCAGCGAGCCGAACTGCACGGTCTCGCCCATGGCGGCCTTGAAGGAGATCAGCCGGCCCGTGATCTTGTCGAGCCCGGAGAAGACCGCCGTGCCGTTCTTGATCTTGTCGGCGCGGGCCGGCGCTGCGCCGAGCAGCAGCGCGGCAAACGCCAGCGCTCCGGCGGTGCCGAGAGGAATGATCCGTTGAACCGCCAAGTTTCTCGCCCGTGTCTCGTGCCGCAGCGTTCCCCTGTCGCCCCGGCGTGTGGCGATACGAGGGCTCGGATCCGGTCTAGCTCGGCGTCCAGGCATCGTAGTCGCCGCCTGTGCGCTGGCGCGCGCCGTCCTTCAGCATGGAGCCGGACGGACGATAGGCGGCAGGCGTACCGGTCATGTTCGGCAGGTAGGGCTTCTCCCAGGCGCGCGGCACGTAGTCCGACAGAGTCGGAGGCTCGTCGGTCTGGTGATGGAGCCAGCCATACCAGCCGGGCGGCGTCGCCGACCCTTCGCTCTCGCCGCGGTAGATCACCCAGCGACGTTCGAAGCCGAGCGCGGGATCGATCTTGCCGCCGATCGTGCGGTAATAAGTGTTGCCGAACTCGTCGTACCCTACCACCTCGCCGAAGCGGCTGGTCCAGAAGCGGGTATTCACGGTCGCTCCCGTCCACCAGGTCGCGAAGCGGAGAAATCGCGTCTTGAATGTGATGCGGTCTTCGGGCGGGGCCGGGTAGGACAAAGGGCTGCTCGCTATCGGATGCGCTATGCAGGGCATAGGGCGCGCGCGTTCGGGAGTAAAGGTGGGAGCCCGATGGGGTCTGGCCAGGCGCTACGGTAATCGTAAACGATCGACATCGTTAACCATGTTCGCGATGATGTTTTGTGGTTGATAACTCTGGACCGCCGCTGGTCGAATGCGCCGCAGATGCAGCGGATTAAGCCCGTCACGACCGCCACTTAACGTTTCGAACGCGTTCAATCGACGGACTTCGGGATCATGGCCGCCGAGTCGACTCTGATGGGCGCCATCGCCATATTGAAGGTCGAATTGCCGATCAATCGGCAGACGGTCGCCTTGCCCCCGTGTGGTCGCGAAATCCACGGCGCAAAGGTCATCGCCGGGCAGTATTCGCGGGGTCATCCGTGGTTCTGCCGGCTCGGCTGTCGCGCATCTAACGGATAGCAACGACCATGCACATCGAGCGCCGCTACACCAAGGCCGTCGGTCTTCCCTACGCCGAGATCCCATTCCGGTCCGCCAAGAGCGAGATCCGCAATCCGGACGGGTCGGTGGTCTTCGCGCTCGAGGACTTCGATGTTCCGGCGGCGTGGAGCCAGGTCGCGGCCGACGTGCTGGCTCAGAAATATTTCCGCAAGGCCGGCGTGCCGGCGCGGCTGAAGCGGGTCGAAGAAAACGACGTCCCGTCCTTCCTGTGGCGGTCGGTGCCCGACGAGGCCGCCCTGGCAGCCCTGCCCGCGGCGGAGCGTTTCGGCCCCGAGACCTCGGCCAAGCAGGTTTTCGATCGGCTAGTCGGCACCTGGACCTATTGGGCCTGGAAAGGCAGCTATTTCGCCGGTGAAGAGGACGCGCACGCGTTCCACGACGAACTCCGCTTCATGCTGGCGAAGCAGATGGCGGCCCCGAACTCCCCGCAGTGGTTCAACACCGGCCTCCACTGGGCTTACGGTATCGACGGGCCCGGCCAGGGACATTCCTACGTCGACTATCGGACGGGCGAACTCATGCGCTCGACCTCGGCCTACGAGCATCCGCAGCCCCACGCCTGCTTCATCCAGGGCGTGCAGGATGACCTCGTCAACGAAGGCGGTATCATGGACCTCTGGGTCCGCGAGGCGCGCCTCTTCAAGTATGGGTCGGGCACCGGCACCAACTTCTCGCGTCTGCGCGGCGAGAAGGAGAAGCTCTCCGGCGGCGGTAAGTCGTCAGGCCTGATGAGCTTCTTGAAAATCGGCGACCGGGCCGCCGGCGCCATCAAGT
This sequence comes from Janthinobacterium lividum, assembly GCA_050920985.1. GTDB lineage: Bacteria > Pseudomonadota > Alphaproteobacteria > Rhizobiales > Beijerinckiaceae > Lichenihabitans. The sequence continues at coordinate 3,850 of JBPBQY010000023.1, read as the reverse complement.
CAGGCGGCACGACGCGCCGCGCCGCCAAGATGGTCGTGGTCGACGCCGATCACCCCGACATTGAAAACTACATCGACTGGAAGGTGAAGGAAGAGGAGAAGGTTGCCGCCCTGGTGACCGGCTCCCGGCTGACCCGTCGCCACCTCAAGGCGGTGCTGCGGGCCTGCGTCAATTGCGAGGGATCGGGGGACGATTGCTTCGACCCGGAGAAGAACCCGGCGCTGAAGCGCGAGATCAAGGCCGCCCGCAAGGTGCTGGTCTCCGACAACATGATTAAGCGCGTCATCCAGTTGGCGCGCCAGGGCCATGTCGCGATCGACTTTGACGAGTTCACGGCCGATTGGGATTCCGAGGCCTATCTCACGGTCGCGGGCCAGAACTCGAACAACTCTGTCCGCATCACCGACGACTTCCTCCATGCCGTCGAGAACGACGGGCCTTGGTCGCTGATCCGCCGCACCGACGGCAAGGTCGCCAAGACCCTCCAGGCCCGGGCTCTGTGGGATCGGATCGGCTATGCCGCCTGGGCTTCGGCCGACCCCGGCCTGCAGTACCACACGACCATCAACGACTGGCACACCTGCCCGGCTTCGGGCCCGATCCGGGCGTCGAACCCGTGCTCGGAATACATGTTCCTCGACGATACGGCCTGTAACCTCGCGTCGTTGAACCTCATTCAGTTTAAGGGACCGAAGGCCGGCACGCTGGACGTGGCGTCCTACGAGCATGCCGTGCGCCTGTGGACGCTGGTGCTCGAAACTTCGGTGCTGATGGCGCAGTTCCCCTCGGAGGAGATCGCGCGCCTCTCCTACGACTACCGCACGCTCGGCCTCGGCTTCGCCAACCTCGGCGGCTTCCTGATGTCGTCGGGCCTGGCTTACGATTCCGACGCCGGCCGCGCTATCTGCGGCGCCCTCTCGGCGCTGATGACCGGCGTCTGCTACGCGACCTCGGCCGAGATCGCCGGCGAGCGCGGTGCCTTCCCGGGACATGCACCCAACGCCGCCCACATGCTGCGGGTGATGCGCAACCACCGTCGCGCCGCCTATGGCGAGATCTCGGGCTACGAGGCCCTGTCGGTCGCCCCCGTGGCGCTCGACCGCTCCGCCACGCCCGACCCCGACATGGTCGATGCCGCCCGCCGCGCCTGGGATCTCGCCATCTCGCTCGGCGAGAAGCACGGCTACCGCAACGCCCAGGTGTCCGTCGTCGCCCCGACGGGGACGATCGGCCTCGTGATGGATTGCGACACGACCGGCATCGAGCCCGACTTCGCCCTGGTAAAATTCAAGAAGCTTGCCGGCGGCGGCTACTTCAAGGTCGTCAATCGCGGTGTGCCGGAGGCGCTCCGCGCTCTCGGCTACCGCGAGAGCGACATCGCCGAGATCGAGGTCTATGCGGTCGGCCACGGCAACCTGCGCCAGGCGCCGGGCGTGACCGCGACGGCGCTGCGGGCCCGCGGCTTCACCGACGACAAGCTCGAGACGCTGGACAAGGCCCTGGCCTCGGCCTTCGACATCAAGTTCGCCTTCAACAAGTGGACGCTCGGTTCGGACTTCCTGGTCGACGTGCTGAAGGTGCCGGCCGACCGCCTGGAGGAGCCCTCCTTCGAGCTCCTGCCCTTTCTGGGCTTCACCAAGGCCGACATCGAGGCCGCCAATATCCACGTCTGCGGGGCCATGACGCTGGAAGGCGCGCCGCACCTCAAGCGCGAGCACTACCATGTGTTCGACTGCGCCAATCCCTGCGGCCGCACCGGCAAGCGCTACCTCTCGGTCGAGAGCCACATCCGCATGATGGCGGCGAGCCAGCCCTTCATCTCGGGCGCGATCTCGAAGACCATCAACATGCCGAACGACGCGACGGTGGAGGGCTGCAAGGAGGCCTACATGCTGTCCTGGCGCCTCGGCCTGAAGGCCAATGCGCTCTATCGCGACGGCTCGAAACTGTCGCAGCCGCTGAACACGCAGCTCATCGCCGACGAGGACGACGAGGACGGCGTCGAGGAGCATCTCGCCGCCTCGGTGCCGGCGCGGGCCGCCGATGTGGCGGAGCGGATCGTCGAGCGCGTGGTCGAGCGGATCGAGCGCCAGCGCGAGCGCGAGAAGCTGCCGGCCCGCCGCAAGGGCTACACGCAGAAGGCCACGGTCGGCGGCCACAAGGTCTACCTGCGCACCGGCGAGTATGTGGATGGCCGGATTGGCGAAATCTTCGTCGACATGCATAAGGAGGGTGCCGCCTTCCGCTCGCTGATGAACAGCTTCGCCATCGCGATCTCGATCGGCCTGCAGTATGGCGTGCCGCTCGACGAATATGTCGATGCCTTCACCTTCACCCGCTTCGAGCCGGCGGGCCCCGTGCAGGGCAACGACGCGATCAAGAACGCGACCTCGATCCTCGACTACGTGTTCCGTGAACTCGCCGTCTCCTATCTCGACCGGACGGATCTTGCCCATGTGGTTCCCTCGGATATCGGCTTCGATGTTCTCGGCTCCGGCGAAGCCGAAGGCCGCACAGGCGGCGATGGACGCTCCGCGCCCGTGGCGAGCCCGGTGTCGAAGGGGCTCGTGCGTTCCAAGCCGGACCGCTTCATGCTGGTCGGTGGCGGCCGCACGGTTGCCGCGCCCGATACCCGCGGGGGTGTGGCCCCGGTGAAGGCCTATGGCGTCGAGGGCGCGACTGCGTTGAAGCGCGAAGCCGAGGTCCAGACCGCGACAGAACTCACCGCCCTGGCCTGGAGCGAGCCGCAGGGCTTCGCCGCCGCTAAGGCCGCCGTGGCCGACAAGCAGGCCGAAGCGCGCATGAAGGGCTATGTCGGCGAGTCCTGCCCGGAATGCGCCAACTTCACCATGGTCCGCAACGGCACCTGTCTCAAATGCGAGACCTGCGGTGCGACGACGGGCTGTTCGTGAGGCTCTGAAAGTGTACGATCTCCGTTAATTACGGAGAGATCAAACCCTCAACTACGCCCAGGCGCGATCTTTGCGCCTGGATCTATCCCCAAAGTAAGAAGGAGAAATAAAATGAGCTTTTTCCGCCGAATTGGCGCTTTCACAAGCTTTGAGGAAGTAGTTTATGCTGGATTACATAGTCGATTCGCGATCAAATGAAGAAGTGCGCGCTCTTGCATTGGACGCATTGAGGGAACTGAAAGTCGACGCTCATCGACAGATCGACGTTTTCGGAATTTTAACCGCCGGCACTATCATGACCGTCTTCGGTCCGAAGCGTCTTGTCTACGAAGAGATGAGCGATCTCGAGATGGAGAGCGACGACGGCCGAACAGTATACGCGAAACGTACAGTTACAATCGAGTTGAAGAAAAGCGTCGCCGAGGCGGCAAGATCGGGCTCTGCGCGAGCGCGAATGACTGTAGCTCACGAATTGGGTCATGCGTTCCTGCATCAAGGTCGCACGCTTTATCGTAAGACGGCGGAACCTACTAGGCCGGCATTCATCCCGCCGGCTTGCTCGGCCGAGCATCAAGCGAAGGTGTTTGCGGCATCATTCCTGATGCCAGAGGCACTAGTGCAAAGGTGTAATTCTGCCGCCGAAATCGCACTAAAGTGTTTGGTCAGTTTTCAAGCAGCAGAGATTCGATTTGAGCTACTGGATCGCCTGAAGCGACGCCGCGATAATGCGAGACGGATGAGCTTGTTATCGAAAGAGCTTAGAACTGAGAACACTTCACAATTCGCTATAAAATACTTGCCTGATCCGTGCCCTAGTGCTCTGAGTCATTCGGCTGGTTCAACCTGAGCTTGGCCATAATGCTGGGGGCTGAGGCCGTCCACCTGAAGGGCTTGGGATCGTCGTTGGTGTGGGCGATGTAACGATCGATCGTCGCCAC
>JBPBQY010000070.1:0-60852 GCA_050920985.1 Janthinobacterium lividum | reverse complement strand
AACGTCTCGGCCCGGCCTGATCCCCTGATGCTCGCGCTTACCATCTTCCTCGTCACCCTGCTGTTCGTCATCTGGCAGCCTAAAGACCTCGGCATCGGCTGGAGCGCGCTCGCCGGGGCTGCTGTGGCACTCGCTCTGGGGGTGATCCATCCGGGCGATATCCCGATTGTCTGGCATATCGTCTGGGACGCGACCTTCACCTTCGTGGCGCTCATCATCATCTCGCTGCTGCTCGATGAGGCGGGCTTCTTCCATTGGGCGGCGCTGCATATCGCCCGCTGGGGCGGCGGCCGGGGGCGACGGCTGTTCCCTCTCGTGTTTCTGCTCGGCGCGGCGATCGCGGCCGTGTTCGCCAATGACGGCGCGGCCCTGCTGCTGACGCCGATCGTGCTGGCGATCCTCGTCCGGCTGGAGTTCAAGCCTGCTGCCGCGCTCGCCTTCATCATCGCCTGCGGGTTCGTGGCCGACTCGACCTCGCTGCCGCTGGTGATCTCGAACCTCGTCAACATCGTCAGCGCCAACTTCTTCGGGATCGCCTTCGGGCGCTATGCCGCCGTGATGGTGCCGGTGGACCTGATCTCGCTCGCCGCGACGCTGCTGGTCCTGTGGTGGTATTTCCGGCGCGACGTGCCGCCGTCCTACGCGGTCGGGCAACTGGAACGCCCGGCTGACGCGATCCGCGACCCGCTCGTGTTCAAGGCGGCCTTCCCGCTGCTCGGGCTGCTGCTGGTGGCGTATTTCGTCACCGCGCCCTTCGCTGTGCCGGTGTCGGTCGTCACCTGTGCCGGGGCGCTCGTCCTGCTGGCGCTCGCCGGGCGCTGGTTTCAGGGCAGGCGGGGCAGCGTGATCGATCTGCGCAAGGTGCTGACCGGTGCGCCGTGGCAGATCGTGCTGTTCAGCCTCGGCATGTATCTCGTGGTCTACGGGCTCAAGAATGCTGGACTGACGGATTATCTGGCGCGGGGGCTCGTCGGCCTTGCCGCCTATGGGCCGTGGGCAGCGACGGTCGGCACCGGCTTCGCGGCTGCCATCCTGTCGTCGGTCATGAACAACATGCCGAGCGTGCTGATCGGCGCGCTGTCGATCCAGCAGGCCCCGGACCTGTCGCCGCTGACACGCGAGCTGATGGTCTATGCGAACGTGATCGGCTGCGACCTCGGCCCGAAGTTCACGCCGATCGGCAGCCTCGCGACGCTGCTGTGGCTGCATGTCCTCGGGACCAAGGGCCAGACGATTACATGGGGGCAGTACATGCGGGTCGGGCTCGTCATCACGCCGCCCGTGCTCCTGGTGACGCTGCTGGCGCTCGCCGCCTGGCTCCCCGTCATCACCCCATAACAACAGGAGCCAGCCTATGGCCCGTCTGCTCGAGCTGCCCGACCCCGACCACCTGCCCGCGCTCGATCGGCGCTATGCGCTCGACCGACCGGCGCAAGGGCTCGGACCGGAGGGGCATCCTCCGCGTATTCTGCTGCTCTACGGATCGCTGCGGGACGTATCGTATTCACGGCGGGCGACGGAGGAGGCGGCGCGGCTTCTGCGCTTCTTCGGGGCGGAGACCCGCATCTTCGACCCGTCCGACCTGCCGTTTCCCGATCAGGTGAAGGGCGACGATCATCCGGCCATCCACGAGCTGCGCGATCTGTCGCTGTGGTCGGAAGGTCATGTCTGGTGCAGCCCCGAGCGGCACGGCACCATCACGGGCCTGATGAAGGCACAGATCGATCATTTGCCCCTGTCGATCGGCAGCGTGCGGCCTACCCAGGGGCGGACCCTCGCCGTCATGCAGGTATCGGGGGGATCACAGAGCTTCAACGCCGTGAACACGCTGCGCCTGCTCGGCCGCTGGATGCGCATGGTGACGATCCCCAATCAGTCGAGCGTCGCCATGGCCTACAAGGAGTTCGAGGACGGGCGCATGAAGCCGTCGCCCTACTATGACCGGATCGTGGATGTGATGGAGGAGCTGGTGCGCTTCACCGTCCTGCTGCGGCCCCACATCGATCAGCTGACGGACCGCTATTCCGAGCGGAAGGAAGACGCCGCCAAGCTCGAAGCCCGCATGTCTCTGGGCCAGATACGGTGACGGCAGCGACCGTCGCGGCAGGGGCTCCGGCCCGTCGCTGGCCGGTCATCTCGGCGCTCGGCGTCACCCAAATTCTGGCATGGGGGTCGAGCTACTATCTCCCGGCGGTGCTGGCCGGACCTGTGGCAACGGACACAGGGTGGTCTCTGTCGTGGGTTGTGGGCGGCCTGTCGGCCGGTCTGGTGATCGCGGCGGCGGCGTCCCCTTATGTCGGCCGCGTGATCGCACGGCGGGGCGGGCGGCCGGTCCTGATGGCAAGTGCGGTGCTGCTGGCCGCCGGGCTGTGCGGCCTCGCTTTGGCACCGTCCCTGCCGCTGTTCCTCGCGGCATGGATCGTGATGGGCCTCGGCATGGCGGCGGGCCTCTATGATCCTGCCTTCGCCACCCTTGGCCGCCTCTATGGGACTGGTGGGCGCTCGGCCATCACGACACTGACCTTGTTCGGCGGCTTCGCCAGCACGGTATGCTGGCCCTTGTCGGCATTCCTCGTGACCTACCTCGGCTGGCGCGGGGCCTGTCTGACCTACGCGGGCATTCAGCTCGGGGTCTCGTTGCCGGTCTATCTGCTGGCCCTGCCACGCGAGACGGTCCGCGCGCCGGCAGGGATCGCCGCCGCCGTCCCTGAAGCCGCTACGTTGCCCGTGGCGACCACGGCACCGGGGCTGCTGCCGCTCCTGGCTGCCGCGATCACATTGGCCTCGTTCGTCTCGGCGCTGCTGTCGGTACATCTGCTGACGGTGCTGCAAGGCAAGGGGCTGGCGGTATCGGCCGCAGTGGCGCTCGGCGCTCTGGTCGGTCCTTCACAGGTCGGGGCGCGGGCGGTCGAGCTGGCGATTGCCAAGCGGCATCACCCGATCTGGACGAAGCTCGCCGCGACGGCGCTGGTCGGCCTCGGTATGGTCGCGTTGTGGCTTGGGGGACCATGGCTGACGCTGGCCCTTGTCCTCTATGGTGCTGGCATCGGGCTGGAAAGCATCGCGCGGGGGACCCTGCCGCTCGCCCTTGTGCGGCCTGAACGCTACCCCGTCCTGATGGGCAGGATCGCGCTGCCGAACCTTATGGCGCAGGCGGCGGCTCCCCTCGTGGGATCGCTACTGTTGGGCGTCGTGGGCACAGGCGGGACCCTCGCCGTGCTGATCGGCGTCGCGGCGCTCAACGTGGCGCTGTCGGCTGGCCTGTTCCTCATGGTGCGGAGTGGAGCGCGGCAAGGTGCTGATGGAGAGGGTTGAGGACCGCTGACCCATGCGTCTCTTCACGTCCGACGTCGCTCTGGCGCAATCGTCAGATCACCCCGCCTTCGAGCAGATACCGAAACTTGGCTTCGAGGCCTCGTAGCGTGACGGCGATCTCGCCGTTCGCCTCATCCCATAGCTTCGCCTGCTCTCCCCATTCTCGTGCGGACCGTTCCATACCGCCGACGTTGAAGCGGAACGCCATCTCGCTGCCCGCCACCCTCGCATAGAGGGCGTCGATCTCTGTGCCGAGGTCGGCTGGCAGGAAGAGGCGCTTGGCCCTGAAATAGTCCATCCCCTCCCATCGCTTCATGTGGAGGGTCTGCAACAGTTCTGGGTCGGTCGGCTCTCCGCCGAACCGTCCTGGGGATACGAGGCGCAGCAGCGCGAGATGGATCTCGGCGAGGTGCTTGTAGATAGTCTCGACCGATTCCGCTTGCCGTTCGGCGAGTAGGCCGTAGCTCTTCTTGAAGCGCTCGGCCGCGATCGTGCTCTCGGCCCTAAGCCGCTCGATCTCTCGCCCGGTCTCTGCGGCCATGCTGCCCTTCAAGGTCTCAAGCTGCCGATCATAGCGCGCCTTGAAGACGGCCTGGACGACGCTGGCCACGAGCCCCGACGTGATGATCCCCGTGACGGCCGATGTGCCGATGCCGCTCCAGAAGGCAATGTCGAACACGGCTTCACTCCCGTTCCTTGGTAAGCGCGGCCATCGTGCTGGACAGTGATGCCTCGGCGCCCGTGATACAGTGTGCCCCTGCACGGAGGGGCGCATGTGGAAGACGGATCATTTCAGCTACTCGGCTTCCCATGCACCGGGACATGTGCCTGTCGCCGGCATGGTGCGCTACGGCGTGGATGTTCGCAGCCTGGACGATAGTGGAAGGGTGAGCGACCCCGTGACGTTCCTTGTTCTCATCGAGGACCAGGGTGAGACCGCATGGAACGAAGCCCATGCCATCATCAAAGCTCGGGAGCTGGCGGGCGAGATCGCGAGGGACGGGGCCTTGCGGGTCGAGGGATCAACGGCGGCGGCTCTGTAGGTCCATGTTCAAGCGCCAGCGTTGAGCCATGCGTTTTTGCGTGTCCGCTAAGGTATGCCCTAGCGGACGGACAAGGGAGGCCTGAAAACAGTGTCCACTAGGGTTGCAATCGCCTAACGGACATAGTCTATGTGGACAACACCACAAAGGACGGAACAGGGCGATGCGGACGGTCTTCTACGCGCGGGTCTCGACCTCGGAACAAACCATCGCCCATCAGCGCAGCCAGGCCGAGTCGGCCGGCTTCAAGATCGACGAGATCGTGTCGGACGAAGGTGTGTCCGGTGTCTCGATCCGGTTGGCCGATCGTCCGCAAGGGCGCCGCCTGTTCGACATCCTCCGCGCCGGCGACACGCTGGTGGTGCGGTGGGTCGACCGCCTCGGCCGAAACTATGCTGACGTGACGGATACGATCCGCGAGTTCATGCGCCGGGGTGTCGTGGTTCGCACGATCATCAACGGCCTGGTGTTCGATGGCGCGACCACCGACCCGATGCAGGCCGCCGTCCGCGACGCCCTGATCGGCTTCATGGCGGCCCTGTCTCAGGCCCAGGCCGAGGCGACGAAGGAGGCACAGAAGGCGGGCGTTGCCCACGCGAAGGCCAAAGGCGACGCCAGCCCCTATCGTGGTCGGAAGCCATCGTTCACCCGGGGACAGATGAACACTGTGCGGGACATGCTCGCCCAGGGCTCCGGCGTCTCCGCCGTCGCGGAAGCCACGGGTCTCAAGCGGCAGACCGTATACCGTATCCAGGCCGACCCAGTCGCGGCAGCGTCGGCCTTGACCACCTGGGAGGGCGTCGGGCGACAGGAGCTCCGCTAGGGTCTGAACCCAATCAGACTGGCTGTGCGGGTCTGTCTCTGACCTCTACCGAGCCTACACCGGTTGGCCGTTCTGAACCCGCTCCATACCGACGCTCCTGATCGCTGCTGTGGTTCTGTCAGAGCCTAAGAAGGCCGTTAGTAGCTTGGCGGCCTCTGGGTTCTGGGCTCCAGCGAGGATGGCAGCGGTGAACGTTTGCACGAGTTGGACCTCGTCGGGCAGCGGCCCAATCGGCTCGACTCCGGGAATGTTGACCAGTTCGCTGATGGGCCCGAGCGCGATGTCAGCCTCGCCGGACGCAAGGGCGGCGGCGGAGTCCGTTCCTCTCGGGTAGACCCTCGACCGGACCGTGTCGGCGATGCCGAGCTTCGGCAGGATGTGGTTGAGGATGAAGAGGCCGCTCGTGCTGCCCGGCATGACGACCAGGCGCGCGGCCGACAAGGTGCGTGTGAGGGCCTCGACGGAGCCGATCTCCGGCCTGGGGGCGCCCGTGCGCACAGCTGCTGCAAGCGGTGCTGTGGCGAGCTCGACGGCCGACCCTTCAGCGATACGGCCTGCTCCGATCAGATCGTGAAGCCCCTCGTTCGAGAGGATCACGACATCGACTTGGGTGCCGTGTTCGAGCTGGTGGCGGATCGTCTTCGGCCCGGTTCCCTGTGAAGCTCCCGACAACGTTTTGACCGCGATGCCTGTCTCGCGCTCGAACTCCGGAATAGCCGCCTGATAGGCGAGCGCGAAGCCCCCGGAGATGATGACGGTGACGACCATCGCTACGCAGTTACCCCTTGAGATCATTGCCTCACCAACACCGAAACGAAGGACTGACCCGCTTCCACATCGCGCTCTGGTATCCTCGTTCAGACCTGCTCGCCACCTTCTCTGAGGTCCGCTCCGTCAATCTAATTGAGGGCAGACCCTAGGCCTTCACGGGAGGCTCCTTGCCGAGGTGCACATAGTTGATGTCGAACGGCTTGTTCGTGATGAACAGGAAGGTCGCATCCGTCACCTCGCCCGCACCATGCGAGTGCACGACGCCTTCCGGGAACCAGATGAAGCAACCTGGCCCATAATCCTTGCCGCCTGTTCGGAATATGCCATCGAGCACGTAGATGCCGTGCGAGCAGTTGTGCCAGTGCGTGATGTTGGTGAAGCCCGCCTTGTAGACGATTTTCGTTACTGACATCCCCGTGTCTGGATCCGAGATCAAACCCTTGACTGGCAGGCGCGCGTCGATGTCTTCGACATGCATATCGCCCCATGGCATCGCGTTGGTATCGAGAGCGAATATCTCCTGTGGCATAGCTGTCCCCTGACCCTGACGATGCGCCCCGATGGGCTGGAGAACGCCGCAAGTTGCGTGCCACTAGTTCGCTAGCCCTCGGATACGGGGTGGCTGACTTGGCGAGAAGCTGAAGCCTTCTTGCAATCGGCCGATATCGGACGCATAATCTTCTCGCCGACCCCCACGTGAGTGGTCGCCTTGGCTATCGGGATGCCCACGCATCCGCAGCCCCCTTCCCCGCCCTCGGGCGAACAAGGTGGTGCTGTGCCCGATCGGATCTCTACTTCCCCCGATTTACGCCGTTCCGGCCTGCGCACCCTCGCGCTGGGTGCCGCGCTCTCGACCACGGTCATCGCCGCCACCTCAAGTCACCGCTTCCCTGACGCGGTGACGGTCGACCACGTCCCGCCTGATGCCTGCCTGGCCTTCTACGGCCCGGGTCCCTGCCGCGAGCATGGGCTGACCATCCTCGGCTCCACCGACGCCGTGGCCGGCCCTCCGCCGGATAGCTGGCATGGCAAGGTCGGGACGCGGGTGAGGGCCAGGTCATGATGGCCGTTCAGCTCCGACCCACCCCAGGGCGCTCCGCGCCTCTTCTCGGCGACGGAAGCCACCGAGGTGCACGGTCCATTCCCATTCGCATCGTCCCGCGCACGGCGATCGAGACGCTCGTCGCGCGGCTCATCGCCGGAGGGCTCCACCATGTCTGACGCTCGCGTGATGTCGTTCCATGACCACCCGGCTTATCGAACCCCGATGTCCAGCCGCGACGTCGGTCTTCTCGATCTCGCCCGCTACCTGTTCCGCCACCACGCAGTGCCGTTGGAACACATCGAAGGCGAGACCCACGACCTGTTCCTTGACCTCCGGGAATGGGCCGACCGGCAGGATAGCGGCATGGACATAAACGCCCTGTTCGCGGCGGCCGAGCCTGAGGGTGAGCGCTTGGCGATCGCCGCTGCGGCCCGCTACGCCCCCGGAGGTCAGCGTGCCGGCTAGAGCGAAGGTCTCATCGAAGGGTGCCGGCATCGGCCCCATCCAGAAGAGCGTGGAGAAGCTCATCCGCACCCGGCTGCTGGTGGGCATCCCGGGCGACTCGGCACCGCGCCAGCCCGCTCCGGGCGAGAAGAACCCGCCGAATAATGCCGTCATTGGCTACCTGATGGAGACGGGCGACGCGGAGATGAACCTTCCCGCTCGTCCCTTCCTCGATCCTGGCGTCCGCGCGGCCCTCCCCGCCATCACCAAAGGCATGACCAAGGCCGTCGTCTCTGCCCTCTCGGGTAAGCCGGCCGAGATCAAGAACGGGTTCGATGAAGCCGGCCTCGCCGCTGTCGCGTCGATCCAAGGCGTGATGATCGCTGGCGGCTTCGCCCCCCTCAGCGACCGCACCATCGAGGCGCGCGCCCGCCGCCGAAATCCCGATACCGGCAAGCTCTCCGGTGCCGCCACGAGCCGGAACGCCCGCAACTTCCTGAAGCTCCGCGGCGAGGGCGTGCCCGACGAGGTGCTGCACGACGCCGGGCTGGCGGCGCCCCTGCTCGACACACGATCGCTGTTCCGCAGCGTCACCTACATCGTGAAGCAGAGGTGAGCATGCAGCTTGGCCCCGCACTCTCCGAGTCGAACCTCACGGCCGTAGGGGCTTGGTGGGCCGGCAATCCTCGCGCACCTGCGCCCTTCGACCAGGATGTCTTCCTCGACTGCGCCAACGGTCTGATGACCGCGCTGACCCCACTCATGGCGACCGGCAACTTCTCGGAAGCCCAGGCCGCCTTGGTCAAGGCGATCGCGGCGGTCGCGTCCGTACCTGTCTTCCACGGCACCGACAACGACGTGTTCAAGCTGTCCCTGGACCTCCGCGAAGAGATCTATTCGCAGGTGATGACGTTCCGCCGCGCCGTGCTCCACGATGTTGGCAAGGGGGCGTTCGATGCCTGACCTTCGTGAACTGTTCGACAGCGGCCCCGAGGAAGCGTTCCGCGCCTCCTTCGCCGGGCTTCAGAAGCACCTCCACACGTCGATGGTGTCCCAGGTCACCGAGAATAGCGATGGCAAAACGTTGGTGGCGCAACCGACGATCAAGCAACAAGTCCTTGATCCGACCCTGACGGAGACGACCTACGCGGACTATCCGGTGCTGCCCGACGTGCCGGTGCATTATCCGGGCGGTGCGGGCATGACCCTGACGCACGGCATCGCCAAGGGCGACGAGATCCTGACGATCTTCGCGAGTCGGGCACATGACACATGGTTTCAGTCTGGCGGGACACAGCAGCCGATCACTGATCGGACCCATAGCTTGTCGGACGGCATCGCTATTCCGGGCTTGCGCTCAATGCCGCGCGCCCTTCAGCAGATCGACACCCAAGCGGCACATCTCCGGTCGGACGACAAACTCCACCTCCACGAGGTCCATCCGACACAGGGCGTCCGCAGCTTCTCGGCCGATCCCTCGACGCCGGCTGCAAGCCCGACCTTCGATCCCCTCACCATGGCGACGAAGTTCATCGACCACATCGCCCAGGCCGCCAAAGGCGTTCTCGGCCGTGCGGTCGACGGCGCGACGGAGCACACCCACGGGGTCGACCACGGGACCGGCGCCTTCATGTCGGCCATGGCCTCGGGCGGGACGAACTTCGTCCGAGCCCATCCAGTCCTCGGCTCGCTCATCTCGGCCTTGGACGGAAAGCATAGCGTCACCGCCACGCTCGGCGGGGTCATGCTTCAATCGGCTACCGCGATCAGCTTCGACTGCCCGCCTGGAGGGCTAGGCCTTCCGGCCGGGAGCGTCGGTGGTTCCTCGCTCGGCTCCGGCGCGGCCTCTTCCAATGTTGGCGCTCTGTCGGGCGATCTCTCCGGCACGCTGCCTACCCCACAGGTCGTCGGGCTCGGCCATGTCGATGCTCACCTCCTGCCCGTCGCCACGAGCGACGCCGCCGCGGCAGCCCTTACGCCACCCGTGCCGATCGGCGGCCTGTACCGGGACACGTCCATAGCCTCGGGCAAGAGCGTGCTCGTGGTGAGGATGGCATGAGCGGGACCCCCTCTAACGCGAACTTCGGCCGCACCTGCACCCTCTCGCTGTCGGGCGGGTCGGGCAGCGACATGGTCGCGCATAGCAGCGGGCTATATGGACTGAAGATCGCATTCGAAATCGAAAGTCACACACTACAATCGCCTGATCTCGCGCAGTTCACTCTCTACAACGTTAGCCCGACCACAGCAGCGAAGGTTCAAGGCGAGTTCAAGGAGGTTGTCTTTACGGCAGGCTTCGAGTTCGGATCGGGTGAGGGTGAGATATTCAGGGGTCAGATCGTCGAAACGCAATACGGCGAGAAGACCGATAACTTCACCACCACCATGCTTCGCATATGGTGTGCCAACTCAGATCTAGCCTATAGGGCCAGGGTGAACACGACACTTGCTGCGGGATCAACGCATCAGGACATCGTCAACGCCAGTCTCAAGGCGATGCAGGACGCGCAGCCTGGGTTCTCGATGGGGCAGATCGTCGGCATCGACCTGACACAGCCCCGGTTCGTGCGGGGCATACCGCTGGTTGGCATGGCTCGTGACTTCCTTCGTGAGGTCGCACTGAAGTACGGCGCCACCTTCACCTTGTCGGGAAACAAGCTCGATATCATCCATCGATCGGCTGAAGTGCCGGGGGCTGGTCCGGTCATACTCAGCTCAACAAGCGGCATGATCAATCAGCCTATTCAGCGAGTTGAAGGCATCATCGTGCAATGCCTGATCAATCCAGCTATCCAGCTAAATTCGACAATCCAGGTGCAGTCATCAATCGTATCGCCGTCGGTCAGCACCAGTCCGGTCATTCCTGGATCAGCAGACAGACAAGCGCAGCTATCAAACCAACTCAGCACGAATGGTAGGTATCGCGTCATACACATGCTGACTAGAGGGGACACTCGTGGCCCAGACTGGAGCCAGACCCTGACGACGATCGGTGTCGGACAGAATGTGAACGCAACCCAAGCCGGCCTCGGCTACTCCTGAACTAGGACCACCCAATGTCGGACAGCCTGAAAGACTTCCTCTACGAAATCGGCTTCGTAACTGACCCCTCCGGCGCCGCCAAGGTCGACGCGCTGGCAAAGCAGACGGAAGCGAAGCTCACCGCCACCGCCCAGGCGGGCGCGGCGAAGCGCGTCGAGGTCGAGGCCGCGGCCGGGGCGAAGGTCGCCTCTAACCTGAGTAAGTGGCTGGCTGCTCGCGCCGAGGCTGAGGCGAAAGCAGCGGAAGAGCGCCGCGAGCTCACGCAGAAGGTCTTGCTCGAGATGCTTGGCCTCGAGGCGGACGCTGCGGGCAAGATAACGGCACGACATAAGGCGGAGGCCGGCAAGGCGACGGAGTTCGAAAAGGATCGCGCCAAAAAGTCGAGGGAGATCCGGACAGCCCAGTTCAAGGAGGTGGAAACTGGGCTCCTTAGGTTCGCATCGTTCTCCCAGGCGCTCGCCACTGGCCTCTCCGGTGCTCTGTCAGCGGCGCCCTTCGGCGCCTTCCTGACCGGTGTGGAGCGGACCGCTTCCGGTCTTTCTCGTTTGGCCGTCCAGTCCCAGCGCGTCGGGGCATCCGTCGCCGGCATCGAACGGTTCAAGTTCGCGCTCCGTCAACAAGGGGTCGATGAGGGCGAAGCCACGGGCGCCCTAGAGGGGTTCAGCAAGACGGTCCAGTCAAACCCACAAGGTTATCGACAAGTCCTTGAAAGGATGGGTGTTCGAACCAAGGACAAGAACGGTAAGGATCTCAATAACGACGAACTGCTTGAGGGCTTCGGATCTCACCTTGCAGGTCTGCCGCTCAATCTGGCCCGTATACAGGCCGGTCAACTTGGTGTCTCGGGTGACAACGCCATCAATGCCTTGCGGAACCCCGCTGAGACCCACAAGGGGCTGAACGCCTACGATGATAAGCTGAAGGCATTCAATTTCGACCCGAATAAAGCCGCCGAGGACGCGCGCAAGGTCGATCAAGCCTATGGAAACCTAGAGGCTGATCTGAGGATCATCCACACGAAGCTCGATGCTGAGTTCTTCGTGCCGATGATGAACGGCTTCGACGCGCTTGCCAAAAAGATCGAACAGAACCCTCAGGCCATCGAGAACTATGGCCGAGCGTTAGAGGCATTCGCCGCGCTCGCCGCGGCCCGCATCCTGCCGACGATCGCCAACCTGCTCGTCAAGTTCACAGGGCTCCAGGCCATCCTTGGAGGTGGCCTTGGTGCCGCCCTTGGCATCGCCCTCAACCCTGTCGTAGTGGCCGGCGCATCGGCCGAGAGCACCCCCACCGCCCCCGTCACGACGGATCCCGCCGAGCGCGCCCGGAAGCTTGCGAACAACACCCTCCCTGCCGGCGAGATGACCGCTGCGGAGCGCGAGGCGTTCAGCAAGGCTCATGGAGGCGGCCTCTGGGACTGGGTCAAGCAGAAGATCGGACTGGGCGGCGGCTCCGGCGCGGAGGATGGGCGCGTCAAGGACGCCATCATCCAGACCGCCGAGGGCGTGAAGAAGCTGGCCGACAAGGCGGATGAGGCATCGGTTGGTGGTGGCGGTGGTGGTGGCGTGACGGGAGCCATCGGTCGCACTCTGCGCAGTGCTGGAGCGGCTGCCGGCGGAGGGTTCAGTGCTGGTGGCGCTTCTCGCCCCGCCAAGGGCGCTCTCGCAGCCAATCAGAAGGAGGCCTATGCAGCGGCACTTGCCGAAGGACTATCGCCCACAGCAGCTCGCGCGCTCATCGCGAACATGTCAGGCGAGGGCTTGGCTGTGCCCCACGACAGACACTGGGATGGCACGCATTACGCTCAAGGCATCGTGCAATGGGATCCCACTCGGACGGCGGCCATCGCAGCGAAGTTCGGCAAACAGCCGATGAACATGTCCGTCGCCGAGCAGACCAAGGCGGCAATATGGGAGATGAAGAACAAATATCCCACGACTTGGCATGCCCTTCAGGGAAACAATGGGCCAGCCATGATTGACGCCCTTGTCGACGACTATGAGCGGCCCGGAAACCGGGGCAGAGCCAAAGCTCAGCGATACGGATATTATCGAGGGTTCAACCCTACTGTTTATGTCAACGGCACACCCTCTTCCGCTTCAGGCGACCACGTTGAACGCGAAGCAGACGGCACGCTGAAACTGCCCTTCCGCACGCTAGGGCGATACATCAAGACGACCCGACCAATGTTCGCGAGGGGCGAGCTGGGTCACGCCACTAATCAGCACCCTGGCGAGGTGGCGAAGGTTGAGGTGGTGAAATCCAACCTCGATCCCGCACATCAAAAACTTGCTGATGCGATGCATAGTGCGGCTACGAAGCCGCTGCCCAACCTCTCGAAGATGCACGAGATGATCGCCAAGCATGCTGCTGCAGGCACGCTTCATTCCATTCTCAACCCGAGTGCTCACCATCTCGGTGTGTCTGCAGCCCTCTCAGCTTCGATCAACGCCAGCAGAAATCACCATCATTTCGAGCGGCACGGGGACACATTCCACGTACATGGAGCCGACGCCAAATCAGGCCTCGATTCTGCGCACAAGCTCTCGGCTCGACGTGACGCCCAGGATCGCATCCGGTACATGCAAGGAAGTCAGCAGTAACTCTCAGCCTACCTTAACGCGGCTCGCGCTCATCGCATTACTTCCTCACGTACTGGGGAAACGCTCGCAGCAAATCCGAACAAATACCCTTGTGTCCCTTCTCATTTTCGTTGGCGTCAAAATCGTGCATGCCGCTTTCGAGCTTGCTCTTCATTTTAGCATCCCCGATGTCATGCGCGCACTCGGCAGCTTTGTTTATAAGGCTGCGGTTGTAGCTTCTGTACCCACATTGAAACTGCGCACGCGAAAGCATTCCGTGAAGACGGACGACCTTCTCGCAAGATGATTCAGGATTGCCTTCGGGATCGGTGTCGCTTCCCGCCTGTGCGGTCATGCTATCCGGCTTGCCACTGGACTTACCGTCCAGACTTGCGATGATCTTGCGGCCATCATGCAGCAACGCTTTGCACTCGACTTTGTGAAAGGCCTTGTCGTTAGCGTCCTCTGTCTCGTAACTGCACGATCCGTCTGCGTCGTACTGATTGTTTCCGAGATAAACGTGCTCAACCCACAGCATCGGCTTTGTGGGCTCGATCCGCTGCACTCGGGTTCCTGCGAACCCGACGACATCGAGATCCTTGGATGTGAAGTCGAAGAGGTGGTGTCCATTTGCCAGGACGGTGCCGATCGCCTTCCCCTGACAACCGACGTCGGCCCCATTAACCGTCACAGTGCAGGTCCCGGATGCAAAGGCGATAATCTTCGGGGCGCTGATGTCGGTCGACGCCGCCCATCCCGGCACGGTACCGACCAGTAGAACAGCGGCGGCAAGGGCAAGTCGCATGGGCGACCCGACGCCGGTGGAGAGAACGGCCTTCACGACCGGCACCCGAGCACGGCTTCTTCGCGGACGTATCGACCAACGGCGATCCTGTCCTTCTCGGAGAGCGGCACGTCCCGCATGTCGTCGTACTGACACCCAGCGTTGCCGAAGGCGGCTATGGCGCGGGTCGTCTTGAAGCAGTAGCCCGCGCCCTTGTAGATCTGATTCCGGCTGAACCACAGCTCGGAACACTCGTCGGCCTTGGCAGGAATGTAGCCCAGCAGCACCAGCGGCAAGGCTACAGTGATGACAGCGAGGCGCATGGGCGGTGTCCAGCGAACTACCGGGATTCCCCGGCAGTTGCACGCTACCGCGCCGCCTGCCGCTCGACAATCGAGGTCGATTCCCTCTGCGGATAGCCGCCGGAAAAGTGTCTTCTCGGCGTCGAGCTGTAGCCTCTGCTACAGCTGAACTCGGCCCCGTCGCCGCGGTTGTCCTCGGAACCGGCCCCGCTCTGCCGGCTGGAGGACCACGATATGACCGAAGCGACCCCGAACGACAAAGCGAAGGCAAAGAACCAGCCCGGCGCCGGCTCCAAGGCACCCGACCCGAAGTCGAGCCTTCCGGCTGCCGACGATGCGAACCGGCAGGACAAGACGAAGGACAAGCCGGACAGCGGCCAAAACGAGGACGGCTGATCCTCTCGCCGGCTCCCGTAGCGCTCCCAACGGGAGGTCGCCGAAACGCCGGCGGGAAATGGATGGCCGATGTCGAGGGATCCCGAACGGGTAGTGCCGCAGCTAAACCGGCGTGCTGCTCACATTGCCTTCTTGGGTTTTGCGGCACTTGCTGCAGCCATGGACTTCGGATGGCGACCTGTAGGTGCATCGTTATTCGTCGTGGGACCGTTCGCCCCAGCCTGCGAGTTGTGGGCCGACGCTGCATGAGCGGCAGGAGCCGTGCAAGCGAGGGAGATGGCCAGCGTGGTTGCAGCAAGCGCGGTCTTGGAGGTCTTCATTGCATTAATCCTAAATGAGCAGAAACTCATTATATGCAGATTGATCCGCCAACCAAGCCCGCAGCTTCTCCGCCGAAGCTGGCGGACATGCCATGACCACGACATGTCCGCCCGCCGGCCGACCTACTGCAGGCTTTGGACGGGCGGTGCCGGGTGGCCCCAACGCTCGTCTAAGCACCTACTTAGAGGAACCGATAGCGCTATTGAGACGTGACCTCCCCGTAGTCGCCCTGGGGCGGCACATACGGGAGGTCACATGCGTTCCACCATCAAGATCTGCGTCCTGGGCGTGCTCACGGCATCGGCTCTAATTTCCGCTCCGGCCTTCGCTGCTGGAACCACCCCAGAGGTCGAGGCCTGTCAGAACTCGGGGCTGATCGCCCTCAAGGAGCAGGATAAGAGCGTTAAAGACTTGGTGCTTGATGCCACCAATCTCACTCAGAGCAAGGCCGACGCCATGGTAGGCGATACGGAGGTCAGGACCGTCATTCTCGGCGATGCTCGCATCGAGACAGCCAAGAACGACAAGCCCCGCAAGTTCGTGTGCCTCATCGGCGAAAAAGGCAAAGTGCTTCTCACTTTCTTCTCTTCGCCGCAGAGCTGATGTTTGCTGGGTGGGCGCTACAGGGAGTAGGTGCTCACCCCCGGCCCATTTAAGGCCAAGTACGTCACGACGACGTTGAGACGGCCGACGCCTTGCGGGGTGCACGAGGCTTCCGGGCCGGTGCGACCGGAACCTCGGCTGCAGGCTCCGCCGCTTTGGCGACCCGCTTCCTGACCGGCTTGGCGGACGCCTCGACCGGCTCGGCGTTGAACTGCTCGACCGCCACGATACGGGTCTCGGCCTCGCCGATCTCCCGCTCGGCCTGGCGCCAGTGCTGTTCGTCCTGCCCGTGGGCGTGGCCGCTCTCCTCCCAGATCTGGTGGGCACGGGCGGCAATGGCGTTCTGGCGATCCGGGGTCACGATGGCGTCCTGGCAATTGTTCGTCTGCCCGCCATACCCGCCGTTGCCAGGTCACTACAAGCCAAGCTCACGCTGATGTGGCTGCCGCTTCATCCTCGATGCCGGGGAAATCGGCAACGGCCCTGGGCCGCCTCCTCGAGACCGGCATTATCGACGATCGCCATCACGAAGCGGGTCTGGCTTGGGCATCCTTCCATCGTCGCTTCGACGCTGTGGCTCGCAGCTCGAGCCCGGTCGGACTGCCGTCCTGCCCGAAGCCGAATGGTCCGTCCTCGAACGGGAGCGGGCCATGCTGGTTGCTACGGCGGGGTTCGACCGGTTCATGCTTAACCGGCTATGTCGCGGCGACAAGGCACCGCTGGCGTGTGAGATCGAGCGTGTCGGGATGGCGCTGGAGAGGATGGCGGCAAGCTTATCGCGATTGACGCCGATCACGCGCCTGATCCTTCCGAACGTCCTCACTCTCTTGGTCTGGCCGCATGAACGAGATGTAATCCGACCATCCCTTGCTCC
Organism: Janthinobacterium lividum; assembly: GCA_050920985.1. Taxonomy (GTDB): domain Bacteria; phylum Pseudomonadota; class Alphaproteobacteria; order Rhizobiales; family Beijerinckiaceae; genus Lichenihabitans. Next base: position 44,507 of record JBPBQY010000070.1, on the reverse strand, counting down.
CCGACATCAATCACGACACTTTGCTGTCACTGAGCCGGGCCCCTCTGGCGCCGTCCGACACCGTCGGCGGCGCGATGTCGGATCAGTCTGCGCGAGCCCCGGATGTCCGAGGGCGCCGCTCCGACGGGGTCCGAGACGGTCCGCTCTCTCCTCCCCTCCGAAGCGGTCGCGCAGGCCCTTCGTGACGTTTGGAGGTTCTCTTGGTCTATCGCTCTCCCCGCCCGCCGTCCGATCTCGCCGCCGACGCGGCCGAGTTCCGCGAACCCGTCTTTCGGGATGCCCTTATCGCCGGCGTGGCGATGATGTCCTATGCCGACGGCGAGCCGTCCCGCGCCGAGCGCAGTTGCTTCCTGTCCTTGCTGGAGGAGCATCCGGCGCTGAGGACCTTCGACCGGAACATGGTGCTCGCCGACCTCGCCATCCATGAGGCCAATTACCGGTTCGACGTCGAAGTCGGAACCCTGATGGCCCGCGAAGCGCTGGTCCGCATCGCTGGGCGGCCACGCCTCTGCGCCGCGCTGGTGAAGATCTGCCGGTCCGTGATCCCCGCCGACGGCGTCATTCATCCGGCCGAGCATCGAGTGCTGGCCGAGATCCGCTCCGCACTCGGCGTCACGGCGCAACGGATGACGTTCGACATGTATCGAGCGCCCATCGGTGTGACGAGCGCACCGCCGTCAACCGCGGCTGAATGACGGCCACGCTGATGAGCTTTCTACAGGGGCTTTCTTTGGATCAGAGCCTCCTTCTGCCCCTGCTCGGGATCATCTGGATCAACCTGTTGTTGTCGGGCGATAACGCGGTTGTGATTGCCCTCGTATGCCGCAGACTACCAACATCTCAACAGCGAGCGGGTCTCGTCCTTGGCTCTTTGGCCGCCGTTGTCCTCCGCATCGCGATGGCCTTCGTCGTCTCGTATCTTCTTCGCGTCGAAGGGCTGAGGATCGTCGCCGGTTTGTTTCTGCTCTACGTGGCTGCAAAGCTGGTGTGGGATGAGGCCGGGCACGAAGCGGAAGCCAAGCCGGCGGTTTCACTCTGGTCCGCCGTGGTCGCCATCACAGTTGCCGATGTTGGCATGTCGCTCGACAACGTGTTGGCGATCGCAGCGCTCGCGCGAGACAACGCGACGCTGCTGGTGATCGGCATCGCCTTATCCGTCCCTCTCGTGATCATGGGCGCTACGATCGTTAAAGCGGTGGTCGATCGCCTGCCCATCGTGGTCTGGTTCGGGGCTGGCCTACTTGGCTGGGTGGCCATCGACATCCTGAACGACGACCCGCTACTCGAAGCCATCATGCACGCCCACCCAACGGTCTCTCTGTCGACCGATACGCTGTCGATGGTCGTCGGTGCGGTTCTCGTGCTGGGGGTCGGAGCAGGACGGCGGCTAGCACGCTGATCGCACGTGACCACTCACGGCCCGCATCGCTCGCGCCGTGCAGCCGTGGCCTCCGGCCCATTCAGTCTGATTAGAGACGGGGGACCGGTGTTCAGGACCGGCCCCCCTGCATCATGTCGCGCGAGGGGGATCGCGCTGCTCTGATGGGTGGATCGTGGCGCAGGATGGTTAACAGCTCCTTATGCGGTGCCAAGCTGCTGATCAGGAGTGCTGTCACCACGACGTGACCACGACGACCATGATCAGCGATGAAGTTAGGATAGTCAGGACGACGAAGAGCCACCGGTTCGGATAGGACGCTGGAAGTTCGTCTCGCTCCGTCATGCCCGGCGACGCTTATTGATCACTGCGGCCAAGGTCAGCACGATTGCAGCCATATCGGCAGGCTTCGGATGCACCGGCACGTCAGGGAAGCGCTCTCTTACGGCTCTATCGTTGCCAGTGACGAAGACGAACGGGATACCTCGTTCGGATAACTCATCAGCGATTGGGAAAGAGACCTCGCCACGAAGCATGACGTTGAGCAGCGCGGCGTCGATACGGTCCGCCGTCTCGATGAACCTCAATGTTCTTTCAACGGTAGGGATTGGCCCGAGTGGCGTGGCACCAAAAGCCTGCAGGTGCTCGACCACTTCGAAGGCAAGCAGCGGCTCATCCTCAACGATTAGAACGCTCAACCCCGCAAGCGGCAGATCTGAAACCATGTGCACTATCCCGTAATCGGGAGAGCGCTCGCATCTCTCAGGCGCCAGGGTCCGTGAAACGAGCCGACGATGATCGTATCATGGAGACTAAACAGACGTGGCGCAAACATGCCGAACCTTCAGCAGGGTCTGTGCCGAGTTGGCGGCGGTCGCAGGCGCGTTCATTTAGCCCTTGCCCGTGCTGAACGTTCAGGCCGGAATGAAAGCTCCTCGACAGGTTCGTTCAAACAAAATCGTTGTTGACCTTCTGAATGCATCCGCTACAACGTCTTAGACGCTAGTTGAACGGAGCGGGCTTATGATCGTCGGATACGCGCGAACCTCGACCACGGAACAGGTCGCGGGATTCGAAGCCCAGGACCGAGACCTCAAGGTAGCCGGCGCCACCAAGATGTTTGCCGAGCAGGTGTCCAGCGTCGCCGCCCGCCCACAGCTCAATGCCGCCCTCGAATTCGTCCGTGAGGGCGACACGCTCATGGTGACGAAGCTCGACCGCTTGGCGCGCTCGGTGGCGAACCTGCTGGAGATCGTCGCCCAGCTCCAGGCGAAGGGCGTGGCGTTGCGGATCCTGAACCTCGGCCTCGACACTGCGACGCCGACCGGCAAGCTCATGCTGACCGTGATGGGCGGCGTCGCCGAGTTCGAACGGTCGATGATGCTCGAACGTCAGCGCGAGGGGATCGCGAAGGCGAAGGGCGAGGGCCGATACAAGGGCCGCAAGCCCACCGCTCGCGCCAAGGTCGACGAGGTCCGCGCCTTAAAGGACGCTGGCAAGTCCATGCGCGAGATCGCGGAGGCGTTGGAGATCAGCGTCGGGTCAGTCCACGGGATGCTGAAGGCGGCGGCCTGAAGGTGCTGGCCTTCTCGGGCCAGGGTTCGGGTAGCGACTGCATCAGGACCGCAGCCCGAGGCAAAGCCAAACCCCGGGCCGCGGGACGAGCGTGAACCGCCGCGCCGGCGCTTGAACGTCGATCACCCTGGCTGAGATCGCCCGTCGGACATTAAAGGCCCGCGGCCAAGCGGCATCACCGGATCCGTCTGCTCCTCGGTCTCGGCCACGTCGGCCGTTCCGGCATCCGCTACCGCTATGGCGCAGGCTTCCTTGGGCCCGGCGGCTTCGATCCACTCATCGTAGAGCGTGTGGCCCTGATCATCGGCCACCATCACCTTAAACTTCGGCATCCTGGGTCCTCCGCGCTCGCTAACGCCGCGCCACAGACCCGGTTCGCCGCCACCTATCTCACCCTTCCGCGTCGATGCGCTGATTAGTCTTCCTCTAATAGTTGAGTATGAGAGACTTTTTAGTCGACGCTTGCACTCCGCTAGTAGCATCATTGGCCCATGAAAAGGAGACCCAATGCATAAGCCTGACCCATCCACGACCAAAGCTGATTACGACAAGGCCCGCCTCGCTAGGAGCATTCTCAACGCCGCTCAGCGGGCCGAGGATTTGGGGCTCAGTCATGCCGCTCGCCTCCTCCGTCAAGCGCAGGTTGTGGCGGTGCAGGCCGCCGAAGCCGACCGGGCAGCCTCAACAAACTAAAGCCGCGGCCCAGCAGATGCGGGTGCGGATCAGTCGTAATCCCATGCATCAGGTGACACGCCGAGCAGGAGGTCTTTGACGTTGATCCACGGCGTGGCGTGGCCAGCGCCATGCATCCGATCGGCCACCCGTTCCAGCCTGCGCCTGTGGACGCTGAACCGCCGGAGCATCTCCGCATCGTTGCGGGCGTGGCTCTCCTCGAGCTCGTCGACGGCGTCCCGGAACACGTGGCAGCGTACCACGCCGTCTCGGCTCGCCATCGTGAAGACGAGACCGAAGGGATCGATCTGGGCCGGCTGGTCGATACTGGTGAGACGCAAAGGCGATCCGCTTCTGAATAACGTGAGGTATCGGATCCCTTGATCTACTCCATCAGCCCCAGCGCCGTCGCCGCCGCGATGAAGCGCCGAGCTTCGCCGGCATAGGACGTCCAGGCAGGAGCCATGGCCTCTCGGTGCCACTCCACATCCTCGCCCACGCCGGTCACCTCCCCGCCGACCTCGATCATCGCATCCGGGTCGTTCCCGTCCGCCACGCAGAGGGCGCGAGCGACGCGGGCGATGCGGTCTTCATCGGACATGGGCGATCCCTGAGGTCAGGACCCGAACAGTTCGGCATGAGATCCAAGCCGCATGAGCTGCAGCGTGTCGACACCTAGAAGCCGGTAGATCAGCACCAAGTCGGGCTTGATGTGACAGTCCCGGCAGCCTTTCCACTCTCCTGATAAGGCGTGATCCCGGTAGCCGACAGCAAGGGGACTATCCTCTCTTAAGGCGGAGAGCACCGCTGAGAGATCGTCATCCAAGGTTGTCCGATGCTGTCCCTTGCATTCTCGCTTGAAGTCTTTCCTGAACCTACCGGTGGGCTCAATCGCCCGCATGGAGGTCGGCCATCAAGTCCGCCACCGTCGCGAACCTCGGCAATCCACCGTCATCCGCTTCCCTTATGGCCGCGATGGTTGTCGCATTCGGGCTCCAAGCCGTTGTCGGCGCATCATTCGAACGCTTCAAAGCAACCTCTCTGCGGACATCGCGCAGGAACTGCACGAGTCCGTCGGCCGCTTCATACTGCCTTCGCTGCCGTGCCAAGGTGCGCTCCCGAAGCCGTCTCATCCTGGGGCTCATCTGTCGCGATCCTTTGCGCTCCAACCTTGCCGTGACACGCTTCTGCCAGCGCATCTGATGCTCAAACGGCCCGATGATGTCGTCGAACATCTGGGGCGTGAAAGAGTGTGAGTCGTTGGTCAACTCTTCGCGGATCGTCCTACGCATTTCGGCTACGCCGCCCAGCCACTTCTCAAAACTGCGCTCCTGCTCATCTGCAGTCGCCTCGTAGGCAGACAGAAATGGCTCAGCATCCGTCATCGGAGCCGGCTGTACGATAGCAGGCGGAGGATTGGTGAAATGCTGGACTAAGGCCAGCAGGGCAGGATCGGGCATGGCGCAGCCCTCCGTGGCTGGCTGAGATTGGAACGTCACTGTCACCGATGTAGCGCACGGGTGAACGAGGCGCCACCGGAGCGCCTTCCTGGCCTGTCCCGGTTTGACACCGCACCCCCTCTCGGGCTCGATGGGCAGTCGCGCGACTCATGGGCCGCGCGTCAGATGCGAGGACAGGCAGGCCGAATAGGACGCTAAACGAGAGAAGCCCCAGACCCGGCAAGGTCTGAGGCTCCTGAAAACGGTGGGACCGCTTCGCTAATCAACATCGCGAATGTGGGTCAGGCTCTATCCAGAGTCAACGGGGGAACCGTCGTTTTCCCGACCGCCTTCGTTCGCTCTGAAAACGGCCCCGACGAGGGGCATGGAAGATGTTCGCGGAACAGATCAGGGCGGCCCTACCGGGCACGCCACGGGTGCGGCTTGCCGAGTTGGCGGCGGCTGTCTGGAAGGGCTATGCGTGCGGAGCGGTGTCCGAGCAGGACGCTCAACAGCTCGCCGACGAGATCCACGCCAGGAAGGCCATCCCGCCGACGCAGGTGGCGTCCAGGAAGCCCGTAGGATCCCGTCCGCGTTCTCCGGCTCACATGGAGCGCCGCCGACGCTGGACAGGCTCCGGATGGCTTCCTCCGCAACTCGCCGCGCGGTTCACGATGGCTGAGACGGCGGTCCTGTCGACGATCGCCGCCGAGGTGGCGAAGCGTGGCTTGTGCAGGCTCACGGTCGGGCACATCGCGGTGATGGCGGGTGTCTGTAAGGCCACCGTCCGAACGGCCGTCCGGCAGGCTGTGGCGCTTGGGATCCTCACCTCCGAGGAGTGGCGGCTCACGGCATGGAGATCGGCACCGAACACTATCCGGATCATCAGCCCGGAGTGGCGCGCCTGGCTGCGGATGCGAGATCGAAAGCGGGCAGGGGCCGACCATCCGCGGCATGCAGAGACCAGTGCCGGATCTGGCTACCGCCGACCGGCTGGTCGGGTCCAAGGGGGTGGGTCCAAATTCTCCGATCCCCTACAGAATACAGATTCTCTTGAAGAAGCTCGCACCAGAAAAGAATGCGGCGATGAAGAGTCTTTCGAGAGAAGGAGGGGGCGATGCTGAAGCACCTCGCCGACGCCGGATCGGCTGTCGCGGCTCTCACCGCGGCCGGTCTTTGGTGGTGGGCTTCACGTGTCCCAATCCCGCCGTTCCCCGACGTTGGGTTCGACAGCTATTCCAGCGTATTCGATCCTGTCTGGAACGCGCTCTCGACCGGATCCCGTCGCAATGCCTGGGCAGCGAGATCGGCCGCGATAGCCGCTGCACTGCAGGCCTTGTCCAGCGTGTTGGGATGAAATCGGATCTCGGAAAGAAGGGGCGCCGCTGGCGCAAGGCGGCGCCCTGCTTCAATCACTTCCGAGTCGGAGGTGGCCGGTCGGCCAGATCCTGACGCTCGGTAAACCCCAGAGCCCGCATCTGCTCGACCGAAGACCGAAAGATCGCACACCGAGCCTTCGTTTCCTGATCGAACAGCACGCCGGGCGGAACGCGGTCCCTGTCGGTGAAGGGCACATCGAACCAAGCGATTGTCGGGACTAAGTCCGGGCTGGTAGGTGCAGCCGGATCTGGCGATGGCGTCGTCTGCACCTCGACGATCTTCCGGAGTTGCTCGAGCGCGGAGCCATCTCTGGCGAGGTGCTTCCGGTCGTGTCCGGACATCTTGCATGTTCCGACGCCGTCGACGAGAGCGCGAGCGAAGTCGGGTGACGTCGCCGCCAGCTGCATCGCGGTGTCGCCAATCACGCGGTAATCGCGGAGGGTATCCTCTCTGGCAGCGCGAGCCTGATCGGCCTCGATCTTCTCTGCGTTGGCGATGAGCTGAGCTGCTTCCACTCGCAGCCGTGCCGCCCTGTCCATCTTCTCCAGAGCAACGGAGGTCGAACCCTCGACGAGCCTGAGGGGCGCTGATTCCTTTTTCATCTTGTGATCTCCCGAGCGTCCATCACGCTCTGGGTCAACCCAGCTGAGCGATTCGCCTGGGGAGGTCAACCAGGGCGTCCCAGCGTCCTGAAAGGCGCACCCTATGCAATGGGGGCCCATTGCGGTGGCGGCCTGGGCCATACGGCGGATCAATGGAGGCCACCCATGGCGATATTCGATTGGGACCTGAAAACAATCAAGCGGTCGGCCGCCCGGGCCCCCTCGCGCTCGGCCGTAGCGGCCGCAGCCTACCGGTCGGGCTCCTACCTGCGCGACATGCGAACGGGGATGGAGCACGACTACACCCAACGGCGAGGTCTCTATTCCGAGATCGTATTGCCGCCCGGCGTCGCGCCGCCAGCCATTGCTCCGACGTCATCCCGGTCGGCGCTGCGTTCCCAACTGTGGAACAATGCAGAGGCCGCAGAGACGAGACGTAACTCCGTCGTGGCCAGGGAAATCATCCTGGCTCTACCTCATGAACTTTCGAAGGAAGACCACCGGCGTTTGACCCGCGCCTACACCAGGTATCTGGCGGAGAGATTCGGCGTGGCGGCGGAGTTCTCCATCCATCCACCAAGCCGTACCGGCGATCATCGCAACGACCATGTCCATATCCTTTTCACGACCCGGCGCGTATCCGATGGGTTCGTATTCGGTGCGAAAACCCGAGAGTTGGACGCCGCAGCTACTGGTGGCCCGATCGTCAAAGACCTCAGGAGGGATTGGGCCGCGTTCGCAAATCATGTGTTGCTGATGGCCGATCTGGAAATCCGGATCGATCCTCGTTCCCTTGCCGACCGGGGGATCGAACGGGCGCCAGGGCACCACGTCGGGCCGCAAGCAACGCACAGGGCCCGAGCGCTTCGTGGAATGGCCGCCCGTCTTCAGACCGAGGCGGACGATCTTGAGCGCGAAGCCATGCCCCACGTCTGGCCATCGATCCCGGCCGACGTCATCACGATGCAGCCGGAACGGGCCCCGGATGTCTGGATGGAATGGGCTGCGCTGTACGAGCAGCAGCGCCTCCACGACGTCAACGAAATCGAAGACGAGGTGTACGAGCCCGAGGGGTTCGACTGGTCGACATACCGTCCAGTCGTCTTCAAAGATTGGGCTCGAGAGAGGTATCCACCTCAGCCGACGCCGACGGTCCAGCGCGAGGCTTCGCAGGTCCAGCAGGTCCAGATCCTGATCCTCGATGAGGGCGACATGGAGTTGCCGATGGCTCCGGCGCGAGTCGCTACTGATCGCCCTGCGGAGCCCGAAGAAAGTCGCGCCACGCCGACGCCTTTGCCGTCCGAGCCGTCATCTCAGGATAGGGCGCCCAGTGACGGCGTGGTGCCCCCGCCGGACAAGCGGCCAGACCCGCCGACCAGGACGCGGAGAACGAACGAAAGAGGGGGGATTGGATCGTAGCTGAGGGCAAGAGCCAGCAGGCTTGAGCCCCATGAAGGAGAGGACGAAATGTACGTCCCGACGACCGAAATCCAATCGTTAATCGACCATGCCAGTGCCCTGACCGTGGATGAGCGCCGGGCGCTTAGAACCGAGCTCCTGCAGGCCGCAGCGGCGATGGGGCTGCCCGTCCCCGAGCCAAGATCAGCAAGCCCCGCATCGGGCTCGCGCTGGCCCCGTATCGGCGGCGCCGACCTCGTCGTGACGCCGAACCTCACGGTGGAAACGGAGGAGTATCAGCGGCGCTGGCGAGCATCCGAAGTGGTGGTGTGGATCTATGCCCTTGGGTCCCCCGGCGTTCAAACGCTCGCTCAGATCCTCGCCCTTCCTCTCTTCAAGATTGGGACCACCGAAGGCCGCATCCAAAGCCGGCTCGATGAACTCGGGCGCGACAACTACGGCGCCGCCTATCGCACACCCGCAGGCCTCGTGCGCGAACCCGGATTCGGGCCTCGGGAATGGGTCGCCGAGCAACTCCCCGTCACGCTCGAGCTGTCGCCGCTCTCGCCAGTGCATCCAGGCGTCAGAAGCATCGGAGTCCGGCTCCCCGAAGGCCTCACCGCGTCCATGTTCGAGCGCCGGTTCGCGGCCGAGGTCGGGAAGGCGAGCCTCCGAAAGATCATCGGCTCGGCCGGCGGACAGGCGCTCTGCCGCGACCGTGGTGTCGACCCTGCCCGGTGCCGACGCGTGACGGAATACGCTTTTGGGGTCGACGTGCGGACGAGTTCGGAGGAGGAGTTCGTCGTCTTTCGCCCGAGGACCGAGAGCGACCGTCTCGTGGCGATTGCCGAACGGATCATCGTGCGCTTCGTCACGGGGCTCGACCAATGACCGGCCTGCGTCTCCCCCTTACTGTCCAGATCAACCGCCTCGCCACAGACAGCCGGATCATGCAGGCCTTAGCCCGGGTCGACAGCCCGCATGCTCGCGGTGCCGCACTCGCGACGGCGCACGCCGCCCTGGTCCTGGCCGTCACGGCCGTGGCCGATGAGGACATGCAGATGATCCGCCGGGAGGTGCTCGATGACGCTCTGCCGGTATTCACCCGGTCGGGCCTGGGCCATATCGTGCCGCTGATCGAGGCCGCGCTCACCGTCGACGTCACCGCCGATCGCCTAGCCCGCGGCGTCGAGCGGCTGCAGTAGGATGGATGACCATGCTCATCCATCTGGAGCCCGCCGACATCGAGCGCTTCACCGCGGCGGGCGAGGCTCGCCACAACGACCTCATGGACAGCGCCCGCGATGCCTTCAATGCGATGGCGGCCGCGGTCCGTGAAGGCGACCGTGACGGGGTAGCGGCGTCGGCCGTCGTCGTCGGTGACACCCTCCTGCAGCTCTGCGTGACCTCGGCTGCAACCTGGGAGGCCGCAGAGAACAAGAGCCGATTCCTTGGCATCATGCTGACACCGCTGGCAGAGTGCCGCGAGGTTCGAGGCCTCGTTGTTCTGCGGGTCGTGGTCACGGTGAGCCGTCGCGAGGACGACGCGGGTGGTGCGAGTTCGCTCGATCAGGCTGTGGGGCGCCTTGAGGCGGCGCACCGTCTTCCCGGCACCGTCACGCCACCGCTTGGCCTCATCATCCCACCAGCGGCCGTCACCAAGGTGCAGCACCACGCGCCCGTGTGGCCGGCCGCAGGTCTCGCACCGACCCTTGGCCCGCCGAAACCGGATCGAGGCCGACAGCTCGCGCCAGTCGATCGGATAGAGCCAGCGGTGGTGCCGGCGGATCGGCATGAAACCTCTCGCCGCCGACGAGTTGGAGCATGGTGCGGCGGGGTCCCCCATACGTAACGGTAGGGACGAGCACACAGCAACCAATCTGAAGCCATACCGCCTCGTCACGATAGAGTCGGAACTTGCGCTTTGCCCCGTTCACGGTTGATAACCGTAACGGTTATCAACGGGAGCGCGCCATGGATGGGACACGGAAGAGAGGCGGCACAAGGCCTGGCGCCGGCCGCCCTGCCGGCGAGCCGTCGACGATCGTGCGGCTGCCGCTTCCCCTCGCTGCCATCGCCAAGCGCATGAAGGATGGAAGCCTGCGTGCCGGCGACATCAACGCCTTCCTGGATGTGTCGGCTCATAGCGTGGCTTCTGTGCCGCTCGCCTCGACCGCGGCCGCCTGCGGCTTCCCGAGCCCGGCCGACGACTACATGGACCGGCCGCTCGACTTCAACGAACTGCTGGTGAAGAACCTGGCCGCCACCTTCGCGGTGCGGATCTCGGGCGAGAGCATGCGCGACCGCGGCCTTCTCCCGGGTGACGTCGCCGTGGTGGACCGGTCCAGGTCGCCGGTGAGCGGCTGCATCGTGCTCGGCCTTGTCGGCGGTGAGTTCACGATCAAGACCTATCGGCTCCGGGCCGGCGGCGGGCTCGTGCTCGAGGCCGCGAACCCGGACTTCCCGAACATCGCGATCACCGAGGCTGAGGCCTTCGAGGTCTGGGGCGTCGTCACGGGCATCGTCCGAACCTTCTGATCGCACCGCGCGGCGCCGCAGCCGCGCATCACCGCATCGAAATCAGGATGTGATCACCATGAAGGTCGGAGACGTCGTGCGGCTCAAGCCGGACAGCTACCTGCGCGAGCGGCTCGCTCCGTTCGCCGATGAAGTCGGGTGCGTGGTTGATACGTGTCAGGTCGATGATGACGATGGTCTGCGGGTGAACGTACGCTTCCCCGATCAGCTCTATGGCTGGCTCGCGCCTCTGTCGGCCGACGAGTTCGTCGTTGACCTGCGCCGGCCCGACGAGCCGTTCTGATCGGCATGACCCAGCCATGGACGACGACCACGATCCGAGCCAAAGCCGAGGCTCTGGAAGCCCGCGGCGCCGGACGCCTCACCCTCGCGACTGAGACCGTAGGCCTGCTGGTGACCGCTCTGCGGTTCCTTGCGGCCGAGGGTATGGCGGAGCGCAAGGCCTCGTATCTGGTCGAGGTCTGGGACGCGAGCGGCAACCACATCGTCGAGCACATTGGGTCGCTGTCGAACCATGCTGCAGCACGGGCCGCGTTCGTTGCGACTTACGAGGCGCGTCCCAATCACGAGGTGACCCTTCGTCAGGGCATCAGGGTTGTGGAACGGCATGCCGGCCGAAGCAGTGGTGCGGCCGCGTGAGGATATGCGATGCCCTGCTACACTTGGTTCAACGGTCACGGTCGCAGAGCCCTTGCCGCCGGATTCGGCACCGAGGACCCGTTCGGCTTGGCGCCGGGCGACATCGTCGACCGCATCGTCGACGCCGGCTATGCGCCCTGGATCGCGGCGCCACAGCCCGAACTGCTTCCCATGCGAGGCACGGTCACCGAGGTCGAACGCGAGGGGCTGATCTACTTCGTCTCTGTCAGCCGGGATGCGGAGGAAATCGGGGTGCAGGAGGTCAGAGCGGAGGCTTACGATCCAGTGGAGTAGTCCTATCGCTTCGCCAGCCGCCGCATCATCTCCGTCACCGTCCGCGCCGGCGGTTGCTGGTCCTGTTCGGCCTTCACCGCCATGTCGTGGATCGCAGACGTTGTCATGGCCAGGAAGGCTTCTGCTTCTAGTGACCCTGCCCCGACAGCTCTCATCTGCAGCGCTCGAAGGGCCATGACGATCTCGTGAAGCTCGTTAACATCGACCATGGCGGGAGTTCTGGGGCGCAGGTGTTGAGCGTCAAGAGAAGCGTACCAGCGTCGGCTTGTGTACGAGGCCGGACGCTACCCGCGGTAGATCAGAGGGTTAAACGGAAATCGGCGATTCTACTCTGACCTGCTTCCAGGGCCTTTGGTGCTGTCGGGAACAACTGGTCGCCGCGATCGGCAACGAGCCCGCCGAACTTGCGGATTTCCCACAAGAACATTTTCTCGTCACAGGCCGCGCGAACTGCGAAAACTTCAAAGCCGTCGGTCTTTGGCAGGAGCTTCTTGGCCTGCCGCGCTGCCGCTGCGGCGGCCCGCGCTGCGTCGGTGAAAGACCGTCTTTTGGATTGGTTTGTCGGGTCCACGTGCTTGTCCCCTATTGGGCGGGAGCGCGCGTCTCTCTCAGGCCAGGCAGTCCGATCGAACGGGCCCAACTGAGAAGGGCATAGGGTGGCCCATCAAATGTTACAAGGCAGGACTCGAGTGTGGGTGGCGTTCAAATGCCCTGCCTCCCCCAATGAAAGAGGCCGCTCCACCTTTCGGCGAGCGGCCCAAGTCTAGGGAGGAAACGCCCAAGAAGGGCGGCGCCCGAAGGCGCACCTCGATAATATGTTGCACCGCACAAAGTTCCGATGTCAGCCTTTCCAGGCGACGCTCGCTCCTCACCGTTCCTGAGGCGCATCGGTCAGCCTGTGTCTTCATCGGACTCGCGCTCATGCCTCGATCGACCCTGCCCGCCGGCTTCATCGCGCCCATGTTGCCGACCCTGGTCGAGGTCGCGCCGGATGGCAGCGAGCCTATCCCGCTCTTCAACGAGAGGTCAGGCTACATTCCGAATGTCCTCGCCGTCGAGAGTAGGCTCGCGGATCATGATGGCCGCCATCGCCTTCGCACGATCTGCCCAAACGTCACGATGACGACGCAGAAGCTCGACCTCCCTGTTCAGGGCATCTGCCTGCGCCTGCAGTGTCGAGGCCTCGGTCAACTTGGCTTTCAGAGCAATCTGAGCTTCGTCGAGTTCCCGCCGAAGCGCCGTGGTGCGGGACCTCTCAGCGTCGAGCGCCGTACGCAGTACGCCAGCCTCGATCTCCTGCGCCACAAGAGCAGGCGCATCTATTTTTGCCGGTTCGGGGAGCTTGGATCGAACGAGGGCGGGTGATGCGAAGGCGCGCTCACCAGGTCTTTGAGCCAGCAGCTCGGTTCGGAGTTGCGCAACATCAAGCCCGGCAGGATCAGGACCAGGTGATACCTGTGTCGCTTCGCCCTCCTCGGCCTTCACGATCGACAGCAGCGTGTTGAAGAGGACGTTTCCCTCCAGGCGGCTCAGGTCGAAATTAGTCAGACGTGCGACTTCCGCCCAAAGCGCTCGCCCTCGTGGTGAGTTGCCGATGAAACCCATGGACCAGTTGGGAAAGGCGCGAGTTGCCACGGCCTCGCACTGCAGCACCGCGACGTCGCTGTGGCGCGTGTCTCGCTGGATGCGCTCGAAGGTGGTCTCGACGGCAGCCCGTGACCCTTCGAGTACCTGGGCGAAGGAGCCGCCGTTGAACAGCAACGCTCCGGTCACCCCGACACGGGCGTTGTTGCGCTTCGACACAGCAAGCACACCGGCAACCGCCGCTTGCTGCTGGTCCTCTCCACCTTCGAGGTGATTGCGACTTGTATAAACCAAGCGATAAAGATCACTCATGGGAGCGGTTCCGGCTTCAAAGGAAAGATGGATGCTGTCGCACGTTCGACAAAAAGCGTGCGGATGTCGGCGGCCGAGACGGGTCGGCTGATGAAGTAGCCCTGCACGTCTGTGCAGCCCTCATGCCGGATGCGGCTCATCTGCTCAGGCGTCTCGACGCCCTCGGCAACTGTTGTCATCCCAAACGATGCGCCCAGGCTGGCGATGGCGCGAACGATGGCCATAGATTCATCTTGCGACTTCCCGCCCGAGATGAAGGATCTGTCGATCTTGATCTTGTCGAACGGGAACGAGCGCAGGTAGCTCAGTGATGAGTAGCCGGTGCCGAAGTCGTCCATGGAGATGCGCAACCCGAGGCCGCGCAGAGCATGGAGCGTGGCGAGATTGGCCTCGTTCTCCTGAAGCAATACGCCCTCGGTGATTTCCAGCTCCAGCCGGCTGGGCATGAGGCCGGAGATCGAAAGGGCGGAGGCTACGGCTTGAACGAGCTTTTTGCTCTTGAACTGGGCCGGCGACAGATTGACCGCCACCGACAGGCCTTCAGGCCAACGGACCGCCTCGGTGCAGGCCGTCCGGATTACCCATTCGCCGATCGGCACGATGAGACCAATCTCCTCGGCGAGCGGAATAAAATCCGCGGGCGAGACCAAGCCTCGGGTCGGGTGGTTCCACCGGATCAGTGCCTCGCAACCCACGAGTTGGTCCGTCTCGAGGTTCATCTGAGGTTGGTAAACCAGCTCGAACTCGTGCATGGCAAGGGCCTTGCGCAGGTCGAGTTCAAGCGAGCGCCGAGCCCGCATGCGAGCATCCATCTCAGGTTCAAAGAACCGGAACGTGTCGCGACCGTCGGTCTTGGCACGGTAAAGCGCCAGATCGGCGTTCTTGAGCAGGATGTCTGGCTCGACTCCGTCGGCTGGGGCGATCGCCACACCGACGCTTGCGCCGATGTTGATGAGATGTCCCTCGACGATGTAGGCGCGGCCAAGCAGGTCGACGATGCGCTTCGCCAGCACCTCGGGGCCGACCGCATCGGCTACGTTCCCCTGAATGACAGCGAACTCGTCGCCGCCGAACCGAGCCACCGTGTCGGTAGGCCGCACCGCCGATTGCAGGCGTTCGGCCACCTTCTGCAAAAGCGCGTCGCCGATCGGATGGCCTAGCGTGTCATTGACGTGCTTGAACCGGTCGAGGTCGACCGCGAGAACCGCAAAGCCTTCGCCGCTCCGCTCGAGCCTAGAACGCGCTTCGTTCAACCGCGCCTGGAACCGGATGCGGTTCGGCAGGCCCGTCAGAGGGTCGAGAGCGCCGTCAGGACCACCCTGCCGACGATCGGTACGCTCCGACATGAGCTCGACTGTGATCGACCACCCTGCGCGAGAAAGCGGGCTGACCTCCAGGGCCAGGGCTTCGCCGCAGACGGTCAAGTCCAGTGTACAGGCTTCACGCCGCGCCAAGGGCCCCCGGATCTGCATCAGCGCGACGCTGCGCTCGTGAGCCCGGCCGTAACTCAAGGCCCTCAGCAGTCCTCGAAGCGGCCAGCCCACGATGTCGGCATCAAGGCCCAGCAAGCGGATTGCTTCGGCGGAGCAGAAGGCCACGCGGCCGTCGTGCTCGAGGAGGACGAGGCCGTGATCGAGATCATTAAGATAACCAGCCACGACGCCTGGAGGATGCAGCTCTGTAAGGCTGAGAACAGGCGACTGCAGGCTGTCGCCGAAAGAGGAAGGCCGGATGTGCATATCGATTTGTGTCCGACGATGATGAAGCCTGTGGGCACGCATCGCACAAACAATTTTGGCAAAAATACATCAACGTATTGTAAAGGCTGCTCTGCAATCGGTCGAGTTAGCTTAAGGATTGCTTATCGCCTACGTACTCAGGCTAGTGGTCTAAATTAGCTCGTGTGCTGCGCTAAAGGCGCCGCTGCATCATCCCGGCGTCGGGCTTCGAGTGGACGGGCGACAAGGGCGAGAAGATCCCACACCTGTTCACGGCGTAGGACGGCTCGCCGATCCTGGCCTTCGCGGGCTTGTGGATCGGTGGACGGATCCCGCGAGCGGCGACGAGGTCCTGTCGGCTACCATCATCGTGTCGGGTGCGAGCGCCTGGATGGAGCCCTATCACGACCGAATGCCGGTGCTGCTTGGCGTCGAGGACTTCGGCGGCTGGCTCGACGGCACGCTCGGCCCGGAGGTGCTGAAGCCCGCGGCCGAGAACGCGCTGCGGGAATGGATCGTCTCGAGCCGGGGGAACCGGACGGGGGTGGGCGACGACGATCAGACGATCGTCGAGCCGGTAAATGCGGCGGGATGACCACCAAGCGCCCTAGCCGGGGCATCAGCAGCGAGACCCGAAACTAACCAATGGATCCGGCGTAACGACTCTTGGCGACCGTTCTCTTCATCCCTGGGAGGGGGTCGACCACAGGGAAAAGACCATGAAGCTCAAGAGCGTAATCGCTACTGTCGTGCTCGCCGCTACCCTCGGTGCCGCTGTCGCTCCTGCCGAAGCGGCGTCCATGATGATGAGCAAGAAGATGATGATGCATAAAAAGATGATGATGAAACATCACATGATGAAGCATCACATGCTGCACAAGAAGATGATGTAATCTAAAATACGAGCCGGCGCTAAGGTGCCGGCTTTTGGCACAGTACCGAGTGCGAGAATGTGGCCTGACCCGCTCTTCCGCAACACGCGTGTAGCGGGCAGCAACCTTCAGGCACAGGCTCGCGACGGATCGCTCGGTCCCGAGGCCGCCGAACCCGCAGAAATGGCGATCCCACCCAGCTTGATCCAGTCGACGTCGCCTGATCGCCAGTGTGCAGATCCAGATCCGAAGGGCTTCGCCCGGATCAATCCCTCACGAGCCCCAAATGGACAGACATTCATTTATTAGTGCGGCTGGCGCAAATACGTGAGCCATGCCGCAAAGTTTCAAGGAGTTTTAAATATATATCCCAAGTGAAAATGTCCCTTTAATTCTCAAGATTAAGCCGTACCAAGCACTTTGTGCCGAACATATTGGACGCAGGACGCGTTCACGTCCGGACTACAATCAATAGGGATGAAACGATATGCGTCAGGATATTTTTCAAGATATAGCAACGGCACCTGCCCAGCACTCCCGGCGCAATTTGCTCAAAGTTGGAAGCGCCTCTCTGGCTGCGCTGATGCTGGCCGACGTCCATCAGGCGTTCGCCCAAGTCGGGTTGCCTGGCCTCAGCGGTGGGATCAACGGAGGAACCTTCGGGGTCGGAGACGTGGCGATCCTGAACTACGCCTATGCCCTGGAGCAACTGGAGGCCGCATTCTACACGGCGGTGCTGGAGAGACCCTACAACGGTATGAGCCGGGGCGAGCAGGACCTGTTAGTCGGGATTCGGGATCACGAGATCGCGCATCGCGAATTCCTCAAGCAGGCGCTGGGCGGCAACGCCCTTCCGGATCTCGAGGTCGACTTCTCTCGGGTTGACGGAGCAAGTCGGCAAAGCGTCCTGACAGCAGCCCGCAGCTTCGAAGACCTCGGCGTGTCAGCCTACAACGGTGCTGGGCAGCTCTTGAGCAATCCGCAATACCTAGCTGCTGCGGGCTCGATCGTCTCCGTGGAGGCTCGACATGCCGCCACGATCCGCGACCTCATCAGCCCACGCAGCAGCTCTTTCGCCGGAAGCGACATCGTCGATGGGCAGGGTCTCGATGAGGCTCGGCTACCGTCGCAGGTTCTGCCGAAGGTCAAGCCTTACGTGCTCACTCCGATCAATCCGGGCCAATTGCCCTGAGACCGCCGGCTTCCCCTCGCATTCGGACTGAGATCATGACCAACGAACCAATGCTGCTCGATACGATCGATCCCGAAATCACGCAGCGCATCAGCTCGCGCCGCGCTATTTTCAGCCGCGCCTCAATGCGTCTCGGAGCCATCGCCAGCGCGCCTCTCCTGCTCGCGGTCGCTTCCAAGGAGGCATTCGGCCAGATTCTTCCGGGCGGGGTCAATGACGTACTGAACTTCGCTCTGACCCTTGAATATCTGGAAGCGGAATTCTACGCCACCGCGCTGTCAACGCGGGGGCTGATTCCCGCGCGCTACCATGCCGTGTTCGCCGAGATCGGGCGTCATGAAAACGAACACGTCAGACTGCTGTCTGGCGCCTTGGCAGGCGCTGCAGTCGCAAAGCCCACATTCGACTTCACGGGCCGGGGACAGTATCCAGACGTGTTCTCGAACTTCGAAACGTTTACAACCCTGTCGTCGACCTTCGAAGACCTTGGGGTCGCAGCCTACAAAGGGCAGGCCGGAAATCTTCAGGGAACCCCACTGTTGACAACGGCTTTACGGATCCACTCCGTCGAGGCGCGACATGCCGCTGAAGTCCGGCTGGTTCGTCGTATGGCCCCGTGGGACGGCGCTTTCGACCAGCCGAAGACGAAGGCTGAGGTTCTGGCGGCAGCAGGCCCATTTATCGCTGGCTGAGCATAGTAGGAGAAGCGTATTCAACCGCTTCTTAGTTGAAAGTTCGCCTAAACACCCGGACCGAAGCTTGGCGTGAGACGAACGCTCAGGCCGGTCCGGATAATATTGCAGAATATGGAGATTTAAAATGCGCAGAAACACCCTCACCGCTGTCGTGATCGCTGGCGGCCTCGGCCTAGCTGGCATTGTTCCTTGCTTCGCTGCCACCGCCGCGAACTCACAGAACGGCACGCAAAACTCAGGGGCTGCTACTCAGCAGCCGGCGGGAGCCACTCCGATGGCTCCTGATGCCGGAGCGCCCGCAACCGCTATGCCCAACGGCGCTGGTACTGGCATGGAGAGCGGCGGAAACGCCGGAACCGGCACGGCGCCTGGCGCTGGGATGGGCGGAGCGGCCGGAACAGGCAGCGGCACAAGCAAGTAGCTGACGGTCCTTACGCCAAGACCTTCATGAGCGGGTAAGGCCGGCCACCCGCTCCACCTCAAATGTTATCAGCGCGTCCTCCTCCAAACACAGCCGGTCGAGCACGAACCGCTCGGCGCCGGCTGCCCGGATTAGGACAGCGTAGTCCTGCTTCACGGTCTGCCAGGCCTTGTCCGTGAGGCCTGATGTGTGCGCGTTATCAACCATCGAACTGGACAGCTGTGTGTTAGCATCGGTGGCGTGGTCGCAACGCGTGCCGCGACAGCGTGCGTCCTGATTCAGCGGGACTGCGCCCGGAGAGTACGTCGACGTGACCGAAGCCGAACCGATCGAGGCAGCGTTGCTGCGGCAGCAGGAGGTCCTGGCCAAGTTCGGCGAACTCGCACTGCGCTCCGAAAACCTGGACGATATCCTTACCGAAGCCTGCCACTTGGTCGGCGAGGCGCTCGGCACCGACCTCGCCAAAGTCATGCAGCTACAGGAAGACGGGCTCACGCTTCTGGTTCGGGCCGGCGTCGGATGGAAAGCGGACGTCGTGGGCCAAGTCACAGTCCAGGCCGTCAAGGGCTCCTCAGAGGGATTCGCTCTGTCGACCGGCGAGCCTGTGATCTCCGACGACATCGGTACGGAGACGAGGTTCGAGTACGCCGACTTCATCAAGGACAACGGTGTCAAGGCTATCGTCAGCGTCATCATCCTGGGTGCCGACGACAAGCCGACAAGCCGCCGTTCGGGATCCTTCAGGTAGACAGCCGCAGCCCTCGCCACTTCGGCGAGCGGGATACCCGGTTCCTGCGGGGCTATGCGAACCTCATCGCCGCCGCGGTCGACCGACTCCAGGTCGCCGAACAGATGCGGACGGCTCAGGCCGCCCTTCAGGCCAGCGAAACCGCGCTGAAGCGGTCCAACGAAACGCTGGAGGAGCGCGTCGCCGAACGCACTCAGGCGTTCGAGGCCGAACAGGTGCACCGGCACGCCGCGGAAGAAAAGCTGCGCCAAAGCCAGAAGATGGAGGCGATCGGCCAGTTGACCGGCGGCATCGCCCACGACTTCAACAACCTCCTGACCGGGATCACGGGATCCCTCGACATCATTCGTCGCCGCATGGCCACGGGCCGCACCGATGACATCCCGCGTTTCATGGATGCCGCATCCACATCGGCTCAGCGTGCGGCGGCGTTAACCCATCGGCTTCACGCCTTCGCGCGCCGCCAGTCGCTCGATACCAAGCCGTGCGACGTGAATGCTCTCGTGGCCAGCCTGGACGATATGCTGCGCCGGACGCTCGGTGAGCAGGTGCGGCTGGAGATCTCGTTGGCGGCAGGACTCTGGCCGGCGCTGACGGATGCCAACCAGTTCGAGAACGCGCTCTTGAACCTCGCCATCAACGCCCGCGACGCCATGGTCGACGGGGGCCGGCTTAGCGTCGAGACGGTAAACCGTGCGTTGGGGGAGGCCGACGTGCTCGTGGGCGAGGATGTCACGCCCGGTTCCTACGTAATGATCCGCGTCACCGACACGGGCTCGGGCATGACGCCCGAGGTCGTGGCCAAGGTCTTCGACCCGTTCTTCACAACCAAGCCGCTGGGCATGGGCACCGGCCTCGGGCTGTCGATGATCTACGGCTTCGCGAAGCAGAGCGGTGGACACGTCCGCATCGACAGCGAGGTGGGACGAGGCACGACGGTGGAACTCTACCTGCCCCGCGCAAAGGTTGACGAGGTCCTCTCCTTGAAACCCGACTCACTCCACACTCCGAGAGGCCATGGCGAGACCGTCCTGGTCGTCGAGGACGATCCCACCGTGCGCCTGCTCATGGTCGAGGTGCTTGACGAACTGGGTTATCTCCATATCGAAGCCGCCGACAGCCGCGAGGCGCTGCTTGTCCTCCGGTCCGAACAGCGCATTGATATGATGGTGTCCGATGTCGGCCTCCCAGGGATGAATGGCCGCCAATTAGCCGAACTGGCACGCGAGACACGGCCCGGCCTGAAGGTGCTGTTCGTGACGGCGTACACCGAAAGCGCTACCGCTCGGGCAGAGTTCCTGGCTCCTGGAATGGACCTCCTCCTAAAACCGTTCACGCTGGACGGATTGGGAACGAAGATCCGAGAGATGATCCTGCGTTGACGTCGCTCAAAGGGTAAATCGGGATTGATTGAACGCCGCAGCCTAAAGGCCGGGCGTGCTGGCGCGCATTGAGGGTGCCATCCGCAAGGAGGCGATCAAGGAGCGATTCCACCGGCCTGTTTCGGCTCCGACAGGACCCCTAAGTCATTGTAGGTCTGACACTTTCGGCTCCTGATTCCGCACGTCTCCAAGGCATCAGATGATCTACGCACCGACACGGGGGACAACGCCGCACCGGTCACAATGACGACAGCCTAATGATAGTCGAGACTACAGGCCGTTCGGCAGATCAGGCCGTCGCCTTCTTGCTGCGGCGACCAAGCTTCTTGGCCGCGGGCTGGGGCTGGGCTTCGGGCTCCGGTGCCGCTTCAGCGACCTCCTCCTGGCGCTTGCGACCTAGCCCGAGCGTCTTCGCCAGCTCCGACCGCTTCGCCGCATAGGCTGGGGCCACCATCGGATAATCGGCGGGCAGGCCCCACTTCGCCCGGTAATCGGCCGGCGTCATGCCTAGACCTGAGAGGTAGCGCTTCATCGACTTCATCTTGCGCCCGTCCTCGAGGCTGATGATGAACTCGTCCGTGACGGATTTCTTGATCGGCACCGCGGGCTTGAGCGGCTCGGCGGCGACCTCGACCACAGGCGGCTTGCCAAGGCCTCTGAAAGCGTCGTGCACGGACGCGATGAGGACCGGCAGTTCGCTCGGCTGAACGTGGTTCTTGCCGATGTAGGCGGCGACGACCTCGGAGGTCATCTCGACGAGAGCGGTCTGGTCAAGGTCGGGCATGTGGTGCTCGGGAAAGAGGTAAGGGCCTGCAGGGACAGTATAGGGCCGCTACACCGTGACAGGCCTACGTGTCCACAGGTCTGCATGCTGTCACGCAGGCCTGTGGTGATCTTCAGACGGCCGTGAGGTGCGGGCTGAGGAGCTTCTGCATCTCAAACATGGTCGCCCGATCCTGTCCGAACACGGCACGCAGCTTGTCGTCGGCCACGATGGTCCGCTTGTCGGCCGGGTCCTGCAGGTTGTTCGACCGAATGTGATCCCAGATCTTCGACACGACCTCGGTGCGGGGCAGTGGCTCGGCGCCGACGATCGCGGCGAGCTCCGCAGACGGCTTCACGGGTTTCGCCAGGGCACCACCAGCCTTCTTGGCGGGAGCGTCTGCGGCATCGGCCTTGGTGGCGGTGGTCGTCTTCGGCATAAAGGTCAACTCCATTGGGGTCCATCAGCCCCCTGCCCTAGCGGCTCTACAGCCGCGCGCTCGAAGCCTGCCACCAGACAGGTCCAGAACGATGACGGGCTGCACGCGTCCAATTGTTAGCATATCTACGTAGCTACGTCATGACGCAAGTGCCTAAATGCCTACGTAGCTGCGTCGAGATAAGTCTTGAGGGCCTCGGCCAGGATTGTCTGGTGCGTCTTGCGTGACGCAAAGGCGTGGGCTCGCAGACGTTCATACTCCGCCTCCGGCAAGCGCAGCGTGAGCGACTTCGACCCCATACCTACCATCACAGCCGGAGGTGATGGTGCGGGTGCCTTGGGCGTCTCGGGTTCGCGCTGCGGCTGCTCGGCTGGTCGTGGCGCAACTCCTTTGGCTGCAACCAGTCCAGCCAAACGGTTCGGCTTCGCAGGCTCTGGCTTATAACCCTCTTCGTCGCTCATGAACGTGCTTCCTTAGCCAGTTGCGTCATGACGTAAGTAAGTAGCTGCCTTATCTCAGCGGACGCTGCTGTGTCACCTACTTCCGTGACTCCGAGCCCTGCGAGGGCAGCTGAGGGATAGTCCTGCCGATTATGGATCACCGTTGGCGCCACGCGGCCGTGCTGCGCCAACTCCGGCACCGCTTCCAGGGCCAGCTTGGTTCGTGCCGTGGCCTGCGTCAGCACGAAGATGAACTGCTTGCGGGCGTCGGCGATGATGTCGAGCGTTGGACCGACCGCGTCGAGATCGTCCGGCGTCGGCCGGCAGGGGATGACGACGATGTCGGCCAAGGCGATGATGCCGGCGAGGTTGGCATTGGCGGCTGGCGGCGTATCGATGAAGACAAGCCGAGCACCAGCCTCCCGGAGAGAGTCGAGCGTTTCCGCCAGCGTCCCGGCGACGGGCACAAGGGCCGGCGTCTCGGCTGCTCGCCTGTTCCACCAGCTTGTGAGGCTGCCTTGTGGATCGCGGTCGATGACGGCCACGTCCTCCCCGGCCGCCACAGCCAGATTACGGGTGACCGTCGTCTTCCCTGCACCACCCTTCTGGTTGGCGACCACAATCACTTTCATTGGCTACCTCATGACGTGCTTACGTCACGACGTCATGACGTACGGCCTTGCGGCTGTGATGACGTAAGTGATACGGTGCGGCCTTACGCAATACAACAGTGCTTGTGTTGCGTTGGGCCAAAAGGGAGCCTGCTCATGACGGACGCGCCTGCCGGCGATCGACTCCTCGTCGAGACCTGGGCGGCTGGGCAGGCGTCTCCGCGAACCCGTATCAGCTATCGTCATCAAGGCGTGCGGCTGCTCGGCCACCTTGGCAAGCCGATGGCTGAGGTGACGGTCGCCGACCTCCAGGCGTATATCTCAAGCCTTGGCGACCTCGCGCCGGCAACGATCGGCCTCGCCGTTGCCAGCTTGAGAGCTCTATGGGCGTTCGGGATAAAGACGGGCGTCTTGGCCAATGATCCGACCAGCACCTTGCAGGCGCCGCCGATCAAGAACGTGCTGGCCGAACGGATTCTCGACGAGGCCGACGTCCGGCGACTGATCGACGGCGAGCCGAACCCGCGCAATCGCGCGCTCCTCGCGCTGTTCTACGGGGCAGGGCTACGGCGTAGCGAACTCGCCGGCCTTACCTGGCGCGATATCGCTGACCGAGGGTCTGACCGCGGACAGGCCACGGTCTTCGGCAAGGGCGGCAAGACACGGACCGTGATGCTCTACGGGCAGGCGTGGGCGCTCTTGGCCGGGATCCGAGCCGACGCCGTGGCTGACGCTCCCGTCTTCGTGTCCCGCAAGGGCGGCCATCTCGACCCTTCGGCCGTGTGGCGGATCGTAAAGACGGCCGCGGCCCGGGCGGGCCTGCCGGATGGCACCTCGCCCCACTGGCTCAGGCACTCGCACGCCAGCCACAGCCTCGACCGCGGCGCCCCCCTCAGCCTCGTCCAGCAGGGCCTCGGCCACGCTTCGGTGGCGACGACGTCGAAGTACCTGCACGCCCGGCCGAGCGACGGGGCAGGGCGGTATCTTGGGGTGTGACGGAGTCGGGCGTCGCGTCGTCGTCCCACCCTGGTGATAGCCGCGCCTTCACCAGCCTGTTGAGGTCGTGCATACTGACCCTCTCCAGCCCGAAGGCGGCCTTGAGGTTGGGATCGGCAATGATGATCCGCCGGTCGACCTCGGCCTGAAGGGCATGCGCCCGAATGTAGTCCCACAGCTTGGCCAACGCTTCGGGACGTCTGATTGGATCGGGGCCGATTACGGTCGCTAGACCCGGCGTAGGTGTCCGAAAGATCTTGTCTGGGGACAACGGACCCCGTCGATAGGTGGCCGTGGGCACGAGCGGGGGTGACACAGCCGGCGGTGTAGGCGGCGGCGAAGGCCGCACCTTCGGCTGTCGAGGTGGCGCTGCGGGCGTGGGCTTTGGAACGATAGGCGGCGTCTCGACCAACTCGCGCGCCAGCGGCAAGTCGTTGATAAAGGCGATCAAGTCTTCTTGTCGGATGATGGTCGAGCCATCGAGCTTACGGGCAGGAAGGCGCCCCTCCCGGATCAGCCGCCAGACCTTGCCGTCCGACACCCCGATTACGGCAGCGGCGTCGTCGACCCGGTAGGCGAGCGGCACGAAGCGCTGCGTGGCCGGCAAGGCAGTGCGGGAGGTGCTCTCTGGCGGGTCCAACGTCCTCGGCTTGCTCATGGCTCTCAGGCCCGTAGTGGTGACGCTCACGCGTCTGCGAAGCCAGCCTACCAGAGCACGATCTCTTTGGGCTCCGTCTCACGCACAGGGGTGCTTGTGGGCCTCCGCACGAGCCGTATCGTACCGTCGGTGTCGATCTCGACAGCCCAAGTGGGCCCGGACGCCTCGGCAGCCTTCATGGCGCGGCGGAGGTCGGCGACGGTGAAGCGGGCAGGGCGGTTCACCACGCTTATGTCGTCCTTCGCGAACCGCGATCAGATCTGCTGGCTGGCCCCTGTCGCGCAACTTTGGCATCACGATCGTCGGCAATACGTCTCCTGAGGGCCTCAAGCGCGATACGACCTTCCTCCCGATCATCCCCGCTGGCATCGTGGTGCGTGATGATGACGATCTTGCCCGACGGCTCGATCTCGACGCGGGCAATCGTTAGCCCGGCTTCCTGCGCCACCTTGAGGGCACGAGCGAGATCAGCCGCTTGGAACAGCTGGCGTCGGCTCAACGGTTCACCACGTCATCCCAGCCCTTGAGCGCCGGCTTTGGCTTGGCCTCAACAGAAGGCGCGTCGACCGTCTCAATGGCGACGCCGTCAGGCCGCACCACGATGCGAGCGATCGTCAGACCGGTTGCCTGGGCTGCCCGGATGGCCCGGGCAATATCGGCCTGGGTAACCGCTGCAGGGCCACGCTGACTACCGATGGTTGGCATGTCACTCGTCCTGCGTGGCATCGACCAGGGCGTTGAGCACGTCGATCGGAAGCCAAGGCTTGGCGATGTAGCGAACGTTCTCGTTGAGGTCGGCTGGACGTTCCGCGAACTGCCCGGAAGTCACCACGACCGCCATGCCAGGAAAAGCTGCCGTCACGAGCTGAGCGATCTCAAGGCCACTGGTGGGCGTCGCCAAACCTACATCCGTGAAGACACCCGCCACGTCTTCTCGGTGATGGCGGATGTAATCGAGGGCCTGATCGCCGTCTGCGAAAGCGGCGACGTGCAGACCAGCGGTCTGAAGCAACTCCTCCGCGTCGAGACGCTCAAGCGGGTCGTCTTCAATCACAACGACGGTGCGTAGCGTCATTGGCAGTCACCGCTCAGCGTGTAGGCGAGGCGAACCACTATCCTTCATCGAGCGGACAACGCGCTTCCGTGCCGCTTCCAACGCGGCACCTTCAGTCTTCATTGCGTCCGCGGCGCCATTCACGGCCGCCACCAGGGCGTCGTCGAATGGGTCCGAGTCGGCGTTCTGGGTTTCCTTCCGTAGCGTCGCCATGAGGTCGTCGAGCTTCAAAAGCTCTGACGTGACGTCTATGGGCTTGGGCTTCAACATCGGGGATCTCGGGAGACGACGGAGCTTCGACGATATCGGCGCGCCGGCAGGTAGCCGAGGCCGGTGAGCCAGTCGCCCCGCTTCAAAACCCGCCCAGCTCCGCCAACATCAGATCGTTCAGTTCCCGAGCCACCACTCGCCCATTCCTCTCGTCGAAATCCCGAGGCACCATCTCTCCCTTGATGAAAAGTGGCTTCGCGATCAGTGGGTCACGAACCCGCTCGAAGACCTCCAGCAAGTGCGGCGGCACGTCGGCGTCGTCAAGTAAGATCAGGATGCACGCGACTTGGGTCAGCCTCATGTTCAGGTCGCCATCGGCGCTGAGTGCGCGAGACGCGTCGAGCAGGGTTTTGCGGTAGCTGTGCATTATGCCGACCTCTCTCGCCGCAGTCTCACCCCATCCGGCGCGAACTCGACGCCAAGCGTCTCCAGCGCCTGCCGGATCGCTCTCATGTGATGATCGGCGATTGGTGGCCGATGATCATCGGCTTCGGCACGATGAACTGTCTGAGTGGTGACGACCTTGGTCGTTATCGCAACCTTGTACGGACTTACCCCCAAGAGGGCGCGCGCCTCGCGGATCTGGCGGCCGGTGAGCATGGTCAACTCGTCGCCCCGGTCGCCAGTCCATCGCCAAGGCGCTTCACCGCAGCGGCGTTGCCCAGCTTCTTCGCGGAAACCTGTGCGGCGAGATCGTCGCCGAGCTTCATGACCTGCTTCCGGCGCGCCGGATCTGCACCGAGTTGATCGTCAAGGTCTTTGCTCTGGACGCATCCCCATGCGTCGACGAACTGCTTGGTCCCGGCGAGGCACGACCTCACGGCGATCGCAAGAGGATCAGGCGGTGCGTCCTGCTGGAGTGCAGCACAACCGGACAGAACCCCGGCAGACAGCGTCAGGAAGGCGAGCCGGCTGGAAATCCTCATTGTCAGTTCACCAACCGTGGTCACGAGTCGGCGAGGGCTCGCCGACTACCTCGAGCAACCCCGGCGCGATCGCGGCAGACCGGTAAGTCTCGAATTGAACGACGGGCCAGGTCCCCGGTCCGACCTGTCGCTCGAAAGCGATCACAATGCCTACATCGCGCTCTCGCCCTTTCAGGGCCTCAGGCACCATCCCAGCGCGAAAGCGGACGTGGTCGCCGAGTTGGATCGTCATGGTCATATCGCCTTCCCGGCCGCCGTGACTGGATCACCTCGGCCGCTATCGTTCTCTCTCATGTCGCTGATGCCGACGACGAGCCGGGCGGCCGTGATGGTCATGGACGATTCATCCACCCTCTCTCCCGGGCCGACACAGGACCCTTGGCGTCGCGGATGGCAATTGCGACTTTCGTCACAAGCTCCGGGGCGAGGTCGAGGCCAAGGACATACAAACGGACCCTCAAGGCATCG
Source organism: Janthinobacterium lividum (assembly GCA_050920985.1). Taxonomy (GTDB): domain Bacteria; phylum Pseudomonadota; class Alphaproteobacteria; order Rhizobiales; family Beijerinckiaceae; genus Lichenihabitans. Next base: position 17,043 of record JBPBQY010000070.1, on the reverse strand, counting down.
AACTCGGCATAGTGGACGCTGCGCCTCCCGGCATCGTCGGCCAGGACGCGAAGATCTCGTACCACCGCCCGGACCTTGTCGGCTTTGGCGACCTTCTGCTCTTCCGTGGGCTGACGATGAGCGTCCCACGGCGTGATCGTGGCGCGCGCCTCGACGTCGTCGGCTACGGCTCGCAGGGCGGTGGCGATCATGTCTTAGCGTCCTTCTGCTCGACCTTTCTAAGCCACTCGGGGTTAGCTTTTCGGCGCCGTGCGCCCGTCGCCAACCCCTGCCTTGCGCCGACCCTCGGCAGTGACATGGTAGACACGCTGGAGCTTTCCAGGCGACGCATTAGGGTCACGCTGGCCGGAGATGAGCCGCATGCTCTCCAGCATGACGAGACGCGCGCGAACCTCGGCAATTGCCATGGTGCAGGCAGCGCCGATCTCAGCCGCGCTGGCGTGGGTGCGGCTGGCGAGAAAGTGCATGATGGCAAGTTCAGAGGAGGAAGACTGCACCTTCATGACTCGACCTTTCGGAGCCTCACGCCTGCCCCGCCACCGTTCTCCGGGATGAACTCGAGCCGGCACCCTCAAGCACGGAGCGCATGGCAGCAGCATCGCGCTTCTTCATCATGGGCATGCCCTCCACGGCCTCTACCCGAACGATAAGGCTGAGGGCGACATCGGCAGCTGTGGCCAGGTCGGTCTGAGTGATGTCAGCCAACCGTCGCCCTTCACGAAACTGGCGTCCCGAGAGGATCATGACTCTACCTTCCGTAGCCGGACGCCAGCACCACCGCCGTTCTCGGGGATGAACTGAACCCCACGAGCCTCAAGAGCCGATTGCACGGCTTTGATGATGGCGAGACTGCTCTTCAGGGTCGCTGGACCCTGCGCCTCCATGTTGCGGATCGTACCCACGCTGATGCCTGCGGCTTCGGCGAGGGCTATCTGCTCCACACCTCCCAGCGCCCGGGCAGCCTTGAGCTGATTGCCTGTCGTCAACATGGTGCATCCTGTAGCGATCAATTTAGCTATCATAACCAAAATTATGCTTGACCACAAACGCCCTAAGTAGCTACCATAATCAAATCGGTAGATACCAAAGGCAAGATGATGGTTTCCGCGCCCCTCCGCTTATTATCCCCCGCCGTTCGGTCGACCCGTTCGGCACCCCGTCCGCACCTTCTGACGGCGGCCGGCCGCTACGACGGCCGTGCCATCATGGACTTGGCTCATGACTTGGCCCGCGCCGACGTCGCCCGGGCGGCGAGCTTCGGACAGACCCGCCGCTACAAGATCGCCCTGCGTGACGCGCTCCGCTCCGCATGGTCGACCGCCCAGACCCAGCACTGGTGTGCTGCCCGCGATGCCGAGCAGGCCGCGGCCCTTGCCCTCAACAACCGGACGGCGTTGCTCGTCGCCGAGCTGCGCCACGATCGGATGTGCGCCTCGATGATCGACAGCCTCCCCGCCCATCTCGCCGCCACTGCCTCGGTGGATGCCCGCGCCGCCGACCTCGGGGTCCGCCTGTGACCCGTCGCTACGTCATCACCATGGATGGGGTTGGCGTCGCCAAGCCGACCACAACCCGCGCCAAAGCCGTCCGCAAGGCCCGCTGGTGGGCCCGTCGCTGCCCCGGCCTCGTCCAGGTCTCTCGCATGAAGGTCCAGCCATCATGACCCGTCGCGCCCGCCTCCTGCGCTTCCTGGCGCCCTGGACCGCCCGTGACGGCGGTTACGAGATCCGTGTGGGTTCGGCTCGCCTGTCGGCGGACGCTCTGTCCGATGATGCCCTGGAGTTCCTTGCGGCCCGTGTGGTCGAGGACTTCTGGTCACGTCGCCGTCGGGTCCGACAGAACCGGCCGCACTACGCCGCCGCGGCCATAGCTGCTGGCCATAGCCTTCCGATCGAGACATCGCAGCTCGCCATCGCCTTGCGCAGGATAGCCGCCGCCCAGGCCGCCTGAGGCAGCCGGCCACCCTTCATCACCGCCGGAGATCAACAACATGCTGACGCGTGAACGACCCCGCATGCCTGCACGGGCCCTAATGCCCGCCCCGGCCCGCCTGCCGAACCTGTCCGACGCTCTCGCGCGTCGGGCCGCGATCTTCGGACCGTTCGATCTCGACGAGCCTCTCGTGCCGGCACCGGGGATCCTGGCGCGGTGTGCCGCCGCGGTTCGGGATCTGTTCGATCTCCTCGAGCCGCAGGGCAGGGCGCTGTGAACCGGGCGCCTCTTTCTCCCCACGCCCGGGCGTCGGTCCTCATCATCAGCCGCCGCGTCGCGGAGGAGCTTGTCGCTCGAGCCTTCGACGGGACGGAGGTCCTGCCGTTGGTCGACCGGATCGCGCTCCTGAAGCTGGTTCTCGCGGTCGATGTCGAGGCGTCCCGCCGAGTCGGTCTCACCACGATGGCGAAGGAGGAGCGGGGCGCGCTGACGGAGACCTTGCGCGAAATGGAGAGAGGACTGGTCGAGGGGAAAAAGCCTGCTGGAGAGACCCCATGATGAAGATGAGTACCCGCCGTGGCGGGAGAACCCATGGGTGGAAGTCGTGACCCTCGCCGACCTGGATGCCCTCGACTTCCCGGCCCTGTGGGCCCGGTTGTCGGCCGAACGGCAGGCCGCGATCGGTATCGCCGCCATCGCGGAACAGTTCGCCGGGCTCGTCGCCGCTGACGACGGGACCGACACGACGGCAACCGATCGCAACCTCGCGTTCGGGATGGCGTCCGAAGCCTACGAGGGCATCGCCGACGCGGTCGAACAGGCCTTCCCCGAGATCGAATGGTGGGCCGACTGATCAGGACCCCATCGGAGATTCCACGCGGCGGGCCCTGACGCCTCCGACGTGTGAAGCCTGACTGTTCCGGCGGCCATCGGCGGGACTGAAACCATCCACCACTAGGAGAAATCGACATGCAGAATCGTGAAGGGCGGAGCTTTGCCCCGCCGCCATCTCGACCGCCCCAGCCCGAGCCCGGGCGTACTGGCCAGAAGCGCTGGACGCGCCCCGACGTGCCACGCCCTGTGGCGCCTGTTCGGGTGCCTCTCCCGTCGCCCGACGCGATAGTGGCGGACATCGACGAGCCCGACGTTTCCGACGCAGACGTGTTCGGGCTCTTGTCCGTCGAGGCGCGCCGGGACGTGCGAACGGACTCTGTGAACGGCTTCGGTGGAGGTCGTTTATGAGCGCCGTTCCGACACGCCGCGGGCTCCTGGCGAGCTCCGCAGCCGCAGCGCTAGGCCTCGCGGCCGGCGTTGCCCCGGTGCTGGCGGCCGGGACCGCCGACGCCGCCCTGATCGTCCAGGCCGATGCCTTCCGGTCGCTGTGCGCCCGCGAATATCAGGCGTGGGACGCCCTCTGCGACGACGATCAGGACGGCGAGACGCCCGCGCTCACGGCCTGTCGCGCACTGTCTCAAGCCTGCCGCGACGCCAGCGAGGCGTTGGCCGATATGCCGGCGCGAACTCCCGAAGGGCTCGCCGCGAAGGCATCCGCGATGCTGGCGCTGACGGGGCCGCGCCTCGATACGCAAGCCGCGCTCTCGGAGCACGATGAACTCGTCGTGTCGATCCTGCGTGACGCGGTGCGACTCGGGGGAGGCGCGCATGCTTGAGCGGCGCTCGTTCCTCCGCAACCTCATCACCCTACCGCTGATCGGCGGCGGCGTGACTCTCATCGGCGCTCCGTCCGCGCCCGTGCCGCTGGTCCAGGCCGCGGCCATGCCCACACTCGACGATCCGCGCCAGCGGGCGCGCTACGCCTGGGAAGCGTTCTCGGCCGCCATGCGGGACGTCACGGCCGGGGCGGACGGCTGGAGCGTCACCGGCTTCGACCGCGTCACGCCCGTCCCTCACTACGGCCTAACCGCGAACACTCACTGCCGGGCGCGGGCGATACGCTACCGCTACACCGATGTGGGCAGTCCTCGCGGTCCAGGGGTCTATGAAGACTTTGACGAGGTCGAGCTATGAGCCGGGCCGGTCAACTTCAGCCGTCTGTCGCTCTGCCGCGCGAAGGCAACCTCGACGACATTGGAGCTGTGCTGTGTGCCATCCGGTCTATGACCAGTGCCAACGGCGCGATTGATGAGGAAGATACGCGAGCGATCTATTCGCTGTCGTGCATCGCTCTGATGGAATGGCGGCTGCTCGACGAGGCGGACAGCGGCGCGGAGGCGAAGCGATGAGCCGCGCCACCATCACTCGCCGGGGTCTCGTCCAGGCCGCCGGTGCCGCGCTGGGAGCCGTGGGCCTGCCAGCCCTAGCCGATGCGGCGATCCCCGCGTCGGATCCCGATGCCGTTCTGTTCGACCTCATCGCCCGACACGGTGAGGCGACAGCCGACCTGCGTCGAGTCGAGATCGCCTCTGATACGGCGTTCGCGGCCTTCCTCTTCGCTGTTCCTCCGAAACCGGATGTGCTGCGGTGGCGAGAAGGCGACTTCCCACGCACGACGCTCGGTCTCGGACTATCCGGTCGAGCAGAGTCAGACGATGTGCGGTGGTACGGTGAAAGAGCCGTGGGATGGCTGCGCGAGCATCCCGCGGCGGGATGGTTCCCCGATCTCGCTCCTCCAATCGGTCCCGAGTGCGAGACGCGACGGCTGGAGATTCTAACGGCCTGGGATGAGCACATGGCTGCTCGGCGGGCCCTCGAGATCGGCACGGGCTACGCGGCGGCATGCGAGGCGGTCGATGCTGCGGCGGATCTCGTCGTGACGCTGGCAGCCGAGGTCGCGCGGGCTAAGCCGCAGACCTTACCCGGGCTGCGCGCCCTGGCGGCGTGGTTCGGGCAACAGGCCGAGGCTGACGAGGCCTTCGACAACTTCCTGGCGCTGTTTGCAGGGACGGTTGCGGCGTTCGGCGAGGTGGTAGTATGAGCCCCGTCGCCGAGCAAGCCGTGGCCTTCGATCCTGCGGCATTCGCCGCGGACATGCACGCCATCGGCTATGGCATCTGCGCCTATTGGCCCGTCCCGCGCGGTGAGGAGAAGGCAAAGCCGCCGAGCTACTTCATCCAACCACCGGAAGACGGGTTCGGGGTTGAATACGCCACCGTCATGTCTCGGTGGCGGGGTGCCATGAACGCGTGCCCCGACCACGTCGTGCTCGTTGTGGACTACGTGTTCAAGTGCAGCCGGGAAGCACAGATCGCTCTTCCCCCAGATCCGGTGAGGCTCCCCTCGTGAAGGGGCGGGAGCTGCGGGCGTTCCTCGTCGATCGCGATGGGCCGCGGTGCCACTGGTGCCGCCGTCCGACCTACGATCCGGCCGAGGTCGGGGAGTTGGCCGACTGCGCCGCCACGGTCGAGCATCTCGACACGCCAAGGATTCGACGCCACGTCCAACCCGATCGTGCGGTGCTGGCCTGCAGGCGATGCAACCAGGATCGTGGGTGCCTGCCGGTGGATGAGTGGCGGGCCGTCCTGCGGTATCGCCGGGTGCGGCGCGCCTTCCACCTCGTGGTCGGCGTCGCGGGCCTGCTGTGGTGGCTTCCGACGATCGCCCAAGCCTTGGCGGTGCTGGCAGCGGATCGGATGCGGTTTCGGCTTGTGCTGGCGCACGCCCGGGTCCTGCAGATCGCCGGCCAGAAGGATGCGGCGCTCCGAGTGCTCGACGACGCGCGCCGTCGGTGCGAGCGGCGACGGCGCGCTCTGGCGGACCGACTATGATGTCCGTGTGGTGCTGCCAGCCAGCCTATGCGGCGCCGAGGTCGGGCGACGGCGGCAAGTTCAGCATCATCTCGACCCGAGCCCGTAGCTCCTGTTCCGTGTCGCCGGACCAGTGCGGCGGCTCTGCGCCATGCCACTCGGACGAGATCGGGTGAAACTTTCCGTCGGCCTTCTGCTCGGCCACGACGATGCCGCTCTGTGTGCGGGCCACCCTGACCCCCGTGTTGCTCTCACTGTTGAAGAGAGCGCCAGCGATCTGGGAGAGTTCTTCTCTCGTAGCTTGGTTCAGGATCGCTCGCACCTTGCCCGTCTCGCGCTTCAACTCGCGACGAGCCCGCCCCTCTCTGACGAGCGGTATGAGTTCCTGCTCCTTGTCGCGACGATAGGACTGAAGTTCTATTATCGCTTGGTCGAGGGCCATAGTTCGGAAGCCAACACGCTGCTCAATATCGTTGAAATCAACCGGCAGACCGGGACCGTCGCGACTTGTTCTGTCATCGATCTCCGGCCGAACAGCCATCAGTACGTCGACCATCTTAGAGACAGCTTCGTGGACGCGCTCCTGTGTCTCCGAGTCGCGCACCCAAGACTTACCTGAAGTCTTCTCAAACCTTTGGATCGCGGTGGCAATGGTTCGGAGAACGAGCGCCGTCTCGTTGTCGCCGAGTAGATAGTCGAAGTCGAAGGTCCGGTTGATACGCGCCTCCACCTCGTGGGTCAGGGCGCGACCAGATGCAGAGGCCGCAGCCTCCAGCTTATCGCGCAGTTCTTTCGTCGTCTTGAGGTTCAGCGACTGGAGCCGAACCGCACCGTCCACGGCTTTGCGCGGCATGAGTTGATCCCCTTCATTGAGTTGATACCGTTCTTGCACGGGATACCCTAAGGCGGAAAACGCCTACAACTAGGTTAACCCGTACAAGAGCGGTATTGACGCGGAGACGTGCGATGACGGTTCGAGAGATGGTCCTTCAGGACAAAGCGGTTCGGGTGGGGCCGTTGGCGAAGGAGACAGGAGTGTCGGCGGCGACGCTCTACAACCTGATCCGCCAGAACAAGATTCCGTGCATCCGGATCGGTCGGAGCGTGGTCGTGCCGCCGCATGGCGCCCGTCCGCTGCTCGGCATCGAGCCTGCGCAAGCCGCCTGACATGCCGAGGCCCCGCTAGTGGGCGCCAGCGAGGCCTCGGGTCAGCGCGAATGTGGTGTGAGAACCAATACATATCGCGACTGACGATCAACAGCAAGGCGCCCGACCCTGAAAACAAGGTCGCGGTTCATGAAGTCAGTTCGGTGTGTCGACGCCACGGTGGCGTCTCCTCCTACTCCCCAGGCGCTGCGCACAGCGCTTCTTACCCGTCGTATCTCGACCTCTGGTCCTCTCGCGATCGTCATCAGTGATCTCGCCTTCGGGTCGAGCCCGCGGGACGACATCGCCATGACGGCGTACGCCACTGCGGCGCGTATCGCCGCTGCGACGGGGGCGCATTCTTGATCGCCTCTTCCATCGACCTCTCCGCGCTACAAGCGGACCGCGACGCCGAGATCCGCGTCGGTCGTGCCATCGTGGCGGCCCGCATCGACGCGCTGGCTGATTTGATCCTGCGCTGGGCCAGCCGGGCCGACATGGCCCGGGTCCGGCTCGTCACCGACGACAGTGAAGCTTCCTATGCCGTCTCCCGGTGGGCGCTCCGACGCCTCCGGGGCGATGTCCGGCGTCTCGTCGGCAAGAACCTTCCCGACTCCGTCCGCCTCGACGCTCTCGGCCTCGCCGAGGCCGCCTATCTCGACCGCCTCCGGGCGCTGGAGACAGGGAACGACAGCGAGGTGTCGAAGTGACCCACCGCCCCTTCCACCGCCCCTTGGGCACCCGTCTCGTCGAGATCGTGGGCTTGGTGAAGCTTAGCAGCCGGAAGGCGCTGCAGTTCGCCATCGTCGAGGAAAACGGCGTCCGGCTCGGCGAGATCCTGCATGTCGGCCTCACCCCTTCAGGACGGCCCACGATCCCCGAGCGCCCCCAGCGCATGGTGATGGCGGAGCCCGTCGCGGCTCGCATCGTCGAAGCTGCGGCCGGCATCGGAGTGAAGTTGCGGGAGGCGCGGAGCTGATGGCCTGGTCCCTTCAACAGGAAGCCGCCCTGCGCGCCGTACGGCAGTGGCAGTCCGACCCATCCGCCCCTCAGGTCTTCCGCCTCTTCGGCTTCGCCGGCACCGGCAAGACCACGCTGGCGAAGACCATCGCAGGCGACACGCCCGGCCAGGTCGAGTTCGGCGCCTTCACCGGCAAGGCCGCGAGTGTGCTGCGGCAGAAGGGGTGCGAGGGCGCCCGCACGCTGCACAGCCTCATCTACAAGCTTCACGACGATATCGAGGGTGAGCCAGTCTTCGGGCTCGACCACGCCAGCGAACTCGCCGGCGCCGCGCTCCTCATCCTCGACGAATGCTCGATGGTCGGCGCCGATCTAGGCCGGGACGTGCTGAGCTTCGGGGTGCGCGTCCTGGTGCTGGGCGACCCGGGCCAGTTGCCACCGATAGAGGGAGTCGGGTTCTTCGACGGCGAGCCCGACGTTATGCTGACGGAGGTTCATCGTCAGGCGGCCGAGAGCCCGATTATCGTCATGGCGACGAAGGTCCGTGAGGGCGGCCGACTCGTTCCGGGCCGCTACGGCGACTGCGAGGTGGTGGCGCCGGGCGTCACCCTGGACGCCGATCGTGTCCTCGCCAGCGACCAGATGCTGGTGGGCCGCAACGCCACCCGGCGCTCCTACAACCGCCGCACCCGCGAGCTCCGTGGGTTCACAGGGGCCGCGCCGGTCGCCGGCGAGAAGTTGGTCTGCTTGAAGAACAATCGGACCAAGGGGCTTCTCAACGGCGGCCTGTGGGCGGTCGACAAGGTGCTCGGCCACACCGGCAAGGGCATCACCCTGCGCGTCACGCCCGAGGGCGAAGGCAGCGCCGTCAAGGTGCGGGTGCCGATGCCGTTCTTCCTCGGCACCGAAGACACGATGGACTGGAAGGCAAAGAAGCACGCCGACCAGTTCGGGTTCGGCTACGCCCTCACGGTCCACAAGTCTCAGGGATCGCAGTGGGACGATGTCGTGCTGTTCGACGAGAGCAGTTACTTCCGGGAACATCGCGCTCGCCACCTCTATACGGGCCTGACGCGCGCGGCTCAGAAAATCACGGTGGTCCAGTGATGAGTGAGCCCGAAACCTTCGTCGTGACGCGCGACATCAAGGCAGCGGTCCAGGGGCGCGAGACCGAGGTCCTCGACAGCCTCGGCATCGACTGGCGCCGCTGCACGAACTCCAACCACATCAAGTGCCCCTATCCGGCGCACGGGGGCGCCGACGATTGGAGGTGGGACGCCCGAAAAGCCAAGGCATTCTGCACCTGCAACCCAGGCCACGCCGATTCCATCCTCGACGTCGTCATGAAGTGCGATGGCCTCGACCTTGAGGGCGCCAAGATCCGGGCGGCCGAGATCATCAATCGGCTCGACCTGATCAAGACGAAGGGCGGTCCTGGCAAGAGCGGGCAGCGCACCGATGCGGTCTCGCTGCTGAACCCACCGGCCGGGGCAGGGGATGAGAGCCTTCCTCGGGCCTACCTCGCCTATCGTCTCGGGATCGCCCCGGCCGACGTGCTGATGCCCTCCACGACCTACGTCGGGTGGAAGGCGGCCAGCTATTGGGAGGCGCCCGCCAAGGGCACTGGCAAGCCCGTCGAGGTCGGGCAGTTCCCGTGCGCGGTGTTCGCCACCGTGGCGGCCGACGGCGGGATGCACGCGCATCGCATCTTCGCGGCCCCTGGCGGGGCTGGGAAGGCCGATCTCGGCACGGGCCCGAATGGGAGGCCCCGCGACCCCAAGAAGAGCGCCAAGGCGCCCGTTGATGGCGCCAGCACGGCGGGTCGGTCGGTGGTCTGGGGGACCGCCGCGAAGGCGGCCCACGTCATCGTGACGGAGGGGATCGAGACGGGCGCCGCGGTGGCGCACGCCTTCCGGCGCGAGATCGAGGCCGACGAGATCGCGGTGGCGGCGGCTATCTCCGCGGGTGGTGTCGCGGCTTGGCAGCCTTGGCTTACCACCAGGAAGGTGACGATCGCGGCTGACCGGGATGAGGCGATCAAGCCATCACGACCCGAGCCGACCAGGGCCGGCGAGAAAGCGGCCCGCGAGTTCGGGATGCGCCGCCACGACGAGATGTCGGCGATCGAGGTTCGCATCGCTCTGCCTGGCGCTGGCGGAACGGCAACGGACTGGCTCGACATCCTCGCGGCCGAAGGGGTCGACGCGGTCCGCGCCGGCATCGAAGCGGCAAAGCCCTTCAAGCCCACAGAGGCCGAGCTCCGGGAGCGGGCGGAGCGATCGGGGCGTGAGGCGGAGTTAGAGCGGATCGCGGCCCTGTATCCGATCCCGGAACTGGATCGCGTGTCGCTCTCCTACCAGCACACCAAAACCGGGAAGGTCTGGCTTCACCAGACCATCAAAGTGGGCAAGGGCGACAATGCCGAACTGATCGACGTGCCGATTGCCTCACCCTTCGGGGTCGTGGCCCGCCTCCGTATCGTCGACGCCAAGGAGAGCTACGGCCTGCGCCTCAACATTCAGGACATGGGTGGGCGCTGCCGGACAATCGACCTGGATCGGGGCAACCACCTCGGGCCACAGGGCGGCATCGAAGCTCGTAAGATGTTCCTGACGAATGGCGTCCGTTTCCAAGAGAACGGTGATCTCGTCGCTGTCTCAGCTCTAAAGGCGGCCGACCCCGATCGTGAAATCGTGGTCATGAAGGCGCCCGGTTGGCACACGGTTGGAGACACCGAAGTCCCGTTCTTCGTGGCTCCGGACGGCAGCGTCATGGGGCTTCCCGATGGCGCTGAGATCGAACTCTCGGTGAACGCGAAGCTGGTCCGCTCCGTGGCTCGCAAGGGAACCCTAGGCGGTTGGAAAGCGGCGGTCGCGGCGGCTCTGTCGGTCCGGGATTGCCCGCACTGGGCCATCGGCGTCTTCGCCGGGTTCGCTGGGACGCTGATCTCTCTCGTCGAAGACGACTCCTGCGGCGTGAACTTCAGTGGCCTGTCGTCGAGCGGGAAGACCACGACCCAGAAGCTAGCCGTGTCCGCCTGGTCGCGCCCGATCATCGGCAAGGGCAGCCTCATGCAGAGCGCCCGGGCGACCGCAAACGGCGTCGAAGCCATGGCGGCCAGAGCCAACGGTACGATCCTGTCCCTTGACGAGCTGGCCCACGTTCCGGGGAAAGAGCTGACGAAGATCGTCTACCTCGTCGCGGGCGGCACCGGCAAAGGCCGCATGAACGCCGACGCCGAGTTGCGCGCCTCCTACGAGTGGAAGACCTTCGGTATCCTGTCGGCGGAGACCTCGCTTGAGGAAAAGATCCGCAGCGACGGCGGCGAGTGGACTGCCGGGCAGGCCGTCCGGATTCCCGACATCGACGTCACGGGTATCAACCGCCGTGTGACCCCCATCCTCATGGGGCAGATCGAGGATGTACGAAACCACTACGGCCACGCCGGCCCGGCGTTCGTCGAGGCGATCGTCGCCAACAATCTCCACCTCAAGCCTGACGTCCTTCGCAAGAAGATCGGCGATCTGGCGCTGCAGATCGCGGCATCCGGAGGAGAGAAGGAGGGGACCGATTCGGCCTTGAAGCGCGCGGCTTACCCCTTCGCCGTGTTGATGACGGCCGGCCAACTCGCCAAGGACTTCGGGCTGATACCGGCCGAGACCAATGTAACCGGCATCATGGCGTGGGCGTGGAACCGCTTCAAGAAGTCGTCTGATGCCGTAGCTCTCGATCCCGAGGCCCAGGTCGTTGCCAACCTGCAGCGGTGGATCGCCGAGCGCTGGGGATCGAGCATCCATAGCCTCATCAGCACCGACTACGACAAGACGACCATGAAGGACGCTGTCGGTTGGTTCGACGACGACACGGTGTACCTGTCCGACCAGCGCCTCGTTGAAGCTGCCGGGGTAAGCTTGAAAGAGATCGAGATCGCCCGGGCGCTGCAAAGCCGGGGGCTGCTGACCAAGCGCAAGGACAAGGACTGCCTCTTCGTCGCCTACGTCCCGAAAGCCGGGAAGATGAAGGCCTATGCGCTGTCCCGAGAGCAGTTCGGACGCGGGTCTGACATTCAGATCCCGCTTCGAGCGGTTGCGGGGGGAGGCATCTGATGGACCTCGATACCGTGTTCCAGCGTGCCTTCGAGGGGTTCGGAAGCACAGAAGCCCCCTCTGGTTTTCCCGGATTTCCCGGAGCGGAAAGGGCAACCGGGAAAGATCAAATAACTGATATTGTCGAAGTTTCCCGGGTTTCCCGGGTTTCCCTGTCAAAAACAAGAGCAACAGGTTCAGATACATTCCCCGAGGCCGAAACAATCAGTTTCGCCCATGGCGATGCGTGCGCGAACGTATGTCCTGAAAAAGTGCCGGGAAACCCGGGAAACCCGGGAAAAGAGGGAGAAGTGCTTGCAGATACAGACACTTATCTTTTCCCGAAAGAGATAGAGAAAACGGGAAATCCGGGAAAAGATGGCGCGCCCTCTGCACACCCCTTCCTTGACCTGAACAGCGCCAAACCGCAGCGGTCCGATTGGTGGACGGGCGACCTGATGGCCGAGGTCGACCGCGCGGACCCTCCCCCTGGCGACCCCCTCCCGATCAGCCCGTCCGATGTTCGCGCCGGCGTAGCCCGCGAGCTCCGCGCCTTGGCCGAAGACGGCCGTGAAGGCCCCGGTGCTCTGCGGGACGCCATCGCCATCACGGCAGCGAAGATCAGGAACTCGGAAGCCCTCGCGGAGCGCCAGGCGCATGGCGGACGGTGTCACATCTGCGACGAGCCGCTCGACGACAGCGCGCCTGTGGTCGCGGTGCTGAGCTGGAGCAGAGGCGGTGCGCTGCATCTGCACGCCGCCTGCCACGACGCCTACCGCGCCCGGCGCACCGCCCTGATCGACCGGATCATGGCCTGCGCCGGCTACGGCGAAACCCTCACGAACGGAGCAGCAGCATGACGATCATCGACCTCGGCACGTTCCGCGCCACCCGGGCGGCGGAGCTTCAGGCCGCGAAGGAACTCACCGACACCGCCGTCGCCACAGTGAAGGCCGCGGCCGAGGGCTATGCCGAGATGGCCTTCGGCCTCTCCCGCATGGTGCGGCTGCACAGCGAACAGTTGGCGGTCGACGTAAACCGATCGCAGTGGCGGCGCGCCCTCTCGACCGTCAAGGCGGCCACCCGTCAGGCCACGCCGGAGATCCGAGAGGCGTTCCGTGGCATCGCCAGCCAGGCCTTCACCCACCGGCTCGACCAGCTGATCCGTGAGGACGACAAGCGCCGCAGCGTCACCGATGCCCTTGAGGTGGTCGGCGGCATGTGGGTCACGGCAGGGCGCACGCGCTGGAAGCCCAACCCTTGGCCATGCACCGTCACCCTCGGCCGGGCCGGCACCTTGGCGTGGATGGATCACATCGAGCTCACGCCCTACGTCATGAAGCCCGAGACGCGCCAGCGGTTCGACGAGGCCCGAATAGCACTGCAGGACCCGGATCGTTGGCCGGGCGACAAGGCGGAGAAGACCGTCAACCGCATCATCCGGTCGTGCTGGGAGCGCGGATGGCGCCTCGAGGAGCGGGCGGCTTGATCGGCCCCATGAACCCGGGCCGCGCCCGGATCGTGCTCGGTGTCGACATCGGCCGGAGTGGCGCTCTCGCGCTCCTGACCGGCGCGGGGGAACTCGTCTTCGTCGCCGACATGCCGACGCTCGACGACGGCCCCGCCGGACGGCCCGCGGTGAACGCGCCCCTGCTGGCGACGATCTTGCGCCAGTGGAACCCGACCGACGCCTTCGTCGAGTTCGTCGGCGCCCGGCCGGGCGAGGCTCCGAGCGGCGCCTTCGCCTTCGGCCGCAGTCGAGGCGTGATCGAAGGCGTCCTCGGCACCATGGGCGTGCCGTCGAAGTTGCTGACCCCGCCGACGTGGAAGCGGGCCGTGGGGATCAAGCCCGGGAAAGACGGAGCCAAGGACGCGGCCCGATCGGAGGCGATCCGACGATGGCCAGCGCGAGCGGATCTGTTCGCCGCCAAGGGTGACGATGGAAGAGCCGAGGCCTGCCTGATCGCGGTAGCCGGGATGGCGAGAGAGGGGATGGGACGATGACCGCTGAGATCGTACCGCTACGCCCCAAGCCCTTCGATCCCGTGCGGGTCGAGATCACCAGCCCAGGCACCCAACACGGGCGACCGTCCTACATCGTCGACTTCGTCGAGGCGGATGGCGGCCGGTCGGACATCTACATGGGCGTCGATTCCGTCGAGGCGCGCGCCGTCGCGATCTTCTGCGGCGATGACGGGATGCTGCCGGTCCTTGACCTGACCGGCGCCGAGGTTGTCGAGATCCCCACGGGGGCGATCCATTGACCGCCGCCGGTACGAGGGATCCGGGTCGGACCGCAGAGAAAGGGGCAGGGACGATGACGAAAGGCAAAGACCTCAGGCGAACGGCGGCCGCCCCGCCACCGCCCCTGGACATGACTGCGCCTGGAAAGGATCGGCATATCGAGGTGACGATCAGCAAACAGGCAACTGATTCCATGCGGGAGATCGGCGGGAGCGAATACGAGGTCTGGAACAACAGCCTCCTTCACCGCACCATGATGGCGGCACCGTCCACGGTAGGGTCGGACGGGCAGCCTCTGGAGAACTACAGCGCCGGCCTTACGGGTCTCGCCCTACGAGGCTTCGCACCCAAGGATCCGGTCGAGGCAATGATCGCCAGCCAAGCCGTCGCGCTCCACTTCGCATCCCTCGAGTGTTCCCGCCGGGCCATGCTCCCCGGGCAACCAGCCGACATGGCGTCGAGGCTACGGAAGGATGCCGCCAACTCTGCGCGAGCCATGATCGACATGGCCGAGGCACTCGATCGCCGCCGCGGGAAGGGGCCGCAGACCATCCGGGTCGAGCGGGTCGTGGTCCAGGACGGTGGCCAGGCCGTCGTCGCCGGCACCGTGGTCACGGGCGGAACCCTTGCCGCTCAGGGCCCAGCCCCTGCCGCCCTCGAGCAGGCTTCAGGGTCGATAGAGCCGATCGAGAGCGACCCCGTCATGGTGGAGGAACCGGCCGATGAGCGATGAGGACTGGAACCCCAGCACGAAAGACGCGCTGAGGCGTGCGGGTGGCTCGAAGCGGATCGAGGTCAACGCGAGCCTCTACCATCGCACCCTGCAGACTGCTTCCGTCTCCCGCGGGAGTGAGGTGGATGCCATCGAGGAAGCCAAGATCACCGCTGTGGCGACGGGGCACCTGCTGGCGGCCTTCAAGCCCACGGATGAGGTCGAGGGCATGTTCGCGGCCCAGGCGGTGATGCTCCACAACCTCTCCATGGAGGCCGGCCGTCGGGCGATGATCCCGACACAGCCAGCAGACATCGCGAGCAAGCTTCGCAAGGACGCGGCGAACAGCGCCCGGGCCTTCGGCGACATGGTCGACGCCTTGGCGCGGTATCGTGGCAAGGGTCCGCAGATCGTGAGGGTCGAGCGCGTCGTCGTGAACGAGGGCGGCCAGGCGATCGTTGGAAGCGTGACGACCGCGTCGCTCCCGACAGCGGCCCCGGCACCACATGTCGTAGGGCCGGGCCCCGCTCCCATGCCGGTGGTCGACGCCGTGGCCGTCCCCGAGATGGCCCGGGGGGAGGGGGAGTGACGATGTCGATTGATCCGACGAACCCCATGCGTCGTGGGCCGATCGCGCTGTCGGTGTCGAAAAACTACTCATGCCGATCGGACGCGGCGATTATGCCTCCATCCTGCGGAGCGAAGACCCGGAGCGGGGTGCCCTGCCGTTCACTGGCGATGCGGAACGGCCGATGCCGGATGCACGGCGGTGCCTCGACAGGGCCTAAAACGTCGGCCGGCTTGCTACGGTCTCAGACCTCGACGCTCGTTCACGGTGGGAAGTCGAGAGAGATGATCGAGTTCCGCCGGCGAATGCGCGAGCTGCAGGCCGACGCGAGGCGCATGATCGAGGCAGTGTGAGCCGGCGCTGAGAGCCCGAATGAGCCGGTCATGGTGCCGATCGGTCGGGCGGGATGAACGGAAATGAACGTGGCGGCGCTCCGGAAGTGGGTCTCGGCAGAGGATCGACACCATCCCTGTGAGGGGAATTGCGGCTTGGGAGCTTGTCGGGACCGGCTCACGGAGATCTCAAACGGCACTCATCCCGGCTCAAGATCCTGTCATTCCTGATCCAAACCTGAGTGCTGGGCTATCATCCGATACGCCTCGCCTGACCGGCCTGCCGCTCCATCCATCCATAGCGAACCGTGTCTTGACCGGCGATAATTGTGTCTGTTATTCCAGACATATGGACAATGAAGTGACGATCGCGGCTCTTGCCGCTCTTGCGCAGAGCACACGACTTGACGTGTTCCGGCTTCTGGTCCGGCACGAACCAGAGGGCCTGCCAGCGGGCGAAATCGCCCGCGAGTTGGTGACCCCCCACAACACGATGTCGGCGCATCTTGCGATCCTGGCGCGGGCTGGGCTGGTCCATGGCGAGCGGCATAGCCGATCAGTCGTCTACCGCGCCGACCTCGACCGCCTGCGCGAGGTGATGACCTTCCTCGTCAAGGATTGCTGCGGCGGCCGGGCCGAACTCTGCGCGCCTCTGATCGCCGCACTCACATGCTGCTCACCTGTGGAGGCTGCCCATGAATGACCTCATCATCTACCACAACCCCGAATGCGGGACGTCGCGGAACACCCTGGCGATGATCCGTAATGCCGGTATCGAACCGCATGTAATCGAGTACCTGAAAACGCCCCCCGCGCGGCCTCTGCTGGAGTCATTGATCGCGCGCATGGACGTCACGATCCGGTCAGTGGTGCGGGAGAACGGAACCCCGTTCCACGAGTTGGGCCTCGGCGACATGAGTCTGACCGACGACCAACTACTCGACGCCATGATAGCGCACCCGATCCTCATCAACCGGCCGATCGTCATCTCGCCGCTCGGTGTCCGGCTGTGCCGTCCTTCGGAAGTCGTGCTCGACCTGCTACCCGCGCCGCAGCAGGGTGCTTTCAGCAAGGAGGATGGCGAGCGCGTGGTGGACACCGCTGGGCAACGTCTCGGCCCGGCCTGATCCCCTGATGCTCGCGCTTACCATCTTCCTCGTCACCCTGCTGTTCGTCATCTGGCAGCCTAAAGACCTCGGCATCGGCTGGAGCGCGCTCGCCGGGGCTGCTGTGACACTCGCTCTGGGGGTGATCCATCCGGGCGATATCCCGATTGTCTGGCATATCGTCTGGGACGCGACCTTCACCTTCGTGGCGCTCATCATCATCTCGCTGCTGCTCGATGAGGCGGGCTTCTTCC
>JBPBQY010000003.1:0-70966 GCA_050920985.1 Janthinobacterium lividum | reverse complement strand
CCCGCTCGCGCAGGTCCAACGACAGGGCTCGGGCCATGATGCTCCTCCGTGATCCCATCACCATGGAATCACAGCGCGAGTCAGCCCGCTACCCCAGCCGACTCAGCCCGAAAGGCAGCGGCTCTAATGGTTGTCGCGCGGCACGCCCATGGTCTGGGCGACGCGCTGATACTTCACGGCCGGCTTCAGCACCATCCCTTCGTCGAACTGGTCGACCATGGCGCGCTGGATCTCCTGCCAGGGGGTCTGGTTGCCGCGATACTGGAAACCGCCCTGCCCCTGCAGTGCCGCGCGACGGGCGTTGAGCACCTCGTCGCTCAGCATCATGTTGGCGGTGCGCTTGTTCAGATCGATCCGCACTCGGTCACCCGTCTGCAGAATGGCGAGACCGCCGCCCGCGGCCGCTTCCGGCGAGGCATTGAGGATCGACGGCGAGGCGGAGGTGCCGGACTGGCGGCCGTCGCCGATGCAGGGCAAGGCATGGATGCCGCGCTTGATGAGCGCCGCCGGCGGCTGCATGTTGACCACCTCGGCGCCGCCCGGATAGCCGATCGGCCCCGTGCCGCGGATGAACAGCAGGCAGTGCTCGTCGATCTCAAGCGCCGGATCGTCGATCCGGTGGTGATAGTCCTCGGGCCCTTCGAACACGATGGCGCGGCCTTCGAAAGCTCCGAGGTCCGTCGGGTTCGACAGATAGCGGTCTGAGAACTCCTTCGAAATCACGCTGGTCTTCATCACGGCATTGTCGAACAGGTTGCCGCGCAGCACGATGAAGCCGGCCTCCTCACGCATCGGCGTCTCGATCGGCGTGATCACGTCGTGATCGCGCGAGGCGATGCGGTTGTTGTTCTCGCCGAAGGGCCTGCCGTTGGCCGTGATGCAGTCCTCGTGCACCAGCTTCTGCTTCATGAGTTCGTAGACCACGGCCGGAACGCCACCGGCACGGTGGAACTCCTCGCCGAGGTACTTGCCGGCCGGCTGCATATTGACCAGCAGCGGGATCTTGTGGCCGACCGTCTCCCAGTCGCCGATGTCGAGCGGAACGCCGGCATGCCGCGCGATCGCGTTGATGTGGATCGTGGCGTTGGTCGAGCCACCGATCGCCGAGTTCACCACGATGGCATTCTCGATGGCCTCGCGGGTGATGATGTCGGACGGCTTCAGGTCCTCCCATACCATCTCGACGGCGCGACGGCCGGTCTCGTAGGCGATCTGCCCGCGCTCGCGATAGGGCGCCGGAATGGCGGCGCAGCCCGGCAACGTCATTCCGAGCGCCTCGGCAAGGGCGTTCATGGTCGAGGCCGTGCCCATCGTATTGCAATGGCCGACCGACGGCGCCGATGAGGTCACGATCTCCATGAACTCCTCGTAGTCGATATGGCCGGCCGCCATCTCCTCGCGGCTCTTCCACACGATGGTGCCGGAGCCGGTCCGCTCGCCATTGTGCCAGCCGTTGAGCATCGGGCCGCCGCAGAGCACGATGGCCGGAATGTTCACGGTGGCGGCCGCCATGATGCAGGCCGGGGTGGTCTTATCGCAGCCGGTCGTCAGCACGACGCCGTCGAGCGGATAGCCGTAGAGTGTCTCGACGAGGCCGAGATAGGCCAGGTTGCGGTCGAGCGCCGCCGTCGGCCGCTTGCCGGTCTCCTGGATCGGATGGACCGGGAATTCCATGGGCAAGCCACCCATGGCGATGATGCCGTCGCGCACGCGCTTGGCGAGCTCGAGGTGGTGCCTGTTGCAGGGGGAAAGGTCACTGCCCGTCTGGGCGATGCCGATGATCGGCTTGCCCGAACGGAGTTCGCCAGGGGTGAGGCCGAAATTGAGATAACGCTCGATGTAGAGCGCCGTCATGCCGGGATTCTCGGGATTGTCGAACCACAGCTGCGATCGCAGCTTGCGGGGCCCACCCGTCCCGTTCATCGAACCGCTCATGATTTCCTCCAGGATTTGATCTCTTCTAAGCCCGCTCCGATTGTCAGACAAGTCACCACGATGACAGGTCGGGTGCCCTGCCCTGCCACATTTTGGCCGGGAAGACTGAACGGATGGACGCGGTCGTGCGTTCAAGCCGCGGGCCGCAATCAAGGAGAGGCATCACATGCGCAAGATCATCGTCGCCGTCACGGCGCTCACGCTTTTGGGTTCGGTCTCTGTGTCGGAGGCCCAGGCGGGCTGCGTCACCGGTGCGATCGTCGGCGGCATCGCGGGCCACTTCGCCCATCATGGTCTGGCCGGCGCAGCTGCCGGCTGTGCGGCCGGTCACTATGCGTCGAAGTATCGTCGCAACCGCGTCTATCGCCGCACCTACTGAGGCTTTGGTCCTCATCGATCGGAAAGGGCGCCGCGAAAGCGGCGCTCTTTTTCGTTGAAGATCAGGCGAAAGCCTGGATCCCCGTAATGGCGCGGCCCAGGATGAGAGCATGGACGTCGTGAGTGCCCTCGTAGGTGTTCACCGTCTCGAGGTTCTGGCTGTGGCGCATCACATGGTACTCGGCCGCGATGCCGTTACCGCCGTGCATGTCCCGCGCCTGACGAGCGATATCGAGCGCCTTGCCGCAATTATTGCGTTTGATCAGCGAGATCATCTCGGGCGTCATCCGGCCCTCGTCCATCAGTTGCCCGACCCGGAGCGAGGCCTGCAGACCCAGTGCGATCTCGGTCTGCATGTCGGCGAGCTTTTTTTGGACAAGCTGCGTCGCGGCGAGCGGCCGATTGAACTGGCGGCGCTCCAACGTGTAGCTGCGCGCCCTGTGCCAGCAATCCTCGGCAGCGCCCATGACGCCCCAGGAAATGCCATAGCGCGCTCGGTTGAGGCAGCCGAACGGTCCTTTTAGCCCCGAAACGCCGGGCAGGATTGCCTCTTCGGGAACCTCGACGTCCTCCATGACGATCTGGCCCGTCACGGAAGCGCGGAGCGAGAGCTTGTCGCCGATGCGCGGCGCCGAGAGGCCTTTCAGGCCCTTGTCGAGGACGAAGCCGCGGATAGCGCCGTCGTGGGCGTCGGACTTGGCCCAGACCACAAAGACATCGGCGATCGGGGCGTTGGAGATCCAGGTCTTGGCGCCGGAAAGCACATAGCCGCCGTCGACCTTGCGGGCCCGCGTGAGCATCCCGGCCGGATCGGAGCCTGCGTCGGGCTCGGTCAGGCCGAAGCAGCCGATCCACTCGCCCGACGCAAGTTTCGGCAGGTAGTTCCGGCGCTGCGCCTCGCTGCCGTAGGTGAAGATCGGGAACATCACGAGCGAAGACTGCACGCTCATCATGGAGCGATAGCCCGAGTCGACACGCTCCACCTCGCGAGCCACCAGCCCGTAAGACACGTAGGAGGCGCCCGCGCAGCCGTAATCCTCGGGCAGCGTCACGCCGAGAAGGCCGAGCGCGCCCATTTCGGAGAAGATCTCCGGCGCGATCGTCTCGTCCCGGTAGGCGGCGAGGATGCGCGGCTGGAGCCTGTCCTGGGCGTAATCCCGCGCCGTGTCGCGGATCATCCGCTCCTCGTCGCTGAGTTGGTCGTCGATCCGGAACGGGTCGTCCCATTGAAATTCCGGAGCCTTTGGCAGGACTCGATCATGGGCGTTCATGAAGACCTCCCCCGGAGCAGTGCAGCCTGGCGCATGCGTCGACGATAGGCCGGCAGGATGCGAAAGGCCAGGATCAGCCGAGAGGGCGGATCCGGGCGCGCAGCCAGGCTGCCAAGTCGGTCTCGGATAGCGTTCCCGACGCGAGGGCGAGCTAGGTCGCGATAATGGCGTCGTCGTCGCTGAACAGATCGAAACCGTTGAGGCGGAGAAAGGTCAGACAGGCAACGAAGGTGATGCGCTTTTTGCCGTCGACGAAACCGTGATTGCGCACGCCAGTCCGAAGGCATAGGCGGCAGCCAGATCCGGCAGACCGGGCTCACCACAGGCGAGCAGGTTTTGCGGCCGCGCGAGTGCGCTTTCGAAATCGCCCCCGTCGCCAAGCCCTTCCGGACCGCCGTGGATTTTCAGTTGCTCGTCGTGCAGCGCCAGCACGGCTCGCTTTGGCAGCCAGACGAATGGGCCGGCGTTCATTTGGCCAGTGCGGCGAGGACCGCATGATGATCTCTCATCACCTTGCGTCCTATATCCATGGCGCGCTCGAACTCGCTTTTATCACTCGCGCCGGCTGGCCCGGGCTCGGCCGCGCGATCGTCCGAACTACTGGCGTCTCCACCGCCGGCGGTTCGTCGACGCGCTCGGCGCGATGCCCCTGCTCCCGTTCGTCTATGATCCTCTCCGACCCGTCAGGGTGTCACCACCAAGATAGGCGCAACCCGCGGGTGCGCACCTTTCAACAGTCATGGAGGCGCGGCAGACCGGATGAGCCGATCAGCCCCGCAGCACGCCGCCCGTCTTCTTGGCTACAGCCTCGACGATCTTCTGGCTCACGGCCTCCAGGTCGGCATCGGCCAGCGTCTTCTCCTTCGGCTGCAGCGTCACCGCGATGGCGACCGACTTTTGCCCCTCGGGCACGCCCTTGCCTTCGTAGACGTCGAAGACCGTGACGCCGGCCACCAGCGCCCGATCCGCTCCCTGCGCGGCGCCCGCGAGATCGGCGGCCGCGGTCCTGCGGTCGACCAGAAAGGCAAAGTCACGTTCGACCGGCTGAAGGTCCGACAGGACCAACTTCGGGCGCGCCTTGGTGGGCCGGGCTTTCGGCGCCGGCAGTGCGTCGAGGGTGATCTCGAAGACCGCGACCGGGCCCGCCACATCGAGCTTGCGCAGCACCTCGGGATGAAGCTCGCCGCAGAAGCCGATGATGTTCTTGGGCCCCATGCGGAGGGTGAGCGACCGGCCTGGGTGCAACCAGTCGGGCCCCCCCGGCACGACCTGGACGGCGGCAGGCGTGATGCCAAGCGCCGCGATCAGCGCCACGGCATCCGCCTTGGAATCGAAGACCCCGACCGGCATGGAAGCACTCGACCAGTGCCGCCCCGCGCCCACCGGCTTGGCGGTGCCGCGCCGCAGGCCGGCTGCGGCGATACGCTGGTCGCCCTCGCCGTCGCCGAGGAAGATCTGCCCGACCTCGAACAGCGCAACGTCGCCGGCGCCGCGCGCCGCATTGCGTCCGGCGCCGGCCAGCAGGCCCGGCAGCAGGCTCGGCCGCATGGTGGACAGATCCGCGGCGATCGGATTGGCCAGTCGCAACTCAGGCGCATTGCCGCCGAACAGAGCCGCCTGCTCGTCCGACACGAAGCTCCAGGTGACGGCTTCGAGCAGCCCCTCCCCCGCCAGCACGCGCTTGGCTAGGCGGGTGCGCTTCTGAAGAAGTGTGAGGACCGGGCGCGGAACGCCGGGCTCGCGCGGCAGCGGCTGGGCCTCGACGCGGTCGAGCCCAGCGATGCGGACGATCTCCTCGACGAGATCGGCCTTGCCGTAAACGTCCGGCCGCCAGGACGGCACCCGCGCCACGATCCGATCGGCATTGTCCGGATGGCCGACGAGGTCGAAGCCGAGCCGTTCGAGGATGCGCTGCATGTCGGAGGGCGGCAGGTCGAGTCCCGTCAGGCGATGGACTTCGCTCAGCGGGAAATCGATCCGATGATCGGGCCTGGGGACGTCACCGACGAGCGTCATCTCCGACGGCTCGCCGCCGCAGAGATCGAGGACCAGCGCTGTCGCGAGGTCGAGGCCGGGCGCCATATAGGCTGGGTCGACGCCGCGCTCGAAGCGGTAGCGGGCATCACTCGAGAGGCCGAGACGCCGGCCTGTCTGAGCGATGGTGGTGGGATCCCAGAGCGCGCTCTCGATCAGCACGTCGGTCGTCGTCTCGTCGCAGCCCGAGGCCTCGCCGCCCATGATGCCGGCGATGGACTCCACCCCCTTTGCGTCGGCGATCACCACGGTGTCGGCATCGAGCGTGTAGCTGCGGCCGTTCAGGGCCTGCAATGTCTCGCCGTCGTGGGCGCGGCGCACCACGAGGTCGCCCTGGACCTTGGCGGCATCGAAGACATGTAGCGGCCGACCGCGGTCGAAGGTCATGTAGTTGGTGATGTCGACCAGCGCATTGATCGGGCGCAGGCCGATCGCGGCGAGCCGCCGCCGCATCCACTCGGGCGACGGACCGTTCTTGACGCCGCGCACGAGACGCAGCCCGAAGGCCGGACACAAGTGCTCGTCGCCGGGCGCGAAGTCGAGGCGCAGCGACACCGGCTGGGCGAAACGTCCTTCGACCTGCGGCGTGGGCTCGTCCTTCAGCCGACCGAGGCCGAGAGCCGCGAGATCGCGCGCGATGCCGTGGACGCCGGCGGCATCGGGCCGGTTCGGCGTCAGTGCCACGTCGATGACGGGATCATCCATTCCCGCGTAGGCACCGTAGGCGCGCCCGACGGGAGCGTCCTCGGGCAGTTCCATGATCCCGTCATGCTCGTCGGAGAGGCCGAGTTCGGACGCCGAGCACAGCATGCCGTTCGAATCGACGCCGCGAATGACGCCGGCCGTGATCGTCAGGTCCTTGCCCGGGATATAGGTGCCCGGTGCCGAGAAGACAGTGACGAGGCCCGAGCGCGCGTTGGGGGCGCCGCAGACGACCTGCACGGGCGCCCCTGCCCCGGTGTCGACCGAACAGACCCGGAGGCGATCGGCATTGGGGTGCTGATGCGCCTCGACGATGCGGGCGACGGTGAAGCCGCGGAGCCGCTCTGCCGGATCCTCCATGCCTTCGACCTCGAGCCCGACGCGGGTGAGGGCATCAGTGATATCGGCGAGCGAGGCCTCGGTGTCGAGGTGGTCCTTGAGCCAGGAGAGCGTGAATTTCATGAGTGAGCGCCGAGACTGGGGAGCGCCGCGTCAGCGCGGCTTGGTGATGAGGTGGACGGCGAGGAGGAGGCGGTCCTCTTTCGCCATGGATCGCAGAGCTTCGATAGCGAGGCGCGCCTGCACGATGAAATCGAGCGCTTCCTGCCGGGAATGCCGGCTACCCGGATCATAGTCTGCAGCCTGACGTGCCACTTGCAGTTCGAGGAAGGTTTCGGCCAGCTGCTTCAGATCGGATCGCGTGGTGCGATCTTTCGCGAACCTTTCGAACAGTCTCCGCGCTGCGCCGTGGTCGATCGAACGATGGACGGGTGTGACGATCTCCCAGTAGCGTGACGAGCGCGGCGAGCCTACGGTTCGGGCGACGCATTCTGCCGCAAGAGCGTGAAACAGCCCGTAGTACGCCGTACTGATCGAGCGGTTGATCGTCGCTTGCCTGATGGAGCCACTGCCGATCTGCAGGATCTGATCTGCAAGCTCAATCAGGTGGTCGGGATTCATGGATCGACCGGAATGTGATCGGGTTCCGGTTGTTCGTCCCCCTCGCGCTTCAGCACCATGTGGGGGAAACGTTCGTCCCCCTGGTCGAGGAGCGCATCGCGAAAGACTCTGCGAAACCTATTGAAGCGATCCGGATCGAAGGGCGCGGCGACATCTCCGCGAACTCTCAAGCCAATATACAGGGAAGGGCCGTCTTCAAAGATATCGCGATGGTCGACATCGACACCGGAAAATCCGAGGTCGACCATCTCGGGGCCGAGGACACGATCTGCCAGCGCCTTGATCTCTCCGTCGCTCAGCTTCTGCAGGATCGCCATCGTCGCCTCTCCTACCCCGTCAGCCCACCCGCCAGCGTCGGCATGTCGAGCGGGCGGAAGCCGTAGTGATTCAGCCAACGCACATCCGCATCGAAGAAGGGCCGCAGGTCCGGCATGCCGTATTTCAGCATGGCGATGCGGTCGATGCCCATGCCCCAGGCGAAACCCTGGTACTCGTCGGGGTCGATGCCGCAATGGCGCAGAACGTTGGCGTGGACCATGCCGCAGCCCAGGATCTCCAGCCAGTCCTCGCCCTCGCCGAAGCGGATTTCGTCGCCGCGGCGCGCGCACTGGATGTCGACCTCCATCGAGGGCTCGGTGAAGGGAAAGAACGACGGGCGGAAACGCATCTTCACGCTCTCGACCTCGAAGAAGGCGCGGCAGAACTCCTCCAGCACCCATTTGAGGTTGGCCAGATTGGCGCGCTTGTCGATGACCAGCCCTTCCACTTGGTGGAACATCGGTGTGTGGGTCTGGTCCGAGTCGCAGCGATAGGTGCGGCCCGGGCAGACGACGCGGATCGGCGGCTTCTGCGCCAGCATGGTGCGCACCTGAACCGGGGAGGTATGGGTACGCAGTAGGCGGCGCTCGCCGTCGGGCTTCGGGTTGAAGAAGAACGTGTCGTGCATCTCCCGCGCCGGATGGCCGACGGGAAAGTTCAGCGCCGTGAAGTTGTAGAAATCGGTCTCGATATCTGGGCCTTCGGCGATGGCGAAGCCCATGTCGGCGAAAATCGCCGTGATCTCGTCCGTCACCTGGCTGATCGGATGCAGTCGGCCAGCGAGGATCGCGGCCTCGCGCACTGGCAGGGACACATCGAGCGTCTCGGAGGCGAGGCGCGCCGTCATGGCCTGAGACGCCAGCGCGTCTCGGCGCTCCGCGAGGGCGGCCGAAACACGGTCCTTCAGAAGATTGAGCGCTGCGCCGCGAGTCTTGCGCTCGTCGGGAGACATGCGCCCCAACGTCGCCATCAAGGCAGAGACGGAGCCTTTCTTGCCAAGAGCCGCCACGCGGACGGCGTCGAGCGCCGCCTCGGTGTCGGCCGCCCCGACCTCAGCCAGGATGGACGTTTCGAGTTCGGCCTCGTCGACCATGGATGTCTCGCTAACCCGGAAAAGTAAGGCCGCGCGCGACGGCGCGGCCCGGTCGTAGTGATGTCAGACGGCCGCGGCAGCGGCCGGAAGGGCGCTCTTGGCCTTCTCGACAATGGCCTTGAAGGCCTCCGGCTCGGTGATGGCGAGTTCGGACAGGACCTTGCGGTCGAGCTCAATGCCGGCCTTGTTCAGGCCATCGATGAAGCGGCTGTAGGTGAGGCCGAGTTCGCGCACGGCGGCGTTGAGGCGCTGGATCCAGAGAGCACGGATCGTGCGCTTCTTCACCTTGCGGTCGCGGGTCGCGTACTGCATCGAGCGATCGACGGCCGCCTTGGCGGTGCGGATCGTGTTCTTGCGCCGGCCGTAGAAGCCCTTGGCGGCGTCGAGTGTCTTCTTATGCTTGGCGTGGGACGTCACGCCGCGTTTTACGCGGGCCATGGATGATCTCTCTCAGTGTGGAAGATGAGGGGAAGAAGCAGGTGGCTCAGGCGTTCGGCAGGAAGAACCGCTTGATGTTGTCGCCGTCCGTCTTGAACAGCACAGCGGTGCCGCGCAGGTTGCGGATCTGCTTGTTCGTCCTCTTGATCATCCCGTGCCGCTTGCCGGCCTGGGCATAGAGCACCTTACCGGTGCCGGTGATTTTGAAGCGCTTCTTGGCGCCCGACTTGGTCTTCAACTTGGGCATTTGGCTCTCACGGGGCGCATGCCGTCTCACGACGGATGGCCCACCTGGGTTCGAGGACGAGCATAAGGATCGCCACGGCAGCCCTGGCAGGCCGGACGATCCAGTAAGGCGCGCGTTGTAACCGGAGGCCTTGCGCTCGGCAACCTTTTTCGCCGGAGCCGCAAGCGGGCGTTGACGCCGCGACCCGCTTGCCGTTATGGACGGGGCTTCGCGACGCCTCGGCGTCGATATCTGCCGTGGCGGTCCGTTCGGGACGGCCGCAGTTCGGGAACCCAAGAATGGCGAATACCTCCTCGGCCAAGAAGGCCGTCCGCAAGCTCGCACGCCGCACGGCCGTCAACCGGATGCGCCGTAGCGCGATGCGCACGCAGCTTCGTAAGGTCGAAGAAGCGATCGCCAGCGGCGATGCTGCTGCGGCCCGCGAGGCCCTGACCACGACGGAGTCCGTTGTGATGCGCTCGGCCCAGAAGGGCGTGATGCATGCCAACACCGCTTCCCGCAAGGTGTCGCGCCTCGCGGCTCGCGTGAAGGCCCTGTCGACCCAGGCGGCCAGCTAATATCGGAGAGCGCTCTCGGGCGCTCGACGCAGCTTCGGATCAAAAGGCGCGCCAGTGGCGCGCCTTTTCTCGTTGAGGCTCGTTCCAACGATCGCACTGCGTGTCAGCATGGCTGCGTTGCGAATCTATGATGATTGAGACAGGATCCTTCCCAAAATCATAGGGAGAGGCGCCTTGTTTCATCAGTTGCTGACGCCGGTCGGAGACAGCCTCCCCTTATCCTTCCTGGTCGCCGCCATTCCCATCGCGGTCGTTCTGGTTTTGCTCGGCATTCTGCGCCGACCCGCGTGGCAGGCGTCCGGGGCGGGGCTTGTCGTGGCGTTTGCGCTGGCGACGCTGGTCTGGCAAATGCCGGCCGGCATCGCGCTGTCCGCCACGGTGAACGGCATGGTCTTCGCGATCTGGCCCGTCATGTGGATCGTGGTCAACGCCCTGCTGCTCTACAACGTAGCCGTCGCGGCGGGCCGATTCGATGCCTTCCGGGACTGGGTCATCGAACATCTGCCCAACGACCGGCGCGTCGTGCTGGTTGTGATCGGCTTCTGCTTCGGCGCGTTGCTCGAGGGCATTTCGGGCTTCGGCACGCCCATCGCCATAACCTCGGCGCTGCTCATCCTAGTCGGCTTCGAGCCCATCGAGGCCCTGACCTACACGCTGATCTTCAACACCGCACCGGTCGCGTTCGGAGCGCTCGGAGCACCCGTCACGGTGCTGGGCCAGGTGACGGGCCTCAGCGACGTCACGCTCGGCGCCATGATCGGGCGGCAGTTGCCGTTCTTCGGCGTTCTACTTCCCTTCTACGTCATGTTCGTCTACAGCGGCCGACGCTCGGTCGCGGCCTTATGGCCCGTGCTGCTGGTGGCGGGTGTCAGCTTCGCGCTGTCGCAATTCGCCGCCTCAAACCTCATCGACTACAGGCTGACGGACGTTCTGGCCTCGCTCGGATCGCTGGTCGTGACGATCGGCTTTCTCCAGGTCTGGAAACCCGTTCCCGACCCGGCCTTCGCCATGGTGAGGCCGGCCCTCATGGGGGCGGTCGGCACGCGCGGCCGGGTGCCGTCCTGGCAGGGCTGGCTTCCCTGGATCATCGTGGCCGCCACCGTCATCGTCTGGACGTCGCTGAAGATCCCGGACATCGGCGCGCTGAAGTTCGCGTGGCCGGGGCTGCACAACGCCGTCTTCATCACCCTCTACGACAAGGCCTACGGCGCCATCTACACGTTCCAACCGCTGGCCGGCGGCACCGCCATCCTGGTAGCGACCATCATCACGGCGCTGGTGGTGCGCCTGCCGATGGGCGACGTCTTCACCTGCGCGGCGCGAACCCTGCGGCAGACCTATATCGCCATCATCACGGTCGCGCTGATCGTCGGCCTCGCCTATCTCATGAACTATTCGGGCATGACCTACACGCTCGGCAAGGCGGTGGCCTCGGTCGGGGTCATCTTCCCGCTGGTGTCCGCCTTCTTGGGATGGGTGGCGGTCTTTCTCTCGGGGTCGGACACGTCGGGCAACGCCCTCTTCGGCAATCTCCAGGCCGTGGCGGCCAATCAGCTCGGGCTCAATCCTGTGCTGATCGCCGCCACCAACTCGTCCGGCGGCGTGATGGGCAAGATGATCTCGCCGCAGAACATCGCCACCGGTGTCTCGGTGACGGACCTGAAGGGCCAGGAAGGCGTGGTCTTCGCCCGCACCTTCAAGCACAGCGTCATCCTCACCCTGCTACTCGGCGTTCTCGTGGTGATCCAGCAATACGTGACACCGTGGATGATCCCCGGGTAAGCACCCTTCAGAGCATCTCCAGCGCCACCTTTCGGGTCGGCGCCGGAAAGGCCCGGTCGAGGTCGGCGAGGTCGGCCTCGGTGAGCGACAGATCGGCGGCGGCACGGTTCTCCGCGACATGCGCGACCGAGCCGGCCTTGGGGATGACCATCAGATCGGGGCGGCGTAGCAGCCAGGCGAGCGCCACCTGCAACCCCGTCGCGCCATGCCGCTCGGCCACCTGCTCCAAGGCCTCATGGCCGTGGAGGCGGCCCTGTTCGATCGGGCTGTAGGCCATGGCCGGGAGCGACAGCTTGTCCATGAGCGGAAGGAGGTCGTATTCCGGCCCGCGGCGGGTCAGGTTGTAGAGCACCTGATTGGTGACGGCGCCGTCGCCACCGGCTTCGAGAAGATCTTCCATGTCGTCGGCGTCGAAATTGCTGACGCCCCAGGCGTCGATCAATCCGGAGTCGCGCAAGGCCTCCATGGCGTCGACGGTCTCGGCCAGCGGGACGGCCCCGCGCCAATGGAGGAGGTAGAGGTCGAGTTTCTCGGCCTTGAGCCGCTTCAGGCTGCCTTCGCAGGCTCGCCGCAGCTTCGCCGCGCCAGCGTTTTGCGGATACACCTTCGATACCAGGAACACCCGGTCGCGCAGGCCCTCGAGCGCCTCGCCGAGGAAGCTCTCGGTCGCCCCCTCGCCATACATTTCGGCGGTGTCGATGAGCGTCATGCCGCTCTCTATGCCCGCCCGGAGCGCGGCCATCTCCTCGGCTCGCCGGTCGGGGTCTTCGCCCATACCCCAGGTGCCCTGCCCCAGCGCCGGCACACGGCGCCCGCCCGGCAGGATGATGGTTCCGATGTCGCCCATGATCAGCCTCGCCCACCTGTCTCGAACCGGCGATGTCCATCGAACCGGTCCTGCTCGGGGCTTCAACACGGCTGCGCCTCCGAGGTTCGGCCACGCGAGATCAGAGGTTGTCGACATCCTGCATGGCCTGTCGCAACGCCGTGGACGCACGCCGGCAGGTCTCGGCATAGAGGGGCGAGAGGCGGAACTCCTCCGTCCGGCTGGGCGGCCCCGACACGGCAAGCGCCTCGACGACGCGTCCCGGATGCGGAGTCATCACGACGACGCGGTCCGACAGGTAGACGCTCTCCGTCACCGAATGGGTGACGAAGACCACCGTGGTGCCGAGTTCGGTCGCCAGCCCGGCGAGGTCGTCGTTGAGCCGCAGCCGCGTGATCTCGTCGAGGGCCGCGAAAGGCTCGTCCATCAGCAGCATGTCCGGCCGCACCACGAGAGCGCGAGCGATCGACACCCGCATCCTCATGCCGCCGGACAGTTCCGCCGGCCGGTGGCCCGAGACATGCGATAGGCCGACCCGGGCCAGAGCCTCCTCGACGCGCGAAACAGCGTCGCGGCGGGAGACGCCGCGTAGCCGCAGTGGCAGGAAGACATTGTCGGCGGCCGTGGCCCAAGGCATCAGCGTCGCGTCCTGGAACACGAAGCCGACCTCCGGCGATGGGCCGGACCAGTCGATGCGGCCAGCGCTTGGGCGGTCGAGGCCGGCGAGGAGCCGCAGGACGGTCGACTTGCCGCAGCCCGAAGGGCCGATCAGCGAGAGGAACTCGCCCCGCATGACGTCGAGGTCGAACCCATCGAGCGCCACAGTGCCGTTGGGAAAGAGCTTGCCGACACCGCGCAGCGCCACGAGCGGCGAAGCGAGACGATCAGACGTGGCCCTGGACCTCGCCCATCATCAGCACCGGCTGCTGGTTGGAGAAGTTGACCACGTCGGCCATGATGGGCCCCGCCTCGGCGGCGAGCGCGGCCTTGATCCCATCGAGGCTGCCGAAGTCCAGGGTCGCCATCACGTTGAAGGGCGTGCGGTCGCCGGAGCCCTCGAAGCGCACCACGCGCCAGCCGGTCATGCCATGAGCGCCGAAACGCTCCAGCACTAGGGGCATGTGTTTCGCGAGGTAGTAGTCCATGTCGAATGTCGCCTCGGCGACGTTCGGGTAGAGAACGGTGACGTTGGCGGCCATGTCGTGTTGTCCTGGCGATCTTGGGACATCCACCCGGAAGTCCCTTTCGGCGCGATTGTAGCGCGGCGATCCGGGGCGTCGAGGCTCGTCTGGGTCGGTGATGCGCGACCCGGGTCCGGCACGAGCGTGAGCGTTGACAGCCGTAGTCCCGCACTCTAAACGCGAGAGCTGGTAGGAGAACGGCTCGGCCGTCTTCGCTGCATGTCGGGTTTCGGCCCCTTGCTGCTCCTGCCGATAATCAGCGGGTCACCCTGCACAAGAAGACGGCCGTCCTCCACGGGCAGAGCCGATCGCGACGAGGTTTATCGAGATGTTCGCAGTCATCAAGACCGGCGGGAAACAGTACAAAGTCGCCGCCGACGACGAGATCGTGGTCATGACGCTGGTCGGCGAGGCCGGTGCCGAGATCACCTTCGACCAGGTGCTCAGCTACAGCGACGGCACCGCCCTGCAGATCGGCGCGCCGCTGGTCGAAGGTGCCACCGTGGCGGCCGAGATCGTGGCGCAGACACGGGGTCCGAAGGCGATCTCGTTCAAGAAGCGTCGCCGTCAGAATTCGAAGCGCAAGCGTGGTCACCGGCAGGACCTCACGGTCGTGCGGATCACCGATATCCTTCTGGCCGGCCAGGAGCGTCGCCCCCGCGCCGCCAAGTCGGCAGCCACCGCCAAGCCGGCACCTGCCGTCGAGGCCGCTTCGGCCTAACGGCCGAACAGGTCTCGCCTCACCCTCAACGGCCGGCCCGCCGGACCGGAGAATTCGAATCTCCGCGGCGGCCTACGGCCTCAACCCAGTTCAGGAGCATTTCCCATGGCCCATAAGAAAGCAGGCGGCTCGTCCCGCAACGGCCGCGACTCCGACGGCCGCCGCCTCGGCGTGAAGAAGTTCGGCAGCGAAGCGGTCCGCAGCGGCAATATCATTATTCGCCAGCGCGGCACCAAATGGCATCCCGGCGCCAATGTCGGGATGGGCAAAGACCACACGATCTTCGCCACGTGTGAAGGTGTCGTAGAGTTTCAAAAGAAGGGCAACGGCCGGACCTATGTCGCGGTCGTCCAGAATGTCGCAGCCGCACAGGCTGCTGAATAGGTGGGGCTCACGAGGGACCCCACCGGTGCTCACACACCCCGGTGGTTTGGTCCTTCTGGAACGGAGTTTCGTTCCGCCCGGACCTGACATCTGAAGCCGAATTCGGCAGGGGGACGTGGGCATCCACGTCCCCCTTCGTCGTTTTCCAGGATGTGGCCTCGGCTCCATCCGGCTTTGGAGGTTCGGCATGTTTCCCGAAATCAGCCGCGACGACGTCTTCCGGCTCGAGACCCGCAGCCTGTGGCTGCGCTGGCCGCAGGTGGCCGACATCCGCGCTCTTGCCGCCGATGCTGGCGCCCGTGCGTCGACCCCGGAGGCGGCATCCGGGGATCCCTATCGCGACCCGGGCGTCCTCGATGCGTGGCGCGAGGACAATGCCACAGGCGGTGCGCTGCATCTCCTGCTGACGGGCCGCGATGCCGACCGCCGGGTCATCGGAGCCGTCGACCTCGAGCCCGTGCGCGGCCGTGCGGAGGCTTGCGGGCTGCGGCTGCGGGTCTGGCTCGATGCCGAGGTCAGGGGCCAGGGCCTCGGAACAGAGGCCGTGCAGGCCATGGTGGATGCCGCTTTCATGCTGACCGGCACGCCGCTGGTCGCCGCCTCGGCGCGGGTTCTCGATCCCGGCTTCCGCCGGGTGCTGGAAAAGAGCGGCTTCGGTTATTGCGGCACGGGGCTCGACCCCGCTGGAGATGACTGCGGCTTGACGGCCTCCGACCGGTTCCGTCTCGACCATAAGGCCTGGGCGAGCCTGAAAAGGTGGCGTGTGCCGGGCTTGGTGCGATCCAGAGCGCCAAGCCCGGCGGTGGACATGGTTCAGTAGGATCGCCGCCCGATCGGCTCGGGACAGAACCGGGTCTGTTGTACCCGGCGGCCCCCTCCACCATGCTTCGCGTGGTCCCCCTCCCGGAATGTGGGAGGAGACACTCTCGATCCGCTGCGTCTCCTCCCCCGCAGGGGGAGGGGGACCGCCTGAAAGGCGGTGGAGGGGGCGGGCCAGATGCGACCGAGTCGGTGATCCGAAAGACGCACAACGCCATCAGGCTGAAACGACGACCTCGTCCCCGACCGAGATGCGGCCGAGCCCACGCGGAATGAGGTTCTGGCCGAAGATGATGCGACCGCCCGCCTTGCGGCGGAAGCCCGCCAGGGTGCGCAGCGGCTCGCTGTCGGCGGATCGCTCGCCCGTGTTCTGGTCGACCGTGGTCACGGCACAGCGGGCGCAATCCTTGACACCGGCAAAGTGAACGGTGCCGATACGCAGGTCGACCCAGCCATCCTCTTCCCAAGGCACGGCATTCGCCACTGCGACATTGGTGCGAAACCTGTCCATGGCGACCGGCGACGGCAATCGCGCATTCAGATCGGCCAGGGAAGCCTGATTGGTCACCAGCAGCGGGAAGCCGTCTGCGAAGCTCACCCGATCCTCCTCGGTGGCGAAAGCGGGATCGACGGACCGGGCCGTCCGGGGTTCCGCCATATGGACCAGCCGGCAGGGACGGCCGAGAACGGCCGACAACCAGGCCGCGGCCTCGGGGCCAGCGTCGCGTGCCGAGACGCTTTCGTCGCGCCAGATGGAGACCGAAACGGCCTGTTCGGCCGCATTCGGTACCGCGACGGCGATGCCACCGGCACCCGGTGCCGAGAGTTCGACGCCGCCGTCCACCAGTTCGGATTCGATCACCGCCATGCGTGGCAATTGCCGCTGAGTCAGGAACCGGCCAACTTCGTCGACCACCATGAAACGCCGATCATCGGCGAGACCCCAGGGCTCGACGACGGCTTCCCGAACGGAGTGACCGCGCAGACCCTTGACCGGGTAGATCCTGATCTCGGCGACGCGCATCAGCGCTCCACGAAGGCTTTTTCGATGACGAATTGGCCGGGCTCGCCGTGGTTACCCTCGATGAAGCCGCGGTCGAGCAACAGCGCCTTGGTGTCGTTGAGCATGCCGGGGCTGCCGCACATCATCACGCGATCGTGCTCGGCATCGAGACCGTCGAGCTTGAGGTCATCGGTGATCTTGCCCGAGGCCAGAAGATCGGTGATGCGGCCGGTGTTGCGGAAAGGTTCGCGCGTCACGGTCGGATAGTAGATGAGCTGCTCGCGCAGCAACTCGCCGATCAGCTCGTCCTCGGGCAGCGTCTTGGTGATCGTGTCGCCATAGGCGAGTTCCGCGACCTGCCGCACGCCGTGGACCAGAATCACCTTCTGAAACCGCTCGTAGGTCTCCGGATCCTTGATAACGCTGAGGAAGGGCGCGAGGCCCGTTCCGGTGCCCAGCAGGAAGAGGTTGCGGCCGCCGAACAGGTTGTCGATGACCAGCGTACCCGTCGCCTTGCGGCTCACCATGACGGCGTCGCCGACCTTGAGATGCTGGAGGTGAGAGGTCAGCGGCCCGTTGTCGACCTTGATCGAGAAGAACTCGAGCTCCTCCTCGTAGTTGGCGCTCGCCACCGAATAGGCCCGCAACAAGGGCTTCCCATTGACCGGAATGCCGATCATCGTGAATTCGCCATTGCGGAATCGGAACGACGGATTGCGGGTCGTCTTGAAGCTGAAGAGGTTGTCGGTCCAATGATGAACGGACAGAACCGTCTCTTCGTTGAAGTTGCTCACGTTCGCTCCGGTCCTGTGCTTACTGGCGCTCGGCCGCCGGCACGCCTTCGCATCGGGCGAACTCGCTCCGGCATGACGCCGAGAGCCGATCGATCCGGGCGAGGCCGCAGCGGCGACGTCGGCCCGACCGATCCTGCTCTCATGGCCGCGGATGAACCACGGCTATGGCGTCTTGGTCCATGGATGAATAGGTGCAGCGCAGCAGAGCGTCAACGCGGGTGCGACGACGGCACGGCTGGCATGTCGTCGTGGCCTCACCCGATGTGTTCGGCGAAGAAGGCCAGCGTCCGGTCGAGCGCCACAGCGGCACTCGGCTTGTCGTAGGAGCCGCGGGCATCGCAATTGAAGCCATGACCGGCATCGTAGGTGTAGACCGGAACCTGCGGAAGAGCTGACTTGATGGCGGCGACGTCGCTCATCGGGATGTGCGCGTCCTTCTCGCCGAAGTGCAGGATGACCGGCACCTTGGGCTTGCTTGCGAGCGACTTGGCGACGGTGCCGCCGTAGTAGCCGACCGCCGCCGTCACGCCGTCGATCGAACAGGCCGCCGCATAGGCCAGCGAGCCACCCCAGCAATAGCCCACGACACCGACCTTCCCGCCCTCTGTCGCCGCCTTCACGGCCGCCGCGACATCGAGCATCGTCTTGTCGTGGCCGACCTCTCCGACCAGCGCCACGCCAGCCGGCATGTCTTCGGGGGTGTAGCCGAGTTCGACGCCAGGCTTGGCACGGTCGAACAGGGCGGGAGCGATAACGAGATAGCCTTGGGCGGCGAACCCATCCGCCACGCGGCGGATATGGGCATTCACGCCGAAGATCTCCTGCAGCACCACGATCCCGCCCTTGGGCTTGCCGGACGGGTCGGCCCGGTAGGCGTCGATGGTGACGCCGTCGGCGGCGGTCAGCTTGATGGTCTGGCTCATGATGGTCTCGTGTGTCGCGAAGCGGGGTCGCTCAGCAGCGTGCGAATGCAGAAGGTGGCACCCCGTAGTCAGTAGATCGACCCTCAGCGCGGCAGGGCCGTCGAACCCATGAGCTGCAGGTCGACCGATCGGGCGGCCTGACGGCCTTCGCGGATGGCCCAGACGACGAGCGACTGGCCGCGCCGCATGTCGCCGCAGGCATAGACCTTGTCGGCCGAGGCCCGGTAGGCCTTGACGTCGGCCTGCACGTTGCCGCGACCGTCGAGCGTGACGCCGAGGTCGGTCAACATGCCGTCGTGCAGCGGCGATACGAAGCCCATGGCGAGCAGGACGAGGTCGGCGCGGATGGCGAAGTCCGATCCCGGCACGGCCTGCATCTTGCCGTCGACGCGCACGCAATCGACCGTCTCGACAGTGCCGTTCTGCCCCTTGAAGGCCCGCGTCATCACGCCGAAGTCGCGCAACGCACCCTCCTCCTGCGACGAGGAGGTCCGCAGCTTCAGCGGCCAGTCGGGCCAGGTCAGGAGCTTGTTCTCCTTCTCGGGCGGCTCCGGCATGATCTCGAGCTGCGTCACCGACAGCGCGCCCTGGCGGATCGACGTGCCGATGCAATCCGAGCCCGTGTCGCCGCCTCCGATCACCAGCACGTGCTTGCCGGTGGCGAGGATCGGGTTGTTGGTGCGCAGGGGCTCGCGGCCGACGCGGCGGTTCTGCTGCGGCAGGAACTCCATGGCGAAGTAGATGCCGCCGAGGTCGCGGCCCGGCATCGGCAGGTCGCGCGGCTTCTCGGCCCCGCCCGCCAGCACCACGGCGTCGAAACCGTCGAGCAGGTCCTTCACCGACATGTCGATCCCGACATTGACGCCATAACGGAAGCTGACGCCCTCGGCCTCCATCTGGGTCACGCGCCGGTCGACATGGGTCTTGTCGAGCTTGAAGTCCGGAATGCCGTAGCGCAGCAGGCCACCGGCCTTCTGATTCTTCTCGAAGACCGTGACGTCGTGGCCGGCACGGGCGAGTTGCTGCGCGCAGGCGAGACCGGCCGGGCCCGAGCCGATCACCGCGACCGTCTTGCCGGTGCGGCTCGTGGCGATCTCGGGCTTGACCCAGCCCTCCGCCCAGGCGCGGTCGGCAATGGCGTTCTCGATCGTCTTGATCGTCACCGGCGCATTGTCGAGGTTCAGCGTGCACGACGCCTCGCAGGGCGCCGGGCAGATGCGTCCGGTGAATTCCGGAAAGTTGTTGGTCGAATGGAGGTTGCGCGACGCTTCCTCCCAATCGCCGCGATAGACGAGGTCGTTCCAGTCCGGAATCTGGTTATTGACCGGGCAGCCGTTGTGGCAGAACGGAATACCGCAATCCATGCAGCGCGAGGCCTGCAGCCGCGTCCCCTCTTCGGAGAGCGGCAGCATGAACTCCTTGTAGCCGCGGATCCGGTCGGAAGCCGGCGCATAGCGCCGGTCCACCCGATCGAGCTCCATGAAACCCGTGATCTTGCCCATCGGGCTACTCCCCCGCTGCCGCGAGTAGCGGCTCGTCCAGTTGCGTCAATTCGGCGAGCGCGCGGCGGTACTCGACGGGCATCACCTTGCGGAATTTCGGCAGCGTCGCCTCCCAGTCGTCGAGGATCCGCTGCGCCTTGGTGGATCCCGTCAGCCGCGCGTGGTTGGCGATGAGCTGCCTGAGGCGCTCGGCGTCGAACCGCGTCATGTCGCCCATGACATCGACCGCCGGCGGTCCCGTCCAATTGTCCATCTGGTGGAACAGGCGGCGGTTCCGGTCGCTCTCGGCCTGCACCATCTCGAGCTCCACCATCGCCATGTTGCAGCGGCGGCGGAAATCGCCCTCCTCGTCGAGCACATAGGCGATGCCGCCCGACATGCCGGCGGCGAAGTTGCGGCCCGTCGGACCGATCACCACCACGATGCCGCCCGTCATATATTCGCAGCCATGGTCGCCCGTGCCTTCGACGACCGCAATGGCGCCGGAGTTGCGCACCGCGAAGCGCTCGCCGGCGACGCCGCGAAAATAACACTCGCCCGCGATGGCGCCGTACATGACGGTGTTGCCGACGATCATCGACTCCTCCGGCACGATCTTCGTGGCGGCGGCCGGCGGATAGATGATGAGCTTGCCGCCCGACAGCCCCTTGCCGACATAGTCGTTAGCGACCCCTTCGAGCTCCAGCGTCACGCCATTGGCCAGCCAGGCGCCGAAGCTCTGTCCGGCGGTGCCTTCGAGCTTCACATGGATCGTCCCCTCGCGCAGGCCACGGTGGCCGTGGCGCTTGGCGATCACCCCCGACAGCATGGCGCCGGTCGACCGGTCGGTGTTGGCGATGGGCAGCGTGAAGGACACCGGCGTGCCGGTCTCGAGCGCATCCTTGGTGCGGTCGATCAGCGTCATGTCGAGGACCTTACCGAGATTGTGGTCCTGCGCCTGCGAGTGGCGGATCGAGTCGCCCTCGACCGCCTGGGGCTTGTGGAACAGCTTCGAGAAATCGAGGCCCTTGGCCTTCCAATGGTCGACCGCCCGCTCGCGGTCGAGCATCTGCATCTGACCCACCATCTCCTCGAGGCGGCGGTAGCCCATCTTGGCCATGTATTCGCGCACTTCCTCGGCGACGAAGAAGAAGTAGTTGATGACATGTTCCGGCAGGCCGACGAAGCGCCGGCGCAGCACCGGATCCTGGGTGGCGACGCCGACCGGGCAAGTGTTGAGGTGGCACTTGCGCATCATGATGCAGCCGGCCGCCACCAGCGGCGCGGTGGCGAAGCCGAATTCGTCGGCGCCGAGCAGCGCTCCCACCACCACGTCGCGCCCGGTGCGCAGGCCGCCGTCGACCTGCACGGCGATGCGCGAGCGCAGCCGATTCAGCACCAGCGTCTGATGCGTCTCGGCCAAGCCGATCTCCCAGGGAGAACCCGCGTGTTTGATCGAGGTCAGCGGGGCCGCGCCCGTGCCGCCCTCGAAGCCCGACACAATGACATGGTCGGCCCGGCCCTTGGAGACGCCTGCCGCCACTGTGCCGACGCCGATCTCGGAGACGAGCTTCACGGAGACGAGGCTCGTCGGGCTCACGTTTTTCAGGTCGTAGATGAGCTGCGCCAGATCCTCGATCGAATAGATGTCGTGGTGCGGCGGCGGCGAGATCAGGCCCACGCCCGGCGTCGAATGCCGGACCTTAGCGATGATGGCGTCCACCTTGTGGCCGGGCAATTGCCCGCCCTCGCCGGGCTTCGCCCCCTGCGCCATCTTGATCTGGATCATGTCGGAGTTGACGAGATATTCCGTCGTCACGCCGAAGCGGCCCGACGCCACCTGCTTGATGGCCGAGCGCATGGAATCGCCGTTGGCCATCGGCTTGTAGCGATCGGATTCCTCGCCGCCCTCGCCGGTGTTGGACTTGCCGCCGATGCGGTTCATGGCGATCGCGAGCGTCGTATGGGCCTCGCGCGAGATCGACCCATAGGACATGGCGCCGGTCGAGAAGCGGCGCACGATGGAGGCGGCCTCTTCGACTTCCTCCAGCGGCACCGGCGTGCGGCCATCCTCGTCGGCATCCTTGATGCGGAAGAGGCCGCGGATGGTCAGCAGCTTTTCGTCCTGCTCGTTCAGGATCTCGGCATAGGCGCGATACTTGTCACGGCTGTTGCCGCGCACCGCATGCTGGAGCAGCGACACCGAGGCCGGCGTCCAGGAATGCGTCTCGCCGCGCACGCGATACTGGTAGTCGCCGCCGACATCGAGGGCGTTGCGATAGATCGGCGCGTCGCCGAAGGCCAGGGCATGGCGCTCGGCCGTTTCGGCGGCGATCTCGTCGAGCCCGATGCCCTCGATCATGGACTTCGTACCGGTGAAGAACTGCTTCACGAAGTCGGTCGACAGACCGATGGCGTCGAAGATCTGCGCACCGCAATAGGACTGGTAGGTCGAGATGCCCATCTTGGACATGACCTTGAGCAGGCCCTTGTCGATCGACTTGATGTAGCTCTTCACCGCATGGGCATGGTCGACCTCCTCGGGGAAGTCCTTCGCCAGGGTGCTCAGCGACTCGAACGCCAGATAGGGGTTGATGGCCTCGGCGCCATATCCCGCCAGGCAGGCGAAGTGGTGCACCTCGCGCGCCTCGCCGGTCTCGACCACGAGGCCGACCGAGGTGCGCAGACCCTTGCGGATCAGGTGGTGATGCACGGCCGCGGTGGCGAGCAGCGCCGGGATCGGGATGCGGTCCGGTCCCATCATGCGATCCGACAGGATGATGATGTTGTAGCCGCCCCGCACCGCCGCCTCGGCGCGATCCGCCAGCTTGTCGAGCGTCCCGCGCATGCCCTCGGCGCCGAGCTTCACCGGATAGGTGATGTCGAGCGTCTTGGTGTCGAAGGCGTCCTCGAAATAGGAGATGCAGCGGATCTTCTCGAGATCGTCGTTGGTGAGGATCGGCTGGCGGACCTCGAGCCGCTTGCGCTTCCAGTTGCCTTCGAGGTCGAAGATGTTGGGGCGCGGACCGATGAACGAGACCAGGCTCATGACGAGCTCCTCGCGGATCGGGTCGATCGGCGGGTTCGTCACCTGGGCGAAGTTCTGCTTGAAATAGGTGTAGAGCAGCTTGGCCTTGTCGGACAGCGCCGAGATGGGCGTGTCGGTGCCCATCGAGCCCACGGCCTCCTGGCCGGTGCCCGCCATGGGGGCGAGCAGCGTCGTCAGGTCTTCCTGCGTGTAGCCATAGGCCTGCTGCTTATCGAGCAGCGACACGTCGGTGCGGGCACCGCGCGCCTCGACGGGCTGCAGCTTTTCGAGAACGATCTGCGTCTGGTCGAGCCAGGAGCGATAGGGATGCGAGGCGGCGAGCTCCGCCTTCATCTCGTCATCCGAGACGATGCGGCCCTGCTCCAGGTCGACCAGGAGCATCTTGCCGGGCTGCAGGCGCCATTTCTTGACGATGCTCTCCTCGGGGATGGGCAGCACGCCCATTTCGGAAGCCAGAACCACGAGGTCGTCGTCGGTCACGAGGTAGCGCGCCGGCCGCAGCCCGTTGCGGTCGAGGGTCGCGCCGATCTGGCGTCCGTCCGTGAAGGCGACCGCGGCGGGCCCGTCCCACGGCTCCATCAGGGCGGCATGGTACTCGTAGAAGGAGCGGCGGCTCTCGTCCATGAGCGGGTTGCCGGCCCAGGCCTCGGGGATGAGCATCATCATGGCATGAGCCAGCGAGTAGCCGCCCCGCACCAGGAACTCGAGCGCATTGTCGAAGCAGGCGGTGTCGGACTGGCCCTCGTAGGAGATGGGCCAGAGTTTCGGGATGTCCGAGCCGTAGAGTTCGGAGGTGACCGAGGCCTGACGCGCCGCCATCCAGTTGACGTTGCCGCGCAGCGTGTTGATCTCGCCGTTATGGGCGACCATCCGGTAGGGATGCGACAGGGACCACGACGGGAAAGTGTTGGTCGAGAACCGCTGATGCACCAGGGCCAGGGCCGAGGTGAAACGCTCGTCCTGCAAATCCTTGTAGTAGCGGCCGATGCGGCTGACGATCAGCAGGCCCTTGTAGACCACGGTGCGCGACGACATCGACACGATGTAGAAGCCCGACGTGCGGCTGTCCTGCCGACCGTAGACGATGCCCGAAATCACCTTGCGCAGGATGTAGAGGCGCCGCTCGAAGGCGTCCTGGTCGGCGACACCGGCGCCGCGGCCGATGAAGACCTGACGCGACACCGGCTCGCCCGCCACCACGCTCTCGCCGAGCAGGGACGGATCGGTCGGCACGTCGCGCCAGCCGAGCAGCACCTGCCCCTCGGCGGCCACGGCTTCGGCGACGATCCCCTCGACCTCGCGGCGCCCCTCGGCATCGCGCGGCAGGAAGATGAAACCGACGCCATAACGACCGGCCTCGGGCAGCGCAAAGCCGAGCCGCTCCGCCTCTGCGGCGAAGAAGTCGTGCGGGATCTGGGTGAGCATGCCGCAGCCGTCGCCGGCATGCTGGTCGGCTCCCACGGCACCGCGATGGTCGAGGTTCTCCAGGATCTGGAGACCCATCGACACGATCTTGTGCGAGCGGCGGTTCTTCATGTCGGCCACGAAGCCGACGCCGCAGGCATCGTGCTCGTTCGACGAGTCATAGAGCCCCTGGGCGGCCGGCAGGCCCGGGTCGCGGACGGTCGGCACGGGTTTCGGCTCGGTCACGCGCAGGGTGATGTCAGCCGCGCGGGCGTCACGCGCCGCGCGGGCGGGCGATGCAGTGCCGATGATCTTTCCCTCGTCCATGCTCATGGAACGATGCTCCCCTCGTGATCCCGAGATGATGGGCCGCGCCCATA
Organism: Janthinobacterium lividum; assembly: GCA_050920985.1. GTDB lineage: Bacteria > Pseudomonadota > Alphaproteobacteria > Rhizobiales > Beijerinckiaceae > Lichenihabitans. Next base: position 46,286 of record JBPBQY010000003.1, on the reverse strand, counting down.
TCTGCCATCGGAAGCGACGGGCCGATGCCCGCCGTCCGATCCGGTTTCGGCGATCTCCGTTTGAGACCTGCCTTGAAACCGCCCACCCCGTCCGTCATCAGGTCGAGACGAGCGCAGATGGGTCAGCAAAGCTGTCCTATCCGCAGCCGATCTAGGTTGCAGGAAACGCGTCCCCGCACAAATGTTTTTTTGACCCAGGGTCGGGCCACGCGAGCCCTGTGCCGAGTCGCTGGCCGGCGCAGCGTGTCAGTACGGCGTGCCGGAGAGGTCGCGCTCGCGTTTCAGGGCACGCGCATACCAGTCGAACTCGTCGAGGAAGCGCGTCGTCGCACGCTCCGTCCGCGGATCGGCCGGTACACCGTTCTCGTCAAGCGCCTGGCCGATCTTGGCGATTGGCAGCAGGCTCGGGATGCTCGGCATGCCGAGTTCGGCCAAGGTCATCCTGAGCTGCATGGCGGCCCGGACTCCGCCATATTGGCCGGCCGAATAGCAGAGGATGGCCGACGGCCTGAAGAAATACTCTTCGAGGAAATGGTCCAGGAGATTCTTCAGCGCCGGCGGAATGCCGTTGTTATACTCGGCGCTGACCATCACGAACCCGTCCACGCCGCGGTAAAGCTCGGCCAAGCGGGCGAGATCGTGGGGCGCCTCGCCGGGCGGGTACTCCTTGTACATCCGATCGAGCAGCGGCAGCCGTAGCTCGAGAGGGTCGACCAGGGTCGCCTGATGACCTCGGGCCACCAGCGCTGACACGATCATACGGGCGGCCCGAAGACCCATCCGATCCCGCCGCACGGACCCCAGCAGAACCGCGTAGTGCAACGGCATGGGTCGCCCTCCGACGCTTTCCGAACCGCGGCCTGCAGATGAGGCCGCACCGAACCACTATCTTAATCCTGCGCTGTCGCGAAGGCACTCTTCGCTCCATGGCAGCCATCGACGCCGCCACGCTCCGCCGCTACCATGCGGCATTCTGCTTTCGGTCGGGGTCGCCGACACCGCGCAGCCGGACAAGGGTCCCGATAGTCACGACGTGAGGCCTCTCGGCGATGCTGACCGAACTGCTGCAGTCCCACGCCCTGGTGCACATCTCCTCCATCGTCTCGATGGCGGCACTGGCGTTTCGCGATCAGGTGAAGTTGCGGCTCGCCCTGCTCGTCAGCCTGATCCTCGGTTGCGTGCATCTTCTCGCCCTCTCCCCGATCCCGGACTGGCAGGATATCGTCTGGCCGGTGATCAGCGTCGCCGTGAACTTCGTCGTTCTGGTCGGGATCGTCCTCGACCGCGTGCCGACGGATCTCAGCCAGGACGAGCAGGACCTGTTCTCGGCCCTGGCCGGCCTGACGCCTGGTGAGTTCCGGACATTGACCAAGCTCGCGACCTGGCATGGAGCCGAGACCGAGGTGGTGCTCACGCAGGAAGGCGTCGTGCCCGCCTCCCTGTTCTACGTGCTCCAGGGCAACATCGTCGTCGAGAAGGCCGGGCGCACCATCCAGGCGTCACCCCGAACCTTTATCGGCGAGATCGCCTTTCTTCACCGCACCCCGGCTTCGGCGACCGTTCGCATCGGATCGGGAGCACGCTATCTCGAATGGCCGGTCGAGCTGCTGGAGCGCCGCATCGAGGGGCGGCAGATGCTGAAACAGGCCTTCACCCGCATCATCACCCTCGACATGGCCTCCAAGGTGGCGCGCGCCTGAGGTCCGGCCGGCGCTCCGTGCCTTGACCGGATGAGGGACGCGGGTCGATCACCCTTTGGTATAGCTCGTCTCAGCCGGTCCCCTGCGGCACTCTGTGGCGCAGGCGCCGGAGACTGTCAGACCATGCAGGACGCGACCGAGACGGACCGATGCGACGGCCGACGGATGGCGACCGATCCCGCGGTGGCCGGCGACGCACCGGGCGTCGCAGAGCGGGATTCACCTGGGGCAGAGACACGCACCGCCCTGTCCCTCTGCCCCCTGTGTCGAACGCTGGGCTATCTGCACTCCCGCCTGGCCGAGTCCGTCTCGCTCGAGACATTGGCCGACCTCAACGGGCTGTCACGCTCATCCTTCTTCCGCTGGTTCAGAGCGTCGACGGGCCTCTCGCCTCACCAGTGGTTCCTGCAGGCCCGCGTCGAGCAGGCGAAACACCTGCTGCTGGACGGATCGCAACCGCTCTCCGACATGGCACTGGAACTGGGGTTCACCGACCAGGCTCATTTCGGCCGCACCTTCAAGCGCCTGACCGGGACGCCTCCGGGCGCTTGGCAACGCTCGCGCACTGCGAGGCTGGTCGCGTTGCCGCCCCGCCCAGCCTCGAAAGGCCACACCTGCACTTGGCACTGAAATCGGACAGCGTGTTCGCGGCCCGAAGGAGGATACGAATGTCCTATCCAGGTCTCCAGCCTTGCGGTCCACTAACGGTCCCTGATCCGTCACCGGACGAACTCTGATGCTCGGTCGCAAGCTGTCCTCGACTGCGGACGCGACGGTCGGCCGATCGCCGATCGCGTCTCTCGAATGGATCCTAGCCGGAGGCCGTGCCGGGACCGCTCTGGCGGTCCTGGTGCTCGTGGTCGTCGCTGCAGGACCTGTGTCCCTGACGGCACGGGCGCAGAATGCGCCGCCGCCCGCCGTTTCGGTCGCCAAGCCCGTGGTGAAGGACATCGTGGAGCGCGACGATTTCATCGGGCGTTTCGAGGCGGTCGACACCGTCGACCTGCGGGCGCGCGTCTCCGGTTATCTCTCCGAGATCCACTTCGCCGACGGCGCCCTCGTCAAGGCCGGAGACCTGCTCTTCACCATCGACCAGCGCCCCTACAAGGCGGCACTCGACGATGCCGTGGCCGGCGTCGCCTCGGCCCAGGCCGGCGTCGACTTCTCGGCCGGCGACCTCGAGCGCGCCGACGCGCTGCTGAAGTCCGGCAACATCACCGGACAGGTCGCCGACCAGAGGCGGCAATCCGCCCTCTCGTCTCGCGCCACGCTCGACCGGGCGAAGGCGACCCTGGTGCGGGCCAAGCTCGACATGGAATTCACCGAGATCCGGGCGCCCATCGCGGGGCGGATCTCGCGGCGGCTGGTGTCGATCGGCAATCTCATCACCGCGAACGACACGCTGCTGACCACCATGGTGTCGCTCGACCCGATCCAATTCTACTTCGACGCCGACGAGCGATCCTTCCTCGATTACCTCAGCGATCTCGTCCCGGGTGCCCAGACGGGCCGAGGCGGATCGCGCGACGTCGTCGTGGCGCTGACCGGCGAGACCGAACCGACCCACAAGGGCCACATCGACTTCGTCGATGTGCGGCTCGACCAGGCGAGCGGAACGATGCGGGGCCGCGCCCTCTTCGAGAACAAAAACCTGGCGCTGACGCCGGGCCTGTTCGGGCGCATCAGCATCGCGGGCGGCAAGGCCTACAAGGGCATTCTGGTGCCCGACGAGGCCCTCGGCACGGACCAGGACCGGCGCGTCGTCTACGTGGTCGGCGCCGACAACAAGGTCACCTCCAAGGTGGTGCGACCCGGCCCGCGCATCGACGGCTATCGCGTGATCCGGGACGGTCTCAAGGGCGACGAGACGATCGTCATCAACGGCCTGATGCGCGTCCGCCCCGGCATCGAGGTCCAGCCCAAGATGACGGAACTGCCGCCGTCACGCGCGCCGGCCGGCGGTTAGGAGCGACCCCGTGAAGTTCTCCCACGCCTTCATCGAGCGGCCGATCTTCGCGACCGTGCTGGCCATCCTGCTCGTGATCGTCGGGGGCATCGCCTATTTCGGCCTGCCGATCGCGCAATATCCCGAGATCGCACCACCCACCATCGTGGTCCGCGCCAGCTATCCGGGCGCCGACGCCAAGACCGTGGCGGCGACCGTGGCAACGCCGATCGAGCAGGAGATCAACGGCGTCGAAAACATGATCTACATGTCGTCCTACTCGACGGGCGACGGCAACGTCTCGATCACGGTCACGTTCAAGCTCGGCACCAACCTCGACACCGCGCAGGTCCTCACGCAGAACCGCGTCGCCATCGCAACCCCCCGACTGCCCGACGAGGTCAAGCGCCTCGGCGTCACGACGCTGAAATCCTCGCCCGACCTGATGATGGTCGTGCACATGCTGTCGCCGGACAACACCTTCGACCAGCTCTACGTGTCCAACTACGCCCGCAACAACGTGCGCGACGAGCTGCTGCGCCTCGGCGGTGTCGGCGATCTCACCATCTTCGGCGAACGGCAATATTCGCTGCGCGTGTGGCTCGACCCGGACAAGCTGTCGGCCTTCGGCATGACGTCGGGCGATGTCGTAAAGGCCATCCAGGAGCAGAACGTCCAGGTGTCGGGCGGTGCGCTCGGGCAGGAGCCCACCGACAAAGGATCCGCCTTCCAGCTCACCGTCACCACACAGGGACGCTTCAACGACCCCCGGCAGTTCAGGAGCATCATCGTCCGCTCGACGCCTGACGGCAGGCTCGTGCGCGTGCAGGACGTGGCGCGCGTGGAACTCGGCGCCCAGGATTACTTCACCAACTCCTACCTCGACGGCAAGCCGGCGGTGGCGCTGGCGATCTTCCAGCGCCCCGACACCAACGCGCTCGATACGGCCGCCGAGATCATCGCCACGATGGACAGGCTGAAGCAGAACTTCCCGCCCGGCCTCGCCTACCAGATCGTCTACAACCCGACCGACTTCATCCGGGAATCGGTCCGCGAGGTCTATAAGACGCTGTTCGAGGCGGTGATCCTCGTCGTCATCGTGGTGATCGTATTCCTGCAGAGCTGGCGCACCGCGATCATCCCGATCATCGCCATTCCGGTGTCGCTGATCGGCACCTTCGCCGCCATGACGGCGCTCGGCTTCTCGCTGAACACCCTCACGCTCTTCGGCCTGGTGCTGGCCATCGGCATCGTGGTCGACGACGCCATCGTGGTGGTGGAGAACGTCGAGCACAATATCGAGGCCGGCCTGCCGCCGCGCGAGGCCGCCCACAAGACCATGGACGACGTCGGCGGAGCCCTGGTGGCGATCGCCCTCGTCCTCGTCGCGGTCTTCGTGCCGACGGCCTTCATCCCCGGCATCTCGGGTCAGTTCTACCGGCAGTTCGCACTGACCATCGCGGTGTCGACGGTCATTTCCGCCTTCACGTCGCTGACGCTGTCGCCCGCGCTCGCCGCCATCCTGTTGCGGCCGAAACACGAGGGAACCACGCGCCGCAACATCGTCTCCCGCTTCTTCGGCGCCCTCGCGGGCGGGTTCAATCGCGGCTTCGACCATACGTCGAACGGCTATGCGCGATCGGTCGGCGTCGTGGTGCGGCGCAAGATCATCGTGCTGCCCCTCTATGCCGGGCTGCTGGCCGGCACGGTCTGGGCCTCGAACCACGTACCGAGCGGCTTCATTCCGGCGCTCGACCAAGGCTATGCCATCGTGGTCGTGCAGCTCCCGGACGGCGCGTCGCTGTCGCGAACCGACGCCGTGGCGCGCAAGGTGTCCGACATCGCGCGGGATACGCCCGGCGCGCTCCATGCGGTGGCCTTCGCGGGCTTTTCGGCCTCGACATTCACCAACGCCACCAATGCGGCCGCGGTCTTCGTCCCCTTCAAGCCCTTCGAGGAGCGGCTGAAGGCGGGCGAGACCGCGGATTCCATCATCAAGGACCTCTACACCCGCATGCAGGTGCTGGAGGAGGCCTTCATCATCGTCGTGGCGCCGCCCCCGGTCCGCGGCATCGGCAGCACGGGCGGTTTCCGGCTGCAGGTCCAGGAGAAGATCGGGGCCGAGGTCGGCCGCGTCCTCGCCTCGACCTATGAGTTGATGGGCAAGGCGCGCGCCGATCCCAAGCTCGCCGGCGTCTATACGACCTTCTCGAACGGCTCGCCGCAGATCTATCTCGCGGTCGACCGGCAGAAGGCGCAGGTGCTGAACGTGCCGATCGCCAATATCTTCGAGACGCTGCAGAACAATCTCGGCACTGCCTATATCAACGACTTCAACGCCTTCGGCCGCGTCTATCAGGTGCGGGCGCAGGCCGACCAGCGCTTCCGGCTCGACGAGGACGACATCAACCGGCTCAAAGTGCGGTCCTCGACAGGCGCCCTGGTGCCGCTCGGCACGCTGGCCGAGGTGCAGTTCATCAGCGGCGCCGACCTGATCCAGCGCTACAACATGTACACGTCCGTTCCGCTGCAGGGCGGGCCGGCGCCGGGCGTGTCCTCGGGCGAGGCGCTGAACGAGATGGAGAAGCTCGCTCACGAGACCTTGCCGGCCGGCATGGACACGCAATGGACCGAACTCGCCTTCCAGGAGCGGGCGACGGGCTCGACGGCCGGCTTCATCTTCGGCCTGTCGGTGCTCTTCGTGTTCCTGGTCCTCGCCGCCCAATACGAGAGCTGGACGTTGCCGCTGGCCATCATTCTCATCGTGCCGATGAGCGTGCTCTCGGCCCTCGTCGGCGTGATGATCCGCGGCCAGGACAACAACATCCTGACCCAGATCGGCCTCGTGGTGCTGGTCGGGCTGGCCGCCAAGAACGCCATCCTGATCGTGGAATTCGCCCGTGACGCCGAGCTCCGCGACGGCAAGGGCCCAATCCCGGCGGTGATCGAGGCCTGCCGGCTGCGCCTGCGCCCGATCCTGATGACGGCCTTCGCCTTCATCCTCGGCGTGGTGCCGCTCGCGATCGCGACCGGCCCCGGTGCCGAGATGCGCCAGGCGCTCGGCACCGCCGTCTTCTTCGGAATGCTCGGCGTCACCTTCTTCGGGCTGTTCCTCACCCCGGTCTTCTACGTCGCTATCCGCCTGCTGGTGCTGCGGTTCGCGCGCCCGAAAGCCCCAACGGCGTCCGCGCGCCAGGACGCGCCCCTCGCCGCCGAATAGCGCGCGACTCTTCGTTCAGGCGTCGCCTCGAGGTCCTTCGCCGGCCAGCATGCGGCGCGCCTGCCGGACGTCACGAGCCTCGACGCTGCGCCTGATCGAAGCCCGTGCAAGGATCGCCTCGTCTCCTGCGACATCGCCGGCTGGCACCTGCACTTGGACATGCAAAAACAATGTTCGACGGCGAGGACTTCCTTTGGCAAACCCGAATGCGTTCGCCCAACGAGGTCCGTGCGGCCGGGAACCTAAGATCCATGAACTTCACAAGCGACAATATCGCGGGCGCGAGCCCGAAGATCCTGCAGGCCATCGTGGATGGCAATGTCGGCACCGCGGCACCCTATGGGATGGATCCCTGGACGGTCGATGCCCAGGCTCGGCTCTCGACCGTCTTCGAGCGTGAGGTCGCGTCGTTCCTGGTCGCCACCGGCACGGGCAGCAACGCCCTGGCCCTGGCCGCCGTGGCGCCTCCCGGCACCGCGATCTTCTGCCACCTCGAGGCCCATGTGATCGAGGACGAGTGCGGCGCGCCCGAGTTCTTCACCAGCGGCGGCAAGCTCGTCGGCATTCCGGGCGACGACGGCAAGATCACGCCCGAAGGGCTACGGGCTGCGCTGAGTCGCTTCCCGCGCGGCATCGTGCGCCAGGTGCAGCCCGCGGCGCTGTCGCTGTCCCAGGTGACGGAGGCCGGCACGCTCTACAGCCTCGCGGAAATTAGCGCGCTCTCCGACATCGCTCACGACGCGGGGCTCGCGGTCCATATGGACGGCGCGCGCTTCGCCAATGCCGTCGCGGCGCTCGGCGTCTCTCCGGCCGACCTCACCTGGCGGAGCGGGATCGACATCCTCTCTTTCGGGGCCACCAAGAACGGCGCCATCGCCTGCGAAGCCATCGTCTTCCTCGATCCCGCCAAGGCCGACGACTTCCTGTTCCGGCGCAAGCGCACCGGCCACACCGTGTCGAAAGGGCGGTTCCTCGGCATCCAGATGGCGGCCTTCCTCGACGAGGATCATTGGCTCGACCTCGCCCGCCACGCCAATCGGGCGGCGCAGCGCCTGTCGCGCGGCCTCGCCGCCGTGCCCGGCGTCCGCCTGCCCTGGCCGACCCAGGCCAACGAGGTCTTCCTCATCGTGCCGGCAGCGCTCGACGAGGCGCTCAAGGCCGCGGGCGGCCGCTACTATCCCTGGGCGACGCGGTCGCTGTCGATCGGCGACGGTCCGGCTCCTGACGAGCGCATGCTGCGACTCATCTGCGCCTTCGATACGCGCGACGAGGCCATCGACGAATTCATCGAAGTTGCAGCCCGTGCAGGTGCGGTTCACGTTTGACGCCCTATCTCAACAGGGTCGTAGGGTCGCCGCAATGCGCGCCCAGGATCCGGTGGTTGCAGCACGGCGTCGAACGGGAGTCGAGACGATGACAGATCATCGCGCGAAACGCGCCTTTCGAGCAGCCGCCGTCCTGGCTCTCGGACTCGCGGCCGTCGGCGTCCCGGGTTCGGCCCAGGCGCAGTTCTTCGGCGGCTGGGGCGGATGGGACAACGGCGGATCCTGGGACGGGCTCGCTCCGCAGCAGGTCCGACGCGCCATCACGGATCGGGGCTTCCGCGTCCTGGCCCCGTTACGGCGCAACGGCAGCGTCTTCGTCGCCGACGTGGTGGACCAGCGCGGGCGACGAGAGCGCCTGATCGTGGCGGCCGCCGACGCCCAGATCCTACAGCGTTTCCTGGTCGACGACGGAAGCCGGCCTTTGCCGCGCGGAACCGATGATGGGCGCGGGATCGCGTCGCGGGGTGGCGACGACGGCCTGATTCCGCCGGCCGACATTCCCGATACCGGTCGTCGTGCATTGCGCCCGCTCGACCGCGATCAACCCGCCCCGCGGTTCGGCGATGCCGACCCAGGATCGGATGCGACGGATCCTGCCGCCCCCGACGGAACGCCGCGCCGCGCCGCGCCGCCGATCCGAACCGTGAAGCCGCGTCCCCGCATCGTCGAGCGAACCCCCGAGCCGCCGGCGGCCGGCCGCGAGCCCGGCCCGGTCGAGACGACGCCGCTGGCCCCCGCGGCCCCGAGGGTGCCTGCGCCTGTCGCCAAGGCACCCGCGCCGGCTCCCGCCGTCGTGGCGAGCCGCCCCGAGCCCACGACCGCCTCCATCCCGGCCGTCGCCCCTGCCCCTGCCCCGGTCGTCGCGGCTCCGAGCGCTGCCCCGTCTTCTGTGGCAGCCGCTCCTGCGGCCTCCGCCGTTGCGTCCCGGCGCATGACGGACCCGCTCGCCATTCCGGGCGGCACCGATGCGGCCGGCAAGCCGGTTCGCTCCGTCGCCAGCGGCATCACGGGTACGCCCGCGCCAGCCGCCGCCCCTGCCCGACCGGGCGACGTGCCGGTCGCGCCGCTCGACTGATACGGGTCGATCGGCACCGGGCTTTATCCTTCACACAACTTTGCGATATGCCGCAGGGCCTCCCCTCTCCCTTGTGGCTAACGAAATCACACACTTTGATTTCGCGACGCCGTCCGTCCGCCTCTTCCTTGTGGAGAGGTGTAAGGGGTGAGGGTCGGTCAGCGCGTGCGAGATGTACCTCGTCAGCGCCACGCCCCAACGCGCCGGGGACCCTCACCCCAGCCCCTCTCCACAAGGGAGAGGGGAGTCGTGCACCACCCGTCGAGATGTGTGAATACGGTAGGGTTTCAGGAGCGCGGCTTCACGCGGCGCTTCGTCTGACGTCGGTCAAAGAGCCTCGACGGTGGAGGCGATCGACGGCGGTGCGACGTCGTGCTCAGGCCGCGCGAGCCGAAGCTTGGATAAGGAGGATGCGCGGGCATCGGCCCGCGGCCGGAACCGTCGTCCATGCCCGCCCTCCGCTTCATCCTCGGCGACCAGCTCACCCGACCGATCCCGACACTCAACGGGCTCGACAAGGCCGCCGACACGGTCCTGATGGTCGAAGTGGCGGACGAGACCACCTACGTCCCGCATCACAAACAGAAGATCGCCTTCATTCTCTCCGCCATGCGGCATTTCGCGGAAGAGCTGCGCGCCGAAGGCATCACGGTCGATTACGTCCGGCTCGACGATCCCGACAACACCGGCTCCTTCACGGGCGAGGTCGAGCGCGCCGTTCGGCGCCACTTGCCGGACGCGGTCTTCATCACCGAGCCCGGCGAGTACCGCGTCACCGAGGCGATCGACGGCTGGCGGCGGCGGCTCAACGTGCCGGTGCACCTCCGCCCCGACGACCGCTTCTTCTGTTCCACGGTGGACTTTGCCCGCTGGGCCGAGGGGCGTCGTTCTTACCGCATGGAGACCTTCTATCGCTCCATGCGGGAGAGCACCGGGCTGTTGATGAAGGACGGTGCGCCCGAGGGCGATCGCTGGAACTTCGATTCCGACAACCGCAAACCCTGGCCGGCCGGGCTGACGCCGCCGGAGCGGCTGCGCTTCGCCCCTGACGCGGTCACCCAAGAGGTTCTGGCCTTCGTCGAGCAGCGGTTCGGCGGCCATTTCGGCACGCTCGACGGTTTCGGCTGGGGGGTGACGCGGGCCGAGGCGCTGTCCTCTCTCGAGGCTTTCGCGACCGACTGTCTGCCACTCTTCGGCGACTACCAGGACGCCATGGTGTCGAACGAGCCTTTCCTCTATCACGCGACCCTGTCGCCTTACCTGAACGCCGGGCTTCTCACGGCGCGCGAGGTCTGCGAGCGCGTCATCGCGGCCTACGAGGCCGGACAGGCGCCGCTCAATGCCGTCGAGGGATTCGTCCGGCAGATCCTCGGCTGGCGGGAGTTCGTGCGCGGCGTCTATTGGCTGCGCATGCCGGATTACGCGCACTCCAACGCGCTCGGGGCCGAGCGCGCCCTGCCGCGCTTCTACTGGACGGCCGACACGACCATGAACTGCCTCCACCACGCCATCGAGGACACGCGGCGGCAGGCCTATGCCCATCACATCAACCGGCTCATGATCACCGGCAATTTCGCGCTCCTGGCCGGCATCCGGCCGGCCGAGATCGAGGAATGGTATCTCTGCGTCTATGCCGACGCCTATGATTGGGTGGAGCTTCCCAACGTGCATGGCATGGCGACCTTCGCCGACGGAGGGCTGATGGCGTCCAAGCCCTACGCGGCGGGCGGCGCCTATATCGACCGGATGTCCGACTATTGCGGCGGCTGTTTCTACAGCCCGAAGATCAAGAGCGGCCCCCGCGCCTGCCCCTTCACCCTGCTCTACTGGGCCTTCCTGATCCGCAACGAGGCGATTCTCGGCAGGAATGTCCGCTTGGCGATGCCCTATCGCGGCCTCGCCAAATGGGACCAGGCGCGCAAAGACGCCATAACGGCCGATGCGGAGGCTTTCCTTGACGCGTTGCCGACCGGCTACGTTTAGCGATGGTATGACGCTGCGGACCGAAGGGAAATGCTAGCTGTGTCCCCTCAGCTCACTTTAACAGACGTGCGGCCTGCAGCGCCTGCGCGAACATGGCCTGCATAGCATTGTTGATGTCAGTATCCGAGTTCGCCGTGAAGAAAAAGCCAGGTGTCGCACACCCTTTTAAATCATCAGGTATCTTTGGGATTATCGCATTGGCTGTATCATCCTCACCGTTGGCAAAATTAGAGTTGGGGTTCTGGATCGGTACATACGGAATGTATAGGATCGCAACCGTAACCCCTTGGCTCTGCGCGTACTGACAGTATTGAAAATTGTTAGGCTCGCGAGGAGCCGGACCCGAGAAGTTCGGGCTCGAATAAGTCTGATTGTTGTCCATTCCGTCAGTCACTAGGAACACGAAGGCCTTCGGCGCTTGCTGACTCGAACCAGATCCAGATCCTTTGAAATAGTTGACTACGTCAGGAAACACATTTTCGAAATGCGTCCCACCCGCCCCCATGCTCGAGTTTGTTCCAGTGTCCAGGTAAGAGTCGGCCAGTGTATTGGCGACCTGCGTGGCCTTCGTGAAGTCTGTTGATAGTGGTGCTGCCTCCATTGCATGAACGATGAAGGGGTAGACGCCGATCCTGAACTGATTGGTCAAGGTCTTGGTGCTGTTTGCCGTCGCGATTAGGTTCGAGACGGCCGAGGCCACCGAGTCGACTCGCAACTTAATGTTGTTACTGGGGCTTTTTGCAAGGCCGTAGCCTTTGTATCCCGAATAGTGGCAAGCGAATACACACCCGCCAGGATACTGGTCTTTGTTGTCCGGGTTGATCTTAGCCAACGCTGTCTGCCCGGCATCGCTGGTGGGTAACCCCATTGAGCCAGAGACGTCGAGCATAAGATAAAAGTCGATATAGCTACCCATGGTCAGCGTCGACCCGGTGCTCAAACCTAAGTTGAACGATGGCTTTCCGAACATTTTTCCGAAGTTCGTAGGCATTTGCGCAGTGTAGGAGGCAGCCGATGTGAATGTCTGCACCGATCGCGTGACGTTGACGACGGGTGTCGCCGTCAACAACGAGTAGGCGGCCGCCGCATTGACCTTGAAGGCGCGGAGGCCCTGCGCGTTGCCGGCCGCTTTCGCTCCAGCGGTCACGGCATCATCCGTCATGGATCCATTATTGGCGTTGTAATAGGTCTGGGCGGCCGTGATGGCGGCCAGAGAAGCGCTGTCGGCGGCGGCATCCAGGCGTCTCTTGTAGGACAGGGCCTGCATGTAATCGACGCCGAGCCCGATAATGCCGATCGTCGGAAGCAGGCACAGCGCAAAGACGATGGCGGTGCCGCCCGCCACGCTCGAGCGGAAACGACCGACAAGACGGCTAATCGCACAAAGGCAGTCGAACAAAGGCGGCATCATCTTACGCATGGACCACTCTCAGCAGGATTTAGCGATGCCGTTGTCGCCCGATACTTTGGCGTAGTTGATGGTAGGTACGTACCGGGGGGCGACATAGTAGGATCTTGCGATGGTCAGCGTTTTCAAGAGTTGAGGCGCGATGGTGGGGCGGAAAGCGAAGCTGACATCGACGACGATGATCGAACCCGATCCATAGACGTCCGCGGGAAGCGTTGACGACGATGGGCGCGTCGTGTCGGAGACCGATGTCGGCATCACCGTACAAGAGCGCGGGACGCTGCCACCCGTCCAGAGCACCTTGGGCACGTAGGTGCAGTTCGAGGTGCAGGACGACGGAGTCGTGGTAAACTGAATACTTGCCAATGAGATGTTGATATCGTTCGACCACGATAACTGCTGCTGGGCCGAGTCCGACAGGACCTGTGGATAGATGACCATGGCTGAATCGTGGAAGAATTGTAGGTCGATGTAATTGACTGTGCCGCTCTGGTTGACGGAGATCATCTGGCCGATCGTCGCGGCAACGTCTTCGACCTGACGCGTCGCCAGCACGAAGCGCGCGGTGTCGACACCCATGAGCAGCAAGATGATGAAGATGGGAGCGCCCAGCGCGAACTCGATCGCCGAAACGCCACGGTCGTCGCGCCGCAGCCTCGATCTCCAATGGGCGAGACGTCTGGCGATCAGCATGTAGACGACTGCGTGGCTTGGAAGGGTTCGTTCCTGAAGACCGCGGCAGCTGGCACGAGATGAACGGTCGAGCCTCCAAAGGTCGACGTGCCATAGAGTTTCCAGGCCATGCTGAAGACCGGCATGGCGTAATAGACCTGGGCGTAGATGACGGTCCCACTCCCTCCGGAGCAGAAGCTCGTCTTGTTATTGTCCATCGCCGGCATGACGACCGAGGTCTGAGCCGCATTCACGAACTTGTAAAACCCGTTAGGGGAGACATCCTCGTTTACAGATTGCATGTTCACCACAACCGATGAACACGGCATGACGGATGGCAGGTAAGGACACAGGACGTTGGTTCGGAATTGCGTAGCGGTCAAGCCTTGCTGGGTGACTGCTCCAGTCATAACCTGGCGCATCGCTTTTGCGGTTGCGTTGTTCAATTCCGCAGACGTATAGAAGTACATTCCAGCCTGCATCGTCTCGATGATGAGGCCGAAGCAAGCCAGTCCGATCATGCTGAATTCGATGGCGACCGAACCAGCGCGATGATCGGCGAAGGCGTGCGCAAGGCGCGCTCCTCGTCCTTGCCGAAGGGGATCAGCGACCAAACTCAACATCGCCCGACTCTTGAACGCCATGCAAGCAGAGCTAGCGCGATCCGATTAAAGGTTGGTTGCAGGGTATGGAGGAAATCGTCGCGACACGGTGGCGTCGTAATTGTGAGCGCAGATGAGCGCCCGTTTGAATGACCGTCTGCCTGTCACGTGTTTTCTGGCTTAATCGTCGTAGGATTCAACGCAGCCGGAGCCACGCTCTGTCCCTACTATCGACTGAAGCCCCGATGCGCCCCGAGCCGGTTCTCCGCCTGACGTCACTCGGGCCAGATGCGCTTCACACGGATCTGTTCACTGTTGACTCGAGATCTTGCATCGCGACCGGCGCAACAGGAGACACGACGCTGCACCGATGGCGCCGACTTGCACGGCGCTACACGCTGAGATGCGCCCGCACCTCGTGCTCCACCATGTCGGCCTTGGCGCCGCTGAGGACTACGGCGCCGCGGTCCATGACGGCGAAATGGTCGGCGAGGTCGCGGGCGAATTCGAAATATTGCTCGACCAGCACGATCGCCATGTCGCCGCGCCCGCGCAGGTAATCGATGGCGCGGCCGATGTCCTTGATGACGGAGGGCTGGATACCCTCGGTCGGCTCGTCGAGAACGAGCAGCTTCGGCCGGGTCACCAGCGCCCGGCCGATGGCGAGCTGCTGCTGCTGTCCGCCCGACAGATCGCCGCCGCGCCGGTACATCATGGTCTTCAGCACGGGAAACAGGTCGAAGATCTCATCGGGGACGTGGCGCAGCGCGCGGCCGACCGGCGCGAACCCGGTGTGGAGGTTCTCCTTCACTGTGAGCAGCGGGAAGATCTCGCGGCCCTGCGGCACATAGGCGATGCCGCGTTTGGCGCGGGCATGCGTGGGCAGCCGGGACACGTCCTCGCCGGCCAGCGCGATCGTGCCGCCGCGGATCGGCTGGTGCCCCACGATGGCGCGCAGCAGGGAGGATTTGCCCACACCGTTGCGGCCCAGCACGCAGGTGACGCGGCCGAGCTCGGCCTTGAGCGACACGCGCCGCAGGGCCTGGGCGGCACCGTAGAAGAGGTCGATGGAGTCGACGATCAGCATGGGGCGATTCCAAGGCAAGGAGTAAACGTGACCTCAAAGATCCGGAGCGCGCGGGCTTGACCGGTCAGGCGCAGCCGCTCAAGCATAGTAACGATCAAAGATGATGGACGGCAGCCACAGAGCGTTCGCGATCGCGAGGGCGAACAGTGCCGACCATCCGACAGCCCGGAAGAAGACTCCGCGCTTGCCGAAGGGGTTCGCAGCGCTGGCGCGCCTCGCCGTGAGGGCGGGCACGGCCATCGCGGCCAGCGAGGCGATCGGTAAAAGGTAGCGGCCCTGAAATCCCTCGACCACATCGGAGCCAACAGGCGTCCAGGACAGGTAAAGGGCGCCGAGGACCGCGACAGAGGCCATGATCATCCCTGCCGCGAGCGCGCATCCCCGACGCCACGCCGGGCGAGGCAGGGCTCCATCGACCGCCAGCAACGCTCCGATCAATGTCGCCGCGATCGCGAGGATGTAATAGAAGTCAGGAAGCGGTGTATCGAGCCAGCCTAGGACGCCGATTGCCTCCTTGAGATGGTCGAGGCCGGACAGCGACAAGGTATTCCACAAGGCCGATGGGAACAGCATCGGATGTCGGAGGATCTCATGCAACTGACCGGATATTGAGACTCCACTGCCGACACGCATAGGCGTCTGCGCAGGTGCGGCTCCGAACGCGATCCAGCCGACACCCACCACGAGCGCGACCGCCACCGGCCAGGTTCGAGTGACGAGGGAGACGGGGCGGCCCAGAACCATCCGAGGGATCGCCAGCGCGATCAGGAGAAAAACATAGGGAGGCCGCCCCGCCATCGCGGCACCTAGCAGGAGGGCGGCGATCAGACGCCCGGGCCAGCCCCGTCCTACGGGCCGCCGCGTCGCGCGCGAACACAGCGCGACGGCGAGCATAGCTCCGGGAATCATCAGAGCGTCCTGCGAGACTGAGGCGAAAAGGCTGAGCGTCATCGGAAGGGACAGGATGACGAACAGCAGGCTTCTGCCGCGACCGACGATGCCGATCGCGGCGGCACCGATCAAGGCCGCCAGGACGCCGTTGATCGCACGCGCCAGCCGGTAGGAGTCCATCACACCCCAATCCAAGGTGCGGCCGATGGCCAACGCTCCGACTGCCGGTCCGTAGAAGAAGGGCGGATATATCGCGATATTGCCGAATTCCGTGAACGCCTTCTCCGATCGATTCCAGCGCACTTCGAGGGCCTCCCGCATGACGTCGGCCGAATATTTCTTATCGGGATCTCCGGCGAGGAACATGAACGAGTCTGCCACCCGGGCGATGCTGCGAGGCAGGACGGCGCCGGACTGACCGATGCCCGGACCGGCATGACCGACAAGGCCGCCGTTCAATATTTCAGCGATGCGCCGGAAGTGGTTGGGCTCGTCCGGAGCCTGAAACGGGGGAACCAGCACCGCGAGGAAGACTACGCAAGGCAGCGCGGTTGCGAGATAGACAATGCAGGCCCAGCCGCCGAGCTGCGGGACACGGCCAGCCATCGCCTTCCACCAAGGCAGGCGAACAAGGGTCTGGTCTTCGGCAGCAAGCGACAGGGTCACGTCGAAGGAGCTCCTCGTCTCAGAACGAGACATCGCCGGCATCTGCGGGACGCCGACCTTCCGTCGGAGGCGGACTGGGCCCACGACTTTGCCCGGTTACGGCTGTCACGTTCATCGCCCGAGATACACTTCGATGACGCGCGGGTCGACCGAGACCTGATCGAGCGGTCCCTCGGCCAGGACGGCGCCCTCGTGCAGCACCGTCACCTTGACGCCGAGGTCGCGCACGAAGGCCATGTCGTGCTCGACCACCACGACGGCGTGATCCACCGCGATCTCGCGCAGCAATTCGGCCGTCGTCGCGGTTTCGGAATCCGTCATGCCGGCGACCGGCTCGTCGACGAGCAGCAGCTTCGGGTCCTGGGCCAGCAGCATGCCGATCTCAAGCCACTGCTTCTGGCCATGGCTGAGGTCGCCGGCGCGGCGGGCGCGATGATCCGCGAGGCGGATGCGGCGCAGGAGACCGTCGATCTTCTCGCGCTGGTCTCTGGCCGGCCGCCCGAACAGGGTTTGAAACGCACCGCGGGGTGCCTTCAGGGCCAGCAGGATATTGGTCTCGACCGCGTGGTTCTCGAAGACGGTCGGCTTCTGGAACTTGCGGCCGATGCCCATATTGGCGATCTCGGCCTCGTCGCGCTTGGTAAGGTCGACGTTGCCGCCGAAGAAGACCGTGCCCTCGTCGGGCCGCGTCTTGCCGGTGATGACATCCATCATGGTGGTTTTGCCGGCGCCGTTCGGGCCGATGATGGCGCGCATCTCGTTTGGCGCCAGCACCATGGAGAGGCCGCGCAGCGCCTTGTAGCCGTCGAAGGAGACGCGGACGTCGTCGAGGTAGAGCAGCGACGAGGTGAGGACGGGATCGCTCATGGTCTCACTCCGTGACCGGCGTCGGCAGGATCTGCTCCTCGGGAACCAGAGGCCGCTCGGCCGGCGGCTCGGGCCGGCGGCGGCGCGCCATCACCCGGTCGATCAGGCCGAGGATGCCCTGGGGCAGGAACAGCGTGACGACGACGAAGAGCCCGCCGAGCAGGAACAGCCAATATTCGGGAAAGGCCCCGGTGAAGAAGGTCTTGCCCCAGTTGACCAGGATGGCGCCGAGCGCCGCACCGACCAGCGTGCCACGCCCGCCGACCGCCACCCAGATGACCGCCTCGATCGAGTTGGCGGGCGCGAATTCACCCGGGTTGATGATGCCGACCTGCGGCACGTAGAGGGCTCCCGCCACCCCGGCCATCATGGCAGAAACCGTGAAGATCACCGCCTTGTAGTGTTCAACGCGATAGCCGAGGAAGCGGGTGCGGCTCTCGGCGTCGCGGATGCCGACGACCACCTGGCCGAATTTCGACTGCGTCATGGCGGCGGCGATCACGTAGCCGAGGCCGAGCGCGATGGCCGACGCCGAGAACAGGGCCGCGCGGGTTCCGTTCGACTGGATGTCGAAGCCGAGAATATCCTTGAAATCGGTCAGGCCGTTGTTGCCGCCGAACCCCATCTCGTTGCGGAAGAAGGCGAGCAGCAGCGCATAGGTCAGCGCCTGCGTGATGATCGACAGATAGACGCCGGTGACCCGCGACCGAAAGGCGAAATAGCCGAAGACCAGCGCCAGGAGCCCCGGTACCAGCACCACCATCAGCATGGCATAGGGAAAGGACGAGAAGCCCCACCAGGTCCATGGCAGCGAATGCCAGTTGAGGAAGACCATGAAGTCGGGGAGATCGGGATTGGCGTAGGAGCCCCGCGCGCCGATCTGGCGCATCAGATACATGCCCATGCCGTAGCCACCGAGCGCGAAGAAGGCGCCATGGCCGAGGCTGAGAATGCCGCAATAGCCCCAAACGAGGTCGAGCGAGAGCGCCAGAAGCGCGTAGCAGAGGTATTTGCCGACCAGCGTCACCGCGTAGGTGGAGAGGTGGAAGGGCGAGCCTGCCGGCGTCAACAGCGACAGGACCGGCACCAGCACGGCGGCGGCGATGAGGAGACCGAGGAAGACGAGGCCGCGGGCGCCGAGGATGCGTTGATGCAGCATGTCAGGCCTCCACGGCCCGGCCCTTGAGGGCGAAGAGCCCGCGCGGCCGCTTCTGGATGAACAGGACGATGAAGACCAGGATGGCGATCTTGGCCAGCACCGCCCCGGCGAAAGGCTCCAGGAACTTGTTGGCAATGCCCAGCGACAGGGCCGCCACCAGCGTGCCCCAGAGATTGCCGACGCCGCCGAAGACCACCACCATGAAACTGTCGATGATGTAGCTCTGGCCGAGGTTGGGCGAGACGTTGTCGATCTGCGACAGCGCCACGCCGGCGATCCCGGCGATGCCCGAGCCGAGGCCGAAGGCCAGGGCGTCGATGCGGCCCGTCGAGATGCCCATGGCGGAGGCCATGCGCCGGTTCTGCGTCACGGCGCGCATCCGCAGCCCGAAGGGCGTGGCGCGCAGCACGAGTTGAAGGGCGACGAAGACCGCGAGCGTAAAGACGACGATCCACATGCGCCCGCTGGTGATCTCGAGGCCGCCGAGGCGGAACGAGCCCGCCATGAAGGGGGGAGCCGAAACGGGCCGATTGTCGGCGCCGAAGACCGTGCGGACGAGTTGCTGCAGGATCAGCGACACACCCCAGGTGGCGAGCAGCGTCTCGAGCGGGCGACCGTAGAGGTGGCGAATGATCAGTCGTTCGATCCCGACCCCGATAGCTCCCGCCACCAGAAAGGCCAGCGGCACGGCGATGAGGAGCGACGCGCTGCCGAGCACCGTCGTGGCCAGCGCCTGCTGGACCACATAGGTCGTGTAGGCGCCGATCATCACCATCTCGCCATGGGCCATGTTGATGATGCCCATCACGCCGAACGTGATGGCGAGGCCGATGGCGGCTAACAGCAGCACCGAGCCGAGCGACAACCCGTACCAGGCGTTCTGCAGCGCCTGCCAGAGGCTCAGCATCCACTGGATGGACGAGGCCGCCGATGCGGCAGCCGCCTTGACGGCCGGCGAGGCGTCGGGTGCCGCGGCGGTCTGGTTGACGAGGTTCAGGGCGTCGCCGTCGCCGCGCGCCTTCAGCGTCGCGATAGCGTCGAGGCGCTCCTGCTCGGTTCCGGCGCCGGAGACCGCCACGATGGCGGCATGGGCCTGGATCAAGCCATCCTTGACGGCGGAGTCCACCTCCTTGCCGAGCGCGACATTGACCGCCGGAAGGCTCTTGGGATCGGGCGAATGAAAGGCCGTGGCGGCGGCGGCGAGGCGCTTGGTGCGGTCGGGCGACACGAGATCGAGGCCGCCGACGGCTGCCAAGATCTTGGAGCGGATGCCGTTGTTGAGCCGGACCTTCTTCAATCCGCCCTGCGTCACATCGGCGGCTTTGTCGCCGGTCGCGGCATCGTCGAATGCGCCCGTGGCGTCGAGATAGTAGATCTTGTGGCTACCCGGATCGAAGAACAGGCGTCCCTCGGACAAGGCGGAAAGCACTGCCGGCGCCGTCGGCGCGCCGCTCGTGATCAGCTCGTCGATGCCGCGGTCGGTCTCGGGGAACTTGTCGGCCGCGAAATGCGCGAGCGCGTCATCGACCGGCGCGGCGGAGACCGGGGCAGCAGCGCACAACCCCATCAGGGCGAACAAGACCGGGATGATGCTCGTGCGGGGCATGGTCGGTCCTCGATCGGTCAGGGTCGCACCCGGGTCGGGCCCCCTCCACCGCCTTTCAGGCGGTCCCCCTCCCTCAGAGGGGGAGGAGACGCAGCGGGTCGGGAGTGTCTCCTCCCCACGGAGGGAGGGGGACCTTGCGAAGCACGGTGGGGGGGCAACCGGCGCTACGCTTGGATCACCCCCAGGCAAGCTTCAGGCCGCGCCGCCGCACTTGCCGAGCTTGACGTTGTAGTTGCCGCAGCTCATCGGCTTCCGCCAATCGCCGATCAGGTCCTTCGAGCCTTCGAGGTAGGGCGACCATTCCTGCGCCACCACGAGGCCGGGGGTCTGCCACACGGTGTTCATCTGGCCGTCCGCCTGGATCTCGCCGATATAGACCGGCTTCGTGATGTGATGGTTCGGCATCACGGTCGAATAGCCGCCCGAGAGGTTCGGCACCGAGACGCCGATCAGCGCGTCGATCACGGGATCGGCCTTGAACGTGCCGGCCTTCTCGACCGCCTTGACCCAGGCGTTGAAGCCGATGACATGGGCTTCCATCGGGTCGTTGGTGGTGCGCTTCGGATTTTTGGTGAAGGCCTGCCACTTGGCGATGAAAGCCTTGTTCTCCGGCGTATCGATCGACTCGAAGTAGTTCCAGGCCGTGAGATGGCCGACGAGCGGCTTGGTGTCCATGCCGGCCAGTTCTTCCTCACCGACCGAGAAGGCCACTACGGGAATATCGGTCGCCTTGATGGCCTGGTTGCCGAGCTCTTTGTAGAAGGGCACGTTGGCGTCGCCGTTGATGGTCGAGACGACGGCGGTCTTCTTGCCGGCCGAGCCGAACTTCTTGATGTCGGAGACGATCGTCTGCCAGTCGGACTGGCCGAAGGGCGTGTAGTTGATCATGATGTCTTCGGGCGCGACGCCCTTCAGCTTCAGATAGGCTTCGAGGATCTTGTTGGTGGTGCGCGGATAGACGTAGTCGGTGCCGGCCAGCACCCAGCGCTTCACGTTGCCGCCATCGGCGCTCATCAGATAGTCGACGGCCGGAATGGCCTGCTGGTTCGGGGCGGCGCCCGTGTAGAAGACGTTGCGCTCGCATTCCTCGCCCTCGTACTGGACGGGGTAGAAGAGGATGTTGTTCAGCTCCTTGAACACCGGCAGCACGGACTTGCGCGACACGGAGGTCCAGCAGCCGAAGCAGGCCGCGACGCCGTCCTTGGAGATCAGCTCGCGGGCCTTTTCGGCAAAGAGCGGCCAGTTGGAGGCCGGGTCGACCACGACGGCTTCGAGCTTCTGGCCGAGCACGCCGCCCTTCTTGTTCTGCTCGTCGATGAGCATCAGCATGACGTCCTTCAGCGTCGTCTCGCTGATCGCCATCGTGCCCGACAGCGAGTGCAGCACGCCGATCTTGACGGTCTCGCCCGCCGCGAAGGCGCGGGAGGCGCCGCCGAGCGTCGCCGTGGCGGCGAGGGCCGAGGCGCCGAGCAGCGCCTGCCGGCGGTTCATCGCAAAACGATCCATGATGCTGGTCCTTCGTGTCGCGGCGGGGGGCGCCGCGGGTTCACCTGCCGGAAGTTTGGATCGCGGGATCGCGGGGGGACATACGTCGAATGACGTATGTTGCGCTGCACGCCCGTCCCGAATCTGCGCGGGGTGGAACGGGGGATCGGCATGAGCGGCATCGTCGGCAACGGTTTTCAGAACTTCCTGCTGGCGCTGTCGGCGCTGTTCTCCATCGTCAACCCGATCGGTGCCGCGCTGATCTTCGCCCGGGTCACGGCGGACCGCACCCACGCCGAACGGCTCGACCTGGCGCGGCGGGTCGGGCTCTACGCGGCACTGGTCATGCTCGTGTCGCTCTGGGGCGGCGCCTATGTGCTGGATTTCTTCGGCATCTCGCTGTCCGCGCTGCGGATCGCCGGTGGCCTCGTGGTGGCGGCCCAGGCCTGGACCATGCTGTCGGCCGCCGAGGATCACGAAGAGCGCAAGGAGGGCCAGGCCGCACAGGCGTCGGGCGTCCCCGACGTGGCCTTCTTTCCCCTGACCATGCCCTTCACCACCGGCCCCGGCACCATGTCGGTGGCAATCGCCCTGGGCTCAAGCCTGCCCGTGGGCTCGCCGCAGATGCTGCCCTTCTTCCTCGGTGCCTCGGCGGCCGCGCTCGCCGTCGCCGCCATGGTGTGGATCGCCTATGGCTCGACCGACCGCATCCTCGGCTGGCTCGGACCGGCGGGCGCCAGGGTAATGTCGCGCCTGAGCGCCTTCCTGCTGCTGTGCATCGGCACGCAGATCACGCTCGGCGGGGTCACCGAGGTACTGCGGGACGTGTTGCGGGGCTGACTTGAGCTCTACAGCCCGAGATCGCTCAGCCCCGGATGGTCGTCGGGTCGCCGGCCCTGCGGCCACACAAACTTGCGGTCGTCGGATGCGATGGGCAGGTCGTTGATGCTGGCGATGCGGCGGCGCATCAGCCCCTCGCCGTCGAACTCCCAGTTCTCGTTGCCATAGGAGCGAAACCACTGGCCGGATTCGTCGTGCCACTCGTAGGCGAAGCGCACCGCGATCCTGTCGCCGTCGTGCGCCCAGAGCTCCTTGATGAGGCGGTAGTCGAGTTCGCGATCCCATTTGCGCCGGAGGAACTCCACGATCGCCGGGCGGCCGACGAGAAATTCGGCCCGGTTTCGCCAGGCGCTGTCTTCGGTATAGGCCAGCGACACGCGCTCGGGATCGCGGGTGTTCCAGGCATCCTCGGCCATTCTGGCCTTCTGCGCCGCAGTCTCAGTCGTGAAGGGTGGCAGGGGTGGACGGCTCGCCATAACGTGTCCTCGCGCCACATTGGCTGGGACGCCAGGCTCGCAACGTCCGGTTTCGCCGTCAACCCCAAGACCTGCATCTCAACGGGCCGGAACCCCAACACACGGTCGCATCATGAACGACCTGGAGCAGCGGCCCGTGGCCGACGTCGCGCCGCCGGAGGCCGCAATGCTCTGGCGGGCGCGTACGGGCGGCCCATAAAGCCCGGTGCCTCAGAACTCCTGCCACTCGTCAGCAGCGACCTTGACGGCTGCGCCCCCGCGGCCGACCGTCTTCAGCATGCCGACAGGACGATGCGCGGCTGTCACGGGAGCCGGGTGCTGCCGTCCACCGCCAGTCCGCACCGCGTCGCCGTTTCCGAGTTGGAACCGGCCCACCACGCCGGAGAGTTCCTGCGTCTCGCGCGCCAGCGCGTGGCTGGCGGCCGTCGACTCTTCGACCATGGCGGCGTTTTGCTGAGTGACCTGATCCATCTGATTGATGGCGGTATTGATCTGGTCGAGGCCTGAAGCCTGTTCCTGGGCCGAAGCGGCAATCTCCGTCACGATCGTGGCGAGTTCCGCCACCTGACCGAGGATCTGCTCCAGGGCCGTACCGGTCTCGTCGACCAGTTGAACCCCCTGCCCGACCTGCTCGCTCGATGCATTGATGAGCGACTTGATCTCTTTGGCGGCATCGGCCGAACGCTGGGCCAAGGCCCGCACCTCCGAGGCCACCACGGCGAAGCCACGGCCAGCGTCTCCAGCCCGGGCTGCTTCGACACCAGCATTGAGGGCGAGGAGGTTCGTCTGGAACGCGATCTCGTCGATGACGCCGATGATCTGGCCGATCTGGCCGGACGACCGCTTGATCCCGCTCATGGCCTCAACGGCGCGGCGCACGACGGAGCTTGACTGCTCGGCCGCCGTCTTGGCGGCACCGACGACATCGCGAGCGTGGACGGCACTCTGGCTCGTCTTGCGCACGGTCGCCGTCACCTCGTCGAGTGCCGCAGCCGTCTCCTCGAGGCTTGCCGCCTGTTGCTCGGTACGACGTGAGAGGTCATCGGCCGCGGTCGAGATCTCGCCGGTGCCGGACCGGATCGCCGACGTGTTGGCGGCCACCACTGTCAGCGTGTCGGCGAGCTTCGTCATGGCATCGTTGAAATCAACCCGGAGCTTCTCGTAATCGGCGGCGAAACTCTGGTTCAGGCGGAACGTCAGCGCTCCCTGGGCGAGTTGGTCGAGGCCACGGCCAATGCCCGCCACCACGTCGGCGAGGTCCTGGGCCGCGACGGCCTTTGCGGCTTCTTGGCGCCGTTGCTCGGTTTCGGCCTGGGTCCGGGCAGTTTCGACCTCGCGCTCCATCGCGACCTTGTCGATCGCGCCCTGTTTGAAAATGGCGACCGCCTTGGCCATGGCGCCGAGTTCGTCACGGCGGCCCGTATCGGCAATCGTCGTGCCGAGATCACCGTCAGCGAGACGGGTCATGGCGGAGGTCAGTCGGCCGATTGCTGCCGAAAGACGACGAGCGAAGGCGAAAAACGCACCTAGAACCAAAAGGCATACGGCCACGGTGGCCGCCACCATCGACCAGAGCGCCTCCTCTCCAGCCGCGACGATCGGAGTGACGTCGGAGGCGACTGCCAGTACACCAATCTTAGTGCCGCTGAAGTCCTTCAACACCAGCCCGCCAAGAGCGAAGCTTCGGCTCCCGACGGAAACGGTTCTCTGGATCGCACCCCCGTCGAGGACGGTCTTGAGTTCCGCAGGTGTCAGGAGGGGCTCGCCCGAAAAGGTCGAATTCTGCTTCTGGAACACTCCATCATGAAACAGCATGACGGCGAGGTCGGCGTGCAGCGAAGCCTTGAGCCTCTCGAAGAACGCCTGTGCGAGAGCCGTGCCGGTATCGACGACGCCGACGATCCGGCCCTCAACCGAGACCGGGGCCGTGGCGAAGACGCTGAGCGACGTCAGGCCCGGTTCGATGCCGGTGACGAGGCGACCACGCGAGAGTGCCTCTCCGACCGTCTGCCGTCGGCCCGATACGTTGTCGCCGAACTTATCCGGCGTGTGAATGCGCGCAACCGCCGTCTGGCTGGCGCTCATGAAGGTGATCAGCTGGAGGTCTGCCTCCCTCTTCACCGCGTCGAAATTTGTCTTGAAGCGGTTGATGATCTCGTCACGCTTGCCCGCCTCGATGAGTTCGCCCAGCCCGGGCTCGCCCGCCATGGTCAGCGCCAGCCCTGTGGCGACTCTCGTCTGCGCCGCAATTTCGGATTGAATAAACGCGATGTCACTATCGAGGTCGTTCCCTATCCGCTCCTCCATGGCCCGATACTGGCGATTGATTGCAAGCCCGCCAATGGAGAGGCACGAGAACAGAACAGCGGCGAAACCACACGCCGTTATCTGGATCCAGAGAGGCCTGGAAACACCCTTGTCGACCATCTATTAGTCCCCGAAATGCGAATCGCCGTGTTCTCTGTGTGCACTCCACTATTTGACTTTCAGTAAACCTATCGCGATGAGCCGCACTCGCGCTACCGTCTGAGTACGAGGAGTCCAGTTGCGCTTCTCGAGGTCGACACGTGAACGAGCCTCACTCCGGGAACCGCGCTTGGTCGGTGCGCGCTCATCGACGCCATCGAGCCACGTCACCCAAGCGCCTGCGCGGTGAACTGGGATCGTGCGGCAGCGTCATTGAAGGTTTGCAGCGAGGTCGTTCCGCCCGGATGCTCAATGGGGCGTCCCTGAGTCGACAAAGCCTCTGGCCGGTCAGGCTGTCGACGCAGCGGTGCGTGACGTCCTTCGGCGTTGAAGTCCAACGAGAGCTGAAGTGTCGCTACTCGGCAGCGAACAGCAAGCCACTCTACGCCGCATCGCTCAACAGCGTGGCGAAGCGTGTCATGTCGACGTTGCCGCCGCTCAGTATCACGCCGACCCGCTGGCCCTTCACGTCCACCGCCTTCGAAAAGGCCGCTGCCGCGCCGAGGCAGCCCGTAGGCTCGACCACGATTCGCATGCGCTCGGCAAAGAACCGCATGGCCTCGACCAGCGCCGCATCCGGAACCGTGACGACGTCCGACACGAGCCTCCGGATGATCGGAAAGGTGAGCTGACCAAGATGCTGCGTCTGGGCGCCGTCCGCGATGGTACGCGGAACCTCGATATGGACGATCTCGCCGGAGCGAAACGAACGCTGCCCGTCGTTACCCGCCTCGGGCTCGACCCCGATGACGCGACAGCCGGGGGACAGCGCCTCCGCGGCCAGCGCCGAGCCTGCCAGCAGCCCGCCGCCGCCGAGGCAGACCAGCAGCAGGTCGAGCGGCCCGGTCTCCTCGAAGAGCTCTTTCGCAGCAGTCCCCTGCCCGGCGATGACGTCCGGATGGTCGTAGGGCGGGATCAGCGCCAGTCCCCTCTCCGCGGCGAGGCGCCGGCCGACGGCCTCGCGGTCGTCGCGGTAGCGGTCGTAGAGCACCACCTCGGCGCCGTAGCCCCGCGTCGCCGCGACTTTGGCGACGGGCGCGTCCTCCGGCATGACGATGGTGACGGGCGCCCCCTGCAGCTGCCCTGCCAGCGCCATGGCCTGTGCGTGGTTGCCGGACGAGAAGGCGACCGCGCCCCTACCCCGCTGCGCCTCGCTCAGCGCCGCGATGGCGTTGAAGGCGCCGCGGAACTTGAAGGCGCCGACGCGCTGCAGGTTCTCGCACTTGAAGAACAGCGTCGCGCCGAGCCGGGCGTCGGCGGTGCGCGAGGTCATGACCGGGGTGCGATGCGCCGCCCCGGCGATGCGCCGGGCCGCGGCCTCGACGGCGGGATAGTCGGGCGGGAGGAACGAGGTCATGCGATCGGCCCTCTTCAGTAGACCAGGCGCGCCCGCATCGTGCCGTCGATGCTGCGAAGCTGTTCGAGCAGCGCCTCGGCCCGGTCGCCGAGATCGATGGCCTCGACCACGACATAGCCGACGTCGCCATCCGTCTGCAGGAACTGGCCGGTGATGTTGATGTCCTGCGAGGAGAAGACTTCGTTGATCTTGCGCAGCATGCCCGGCAGGTTCTGGTGGACATGGATGAAGCGCGTGCCGTTGGGGCGTGGCGCGAGCTGCACCTGCGGGAAGTTGACCGCGCCGACCGTCGAGCCGACGTCCGAGTATTCGATGAGCTTGCGTGCCACTTCGGCCCCGATGCGCTCCTGCGCTTCCAGCGTCGAGCCGCCGACATGCGGGGTGAGGATCACGTTGTCGAGATGCTGCAGCGGCGAGACGAAGCTCTCGCTGTTCGACCCGGGCTCCTTCGGGAAGACGTCGACGGCAGCACCCTGGAGGTGACCGTCCTTCAGAGCGCGCGCCAAGGCATAGAGGTCGACGACCGTGCCGCGGCTGTTGTTGATGAGATAGGACCCGGGCTTCATGGCCCGGATCTCGGCCTCGCCGATCATGTCCTGCGTCGAGGCCGTCTCGGGCACGTGCAGGCTGACGACGTCGCTCTGCGCCAGCAAATCGTGCAGGCTCTCGACCGGATCGGTGTTGCCGTGACGCAGCTTGTCGGCCGTGTCGAAATAGATGACCCGCATGCCCATGGCTTCGGCGAGGTTCGACAGCTGCGTGCCGATATTGCCGTAGCCCACGATGCCCAGCACCTTGCCGCGCACCTCGTGGCTGAAGGTCGCCGACTTGTCCCAGCCCCCCTCGTGCGCCGCGACGGAGCGCGGGAAGATGCGCCGCAGCAGCATGACGATCTCGCCGATGACGAGTTCCGCCACCGAGCGCGTGTTGGAGAAGGGCGCGTTGAAGACCGGGATGCCGACCTCGCGGGCGGCATCGAGGTCGATCTGATTGGTCCCGACGCTGAAACAGCCGACCGTCATCAGCCGGTCGGTGGCGGCGATCATCTCGCGGGTCATCTGGGTGCGGGAGCGGATACCGAGAATATGCGTGCCCTGCAGCGCCTCCACGAGCGCCTCCCCGTCGAGCGCCGTCTTCAGGCGCGTGACGTTGGAGTAGCCGGCCTGGACGAAGAGATCGGCGGCGGTCTGGCTGATGCCCTCGAGCAGGAGGACGCGGACCTTGTCCTTCGACAGGGAATAGCGGGGCGTCATGGCGGGTCTCGCGAAAGGTCGAACAGCCGGCCGTGGCCGGCGAGATTGACCGTCAGCGCTAGCCGAGCGGGGCGGCCGCGTCGACCCTTTTCGCCCCTCTTTCGAGCATGGGAGGGCTACGGACGCGCCAGGGTGTCCAGCATGGCGGCAATCTTGTCCTGGACGAGATCGCGCGTCAGGGCGTCGAGCGTCGCGGTGCCGACATCCTCCGGGCCGGCGCCGGAGAGCAGCGTGGTGCGCTGGAACAGCACCCGCCGCCTGGCGCGATCACAGATGACGTTGAAATGCGGAGCGCCGTTCTTGAAATTGACCGTCATGTGCCGGCGAAAGATGTTCATCTGCACCGACGTCGGGACGAGTACGCCGTGGCAGGTGAACCGCTCGGCGATCCGCTCGATCGAGAAGAAGCGACCGTGGCGCTCGATGAGGTGCCCGATCTCCGTCATGGCCGGCACCACGACGCGCTCGGTCTTGACCCGGAAATCGCGCAGGAACGGATCGTCCGGTGGTGCGGACATCGCCGGCGCAGAGATCGTCTCGCCTGGGGGGCGCCCAACGGTGAATGCCGATCTCAGCCTGTCCTTCAGATCGTCCCGCATCAGGGCCTCCCCGCTCGGCCTCTCTGGGCCGATGCCATGAGTGTGGCAGTCCTGTTTCGGTCTGCCAAGGGGTTGGGCGGCCGCAGCCTCAGGACATGAGCCATCTGCGGCGTGACCGGTCGACGAAAGTGAGGCCGATCTGCTCGGCGCACGTTATGTGGATCATAGAGACGAAGGCCACGCTCGCCGCCCGTGGATCACGGCCAGGACTTCGATGTTGCTTCCAGCAATGCGATACGGGACGATAAAGGGCGTTCGCGGCACGACCAATTCGCGCGTCCCTGTAATGCGACCCGGCCTGCCAAGGTCAGGGTGTATCGGAAGGACCGCGACGGCGGTCTCGATACGCGCCACCATCGATCTCGCCGCTACAGGATCGTGGCGGGAGATGAAGATCATGGCCTCGGCCAAGTCGGCGAGCGCGAGCCGCGTATACCTGACCTTCAGCGCCATTGCGCAAAGGCGGCAGCGACTTCCTCGTCGCTGGCAAAGTCTTCGGCTTCGGCTTGCCGGAGTCCCTCGGCGATATGCTCGACATGCCATCGCTGGACATCGAGATAGGCGTCGATGGCTTCATTGAGCACGGCGTCGCTGTTCCGATGAGTCGCGCGTGCGATAGCGTCGAGCGCTTCGCGTCGGGCATCGTCGATCGTCAGCGTACCAAGAGGAGGTGCAGGGGACGGCATGTCGGGAGCATCGCGCGAGACCGTGTATCGCGCAACTGCGCTGGTCCGTTCCTGAGAACGGCATCTACAGCGGGATGTTGTCGTGCTTCCGCCACGGCTTGTCGGCCTTCTTGGCCCTCAGCATCGCCAGCGCCCGGGCGATGCGCCGCCGGGTCGAGCGGGGCCGGATAACCTCGTCGATGTAGCCGCGCTCGGCCGCCACGAAGGGTGAGAGGAAGCGGCTCTCGTAGTCGCGGGTGCGTTCGGCGATCTTATCGGGGTCGCCGATGTCCTGGCGGAAGATGATCTCCACCGCGCCCTTGGCTCCCATCACGGCGATCTGCGCCGTCGGCCAGGCGTAGTTGACGTCGGCGCCGACATGTTTCGACGCCATCACGTCGTAGGCGCCGCCAAAAGCCTTTCGGGTGATCACCGTCACCATCGGCACCGTGGCCTGCGAATAGGCGAAGAGCAGCTTGGCGCCGTGCTTGATCAGCCCGCCATATTCCTGCGCCGTCCCGGGCAGAAAGCCGGGGACGTCCACGAAGGTCAGGATCGGGATCTCGAAGGCGTCGCAGAAGCGCACGAAGCGCGCTGCCTTGCGGGAGGCATCGCTATCGAGCACGCCCGCCAGCACCAGCGGCTGGTTGGCCACCACGCCCACGGTGCGGCCGCCGACGCGGGCGAAAGCCGTGACGATGTTGCGCGCGAAGGCGCCCTGGATCTCGAAGACGTCGCCCTCGTCGACGACCTTCGCCACCAGTTCCTTGATGTCGTAGGGCGTGTTGGGGTTCTCCGGCACCAGGGTGTCGAGCGAGTCGTCGCGGCGCTCGACATCGTCGAACGACGGCCATTCCGGTGGGCCGGCCGTGTTGTTCGAGGGAAGAAAATCGACGAGGCGGCGCACCTGCAGAAGGGCCTCGACGTCGTCGTCGAAAGCCATGTCGGCGATGGAGGAGCGGGTCGTATGGACGCGGGCGCCGCCGAGGTCCTCGGCCGTCACGGCCTCGTTGGTCACGGTCTTCACAACGTCGGGGCCGGTCACGAACATGTAGCTCGTGTCGCGCACCATGACGATGAAGTCCGTCATGGCGGGCGAATAGACGTCGCCGCCCGCGCATGGACCCATGATGACGGAGATCTGCGGGACGACGCCGGAGGCTTCGGCGTTGCGGCGGAACACTTCGCCATAGCCGCCGAGCGCCGCCACGCCCTCCTGGATGCGGGCACCGCCGGCGTCGAAGATCCCGATGATGGGGGCGCGGATCTTCATGGCGAGATCCTGCACCTTGATGATCTTGGCGGCATGGGTCTCGGAGAGCGAGCCGCCGAACACCGTGAAGTCCTTGGAGAACACCACCACGGCGCGACCGTTGACGGTGCCCCAGCCGGTGACGACGCCGTCGCCGGGGATCTTCGACTTCTCCATGCCGAAGTCGACCGAGCGGTGCTCAACGAAGGTGTCGTATTCCTCGAAGGATCCGGGATCGAGCAGCAGCTCGATGCGCTCGCGCGCCGTGAGCTTGCCTTTGGCGTGCTGCGCGACGATGCGCCGTTCGCCCCCGCCCGCCGCCGCTTGCGCGCGCCGCCGGTCGAGATCCTCGATCACACCCCGCATCGTGCCTCCTGCGGCGCTTCGCCTGTTCAAGTCGTTGTGCCGGCTTCACCCTTCCCCCGCAACGCAAATCGCGCCAAGCTCACCGCAACGAGACACGGGAGGCACGATGCCGGGCGACAGCTTCACGGCGGATCTCAGCGGACGCGTCGCTCTGGTGACGGGCGCCTCCTCCGGGCTGGGCGCGCATGTCGCCTCGGTGCTGGCGCGGTCCGGCGCCGGCGTGGTGCTGGCGGCGCGGCGGATCGAGAGCTGCGAGGCCTTGGCCGAGACCGTTCGGGCCGCGGGCGGCGACGCCACGGCGATCCGGCTCGATGTCGCCGACGCGGCCTCGGTCCGGACGGCCCTGGCCGAGGTCGATGCGCGCTTCGGCCGGCTCGACGTCCTGGTCAACAATGCCGGGGTCGCCACCACCGCCACGGCGCTCGACCTCGCCGAAGCCGATTGGGACACCGTCATCGATACGAACCTCAAGGGTGCGTTCCTCTGCGCCCAGGCCGCGGCGGCTCTGATGAAGCGCGAGGGTGGGGGTTCGATCGTGAATGTCGCGTCGATCCTCGGGGTTCGGGTAGCGTCGCATGTCTCCGCCTACGCGGCCTCCAAGGCGGGTCTCCTGCAGCTCACACGCGCCTTGGCGCTCGAATGGGCGCGCTACGGCATCCGCGTCAACGCGCTGAGCCCCGGCTACATCGAGACCGAAATGACGCGGGACGCGATCGCAGGACCCGTCGGCGAGGCACTGGTGAAACGCATTCCCCAACGCCGGATCGGCCAGCCCTCTGATCTCGACGGGCCGTTGCTGCTGCTCTGCTCCGACGCGTCGCGCTACATGACGGGGGCCGAGATCGTCGTCGACGGCGGCCATCTCGTCTCGGCGCTGTAGGATCCGGCCATGGACTTCACCATCTCCCCCGCGCTCGATACTCTGCGGAGCCGCATCGGCGCCTTCGTGGAGCGCCGGCTCCTGCCGCTCGAGGCCGAGCCTTCGAGCTTCGACGCGCATGAGAATATCGCGCTGCCGCTCCTCGAGACCTTGCGGGCCGAGGCCCGGGCCGAAGGCCTGTGGTGCCTGCAGCTCCGCCCGGAGACCGGAGGCCTCGGCGTCGGCCGGGTCGGCATGGCGGTCTGCTACGAGGCGATGAACCGCTCGATCTTCGGCCCCGTCGTGTTCAATTCCGCCGCGCCCGACGACGGCAACATGATGATGCTGGAGGCGATCGGCACGCCCTATCAGAAGGAGCGATGGCTCCAGCCTATCGTGCAAGGCCAGGTGCGCTCGGCTTTCGCCATGACGGAGCCCCACCCCGGCGGCGGGTCAGACCCATCCATGATCCAGACCCGCGCCGACAGGCAGGCCGACGGCTCCTACCGCATCACCGGGCGCAAATGGTACATCACCGGAGCGGCCGAGGCGGCGCATTTTACCCTGATGGCCAAGACCTCGGACGATCCGCGCAAGGGGCTGACGGCCTTCCAGTTCCACCGCGACCAGCCCGGCTGGGAGATCCTGCGCCGCATTCCCATCATGGGGCCGGAGGAGCATGGCGGTCATTGC
The DNA here is from genome assembly GCA_050920985.1 of Janthinobacterium lividum. Taxonomy (GTDB): domain Bacteria; phylum Pseudomonadota; class Alphaproteobacteria; order Rhizobiales; family Beijerinckiaceae; genus Lichenihabitans. The sequence goes on along the minus strand of JBPBQY010000003.1, from coordinate 13,769 downwards.
GAACTCGCCTTCGACGGCCTCGTGGTCCGCCCCGAGGACGTGCTGCTCGGCGAGGGCGACGGCCTCAAGGTGACGCAGATCCGGCTCGGGCCGGCGCGCCTGACCCATTGCATGCGCTGGCTCGGCCTCGCCAAGCGCTGCGTCGAGATCGCCGAGAGCTACGCGGCCGAGCGCACCGGCTTCGGGGTGCGGTTGGCCGATCGCGAGAGCGTGCAGCTGATGCTCGGGAGCTTGGCGATGGATATCGAGATCGGGCGGCTTCTCGTGATGAAGGCCGCCTGGGAGCTCGACCGCGGCGGTTTTGCCCGCAAGGAGGTCTCAATGGCCAAGGTGCAATGCGCCAATGTCCTCCACCGCGCCGCCGACACCGGCATCCAGATCACCGGCGCCAAGGGTTATTCAAAGGATACGGTGCTGGAGTGGATCTACCGCTACGCCCGGCAGGCGCGCCTCGTCGACGGCGCCGACGAGGTCCACCGCATGGTGCTCAACCGCGCGCTTCAGGCGGAGGGTCGGGAGTTCTGGAAGTGGCCGGTGGCGGAGGGGTGAGCCATGCCGTCACGCGTTCAGCGTCTCGAACAGGTCCGACCACTCCGGGTTGAGGTCCAGGATAACGCGGACCTTCCAGGCGCGCGACCAGTGTTTCATGGTGTGTTCGCGCTGGATGGCGGTGCGGATGTCGTCGTGAGACTCATACCAGACGAGCCGCCCGAGCCCGTATCGTTTGGTGAAGCCTGGATACTCCCCCGCCTTGTGCTGCCACGCGCGCTGGCCGAGGTTGCTGGTCACGCCAAGGTAGAGGGTGCCGTTCGGCCGATTGGTGACGATGTAAACTCAGCCGCCGCGCATGCTGTGGTCATACATCTCCCAGTTGCTTATCGCAAGCCACCCACCCCTCCACCGTCATGGCCGGGCTTGTCCCGGCCACCTACGCCGTTCCGTTCCAAAGCCCTCGGTCTAGAGGGCCTACAAATGCGGTATCCCGTCGAGGCGCCGCACGGCGTGGGTGGCCGGCACAAGGCCGGCCGTGACGGTGGGGAGGTTTGCGACCTGTCGGGGAAGGCGCAATGAGCGACCTCGACCCCGCCCGCCTCGACGCCTACCTGCGCGCCCACCTTCCCGGCCTCGACGGCCCGATGCGGATCGACCGCATCGCGGGAGGGCAGTCCAACCCCACCTTCTTCATCACTTTCGACAACCGCCGGCTGGTCCTGCGCAAGCAGCCGCCCGGCCCGCTGTTGCCCTCCGCCCATGCGATCGACCGCGAGCACCGCGTTATTGCGGCATTGCGCGGCACCGCGGTTCCGGTCCCCGAGGCCCTGCTCTTCTGCGACGACCGCAGCATCGTCGGCACGCCCTTCTACGTGATGCAGCGAATCGAGGGTCGTGTGTTCCACGATTGCGCGCTGCCGGGCTGCACGCCTGCGGAACGTCGGGCCCTCTACCGATCGATGGCGGAGACCCTCGCCGCCCTGCATGCCGTCGACCCCGCGCGGTGCGGCCTCGGCGACTACGGCCGGCCGCAGGGGTTTTACACCCGCCAGCTCCGGCGCTGGTCCGAGCAATGGCGCACCATCCGTACCCGCGAAGACGACCACATCGAGCGGCTCATCGCCCGGCTGCCCTCCCACATTCCGGAGGACCCGCGCTCGGGCATCGCGCACGGCGACTTCCGGATCGGCAATCTGATGTTCGCCCCCGAGGGCTCGGGTGTCGAGGCGCTGCTCGACTGGGAACTGTCGACCCTCGGGCCGCCGCTCTCGGATCTCGCCCATAGCTGCATCGCCTGGCATTCGACGCCGGACCAGTATGGCGGCCTGCTCGGCCTCGACCTCGACGCCCTCGGCATCCCGAGCCAAGCGGACTACGAGGCGGACTACTTCGCCGCTCTGAACCGCCACGGCGTCGCCGCGGAGCCGCGGATGAGGGGCTTTCACATGGCCTTCGCGCTGTTCCGCTGGTCGATGATCTTCGAAGGCATCGCGGCGCGGGCGAAGGCCGGCACCGCCTCTGCCGTCGATGCCGGATCGGTCGGCGGACTCGCGGCGAGCTTTGCCGAACGCGCGGCGGCTTTCATCCGCTGACCTCGACGGGCCCGCCAGGGGTGACGCCGACCCGGCCACGTGGCACGATGATCGCCAACAGGCTCCGGGGGTCGAAACGTTGTTCAGGAAGATCCTCATCGCCAACCGGGGCGAGATCGCCTGCCGCATCATCCGCACGGCACGGCGCATGGGGATCGCCACGGTCGCGGTCTATTCGGCGGCAGACCGTGATGCACTCCACGTCGAGATGGCCGACGAGGCGGTGGCGATCGGCCCGAGCCCCGCCGCCCAGTCCTATCTCGTCATCGACGCCATCGTCGACGCCTGCCGCCGCACCGGCGCCGAGGCCGTCCACCCCGGCTATGGCTTCCTCTCGGAGCGGGAGGCTTTCGCCGAGGCGCTGCACGCGGCCAGCATCACGTTCATCGGCCCCAACACTCACGCCATCGCCGCCATGGGCGACAAGATCGAGTCGAAGCGGTTCGCCCGCGCGGCCGGCGTTTCCACCGTGCCGGGCAACCTCGACGTCATCCGCGACGCCGCCCATGCGGCCGAGATTGCAGATACCATCGGCTATCCGGTGATGATCAAGGCTTCGGCGGGCGGCGGCGGCAAGGGCATGCGCATCGCCCATTCCTCGGCCGATGTCGCCGACGGCTTCGCCCGGGCGCGCTCCGAGGCCGCGACCTCCTTCGGCGACGACCGGATCTTCATCGAGAAGTTCATCGAGAACCCGCGCCACATTGAGATCCAGGTTCTCGGCGACAAGCACGGCAACGTCATCCATCTCGGCGAGCGCGAATGCTCGATCCAGCGCCGCAACCAGAAGGTCCTGGAAGAAGCGCCCTCCCCGCTGCTCGACCCCGAGACCCGCGCCCTGATGGGCGCCCAGGCGGTGGCGCTGGCCAAGGCCGTCGATTACGATTCCGCCGGAACGGTCGAGTTCGTCACCGGCCAGGACAAAAGCTTCTACTTCCTCGAGATGAACACGCGGCTCCAGGTCGAGCATCCGGTGACGGAGCTCGTCACCGGCCTCGATCTCGTCGAGCAGATGATCCGCGTCGCCGCCGGAGAGGAACTGGCGATCCGCCAGCAGGACGTGCGGATGCAGGGCTGGGCCGTCGAGTCTCGCATCTATGCCGAGGATCCGACGCGCGGCTTCCTGCCCTCGACGGGGCGCCTCACCACCTATCGCCCGCCCGTCACCGGCACCGAAGACGGCGTTACGGTCCGGGTCGATACCGGGGTCGGCGAGGGCGGCGCGATCTCGATCTTCTACGATCCCATGATCGCCAAGCTCGTTACCCACGCGCCGACGCGGGAAGCAGCCGTGGCGGCGCAATCATCCGCCCTCGACGCTTTCGCGATCCACGGCATCCGCCACAACATCCCCTTTCTCTCCGCCCTGATGGGTCACGAGCGCTGGAAGGCAGGGCGGCTGTCGACGGGCTTCATTGCCGAGGAATTCGGGGCCGAGTTCACCAATCCCGCTCCCTCCGGGACAGTGGCGCTGCGCCTGGCCTGCGTGGCGGCCGTGGTCGACGCCAAGCTCAACGCCCGCAAGCGGCTGATCTCCGGGCAGATGCCGGTGGCGCGGCCCGTCGTCTTCGAGCGGCGGCGTACCGTGCGGATCGGTGAGCGCGACCTCGTCTTCGCACTCGATGGCGCGGACGGGCACTGGGTCATGAATATCGAAACCGACGCGCCCGTCACGGTAGCGAGCGACTGGCGGCCGGGCGAGCCTGTCTGGCACGGGGTCGTCGGAGGTGAGCGCATTGCCGTCGGGGTGATGCCGGTTCCGAACGGCGTGATGCTGTCCCACGGCGGCAGCGTCGCCGACGCCCGAGTCTACACGATGCGCGAAGCCGAACTCGCCCGCCTAATGCCGGTGAAGGTTGCGGGCGGCTCCGGCCGTCAGGTGCTCTGCCCCATGCCTGGCCTGCTGCGCGAGGTCCTGGTCGGCGAGGGCCAGGCCGTGAAAATCGGCGAGTCGCTGGCCGTCGTCGAAGCCATGAAGATGGAGAACGTACTCAAGGCCGAGCGCGACGGCACCGTGGCCAAGATCCTGGTCAAGGCGGGCGACAGCCTCGGCTTCGAGGCGGTGATCCTCGAATACGCGTGAGGACCGGCATGAACCCGCCCGCCTTCCCCGACGCCGCCGGCGAGGCCGCCTGGCGGGCGGCAGTCGCCAAGGTGCTGAAGGGCGAGGACTTCGACGCCCGCCTCGTCACCCGGACGCTCGACGGCATCTCCGTCCAGCCGCTCTATCCGGCCGCCGATGCCCCCGGACCAACCGGAGCGCGGCCGCCCTGCCGCATTCTCGCCCGGCTCGACGCCGACGACCTGCCGCCCCTGGAAGACATCGAGAACGGCGCCGATGGGCTGGTCCTGGTCTTCGCAGGAGCCTCGACGGCGCGGGGCTTCGGCCTCGACGTCGCCAGCCTCGACGCGGCGCTCGCAGGCGTCGAACTCGACCTTTTACCGCTGCGGCTCGAACCTGCGCCCTTCAGCGGCCTCGATGCCGTCCGGGCGCTGTTGGAGGTCGCGGATGCGCGCCGCGTCCCGGCCTCGAGCCTCGACCTCGACGCCGGCATCGATCCGATTGGAAGCCTGGCGCGCACCGGCGAGGCGCCGCAGCCCTGGCCCGCCCTGGCCAAGCTCACCGCGGAAGCCGCCGATCTCTTGCGCGAACGCGGTCTAGCGGGACCGCTGCTGCGTGCCGACGGCCGGCCCTGTCACGAGGCCGGCGCCTCCGAGGCGCAGGAACTCGCCGCGGTCGTGGCCACGGGGCTCGCCTATCTGCGGGCGCTCGACGGGGGCGGCGTGCCGCTCGACGAGGCGCGACGGAGCCTGTCGTTCCTGCTGGCCGCCGACGCCGACCAGTTGCTGACGATGGCCAAATTCCGCGCCCTGCGCCGCCTCTGGGCCCGCATCGAGACGGAGTGCGGCCTCGTCGCGGCACCGCTCCGGCTCCACGCCGAGACGTCGTGGCGCATGATGGCGCGCCGCGATCCGCCGACCAATCTGCTGCGCGGTGCCCTGGCCTGCGCCGGCGCCTTGATGGGCGACGCCGACAGCATCACGGTCCTGCCCCATACGGCGCCGCTCGGCCTCGCCGACTCGTTCGCCCGCCGCCTCGCCCGCAACACCGCCCTGGTGCTGCGCGACGAAGCCGGCCTGACCCGCGTGGCCGACCCGGGCGCCGGGTCGGGCGCCATCGAGGCGCTGACGGAGGCGCTCTGCGCGGAGGCGTGGGACCTGATCGGCGACCTCGACCGCGAGGGTGGCCTTCCGGCGGCGCTCGCCAATAGGTCCTGGCAGCGGCGGCTCGCCGTGGTCCGCGAGCGTCGCGCCGCCGAGTTGCGCTCCGGTACCCGCGCCATCCTGGGCACCACGGTCTATTCTCTGGCTGAGGAAGGGGCGGCTACGGTGATGGAGCCGAGGCCGCCGACTCCGCCTACTCCTGCCGGTGCCCTGCCGACCCTGCGCGATGACGAGTTGGTCGAGACGGGGGAGGCGGTGTGAGCGCCCCACGTCCCCTCCACCGCTCATCCCCGCGTAGGCGGGGATCCAGCACAAGACTTCGGCCGCAGGCCGTCAATCCCCTGTTTCGGGCGCGGATCCCATCAGGGTTGCAAATTCGGGCCGGCCTTTGGCCGAACATATTGCGCTGGATCCCCGCCTGCGCGGGCATAAGCGGTGGAGAGGGTGAGGCATGAGCGCGATCCCCGACTTTGCCACCCTGCCCTGGCGGCCGACGGCGGCGCCCGCCTCCGGTGCCGCGGCCCGCACACCCTGGCTCTCCCCCGAGGGTATTGCGATCCGCTCCGACTACGGGCTTGAGGACCGGGCCGGCCTCGACGCCGTCGACGGCTTCCCCGGCCAGGTGCCGTTCCTGCGCGGGCCCTACCCCACCATGTATGCCACCCAGCCCTGGACGGTCCGGCAATATGCGGGCTTCTCCACGGCAGAGGCGTCCAACGCCTTTTATCGGCGCAACCTCGCGGCCGGCCAGAAGGGCCTGTCGGTGGCCTTCGATCTCGCGACCCATCGCGGCTACGACAGCGACCATCCGCGCGTCGCAGGCGATGTCGGCATGGCCGGGGTGGCGATCGATTCCATTCTCGACATGCGCCAGCTCTTTGACGGTATTCCGCTCGGCGAGATGAGCGTGTCGATGACCATGAATGGCGCCGTGCTGCCCATCCTGGCGCTCTACATCGTGGCGGCCGAAGAACAGGGCGTCGCGCCGCATCAACTCAGCGGCACGATCCAGAACGACATCCTGAAGGAATTCATGGTGCGGAACACCTACATCTATCCGCCCATGGCCTCCATGCGGATCGTCTCCGACATCTTCGCCTATACGTCGCGCCACATGCCGCGCTTCAACTCGATCTCCATTTCCGGCTACCATATGCAGGAGGCTGGCGCGACGGCCGATCTCGAACTCGCCTATACATTGGCGGACGGCATCGACTACATCAGGGCCGGGCTGGCGGCGGGCCTCGCCATCGACGATTTCGCGCCGCGTCTCAGCTTCTTCTTCGCGATCGGCATGAACTTCTTCACCGAAGTGGCGAAACTGCGCGCGGCGCGGCTGCTCTGGTCGCGGCTGGTCGGGCAGTTCGCGCCCAAGTCCGACAAATCGCTGGCTTTGCGCACCCATTGCCAGACCTCGGGCTGGTCGCTGACCGCACAGGATGTCGGCAACAACGTCATTCGCACCACGATCGAAGCCATGGCGGCGACGCAGGGCGGCACGCAATCGTTGCACACCAACGCGCTCGACGAGGCGCTGGCCCTGCCGACCGACGCTTCGGCCCGCATCGCCAGGAACACACAACTGGTCCTGCAACGGGAGAGCGGCACCACCCGGGTCATCGACCCTTGGGGCGGCTCCTTCTTCGTCGAACGCCTCACCGCCGATCTCGCGGCGCGGGCCTGGCAGCACATCACCGAAGTCGAGGCCATGGGCGGCATGGCGCGCGCCATCGAGGCCGGATTGCCGAAACGCCGCATCGAGGAGGCGGCCGCCGAGACGCAGGCGCGGATCGACGCCGGCCTGCAGGTCGTCGTCGGGGTCAACCGCTACCGCCCGACGACGGAGCCGCCGCTCGACGTTCTCAAGGTCGACAATGCGGCGGTTCGCGACGCGCAACTCGCCAAGCTCGAGCGTCTCCGGGCGGAGCGCGACGGCGACGCCGTGGCGGCGGCACTCGGCGGGCTCACCGGAGCGGCCCGCGAAGGCTCCGGCAACCTTCTGGCTCTCGCGGTCGAGGCCGCGCGGGCTCATGCGACGGTCGGCGAGATCTCGGCGGCAATGGAAGCGACCTGGGGCCGCCACAGCGCCACGTCCGAACTCATCTCGGGAGTCTATCGCCGGGCCGCGGGGGACAGCCCGGCGGTGGCCCGCGTGTCCCGAATGGCGACTGCCTTCGCCGAGGACCATGGATCCAAGCCCCGCATTCTCGTCGCCAAGGTCGGGCAGGACGGGCACGATCGCGGCCAGAAGGTGATCGCCTCGGCCTTCGCCGACCTCGGCTTCGCGGTCTCGGTCGGTGAACTGTTCGCCACGCCGGGCGAGGTCGCGGCGCGAGCCGTCGCGGAGGGCACCCACATCGTCGGCGTCTCGTCCCTGGCCGCCGGCCACCTGACGCTGGTTCCGGAGATCCGCGCGGCGCTCGACGCGGCGGGTCGCTCCGACATCCTGCTGGTAGTGGGCGGCGTCATTCCCCCAGGCGACTACGATTCCGTGCGGGCGGCCGGCGTGGCGGCCATCTTCCCGCCCGGCACCGTAATCGCCGAGGCCGCCGAAGCTCTTCTCGCTGCCCTGAACAAGCGCTTCGGCTACGTCCAGAAGGATCCGGCCGCCTATGGGGGAGATGCGGCGTGATCGGCCGTCTCAACCATGTCGCCATCGTGGTGCCGGACCTCGAGGCCGCAACGCGGACCTATGCCGAGGGGCTCGGCGCGACGGTTTCGGAGCCCCGGGACTTGCCGGAGCACGGCGTCAGGATCGTGTTCGTGACGCTGCCGAACAGCAAGGTCGAGCTGATGACGCCGCTCGGCGAAGGATCGCCGGTGGCGGCCTTCCTCGACCGCAACCCGACGGGCGGCATGCATCATATCTGTTTCGAAGTGGACGACATCCGCGTGTCGCGGGACCGGCTGCTGGCTCAGGGGCTGCGCGTCCTCGGCTCGGGCGAGCCCCGAACAGGCGCCCACGGCAACCCGGTGCTGTTCCTCCACCCGAAAGACCTCCACGGGACATTGGTAGAGCTCGAGGAAGTGCCGGGCCGGGCCATCCCTCCTGGTCACGGCCGGGACAGAGCCCGGCCATGACCAGGAAGGTCACACCAGGCGACGGTAGGCGGCCGGGGTGACGCCCGTCGCGAGCTTGAAGGCGCGGGTCAGGTGGCTCTGGCTGCTGAAACCACAGGCCAAAGCGATGGCCGCGATCGGGTCCCGGCTGCGGAGCAGGTGCTTGGCGCGGGCGACACGGAGGTGGGTGATCCAGACGTGGGGCGACACGCCGTGGCTCGACTGGAAGGCGCGCTGAAAATGCGTGTCGCTGAGGCCGGCAATGCCGGCGAGGTCGCGCAGCCGAATGCCTCGGCCAAGCCGGGCTTCGACATACTCCACCACGCGGCGACTGAGATGCGGCGCCAGGCCACCCTTGATGGCACTCAATTGTCGGCCGCCGTGGCCTGCATCACCGAGGAGTTCCGCGACGGCCCCCGCCATCGCGGCCTCGGCGGCGAGCGGGTCGCCGACCTGGCTGGCGCGGGCCAGATCATGGAGCGACGCCGCCACGCGGGGCACGTCGGCGAAGGTGATGTCCGGCACCTCCATCAGCCTCGCGTCGCGCTCGAAAGTTTCGGCGAAGACGCGGCGGAGCTCGTCGGCCGGAACGTAGAGGTGCACGAAGGCGAAGGGCGCCGTGATCTCCCATTCGGAGCGACCGCCATGCGGCATGAAGCTCAGCGCTCCCGGCCAGCCCGCGACGGAACGCCCGTCGACGCGCCGTGACCCGGTGCCGCCTTCGAGATAGAGGCTGAACGTGTGACCTTCCGGCCGCTCGTAGGTGACCCGGTCGCGGTCGTTGCTCCAGACGGCAGACGATCGCCCGAAGCCGAGATCCATCGTGCAGAGCGTGCGGGCGCGCGACGAGGCCGACAGCGTGCTGAAGATCGAGGAATGGCCGGGCGTCATCGCGGGAAGTCCAAGAAGGAGACGATGACGTCCATCTACAGGGACGGTCCTCGTCCGAACAGCGCGTGACGCCACTCCGTCGCAAGATCCTGCAAGAACACCGCCGCCCTGCCCCGTAAAGCTCCGGTCCTGCTCCTGCGCGATCGGTTTCCATGACACTCATTCTCTTCGTCTCCACCGTCCTCATCTGGGGCACGACATGGATCGCCATCGCGATCGAGGTCGGACCGGTGCCGGTGCTGGTATCGGTCTTCTACCGCTTCGCCTTGGCGGCGCTGATCCTGATCCTGGCCCTGATCGCGACCCGACGACTCAAGGTGCCACCGTGGCGCGACCAGCCTTTCGTGCTGGCCCAGGCGCTGTGCCTGTTCTGCTTCAACTTCATCTGCTTCTATGAGGCCGAGTCGCTGATCCCCTCGGGACTGGTCTCCGTCATCTTTTCGCTCTCGACGATCTTCAACGCCGTCGGAGCCCGAGTCTTCTTCGGGACGCCGATCACGGGCCGCATGGTGACGGCGGCGGCGCTGGGCGTGACGGGACTGATGATCCTGTTCGGACGCGACATCGCCGTGGGCCTCGGACGCGACACGCTCGAAGGTCTGGGGCTGGCCGTCGCCGGCACGGTGTTCTTCTCCCTCGGCAACATGGCGTCGCGCCGCAACAGCGCCGCCGGGATCACTCCCCTGACGGCGAATGCCTGGGGCATGGCTTATGGATCGGCGGTGCTGCTGATCCTGATCGGGGTGACGCAGACGCCGATGATGGCCCCGCCCGACACGCGCTATCTCGTCGCCCTGCTCTATCTCGCGGCGATCGGCTCCGTCGTCGGCTTCACCGCCTATCTGTCGCTCGTGGCCCGGATCGGCTCCTCGAAGGCCGCTTATGCGACGGTGCTCTTCCCCATCGTGGCCCTGGCGCTCTCGACGATCTTCGAGGGCTACCGGTGGCACTGGACGGGGTTCCTCGGCCTCGCCGTGACGCTCGCGGCCAACCTCGTGATCTTCTGGGACGGATCCGTGGTTGTCCGCCGCCCGGTCGGCCGTGCCGTCACCTGATGCGCCACGGTTGCAGATCTGTCACGATGAGCAGGTTATAAGAATGTACGACCATCGATTGACGACACATCAACCTGGCGTCGTGCGATAGGTGATCGGATCGCCCGGAGCCGCCCCGCCGTGAAGCCTATTCTCCGTCGCCTGTCCTTCTGCCTGCTACTCGCCGCCACGGTCGCCCCGGCCTTCGCCCAGCAGGCACCCGACGATCGTCCCCGGCGCGACCGGGCCGATCGCGACAACCAGCAGCAGCGACCCGATCGGCCGCGGCCGCCCCCGGCCGATGCCGTCACCCACCAGACGATCGAGCTGCCGGGTCGCAGCCTGCATTTCACGGCGACCGCGGGCTTCGTGCGCGTCCTCGGAGACGACGGCACGCCGCAAGCCGACATCAATATGACGGCCTACGCGCTCGACGGCGCCGATCCGGCGACGCGGCCCGTCACTTTCGTGCTGAACGGCGGTCCGGGGAATGCCTCGGCCTGGCTGCAGATGGGCGCCGTCGGTCCCTGGCGGATCGCCATGGTGCCGGGCGCCTCCTCGCCGGCGACGCCCATGCCCAATGCCGACACCTGGCTCGACTTCACCGACCTCGTCTTCATCGACCCTGTCGGCACCGGCTACAGCAGCTTCGTTCCGCCGGCCGGAGAGGACGTGAAGAAGCGGCTCTGGTCGGTCGGCGGCGACATCGATTCGCTCAGCCAAGCCATCCGGCGCTGGCTCGACAAGAGCGCCCGTATCACCTCGACCAAATACCTGCTCGGCGAGAGCTACGGCGGCTTCCGCGCGCCGCGGCTGGCACGCCGCCTCGCCGATCACGACGGGGTCGGGCTGCGTGGCCTCGTGATGCTGTCGCCCGTGCTCGATTTCGGCAATCACAGCGCCGCGCTCGACCTCCTCGGCTTTGCCACGCGCCTGCCCTCGATGTCGGCGACGGTCCGCTCCGCGACGGGGCAGCCCGTCGCCCGGGCCGACCTCGCCGACGTGGAAAGCTATTCGATCGGCGCCTTCCTCACGGATGTCTTGCGCGGTGCCGCCGATCCGGCCGCGGTGGACCGTGTGGTGGAGCGTGTCACCGCCATCACGGGTCTCGATCCGGCCCTGGTGCGCCGCCATCGCGGCCTCATCGGCGGCTACATCTTCGAACACGAACACGAGGCCGGGCGCGTCGACAGCGCCTATGACGCGACGGTTTCGCTGCCCGACGCCTTTCCGGAATTCCCCGACCACGACCAGCCGGACCCGATGCTGGGTGCGCTCGGAGCGCCCATCACCGAAGCGGTGCTCTCGGTCTACGATCGGCTACACTGGCATCCGGAGGGCCAGACCTATCGGCTCTATGCGCCGGAAGCCGGCAAGCAATGGGACTACGGCCGCGGCCGCGGTACGCCGGATTCGCTCGATGCGCTCCGGCTGGCCCTGGCCGGCGATCCCGCCCTGCATGTGCTGATCGCCCACGGCCTGTTCGACCTCGTGACGCCCTACGAGGGCACGCAGCTGCTGCTGAACCAGATCCCGCCGGCCTCGGGCGGCGATCGGGTGAAGCTCGTGACCTTCCCGGGCGGCCACATGCTCTACAGCCGCGACACCTCGCGGGCCGCCTTCCGCGCCGAAGCGGAGAAGCTCATCGGCGGCACGGGGCCGTTCTGACGGTTCTGCCCTTCTCCCGTGAAACGGGAGAAGGGTTGCGGGCTCAGCTGCGCGGCGTGCCGCCCTCGGTCGGCTTGTCGGTGCGGATCTCCGAGCCGTCCTGGCTCCAGCGCGTGTGGAAGTGACCCTCTTCATTCAGGCGGCGATAGGTGTGGGCGCCGAAATAGTCGCGCAGGCCCTGGAGCAGGTTGGCGGGGCCGCGCGAGCGGCGGAGACCGTCATAGTAGGAGAGCGAGGACGAGAAGGCCGGGATCGCCACGCCGTGCTCGACCGCCAGCATCACGACCTTGCGCCAGGCCGGCTCGGCCTTGAGCACGGCATCGCGGAAGTAGTCCTCGAGCACCAGGTTCGGGATGTCGTCGCTGGCCTTGTAGGCGTCGCGGATGCGGTTCAGGAAGCGCGCCCGGATGATGCAGCCGCCGCGCCAAATGGTGGCGACCTCGCCGAGCTTCAAGTCCCAGCCATATTCCTTCGAGGCGGCCGTCATCTGCTCGAAGCCTTGCGCATAGGCAATGATCTTCGAGGCATAGAGGGCGTCGCGCACGGCGTCGATATCGGCCTGGCTCGGCTTGCGGGCTGCCGGCGTAGAGAAGGGCAGCAGCTTCTCGGCCTCGCCGCGCAGCTTGCGCCGGCCCGACAGGGCGCGGGCGAAGACCGCTTCCGTGATGCCGGTCAGCGGCACGCCGAGGTCGAGCGCATTGGCGGCGGTCCAGCGACCGGTGCCCTTCTGCTCGGCCTCGTCGACGATGCTGTCGACGAGCGCGCGGCCGGTCTTGGCGTCCTGCTTCTTCAGGACCTCGGTCGTGATGTCGATGAGGTAGCTGTCGAGGTCGCTCGACTTCCAGCCTTCGAAGATCTCGGCGATGGCCGCCGCATCGAGCCCGTAGACCGTCTTGAACAGGTCGTAGGCCTCGGTGATGAGCTGCATGTCGGCATATTCGATGCCGTTGTGCACCATCTTGACGTAATGGCCGGCGCCGCCGACACCGATGTAGGTGGCGCAGGGCTCGCCATCGACCTGGGCCGCCATCTTGGTGACCATGGGCTCGATGCGCTCATAGGCCTCGCGCTCGCCGCCCGGCATCATGCTGGGGCCGAGAAGCGCGCCCTCCTCGCCGCCCGATACGCCCATGCCGATGAAGCGCAGGCCCTTGTCCTTCAGCTCGCGATAGCGGCGGTCACTGTCCGAAAAAAGCGAATTGCCGCCGTCGATGACGATGTCGCCCTTGTCGAGCAGGGGCAGGAGCTCGTCGATGACAGCATCGACCGGCTTTCCGGCCTTGACCATGATGATCATGGCGCGCGGCTTGGACAGCGAGGCGACGAAGTCCTTGAGCTCATGGGAAGCGACGAAGCGCCCTTCGGACCCGTGCTCCGCCATCACGGCATCGGTGCGCGAGCCGGTGCGGTTGTAGAGCGCCACGCCGAACCCTTTATGGGCGGCGTTGCGTGCCAGGTTGGCGCCCATCACGGCGAGGCCGATGACGCCGATATCGCAGAGTTCGGTCACGTGTGTTTCTCCAGAGGACGCCATCGCCTGCGCCACGGTCTTCAATGCTCGCCGGGACGCCGCGGCGCAAGGCGGCGTCGCACCGGCCTTCAGGAGACGAAGCTCATACCTGCCATTCGCTGGCCGTGCTCCGCCCGGTCTTGTATGCGACCCCGGCGGGGGATGGCGAAATGACGGTAACGGCTGCACGGCGAAGCGACGGAATGGGCTGGACCCAGGGCGCCGCGAGCCTCGGATTCGCGCTCGTGCAGCTCGACGTCACGGTGGTCAACGTGGCCCTGCCCCGGCTCGGCAGCG
>JBPBQY010000090.1:0-80876 GCA_050920985.1 Janthinobacterium lividum | reverse complement strand
TCGCCAAGCTCAAAGCCCTGCTGCGCACCGCGGCGGCCCGCACGATCCCAGATCTGTGGGCCGCCATCAGGGAGGCGTTCACCCGCTTCGAACCCGACGAGTGCCGCAACTACCTCGCCGCGGCAGGCTACGATACATACGACCCAGCCTGAACGGAAACAGCTCTAAGGATGTGCTTGCTCCGAGTTATACCTAGAAAACCATATAATGCTTCAGTGCCAGTTGGACATCGATTCCGAGATGAAGCCGCACTCCACAAACTGATGATAACGTTTCCGCAGTTCAGCATGGAGTGCTTGCGAAGAGCTGCAGATCGCGGACCGCTGGAAGCTGTTGGAGAACGTCACCGCTGCTGCCCTTCGTCTGATGTCGGACTGCACGGAAGTGGGCCGGGGCTCGTGTGTGTCGACTGGGATTGGGTGTAGCCGAATTGATTAACCTAGCAGTGCCGCACTCCGAGAGGACCCGACGATTTGGTAAAGGTGAGCACGCACGCATGCAAGGTCGTTAGCCTCGCTTCCTTGCGTCGAGATGTTCCGCCATGATGGAGATCCTGGATGTCTTCAAAGTTCGAGCGAATCAATGAGCGTATTTGGCAACCTGATCAGCCGGCTCATGCCAAAGGCCCGCCTCTCCGAACTGCCTGTTTTGCCGGAGCCCCGTGATCGGTATGTTCTCGTCAGCAGTGGAGATATGATTCATTTCGATTTGCTCGACGGACACGAGGAATGTGGAGGCGTCGAGCTTAAGCCGAAAAGCGAAACCGATCCGAAGCCGTGGTCCGTGCATGTCTATGGAATGGATCTGACCTTCGCGACATTGGGCAAGGCGCGCGCATGGCTTGGGAAACCGGCCATCCGCATGGAGTAGGTGTTGTTCGAACGCAGTATTGAGGGTTCAGCAGCAACTGCGTCCAGCGACTGTGATCGGCTCCACCGGTTCGGGTCAATGCAGTCGGCTCGTATAAGCGGCGTAGAGTTCCACTTGGCGAAAGGCTAGCTCCTGACCGTGGGAAGTAGAAGCGGGATCGCCCCGCTCCACATCCTCGAACTCCGTCCGACGCGCAGTGGCGAGCCTGCAGTCGACGGTGCAAGCGAAACGCATGGAAGAAAGCCGCCGCAGGCCGCCCAGACAGGTCCAGCAATCGAGGGTGGGGCCCGGCGCACGGTGATCGATCATGCAGTAGGGAGGCCGTAGCTCCCTCCCCAGTGCTGATCCCGCTCTACAGTCCCGAGTAAGCGAGGATTGTCTTCGTCACCATGCTGTCGATGCCGAAATCATGGCGAACGTGCGCGGGGGCCCGATTGCGGATGTGCCGGCGGGCGCCCTCGTCGTCGAGCAAGGAAGCCAGCTTGTCCGCCAAGGCTCGCGGGTCAGCCTCGACCGAAAAGCCGGTCTCATCCTCGATGAATGTTTCGGCCATGCCGCCGACGCCCGTGCAGACAATCGGGACTCCCATCGCGCCCGCCTCGACCAGAACGTTCGGCAGACCCTCGATGCGGGAGGTCAATAAAAATGCGTCCATGGTGGCGATGGCAGCCCATGCGTCCCGTGTCAGGCCGGGGAGCTTGATAGCGTCCTCGAGGCCGGCCTCGGCGACGACCTTACGCATGTCCTCGAGAAGCACGCCCTGCCCAAAAAATACGAACTTGGTCCCGGGGCGCCGTGCCAGCAAGGCTCGAGCGGTTTCCACCATCAAGCCAGGGCGCTTCTCCTCCGAGAAGCGCAGGATGCTCCCGACGACCGTGTCTTCGTCGCCGAGGCCGAGTTCCCGGCGTAGCGCGCGACCACGATCGAATGGGATCTCGTCCGGAAAATCAAAGCCATTATGAATGACGCCGACGCGGTCGGTTGGGAGGCCGAGCCAGCGGGCGTAGTCGGCCGCTCCCGATCGGCTGTTGTTGAGCAGCAAGGCGTCCGGACGGCTGTCCAGGATGGCCCGGTAGGCGGGGCGCATGAACGGCTGAAAGAAACGGAAGCTTTCCGGCGAGAACGACCGACCGCCAAGCACGATCTTGGGGACGCCGACCAGAACCGCAGCTAGGCCTGCCAGCGTGCTGCAATGGTCCATCCAGGTATGAACCAGGCTTGGGCGGGCGGACCGGAGCATGATCGCGTAATGGAAGATGGCGTGGAACAATTCGTCGACACCCAACACCTTGTAACGCGCCAGGCGCTCCCGCACGTCCTGGATCTTGGGCGTGGTCCAGTCCGCCGATTGTCTCGCGACCTCGAAAGTATAGACGCCAGCGGCTTCCAACGCGGATCGGAAAAAGTCATTGCCGGGCGGGTCGAGATAATCGCACGCGACGTAGATTTCCAAGTCGGATTTTCGCTGAAGACCGAGCGTAGTATAGGCGACCTGGCGTTCGGCGCCGCCCGGTCCGAGACTGCCCACCATCATCAGGGCTCGGTTGCGCACGAAGGCTTCGCCCGGCAGGCGCAGCCAATCTCCGAGCCAACTCCGCATGTCGTGGAACAGGTCTTCGAAATCGCTCGCGCCGATCTGCGGCCCGACTCGGGCCCTATCCAGGGCTTTCAGAAGTTCCGCTTCGGCATCGACGACCTGGAGAACGTTGCCGAGGGACCCCGCCAACACGATCCGGCGAACACCAGCCAGGCGCGCTTCGAGCAGCATGCGACCACTCACGCTGTGGTGAGCGTCGGCCCCAAGCAGGATCAAGGTGGACGGGCCGGAGCGCTTGAGGCACCAGCTTCCGTTGCGCCGGTCAGTCCACCAGCCGGCGACGACCGGGTCTCGGACGGCCTGATCGCCACCGCCGTCGGCCACATAGGCGCCGATGAGCCCGCGCGCGACCATGTCCCGCAGCACCTGTTCGGGCGCGTCGAACGGCAGCGCGATCGTGACCGAACGACCGGCCGAGGCTTCGCGGACCGCCCGGCGGACCAGAGATTCAATGTCGAGCATGGAAAGCCTCAGGCGGGGCGGCCGCGGTCGATGGGGTCGCCCGCCGGCAACATGGCAGCGCGCATTTCCGCGGCCGCCTCGAACGACGACAGACTGATCTGCGCGCCAAGGTCGCGCTTCAGGTCACTCAGGACGCGTGCAAAGTCATGGCCGTCGCGCATCGCCGCAACCTCGACCTCCATCGCGTCGAGCCGAGTTTCGAGAGTCGACCTGAACTGGCCGAAAACGTCCTCCAAACGCCCGCTCAGCATGTCGGCCAGCCTTTCGGCCTCGGCAACCTGCGCGCCACTCGACGCGTCGATCCGCTCGGCGATCGACGTGAACCGCTCTTCCATGGCACGGGCGAGCCCGGCGATATTGGCCGAGAGCGCGTCGCGGGTCGCGCGAGTTTCCGCAGCGAACGAGGAACGCCGCATTTGGCTCCGACGCCACGGCGAAATGCGATCGAGGAGAGACATTGAGGACGGTTTCCCGAAGGTCGGTGGTTCAGGCCAGGGCAGATTCTGCTGCCGCATACCGCCTGATGATCCGGCTCGGCGTGGGCAGGGCGAAAGGGTCGTCCGCGTCGATCCAGGTGCGAAACCACAGTTCCAGCATCAGGAGCGCCCAGATACGATAGGCGTAATTCTCGCCCGCGCAGTGTGCGTCGAGCATCGCCTTGACGGCCGACAGGTCGAACAGGCCACGTGCGCCCGCCCGGGGGCTCAGCAGGACATCGTAGGCGAAGGCCCGCATGTCTGTGCGGAGCCAGATATCGATGGGAACGCCGAAGCCCATCTTGGGCCTGTAGAGCAGTTCGTGGGGGAGGTGAGGTTCCATCGCAGACTTGAACAGCGACTTGGTTTCCTCGCCCTCGAACCGTTGCTCCTCCGGGATGGTAGCGGCCCATTCCATCAGCTTGTGATCCAAAAGCGGCGACCGCGCTTCCAGCGAGTGGGCCATGCTGGCCACGTCGACCTTCACGAGCAGGTCGTCAGGCAGGTAGGTGTGCAGGTCGGCCCAGGCGGCGCCGATCGCCATGGTGCGGCCCTGGTCGAAGTAGGGTTCCAGCGTACTCATGGCCGAGTGGGCCAGATACTGCCGCATATCGCCAGTGTAGAGGCCGCGCTTGGATTCGTCGCTGAAGTAAGCGATCGACACCTCGTAGGTGGGGTGATGTGGCCGATACAGCCGTTCCGCGGCGGCGCGGGCACGGCGAACCCCGCGCACCCGGTCGAGCCAATCAGGCGCGAAGCGCACCGCCGACTGGACACGACGGGCCATCGCTCGCGGGATCGGCGACGCCTGATCGAGTTGTCGGCAGCGAAGATATCGCGAGTAGCCGAGGAAGCTCTCGTCGCCGCCGTCGCCATTCAGCGCCACCGTCACCTGTTGGCGCGCGATCTTGGACACGTAATAGGTCGGAACGGCCGAGGAATCTGCGAAAGGCTCGCCGTAGTGGTAGACGAGATCCTCGATGACGCTGAGCCCGTCGGGGCGGATCGTCAGTTCTTCGTGGTCGGTCCCGTAGCGTTCAGCCACCATGCGGGCGTAGGGACGTTCGTCGTAAGCCTGCTCTTCGAAGCCGATCGTGAAGGTCTTGACGGGCTTGGACGACGATTGGGCCATCATGGCGACAACGGCAGAGGAGTCGACTCCACCTGACAGGAAGGCCCCGATCGGCACGTCGGAAATCATGCGCAGGCGTGTGGCCTCGCGCAGTTGCGCGACCAGTTCCTCCCGGAGCTCCGGCATCGGCCTTGGCCGGGCGCTCGACGGATGGGGAAGAGACCAATAGCGCGTCTCGGTCGGCGGCCTGCCGCGGCGGACCAGGAGGTGATGGGCAGGGGGGAGTTTTTGCACGCCGACGAAGGCGGTCATCGGCGACGGAACGTATTGAAACGTCAGGTAGTGATGGATGGCCTCGTAGTCAGGCTCCCGGCGGAAGCCCGGGAAGCTGAGGATACCTTTGATCTCGCTCGCGAAGATCAGGAACCCGTCGTGGATTGCGTAATAGAGGGGCTTTTTTCCGATACGGTCGCGCAGCAGCACGAGCCTGTCCTGCGATGAGTCATAGATCGCGATGGCGAACATGCCGCGGAGCCGTTGTACGATATCCACACCCCAAGCAGCGTAGCCTTCGACGAGTACTTCCGTGTCGGACTGCGTGCGGAAGCTATGCCCTAACTTTTCAAGCTCGGCTCTCACTTCTTGGAAATTATAGATCTCACCGTTGAATACGACGGCGACCTTGCCCGAAGCGTCGAACATCGGTTGGTTGGCATCGCAGGACACGTCGATGATCGAGAGGCGAGCGTGGCCGAGGCCCACGCCACCGCCGACATACACGCCGCAGGCGTCGGGGCCGCGGTACCTGAGGGTGGCGATCTGGCGCTCGACGATCGAGCGTGCGTCGAGGTCCCGCGTCCGCCGGGTGATCTCAAAAAATCCAGCGATGCCGCACATGACGATCTTCTACTCTGGGCTGCGGTGTACGGGGCTCAACCAAGCCTCAGGCGCTGTAGTGACTGCGATACCACCGCACGAAACGCTCCACGCCCACCTCGATGGAAATCGCCGGTTCGAACCCGACATCACGCTTCAGGTCATCGATGTCAGCGTATGTGGCGGGCACATCGCCGGGCTGCATCGGCAGGAAACGCTTCTCCGCTTTGCGGCCGAGACAGTCTTCAAGAATCTCGATCATCTTCAACAGGCGCACTGGCTGGTGATTGCCGATATTGTAGATCCGGTATGGGGCATTGCTGGTATTCGGCGTCGGGTGCGCACTGTCCCATCCCAAGTCCGGGGTGGCCGGTTGTCGCCCAAGCCTCACCAGTCCTTCCACGATGTCGTCGATGTACGTGAAGTCCCGCTCCATTTGACCGTTATTGAAGACATCGATCGGCTGGCCGGCGAGGATCGCGCGGGTGAACAGGAACAACGCCATGTCGGGCCGCCCCCAAGGTCCGTACACGGTGAAGAAGCGCACGCCTGTCGTCGGCAGCCTGAAGAGATGGCTGTACGTGTGAGCGATGAGTTCGTTGGCCTTCTTGCTCGCCGCGTACAGGCTCACAGGATGGTCGACGTTCTGTCGAACCGAGAAGGGCATGGCGGTCAGCGCGCCGTAGACGGAGCTCGACGAGGCGTAGAGAAGATGACCGACTCTCGTGTGACGGCAGGCCTCGAGGACGTTGACGAATCCGCTGATGTTGCTGTTGATGTAGGCGTGTGGGTTCACGAGCGAGTAGCGCACTCCCGCCTGCGCGGCGAGGTTGACCACGAGGTCAAAGGGTTCGCGGTCGAACAGCGCATCGATGCTCGGCTTATCGCTGAGATCGATTTGCTCGAATGTGAAGTTCGGGTGGGCACGGAGCAACTCCAGCCGCGCTCTCTTCAGGTCGACGTCGTAATAGTCGTTTAAGTTGTCGACCCCTGTAACCCTATCCCCCTCCGCGAGGAGCCTGGTGGCCAGGTGGAAGCCGATGAAACCGGCGGCGCCCGTCACGAGCACGGCGCGACCCTTTGTCGGCGTTGTCAAAGTTCAATCACCCTCTCAGCGAACGGCCCGAAGCCACGCGGCATGCCGGGCCTACACTCCGGAGCGGCCTGGAGCGCTTGCCCGGCAGTGCGATTAGGCATACGAAGGCGGCCACCGAATTGCAAGCTTGAAGCCGCCGCCTCTCACCAGAGGAGCACGTCTGACCTGAATGAGCGAGACCACGATGAACCGTCGGAAAGTGGCCGTCATCGGCCTCGGCTACGTGGGCTTGCCCGTTGCCGTCGCGTTTGCGCACGCAGGCTTCGACGTGGTCGGCTTCGACATCGACCGCGAGAGGATCGCGGAACTACGACGCGGCGAGGATCGCACGCGTGAGGTCGACGTGGAGACTCTCCGCGGATCGGGCTTGCGACCGACGCATGAGACCGCCGATCTGCGCTCCGCGGACTTTTTCATCGTCACCGTGCCGACGCCCATCGACGCCGCTCTGCAGCCGGATCTGTCTGCCCTCATGGCCGCGTCCCGGACAGTCGGAACTGTCCTGAAGGCGGGTGACATCGTGGTCTACGAGTCCACGGTCTACCCTGGCTGCACCGAGGACGACTGTCTCCCCATTCTGGAACAGGTGTCGGGCCTCATAGGAGGGCGGGATTTTACCGTGGCGTACTCGCCTGAACGTATCAATCCGGGTGATAGGCAGCATCGCTTCGAGACGATACGAAAAGTCGTGTCGGGACAGGACCCCGTCACTCTGAATATCGTCGCGGAAACCTACACCGCCGTCGTGAAAGCAGGTGTGTTTCGCGCAGGGTCGATCAAGGTTGCTGAAGCGGCTAAGGTGATCGAGAATACGCAGCGCGATTTGAACATAGCCCTTATGAACGAACTCGCCCTGATTTGCGCTCGACTGGGCATCGACACGGCGGACGTACTGGCGGCGGCGGGTACGAAGTGGAACTTTCTTCCATTCACGCCGGGACTCGTTGGAGGTCACTGCATCGGCGTCGATCCCTACTATCTGACTTATCAGGCACAAAGGATCGGCCTTCATCCTCAGGTCGTGCTCGCCGGACGGCGCGTCAATGACATGATGGGCTCCCATATCGGCCGCGAATGCGTGCGTCGCGTCGTCGGGCTCAATCGCGCGTCACCGGTGGTGACGGTCCTCGGGATCTCGTTCAAGGAGGACGTGCCGGACATCCGGAATAGCAAGGTGATCGACGTAATCCGCGAGATCGCAAGCTTTGGCATCCGCGTTCAGGTCTGCGATACCCAAGTCGACGCTGAAGAGGTTCGACGGGAATACGGGATCGATCTTCTGCCTTTCGGAGAATTGGATGCGGCCGATGCAGTGGTGCTGGCCGTAGCGCACGAGGGATTTCGCTCGGGCGGATGGCCTTTGTTGAGCCGACTGCTGCGTCCGGAGGGCGGCTGCGTGCTCGACATCAAGAACGTCCTCGATCGTGCATCGAAGCCGCAAAACGTCGCCCTCTGGCGGCTTTAAAGCCAAGCAGGCGCGTCCGGAGAGACGGATCGAAGCCTCGGCCTCAGTTCTAAGGAATGCTTTATGAAACGATCTACGGTCGGGTTGCATCGCGTGACCATTCTCGACGTGTTTCAGAAGATTCAGGGTTACATGTATGGTGTACGGGTCTTGGTGAGTGGCGACACCAGTGACGAGCCGCGGCGATCGAAGCTCGTGCTGTTCGAGGATGAGGTCCCCTTGAGGCTCTCGCACGAGCAGCATTCGAGCATCGCCGGCACGGGACGGGGCTCGTACTCCCACTGGGAGTCTAACTTACTGTTCTCGTCGTCGGACAATAGCGACCCTAACACCAACGGTCGGACGTACAGCTACTCGATCGACCACGCCGGCCGTCACAAAGGCGATGACACAGCTGCGATGTTGCTCAGTTCGCCCTTTCATTCGCATGGCGGATTGTGCTGGGGCATTGTGATCCCAGAGAAAGGTGACGATAGGTTCGCTCCGCTTTCCTCCGCTCTTATGCTCCTGGAAGACGGTCAGCCGATCGGGCCGGCGCACACGCCCCATGCCGACATCGAACGGAACGGCGGCGGTGCTTACTCACATTGGGAGAATTACCTGTATTTTTCCACGAGCGATGGCTCGGACCCCAATACGAATGGCTGTCTCTACAGTTACGAGATCGACGACTGATCGGAAACCGGCGCTGGAGCGCGACCGCGCCTGAGACCTCTCTCGACCGCGTGAGCGCAGAACAGGCCGATGGCCGATGTCACATAAACGACGCTTGCGGTCCACCACAGCAGGGTGAAAGGCAGCACGTCGACCAGATAGCGATGCACGTCGAATGTGTGGGCCAGTGCGGGTGTGAGAATGAACGCCATCCAGAAGACCGCAATCGCCAATAGGACGACCTCAGCCCTCACATCGACGCGCGTTCTTCGTCGGGAAAGCCGGGCTGCCGCGATGCCAGCCCCGCCAAACGTGAAGAGTGGAAAAGTCGTACCAACCACGGTGAGAAGAGTTTTGCCGACTTCAGCGATCTGAGGGAAAGCGGACGGCACCCAACTCGATATGGCGACATCGAATGCGTCGCGCGACATATGAGTCGCCGCCACGTAGGGAGCGAGGTTCGTCCATTCCCGTTCAGTGATCTTGCCGCGACCTCGGTCGTCGATCTCGGCGATAGGGTTAGCGAGGGCGAAAGCGATCTGTTTCGAGACTGCCCAAGCGTAGCCAAGTGGGTTGCGCAACACGGCCCCCGCGAACTCGCGGCTTAACCAGACCGGCGGCTCCATGTTCTCGGCACGTGCGGCTGCCACCATGGCGCGGTTGAATTCAACGCCATAGCTGCATGAATCGCCATGATAGCCCAGCAATGCCCATTCAGGATTGAGCTGCTTCAGGGAAGACTCTATCTCGGCCTTCACGCGAGCCCGCTCGGGCGTCGAAGCGTCGAAGACGGGCGCGGCCACGTCGAGGTGATTGCAGAACAGCGTTTTTGGACCGAAGTCGAAGCCGTCGGGCGTGACCCATCGATCGAATCGGTGAATCGATACGACGAGGGTCGCCGACAATAGGCAGAGGGTCAGGATGGCCGGCGATCGGAGGACTGTTCGATAGCGCACACCATTGACCAGCAGGCCGCAGACGCACAGCGCTAGCACGAGTAACGAGTGCGGTTTCACAGCGACGGAGAGATCCGCAGCCGTGATCGCCAACACCATGGCGGTCAGACGCCGGGCTGGCGAAGGGGCGATCCAACCGAGGACGAAAAACAGAAGCGTCACCGCGGTCGGCAGAAAATGTAGGGCTTCACCTAATGCCCTATAGATGCCGACCACGAATCCGTCGTCGCTAGCCAGCATTATCCCATAGGCTGCTGCTACCGCACTGCCGCAGACTGCGAGCGCCCCTGCCGACACCTGCTGCCGCAGGCGTGCAGTCAGCGGTGCCAGCGCCAGGAACAACGTCGCGAAAATGCAGGCGATGCCGAGCAGCACGCCGACAAGCTGAAGGGGCGGAATGGCGCGCAGAGAGCCGAGCCGGAGGGCGAGGGCCGTGAGAGCCAGGTAACCAACGTCCCTGGTCGACTGCCCCGCCACGCTTTCGCCAGCATGCCACAGAACGCCAGGGAACACATAGGTGAAGCTGTCGTCGCCAAAGATGAGCGGCATAGGCCGGACTGCGAAATTCCATGCGAAGGCGCTGAGCAGCGCCCCGCAAGACAAGGCGAAGCTGATGCCGAAGGTGTCGAGCCTGCCTGTCTTCGCGCGACGCACGCCTCGCTTCGTCCCGAGCCGGCTGGCGAGCAGGGCAGCAAACAGCACGAGGCTCGCGGCGAGGACCAGTAAGGCCGACCCGGCCAGTCTCGCCCTGACGCGAAGGCCATAAGTGCGACCGTCGCCGCGCGGGTCCCGGCCATCCTGCGACGAAAACCAAAGTTCGCCGTCCCAGAAGTCATGCCGGCCAGCCCCGAAAGCCCGGATGTCGTCGTGGGACGTCGTCAATGTTCCGATGGAACGCCCGTCCTCCAGCAGCATGACGTCGGGCTCGTTCAGCTCGAACGTCGGCTCGCTCGGAACCACGAAAGGCCAGCGGGACCGAAACGGTGGACTGAAGCTGAAAGCCTGCCCACCCTGTGCCTGCATGGCTTCGGCCGCAATGGAGGCGAAAAGGTGAGGCGGCCGAGCGGCCGCCAACGCGAGGGCCACGGCGACGGCCGCCGACATGAGGATGGCGAAGTTCAGCCAGATGACCTGCCGGCTACGCCCTGCTCCGGTGGCCAGACCCTCGGCGTCAGGCCGCGACATCGTCATAACTCGGCCTCCGGCCATCTCACACCGGATCGACCGCAGCGATCAGGGTCAGCCGCTCGCGCAGGGCATTGGGATCCTCGTTCCGCAGCGTCGTGAAGATGATCTCCGGTCCCCAGTGCGAAAAACGCCCCAGCCCGATGGTGCGGATCTCCTCGTGTTTGGAGAAGGGCCATGGCAGCTGTGTATCGCCTTCGAAGATATAGACGGGAGAGCCCCTTCGTTCGGGGCGCACATCGTCGGCGATGAATCCGAGGTCGGGCAGCGGCCATTGCCAGGCGATGCCCTTTTCCTGTGGGAATCCATCTGCGGGTGAGGCTCGGCGAACGGCCGCGACGACGTGGAACTGCGACGCATCCAGGGCAGCCTCACTCTCCGTGTCGGATCCGATCTGCACGGCCTCCCCTTGCGGCGTGACCGGGCCGAGAAGCTTTCCGTTTCGGAACAGGAACAGTTCGGCTCCTTCCGGAGCGCGGAGTACCATGGCGGTACGACCCCACCAGGCGCCGTCGCGGCGCTCGAAGGGCCCGAGCACGCGCCGACCGTGCCGCCGCTCGATCGAGAGGCCGCCCGGGATGGGGAAGTCGATAAAGGTTCCGGGGCCGGCGACGCGCTCGAACACGAACTCATTGCAGCCGTACCCCGAGCTGTTGTCCGAGATCCGGTCGAGGCGGAATCCGTCCCGGGCATAGACATCGGCGATGGCCTCGATGGAAGCGCGCTCGTAGGGAAGGCCGCCGTACCAGTCGATCACGTCTCGCCACCGGCTCATGCCCCGCAGGCTCACCTGCTGGTAGTGCGTCCAACTGCGCACCCATTCCTTGACGAGCTTGTCGCGCCGCGCATCCATGAAGGCGACGCGCTGCTGAGGGACGAGGTGCGACAGCACATAGGTGGTGTTCAAGGGCCAGGGCAGCCTGTTGTAACGGCGCTTGATCTCCTCCCAGCGGTCCGTGACAGCACCGAGGTCATTGTAGATGGCAATGAACAGCTGGCCGCCGACCTTCACCAGCGGCTTCACGTTGTCGAGGGCCGCCCACATCTGGCCCGTGTGGTGCAGCACGCCCCAGGAATAGACGATATCGAAGGTGCCGAGCTTGGACAGGTAGTCGGGATCGAGCACGGAGGCCCGTTCCACCGTCCAATCGGGGTCATCCGGGAAATACCGGCGTCGCAACTCGCTCGTGCATGCAAAGGATTGTGGGTCGTAGTCGAAGGAATGCACCTTGGCGCCGAGGCGCCGCGCCGCGAGGCTGAACAGGCCGCTGCCCGAGCCGACGTCGATGAAGCGTTTTCCCTTGAGATCGCCCACGCCCAACATGGTGAGGAGCGATCGTTCGGCGAGGCCGATACGCTCGTCGTTGAGGTGGCGCAAAAACAGCGACCAGTTTTTCCCGAAGCGGAAGCGCTCGCCTGTCGCGACTTCGGTTCGAAAGCTGTCTGTCGCCGTCATGTGTTCTCCTGCCCCGCGTCCCGGCCCGCGCCGCGCACGCAGGCTTTTAGATCAGGATGACTTCAGATGGAAACGCGTCGCCGTTCGGGCGCCCGGGCTGGCACGGTTCCATCGTCGAGCCTTTCTCTCCGGATGCAGGCGTGAGGGTCCGGTGATCGCTGGCGCGCCAAGCCGTGCGCGCTTCCAGATCCGGAAGCTCCTGCGTCGACGATGACGTCTGGTTCGTCCGCCGTTGATGAGCTATAGCCTCGGAGGTGTCACGTGTGGGGAAATGATGGGCCTGTTTGCAGTCACAGGCGCGAGCGGCTTCATCGGACAGGAAGTTTGTCGCCGCCTGCGCGACGCCGGGGAAGACGTCATCGCACTCGGTCGATCCGGGACAGGTGAAGGCTGGGGGCAGTGGGCCCTGGGCGAACCATTGCCTGAGGCCTGCCGTGCGGCTGGCACCGTCGTTCATCTCGCCAGCGCCACGCTGGGGGTGTCGGGCGCGCTTCGGACGGCGGCGATCGAGACCGACGTTTCTGGCACCCGTGTTCTGATCGAACAACTGCGCGGATGGCGGCGCGGTGGCAGTCGGCATCGCCTGATCTTCGTATCGAGCCAGTCGGCACGGCCCGAAGCGGTCAACGCCTATGGACGAAGTAAGTGGGCGATCGAGCAGCTCCTCGCCGAGGACGACGAGATCGTCCTGCGCCCCGGTCTCGTCTACAGCGAGCCGCCGCAAAGTGTGTTCGCGATGTTCGACAAACTATCGCGGCTGCCGGCTCTTCCTGCGTTTGATGGCCCGCCCAGTATACAGCCCGTCCACGTCCGCGAGGTAGCGGACGCCATCGTTCGGGCGGGAGCAATGAAGCGGCCACCTCGGCTGTTGATGCTCGGCGCCGTGGCACCTCTGACCTTCGCCGATGCGATCCGGGCCACTGCACGGCGGTGCGGCCGGCGAGCACCCACCATGCTGCCTATCCCGATGCAGCCTGTGCGGCTGGCCGCCAATCTTGTCGACCGCATGCTCGGTGCAACGCTGACCGAGCGGCTCGATGGGCTCGCGGGGCTGCAGCCGATCGACACGGCTCCGTCGCTGGCGGCGCTTGATCAGACACTCGCATCCTTCTGATGCCTCCTCTGAGCGAAGCGGCGTCGGCCATGCAAGATTTCGACGTCGTCGTCATCGGATCGGGGCCGGCCGCTCTGGCGGCTTTGGACGGGCTCGCCGGTGCACCGCGGGTCGGCGTCGTGACTGGGGCGGTGCCGTCGGTAGAGCGGCGAAGCACGCTCCATCCCAAGATCCAAGCCGTCTCACTGGCGCGAGCCGAAGCTGCCGGCGTAGCGGAACGCGTTCTGGCGCCACGCAAGGGTCGTCCGTTGTTCTCGACGGCGGCGGTTGGCGGTCTTGCCAATTATTGGGGCCAGCAGTTCGTCCGCTGGGGCGAAGCCGATCCGTGGCCTCGCGATGCTTTCGCGAATTTCGCCGCCTACGAGCGTGCTTGCGACCATGTGGAGCGCCTGTTCGTCCTGGAGGGTGGCGAGCCACTAGGCACGACGCCCTTCGGTGATGACTACAGCGCTGTGCGACCGCGCCTGCTTGCCGGTTCCGCCGATGGTGCGGGTGCCGGTCTCGAGGCCATGCGCCGAGCCTTCGAGGGGAGAGTGGCGGCCGGTCGGGCGCGCGTGTTCCCGCACCGGGTCCACTCGATGGTGCAGTCCGGCTCGCGCTGGGCTGTCGTGCTCGATGACGGCACCTCCCTCTCGGCCGACCGCATTCTTCTCGGTGCCGGGGTGGTCGGCGACGGTCAGATCCTGCTCCGCTCGTTTCCGGACCTGTCGGGTTTCGACTTCATGGACCATACGCCGTGGCTGCTCTTCACGCTTGGCGCAACGGTGCACTTCCCCGAACTCCTCCCCGGGGCGCGGCCATTCAATGCGTTCACCTTGCGGCGGGACACTTCGGCCGGCTGCGAACTCTTCTCGTCCTTCTACGATATGCGAGGAGCCGACCTCAATCTGCTGCTGGCATCGACGCTGGGCTACACCCACCCTTGGCTGCGACGCCGGAGAAGCCCGCCAGGCGCAGGATTGGTCACGCCGGTGCAGGTGTGGACGCCCGACACCTATGGCCGAGTTCAGATCACCGCATCGCGACAGGGCCTCGCCTTGACGCCAGCGACGCCGGCGCCGATCCAGCAGGACCCCGGCCTCGACCGCTTCATCGCGATCTTGAGACAGGTGCGCATCCGGATCCTCAGCGCGAAGGCAACAACTCCGTCCGCCGGGTACCACTATCACCGTCTGCGTCTTCGCGGCGGCGATGAAACATGGACCGAAGTCGCCGACCTGTTGCGAGACCGCACCGGCGGCAGCGTGACCTGTATCGATGCAGCCGACCTACGCCAGATAGGGTGCCAGCCCCACACATTGACCCTGATGGCTCGCGCCCTCGTCAGGGCTCGCGATCTGATCGCGACCGGGTCTTCCATCTCACCGAGGGAACCAATGGCCGCAGCAGAGCCGCCCACGCTTCCCAGGTCCGGCCGACCCGTTGCTCCTGCGGGCTAGTCGAGAGCGTTTTCGCTTTCGGCGAACTCGCTCCGGCGCTCACAAAGCCGCTCCGATTCGAAATGCAGTGCGGAGCAGGTAGACCAAGCCGATCCACCACCACAGAAGTGTAAACGGCATGATGTCGACCGTGTAGCGACCAACGTCGAAGGAATGCGATAGCGCAACCGACACCGGCAGGGCCGTCGTGAAAGCCGCGACGGACAACAGAGTCACTTCCGGCCCCAAAGACTGCCATCTTCGTACCTTCCAGACCGTTCGAAGCGCCAACAGCGTGCTCAAGAGCGCGACGGCCATGAATGTCGAAGAAGCAAACTTCAGCAACGTCTTCATTACTAAGACCAGATCAGGCGCGAACTCTCGAAACCAGGGCGCCATAGACACGTTGAACTGGCTTTGTTGCTGCGAGCGCATCCCGCTGTAAGCCGTCAGGCCGGCCCAATCGTCGTCCGGCATAGAGCCGGCCGTCTCCTGATCGATCTCCTGAATCGGGTAGAGTGCGAAGTGAAGAAACTGCTTGCCGACATGCCTCGCGTAGCGCAGCGGGTGAGCTAGCACGGCCATCGTGAACTCGTGCATCTGCCAATCCTTCGGCGTCCTTCCCTCGGATCGAGCAGCCGCCGCAATCGCATCCGTAAAGCTCTGCACGAAGGAGCACTCGTCGCCGTTGAACCCTTGAAGCGGCCAGGATTCCGGCCCGAGACTGAACACATGCGCGATCTTGTCCTTGATCAAGGCCCGCTCGGGTGTCGTTCGATCGAGGTGACCGTCGATCACGTCAAGGTGGTTGCAGAACAAAACCTTGGGACCGAAATCGTCGCCGGGAAGCGTGGCCCAGGCATCCAACCGATTGGTCCCGACTACGAAGACGGCGGTCGACAGGAGCGCGCCGATGACGGCGGGGGATCGAAGACTTCGCCAGTGCAGAAGGCAGACAACGACAAGGCAGGCGGCACAGAGGGCGAAAGCGATGAGCGAGGATGGCTTCACCTGTGTCGACAGGAAAGCTGCGCAGGTCGCCAAGCCCATCAGGACAATGCGGATCTTGCCCGTGTGGGCGAGCCAGCCACCGACGAAGCACAAGAGGGCGACCGCCATCGGCAGTTGGTGTGGCGCCTCGGCGATCAAGGTGGACATGTTTAGGACGAATGTGTTGTGGCTGAACAGCATCAACACATAAAGGACGCCGACGATGATGAGCCCCGCCGTGAAGGCGACGGGCACGCGCCCTGCCGCGAAACCGGCAACGCGCAGTATCGCACGGCAGAAAACCTCCATGACGAGCAGCATGCAAGCTATGGCGAGCAGTACCAAGCCGAGCTGAATCGGAGCCAGGTCCACTATGGAGCCGAAGCGAACCGCCAGAAAGGTGAGGAGAGGATAACCGAGATCGCGAGCCGATCTGCCCGCGATCGACAGACCATCGGCAAGACGGAGCCCAGGCTCGATGTAGGCGTAAGTATCGGGAACATAAATGACCCGTAAGGGAAGACGCAAAGCCAGAACCGCCAAGCCGGCTAGCGTCCCAAACGTGACAGTCAGGAAAGGCAAGCGGAAGCGCCAGCGCACGCCGAGGTGCGAGCTTGCGCGCCACAGCCATGTTTCTGACCATGCTATACTCTTGCTGGCCGCTACCGCGACACGCCCGACCTCAACGGCGCCCAGCGCCAGCAGCGCCATACCGCACCAATACCAGATCCGCAGAAGGTCTGCGTTGAGCCGCGTATCGACTGAAAAGACATAGGAATGGTTGCGACCGCGCGGGTCGAAACCGGATGTCGAGAACCACAACGTCCCCTGCCAGAAGTCGAACCGGCCGCCGCCGAGGCGGCGGATCTCGGCGTGGGAAGGCTCGAGTAAGCCTATGGGCCTGCCGTCTTCTGACAGTTGTGCATCGCGGGATGTCAGGCCGAAATCGGGGTGGCTCGGCACGACGTAGGGCCAAGGCGCCGTGAGCGACAGTCCCTGTACGAAGCCCTGGTCCCCATCGGACTGGATGCTGTCAGGCTGTAGGGTTTCGGATACCCGCGGGGCGAGCAGCGCAACGCAGAGGATAACGACAACCGCAGTGGCCAAAACAGCGACCGCCCAGGTAACGAAGCGGCGTGGGACTTTCCACGAGAAGAGTCTAAGCCGCGCCATGCGATCTCGTCGTCCGGACCTGCGGTTCGTTTCCAGCGTCATTCCGCTCTCGTCTATCCGCTACACTTGTTCGAGGGTTCGCCAGATGTCATCGGCCCGAGGCCTTCAACGACATTGGGGCCAGGTGACGCTGCCTCACGGCCAGCGCACCCCAGAGCGCGAGGGCGTGCACCAAGTAGACGGAGCTGACGATCCACCACAGGAGGCTGAAGGGCAGAATGTCCGTCAGATAGCGTCGGACGTCGAACGTGTGAGAGAGCACGGTCGTCGCCACGAAGGCGAGGGTGAAGGCCGCGATCGCCAGTGTCACGGCTTCCAGGCGGAGGTCGGCACTGCCTCGCAGGACCAGCAGTGCGATAAGAGCCAGAACCGTGCCACCCAGCGTCACGGGTGCGAAGGTGGTAGCCATGCCGCGTAGGAGTGTCTTGCCGATAGCGGTCAAGCGAGGATAGGCCGTCGGCATCCAGTTGCCGATCTCGTGCAGGAAATCGTCTCGGGACATCTGTATATGCCCCATGAAAGGCGCGAAATTCGCCCAAACGTCATCCGGCATGATGCTGCGTTGGCGGCTGTCGATGTCCTCGACGGGATGGGTCAAATAAAACCGGAACTGTCGCAAGACGTCCCGCGCATAAGCCACCGGACGTGCCACTACGGCGTGAAGGAACTCGCGCCCTTCCCAGGCAGCGGGGGACAGCCCCTCGGATCTGGCAGCGGCCGCGACCGATTCCGACATGGCGGCGTTGTAGACGCATCGGTCGCCGTCATAACCCACGAGGGTCCAGTTGCTGGGTGCCGCGAGAACCTCGTGCATCAGGGCGGCGACGCGGGCACGCTCGGGCGTCGATACACGAAACGCGGGCAAGACCACATCGAGATGATTGCACAGAATGGTCTTGGGGCCGAAGTCGGAGTCCGGCGGCGTGACAACGACGTCGCCCTGATGGACGACACCGACGAGAACAGCCGACATGACGCAGGCCGCCAATACCCCAGGTGACCGGAACCCGCGGTAGTCACGTAGCGCGATCACCACGAACCCCCCGATGCACAGCGCCAGGGTCAGCAAGGTGTGTGGCTTGACCATGATCGATAAATAGCTCGCCGCCATCGCGCCGATGGAGCATGTCAGCCGTCGTGACGGTGTCCGCGCCGTCCAGCACACGACGAACAGCAGCAGAGTTGCGGCACTGGGCAAGAGGTGAAGGGCCTCCCCCATGGCGCTATAGATATCGATGACGAACAGATCATGGCTGGCCAGGAGCAACAGGTAGCCGGCCGCGACCGCGCAGCTCAGGGCACTCGTTGCGATTGTGCTCAAGCCGGCTAGCGCGTCGAGGCGCTTCGCCAGGAAGCGGAATGCGCGGAAGAGCACGGCCAGAATACAGGCAAGACCTGCCAGCACGATGAAGATTTGAAGGAGCGGCAGGCGCCCGAGCCCGCCAAGCCTGAGCGCGAGGGCCGTCAGCGCTGGGTAGCCCACGTCGCGGCTCGACACACCGGCGACGCTGCGCCCGGCGTCCCACAACACGCCAGGCTGGACGTAGGTGAAACTATCGATTTGAAATATGAGTGGCGTGGGCCGCGCCAGCGTCTGCGCGGCGAAGACTCCCAGCAACAGCGTGCAAACGAGGCAGTAGGTCCACCGGAAGGTCAGCGGGATCCGGTCGCTGAAGCGGCGGACGGGATCTCGCACTCTGCCAACGACCCGGCGCAGGATCGGGGCCGCGATCGCAATGAAAGCCGCCCCGATGCGGGACAAAGCCAGCACGCCGAAGAAACCGGTGCTCCAGCGATCGACTGCCGCGGGGACGGAAGAAAGCCTGGTCCGCACCACGACGCTGAACCCGCGCCCGTCGTCGCGAGGGTCGGAGCCGTCGCTCGAGGAGAACCAGAGCGTGCCGTCCCAGAAGTTATGAAGCCCAGCGCCTTGGGTGCGAATCATGTCGTGGTTCGGCTGAAGCGTGCCGATGGCGCGACCGTCCTCCATGACGCGCACGTCATCGGGCGTCAGTTCGACTGCCGGGTGGCTCGGAACCGTGAAGGGCCACCGCACGGAGAAGCGCGGTGAAAACGTATAGGCGTGGCCTCCGTCGGACGAAACGGCTGCCGGATCGATGTCGGCGCTCAGAGTTGGCGCCATCGCGCCCGCCAGTGTCAGAGCGAGCGCCAACACGCCCGACAAAACGATAGCGGCATCAAGCCCCTGAGCGATCAGGCGTCGCGCTCCGCCGCCATCCTGCCGGCCCGAACCTGCGGGGGCCGCGCTCATCGCGGCCAGATCGCGCCGATCATTCTGTTCACCCGCACTGCCCGATACTCACGTAGACGAATCCGCGAGCTTCCATCTCGGCGGGACGATAGATGTTGCGCAGGTCGATCAGCAACGGGGACCGCAGGCCGCCCTTGACACGATCCCAGTCCAGCGCGCGGAACAGGTCCCATTCCGTCACGATGGCCACGGCATCGGAGCCGTCGGCGCAATCATAGGCATCGGTGCAGTAGGTCACGCCCTCAAGCAGAGACCGCGCATTCTCCATACCCTCCGGATCATAGGCGCGTACCTCGGCGCCGCTGTCTTGCAGAGCCGTCACGATGGCGAGCGACGGCGCGTCGCGCATGTCGTCCGTGTTGGGTTTGAAGGTCAGGCCTAGCAGCGCTATCCGCTTACCGCGCACGTCGCCGCCGCAGGCCGTGATGATCTTGCGGCCCATCGAGCGTTTGCGCTGATCGTTGACCGCCACCACCGTCTCGACGATGCGCTGCGACGCGCCGTGGTCCTGGCCGGTCTTAATCAGGGCCAGCGTGTCCTTCGGGAAACACGAGCCGCCGTAACCCGGACCGGCATGGAGAAACTTCCCGCCGATCCGATTGTCGAGGCCGATCCCACGCGCGACGTCCTGGACGTCGGCGCCGACCTTCTCGCAGAGATCCGCGATCTCGTTGATGAACGTGATCTTGGTGGCCAGGAAGGCATTGCCGGCGTATTTGATGAGCTCGGCGGTCCGTCGTCCGGTGAACAGCAGCGGCGAGCGGTTGAGATACAGCGGCCGATAGAGCTGTTCGGCCACGTCGCGGGCACGCTGCTCCTCCGTGCCGATGACGATGCGGTCCGGGCGCTTGAAGTCCTCGATGGCAGCGCCCTCGCGGAGGAATTCCGGGTTCGAGATCACCGAGACGTCGGCCTCTGGGTTGGCGTCCCTGATGATGCGCTCGACCTCGTCGCCCGTTCCCACCGGCACGGTCGACTTGGTGACCACCACGGTATAGCCCCGGAGCAGGCCGGCGATCTGGCGCGCCACGCCATAGACGTAGCTGAGATCGGCATGACCGTCGCCGCGGCGCGACGGTGTGCCGACCGCGATCAGCACCACATCGGCTTCCTCGACGGCGCCCTTGAGTTCCTGCGTGAAGGTGAGACGGCCCTCGCGGACGTTCTTTAGAACGAGGTCGGCCAAGCCGGGCTCGTAGATGGGCATCTCACCCCGGTGCAGCGACTCGACGCGCCGCCGGTCGGCGTCGACGCAACACACGTTGTGCCCAAAATCTGCGAAGCAGGCTCCCGACACGAGGCCGACGTAACCCGCACCGACGATTACCAAGCGCATGACGTTCTCGATCCGTTTGAGGGGCCGCCCGAGCGCGCCGGCGCCGCCCCCATATCAGTTCCTGCCCTCTTAGATGGAAAAGCGCCGCGCTCCAAACGCCGCGCCGCACCCGGGCCGTCGTTCAGGCCGGGACGGGCTCAGGCCTCTGCACCGGCACGGCTCCCGCCACGGCAGCATAGCGTTCCGCCATCGTGGCGATGCTGAAGTCCGTGCGGGCGTGGCGCGCGCCGGCTTCCCCCATGCGCCGGGCCGCGTCGGGATCCTCCAAAAGCCTGCGGCATGCGGCCACGAGTGCGTCGGCGTCGCCTGTGGGGCAGAGAAAGCCGCTGTCGCCCGGCACCATCGCATCGCGTGTTCCGCCCGCATCGGTCGCCACCACGGGCAGACCCATAAGCTGCGCTTCCAGCACCACGTTGGGCATGCCTTCCCGGTCCGAGGTCAGCAGCAGGAGATCGGCGACCGCCATCAATGCGTTCACGTCGTCACGCCGGCCGAGGAAGGTGAACCGGTCGGTCATTCCGCGGCGGGCGACCGCCTCCTCAAGTTCGGACATAAGAGGGCCGACGCCGACCAGGAGCACGCGCGTCTGCGGGTCGGCCTCGATCAGGCGAAGACACACATCCAGGAACAGGAGAGGGTTTTTCTCGGCCGACAGCCGAAACACTCCGAGCACGACCTTTTCGCCAGACGCGATGTGCAGATCGCGCCTGAGGTCCGATGGTGCGTCGCGGTCCGGCATGGGAAAGCCCTCGACGCTGACGGCATTGGGGATCGTGAAGGTCCGCCCGTCCGCCATGCCGATCCAGGCCTCATAGTCGCGGTTGGCCCCTGCGAAGTTGCCCGTGAAGCTGACCCTGCCCGACTTGGCCATCATGGCGTAGGCCTGCCGGTACCAGGGCTTGTAGATGTAGGGGAAGTTCGAGGGATTGTAGTTACGGAACGACACCACGACTCGCGGCACATCGGCCAGCAGCGAGGCGAAACCGGCGTAGATGTTGGGATCATCGAGCTGGGCGAAGACGGTCTTGGGCTGCACGCGCCGCAGCACGGCGACGAGGCGCACGAAGCGGTCTACATCGTCGATGATGCTGGTCTTTACGAAACGCGCCATGCGCGGGTCGTCGGCCAGCGTCTTCAGCAGCGCCAGTGGCGATTGCCGATCTACGACATGGATCGACACTCCGGAAGCCTCGATCAACGGCAAGTAATGGGCATTGTCGCCCGTCGGCTCGTTATAGATGACGAAATGGACCTCGTAGCCGGCACGCTTCAACCCGAGCGCAAGGTAGATCCATTGCCTCTCGGCGCCTCCCGGCGCCAGCCCATGCGTGCAAACCACGACCTTATCGCCCGGCGCGAGCGCGGCACCGGCGTGTCGCGCATCGTCCTCGTAGAGGCCGGAGAAGTTGAATGTCTCGCTTTCGTCGACATCGACATGCAAGGTGCGCTGGGCGAACTGCAGCCGCTTGGTATTGGCTTCGGTCTTGTCTACGAACCAGAGTGGATGCGTGTAGAGCCGCGCGCGCGCTGTCGGCGAGAAGTAGAGACGTCGATTCCAGATCGAATAACGGCCACTGTCGCTATGGCCGATCTCGCCGTGCGCGCTCAAAAGCGGCGGAAGCTGGCGCAGGCCTTCGAAGACCATCACGCGATCATAGGCATCCGTGTCCGGCGCAACCGGGAGCCCGGGCATCTCGGGCGAGATGCAACTCGCGCCCTCACGCACCTCGAAGGAACGGGCCCGCAACGGCCGAAAGGCGCGCCGGTTCGTCACGAGTCCGCGTGCCGACACCGCAAGCAACGCCGTATCCAGGATGCGGCGCGGGAGCGATTTCGCGTTCAGGTCGATCTCGTGCACCCGATGGGTCACGAAGCGCGACACGAACGCGATCCGGGCGACGCCGACCGCCCCAAGCTTCGCCAATTCGTGATAGTCCAGCCGTCCCTCCGCCTCGGGGTCGAGGAAGGCGAGTGTGGCGCCCTTCAGCGCCGCCGTGCTCCGGGCGAAGTCGCCCGGCAGCGGAACGCCCCAGTCCGGCAGGCGCACGTGAGCGGTCTCGCTGACGCAGCCCTTTCCGGCGCTGACCAATTCGACAACGCGGTTCTTCAAGGTCGGGGAGGCCAGCCTCCAGCCCGGGCCACGATCCACGTCGGGGGCGCGATCCGGGTCGCCGCGGTCGACGAGCCAGACCGTCTCGGCCACTTGTGACGCCCAAAGAGCGCCGTACCCCGACGGCACTGGCCGGGCCGGGCGCCGATCGGTGAGGTCCGGCACGGTAGCGGGATGGTGGCGAAGCCAGGATTCGAGCATCAGCACGGCCCACAGCTGATAGGTGGAGAAGCCGTGCGGGCTTTTTTGACGCTCTAGGAAACGGGTCAGCCCGTCCCGGCCGAAGAGCGGCGTCAGGCGGGAGTCCGCGCCGAGCAGTTCCGAGGCGAGGTTGAGCAGGCTGCCGCGCGCCCAATCGGACATCGGCAGTCCAAAGCCCTTCTTAGGCATATCGATCAGGTCGCGCGGCAGATAGCGATAGGCGACCTCGCGGAGGATCAGTTTGCCGCGGTCGCCGCTGACGAGCATGTCGTCGGGCAGGCGCTCGGCGAAACGCGCGAGGGCTACGTTGAGGAACGGCGTCCGCACCTCTAGACCATGCTGCATGCTCATGCGGTCGACCTTGGGCAGGACCGCGCCCGGCATGTAGTGCGCGGCATCCTGCTGGCGCATGCGGGCGAGGAGCTGCCCGTGTGGAGCATTGTCGAGCTGACCGCGCAAATGGCCAACATGGGCCGCGAAGCCGGGCGGCATAAAGCCGAACAGGTCCTGGAGATGATCGTCGCCGGACACCAGGATGCGGTTGCCGTAGTAGGTAGCGCCCGCCTTATAGTCCGGGAGTTCCCCGGCGGCCTTGCGTTCGCTCTCGTCCAAGGTGGCGAAATAGCGTCCATAGCCGCCGAACAGCTCGTCTCCGCCGTCGCCCGACAGCGCCACCGTCACGTGCTGGCGGGCGAAGCCCGACAGGAGGTAGGTGGGCAGGCAGGAACTGTCGGCATTGGGCTCGTCCAGCACCTTCCCGATATTGCGGAGGAAGTCGGTGCCGTGCGGGTCCACGAGCTGGTCGTGATGGTCCGTGCCGAGGTGGGCCGCGAACAGGCGCGCGATCTCGTGCTCGCTCTCGGGCGAGCCCTCGAACCCCATCGAAAACGTGTGAAGCGGCAGCTTCAGCTTGCGCGTCACCAAGGCGCAGACGGTGGAGGAGTCGACACCGCCGGACAGGAAGGCGCCGAGCGGCACGTCGGCGAAGAGGCGCCTCTTGAGGCTCACGGTGAGGAGTTCCTCGAGCTCGTCGGCGAGATCCGCCATGGGCCGGTGTTCGAGGCCTCCTATGCCGGGCTGGAAACGGAAGTAGCGCTGGATCTGGATCTCCCCGTCGGCATTGATCCGCATCCAATGGCCAGGAGGCAGCTTCTTCGTCCCGGCATAGATCGAACGCGGCGCGCCGACATATTGGAAGCTCAGCACCTCGGCAACCGAATCGACATTGAGCGACCGGTCGAAGCCTGGAAGGCCTTCGAGGGCCTGGAGCTCGGAGGCGAACGCCATCACGCCCGAGGCCAGCGAGGTATAATAGAGCGGCTTCTCGCCGAACGGATCGCGGGCCGCGAGGAGCGTGCGGGTTTGCGTATCGTAGGCCACGAAGGCAAACATGCCGTCGAGGCGAGCCAGCGCCTCGATGCCCCAGAGCGCGATGGCTTCGACCAGGACTTCCGTGTCGGTCCGGCCGCGGAAATGCACCCCGGCGCGCTGCAGCTCGGCCCGTACATCGCCGAAATTATAGATCTCGCCGTTGAAGGTGATCCACCAGCGACCGTCGCTGCTGCAGAAGGGCTGGCGACCGGCGTCCGACGTGTCGATGATGCTGAGTCGCCGTTGGCCCAGGATGCAACGACCGTCCGCATCCGCCCAAACGCCGTCCGCATCCGGCCCGCGATGCGCGATGCACGCGTTCATCCGCTCGACGAGCCGCATCGCCTCATCGCGCTGAAGCGACCGGCGGTTCGGCTGCAGCAGTCCCGCGATTCCGCACATGTCCGACCGTCCGCACCGTTATCAGAAGAGCCGCCCGGAGCCCGGCCGACGCGAGACGCCTAACACGCCGCTCGCTGGATTGGAAAGGCGGGGTCCGGTCGGCGAGGGGGTAGTTCCCTTGGTGCTTCGCTTGTGATCCTGCCGGACTGGGATGTATGAGGTCCCATTCCGCGGCGACCGGTAGACAGACGGAAGGAGATCACTTGTCTTTCGCAAGGCTGTTCAGCAAGGCCAAGGCCGAGGCTGCGAAGACCTCTGATCTCGCCGAACCCCCGACATCTCTTGTCCGCCATCGCCTCGCCTGGGAGGACGGTGCGATCTTTTGGGAGATCGACGACAGTGCCGCCCCTCTCGAGACGTTCACGCCCGTCGCGCTCGAACCGGGACGGAGCCTTGTCTTCACCGTTGTTCCGCCCGCGGCTGAGCTCAGGGACCTAGCCGTCCGGATCGGAACGTACCGACGTTCGAACGTCGGCATGCTTCGCTGCCGCCTGTACCGGCCCTGGACCGAGATGCTGGCGTCGAATGCAGTCGATGTATCGACCCTAGAAGACAATGCTTTCGTGTCGGTGCTGGATCTACACGACATCCTGTTCACGTCAGGGGAAGCCTACTGGGTGGAACTGATGCTCGACGCGGCACCCGGCAACGAAGTTGCCATTTACACGAGTGACGCGACTGAAGCCCTACCGCCCGCGCGGCGACGATTGCGCGGCTTTCACCCCGAAAGGGAGATAGCCTCCGGCCCATTCGTGCGCGGCCTGCTCCCATCCTACAGAATGGACTGGGCCGAGAAGGACGCGTTCTGGGGGGCGTGGCCCTCGGCCCACCGTGATGATTCCACCCCTCACCGGCTCGAACAAAAGCAGCCGTTCGAATTCGACCTTGTGGCGCCGGCCTCCCGAATCGAGACCCTGTCCGTGGCGTTCGGTGTCTACGGCCTGAGCTCGCGCTCGCTCCTTGTAACGGAACTCGTCGATATGTCGGGCTCCATCCTGCATCGTGAGGGAACAGATCTCACGGGCGTTCCCGACGCTGGCTTAGCGCCGATCGCTCACCTCGGCCTAGTGCCGCTCGATCCCGGCCGCAAGTACCGTGTTCGGCTGCATTGGCTCGGGCCGGCCGGCGAGGATGTGGCAATCTATGCGACTCCCCTGGCGCGGGGCCGCTACGAGTTGCGTCCCTACCTGGAGCGCCTCGATCCCGCCCGGGTCTTCACACCCTCCTCCTGGGCCAAGCCCGACCGCGCGACCGCACGCGCCATCCTGGTCATCGATCCCGCCTTGGCTGACCGGCCAGGCTCCGCCGTAGCGGCCGCCCGACGCCTGTTTCCCGCATTCGCCTTCTCGGTCCTGAGCTTCGAGGATGCGCGCCCTCAACTCGAGGCTCTCCGGGCCGCGGACGTCGTCGTCTTTGCCGACGTCTATGACCGCAGGGGGCAGAGCGGGCTGAGTTACGACGATCTGTGCTTCGACTTGCACCGGAACCGGGTTTGCACGGTCTTCCTGGATGACCAGGGAGCGACCTCGCCGGCACCCGGCACGACCGTCTCGCCCTCGATCCGGACCTCGGCCGGCTTCCGCCTCACCCATGCGCGCCGATGTCACTACGTGGCGGCCCGCAACGAGATCGCATCGACTTTCTCCGGCGGCCCCGCGCCGGTGTCGATAGCGGATGGGTTATCGGCAGCAGCCGCAGCCGATCTGGTCGACGCGGTGCGCCGCCGGTCGCGGTTGCGCGTCGGCATCGTCTCGGTCCTGCACCGCAAGGCGGACATCATCGAGACCTTTCTCGAACACGTTCGGGACCAGACCTATCCGGGGCCGATCACGACCGTGCTGGTCGACGACCTGTCGCCCGACGACGACGCGGCGCGCGCCCTCGCCTTCGCGGAGCAACTTCGGGCCTCCGGGCGGACCGACCGCTCGGTGGCGGTGATCCGCAACGCCGGCAACCTCGGCAATTGCGCGTCGCGCCTCGCCGGACTGGCTGGCCACGAGGCCGACATCCTCATCGTCGTCGATTGCGACTGCCTGATGAACCGCGACTTCGTCGCCGCCCACGTGTTCGAACACTGGTGGGACGATGTCGACGCCGTTACGGGGCCGCTCAACATCGAGAGCGACGGTCGCGACCCGGTGGCGCTCGTGCGCACCTTGGAGCAGGATCCCGCGGCCGTGCTGCGCGAAAGCCATCCGCAGGATCCGCTCCTGCCCGCCGGCTTCCTGAACTGCATCACCCGGAACTTCTCGATCAAGCGGGAGGCCGCCCGGGCGGAGCCGCTGTTCGATCTCGACTTCTCCTACTCGGCCGCGCCCGGGTCCGGCTTCGGGTGGGAGGACGTCGAGATGGGGTATCGCCTCTACGCCCGGGGCGCGGTGGTGCGCTTCACCGAACGGGCCTTCGCGGTCCATTGCTCGCATACGTCTTCCATGCCCGACGAGTTGAAGGTCATCGGCTCCACGCGGAACTTCGCGCGGCTGTTCCGAAAACATCCGGAATTGCCCCTGGTGGCCCGGCGCTGGGCCACCGACACCTACGATCGCATCGTGAACTGGCAGGAGAGCCTCGGCGTCGCATCGGGCCCGGAGCGGCTTGAACTCGATACCCTCTTCGCCGAACCACGGCGCCGGCTCGCCTCGGCGCTGCCGGTGCTCCGCGGCGAGGCGCGGCGGCTCCGCGTTCTCACCTACCGTTGGCACGTCCCGCATCAGTATGAGCTCTACAAACTCGGGCACGACTTCACCCTGGTGAGCGGCCTTGGCTCTCCGGCGACGGATGCTTGGTCCTATGACCAGCGGCCGCTGCCGCCTAACGCGAGGCTGGTTCCCTTTGCCGAGATCGACCCTGCCGGTTTTGACGTGGTGCTTCTGCACTTCGACGAGAACGTCATGGCGGCGCCGCTGACCAACGGGATCATCCCCGCCAGTTGGGGCGACGCTTTCCGCCGCTTGCTCGACG
The DNA here is from genome assembly GCA_050920985.1 of Janthinobacterium lividum. Classification (GTDB taxonomy): domain Bacteria; phylum Pseudomonadota; class Alphaproteobacteria; order Rhizobiales; family Beijerinckiaceae; genus Lichenihabitans. Next base: position 53,363 of record JBPBQY010000090.1, on the reverse strand, counting down.
TGCCGGATGTGCCCAAGATCGCGGTCTGTCACGGCACGGTGCCCTTCGTGGGCCAGTTCGGCGCCGACCCGAACCGCAAGTTCTCGTTCGAACCGCACGAGGACGAGCGGCAGGCCCTCGTGGACGCCCTCGCGGCGGCTGGAGCTCGTGTCGTGTGCAATTCTCACCAGGCCCTCGCCGAGTGGGGCTTCGAGAATGCCAGGGTGATCTGGCACGGCTTCGACCCACAGGAATTCCCGCGCGGCACGCTGAAGCGGGACGTGCTGGCCCTCCAGGCCGATTTCGCGAGGCCGCATTACCGGGGCGCCTGGGAGTTCACCGAAGCCGTGTCACTGCTGGATCCGAGTGTCCGGGTCGAGACCGCGTCCCATCCCGGCGCGCCCATCGAGAACCGGTTGCAAAATCCCTATGCGGTGCGCAACTTCCGCTCCTATATCGACCGGATCCGCCAGTTCAAGTTCTACCTCAACACGACGCTGCGCTCGCCCATGCCGCGCTCGCGCGGCGAAGCCATGATGACGGGCGTTATTCCCGTGTGCCTGCGCAATCACGACGTCGACCTCTTCATCGAGAACGGTGTCGACGGTTTCTACGCCGAGCGGCCGGAAGACCTCGCCGCCTTCATCAACGACGCCGTGCGGAACCCGGACCGCCTCTGCGCCATGAGTGCAGCGGCGCGCCGGAAAGCCATGGATGTTTTCAACCACGACCGGTATCTCACGGCCTGGGATGCGCTGCTGCGCGAAACGGTCGGATAGGGCCGCGCCGGAACAACCCGGAGCGGGTTAAGGAAAGTGTGTCGATGGGCCTGAAGATACTGCACGTCGGTAACATCGCGCAGAACGGATATATCAACGCTTCGATCCTGCGCGCCCGTGGCAATGACTGTGACCTTGTCGCGCCGGATCTGTACCACGCAGGTTCGTCGCCCGAATGGTATGAGCTCTCGACCGGCGACGTGGATCCGGCTCTGCTCGGGAATGATCCATTCTTCCCGAACTTCTACGCGCTGGGTCGCACTTTTCCGGAGATCGGTGACTGGGTGGCTCAGGGGCCATACCTGCAAACGATGATGTATCTCCTGCTCAAGAGACGCGGCGATCCTCACGCTCATTTGGCGCGGGCGGCCCTGTGCTACTACCGCTTCAAATCCACCGTTCAACGAAGCTCGAATCCAGTTGGCGAACCGCTCGATCAGCGGACTTTCGAAGCGTTTTTAAAACAGTACGATCTTCGGCCCGGCCTCCGGAACCTTATCCGTATTGGCCGTATGGCGGAAGACTATTGGACTTCCATAGTAGATCGTATTTCTATGCGAGATGCCAACGCACGGAATTGGATTCCCCCGATCTCCAGGGAGGCTCTGAGTCAGCATTGCGCATTCGACCCGTATCTCGACGGCATCGTCTGCGGCCTGCGGGCGCAGGGGCTCGCCGAAGCCCTGTTCATTGAGTTCCCCGGCCCTTTGATGGACTATGCGCACGGGATCCGTCACGGTTTCACGGTGGATGAACTGATCCCTTACCTCTGGGGCGGGCATGTCTTGCGAAATCTTGCGGCCTTGTATGATCTCGTCATCTTCTATGGTGACTGGTGCAAATTTGCCTTTGCAGCAGGAATTGAAGGCTATTGGGCGTTAGAGCACGGCACTATCCGCACCCTGCCCTTCGAGCCAAATGCGAACGGGCGGCTTGTGGCAGCTGGCTTCCTCGGCGCCGCACGCGTGCTACTGACCAACACGGACTATGCTACCGCTAAACCTAGACTAGAATTTGTGCCCGAGCAACGCATATACTTTCCTCACCCTTTTAACGAGGTTCAAGCGGCGACGTTTTTGCGCGATCACCTGCGCTGCGTCGACGCAAGTCGCGCCGTATTCTTCTGCCCGGCTCGGCAAGACTGGCGTGTACCGGACCCTCGGATGGCAAAAGGCAATGACCTATATTTCCGCGCCGGCCGGCTTCTGCTCGACCAAGGGCGGTCTGACTTTCTGTTTCACTGCGTGGATTGGGGCGTCGATCGTGAGGCGTCACGTGCGCTTGTAGCGGAACTCGGCCTTACGAACCACGTCAAATGGTCTCCTATGATGCCAAAAGGTCATGTCTGGGCTGCTATGGTTGACGCCCATTCAGTCATCGACCAGTTTCTACTATCTGCATTCGGCGCCGCTACTGTAGAGGCTTTGGCGCTTAGCTGCCGTTTGATATCGCGGGACGACGGCGTGAACAACGCCGTGTTCTTCGCCGTGCCACCACCTGTGTTGGCTGCCGCCAATGCGGAAGAGATTAAAGGTCGCATGCTGGCAGTTATGGACGATCCTGACGATACCGCCCGAGCGGGGGAGAGAGGCATCGAATGGGTAAGGAAGTATCACTCTGCCGATCGCATCTACGCGCTCCAGATGGCTGCTTTCACGCCATTTCAGAAAATGACACAGGTTGCCGACAGAAAGTTGGCCGAATAGCTGTTTGGGCGATATTGGGATTGATAGGACAATGCAAAGATCATTAGCGTCAGTGCAATCGCTGCTCATGCGGGCTGTCGGGACCCGAAAATTGCAGTACGCACTCGATTCAAGGCTCGATTGGATTAATGCGGGGGTGGAATCGCGGCTCGACGCCCTAATGACCCAGATCGAGGAGCGCGATCGTATCGTAGCCGGCCATTTTGAAACGCTGAACCGCCATCTATCCGATATTCGGGACCAAGTCTCATCGCAAGGGCAATATGACACCGAACGTGCCGAAAATATCACTAACATTTTGAACGACATTCTTCGCCAGATCACTTTATCGGTACAATCGGCGCGGGATCAAAGCGGCGCGCGTGCCTTGGGAGAGGTTAGAACCGAAATCTCCAGCTTGCGTTCCGACTTAGCTCGGGGAGTCGAGGAATAGTCCTCTGACCACCTGAATAGAACCTTACTGAGCCAAGGCGATAAGTCGCCTTGAAAGCGGTTTAAGCGGATACTTTGGATCAAAGCATCGCAGTAATCGTTCGCGCTAATCCTTCTTCGAAAGGAAGGAGCAATTTGAGGTCCAAAAGTCTGCCGAGCCGTTCGACGGGTGGGGCCAGCTCGACCGCAGCTCCGGTTCCAATCGCAAAGACGGGTTCCCTGCCGAGGAGCCGACCCATTGTCTCAGCAATACCACGAATTGATATGACGTCAGGAGCGGCGATGTTAATCGTGCCACGCCAATTCTCAACTAGGCTTAGCTCAATGGCTGTGCAGAGATCGTCAACATAGAACGGCGCGAGCCGCATGCCCTCGCCGTCGGCTGAGACCTGTACGGGCTCACCCGCGCGTACTCGTCCGATCAGATTCGGGATAAGCCGCCCCGTTTGTCCGGGTCCATAAGGCGTGAAAAGCCGCAATATCGAAACCGAAAAAATGGAGCCGTACGGGCGGGCAACAGTTTCAGCTGCGAGTTTGCTCGCGCCCAGCGCGGAAGTGGGGGCGAGGGAAGTCTCTTCGGCTAGCCCGCTCCGGAAAGGCTCATAAACGGTGCCCGTGGACAGGAAGCAGAAGCGAGACGCACCTGCCCGCGTGGCATAATCGAGCAGGGCCGCCGTTCCGGCCGTGTTCACGGCGAACATCTCCGGCCCGTCCTTCGGAAATTCGCGGTGGTTGCGCGACTGCGCCGCATGAACAACGGCGTCGATCTGCTCTGGCAGGTCCGTCGGCGCTTGCTCGCGGCCAAGATCCCAGCGCAATGCGCCAGGGAGGCTGGACGCCCCGCGAACCACGGGGATGACGTCGTGACCACAGGCCGCGAGATACGGCAGGAGAGACTGCCCGACGAAGCCCGTAGCACCGGTTAGCAATACGCGCATGCTTTAAAAATACTCCTCACATACCTGCTCTAGATTTAGTAGAGACCAGATCAGCAAACGGCGGTTCTGGCGCCCCTGCAGGTGATCGTCGACGAGGCTCAAGACGGTGTCGCGATCGAGATAGTCGTAGATGCGGGCCGGCCGGTCCACAAGGCGGCGGCGGACGTAGTCGATGCTCTCGCCCCGGAACCACGTCGCGTCCGGGGCCGAGAACCCCTGCTTGACGCGATCCGCCACGGCAGCCGGGATATGGCGCGCCATCATGCGGCGCAGGAGAAGCTTCCCGTCCCGAGTTTTTTCGAAATAGCGGTCGGTCTTGGCGCCGGGCTCGTTCTCGTTGAAGCGCACGACCTCGTTGAGATTGCCGAGCTTGAGATGCGCGGGCAACCGCATCGCGAATTCGACGAGATCGTTGTCGAGGAAGGGCACGCGCGTCTCCAGCGAATGCGCCATGCTCATCTTGTCCTCAACGACCAGGAGGCCGTTAAGGAAGGTAGTGGCCTCAAAATAGAGCGAATGATTAACGTAGTCCTCTGGCCGGGTTAGCCGGTCGGCATGTTCGTGGAACACACCTCGGAAGATCGCCTTGGCGTCGACCTCCGTGCCCTCGGACCCGAGAGGCGCGAGCAACTGGGGCAATCTGTCTGGCGGCACGAGCCGCTGCCAGAATGCGAAGTATTTATCGATGTAATCGTCGAAGTCGTCGTTGACGACCGCTCGATAGTAACGCCAGGGATAGCCGCCAAATAGCTCGTCTCCGCCCGCCCCCGACATGACTACTTTAACGAACTTGCTGGCAAGCTGGGCCGCATAGAAGTTTGGATAGCACTGGCCGACGCGCGGTTCTTCAAGGTGGTAAGCGAGCCTTGGGATAACCCGCTCCATGTCCCCCGCCTTGAGCACCATCTCGTAATGTTCGGTCTTGAACAGATACGACATGTACTCGGCGGCACCGCGCTCGTCGTAGCTCATCTCGACACCTGAGGCGGAGTTTAGGTCGAAGCCTACTGTAAAGCTGCGCATATAGGGGCGCTGCTTGGCCGATAGCACGGCGATCGAGCCCGAGTCCACGCCGCCTGACAGGTAGGTTCCCACATCGACGTCGCTGACAAGCTGGCGAGAGACGGCCTGCTGAAAAAGGAAGTCGAGCTCGTCGACAGCTGCGGCTTCGTCGACTGCTCCCTCGGGTTCCTGAAAGCGGTAATCCCAGTAACGCACCGGCACTAGGGCACTTGCGGATTCTGGTCGGACCTGGAGATAGCAACCCTGAGGCAGCAATCTTACGTCCCGGAACAACGTGCGGTCAGTAAAGAAATTCTGGAAGTTCATATACTCCGCAAGCCCGGCTGCATCCATGCGCGCCGAAAGTGCGCCATGGGCCAGGAGAGCTTTGATCTCGGAGCCGAATAGGAAAGTCGAGCCGACCTGTGCGTAGTAAAGCGGCTTGACCCCGAAACGATCGCGGGCAAGGGTCAGAGTTCGAAGGTCACGATCCCAGATTGCGAACGCAAACATCCCGTTCAGGCGTGATAGGACGCCTATGCCCCAAACCGCAAACGCCTGTAGCAAAACCTCCGTATCGCTGCGCGACACAAACGCGCGGCCACGAGCGGCAAGCTCGGCCCTGAGCTCCTGGAAATTATAAATTTCACCGTTAAAGGTGAGGATGTAACGCCCGTCAGCAGTGGCCATGGGCTGCGCGCCCATTGAGGACAGATCGATGATGGCGAGCCGCCGGTGACCAAGAGCCAGAGGCCCGTCGACGAATTGCCCCTCACCATCAGGCCCACGGTGACGAATGGCGTCGCACATAGCGGAGACACGCACCGGGGAAGCGGGAGCACCGTCGCGATTTAGAACGCCCGCAATGCCGCACATGAGCGTCTATGTTCCAGCCGGCGCCGGTGCCCGTTCGCGCCGGGCAGCGACCTCATCGATGTGGCTCTTGCGCCAAGCGATAAGATCGCGCAATCCCTCTTCAAGGCTGACTTCAGCCTTGAATCCAAGGTCTCGCTCGGCCCTAATCGGCGAACCTATGCGGTTCCGGACCAGTGTCGCCTGAGAGCGAGGGGCATACTGGATCGGCTGATTGGAGCCGGTCAGGTTCAACAACATTTCGGCAAGCTCGCGCAGCGAAGTGCGACGGCCCGTTCCGACGTTGTAAAACTGGTCAACCGCGTCTGCTCTTAAAGCGCATAGGTTGGCTGCCGCGCAGTCCTTCACGGCGACGAAGTCGAAAGCTTCGCTTCCGTCACCCTGGATCGTTGGTCCCTCGCCACGGTCGATGGCATCTAGCATCTTCATGATCACAGCGATATAAGCACCGCGGTAGTCCTGTCGCGGCCCGTAAACGTTCATGTAGCGTAAGCCAGCGACATTGAGGCCGTAGCGGTGATGATACGCGCGGGCCATCGCCTCGCCGGCGATTTTAGTAGCTCCGTAAAAGTTCTTGTTGTTGAATGGGTGGTCCTCGGTCATCGGCTCTTCGACAGCGTCTCCGTAGACGGAGGCAGAGGACGACATCACGAGCCGCTCCACCCCGTTTTTCACACACGAGTCTAACACGTTGAAGGTGCCGCGAACATTCACATCGAAGGCTGAGCGAGGGTATTCATGGCACTGAAGCAACCACAAGGCTGCGAGGTGTAGGACCCCGTGTGCTCCCTTCAACGCGGCATCGAGGATGTCGGTTTGAGTGATGTCGCCGCCCGCTTCGAAGACTGAGACCCGTGGATCCCGCAGTGCCTCGGCCAAATTCTCGTGCGTGCCTCGCACGAAGCTGTCGTAGATTACGACTTCGGCAACGTCCTCGGCTAGGAGCTGGTCAACGGCATGCGACCCAATCAGCCCAGCACCGCCGATGACAACAATCCGCTTGCCATGGAGTTTCAAGCTTAGTCTCCTTAAATACCGGTACGCGGGCCGCGCCGCCGCGGCTCTCCTGCGATTACTGGTTCGTCATCGCCGGGTCAAACCAGGAATCCGCGTTGCCGAAGCGGGCACGCCGGCTACGGCGCCGCGCCGGCTCCTCGATCAGGCGGTAGGACAGGATCGTGAAGACAAAGGTAAGCAGAAGACCGAGCGCGACGGACCCTATGCTCAGCAACCCCGGACTCCCGCCCCAATGGTTCTGAACAAAAAGGCCAACCCCTCGCGCGAGCAGGAAAGCCAGACAGTGGCAGAGATAAAGAGAGAAGGAAACCGTCCCGATAAGGCGGAGCCACTCGGCCTTGATCGGACGCGCGTAGCCTTTGTCGAAACTCGCGCAGAATACCAGCCACACGCAGACCAGTACCATTAGGCTTGTCGCAGGTGCCAACGCTTTCAACCAGGACGGGATTAGGACTAGGGCCAGCATCGAAGCCGTGAGAGACATGAGGGCCGCGGGGGGGTGCCAAAGAAACCGAGGTTCCCATCTTGCCAGCAGGCCTGCCCGTTCGGCCAAGCCAAGCAACACACCCCAGCAGAGAGCGTCGAGAGGGATAAACGTGAGGAAAACGCCAGCAGGGCGCCTAAAAAAGGCAGCGACAACAATGGGGCTGATGAGTATTAGGGCGCGAGTTCTCCAATCTACTCGCGCAAGCATGGGAAAGCAGAGATAGAACTGCTCCTCAAGTGTCAACGACCAGTATATGCCGAAGGCATAGGACCAGAGCGGAAAGACTAAGTTGTAGGTTGAGGTGGCGGCCGCAAGCGCCTGAATAGAATTTTGACGGAAATTTCCGAGAACGCCCTCAATATTGAGCACCCCCGCGCAAAGAAGCGTACAGCCGATCCAGAACCAGGCCGGAAGGACAATCCGGAAGAAGCGCCGGCTGTAGAACACCCTCATAACATCTGAGATTGGGCGTGTCCGGTCCGCACATTCGTCCCAGAAGCCGCGCGTGACGACGTAGCCGGAGATGACGAAGAACAGATAGACGCCGCCCCAGAACTCCGCTTGAGCGTAGACAGCGCTGACCCAGGTAATAGGCTGAACGAAGGCGGCATTAATGTGAGCCAGCAACGTCAGGGTTATTGCACATCCCCGCAAGTGATCGATCTCCACGATATGGGTTCGATACCGCGAGCCTCCTTTAACGCCGGCGTTTCCCACCCTTACGCTCTAAGGCTGGCGCGCACCGCAGAGATGATGCGGTGCTGGACGGTTTCGTCGAGATAAGGATGCATTGGCAGAGCCACGACCTCTGCGGCAACGCGGTCCGACACCGGCAGCCCGTTGCCCGCCACCGGATACCGTCGATAGGCCGTCTGCCGGTGCAGCGGCATGGGATAGTAGATCGCAGTCGGGATGCCCTGCGCCTTGAGATCCGCCATGAATGAGGCACGGCGCTCCGCCGGGACACGGATGACGTATTGTGCCCAGACAGAGCGGCAACCATTCCGTACGACCGGCACATCTGCTGCATCGACGAGGCCCGCTCTGTAGCGCTCGGCTACGCGCTGACGGCGCTCGATCTCGTCGGGGAAGATGGCAAGCTTCTCGATCAGAACAGCGGCCTGGATTGTGTCAAGCCGCGAGTTCATGCCAATGCGGACGTTATCGTACTTGTCCGACCCGCGGCCATGAACATGTAGGGAGCGCAGGAGAGCGGCATGGTCTGCATTGTCGGTTAAAATGGCGCCGCCATCCCCATAACAGCCGAGCGGTTTGGCCGGGAAAAAGCTCGTGGTCGTGAGCGCCCCAATAGAGCCAACCGACCGGCCGTCGATGCTGGCACCAAAACTCTGGGCGGCATCGCACAGGAGCGCGATCCCACACCGGTCGCAGAAAGCCTCGAGGGCGGCATAATTCGCCGGTTGGCCGAATAGGTCGACCGCGATTAGCGCTCGGGACCGCAGACCAACTGCCTCACCAGCCTGGAGGCCTGCCTCAAGCCCCGCAGGATCGATCGTGTAGGTATCCTCATCGATGTCGATGAAGATCGGAATTGCACCGAGCCAGGCGACCGCCTCTGCCGTAGCGGCGAATGTGAATGAGGGCACCAGAACGCCATCACCGGGCTTGATCCCTAAGGCAATAAGGCTGAGCGCGATGGCATCCGTGCCATTGGCACAGGCTACCGCGTGTTTGGCACCTCCAAACACCGCGAGTTGCCGCTCGAACTCGGCTACCTGCGGACCTAAGATGTATTGCCCTTCTTCAACCACGCCAAGGATGGCCGCCTCAAGACGCAAGCCGAGGCGGCGACGCTGCGCGTCGAGGTCGATGAAGGCGATCGGTTCCAAGATGTTCACACCTCCTCCAGTCGGCCAACCTCAATGAGCCTATAGCGGCGCCCCTCGCGACGGCAGACTAAGTCTTCGCCGAGCCGCTCACCAGCGCGGCTGACCCAGCCGATCCGGCGCGCAGGCACACCGGCGACGAGGGCGTAGTTGGGCACGTCGCGGGTCACGACCGCCCCGGCAGCCACCATGCTGTAATTGCCGAGCGCGTGACCACAAACGATCGTGGCATTGGCTCCGATGCTGGCTCCACGTCCGACGGTGGTGGGACTAAATTCGCTTTTACGCTCCACGAACGCACGAGGTGTCGACACGTTGGTGAACACGCAGGAAGGTCCGCAGAACACGTCCTCGTCGAGCGTCACGCCCTCGTAGAGGGCCACGTTGTTCTGGATCTTGCATCCCCGTCCGACGGTGACCCGCGGCCCCACCATGACGTTCTGGCCAAGAACGCAATTCGGGCCAATATGTACGCCCGCAAGCACGTGGCAGAAGTGCCAAACGCGCGTGCCAGGACCAAGAATCGCGCCCTCGTCTACGACTGCAGTTTCATGGACTAGGGCGCCGGGGAAGCGCTCATCTTCTCGCATGCCGCCCGTGGCAAGGTTCACGATACTACTCCCGACAAGTGCCGGACCGCGTCGGGGTGGAGGTCGTCCTGCCGGGTCAGCGGCATGGTCCTGAAAGCGGACACCACTTCGATGCAAGGCCGCACGTCGGAGAGACCATATCCGCCCCCATCCAGAATAGCCTCGTAGCTGCGGGTGTGCAGGTCGGTAAACCCATCGGAAAACTCGACGTCCTCGCCGTCAATGCTGACGGCGCGGAAGGTCGTCTTCTTTTCTCGAACGTGAGCTGGGAGATCGGAGCGGTCCACGGACAGAAACCACCGTACGTCCGCGTAACGATAGTGCAACACACCTGAAGCGCGCTCGGCCTCGCGCAGAACGGCGGTCTGGCTTTCCAGCGGACCAAAAACAAAGCCGAGCATGTCGAAGAAGTGCACGCCGATGTTGGTGGCGATACCGCCTGATTTGGCCTCATCGCCCTTCCAGGACGCGTGATACCAACGTCCCCGCGACGTAATGTAGGTGAGATCAACGGCGTGCCGGCGTTCCGACCGCGCGACTCGATCTCGCAAGGCCAGGATCGCGGGATGCAACCGAAGTTGAAGGATTGTGGAGACGCGTCGCCCTGTTTCCCGCTCCAAAATCTCCAACCCGTCGAGATTCCAAGGATTCAGCACGAGCGGCTTTTCGCAGATCGCATCCGAACCCGATCGGAGCGCGAAGCGTACATGGGCATCGTGAAGATAATTCGGCGAGCAGATTGCCACTCGTTCGATCGACGTGCCCCGTCGGCGAATCTTGTCGATATGTCGGTCGAACCGCTCGAACTCGGTGAAAAAATGAGCATCGGGGAAATGGCGATCGAGGATCCCTACGGAGTCGTTAGGATCGAAGGCGACTAGGAGGTCGCCCCCCACCGCTTTAATAGCGCCCATGTGGCGCGGGGCGATGTAACCGCCGGCACCTATCAAAGCAAACGTGCCACCCGTCCCCATGTGTCCTCCTCCACTTAGCCCTAATACACCGGCTTGACTAATCCGAACACCAGAGCGAGCTCCCCCGGGCCGCCGCTGCGGCCGTCGCCGACCGTGCCAGCATCGAAGGCCACGGCGGCTCCGCCGACGCGGTCGGAGGCACGCAGAAGCGCCGGCGCGTCGCCGTAAAGGACGTTTGACAGCGTCGCCGACAGATAACGCGCCGAGCGGTCCCGCGGCAGGGCGGCGTTGGGTGAAGCCGCGCCGACGCGGACCTGCACCGACAGGCCGTCGAGAGACAGGAGGTCCGTGTCGGCGCAGTCCGGGCCCGCGGCCCGCGGCACCGACACGCAGGCGACGACCGGGGCCAGCGCTGCCGCGAGGCCGGCCGCCCCGGCCGGCCTGACCTGTGGCAGCCCCGCGCCGGCAAGGTCGGCGACGACGTCGAGCGGCATCGTCACGGTGCCGGCGGCTGTATCGACCCGCGCCGGCAACCCGCGCGCCTGGAGGTCGGACGCCAGGCGCTCCAGGAAGGTGATGCGCTGGGCGCGCCAGCGCCGCAACTCCGACTGGGCCGGCGATCCCGCCACGCCGTCCTGCGTCTGCTGGAAGAAGATCAGGGCGCCGATGAGGATCAGCAGCACGAACAGGATGCCGACCACCATGTCGAAGAACGGCCTGAAATCGACGCCGTCGAGTTCGCTAGACGGCGACATCGCGATCCTTGACGTCGGCATGAGCGACGAGCCGCTTCACGTCGGCCGACAGCGCCTGGATCCCCGCCAGCAGAGTGTCGAAGCGGCCGAGAAGGTCGGCCGGCGTCAGGGCACGCTCGCCGAAGCCCGACCCGACCTTCTCGCGCCACCCCGCGAGGTAGAGTTCCACCCTCTGCAGCGTGCGCGTGCGCTCGCCCTTCGCCCGGGCGGCCGTATAACGGAAGAAGAGGCTGACGACCAGCGCGCTGATCAGGGCCGAGACGGACGTCAGGAACTTGAACGAAGCCGCGTTGAGCAGCTGGATGATAGCGGCCCGCGCTTCGCCGAGATCGCCTGTCCGGAAGCCCTTGGCGGCGAAGTACAGCGCGACGACGAGCCCGATGAAGGTGAAGATCAGGCCGACCGAGGTAAAATATCCCGGCAGGCTTCCCATGATGTCGTCGCCGGTGCTGGGCGGATCGGGCTCCTGCGCCACGAAGGACGAGAACGGTCGCTGTGGGATCCCATCGGCTCGTGTCGATTCGGCCAGGAAAGCAGACCACGCGGAGACGAAAGTGCCATGCGAGCCGAGCAGATCGCCCAGCTGGTGACGCGCCTCCGGCCAGGCGTCGCGGCCAGGCCGTGCGCGGGGCTCGGGAAGCTCGCCGACTCCGGCCCGGACGCGGCTGAACTCCGCGAGACGCGGGCGGAGCACCGCGAAGCTGTAAATCAGGCAAGCGGCGACACCCGAGGTCAGGATCACCAGCGAGACGACGTAGACGAAGGCCGGAACGTTGATGAGCTCCACCGCCGGGACCACGATCGGCCGGGCCATTGCGGTTGCGGCGGCGCCGATCTGCTCCCGCACCGACGACGAGCCCGTGACGGCGTAGACGAGGAGAGCCACGACGAACAGCGCGGCACCGACTAGAGCCCTCATTCCACCCCCTGGGGTTCACAGCATCTCGCCGAAGCCAACGCGTGTCCACGGAAAGTCCGGCCCTTCTAGCCCGAGACGGACGGGAGCGACAACCTGTATGTGCCGATCCGCCCAGCTGGGATCCGCCCGGCCCTCGATGGTGGATGATCGGCCTTGGTGCCGGAGCCGTCGCCGCTACGGACGGCCGAGCCGGCTGGCCTGCGCGCCCTTGGTCCGGAAGACGACAAGGCTAGCTCCGGCGTAGTTGACCGAGAGGGCGACGAGAGACGCGATGGCGAGGCAGAACAGCGGCGCGTTGTAGCCGGGCGGCAGAGCGAGGTAGAGCAGCGTGTAGAGGCTGAAATTACAGGCGAATCCGAGTCCCTGGACGCCCAGGTAGCTCGCCAGCGCCATCAGGTAGGGGCGAGCGCCCCGCTGCTTAAAGGCCCAACGACGATTGAATTCGAACGTCGTCAGAACCGCGATGGCGAAGGAGACCAGCCGGCCCCAGATCGGATCGACATGGAAGGCGTGTACCTCGATCAGCAGCACTCCCGCATCGACGATAAATCCGACCGCCCCGACGACACAGAACCGCAGGAACTGCAGCAGTCGAGGGCCGCCGGTGGCGGAGGTGGCGTGCACGTCGGCTCTCAGTGATGGGCGATCGAGAGATAGGTCAAGCGCTTCAGCTCCTGTCTCGCTTTCGTCACGACATCGAGGATCAACCCAGCGAAGATGCTGAGCGCCGCGACGACGATGAACCCGACGCTCAGAACCGCAGTCGGCATACGGAGCACCAACCCCGTTTCGAAGTATTCCGCGACGATCCGTAACCCGAGCAACAGTCCCGTCAGCGCGAACAGACCGCCGAGGGATGCGAAGAACGCCAACGGCCGCTCGTCCTTGATCAGCCGCGAGATCAACATCAGAATGCGCCAACCGTCGCGGAACGTCCGCAACTTACTCGTCGACCCCTCGGGACGCTCCTTGTAGGGAGCCGAAATCTCCGTCATCGGCATGCGCATTTCCAGCGCGTGTACGGTCAGTTCGGTCTCGGTCTCGAAGCCGCGCGACATGGCCGGAAAGGACTTCACGAAGCGGCGCGACAGGGCCTTGTAGCCCGACAGCATGTCGCTGGTCTGCCGCCCGAAGAAGCCGCGCACGATCCCGGTCAGCAAGACGTTCCCGAACTTGTGTCCGGGGCGATAAGCTTCGGTGATCGTTGTGACGCGCGCGACATTGACGAAGTCGTAGCCATCGCGCGCAACGAGGGCGACGGCTTCCGCGGCTGCAGCGGCATCGTAAGTGTCGTCGCCGTCCACCATGACGTAGCAATCGGCGTCGATGTCCGAGAACATGCGACGCACGACATTGCCCTTGCCCTGCCTCCCCTCGGTCCGCACCGTGGCGCCGAGGTCGCGCGCGATGTCGGCCGTACCGTCGCTGGAGTTGTTGTCGTAGACGTAGATCTGTGCCCCGGGCAGGACGCGCCTGAAGGCGTCGATGACGGCGCCGATCGTCAGCGCTTCGTTGTAGCAAGGCACCAGGACCGCGATCCGCGGCTCCACAGCCGCGGCCTTTCGATAGCCGGCCACCGCACGCTCAGGGACGACGGCTGTGAGCAAAGGTGCCTGCGACATCGGATCTCCCAGAGGGCCCGCACCCACTCTTCCCGTGCTGGCGCCAGTCTGTGGCGCCAGAAAGGGCGGTCCCGTGCCGACATCCTTTACAGCTTGGTCTAGGGGACAGCAAGACGACGACCGAGTCCATCACATCCGAGCTGCAGGCGGTCCGCCCCTGACCGAGTGAGATATTCTGCCGGGTTCTATCCTGGTGGTTGCAACGGTAAGCGAAAGCATCGACGTGCGCCTTGCCGATGCGGTGGGGTCGACAGCCAGCCGCACACATCGGAACGCCAAGGGCCTGTACGTTCGACGACGCCATCGAGCCTGACCAAGTGCCATTGAACCGACACCGCCTGATCAGCCGTCGAGAACCCCCGGCCTCGGCACACGCTCATGCGGGCATGACCGCAGGGTCCGCCCTTGCGGCTGTGATGGGCTGTTGTCGCAGCTATCAGGCGGCTAGGGGACGTCTCGACGACCAGCGTTCGGCGGCGCCGACACCCCTCTGCCGACAAGGTGGTGCACGATGGCGAAACCCCAGATGCAGAGAAGAACGACACTCCCGGCTCCGAGGCCGAGTGCCCATCCGAGTTGCTCCAATGGACGCCACTTCGTCCGTGACATCGGTCCGCTGCCCAGACTCATGCGTCGCGCCCTCGATCAGCCATGACGCGCCCTCCTGTCGAAGCGGCGGTCATCCCACGGTCGGCGCGCCGGGTGACGACGCCATGAACCAGCCTGGGCTCGAGTTAGGCGGCTTTCCGCCCGACGTAAGCCTGCACGAGGCTGGGAAGGTGTTCGCCCAGCCAGTCTCCTGTCTCCTGCTCTTCCTTCATCGACTGCTCCAGCACCGCCTTGTCCTGCTCCACGCCCGCGGCGTCGGCGAGGGCGATCAGAGCCTTGTAGGACGCGATCTCGTAAGCCTTGTAGCCGATCGCCGCGAGGAGGTTCTTGATGACGTCGTCGCCGGCGGCAACGTGAGCGAAGCCCGCAATGGTGGCGACGGCTCCGACGACGGCCTCCTTGGCAACGGACTTGGCCGTGCCGTGCCTGGCGAGCAAGTCGTCGAGGCGCGCCGCCTGACCTTCCGACCGTGCCTTGTCGGCCTTCATGCGCGCATGCAGCTCCGGATAGGCCTCCATGTAGGTCAGCTCGTTCTGGATAGTGCCGATCGCCTGCGTCTCGACCGCATGCTGGTTGCGCAGTCCCGTCAGGTAAAGATCCATCACCGCCTTGGTGTCCGTCATTCTAATCCTCGCATTCCGCCGTTCGCCGCTGTCGCGCGATGGCAAGGATCCACATCGCGTGCAGACGAGGTACGGCAAGTGCGGCGAAGTCACCGCGAGGTCGGGCTTGTTCAAAAGCGCGACATTCGCCATCGGCTCGCCCGGCGGACTCGGACCGCGACGGCGTTGCGTGACATCCAGAGATCCGCGGAGCCCGTCATGCCCGCGTCCCCGATACGCATCCCGGGAGTTCCATCGTCGACCAGGATGGAAGCCGGTCATCCCCTGACCCCGGATGCCGTGTCATGGCTCGTCGCCGTCGAAAGCGGCTCGTCACCACGGGCCGCCATCCCGTGATAGGCTCTTCGACGAACGGCCGCGAGAAGCACAGGGTGCGCGTGAGACGACGCGCCATCGCAGCCCTTCTTGCCCCGTCCGTGCTGCTGCCGCTCGCCGTCACAGCCCTTGGGGCATGGGAGAGACAGACCTCTCCACCAGCCCCTCATCCCTTCGACAAGCTCAGGACAGGCTTTGAGCCGGGCCCGAAGGGCCCGAGTCGAAAGACGAGGGCTTCAGGATCCCACTGCGGGTTTTGGCTCATCCCCACGCTCGTCCTTCGACATGGCCGCTGAGCGGCGGGCTCAGAGCCTGTCCTGAGCTCGTCCAAGGGATGAGGTGGCGGGAGAAGCAGTCCACGTTTGCCGCCGTTAGTATCAGACAGGCGCAGGAGTGCATCGTCACCCTGCGGCGCGGCCGAGCAGCGTGAGGACCAGCGCGGCCGCCGCGGTGCGGTTTTCGACGCCGAGCTTGGCGTAGATCTGCTCGAGGTGCTTGTCGACCGTGCGGGTGCTGAGGCCCAGGATCTCGGCTGCGTCGCGGTTGGATTTGCCCTTGGCGATCCAGCCGAGCACCTGCAATTCGCGCCCCGTGAGACGGTAGGATCGGAACAGCTCCGGAGGAAGGTCGTCCGGCTCTTCCGGAACGAGGCGCAACAGATATTCATCGGCCCCGAACCGTCCGACCCAGGAGACCGCCACGGGTCCGGCGCGGGACAACGACAGGGTGGTGGCATCGCGCCGCCCATCGGTCCGGCCCGCCACACAGACCGCCATCCAGACGCGCAGATCGTCCGGCAACGCCCGTGTCGCTGCTTCTTGCGTCACCACGGCCTGCGCTCGCGGCGTCAGCCACAGCACCCGCCCCGCACCATCGACCGCCATGAGGTGGCGACCGGAGGCGTCGAGCGCCGCCCGTGCGCTTCGCGCCATCCGGGCGGTGGCGAGGTGCACGCGGATCCGCGCCACGAGCTCCTCCACCACGAGCGGCTTCGTCACATAGTCGACGCCGCCGGCCTCGAGTCCCTTGACGATATGCTCTGTCTCGCTGAGACCGGTCATGAAGATCACCGGCACGTCGGCGAAGCCCGGTTGAGACTTCAGCCGCCGGCAGGTCTCGAACCCGTCTATGCCCGGCATGACGGCATCGAGCAGGATGAGATCCGGCGTCAACCGCGCCGCGATCCGCAGCGCCGAGGTGCCATCGAGCGCCACCATGGCCGTCATGCCGGCACCGTCGAGCGCATCCGTGAGCAGCGTCAGCGTTTCCGCCGAATCGTCGACGACCAGCACCATGTCGCGCAGGGACGCCGGCTCAGCCATCGGCGCCGGCTCCCGCGAGCGCGTCGAGTTCCGCCATGAAGCGAGGCAGGTCGCAGGTGTCGGCCAGATTGCGAAGTCGGGTCACGGCGGCGGCGCTGGTGGGACGGTCGAGCGCGATCTCGTCGAGCTTGAAGCCGATGCCGCGCAGGAGGCCGAGTTCTCCCAAGGTCCTGAGGTCGGCGATCTCGCGCCGCGGTAGCGAGACGGCTTTCGAAGCCTGCCGGGCCGCTCCGGCGCCCTCCGGATCTTCGAGGATCCAGTCGAAGCCGAGCAGGTGTTGCACGGCGGCGAGCAGCGCATCGAGGTCGACGGGCTTGATGAGGAAAGCGTCGTGAAACGGCTCCGCGGAGGCGTTGCGATGCACCTCGATGGCATTGGCGGAGAGCATCAGGATGCGGGCGTCGCCATGCCCGTCGCGCCGCAGACGCTCCGCCAGCATCCAGCCGTCGATGCCCGGCATGGAGACGTCGAGCAGGAAGAGGTCTGGACGGCAATGCTCCACCAGGGCGAGGCAGCTCGGGCCATCGGGCGCGCTCATCAGGATGAAACCGAGCGGCTCCAGCAGTTCAACCATCAGGTCGCGATGGACGGGATCGTCGTCGACGATCATCAGGGTGCGACGGGCGCCGGCGTAGCCTTTGACACGGCGCGCCGGGGCCGCGGGCGGGCGCGGATCCGTCACCTCGGACAGCAGGAGCTTCACCGCGAAGGCGCTGCCCTGGCCGGGCTGGCTCCGCACCGTGATCTCGCCGCCCATGATGCCGGTCAGCAGCTTGGCGATGGTGAGTCCGAGACCGGTGCCGGTGCTGGGTTGCGACTGGCCGAGCGCGCCGCGCTCGAAGGGCGAGAAGATCCGCTCGCGATCGCGCTCGACGATGCCGGGCCCCGTATCGGTCACGGTGAATTCCGCGATCGGGCTGCGATAGGCGAGCCGCAGCACCACCTCGCCCGCTGACGTGAACTTCACGGCATTGGAGAGGAGGTTGATCAGCACTTGGCGTAGGCGCTTTTCGTCGGTGTGGACGGCATCGGGCAGCACCGCCGGCCGTTCGATGCGGAACGAGAGCCCCTTGGCCTCCGCCTCGACGCGGATCATGCCGGCGAGACCGTCGAGGAACTCCGCGAGGCGCATCTGGTCACGCTCGAGGTGGAGCCGCCCGCCCTCGATCTTGGCGATGTCGAGCAATCCGTCGATGAGCCCTGAGAGGTGCCGGGCGGAGCGCTGCACGACGCGGATCTGGTTGCGCGGCTTCTCGCCCACGGCGGGGTTGGTCTCGAGCAGCTGGGTGTAGCCCAGGATGGCGTTGAGCGGCGTGCGCAGCTCATGGCTCAGCCCCACCACATAGCGGCTCTTCGCATCGTTGGCGGCTTCCGCGGCCTCCTTGGCGCGCTGCAGGGCGGCATCGGTGCGGCCGTGGGCCTCGATTTCCTCCATCAGGAGCGTCGCCTGCCGCTCCATCTCGGCCTCGGCGGCCCGCCGGCTCTGGCCCGACAGAACGAACAGCCAGGCGGCGATACCCACCACCAGGACGAGGCCGAAGAAGGCGCGCCACAGGGCAGCACCGGTCGAGATAGCGGCGCTTTCCAGCGCCACGAGGCCCAGGATGGCGCCGATGGCCGCCGAAGCCAGGAGGAAGATCCCGACGTAGCGGGCGAACGGCGTATCGAGCCGCGCCACGACGGTCTCGGGCAGGATGGCGCGCGCTGCGGCACGCGCCTGGGCGCCGGCGGTCGCGTGCGGCTTGCAGAGGTCGTGGCAGCGCGCATCGAGCGAGCAGCAGAGCGAGCAGATCGGCCCCGCATAGGCAGGGCAATGCGCCATGTCTTCGGGGTCGAAGGCATGTTCGCAGATGCAGCATAGGATCGCGTCGCGCCCGCGCCAATCCTCGCGCGGTGCGCGGGCCAGATAGTAGCGCCCGCACGTCGCCGCCGCGATGACGGGTGCCGCCACAAAGCTCACGCCGAGCGACAGGAAGGGCGCCAGCGCATGAGCGGTCGCGCCGTAGAGGCCGAGCGTCGCGGGAATCGAGGCCACGCACGCGAGCAGCATGGCGCCGAGCCCGACGGGGTTCACATCGTAGGAATGGGCCCGTTTGAACTCGATATGGCGCGGGCTGAGGCCCAGCGGCTTGTTGACGGCGAGGTCGGCCACCAGCGCCGCCACCCAGGCCACCGCGACATCGGCATAGAGCCCGAGCGTCTGTTCCAGCGTCCTCCAGACGCCGAGTTCCATGAGCAGCAGCGCGATGAGGACATTGAACACCAGCCAGACGACGCGGCCGGGGTGGGAATGGGTGAGGCGGGAAAAGAAGTTCGACCAGGCGATCGAGCCCGCATAGGCGTTGGTGACGTTGATCTTCAGCTGCGCCAGGACGACGAAGAGGCCCGTCACGGCGAGCGCCAGCCCGTGCCACGGGAGAACCTGGCCAAAGGCCGCGAGATAGAGGTGCGTCGGATCACCGGCTTCGAGGAGCGACACGCCGTGACCGAGGGCGAAGACCGCCAGGAAGGAGCCGGCGAGCAGCTTCGCGGCGCCGAGCACCACCCAGCCGGGTCCGGCGGCCAGCAGCGATAGCCACCAGCGCCCGCGGCGGCCGGCGCGCTCGCGCGGCAGGAAGCGCAGGAAGTCGACCTGCTCGCCGATCTGCCCGGCGAGCGAAAACACAACGGCGGCGGCGGCGCCGAAGAGCGGCAACGACAGCGCACCCGACGGGTCGCCGTGCAGCCCCGTGAAGGCGGTCCAGCGGTCGACCGCGCCGGGATCCATGACCAGCAGACCGACGAAGGGCGCCACCTGCAGCACCAGCCAGACGGGCTGCGTCCAGAGCTGGAAGCGGCTGATGAGGGTGATGCCGTGCGTCACCAGCGGAATCACCGCCAGGGCACCCACAAGGTAACCGATCGGGCGAGGCACACCGAAGCACAAATCCAGCGCCGTCGACAGGATCACGGCCTCGATGGCGAAGAAGATGAAGGTGAAGGAGGCGTAGATCAGCGACGTAACGGTGGAGCCGAGATAGCCGAAACCGGCGCCGCGCGTCAGCAGGTCGATGTCGACGCCGGCTCGGGCAGCGTAGAGGCAGATCGGCACCCCGCCGGCCCCCATCAGGCCGCAGACCACCAGAATGGCCAGGGAGGCATTGGAGAAGCCGTAGTTCAGCGTAATGGCGGCGCCGATGGCCTCCAGCGCCAGGAACGAGATGGCGCCGAGCGCCGTATTGGCGACCCGCAGCGATGACCAGCGCCGCGCACCTTTGGCGGTGAAACGCAACGCATAGTCTTCGAGCGTCTGATTACCGGCCCATTGATTGTACTGACGCCTGACGCGATCGATCCTTTGCGATCCACTCCTGTTCCCGGTCTTCGCTACAGTGCTCACGTCCCGTCCCGGTCTCGACCATGGTTTGCACCATACCGGTCATTTTGCGGTGCAACATACGCGATCCTACGTATGGCCGCTCCACCGAGCCTCCGCCACCCTGTCGGCCATAGGAGCGCTGTCGCTGCTCCCCACCGTCCCGGAGCCGCCATGTCCAGAGACCACGACCCGATCTCCTCGCCGCTGAGGCGAAAGCTGCTTCAAGGGCTGGCCGCGATGCCGGCGGTCGGCGCGCTGGGCCTCGGCGCCTCGCGGGCCTTCGGGGCTACAACGCCTACCTCGGCGGTGAACACGACCGGCCTCGCCGTGACGGACGATTCCGTCACGGTCGGCATTCTTCATTCCGTCACCGGCACGATGGCGATCTCCGAGACGGGTTCGGTCGAGGCCGAGAAACTCGCCATCGAGCAGATCAATGCCGCGGGCGGCGTCCTCGGCCGGCAGATCAAGGTCATTCAGGAGGACGGCGCCAGCGACTGGCCGACCTTCGCCGAGAAGGCCCGCAAGCTCTTGGTCGACGATCATTGCGCGTCGGTGTTCGGTTGCTGGACCTCGGCGTCGCGCAAGGCGGTGCTGCCGGTCTTCGAGCAGTATAACGGCATGCTCTACTACCCGACCTTCTATGAGGGCCTCGAGCAGTCGAAAAACGTCATCTACACGGGCCAGGAAGCCACGCAACAGATCCTCGCCGGCCTGAACTGGGTGCAGGACGAGAAGAAGGCCAAGAGCTTCTACCTGCTCGGCTCCGACTACATCTGGCCGCGCACCTCCAACAAGATCGCCCGCAAGCACATCGAGAACGTGCTGCACGGCAAGGTCGTCGGCGAGGAGTACTTCCCGCTCGGCCACACGCAGTTCAACTCGGTCATCAACAAGATCAAGCTGACCAAGCCCGACGTCATCTACGCCATCGTGGTCGGCGGCTCCAACGTCGCCTTCTACAAACAACTGAAGGCGGCGGGCATCGACCTGTCGAAGCAGACCCTGATGACGATCTCGGTGACCGAAGACGAGATCCTCGGCATCGGCGGCGAGAACATCGCGGGCGCCTTCGCCTGCATGAAGTATTTCGAATCGCTGAAGAATCCGAACAACGAGAAGTTCGTCCCCGCCTTCCAGGCCAAGTACGGCAAGGACGCGGTGATAGGCGACGTCACCCAGGCGGCCTATCTCGGCCCCTGGCTGTGGAAACTCACCTGCGAGAAGGCGGGCAGCTTCGACGTCGACAAGATCGCCGCCGCCTCGCCGGGGATCGAGTTCAAGGGAGCGCCGGAAGGCTACGTCCGGATCCACGAGAACCATCACCTCTGGTCGAAGACCCGCGTCGGCAAAGCCCGGCCGGACGGCCAGTACGACGTGGTCTACGAGACCGCCGACCTGATGGAGCCGAACCCCTTCCCCAAGGGCTACCAGTAAGACGGCTGCCAGTTGACCGGCTCGGTCGCACCCAGCCTGGCCCCCTCCACCACCCTTCGGGTGGTCCCCTCCCCCGGTGGGGGAGGAGACGCAGCGGCTCGGGAGTGTGTCCTCCCCATCTGGGGAAGAGGGACCGGGCGAAGCCCGGTGGAGGGGGCGGACGGGGTACAGCCGCTCGAGGCTAACCCGAACCCATCGACCGGAATCAAGACCAGATCAAACCTCATCTCCGCCGTCGCGGGGATGAGCGGACAGCTAGGCCCTCTATTCGATCCAGGAGCCCGCCCATGCTCGGCGACTATACGCCCGACCAACTGCTCTCGATCTTCGCCATGCAGGGCTTCGCGGGCCTGATCCTCTTCTCGGTCTTCGTGCTCATGGCGCTGGGCCTCGCCATCATCTTCGGCCAGATGGGCGTCATCAACATGGCGCACGGCGAGTTCATGATCCTCGGCGCCTACACGACCTTCCTGACATCCAAACTCTTCGCCCTCTACCTGCCGGCGCTGTTCCCGATCTACTTCTTCGTGGCGATGATCCTGGCCTTCATCGCCGCAGGGGCGCTCGGCATGCTGGTCGAGTGGGCGCTGATCCGCCACCTCTATCGTCGCCCGCTCGACACGCTGCTCGCCACATGGGGCCTCAGCCTCATCCTGCAGCAGACGTACCGCTCGGTCTTCGGGGCCCGCGAGGTCGGCGTCGAGCTGCCCCAATGGACCATGGGTGCCGTGAGCCTGACCGACACGATCGAGGTGCCGATCAACGGCATCTTCGTGATGGTGCTGACGCTGCTCATCACGGCCGCCGTCGGGTTCCTGATGTACCGCTCGGGTTGGGGCCGCAAGGTCCGCGCCGTCGTTCAGAACCGCACCATGGCGGGCGCGGTCGGCATCGACACCGAGATGGTCGACCGCATGACCTTCGGCATCGGTTGCGGCATCGCCGGTATCGCGGGCTCGGCCTTTACGATGATCGGCTCGACGGGTCCCACCTCGGGCCAGCTCTACATCGTCGACACGTTCCTCGTCGTGGTGTTCGGCGGCGCCCAGAGCCTGCTCGGCACCATCGCGTCGGCCTTCACCATCTCGCAGACGCGCTCGACGCTGGAGTTCTTCACCTCCGGCTCCATGGCCCAGGTCGTCACGCTGCTCGGCGTCGTCATCATCCTGATGCTGCGCCCGCAGGGCCTCTTCGCCCTCAAGGTCCGTCGGTGAACGTCCCGAACATGCTGGAGAACAGCCCCATGTCCGCCCCGGCCCGCGACGACTCCGTCCTGTTCGACCGCAAGGAATGGCTCGCCCTCGCCTTCGTGGCCGTGGTGCTCCTCGTGGTCTTCCCGCTGTGCCTCGACGGCTTCCGCCTGAACCTCGTCGGCAAATACCTCACCTATGCCTATGTGGCGCTGGGCCTCGTGCTCTGCTGGGGCTTCGGTGGCATCCTCAGCCTCGGCCAGGGCGTGTTCTTCGGCCTCGGCGGCTATTGCGTCGCCATGTTCCTGAAGCTCGAAGCCTCGAGCGCCGCCAACACCAAGATCCAGTCGACCCCCGGCATCCCGGACTTCATGGACTGGAACCAGATCACGGCGCTGCCGTGGATGTGGCAGCCGTTCCACTCGCTGAGTTTCGCACTCGTCGCCGTGGTGGCGGTGCCGGTCATCGTCGCTTTCGTGATCGGCGCCGCCATGTTCAAGCGCCGCGTCGGCGGGGTCTACTTCGCCATCATCACCCAGGCGGTGGCCGCGATCGCCACGATCCTCATCGTCGGCCAGCAGGGCTATACGGGCGGCATCAACGGCATCACCGATCTGCGCACGCTCCACGGCTGGGACATCCGCCAGGACGGCGCCAAGGAGATCCTCTACTTCGTCAACGCCGGCCTGCTCATCGGCTGCATCCTGCTGGCGCAGTTCGTCAAGCGCTCGAAATTCGGCCGCATCCTCGTCGCCATGCGGGGCAAGGAGGACCGCGTTAGGTTCTCCGGCTACAATGTCGCGAACTTCAAGATCTTCGTCTTCTGCCTGGCGGCCGGCTTCGCCGCCATCGGCGGAGCCATGTTCACCCTGCAGGTCGGATTCATGTCGCCGTCCTTCGTCGGCATCGTGCCGTCGGTCGAGATGGTGATCTACACGGCAGTCGGTGGACGCACCTCCATCTTCGGCGCCATCTGGGGCACGCTGCTCGTCAATTACGCCAAGACGAGCTTCTCGGAGAGCTTCCCGCAGCTGTGGCTGTTCGGCCTCGGCGCCCTCTACATCGGCGTGGTGATGCTGTTCCCGGACGGGCTCGCGGGCCTCTGGAACAGCTTTGCGCAGCCGAGCCTCGATCGGGTTCTCGGCCGCGCCCCACGCGCCGCCGTGACATCCGCGGCCCTGCCGCCCCAGACCGCCGCGGAGTGACGCCCATGACCGGCTCCAACACCGACTTCCTTCTCGCCGTCGAGGCCCTGACGGTGTCGTTCGACGGGTTCAAGGCCGTCAACGACCTCAACCTCTACGTCGACGAGCGCGAGATCCGCGTCATCATCGGCCCCAACGGGGCCGGCAAGACCACGTTGCTCGATCTCATCTGCGGCAAGACCAAAGCATCGTCGGGCTCGATCAAGTTCCGCAACCGCGAACTGACCAAGATGCGCGAGAACGAGATCGTACAGGCGGGGGTGGGCCGCAAGTTCCAGACGCCGTCGATCTACGACGATCTCACGGTCTTCGAGAACCTCGAAATCTCCTATCCGCGCGGCCGGTCCGTCTTCGGGGCGCTGACCTTTCGACGCGATGCCGCGGTGCGGGACCGCGTCGAGGAGATCGCCGAAACGATCTTCCTCAAGGACCAGCTGGAGCGGCGGGCCGAGTTCCTCAGCCACGGCCAGAAGCAGTGGCTGGAGATCGGCATGCTGCTGATCCAGGACCCCGACCTCCTGATGCTCGACGAGCCCGTAGCGGGGATGAGCGTCTCCGAGCGGGTCAAGACCGCGGAACTGCTCCACCGCATCATCCGCGACCGCTCGGTCATCGTCATCGAGCACGACATGAAATTCGTCGAGGACATCGCCCGCAAGGTCACGGTGCTGCACCAGGGCCAGATCCTGGCCGAGGGGCCGATGCGCGACGTGAAGACGAACCCCAAGGTCGTCGACGTCTATCTCGGTCATTGAGGCTGCTCCCATGCTCGACGTTTCCGACCTGCACGTCTCCTACGGGCAGAGCGAGGTGCTCCATGGGCTGAACTTCTCGGTCCGGCCCAACGAGATCGTGGCCATCATGGGCCGCAACGGCATGGGCAAGACCACGCTCATGAAGTCGCTGATCGGCATCGCGCCGAGCAGCCGCGGCTCCGTGACGGTGGCGGGCCAGGAACTGGCCGGTCTGAAGAGCCACCAGCGCGTGGCGAAGGGCGTCGCCTACGTGCCGCAGGGCCGCATGATCTTCTCCACCATGACGGTGAAGGAGAACATCGAGACGGGGCTGTCGGCCTCGACCGAGCGTTCGGTGCCGTCCGACATCTACGAGCTTTTCCCGGTCCTTCTCGAGATGAAGAACCGGCGCGGCGGCAACCTGTCGGGCGGCCAGCAGCAGCAGCTCGCCCTGGCGCGTGCGCTGGTCAGCCGGCCGAAGGTGCTGCTGCTCGACGAGCCGACCGAAGGCATCCAGCCCTCCATCATCCGCGACATGGCGCGCACACTGAAGCGCATTCGCGACGAGCGCGGGCTGTCCATCCTGGTGTCCGAACAGGTGCTGAGCTTCGCGCTCGACATCGCCGACCGCGTGCTCGTCATCGAGAACGGAGAGATCGTGCGTGAGGACGCCCGCGCCGACGTCGACGAGGCCGCGGTGTCGCGGTTCCTGTCGGTGTGAGGCGAGGAGTGCTCTCCCCGCTCATCCCCGCGCAGGCGGGATATGAGCCGCCCTGCCCTTTTCAATCCTTCCCCAACGGAGCGCCATCCATGGCCGATACACTGATCAAGGTCGACCTCAGCCAGTCCGCCTACACGAACGAAAGCGTCCACAACCGCTGGCACCCGGACATCCCGATGGTGGCCTGGGTGAAGCCCGGCGACGACTTCATCGTCGAGACCTATGACTGGACCGGCGGTTTCATCAAGAACGACGATTCCGCCGACGACGTGCGCGACATCGACCTGTCGATCGTCCACTTCCTGTCGGGCCCCATCGGGGTGAAGGGCGCCGAGCCCGGCGACCTGCTCGTCGTCGACCTGCTCGACATCGGCGCCAAGAAGGAGAGCGAGTGGGGCTTCAACGGCTTCTTCTCGAAGCAGAACGGCGGCGGTTTCCTCACCGACCACTTCCCCGAGGCCCAGAAATCCATTTGGGATTTCAAGGGCATGTTCACGACGTCGCGCCACGTGCCGAACGTCCAATATGCCGGGCTGATCCATCCCGGCCTGATCGGCTGCCTGCCGTCGAAGGACCTGCTCGCCACCTGGAACGAGCGCGAAGTGGGCCTCATCGCCACCAATCCGACGCGCGTTCCGCCGCTCGCCAACCCGCCCTTCGGCCCGACGGCCCACATGGGCAAGCTCTCGGGCGATGCCAAGGCCAAGGCCGCCGCCGAGGGCGCCCGCACGGTGCCGCCGCGCGAGCACGGCGGCAATTGCGACATCAAGGACCTGTCGCGCGGCTCGAAGATCTATTTTCCGGTCTATGTCGACGGCGGCGGGCTCTCGATGGGCGACCTGCATTTCAGCCAGGGCGACGGCGAGATCACCTTCTGCGGCGCTATCGAGATGGCGGGCTGGGTGCATCTCAAGGTCGAGATCATCAAGGACGGCATGGCCAAATACGGCATCAAGACGCCGATCTTCAAACCCTCGCCGATGACGCCGAACTACAAGGACTACCTGATCTTCGAGGGCATCTCGGTCGACGAAGCCGGCAAGCAGCACTACCTCGACGTCAACCTGGCCTATCGGCAGGCTTGCCTCAACGCCATCGAATACATGAAGAAGTTCGGTTATTCGGGGGCCCAGGCCTATTCGATTCTCGGCACAGCACCCGTGCAGGGTCACATCTCGGGCGTGGTCGACATCCCGAACTCCTGCGCGACCTTGTGGCTGCCGACCGAGATCTTCGACTTCGACATCAACCCGACCGCCGCCGGCCCGCAGAAACTGGTGACGACCGGCATCACCATGCCGCTGTCGCCCGACCTGTAACGCCGACCTGGGGCGGCGTTGCGCCGCCCCGGCCCCGAGCCGAGGATCTCCATGCCCCACTACGACTATCTCTGCGCCGGTTGCGGCAGCTTCTCCGACGTACGGCCCATGGCGGAATCGGCCATGCCGCGGCCCTGCCCGAGCTGCGCCGCGCCGGCACCGCGCGCCATCCTGGCGGCCCCTCGCATGGCGGGGATGTCGCGCGAGCGCCGCGCCGCCTTCGCCACCAACGAGCGATCGAGCCACGCGCCGACGATGTCGGGCGGCCGGCACCCCTCGGGCTGCGGCTGCTGCTCGGGCCTCGGCCGAAAATCTCCCGCAGCGGGCGCTCCGGCGGCGGCCAAGAGCTTCCCCTCGGCGCGCCCCTGGATGATCTCGCACTGAGGTTCATCGCATTCATGCCGCGCACGAGGAGCGACGAAAGCGATGGAGATGACGGCGACGATGAACTGGTTTCGATCCACGCCCCGCACGGAGGCGACGGCCCAAGATAGCGGACACGGCCATTGCTGCAAATGTTCGATCCACGCCTCCGCACGGGAGGCGACGACAGCCCGAGCCGCCTCACCCTGATGGGATCACGTTTCGATCCACGCCTCCGCACGGGAGGCGACGGCGCGTTAGTGAGCGGTCCAGGCGTTGCCATTGCAGTTTCGATCCACGCCTCCGCACGGGAGGCGACCCAAGTTTCAGCAACTTTGCAGCCGTTCCGCAGTGTTTCGATCCACGCCTCCGTGAACGGGATCACGTAGACGATCCGGCGCAGCCCGTGCCGGACCGCATGGTCGAGCGCGAATGACAGCGACGCCAGGGTCTTGCCGCCGCCGGTCGGCACCGTCAGCGTGAACAGGCCGGGCACGAGCGAGGCCTGCGCCTTTGCATAGGCCAGCACCTCGGCGCGCAACGCGTTCAGCGGTGTCGGATCCGCGGCGGCCGCCACCGCGGCCATGTGGGCATCGAGCCGGTCGCGCAATGTCGCGAGGTCGCGGAAGGGGCCGCGGTCGACCTCGGCTCCGGCGTAGAAGCGCTCCGTTTCGAGCGAATCCGCATCGACGAGACACGAGAACAGCATGCGTGTCAGGAAGACACCGGAGAAGCCTCGATCCGGCGAAGGCGCGAAGGGCCGGGTCGGCGCCAGGGTGGCGGGCGCCGGCAGCGGGCCGCTGTGCGCCTGCCATCCCGGATAGGGCGGGAGCGGGCCGCGCAGACGCTCGTCGAGGGCGACGCCATAGGCCAGTCCGGCATGGTGGCCCGCCACGATGGCGGCCAGCATCTGGCCGACGGGAGCTGGGAGGCCGGCCAGCGTCTCGCGGGCGCCCGCGCCGGAATGGTCGCCGCCGGACGATCGCTCCTGCCGGAGATAGGCCTGGAACGCAGCGGAACACTTGCCGATATCGTGCAGCCGCCCGGACAGGCCCGCCACCGCACCCCAGCCGAAGACGCCCGCGAAGCGGGACGCCGTGTCGCCGACCGCCGCGAGATGGTCGGCGAGCGGCTCCCATACGCGATAATCGGGGTCGGGCGTGGAATGGGCGTAGACCGTCATGCTGGTACCGTCCTCGAGAGCGCGTCTCCATACCTCGTCTGGATCAGCCTCGATGTCCGGCCGTGCGAACCGGACGGCATCGACCGAGCAGTGCGAGGACGACACTTTCAACCGTCAGGTGCCGAGGCACAAGCAGTGACGTCGTCGAGCTTCGACCTGCGAGATGCCGATGGGCCGCTATGGTGTCAACCGACCGGTGTGACGCGCGCCTGCGCGTTCGGGTCTCGACCCGAACGGCTCGCCTGATCGCGTGACGATGTTCGTCAGGACGGCGGCCGCCCCGCCGTCTCCTCACTGCGTCCCGAGATCCTCCAACAGCGCCGCGTTGAAACGATCGGGTTCCGACATCTGGGGGGCGTGCCCGGCGTCGGGGAACTCGATCAGTTTCGCGCCGGGGATCGCCCGGGCGGCCGCACGGCCGAGCTCGGGGTAGTGGCCCAGCCTGGCCTGGACCTCCGGTGGCGCCATGTCCTTGCCGATCGCCGTCACGTCCTTCTGTCCGATCATCAGCAGCGTCGGCACCGTGAGATCGGGGAAGCGCTCGACCACCGGCTGCGTCAGGATCATGTCGTAGAGAAGGGCCGAGTCCCAGGCGACCTTGTCCTTGCCCGGTCCGGCGTAGAGCCCGGCCAGCATCTGCACCCAGGGCTCGTAGCGGGCCTCCCAACGTCCGGCGTAATAGGTCGTTCTCTCGTAGTTGCGGATCGTCTCGGCCGTGGTCCTCAGCTCGCGGGCATACCATTGCTCGACCGAGATCGGCGGGACGCCCTTGGCAGACCAGTCCTCGAGCCCGATGGGATTGACCAGCACCAGCCGCTCCACCTCGGTCGGGTAGAGCAGCGCATAATGCGCCGCCAGCATGCCACCGGTCGAATGTCCGACGAGGATCGGCTTGGCGACACCCAACGTGGCGAGGAGCTCATGCGTGTTCTGGGCGAGCTGCCGAAACGTGAACTGGTAGGCCTCGGGCTTGGAGGATTTGCAGAAGCCGATCTGATCGGGGGCGATCACCCTGTATCCGGCGCTCGAGAGCGCCGTGATGGTCGTGTCCCAGGTCGCCGCACAGAAGTTCTTGCCGTGCAGCAACACCGCGGTCCGCCCGTTGGCACGCGCCGGCTGGACGTCGATATAGGCCATGGTCAGCGACTGGCGCTGCGACGTGAAGGTGAAGCGCCGAACCGGGTCGGGGTAGTCGAAACCTTCGAGCTCAGCGCCATAGCCTGCGCCCGCCGACGCCTGTGTCTGACTGAAAGCCGGACCCGCCATGGACCCCTGAAGCAGGGCCAGCACGGCGATGGCCGCGAGGAAATTGCGTTGAGTGGCCATATCTAATGTCATCCTTGGGCGCACGCGACCATCGTGGTCATGGTCGCGACCTATCCTTGATCTGCCGAACCACGATGGCCGCTTCGGCGCGGGATCCGGGCGAAACCTCGCTGCCGACAGCGATGGGCCTCCGCCGATGCACGCTAACCTTTCGGCAGCGTGCGGTCTCGGAGAGAGCCCGACCAGCTGACGACGCTGGGGCGATCGTAGCCAGCCGGTAGTGCTCTCTCCGCAATAGAAGACGATCGGTTTGACGCAGGCGGTCGGCCGCAGAAGGACACGATGACCGCCGTATCGATCGCGCGAACCTAGCCGAGGTGGCGTACCTCCCTGTGGCTTGCTGTCTCCTCGATCGTCTTGGCCTTGACCTGCTTGGCCGCCCTGTCGGCGCGGCATGTCGGCTCGCCGACCTCATGGACCTCCGGCACCATCGCGGCGTCGGGGCTGCAGGTCCAGCCGATGCAACCGATCGGGTGGCCGAGCCCGGCCCATCCTGCCCGGGTGGCCCTGGGTCACACCAGGGCCGGACCATGAGCCTGCGCGGCATGGTCATCGCGGCGGGCGTACTGGCCCTGGCGTTGACGTGGCTTCTGCTTGACAGCCTGCAGCCTTCCGACGCCGAGTATATATCGGTGCAGCAGGCCCTGTCCGGCATCTCGATGGCGGAGATGGCGCACCATCGGGATGGGGCCCTTGTGGCCGACACGGTCGCACTCCTGGCCCCTTCGCTGCCCGTTCGGATCGGATGCGACATCCGTGTCGCCGAGACGGACGCTTCCGTGACGGCCGATCCAACGCAGATGCAGCAGGTGCTGGTGAACCTCCTCCGCAATGCCGCGCAGGCCTCCGAAGGCGGCACGCCCGTCATGGTGACAGTTGAGACGTCGAACCTCGCCAGGCGACGGACACTGTCGCACGGGACGATCGAGGCGGGTTCCTGTGTCCGCATCTGCGTCGTCGACCAGGGCATCGGCACTCCGGCCGACGTGTAGACGAAACTGTTTCAACCCTTCTTCACGACCCGCCCCGCCGGCACGGGACTGGGCCTCGCGACCGCAACCGAAGTGGTTCGCGATCTCGGCGGCGCCTTCCAGATCGACAGCGTCCCGGGCCAGGGGATAGCTCTCGCCTTGTGGCTGCCGCAGGACCGTCTGTAGGGGCCAATGTCCGGGGGATCGGGCGGTCGGTGTCATCCGACGCCTGGGGCGTAACGCGACGACGCCGCCAGACCGCTTCGTGTTTCGGCGTGAAGCCGAACGGTTGCGTTCGTAGTGCTGCAATCTCGATCGGAAACGACAAAGTAGTCCATCTCCACAAAACTCGAGAGATCAAGCTTCGATCCGGAGCTCGACATTCCTCGGTGCAAGCTGCGGCCCATGAATGAAGAGATAGTGCAGCGTTGATGGTGGCGTCTGCTGATGTCTTACGATTTTCTTCTGGCCTCATTCGGAACGTCCGGCAATCTCAACCCGCTGCTGACCGCGGCGCGGCAGCTCGGGCAGCGTGGTCACAGGAGCCGCATCATCGCCGATCCGGCGATGCGAGACGAGGTGGAAGCCGCCGGCTTCGAATACGTCGCGTGGCGGCGGGCGCCGACGGGGCCGGAGGCGGACCCTGCCGATGTGTCGGACATCAGGCAGTGGTTCCGCCGCGCCATCTTCGAGCCCGCCCACGCCTACGCGGCCGATATCCTCGACGAGGTCGGCCGTGCGCCGACGGATGCCATCCTGGCGATCGACATCCTGTTCGGCGCCGCGCTCGGGGCGGAGGCCGCCGGAATTCCTTTGGCGATACTCTCCCCTCACATCAGCCTGAGGCCGCTGCCGGGCATTCCCCCGGTCATGAGCGGTCTGCTTCCCCCGAAGACCGCCGAAGAGCGAAGCGTCATCGCGGCCGCCGGCGAAGGAACCGTGGCGCTCTTCGACCACAGCCTGCCGATCCTCAACCGGGCCCGCGCGCGCCTCGGCCTGCGGGCCATGTCGACCAGCATGGACGTCTTCGACACGGCGGATCGTGTGCTCCTCGCCATCAGCCAGGCCTTCGATTACCCGGCGGATTGGCTGCCCGATAACGTGCGCTACATCGGCCCCCTGCTCGACGAGCCGAGTTGGTCACGGACGTGGGTTTCGCCCTGGCGCGACGCGTCGCCGGCCGGGCTTCGTCCCCGCGTCCTTGTCGCCTGCAGCAGCGGCGCACAGGGCCAAGGCGAGCTGATCCAGAGGGTGGTCGACGCCATGGGCGGGCTCGACGTCGAGGCCGTGGTCACGACAGGACCTAATATCAGGATGGAGGACCTGCGTGTCCCCGGCAACGTCCACCTCCGCCGCTCCGCGCCCCATAACGTCGTGATGCAGGAGGTCGACCTCCTGATCACCCAGGGCGGACACGGCACCGTCAGCCGGGCGCTGGTGAACGGCCTGCCGCAGCTGGTTCTGCCGATGGGGCGGGACCAGAACGACAATGCGAGCCGCATCGCCCTGCATGGCGCCGGGCTGCAGCTGTCGCCCGCAGCCTCCGGGGCGGAGATAGCCGACGCCGCCCGACTCCTGCTGTCGGATCCGAGCTTCAAGATCCGGGCGCGCCGGCTCGGGGCCGCGATCGAAGCCGACATGGCGGCCTGCGGCGTCGTGGACGAGATGGAGCGGCTGGCGCTGATCCATCGCCGCGGCGCGATGGTGCCGCAGCCCTGGCGCGCCTGAGGGCCGCCCGATGCTTCTCCGTCTCCAGTCCCGATCCTTCACGCTGCTGCTCGGCTTCATGGCGGCCCTGCCGACGGCCGGCATCGACATCGTGCTGCCCAGCCTGCCGGTGACGGGGTCGGCGCTGGACACGCCCGTCGCCCGGATGGGGCTCGTAATGAGCGCCTATCTGGTCGGACTCGGGGTGGCCGGGCCGGTGTGGGGACCGATCTCCGACAGGATCGGCCGCAGGCCGGTCATCGTCGCGGGCTGCCTCGTCCTGGCGACCGCCAGCCTCGGCTGCCTGCTGGCCCGGTCCTTCGGGCTGCTCCTGCTCTTCCGCCTGATGCAGGGGATCGGTGCCTGTGGTCCCGCCGGTGCCTGTCTGGCTATGGTGCGGGACCTCTACGAGGGCGAGGCGGCGCGGGCCCGCATGGCGAGCGTCGTCATGGCGATCAACGTCATGCCGATGGTGGCGCCGAGCTTCGGTGCCCTGCTGCTGACCTCGATGGGGTGGCGGGCCATCTACGGGGTTCCGCTCGCCGGGGCCGTCGCCCTGCTGGCCGCGATGCCCCTCGTCGCCGAGAGCCGTCGGCCCGCGGTCGCCCTGCGCCTGTCGGTGATGGAGGTGGTCGGGAGCTACCGGGACATCCTCCGCTGCCCGACCTCTCGCGGCTATGTCGTCTGCAACGCAGCGATGGCCGGGGCCATCTTCGCCTATATCACCGGCTCGCCGCTGTTCTTCATGGATGCGGCGGGGTTGGGAGCAGGTACATACGGCGTCATCTTCGGCGTCAGCTCGCTGTCGGTCATCCTCGGGGCAGCGATCAGCCAGCAGGCCGGGCATCGCGGCACGCCTCCGGACCGGTCGATCGTGCAGGGGCTCGCCCTGGCGAGCGTCCTGTCGGCGATGCTGCTCCTGTGCACCCTCGCCGGCTGGACGCCGATCGCGCTCGTGGCCTTCGTCATAGCGGGGGTCGCGCTCTCCTTCGGGATGATCTCGCCCAACGCGCTCGACGGGGCTCTGCGGCTTCACCCGGACAACGCCGGTGCTGCCGGTGCCGTCGCCATGGGAGCGCAGATGGTCGGGGCCGCCCTCGCCAGCGATCTCGTGGCTCGGTTCTTCGACCGCCACTCGGCTCTGTCGATGGCCGCCACCATGCTGGCCTTCTGCCTCGCCGCCGTCGCGGCCTTCCTCGGCGCGCTGCGCCGCGCCGAGCGCCCGCAAGCGCGACCAGCACCCAATCCCATGGCCCAACTGGAGAAACGCTCATGACGTCCCTCGACTCGCGACCGGAGATGCGGTCCCAGATGCGCGACGGCGTGCGCCTCGCCCACGTCGACGCGGGGTCCGACGTCCCGGGGCAGCCACCGCTCCTGCTCATCAACGGCTGGACCGGGGACCACGGCATCTTCACGCCGCAGATCGCGCATTTCAGCCGCACGCGCCGCGTGGTGGCGGTCGATCTCAGGGGTCATGGCGCGAGCGATGCGCCTCGCCAGGACTATACAGTCCGCGATTTCGCCGAAGATGTCGCGTGGCAATGCGGGCAACTCGGGCTCGATCGGCCGGTCGTCATCGGCCACAGTTTCGGAGGTTCCGTCGCCCTCGAACTCTGCGGCCGCTTTCCGGACGTCGCCGCAGGCCTGGTCATGATCGATTCCATCGTCACGCCCGCGCCGGGAGCCCGCGACAGCCCCGAGGTCGGAGCCCTCCTGGCCGGCATCGGCAGTCCCGCCTACCTCGAGGTGTCGCGGGGCAATGCCTGGTCGATCGGCGGCGATTTCGACGATCCCGGCCGGCGCCAGTGGATCTTCGACACCTACATCCTCGGTCCCTGTCTCGGCACGCCCCAGCATGTCGCGCTGTCGGCGATCCGGCACTTCATCCAGGGCCACGACGCCGAACCGGCCGCCCGGGCCTGCACAATCCCGATGGCCTATATTTCGGCGGATGTGCCACTGGTCGAACAAGCACGCGATCTCCGCCGGTTGCGAGAGCTCTGTCCGCAGCTCGTCGAGGCGAAGACCCTCCTGGCGGGCCATTTCAACACGATCGAAGTGGCCGACCAGGTCAATGCCATGATCGATCGCTTCCTCGCCGTCGGCCTGTGCCGCGGACGCGCCTGAGACGTTTTCCCCGGTGACGGACTCGGGATTGACAGAAAACACGGGTACCCGGTGCGCTTCCTCCACCGCCCTGCGGGCAAACCTCTTATCCGCAAGCGAAGGAGAGATGGGACGCTCGTGCGAGGCATGATCGAGGAGGCAGACCGGGACGACCGAGCCAATGAACCGGGAGCGTCATGAGACGGTCCGGCCGACCCGTCGAAGAGGCTCAGGCCGCGAGAAACTCGAGCAGCGCCGCATTCACGATCTCCGGCGCTTCGAGGTTGGCAATGTGGCCGGCTCCCGGGACGGCGAGGAACGGACATCCGATGCGCTCCGCCATGGCGCGTCCCTCGCCGGGCGTACGAGCGGAATCGTCCTCCCCCGTCACCACCAAGCACGGCATCGAGAGGTCGCCGAGGTCGTCCATCGCGTCGCGGCGCCCGAAGATGATGCGGCCGAGCGGCACCACGCTGTCCACGAGCCGGTCGCCCGGCCAGTCGCGGAGCCCGGCATCGAAAGCCGCCACGAGGTCGGGCCTCCTCTCCGGCGTTCTGGGCGAGAAGAAGAGCGGCACCACGGCGGCGCGGACCGGTTCCGGCAGGGCGCCCAGAGCCGCGATCGTGTCGAGTAGCGCGAAGTACCGATCGCGGGAGTCGTCGGGCTCAGCCGCCAGCGAGGTCGCCATCAGGGCGAGGCGCTCGACGCGCTCCGGCGCCATCAGGGCGAGTTCGGCACCCCACATGCCGCCGACCGACAGGCCGACGACGGCGCAGCGCTCGATCCTCAACGCGTCGAGCAGCGCGAGGTGCTGGTGCGCGAGATCGCGCATGTCCCGGGTCCCGGCCGGCAGAGCCCCCGACCCGCCATGGCCCCAGAGGTCGGGTGCGATCACGCGGAAGCGGCGCGACAGAGCCTCGATCTGCGGTCGCCACATGTCGGCGTCCCAGAGATAGCTCGATCCCAGCAGCACCGTCGGCCCCGATCCGGACTCGATATAGGTCATGCGGGACCCTCCGATCTCGACGAAGCTCGTCCGTGTCTCGACCATGTGTCTCTCCTGTTTGAGTGGAATCGGTGAAGGCGGGCCGCGATCAGGCGCTCTGCAGCACCCAGACGATCGCGCGATAGCAGCACCTGCGCGATGCGCGCCCGCCCTTCGACCATGTGGGCGCTCGTCGCATGAGCCTCGAGGGCTGCGGCGCTGTCCCACTGCTCCACGATGGCGAGGCGATCGGGTCCCAGCCTCCGCAGGTCGTCGGGACCGCCCGCGATGTGGACGCAAGGTCCCCAGTCGATCCCCAGTCGATGCATCCCGGCTCGGCCCGCACGATGGGCTGGAGCTTCTCAGCCGGAGGGGACTTGAGAGTCGCCGCCGTGCGGGCGCGGACCAGCTTCGGCTCCCGGCGTCCCTCGACCGCTGCGACTGATGGCCGGATGATAAGGTCAGCCGGCGGCGACGGCCGGCCCGAAGTTGCCGCGCTTGTAGGCGAGTTCGAAGCCTGCCCGCCTCAGATTGTTGAACGACACCGCGTTCCGTTCCTGGCCGGGCACGGGAACGCCGGTTTCTGCCGTGAAGGTCCGGACCCCCGCGGCGAGGCCGTCCCTGATCCTCCGGCGGATCAGGGCGCTTTGCGCTCCTCGTCCGCGCCATTCCGGACGCGTCGCACCGATCCCCAGCCAGGCCAGCGAGCCTTGAATGAACAGCGCGCCACATGCGATCGGCAGATCGCCATCGTAGGCCACGTAGGTGCGCCATCCGGCGCGGCCGGGCAAGGTCATGAACGTCTCCGCCAGGAGGGGCGGGGCACCAAAACCGACTTGGACGGTTTGGGCGAAGTCGGACGAACGATCCGTGCCGACCTCGCGGATCTCGACGGTCGTGGCGCTGCCATCCCCGGGGTCGCCGAGACCGCGGCGCAGCTTCGCCAGATCGCGGCCTCGTCTTTCCAGGCCGGCGTCGCGAAACGTGGCGAGCAGAGCGGCGTCGAGCATCGGATCGGGCAACTGCAGAGCCCAGCATGAGGCTGCATTGTCCTGCAGCCAGCGCCGGATGGCTTCGATCGCGGACCTGCTCAACGCGGCTTCGGACGTGAAACCGATCGCTCGGTTGAACTCCGTCCATGGAATGCTCGTCAGTCCCAGGAGGGCGACGCCGTGTGGCCCGACGGTCGTCTCGAGCCGATAGGGCGAGGGCTTCGGCTGTGAGCGATAGCTGTCGGCCCAGGCGGCAGCCTCGATGCTTTCCAGCGTGTCGACGTCGGGCGGTGCGACTCGGTCGGTCACGGTTGCTCCTTTCGGGTCTGAGACGGTCGATGGTGCTTGGCCGGGTGGGCCTATGCGGCGGCATGCTTCCGGTCGCGCGGGCCCTCGGGTGGCCCTCCAGCCCTGATCCGGCACCCTGTGTTCGGCGTCGTACGGGATCGTTACGGTTCGCCGAGCATGCATGACAGCCGTAACGGCACGGCGAAGCGGCGGAGCCGATGCGATCGCATCGCTGCACGCGAGCCTCGCGGTTCTGGTCCTGGCGGCTTCGGCCAAGACCGCGCCACGGGGGCGAGACTGTCCCGGGACGCGCGGAACTCTCGCCACATGGGGGCATGCCCGATCCGCATTGGACGAGGTGCGCCTCGCCTGGTCTGACGGCGATGTCGCAAGGCCGACCGACATCGCGTCGCTGTGCGAAGGGATCGAGAGTCTTGGAGCAAGACCCATCATGAGCCCCTCAAGCTTCGCGTCGGTGCGGCAGGCCTGGTCGTCGCCGGCGCGGGGATCGCGATCTTATGCCTCGGAGGTTTCTTCAGCGTCGCCGGTAGTGCCTGTCAGGCTGCTGTTGGGGCGGAGCTTCAGCTAAGCCTTTAGACAGGCCACACTTACAAACGGGCGTGTGTCAGCAGCAGCATGACACACGCTAGCGCCCCTGCTGTCCGCCGGTCCCACGCTCGAGGCATTGGACCTCGTGACCGTGGTGGGCGAGAGAATCGCGCGGACCTTCGCCGCCATGCGCCGCTGGCCGTCCTGCGATTGCCGTTCGAACCGCCGACGTCAGTGCTGGCCATGCTTTGGCACCGCCGCTGGCTTCGCGGTATCGCGAAGCGCGTGGCACGCTGGGGCTGACGCCGCCCGACGTCGGTCCGACAAAGCCGACATCCCGAAAACAGCGATTGCTCTCATGAGCGCTGCTAAGCTCGCTCATGGCGCCAACTCGGCCTCTCGGCAGCCTCGAAACGTCTGCGCGGCCGTGGGCCTTTCGGAACGTGGACGGTTGCGCCGCATTCTCGCGATGCCGGTCGGTTATGTCGGCTGAACGCCGACGCGTGTCAGTGTTCCATTGCCGGAGGACATCGTTGCACATCGAAGCGAACGCGATCCGATGTGAACAGGACCAAGGATCAGTTCGACCCGGCTTCGATCCTGGCGAGCGCGTCCTGGAACAGGGAGCCGATACCGAACGATCGGATGACAGTGTCTTCGAACAGCTTAGACAGACATTCCGCCTCGGCGGCTTCTTGGCCAGACCTCGAAGAGAGTTCCTTCTCGATCGCCACGATCGACTCGGACCTGTGCAACTGGGATTTCAGATCCAAAATCGTCGCTTCGAGACAGGTGACCTGATCTTTGAGCAATTCAGCGGAGGTCTTCCACTCCCGTGCCTGCGCTTCGGCGCTCTCGATTCCGTGCTCTGCCTGCAACCGTAATTCGACGAGACTTTGTCGGAGAAGATCGTTGTCATTCAAAATCTGTGGAATGAAAGCCTTGACGTCTTCGAGCAGGCGAAAAGCCTTGTGATGGCCGCCCTTTTTGCGAGGGAGCAGGTTCTCCGCATCCTCGACAGGCTGTACCGCCCCGATCGCGGTAGTGTCGCCGACCTCGACAGGCGAAAGAGACCGCCGCGGCCTCAGCAGAACCAAGTGAGGGTCATTCGATTGGAGCTTCGGCACGAGACCCAGAGTCTCTTTCGGACGATCGTCGGCCTGGTCATCGAAAGCTGTGACCCGTCGCTGCGGCACGGTCATG
This sequence comes from Janthinobacterium lividum, assembly GCA_050920985.1. Taxonomy (GTDB): domain Bacteria; phylum Pseudomonadota; class Alphaproteobacteria; order Rhizobiales; family Beijerinckiaceae; genus Lichenihabitans. The sequence continues at coordinate 14,994 of JBPBQY010000090.1, read as the reverse complement.
TTGATCACGTCCAGATTGGGAGATTGCGGATGACGGGCTTCGCTCTCGATGTCTTCGAAAGGACCCTACTCGGCAGCTTTCGGGAACTGGACCGCATCCATCACGGACCGGATGGGAGAACCTTGACCGAACGCAGCCTCGACCTGCTGCTGCAACCGGGTGGAGACGGATTCGGCCTGGCTGGCCCGCAGAGCGACCACTTTTTGGTGCTGCTCGAGTTCGGCAACACGCGAATCTGCCGCCTGGCAGCGGAGATCCAGTGACTTCTGACGCGACTCGTACGAAGCGGTTTGACCCTTCAAGTCGAGGACCATCGTCTTGAGAAGATCAATCTGAGCGGCTTGCTCCGCGCTGAGACCACGTTCCTGAGTTAACTCGACCTGCAGAATCTCGCACCTGGACGCCAGCGTCTCGATGGCGTTCGAGGCGCTCTCGATCAAGTGACTCGTCTTCTCGAAATCGTTGATCTCTGAAGAGAAGGGCGGCTGTTTCGCGAGGCCCGGTTCGTCAGATTGATCCTTACGGAAGATGCGATTCATAAAGCCTTCGACCGTCGAGGACTCTGCGAGAGTCTGGGCTAGATCTTGCTCCTCGGCCCGGTCCTGCACGGTCGTTATGGCGTTCATCGGTCATCCCCCATGTGTTAAGAGAAGCTGAAGGAGCATGGTAAAATTTGAGTTAATGGTCTGCAGTCTGGCAGACAGAGCGCCATGAAAGTTTCACCTTGTGAAGGCTGATGCAGTGCGCTTTCAGAATACGCGAGACGCCTCGCCTGGGTGAGCAGATCATGGCAGAAGGGCGGCAATGCATGCCTGCCCACTCCTGGAGCCGCCGCTTGAAACACGTTCTGACCCTCACGCTGGCGGCGCTGTCGCTGGGCCTCACCCTGCCGGGCGCGAGAGCCGCCGACACGCTGCAAACGATCCGCGACCGCGGGCATCTGGTCTGCGGCACCAGCGAGGGCGTGCCCGGCTTCTCGTCGCAGGACGATCACGGTATGTGGCGCGGCTTCGACACAGACATGTGCCGGGCGCTGGCGGCCGCCATCTTCGACGACCCCAACAAGATCGAGTTCATCTCGCTGTCGTCGAAGAACCGGCTGGTGGCATTGCAGGGCGGCCAGATCGACGTGCTGCCCCGCACCACCACCTGGACGCTGTCGCGGAACGTGGGTCAGGGCCTGCAGTTCACGGCCATCAACTACTATGACGGCCAGGGCTTCATGGTGCGGAAATCGTCCGGCGTCACGAGCGTCGCGGGGCTGGCCGGCGCGTCGATTTGCGTGCCGCAGGGTACCACGACGGAGCTCAATCTCGCCGACTACTTCAGGACGCATAGTATCCCGTACCAGATCGTCACGTTGTCGACGCCGGACGATGCGTTGCGCGCCTATCAGGGCGGACGCTGCGACGCCTATACCACCGATGCGTCGAGTCTCGCGGGTGACAAGCTCAAGATGAACGACGCCGCCGACCAGGTGATCCTACCTGAGATCATCTCGCAGGAGCCGCTCGGCGCCTGGGTGCGCCAGGATGACCCTACATGGTATAATCTCGTGCGCTGGACGCTGTTCGCCATGGTCAATGCGGAACAGTTCGGCGTGACTCAGGCCAATGTCGAGGCGATGCGCCAGTCGCCGAATCCCGAGATCCGCCGAATGCTCGGCACCGAGTCGAGCTACGGCCAGACCCTCGGGGTGACCAACGACTGGGTGGTGCGCATCGTCAAGGCGGTCGGCAATTACGGAGAGTCCTTCGACCGCAATCTCGGTGCGAAGTCGCCGCTGAACCTGCCCCGTGGCCTCAACCGCCTGTGGAGCGCCGGCGGCCTGCAATATAGCCCGCCGTTCCGGTGAGATTGGCGTCTAAGATCCACCAAGACGATCCGCGGCATCGTCATGCCGCCGCACAGGCCGTCGATCACAGGACCGTCGAGCGATGCAGTCACGCCGCCCCGCCACAAGCACCCTGTCACTTGCGATGGGGAAACTCGCCGTCGCGGCGGCGGCCGTCGCGGCGACCGCCCTTGTCACCGCGCGGGCCGAGGATAGCCAGGCCGCCGTCGCGGCCCCCGCCGGAACGGTCGTGAGGACGGTTCACGCCGTCGGCGCTCAAATTTACGAGTGCAAGACCGACGGTCACGCCGGTCTCGCCTGGAGCTTCCGCGAACCGGTCGCAACCTTGATCAGCGACGGCACGACGGTCGGACGGCACTTCGCAGGACCGTCCTGGGAAATGGTGGATGGCAGTCTCGTGGTCGGGACGGTGGTGGCGACCGCGTCAGGCACGGCCGTCGACGACATTCCCTGGCTGAGACTCGACGTGTCGCAGCATCACGGCAGCGGCATCCTCGGCGACGTGACGGTGATTCAGCGCCTCTCGACCGTCGGCGGCAAGAAGTCCGGCCCTTGTCCGACGGTGGGGGCGCTCTTTGTCGAGCCCTACTCGGCCATCTACGTGTTTTTGCGACCGTGACGATCGGAGCGCCGCGAACCTCTGGTCAGATCCTCATCGATCAAAGGTTTGCAGCATCTTGTTTGAGCTCATTGAGATCGAATAACTGATGATGATCGTCACGGCACGATAATATTGCATATCTTGGAGTTAGGAAAATAATTATCGTACCGCATGCATAGCTCTTAAAATTCGGAACGATTATTTCCGGCATGTATCATAGGTCATTGTATAATTTCTAACATGATGCTTCTTAGGCCTATCGTCGTATCGATCTCTGGCATGCGGCGCCTGAGGGCTACTGCACCCCCGCCGCATGGTTGGGAGTGTCTGATGCCCCTGTTTTATTTCGACGTCGTCGATGACGGATCCATGGTCTCCGACGATTGGGGAATCGAGCTGAACGATATGGACGAGGCAGCCAGACAAGCACAGGCGCTCATTGTCGACATTGCTCGTGAAAGGCTGCCAAGCGACGGCCGAAAAGACGTTTCGGTGGATGTCAGGTGCGATGGACGAAATCGCTTCCAGGCTAGGCTGACGATCCGAGGCGAGTGGCACTTGGCTCCCGGCCTCGCGGGATAGCCCTGCACTTTCGCTGGCTCACGTCCGTGGTGTCGTGCCAGCCTTGCGGTCGGTGTATGATCCCTTGAGTTTGTCAGGCTGGGGATCGATGAAACTTACGGCTTTCTTCCAACTCGGCGTCGCCTGTGCGATCTTCATCCTGGCAGCCGGCAGCGCCAAGGCCTGGGCGCTGTCGCCCACGGCCTGGAGGATCGTGCTGACGCTGGCGCTCTACACGGTCGGCAACCTCCTGATGCTTCACCTCGTCCGACAGGTCGGCATGGCGACGGCCTTCAGCGTATCGGCCGTCCTCCAACTCCTGGCCGTCAACGTGGTCGCCATCGTGGTCTACGGGGAGAAGCTCGGGACCTTACAGGGCATCGGCTTGGCGTTTGCGGTGGTTGCGGTCGCTCTCATCACGCTCGCGCCGAGCCTCGGCTAGCGCCGGGAACGGTCCGTCAGGTCGACGCCGCGTCGACCGGCTGTCGTAGGCCCGAGCGGATCCTCGCCAGGGTCTCGACCGAGGATCCGGCTGCGGCATAGTAATGGCCCTGGATCTCCGTGCAGCCCTGAAGGCGCACGAGATCGAGCTGGTCCTGGGTTTCGACGCCTTCGGCGACGACCGTCATTCCCAGCGCGGTGCCGAGCGCCGCCACTGCCTTGACGATCGCCGCGCACTCGGTGCTGTCCACCATGTCGCGCACGAAAGACTGGTCGATCTTGATCTTGTCGAACGGAAAGCGGCGGAGATAGCCGAGCGACGAATAGCCGGTGCCGAAGTCGTCGAGCGCGATCCGGACCCCCATGCGGCGCAGCTCGTGCAGGGTGGAGAGGGTCGACTCTCCCTCGACGAGGAGCACGGATTCCGTGATCTCCAGCTCGAGGCGTCGGGCCGACAGACCGGAGGCGGCCAGCGCCGCCCGGACCGTCCTGATCACGCCGCCGTCCCTGAACTGGAGCGAGGAGAGATTGACCGCCACGCTGACGTGCTCGGGCCAATGTACCGCGTCGGCACAGGCCTGATCGAGCGCCCAGGCACCGATCCGATCGATGAGCCCGATGTCCTCCGCAATGGGGATGAAGTCTGAGGGCGGAACCCAACCACGCTCCGGATGCATCCAGCGCAGCAGGGCCTCGAAGGCCGTGATGGCACCGCTGCGGGCATCCACCAGCGGCTGATAATGGAGCGCGAAGGCGCCGGACGCCACCGCGGCACGAAGATCCGTCTCGAGGCGGCGTCGCTCCCGCAGGCTCGCGCCCATCTGCGGCTCGAACAGGCGGCAGGTGTTCCGGCCCTCACGCTTGGCGCGGTACAGCGCGAGGTCGGCGTTGCGCAGCAGGGCGTCGGGCGAGGCCTCGCGGTCCCTGGCGATCGCCGAACCGACGCTCACCCCGATATGGAGACTATGGCCGTCGATCGTGAAGGGTCGCCGGATCTTGCCCAGGAGACGTTCGGCCAGCCTGCTCGCGTCGTCGTCGTCGACCACATCGGTCTGCAGCACGACGAACTCGTCGCCGCCGAGCCTTGCTACGGTATCGTCGGGCCTCATGCACGAGAGGAACCGGTCCGTGACGCGACGCAGGAGGTGATCGCCCTGCGCGTGGCCATGGATGTCATTGACGACCTTGAACCGGTCGAGGTCGAGGCAATGGATCGCCACCGAACGGGATGGGCCGATCCGCTCGAGCGCCTCGGCCAGGCGGCGCGAGAACAGGATGCGATTGGGCAGGCCCGTCAGGACATCGTGGGTGGCGAGGTGGTGCACCTCGGCCTCGGCACGGACATGGTCGGTGACCTCGTCGTGGATCGCCACATAGCCGCCGTCCCGCATCGGATTATGGGTCACCTGGATGGTCCGTCCGTCCTGCAGGGCAATGCGCTGTGCCGCATGGGCACCCTGCCGACGCGCGTCTTCGACCACCTGGAAATAGCTCTCCATGTCGCTCGGAGCATTTTCGCGTCGAATGCGGAACGCCAGGATCGCATCGAGCGGCGTGCCGGGGCGGGCCAGCTCCTCGGGCAGATCGTAGAGCCGCGCATAGGCGGCGTTGCACAGGATGAGGACCCGGTCGCGGTCGAACATGCACAAGCCGGTTGGTGTATTTTCCAGCACGACATCGAGCAGGCTCGGGCTCGTGCTGACGTCGCTCCTCACCGTTTGTTGTGGTGCCCAGCCGACCATCTTGCCCTCGAAGGGTTGTGCAGGGTAGCTCCCTGATTCTACCTGCGGTCATAATCTGCAGGGTAAGGCTTTGCTGTTTCGCTAACGGGTTTGCTTAAGAAGCTCCGACGGTCGGCGGCAACGGGTTGAGGATTCGCACCCGCGCCAATCCGGTCGCCGCTGACCTAGACCCCCGTCCTCCGGCCGCAGGACGAGGAAGCCCGGTAGCGCCGAGCCGACCCAATGGGCGGTCGCGGCGGCGCTGGGCGCGTGGCGCCTCGCAACTGATGAACGGGTTCTCCGCCTGAGATCGCCTCCGAGGGGCTGCTCCCGGTCCAAGAAGTTGAAGGCCACAATTGCCTTTGACGCCCGGCCGAAGGGCCCTCACTGAAAGGGACGCGCTTCCGACCAACACGGGATCTCTTCCATGCACTACGATCTGATCATCCGCGGCGGCACGCTGGTCCTGCCCTGGGGCGAGGAACGCACCGATGTCGGGACCCGCGAGGGCCGCATCGCGGCGATCGGCTCGCTCACGGCCGACAGCGCCGGCGAGACGATCGACGCCACCGGGCTGCATGTGCTGCCCGGCCTCATCGACAGCCACGTCCATCTGCGCGACCCGGGCGACCCCGCGGTCGAGACGCTCGCCACCGGCACCAAGGCCGCCGTGCTGGGCGGCATCGCCACCGTCTTCGACATGCCGAACACCAATCCCGCGGTCGTCGACCATGACCGCCTCCAATGGAAGCGCGGCTACGTCGAGGAGCAGAGCTGGTGCGACGTCGGCCTCTATGTCGGCGGCACCAAGACCAATATCGACCGGCTCCCCGAACTCGAGACGGAAGCCGGCGTCTGCGCCATCAAGGTCTTCGCCGGCTCGTCGACCGGCACGCTGATGGTGGAAGACGACGAGCATCTCGAGCGGGTCATGCGCGCAGGCCGCCGCCGCATCGCCTTCCACAGCGAGGACGAGTACCGGCTCCAGGCCCGCAAGCCTCGGTTCCATTCGGGCATGCCGCATCGCAGCCACATGGAATGGCGCGACGAGGAATGCGCCTTCCTGGGGACGCGCCGGCTGATGGCACTGGCGCGCCGCACCGGCCGGCCCGCCCATATCCTCCATGTCTCCACCGCCCAGGAACTCGAGTATCTCCGCAACTTTCGCGATGTCGCGACCGTCGAGGTGCTGGTGAACCACCTGACCCAGGTGGCGCCCGACTGCTACGACCGGCTCGGCGGCTTTGGCGTGATGAACCCGCCGATCCGCGGCGAGCGGCATCGCGCGGCAAGTTGGGCCGCCATCGCCGACGGCACAGTCGATACTGTCGGCTCCGACCACGCGCCGCATTCGCGCGCCGCCAAGGCCCTGCCCTGGCCCGAATGCCCGGCCGGCCTCACCGGCGTGCAGACGCTGGTGCCCATCATGCTCGACCACGTCAGCGCCGGACGCCTGTCGCTGTCGCGCCTCGTCGACCTCATGGCGGCCGGGCCGGCGCGCGTCTACGGGCTCATCGGCAAGGGTCGGCTCGCGGCCGGCTATGACGCCGACTTCACCCTTGTCGATCTGGGGCGGCGACGTACCATCGAGGACAGCTGGATCGTCTCGCCCTGCGGCTGGACGCCGTTCGACGGCACGAGCGTCCAGGGCTGGCCGGTAGGCACCATCTTGCGCGGCACGCCGGTGATGCGCGACGACGAGGTGCTGGGTACCCCCCTGGGCCGGCTCGCCCGATTCCGCGGATGACAGATACCAGCATGACCATGGCGCCCCCTCGCGCGCCCTTCGCGGGCTGAACTGTCTTCCTCTCCGACGGCCGCGATCCGGCCCGCCGTCTTCACTGGATATCGCTTTGGACCGTATCATCTACCTCGACGGCGCCTTCGTGCCGGCCGCCGACGCCCGGATCTCCGTCATGGACCGCGGCTTTCTCTTCGCCGACGGCATCTACGAAGTCTCGGCCGTGCTCGACGGACGGCTCGTCGACAACGCGGCTCATCTCGCGCGGCTCGATCGCTCGCTCGCGGCGATCGGCATCGCCAATCCGCACGCCTCCACCGACTGGGAGGAACGGCAGACCGAGCTCGTGCGGCGCAATTCTCTCATCGAGGGCCTCGTCTACATCCAGGTGACCCGCGGCGTCGCCGAGCGCAACTTCGGCTACGCGGCGGACCTTCGGCCGACCGTGGTGATGTTCACACAGGTAAAATCGATCCTGAATGCCCCTGTCCTGACCGAGGGCGTCCATGTAGCGACGCGGCCCGATCTCCGCTGGGCGCGTCGCGACATCAAGTCAGTCGGGTTACTGGCCCAGGTGATGGCCAAGCGCGAGGCCGCCGCCGCCGGCGCCTCCGAAGTCTTTATGGTCGAGGACGGGTTCATCACGGAAGGCGGGTCCTCCACGGTGTTCATCGTCACGGCGGAGGGTGCCATCGTCACGCGGCCGCTCTCCAACGCCGTCCTGCCTGGCATCACCCGCCTTGCCGTCCTCCGCCTCGCCGCCGAAGCCGGCCTGCGGCTCGAGAAACGCGCCATCGCGGTGGACGAGGCCTGCAGCGCCGCCGAGGTCTTCTTCACCAGTGCGACGACCTTCGTGGTTCCCGTGGTGGCGATCGACGGCCGCCCGATCGGCGACGGCCGACCCGGGCCCTACACCCGCAGGCTCCTGCAGCTCTATATCGACCTCGCCCGGGGCGGCAGCTGACCCCTACAGGCCTAGGCCGCAGCCCTGACGGGCACGCCCGGTCTACTTGGCCGTGGCACCCAGGGAGAGGCCGACCGTGCGACCCGGGTAGCCGGCGGCGTCGAAGTAACGGACATCGCCGACCTGTTGAAGGTCGATCACGGTGCGAAGGCCATTCTCGTCCGCCTCCGAGGCGATGACCCGGCTCGTGACCTCGGGCACGACGCCGCCGTGCATGGCTTCCGAGACGACCCGTCCGACGAGCTTGCCTTTGTCCTGGACCGGCAGATCGAGAAGATGCGCGATCGTGCGGCCGACATCGGCATTGCTGGTCGGCGCGTTGTCGACGAAGCCCGCTTTGAAGTCGGGACCGCCGAGCGCCATGAAGTTCCAGGTATCGGCGCGGCTGAAGGAGCCGTGCATGCCCTGCCCCTGCTGAAGGGCTGTATCGGCCACCTCGACGGCGCAGCGGACCGGCTGGCCGCAGACGGTATCGAAGGATCGGAAGTTGATCGCAATGGCGGGCATCGGCGTCACGGCACTGCCCTCGAGAGCGATATCGTCGAGCGAGAGTGTGCCGGGGAAGGAGCCGAGCTTCCGATCGACGAAGAGGCCGCTCGCGTAATCCTGCGCCGCCAGGACCTTGACGAGTCTGGCGGCCATGTCCTTGTCGCCGTCCGGCAGGTAGACGAGATCCGATCCGCCATTGGCCGCCACCACCACCTTGGGGTGGTCCTTGTCGCCGCCGATGAGGCCGTTGCCGAACCGCGTGTGATGACCGGCGGTGACCGGCGCGTAATCCGCGTCCGGGTCGATGAGCGGCAGGCCGAGCGCCTTGGCAAGATCGAGGGCGACGAAGCCGACCGGCAGCATGCCCTTGGGCACGTCGCTGTAGCCGTCCTGGGCGGCCGCGCTGGTGGCGCTGTCCTTGGAGATGGTCGAGAAGCCGTGGTCCGAGGTCACGACGATGTCGGTCGTGTCGGCAAGGCCGAGCTCCGCGAGTTCCGCGCGCAGCCGGCCGAGATCGTCGTCGGCATTGCGGATCGCGGCGAGCGAGGTCGGGCCATTGATGCCGGGGACGAGCTTGCCGAGGCTGTCGCCCTGGTTGTGCTGCGTCCCGTCGGGATCGCGCGACCAGAACACCAGGACGAAAGGCTCGTGCTTGTCGGCGAGCAGCGGAAGAACCGCCCGTGTCGCCGCCGCCGCGAACCAGTCCTGCTGGGTGACGTTGGCGAGCTTGGTGCCGGGCTTCTCGAAGCTTCCCGACTGGCCGTTGGGCCCGCGGTTCGGCGCCAGCAACGGCAGCCCGGCCGCCTTGAGACGATCCTGCACGTCCTGAGACAGCGGGATTCCGTTGGGGCTGCCGGTCGAATCGTCGATGACGATGGTCTTCTGCCCGGTCCGTTCCGTATGATCGAAGATGAGGACCGGGCCCAGCTTGCCGATGCTGGCGGTGCCGAACCCTTTGTCTCGCGCAAGCTTCAGGATGGTGGCTTCGTCGAGGTAGTCGCCCGAGAAATGCTCGTCGACGTCGCCCAGTACGGGATCGTTTTCGAGGAAGGGCGTCAGGCTCTTGCCCGCGCCCGGGACCTTGAACCCTGTGTAGATCGTGTTCGAGAAATCGCCGCTGTCGCCGAGATAATGGCCGGTTGCCATGGCCGAGGCATTGGCGGTGGTGAAAGTCGGGAACAGCGAATGGCTGTTCCTCAACCACGATCCCGAGCGGGCGAGTGCGGACAGGTTCGGCGTCGCGGCATCGTCCACCACCGCGGCCCGGAGGCCATCCGCCACGAAGAGGACGACGTTGTGGGGGCGCTCGGCGGCCGACGCGTGAGCGGCGGCGGACAGCAGCGCGGTGGTGAGGATCAGGCCGGCAATGGTCTTCATCGGGTTCACTCTCAGCGAATGGAACCCGTCTTGGTCTCTCGAGCTGACAGAGTCGTGACAGGACCGCCGCCCCAAGGTGTGCAAGCCGAGTCCGTCCCGACCAGCCGGTCGAGGCAGACCGGCTCCCAGGATCATCATCCTGAAGACACGAATGGCGGATTTGTCGGTCAATATCTCACGGCCAAGGGAACCATTAACTTTTGGAAACGTCGACAGTCCAAGGCTGTCGAGGAGCAGTTGATTCCAAAGAGGCGGCTCACGTTATGCCCTTGCAGCCGATCGATGTTTCCCCTCGGGACGAAGGCCACTTCTTCAGCTTCGCCATGAGATCGGAAACCCGCATGGTTCGGTGTCATGTCCAGCAAGGCGCCTTGGATTCGATCGAGAAGACCGCGAGTGGTGACGCTAAGGATCGTATGGACCGCTTTCGACGGCACCGTTCAGCGTTTGAAGCGGTGGCCAGCGACCTGTTCGACGCAGGGCTTCCCGTCCGTATCACGGCTGATCATATGACTTGGCTCAGAACGTGTGCTCACAGCACCGGCGTGGCGGGCCTAAAGCACACCGGATAACGTCCTCGGGCTGCCTTGGCACTGGCTCGCGTTCAAAGCCCCTACCTTGTCTTCGACGCATCATCGGATATCGCCTCCGCCAGACCTCGACTTTGTCAGGTCTTGAACAGGTCCGGGTAGGCGTCGAGAAGTTGATTGGCGTCGAACCTCTGTCGCTGGCTCAGCACGACATTGAGTAGGGAGAGAAGTTGAAGGCTTGTGTTGGGAACCGCGGCCGCTATTGCGTCCCGAATGTCCGTGATCAGGACCGACCTGAGGTTCAGGTGCAGATCCGGCCGCAGTTTCATCAGCTTCTTTTCGAGATGCTCGACGACGGCGGCAAGGGGCGAGGTCGCGGCCTCCAGATCTCCGGCCTTGATGGATCGGATGGCGGGCTCGACGAGCCACGCCACCTGCTGCACATCGGGCACGAGGACGTCGTATCCCAAGGCCGCCAGCGCCGCCTGGTAGATCCCGGACCGGATCATGCCCGCAGTCCCGAGGATGCCGATCCGTCCCAGCGTCACCCGCCGCTGGTGGAATTCGGCCACGACGGCGTCGACGATGCTCAGAATAGGAACACGAGAGGCAGCAGTGAGCGTCGGCAGCCAGTAATGGGCCGTATTGCAGGGGATCGCGATGGCATCGACCCCGCACCGTTCCAGCATCGCGATGCTGTCGAGCATGCCGGGCAGCGGCGACGCCCCTCGGTTCAGAAGAGCGTCGGAGCGATCGGGGATCCGGGGATTGGAATAGAGGATCGTCCGGCAATGAACCTGATCGTGGGCCGCATCGGGAAGCTTCACTCACTGAGCGAGAAAATCCGCCGATGCCAGCGGACCCATGCCACCGAGTATTCCCAGGAGAGGCCCGCTCGTCGTCATCACTGTCGCTCGCGGCGGGCGACGATCGCAGTCTACGTGGCGCCAACATGGCCGAGTTTCATGACAGGCTGGTTGCAGGCGGGCATTCCGGCCCGCCCGGCAACGGCCTACCCTCCACCTGAGGTTGTATTTTATGCGGCCGTCACGGAGCACCCTCATAGTCCGGGATCGCGACCGGCCCGACTGGTCGTCTTTCTGCGTGGCAGCCGGTGTTGGGAAGTGAAGACTTCGCGATGAACCCTTACACCACGCTGCTGTCGAACGCTGTGAATGCCGGAAGTCTGAACGCACAGGCCACGCGCGAAACAGTCTACCGGCACGCCCGCAAGACCTTGTCGTCCCATCTACAGCACGATGGATTGCGGATACCGACGATGTCGGACGGGAAATCCGATTTGAAGCCGGACGCCGTTCCGACGCGAAGCCGGACGGCATTCCGATCTGAAGCCGGCCACCAAGGTGACGCTCCCGTTGGTCCTAGATGAAGATCACTTGGTGGTGGTCGGCGGTCAAGTCGGTTGATCGGCGGGGCGCTGTTTGCGCAGGCTGTCGCCCACCAGTTCCATCCGATAGGCGTTGTGAATGAGCCGGTCGAGCACGGCATCGGCCAGGGTCGGCATGCCGATCATCTCGTACCAGCGGTCGACCGGCACCTGGCTGGTGATCAGCACGGATCCGGCGTCGTAGCGATCTTCCACGATCTCCAGCAGGTCCCGGGCCTGCTCGGCCGTCAGGGGCTCGGGGCCCCAGTCGTCGAGCACCAAGAGCTTGGCACGAGCGAGTTGCTTGAGGAGCTTGGCGTAGCGGCCGTCGCCGCGCGCCAGGCCGAGCGTCGAGAAGAGCCGCGGCACCCGATAGTAGAGGACCGACAGGTCCTCCCGGCAGGCCTTCTGGCCGAGCGCACAGGCCAGCCAGCTCTTGCCGACGCCGCAAGGCCCGGTGATCACCAGGTTGCGCCGGGCGCGGATCCAGTCGCAACCGGCGAGCTTGAGGAACAGGGCCCGGTCGAGTCCGCGGTGGGCGCGGTAGTCGACATCCTCGACGCTGGCGGGATGGCGAAGGTGGGCGGCGCGGGCGCGGGTTTCGAAGCGCTTCTGCTCGCGCAGCGTCCTCTCGTGTTCGAGTATGATACCGAGCCACTCGGCATGGGTCAGGGAGCCTGCCTCGGGGTTCGCCTCCAGCGTCTTGTAGCCCTGCGCCATGCCGTGGAGGCCGAGGCCGTTCAGGAGATCGAGGGTGGGATGGGTGAGCATCGTTCGCTCTCCTGTCAGTGGAAATAACCTGCGCCGCGCAGGTTCGGGTGGTCGATCACGGGGGTGGCCTCGGGCGGCCGGGCGGTGCGCTCGAGGTTGTTGGCGAGGATGGAGGCGATGCTCTTGGTGGTGAGCGCACCGATGGCGGTCGCCCGGGCCGACACGGCCTCGGCCCTGGCCGGGGCGAGGCCGCGGTACAGTCGCAGGACGCCCAGGCAGGTGCGGAAGCCCTGCTCGGGGTGAGGGCGCCCGTGCAGGATGGCGATGACGAGCCCCTCCGTCTCGGGCCCGATCTCGCGGGCCCAGCGCTCGAAACGGGCCGGCGTCCACTCCGCGTAGCGACGGTGAGCGCTCGGCATGTGCTCGGGATCGGTGCCGTGCCGCGGGCCGCCGTAGCGCCGGTCATGGGCGGCGACGCGCTGGCCGCGGTGGAACACCTCGACGGTGCGGGAGGTGAGGCGAACGTCGACCTGTTCGCGGATCAGAGCGTGGGGCACCGAGTACAGGAAGCCCGCGGCCTCGACGTGGTAATCGAGGTTGACGCGTGCCAGCCGCCACTCCGCGAAGACGTACTCGGTAGCCGGCAGGGACAGCAGGGCCGCCCGCTCCACGGCCTCAAACAGCGCCCGGCGCGTCGTGCCGAGCCGGCGCATCGGATGGGCGTTGATGCGCTCCACCATGGCCGCGATGGCGGCGTTGCACTCGGCCAGAGAGAAGAAGGTCTGCCCGCGCAGGCGTCCCAGGATGTAGGTCTGGGCGAAACGGACACCGTTCTCGACCTTGGCCTTGTCGCGCGGCCTTCTCGGCCGGGCCGGCAGGACGCCGACGCCGTAGTGGTGGGCCATCATGCCGTAGGAGCGGTTGATCTCCGGATCGTAGAACGACGCCCTGTTGACCCCGCTCTTGAGGTTGTCGGGCACCACGAGGCGCGGCACCCCGCCCAGGAAGCCGAATAGGCGCACGTGAGCACCGATCCAGTCCGGCAGCGCCTGGCTCCACGTTGCCTCGGCGCAGGTGAGACTGGAGGCGCCCAGTACCGCCACAAAAATCTCTGCCTCCCTCACCACGCCAGTGATCGGATCGACGATCGGCACGCGTTTGCCGGAGTAGTCGACGAACACCTTGTCGCCGGCGACGTGGTGCTGGCGCATCACCGGCGTGACGCGCCGTTCGAACTCTCGGTAGAGATCGCAAAAGCGCGAGTAGCCGTACCCCTCGGGCTGCGTTGCCCGGTACTCCTCCCAGAGCACCACGAGGTTGACCCCTGGCCGACGCATCTCGCGGGCCAGGGACGGCCAGTCTGGCTCAGCACGCCGGCGAACGCCCTGCTGCCCGCCGATATGGCTGAACAGGCGTTGTTCGAGAACGGCGTCGGTGATCTCATCGCTCAGAGGCCAGACCAGTCCGGCCGCGGCCGCGCGGCCGATATTGTCGTGCACGGTGGATCGCGCGATGCCGAGCCTTCGGCCGATCTCGCGCGCGCTCACCCCATCGCGGGCGAGCCTGAGCATCTGTCGGATCTGTCGCATTGTCAGCTCTCTCCTGGCCGGCATCCCGTTCTCCTCGCGTGTGACGAGGCAGGGTGCCGCGGTTGCTGACCCGCGGGGGCACTATCGCCGGTCCAGAGTGTCCGGCTTCATCTCGGAACGCCGTCCGACATCAAGTCGGTACGCCGTCCGGCTTCATCTCGGAATGTGTGTCCGACTTGAATCGGAATCCGCAATGGATCAACGCCCGAGCATATCGAGACCGAGATGAAGCGTCTCGAGGCCGCCATCTTGGTTTTTGAGGATACGATGGGACGGATGTTCTTCGCCGACCCGCCGGAAGTGTCCCGGCCGGACATGGTTCCTCCCGATACCTTCGTCGACGCCAACGAGGCTGCGAGGCATGACCACGCGGGGTCGGACCATCGGGACAAAGGACGAGACCGTAGAGAGCGAGGCACGCGGCGGCAGCGGCAATCACAGGAAATACCAGCATCCGGAAATGGCGCGAGTTGCTCCCCACAGTCTGGTCGGGTCAGAAGCGATCGCCCTCTGCAGCCCGTCTCCGGTCGTGGTCTCGCCAACTTTTGTCGTAATGGGATAGCAAACCAGTAGTGTTCGATCGAGAGGACGAGACCGCCGGCCGCGAGCAGGGCGATGCCGACGAGCGCTGAGCCGGCAAGGTTGAGTTTTCCGCCTGACGGCCAGGTCAGTACGAGGTCTCTGGCGTTTCGGAAGCTTCGATCAAATTTTCTCCAACCGCTCGGGACGGATCGAGGAGCGCGTCGGATGGGGAAAGAGCGGCGTTCGGAAGGTGGTCGCCCGCGCGACGCGGCTCCTAGGACTTGGTGGTCTTCTCGTCGGCTGGATTATCGGCGACCGGCGTGTCCCTAGCTTCGCCATTTGTCGACATCTATCGCACGCGTTTTAGCCCCTTGGCTTTCGGCCTTGGGGCTGTGTGTTGTGTGTTTGGTTGCGGGGGCAGGATTTGAACCTGCGGCCTTCAGGTTATGAGCCTGACGAGCTACCGGGCTGCTCCACCCCGCGTCACCTGTCTTGCGGACCGCTT
>JBPBQY010000046.1:0-84281 GCA_050920985.1 Janthinobacterium lividum | reverse complement strand
GTTCTATCCAGAGCGCGGCGAGTTGCGCCAGGACGACGAGCCGATCCGCATCACCGATCGCGAACGCGACATGCTCGCCATGCTGAGTGCCGCGGCAGGCGCCACGGTGTCGCGCGAGGATCTGGCCGGGCTGGCGGCGGCCGAGGGTGGAAACGAGCGCGCCGTGGACGTGCAGGTCAACCGGCTGCGCCGCAAGATCGAGAGCGACCCGGCCAATCCGGCGTTTCTGCAAACCGTGCGAGGACTGGGCTATCGCCTCCTCCTCGATACATGACCTCCGGCCATCGCGGCGCCCGGACGCAGAAGCGCCTCGCGCAGCAGCAGCGCTCCCGGTCGACCCGCTCGTCCCGGTTCCGCCCCCTGCTCCGGTTCGGCGGCGGCCGTGGTTTCGCCTGCTGCGGCTGGTCGCCGATGCCCTGCCGAAGCGGCTCTATTCGCGGGCCCTGCTGATCGTCATCATCCCGATGGTTCTGCTTCAATGCGTCATCGCCTATTTCTTCATGGAGAAACACTGGCAGTCGGTGACGTTCCGACTGAGCCAGGCGCTGGTCCAGGATATCGCGGCGACGATCGACCTCTATCGAAGCCTTCCCCCCGGGGCGAATACCGACGACCTCGAACGCATCGCCTCGGACCGCCTGGGGCTCGATCTCGACTTCCTGCCGCCGCAACCGCTTCCCGCGGCCTTGCCGAAACCGTTCCTGCAGCTTCTCGACCGCTCCCTGTCGAGCGAGATCCGCAAGCAGATCGGCCTCCCGTTCTGGATCGACACGGTCGGCCGGTCCAACTTCATCGAGATCCGCGTCCAACTCGACACGGCGGTGGTGCGCGTCATCGCCCGGCGTTCGGCCGCCTATGCGTCGAACTCCTACATCTTCATTCTCTGGATGGTCGGCACCTCGGCGGTGCTGATCGTCATCGCCATGGCGTTCCTGCGCAACCAGATCCGCCCGATCCTGCGGCTCGCCGTGGCGGCGGAAAACCTCGGCAAGGGACGGTTCATCGAATATCGGCCGAGCGGCGCCACGGAGGTGCGGCGCGCCGGCTATGCCTTTATGGAGATGCGGCGGCGCATCGAGCGCTCGGTCGAGCAACGCACCACGATGCTGAACGGCGTCAGCCATGACCTCAGGACCGTGCTGACGCGCTTCAAGCTTTCGCTGGAGTTGTTCGACGATGGGCCCGACGCCGAGGCCATGCACCGCGACATCGACGAGATGGGCCGCATGCTCGAAGCCTATCTGGCCTTCGCGCGCGGCGACGGCGGCGAGAACTCGGTCATGACCGACATGCGGGGTTTGATCGAGGAGCTCCGGTCGGATGCCGAGCGCCATGGGCACGCCACCAGCGTCTCGGTGACGGGCGAGACAGGCGTGATCCTGCGGCCGGACGGCTTCAAGCGTTGCCTGGCCAACCTCGTGAGCAACGCGGGACGCTATGGCACCCGCACCGAGATCGTGGCGCGGCGCGACGACCGGTTCTTCACAATCCACGTCGACGACGATGGCCCGGGCATTCCCGCCGACAAGCGGGAGGACGTCTTTCGGCCCTTCTACCGGCTCGACGCGGCCCGCAACCAGGACCAGGGCGGCACGGGCCTCGGCCTCGCTATCGCACGCGACATCGCCCGCTCGCATGGCGGCGATGTCCAGCTCAGCGAGAGCCCGCTCGGCGGCCTGCGCGCTACCGTCCGCGTGCCGGTGTAAGAAAGGCTCACGACCGCCGCCGCGCCAGGACCAGCGAAAGGCCGAAAGCCACCGCAAGCAGGCCCGACGACAGAGCCACCACGCCGCCCCATCCGCCTTGCAGATAGGCGAGGCCGCCCGACCAGCCGACGAGGCTCGATCCCGTGTAGTAGCTGAAGAGATAGAGCGACGAGGCCTGTGCCTTTCCGACGCCGGCCGAGATTCCCACCCAGGTGGATGCAATCGTATGGGCTCCATAGAACGCAAATGTGAGAAGCGCCATGCCGAGCAGGATGACCGTTACGGTCTGCGACAGCGTCAGCACGGCGCCCACGACGATGAGAGCGACGAAGACCGGAAAGACGCGACCGCGCCCGATCCGCCCCGCGAGGTCGCCGACCCAGGCCGATGAGGCGATGCCGACGAGGCCGATGGCGAAGATCAGTCCCACCGCCGTCTGGCTGAAGCCGTAGGGCGGCGCCATGAGACGATAGCCGAGATAGTTGTACAAGGACACAAAGACGCCGAGGAGGAGCAAACCCTCAATATAGAGAATAACTTGGGTCGGGTTGCGCAGGTGGCGTGTGAACCCCAAGGCGAGCGTTTTCAGGTTCGGCGAGCCGGGCCGAAAATGACGCGAGACCGGCAGCGCCTTGAGGAATACGCCGCTCGACAGCAACGCCATCAGGCCGATGACGAAAAGCCCGATGCGCCACGACCCAAGGTCGGTGAAGCCGCCGACGATCATGCGTCCGCCCAGCGCGCCGAGCCCCGTACCACCGACATAGAGCCCCATGGCGAGACCGACGGACTCGCGGTCCATCTCCTCGCCCACATAGGCCATGGCGGTGGCCGGTAGGCCGCTGAAAGCGATGCCGGCCAGCGCTCGCAGGGCGAGGAGGCTCGGCCAGTTCGGAGCGAAGGCGGTGGCGATCATCAAGACCGACGACGCGAAGAGCGACGCCACCATGACGGGCTTGCGGCCGTAGACCTCGGACAACGAACTCGCTCCCAGCATGGCAACGGCGAGGCATTGCGTGGTAACGGATAGCGACAGGCTGGCGGTCGCGGCATCGACGCCGAACTTCTGGCCCAGCACCGGCATGATGGGCTGCACGCAGTAAATCAGCGCGAAGGTGGTGAAGCCGGCGGCGAAGAGCGCCACATTGGCGAGCCTGAAGTCGCGCGTCCCCCGCTGGATGAAGCGCTCGACGTCGTTGGCGGCCGCCGAAGCCTCTCGGCTAACGGCAGCGAAGGCGGGTTTGAATGACGACATTCAGGCGTTCTGAGCCGGGGGATCTTTGAAGGCAAGGCGTGGGCGACGCTGTTCAGCTCCGCAACCTGGCCAGTGCTCCCGCCAGGGCCTGCCGCCACCAGATATGGCCGGGGTCGTTCTGGACACGTGGATGCCACCACAGATAGGCGTCGCTCGATGGCAGGGCGATCGGCGGCGTCCTGATAGCGACCTGATGACGGGCCGCGCGGTCGGTGATCGCCTTCGGCAAGGTCGCGATGAGATCCGACGCGGCCACGATCCAAACCGCGGCTGGAAAGCTCGGCACCGTGACGGCCACGCGCCGGCTGCGCCCCAGTGAGGCCAGGGCGGCGTCGACGATGCCGGTATCATCTCCCGCGGTACTCACCAGAACATGGGCCAGCGAAGCGTAGCGATCGAGGTCGAAGGCGCCCTTTAGCGCCGGGTGTCCGCGCCGCAACACACAGCGGAACGGCTCGGAGATCACCCGCGTCCGCATCAGTTCGCGATCGAGCGCCAGTTGATGCTCAACCTCGGCTCCCGCCAGAACGACGTCGAGCCGGCCGCTCGCCAGTTCGTCGGCGAGACCGGGGCCGATCGGCCTCACGCGGATGTCGATATTGGGCGCGTCGCGCCCGATCTGCCCGATCAACCCAGGTAGCACCGTGAATTGTGGGTGGTCGGGCGTAGCGATCGTGAAGCGTCGCCGCGACAGGGCGGGATCGAAATCGGCCTCTCCGCCGAGGACGCGTTCGAGCGCCGCGAGGCCCAGCGACAGGGAGGGGCGCAGACCCAGGGCACGCGGCGTCGGATGGAGCGCGTTGCCGACTCGGATCAGCAGCGGGTCATCGAGGCGGGCACGCAGTGCGCGCAAGGTGTGGCTTACGGCCGATTGGGTAACGCCGAGCGCGTCGGCCGCCCGCGTGACGCTCCGGTGTTCCATCAAGGCGTCGAGGACGACGAACAGGCGGAGGTCGCGCTCGGACACATGACGTGGGCTCATGCGGAGATGATGACTGAGCGCCTCGCCTCATGTCCAGCCAGGATCTAGGCGTGGAGTATCACCGCATGAGGAGGAATGATCATGCCCCAGACCGAAACCGTCCTGTTCGCTGGCACGCACGTCGAGATTCTGATCGGCGGCGACCAGACGGCGGAGCACTTCTCGCTGCTTCGCATCACCAACCCGCCCGGCGTGTCGACGCCACCGCACCGCCACATGAACGAGGACGAGACCGTCTATGTCCTGTCCGGTCGGGTGCAGGTCGAGACCGATGGGGCCACGTGCGATCTCGCGGCCGGCGAGGCGATCCACCTTCCGCGCGGGGAGGCTCATCGGCTCTGGAACGCCGGACCGGATGAGGCGCAGGCCCTGGTGTTCTGCACGCCATCCGGCTTCGAGCACTTCGTCCGCGAGGCCGGAGAAGCGGTGGCGGCGTCTACGCAAGCCCGGGCACCGGATGCCGCCGCGATGGACCGCCTCGTCAGCCTCGCGCCGCGGTTCGGCATCGAACTTCTGTGACCGGCCTGACCGGCGCTCTTCGGGCATAGGTGCATCGAGCGCGACGGACCGCGCTCGCCCCGAAGGCGCGGAACAGTGCCCACCCAACCTGTTTCCCTGCCTGAGCTAAATCCGAGCGGTCGTACCGGGTCAGCCCCCTCCGACGGGCTCAGCCCGGTCCCTCTCGCAATTCTCGCTATTCCTGCCCCGCACTGCGGCAAAGGGGACCGCGCGAAGCGTGGTGAAAGGGGCGGACCGGGCGCGACCAGGCGAACCTGTCGAAACGGTCATCACTCCGCTCGCTCCACCGCCGGCCGCCCCCGCGCCAGGTCCCGCAGTAACAGTGCCACCACGCCGGTGCCCAGCAGCACATCGACAGCCGATAGGGCGGCGCTTTCCTGCCACAGGCTCGCGGCGGCGAAACAGGCCAGGGCGAGGTTGGTGACCAGCACGCGCGCCAGAACCTGGTTGACCGTCAAGCCACGCGCCACCGCCACCTGGTAAAAGTGGTGGCGGTGCGCTTCCCACACGCGATCGCCGCGGCGCAGACGCCAGACAAGCGTCAGGCCGCTGTCGGCGATGTAGTAGAGCGGAAGCAGTATCGCGGCCGCGAGCCCGTCATGGGTGGCGAGGTCGAAGAGGCAGAAAGCGACCCCGAGCCCGATGGCGAGGCTGCCGACATCGCCGAGGAAGAGCCGCGCCACAGGCTTGTTGAAAGGCGCAAATCCCAGCATCGCGCCGAAAAGGGCCAGTGCCACGAGCCCGGCCGGAGGCGACAGGGCGCCGAAGAACCAGAACAGCGACAGTGCCCCCGTCACCGGAACGATCTCGGCGACCGTCAGCCAGTCCATGCCGTCCATGAAGTTCGTCAGGTTGATGAACCAGGCCCCGCCCACGACCAGCAGGAGCCGCTCTATCACCAGCGGGAGCCAGGGCAGCACGCGGGCATTGTCCGGCAGGGCCGAGACGGCGATCCCCATGGCGATGAATTGCAGTGCCAGACGGGGCAGCGGCGGCAGCGGCCGAAGATCGTCGACCGTACCGACGATACCAACCAGGACGGCGGCGCCGAGCACCGTCCACAGCCTCGACCAGTCGCCGACATCGACCGCAAAGCCCGATCCGGGCCCGAACCCCAAGGCCGTCGGTCCCTCGACACCGAGCGCCGCGGCACCGAACCACGCCGCCAGCACCAGCGCACCCAGGATCGCGATGCCGCCACCCTGGGGCGTCGGCACGCTGTGGGCCGAACGGGCGTTGGGCCTCGCCAGGGCGTAGCGTTGCAGCAGCGGGTTCAGCAAGCCGATGAGCAGCATCGCGCCGAAGGCGGTGACCGCCACGAACAGCAGGCCGAAGCCGAACAGGAGTGCACCCGAGGACGACAGGACGGAAGGCGCCGTCACGGGTGCCATGCACGACTCCGCTTGTTGGTGTTCATCGATCGACCTTATATCAGTTCGACTTTCGCGATTTGACCCAGAGCGACCGATGCCCGGACACCTGTCCCCCCACCTGCGACGCCTCGAATCCGAGGCCATCCATATCATGCGCGAAGTGGTGGCCGAATTCCGCAAGCCGGTGATGCTCTATTCCATCGGCAAGGATTCGACCGCCATGCTTCATGTGGCGCAGAAGGCCTTCTTCCCCGCCGTGCCGCCCTTCCCGCTGCTCCACGTCGACACGACCTGGAAGTTCAAGGAGATGATCGCCTTCCGCGACGATGCCGCGAAACGCGCCGGCATGGAGCTGATCGTCCACGTCAACCAGGATGGGGTTCGCCGCGGCATCTCGCCGGTCGCCTCGGGATCGTCGGTCCATACCCAGGTGATGAAGACCGAGGGGCTGCGCCAGGCGCTCGACGAGCACGGTTTCGACGCGGCCTTCGGCGGCGCCCGGCGCGACGAGGAGAAGAGCCGCGCCAAGGAGCGCATCTTCTCGCACCGATCCGAGGCCCATGCCTGGGACCCGCGCAACCAGCGCCCGGAACTCTGGCACCTCTACAATACGCGGATCCGCCAGGGCGAGAGCATGCGGGTCTTCCCGCTCTCCAACTGGACCGAGTTCGACGTCTGGGACTACATCCAGGCCGAAGAGATCCCCGTGGTGCCGCTCTATTTCGCCAAGGAGCGACCGGTGGTGCAGCGCAACGGCGCCCTCATCATGGTCGACGACGAGCGCCTACCCTTGAAGCCCGGCGAGACGCCCGAGATGCGCCGGGTGCGCTTCCGCACCCTTGGCTGCTACCCGCTGACGGGCGCTGTCGACTCGGCGGCCGAGACGCTCGAGGAAGTCCTGGCCGAGATGCGCGACAGCACGACCTCCGAGCGCCAGGGCCGCCTTATCGACTCGGACGAGTCGGGCTCAATGGAAAAGAAGAAGCGGGAAGGGTATTTCTGATGGCCGGCAACGCGACCTCCTTCGCCCTCCCGACGCTTCGCTTCCTCACCTGCGGCTCGGTCGACGACGGCAAGTCGACGCTGATCGGCCGCCTGCTCTTCGAGCAGAAGTCGATCTTCGACGACCAGCTTTCGGCGCTGGAGCGCGATTCGAAGAAGCACGGCACGGTCGGCGACGACATCGACTTCGCGCTGCTGGTCGACGGGCTCGAGGCGGAGCGCGAGCAGGGCATCACCATCGACGTCGCCTACAGGTACTTCTCGACCAAGAAGCGTGCTTTCGTGGTGGCCGACACGCCGGGCCACGAGCAGTTCACCCGAAACATGGCGACCGGCGCATCCAATGCCGACCTCGCCATCCTGCTGGTCGATGCTCGCAAGGGCCTGCTGCAGCAGACCCGCCGCCATGCCTTCATCGTGTCGCTGCTCGGCATCCGCGACGTCGTGCTGGCGGTCAACAAGATCGATCTCGTCGGCCACGACCAGCACGTCTTCTCGGCCATCGTGCGCGACTTCGAGGCCTTCGCGGAACGATTGAACTTCCGCTCCGTCACACCGATCCCGGTCTCGGCCCGCTACGGCGATAACCTCTCCGAGCCCTCGACCGCCATGCCCTGGTACAAGGGCCCGACGCTGGTGGGCTTCCTCGAGACGGTCGAAGTGAGCGACGACCGCGTCGACGGTCCCTTCCGACTGCCCGTGCAGTGGGTGAACCGCCCCGACCTCGACTTCCGCGGCTATGCGGGAACGATTGCCGGCGGCCGTGTCGCGCCCGGCGACGAAGTGGCGGTCTCGGCCTCGGGCCGCACCACCCGCGTCACCCGCGTCATCGCCAGCGGCGCCGACGTCACCTCGGCCGAGGCCGGCGACGCCGTGACCCTGACCCTCGCCGACGAGATCGACATCGCCCGCGGCGACGTCCTGGCCGACCCTAAGGCCCGGCCACCCGTGGCCGACCAGTTCGCCGCCCATGTGATCTGGATGAGCGAGGAGCGCCTGCTGCCGGGCCGCTCCTACCTCATGAAGATCGGCGCCAAGCTCGTGCCCGTGACGGTCACCGACCTCAAGCACCGCATCGACATCAACTCGCTCGAGCACAATGCCGCCAAAACGCTGGGGCTGAACGAAATCGGCTTCTGCAACTTCGCCACGTCGGCGCCGATCGCCTTCGATCCCTACCGGGAGAATCGCGGCACCGGCGCATTCATCCTGATCAACCGCGCCACCAACGCCACCGCCGGCGCCGGCCTCGTCGATTTCGCGCTGCGCCGCGCCACCAACATCCACTACCAGGACCTCGCCGTCACCAAGGAGGCCCGCGCGGCGCTGAAACACCAGAAACCCGCGATCCTGTGGTTCACGGGGCTCTCGGGCGCCGGCAAGTCGACGGTGGCCAACATCGTCGAGACTAAGCTCCACGCGCGCGGCGTCCATACGGTGATGCTCGACGGCGACAACGTCCGCCACGGGCTCAACAAGGACCTCGGCTTCACAGATGCCGACCGCGTCGAGAACATTCGCCGGGTCGGAGAAGTCGCGAAGCTGATGGTGGAAGCCGGGACGGTGGCGCTGTGCTCCTTCATCTCGCCCTTCGCGGCGGAGCGGCGCATGGTGCGCGGCCTGGTTGAACCGGGCGAGTTCATCGAGGTCTTCGTCGACGCCCCGATCGAGAGCTGCATCGCCCGCGATCCCAAGGGTCTCTACAAGCGGGCGCTGGCGGGCGAGATCCGCAACTTCACCGGCATCGACCAGCCCTACGAGCGGCCCGACGACGCCGAAATCGTTCTCGCCGCTGGGGAAACGTCGCCCGATATCCTGGCCGACCAGGTGATCGCGGCGCTGGAGGAGCGCGGAATCATCCAGCGGTTCTGATGGCATTCAGTGGCTCTGCGGGATCGGCCAGAACCCGGTCCCGGGCGTCTTTTACCATTTGTCGGACGAAAGCCGAGGACTCGCCAAACTCCGTTTGACATGCGCCCTAAGCAACCCACTAATGCGGCCGTCCGAGCGGTGAACACGCCGCCGGGGAACGGATTCGGCCTCACCGGCACCCGCATGGGTGGCGCGGTCTTCGCAAGGGAGTGGAACGTGATCAATAGACGGACGTTTGCCGGCCTGGCGCTCGGCGCGATGGCGCTGTCCTCGACCGCAATGACGCCGGCCTACGCCGCCAAGGGCGATCTCATCGGCGTCGCCATGCCGACCAAGTCTTCGGCCCGCTGGATCGACGACGGCAACAACATGGTCAAGCAGCTCGAAGCCAAGGGCTACAAGACCGACCTCCAGTATGCCGACGACGATATCCCGAACCAGCTCGCCCAGATCGAGAACATGGTCACCAAGGGCGCCAAGGTTCTGGTGATCGCCTCGATCGATGGCACGACCCTGACGGACGTTCTGGCCAAGGCGCATGACGCCGGCGTCAAGGTCATCGCCTACGATCGCCTCATCAAGGGATCGCCGAACGTCGACTATTATGCGACCTTCGACAACTTCAAGGTCGGCGTCCTCCAGGGCACCAGCATCATCGATACGCTCGGCCTGAAGGACGGCAAAGGCCCCTTCAACATCGAGCTCTTCGGCGGCTCGCCCGACGACAACAACGCCTACTTCTTCTACGACGGCGCGATGTCGGTCCTCGGACCCTACGTCAATTCGAAGAAGCTCGTCGTGCAGAGCGGCCAGACGGGCATGAGCAAGGTCTCGACCCTGCGCTGGGATCCCTCCGTGGCCCAGGCCCGCATGGATAACCTGCTCTCGGCCTACTACACCAACAAGAAGGTCGATGCCGTCCTGTCGCCCTACGACGGCCTGTCGATCGGCATCCTGTCGTCGCTGAAGGGCGTCGGCTACGGCTCCGGCGACATGAAGTATCCGGTCGTCACGGGCCAGGATGCCGAAGTCCAGTCGGTCAAGTCGATCATCGCCGGCGAGCAGACCTCGACCATCTACAAGGACACGCGCGAGCTCGCCAAAGTCGTGGTCAGCATGGTCGACGCGCTGGAGACCGGCTCGCAGCCGGAAGTCAACGACACCAAGACCTATGACAACGGCAAGAAGGTGGTCCCGTCCTACCTGCTGAACCCGGTGCTGGTCACCAAGGCGAACTGGAAGTCTGTGCTCGTCGACGGCGGCTACTACAAGCCCGCTCAGCTCGGCCAGTAAGGCGACCCGGCTCGCGCGCAACGGACGGCGCGTGGGCCGATGCCGACAGCATCGAGAGAGGGAGCGCCGCTCCCTCCTCTTCCTCCCCGAACAGGTTCTGGCGTGACGATTGCGCGCCATCGAGCGGTTGGGTTAAATCAGCGTGAACGGCAGCGGTGAGCCGAGGATACAAGGATAACATGAGCCCCATCCTGGAAATGCGGGGGATCACCAAGACCTTTCCGGGGGTCAAGGCGCTCGACAACGTCAATCTCGTGGTGCAGCCCGGCGAGATCCATGCCATCTGCGGCGAGAACGGAGCCGGCAAGTCGACCCTGATGAAGGTCCTGTCCGGCGTCTATCCGCACGGCTCCTACACGGGCGACATCCTCTACGAGGGCCAGACCGTCTCGTTCCGCGACATTTCGGAATCCGAGCATCTCGGCATCATCATCATCCACCAGGAGCTGGCGCTGGTGCCGCTCCTGTCGATCGCCGAGAATATGTTCCTCGGCAACGAGACGGCCCGGTTCGGCATCATCGATTGGGACCGCGCCTTCGCCCGCACCCGGGAACTCCTCGCCCTGGTGGGCCTGAACGAAAACCCCGAGACGCTGATCACCAATCTCGGTATCGGCAAGCAGCAGCTCGTCGAAATCGCAAAGGCTCTGGCCAAGAAGGTCAAGCTGCTCATCCTCGACGAGCCGACCGCCTCGTTGAACGAGACCGACAGCGAGAAGCTCCTGAACCTGCTGCTCGCCTTCAAGAAGCAGGGCATGTCGTCGATCATCATCTCGCACAAGCTGAACGAGATCTCGAAGGTCGCCGACCAGATCACCATCATCCGTGACGGCACCTCGGTCGAGACGCTCGACTGTCGCAAGGACGCCATCACGGAAGATCGGATCATCAAGGGGATGGTCGGTCGCGACATGGAGAGCCGCTATCCGCCGCGCACGCCCAAGATCGGCGGCCCGCTGCTCGAGATCCGCAACTGGAACGCCTATCATCCGGTCCATTCCGAGCGCGCCGTCTGCAAGAACATCAATCTCACGGTTCGGCGCGGCGAGATCGTCGGCATCGCGGGCCTGATGGGGGCCGGCCGCACCGAACTCGCCATGAGCGTCTTCGGCCGGTCCTACGGGCAGAACATTTCGGGCGAGGTGGTGCTCGACGGCAAGGTCGTCGATGTGTCGACCATCTCACGCGCCATCGCGGCAGGCATCGCTTATGTCACCGAAGATCGGAAGCAGCTCGGCCTCGTTCTCGACGAGAACATCACCAAGAACACGACTCTGGCCAACCTGCCCGGCGTCTCGACCGCGACGGTGATCGATGCCGACCGGGAGTTCGCCGTCGCCACCGACTATCGGACCAAGCTCAACATCCGCTCCTTCGGCGTCGAGCAGCAGGCCGTGAACCTCAGCGGTGGCAACCAGCAGAAGGTCGTGCTGAGCAAATGGCTCTTCACCAAGCCGCAGGTGCTGATCCTAGACGAGCCGACGCGCGGCATCGATGTCGGCGCCAAATATGAGATCTACTCGATCATCAACGCGCTGGCGGACGAAGGACGCGGCGTGATGATGATCTCGTCCGAAATGGCCGAACTGCTGGGCATGTGCGACCGGATCTACGTCATGAACGAGGGCCGCTTCGTGGGTGAGTTCCCGGGGGCCGAAGCGACCCAGGAAACCATCATGCGCGCCATCATGCGATCGAAGGAACTCCACTGATGAGCTCTGTCAACGTCCCGGACGGGATTGATCCCACGAAGGTCGCTCATCCGGCGCCCGGCGCCCTCCCGGCCGCCAAGACCGAGGCCGGGTCGGGGCTTCGCCGCCTGCTCGCCAACGGCAATTTCCGCGACTACGGGCTGCTGATGGCGCTCGCCGCCATCATGCTGTTCTTCGAATTCAAGACCAACGGCGTGCTGTTCCAGCCGCTGAACCTCACCAACCTCATCCTGCAGAACAGCTACGTCGTCGTCATGGCGCTGGGCATGCTGCTGATCATCGTGGCGGGTCACATCGACCTGTCGATCGGCTCCATCGTGGGCTTCGTCGGCGCGCTCGCCGCCGTGCTGATGGTGCAAGGGCTGCATCTCGGCCTGGGGTTCATCGGGCTCGACTCGGTCGGGGTCGACATCCCACCGATGAACTACGGGCTTGCGACGGTGATCTGCCTCATCGTGGGCGGCATCGTCGGAGCGGCGCAGGGGTATTTCGTCGCCTACTTCGGAATCCCGAGCTTCATCGTCACTTTGGCCGGCATGCTGGTCTTCCGCGGCTTGACGCTCGCGGTGCTGAACGGCGCCTCGGTGGGTCCCTTCCCCGACGTGTTCCAACTCCTCGCCAAGGGCTTCTTCCCGAACTTCGCCGGACCTTGGACCTCCGTCATCGTGGCGGCGGTCATCGCCGCACTGTTCGTCGGTATCGCATTGCGTCGTCGCCTCGTGCGGGCGTCGCATGGCGTCGCCGGGGAGGGCTGGGGCGGATTCCTGCTGCAGAACGGCTTTCTAGCCGTGATGCTGATCGGCTTCGCCTATCAGATGGGCTCCTACCGGGGGCTGCCGAACGTCCTGATCATCATGACGATCCTGATCCTGATCTACCGCTTCGTCACCAACAAGACCACGATCGGCCGGCGCATCTATGCTCTGGGCGGCAACGTCAAGGCGGCCCGCCTGTCGGGCATCAAGACCGATCGGCTCACCTTCCTGACCTTCGCCAATATGGGCGTGCTGGCGGGGCTCGCCGGCATGATCTTCGCGGCGCGCCTCAACACCGCCACCCCAAAAGGCGGCCTCGGCTTCGAGCTCGACGTCATCGCGGCGTGCTTCATCGGCGGCGCCTCGGCGTCGGGCGGTGTCGGCAAGGTCACGGGCGTGGTGATCGGCGCTTTCATCATCGGCGTGATGAACAACGGCATGTCGATCCTCGGCATCGGCATCGATTACCAGCAGGTCATCAAGGGCCTGGTGCTGCTTGGCGCCGTCTGCCTCGACCTCTACAACAAGCGCGCAGCGGCTTGATCCAAGCCTGACCGTTCTGGCACTCTCCCGTTCTTGAACGGGAGAGGGACCATGGCTGGCAAAGGCGGGAACAGGCAGCAGAAGCAAGCCGCGAAGGCCGTTCGCCGCCGACAGACCGTTGCGGTCAAGCAGCAGGCGGAACGCTTGGCCTCGAGCCTGCCCGGCAGGATCGCGATTGCGGCGGCGAGCCCGGTCGAGCAATGCTTGCGCCTCGCCGACATGGTGGAGGCCGGGATCGGTCATGTCGTTTTAGCCAAGCGACTTCCCACCGGAGCGCTCGGCTGCGGTTTCTTCCTCGTCGACCTGCTATGCCTTGGCGTGAAAGATGCCTTCTATCGCGAGATGGCGCCATCTGACCTCGACGAACAGGTCGATGACTTCGCGGCTGGTGGACAGGGCATGGTCGCGATCGACCCTGCCTCCGCCAAAAAGTTGATCCTCGACGCTGTCGCCTTCGGGACCTCCTGCGGCATGGATCCGGCCAAAGACTACCGGACCGTTGCGAAGGTGCTCGACGGGATCGACGCCGCGGCATCCACGGAGACCTTCACGTTCGGGCGAGACGGAAAGGCGATCTACGTTCCCGGGCCGAACGATCCCACCTCGAGAGTCCGTGACATCGAGAGACGGCTAATCAAAGCGCGAGGTCAGGACGGGTGGGACATCGCCATCATGCGGTCGATGTCAGAGCGTGAGAACATCGCCATGCATGGCTCGCTCGCCCTCCTCGATCGACAAGCCAGCGGGATCGAGGACGATCTCGTCATCGACCACGAAAGCTCCACCGAGGTGCGGGACGGCTGATCCACGCGGCGTCGATCACCTCAGGACCTGCGTGAAAGCCGCGCCGCGTAGAACCCGTCGAGTCCCGTCAGCGCTGGCTCGATCCGCGCCGGGTGACAGGGCAAAGTGCGCAACTCGCCCAGAGCCGTGATGCTCGCCGTGAGGCCGCCGATCTCCTCCGCCGCGATCGGCGAGCGAACGAGATCCGGATTGCGGCGCAGCAGCGCGGCGATCTGCATCTCCCCCTCTTCGGGCTCGATGGAACAGGTGCAATAGACCAGCCGTCCTCCCGGCCGCAGAAGCGTCGCGGCGCGGTCGAGCATGCGGCTCTGCAGAGCCGAGAGCGTCACCAAATCGGAAGCCCGCTTGGTCCAGCCGACATCCGGATGACGCCGCATCGTGCCGGTGGCCGTGCAAGGCGCGTCGAGAAGGATGGCGTCGAAGGGCTGCGCCGAATAGGCGGTCGCATCCGCGACCTCCGTCTCGGCGGTGAAGCCGAGGCGTTCCAGATTGAGCGAGAAACGCTTCAGACGCTCCGCAGAGCGATCCACCGCAGTCACGGTGGCGCCCGTCAGCAGCAGTTGCGCGGTCTTTCCGCCAGGGGCCGCGCAGAGGTCGGCCACGCGCTCGCCGGTTTCCGTCTTCAGCAGACGGGCAGGCAAAGCCGCGGCGGCATCCTGCACCCACCATTCGCCCTCGGCATAGCCGGGCAGATCGGGAACCGGCGTGGCGCTGGTATGAAGTCGGACGGACCCGGTCGACAGGACATCGCCGTCGAGCCTGTCCGCCCAAAGCTCCGGGTTGGATTTCACCGTTACGTCGAGCGTGGTCTCGGAGCGATTGGCGGCTGCAATGGCGGCGGCCGTCTCGTCGCCGTAGGTCTTGCGCCAGCGGGTCGCCAGCCAAGTCGGCGTATCGGCGAAGGGGTCGTCGCTCTCGTGCTCGTCACGCTGGCGCGCGATGTTGCGCGCCACAGCATTGGCCAGCGCGGCAAAGCCCTGGCTCGCCGGATCGAGCCGAACCGCCTGCACGCAGGCGTTGACGGCCGCGTGGTCGGGAATGTCGAGGAACAGGATCTGGGCAGCCGTGACGGCCAGAATCCATTCCAATTGGCCGCTCTTCTTCGGCAGTCCCTTGTCGAGCAGCCGACCGAGAAACCGTCGCAGGGTCCCGAGACGCCGAAGGGAGACGATAACGATGGATCTGGCCAGCGCCCGGTCACGATCATCGAGCGCGGTCACGAAACGTGGATGCTGGGCGGCCCCGGCCAATGCCTCCTCGAGACCTCGGCCGTTCATGACGACGTCGCTCAAAGCCGCAGCCGCGGCGAGCCGACAGGCGAGACCCGGGGGCAGTTCCGGAGGCGGGAGAGGCGTCTTCATACCGGGTTTCGAGCGTAGAGGACGGCCGGCGGGCATACGGGGCGGCATGGATCAGGCAATCGCTGGGTCAGAAGATGCATTGTCCGACCGGACGGCCGCATATGTCAGCATGATGGAGGGCCTTCCAACCGGCACACTTCGGTCGCATATCCGAAGGGCAACAGGCGACGTAAATAGGGTAGACAGGCGGCCTGCCTAGATCCCTCTGCGTGCCCGATAAAGGTGGTGGAACCGTGATGGACGAGGATCGCTCGACAATTTCCGCGGAGGCCGCACTCGTGGCTCAGACCGGACCGCATACAAGTGCGGCAGCTCGCGCTCTTGCCGAGGCGGAGGCACGGCGCGCCGCATCGAAGCGGGCCGAGACGGAGGCCCGTCCCCGGGAGATCAACGGGCGTCAGGGGCCGGAGCCGGTGCGATACGGTGATTGGGAGAACAAGGGCATCGCGTCGGACTTCTAATCTTCGAGGCCGCGCGCCGGATGCCGCGCGGCCCTGAAGCCTCAGACGTCGCGGGACCCTGCAGCAAGCGAGTCACCGGCCTTGCCGACCACCGTCTTTGCACTGTCGCCGACGTCCTTGACGAAATCGTGCAGATTGTCGCCGGCCGACTGGCGAACCGCTCCAACTGCCTCGCCTGCCGCAGCGCGAAGACCATCCAGCTCGTGCTTCGCCGCATCGGTTGCAGTATCGCGCAGACGATGCGCCGTGCTGCCCATCAGGTTATCTTCCGTCTGCGTCATCGGCAGAGCGGCCCCGATCGCGGCCCCGATGGCCAGACCGATTGCACCCAGGATCAGCGGCTGCTCGTCGAGAAGGGTCGAAAGCTTGGATTTCACCTCGCCTCGATCGTGAGGGAGATAGCGGGACAGAGTCTGCATGGCATCACCGGCTTGCGAGGATGTGGAATCATAGGCTTGCGAGGCTTGTCGGCGCACGGCGTCTGTCTGCGTGGCGACGCGCTCGGTGATGGCGTCCCGGGCGCTCGCAAGACTCTCACCGACGAAGGACGAGGAAGCCCCTCGCGCTGGGGGAAATCTCGACGGATTTCGGAGCATCGCCGGCCGTGTTGATGTAGCGGCCAGCGAGGAACGTCCCTCGGCGGCGCGAAACCGCGATTCCGTGTCGAGCGCCTCGAAGCCGGTCGTGTCCGACTTGCCCGAGCGCTTGGCGAAAAGGCCCAGAATCATGGCGGAACCAGCCGCGATCAGCATCGACGGAATGGGATATTGCTTCGCCACGCCGACGACACTGTCGGCGACGGTCGAGGCTCCGATCCGCGCGTTGAACACGACCTCCTCCATCACGTTTTCTGGCCGGAGATTATTGCGCAGTTGCTCCAGCGTGGACGCCAGACTGGCGCGTGTGTCCTCCGCCTCGTGGGCGACCTCGCTGGACGATTGCCGACTGCTGTCGCCGCTCATTGAACCTGTTCCTTTACCACGACGGCATCCTTGCCGAGCTGATCGATGGCTTTCTTGGGCATCAATTTATCGGCCGACAGCCGTTTCAATGCGACCACAAGCGCAATCACACCGATCAGCGCGAAGACGCCGCCGACAATGAAGTATGCGAGCCACGCGACGACGCCGAAGAAAATAACGAGTTCGACGATCCCGAACAGGATGATGAACAGGCCAACGATGAGCAGCACCGCCGCCACCAGCAGGATGATGACGGCATTGATGGCGAGCGAGATCTTCTCGGACACCTCCGTGCGGACGAGACGGATCTCCGTCTCGAACAGCGTCGTCATCTGCGACAGCGCGTCGGCGAAAAGAGAGGGCGTCGACGGACGTCCCTGGGGTTCGACGGTCATGGCATGCCTCCGCTTTCGCCGTCAGACCCGACGGTCGGTGAAGACCGCCGGGTCGACCATCAGCGGCACGTCACTCTTGAAAAAGCGCGACAGGAGGAATCCGGCAAGGACGGCACCACCGAAGAAGGCCACGGGCTGACGTCGACCGAAATCGGCGACAGTTGCCAAAACCTCGCCGATGTCGCGCGAGCGAAAGTCTTCGGCCACCTTGTCGACATTGTCTGCTGCGCTGCGGACGAGACGCGCCATGTGCGGATTGGTCTGGTCGAGGTTGTCGGCGGCTGAGTGAGCGGCTTTGGCGACACCGGCGATCTTGTCGGCACCAGCCGCCTTTTGCTGGTCGACGATCTCGTTCAACCGGGCGCGAGCCTGTTCTGCGATGGAGGAGGCCATGCCCTTGGCTTCGTCGGCGGCGTCGGACGCCTGCTCACCGATCGAGGAGGGATCGGCATGGGCTCCGAGGCGAGCGTCGATACTTTCGGCGGCGCTGGTCGCACTTTGTGCCGCATCGCGCCGGAGACCCTGGAACCGCGCGTTAAGGTCGTCCTTGGCCCTGGCTGTCTGGGCGCCGAAGCTCGAGTTCGAACCAGTATCGAAAGGGTCAGCCATCGTGTCCTCCAGCCAGCGGGGGCCGGGGACGCGTCTCGCGCCGCCTCCACCCCCCATGTCGGCGAGCCAACGTAGCGAACGACGACGCGGTTCCGGAAAGCGCTCAACCGTCTGAGGAAAACGGCCTGGACCCTTCAGGGCATCATGACGACCGGGGTTCCGACGGCGACACGGTCGAAGAGATCCACGATATCGCGGTTATACATGCGAATGCAGCCGTAGGAGGCCGCCGTGCCGATGCTGGTAGGCCGGTTGGTGCCGTGGATGGCGTATTCACCACCGGTCAACGTGAGGGCGCGCATCCCCATGGGATTACGCGAGGAACCGCCAGGAATAAAGTTCGGCAGCCAGGGCTCGGCGCGCTTGACCTCGGCCGGGGGGGCCCAGGCGGGATTGCGGTACTTGCCGTCGATGGAGACGGTGCCGCGCCACTGCTTGCCGGATTTTCCGACTGCGACCGGATAGGAGATCGGCGTGCCGTCTTCCGTGATGAGATACAGGCGGCGCTGCGACTGGCTGATCACGACCGTCCCCGGCGCATACCCGATCACGCCCTCGTAGCTCGCCGCGCGGGCCGGAGACACCGCCGTATAAAGGACCATCAGGGCCGCGACGACGATGCAGCAGGCCAGCATGACATGAGCGACGACCGGTCCGCGATGACCCTGCCGGGACCGGCTGTCGAACCCCTCGCGCTGCGTGACTTCCATGTGAGACGCTCCTGGCCAATCCCGTCCGACCGCAGGGCAAAGTGACCTCCGCCGGCTGAACGGGGCGTTACCCGTCGTCGCCTCGCCCGCGTAAGCTGCCGGGAAGGTGAACGATTAAGACCGTTGCCCGGACTGGCGCTCGAGGCAACGGGACGAGTTCCCCGTTTCGGACGATCACGCCTGCCCTATGCCCACACTGGACGTGACACGACTATCACCCCGATGCGTGTCTCCGCCACGTAACCGACCCGGCTCAGCCCCGGTTGGCCACGAGGTCGTCGACCACGGAGGGATCAGCCAGGGTCGAGGTGTCGCCCAGACTGCCGAATTCGTTCTCGGCGATCTTGCGAAGGATGCGGCGCATGATCTTGCCCGACCGCGTCTTGGGAAGGCCGGGGGCGAACTGGATCACGTCGGGCGAGGCGATCGGGCCGATCTCCTGGCGCACATGGGCCACCAGAGCCTTGCGCAGGCTGTCGGTGGCTTCGACGCCCGCCATCAGCGTCACATAGGCATAGATGCCCTGCCCTTTCACGTCGTGCGGGAAGCCGACGACCGCAGCTTCGGAAACGCTGTCGTGCGCCACCAGCGCGCTCTCCACCTCCGCCGTCCCCATGCGGTGACCCGACACGTTGATGACGTCGTCGACGCGGCCCGTGATCCAATAATAGCCGTCCTCGTCGCGGCGGCAGCCGTCGCCGGTGAAGTACTTCCCCGCATAGGCCGAGAAATAGGTCTCCTCGAAGCGCTTGTGATCGCCGTAGACGGTGCGCATCTGGCCCGGCCAGCTGTCGGCGATGACGAGATTGCCCTCGCAGGCGCCGTCGAGGACCCGGCCTTCGGCATCGACCACCTCCGGCTTCACGCCGAAGAAGGGCCGGGTGGCCGAGCCGGCCTTCAGTTTCGTGGCGCCGGGCAGCGGCGTGATCAGGATGCCGCCGGTCTCGGTCTGCCACCACGTGTCGACGATGGGGCAACGGCCCTCGCCCACCACGCGGTGGTACCATTCCCAGGCCTCGGGATTGATGGGCTCGCCGACGGAGCCGAGCAGCCGCAGGCTGGCGCGGCTGGTCCGCTTCACCGGCTCGTCGCCCGCCCCCATCAGGGCGCGGATGGCGGTCGGCGCCGTGTAGAGGATCGACACCTTGTGCTTGTCGACCACCTCCCACAGGCGCGACACGCTGGGGTAGTTGGGGACGCCTTCGAACATCAGCGTCGTGGCGCCGTTGGCAAGCGGGCCATACATAATATAGCTGTGCCCCGTCACCCAGCCCACATCCGCCGTGCACCAGTAGATATCGTCCTCGTGCAGGTCGAAGACGTATCGATGCGTCATCGCCGCATAGACGAGATAGCCTCCTGTCGTATGCAGCACGCCCTTGGGCTGGCCGGTCGAGCCCGAGGTATAGAGGATGAAGAGCGGCGCTTCGGCCGCCATCTCTTCGGCCGGGCAGTCCTCGCCGACCTTGCGCGCGGCCTCGTCGTAGTAGACGTCGCGCCCCGCCGTCATGGCGACCGCGGCGCCGGTCCGCTTCACCACGACGACGTGCTCGACGATGCCGGCCTTCTCGACCGCGGCATCGACGTTCTTCTTCAGGGGGATGGTGCGGCCGCCACGCACAGCCTCGTCGGCCGTGACGACGATTTTGGAGTCGCAGCCGGTGATGCGCCCTGCCAGGGCCTCGGGCGAGAACCCGCCGAAAACCACCGAATGGACCGCGCCGATGCGCGCGCAGGCCAGCATGGCGAAAGCCGCTTCGGGCACCATCGGCATGTAGATGGTGACGCGGTCGCCCTTGCCGACGCCCTTGGCCTTCAGCACGTTGGCGAAGCGGCAGACTTCGACGTGCAACTCGCGGTAGGTGACGCGGCGCGAGTCCTTCGGGTCATCGCCCTCCCACAGGATCGCGACCTTGTCGCCCTTCTCGGCGAGGTGCCGGTCGATGCAGTTCGTCGACACGTTGGTGGTGCCGTCGCCGAACCACTCGATCGACACGGCGCCGGGCGCGAAGGAGGTGTTCTTGACGCGACTGTAAGGCTTGACCCAATCGATGATCTGGCCCTGCTCGCCCCAGAACGCGTCCGGATCGCGTAGCGATCGGGCGTACATCTCCTCGTAACGATGCGCTCCGACCAGGGCTCTCTTCTTGAAGGTCTCGGGCACATCGTGAACGTGCGCGGGGTGAGACATGGCGCTTCCTCCGACCTCGGTCGCTTGCTCGATCGGTCTCTCCGGACCTCCCGAAAATCCTACAAAGTGATGATGCCGGTCACAAGGGCGTGACAGGGCGAAGCGCGAGAGCGGGCCACCCTGTCCGGTCGGCCTCAGCCGTGCAGGTCGGCGACGATGACCATGATCAGCCCGGCCAGGGAGACGACCCAGACCAGGGATCGGGCATAGGGGATGCCGAAGGCGTACAGCGGCAGGTAGACCAGCCGGGCCCAGAAGTAGAGCGTCACGCCCCAACCCGTCAGAGCGCCGTCGCGGCCCCCGACATGGGCGATCAGCACCGCGCCGATGAAGAGCGGCAGCGTCTCGAACAGGTTCTGCTGGGCGCGCTGTAGCCGCCCCGTGATCTTGCCGACCGGGGGACCTGCCTCGTCCCGCGGGCTGGCGTTGTAGGCCGTACCCGTCTCGATCGTGCGCAACTGCGACGGCAAGCCGATGTAGATCAGCGCAAGTACCAGCGTCCAGGCGAGATAGGTCAATTCCAAAGTCATGTGTGTCGGCCCTTCCGAGGTCGCGCATTGCGAGGCTCAACGCCGCCGGCTCTGTTTGGGTGCGGGCTTCGCGCGAACTGGCGTAGAGCCCGGCTTCTCAGAGTCCGAACAAGTGGCAGACGCGCAGCCGCCGCGCCGAAAAGGCCCAACATTTCAGCACATCGCCCGGTTGACGCCGGCAGGGTCGGGGCCGTACCTCCCGAGCTATTCCCGGGACGCAATGCGTTCCGCGACCCTCTCCGAAGGAGACTGCGATGCCGGTGCGGGCCGCGATCAATCACGTCACGGATTATCGCTACGATCGTCCCGTATCGCTCGGACCACAGGTCATTCGCTTGCGGCCGGCGCCCCATTGCCGGACCGAGATCCCGAGCTACGCGCTGACGGTCTCGCCCACGGATCACTTCATCAACTGGCAGCAGGACCCGCACGGCAACTGGCTGGCGCGGCTGGTCTTCCCGAACAAGACCGAACACCTCCGCATCGAGGTCGACCTCACCGCCGAGATGGCGGTGATCAACCCGTTCGATTTCTTCGTCGAGCCGCAGGCCGAAACCTTTCCCTTCGCCTACGACGCCGAGACCCGCGCCGAGGTCGCCGCCTATCTCGACGCGGCGACGCCGAGCCCCAAGGTCCAGGTTTTCCTCGACACGATTTCGCGTGAGCCCCGGCGGTCCATCGATCTGCTGATCGACATCAACACGCGCCTGTCGCGGGAAATCGCCTATGTGATCCGCCTCGAGCCGGGCGTGCAGGAGCCCGAGGAGACCTTGACGCTGCAGTCCGGCTCCTGCCGCGACTCCGCCTGGCTCATGGTCCAGATCCTACGCGGCCTCGGCCTCGCGGCGCGGTTCGTATCGGGCTATCTCATCCAGCTCAAGGCCGACATCGACCCCGTCTCGGGCCCGCTCGGCACACGGCACGATTTCACCGATCTCCATGCCTGGGCCGAAGTCTACCTTCCGGGCGCCGGCTGGATCGGCCTCGATGCCACCTCCGGCCTGCTCTGCGGGGAGGGTCATATCCCGCTCGCCGCGACGCCGCATTACCGCGCCGCCGCTCCCATTTCGGGTGCTCTCGACCCCTGCGAGATCACCTTCGAGCATAAGATGGAGGTGAGCCGCGTCGCCGAGGCGCCGCGCATCTCGCTCCCCTTCTCGGACGAGGCCTGGACGGCCCTCGACGCGCTCGGCCTCAGGGTCGATGCCGATCTCAAGGCTCAGGACGTGCGCCTCACCACCGGAGGCGAGCCGACCTTCATTTCGATCGACGATTTCGAGGCGCCCGAGTGGAGCAGCGAGGCCGTCGGCCCGACCAAGCGAGGCCTCGCCGACAGCTTGATTCGCCGGCTGAGGGAGCGGTTCGCGCCCGGCGGCTTCCTGCATTACGGCCAGGGCAAATGGTACCCCGGCGAGAGCCTGCCGCGCTGGGCCTTTTCGCTGTTCTGGCGCAAGGACGGGAAGCCGATCTGGCGCAACCCGGATCTCATCGCCAGCGAGACCGGCGCACGTTCCGCCCGGCCCGAGGACGCACGCCGCCTCATGCAGGCCGTCGCGCATCGCCTGGGTCTCGAGCATGAATATGTTCAGGCGGTCTTCGAGGATCCCGCCCACTGGCTTCTCAAGGAAGCCGCCCTGCCCCGCGAGATCGACGCCCTGCAGGCGCCCGTCGGAACGGCCGAGCAGCGCGCCCGCATCGCCCGCGTCTTCTCGCGCGGCCTGACGACGCCGACCGGCTACGTGATGCCGATAACCCGATGGGGTCGCGACTGGGCTAGCGAGATCTGGCAGACGCGCCGCGAGCACATTTTCCTGACCCCTGGCGACTCGCCGCTCGGCTTCCGCCTGCCGCTCGAGTCGCTGGACTTCATTCCGCCGTCACGCTTCCCCTATGCGGCGCCGCAGGACCCGACGGAACCCCGGGCCCCCCTGCCCGACCCCGACCAGCTCACCACGGTCACGGAATCCCGCGCCGCCCGACCGCTCTCCGTGAGGCCTGCCGACTATGCCCGCCATGATCCCGCGGTGCGGACAGCTTTCGCGGTCGAGCCGCGCGACGGGCAGCTCTATGTTTTCATGCCGCCGGTCGACCGGCTCGAAGACTATCTGGAGCTGCTGACCGCCGTCGAAGGCGCCGCCGCCGACCTCGGTCTCACGGTCCACATCGAGGGATACGATCCGCCCTACGACCCGCGCCTCAACGTCATCAAGGTGACGCCCGATCCCGGCGTCATCGAGGTGAACGTGCAGCCGGCGACGGATTGGCGCCACGCGGTGGAGATCACCCGCGGTCTCTACGAGGATGCTCGCGCAGTGCGGCTCGGCGCCGACAAGTTCATGACCGACGGCCGTCACACCGCCACCGGCGGCGGCAATCACGTCGTGCTCGGCGGCGCGACGCCCAACGACTCGCCTTTCGTGCGGCGGCCGGATCTCCTCAAAAGCATCATCCTCTTCTGGCAGCGCCACCCCTGCCTCTCGGTGATGTTCTCCGGCATGTATATCGGCCCGACCAGCCAGGCGCCGCGCATCGACGAGGCCCGGCACGACGGCCTTTACGAGATGGAAGTGGCACTCTCCCAGGTCCCCGGGCCCGAGGAGCCCAACATCCGGCCCTGGATGGTGGACCGGCTGTTTCGCAACCTGCTCGTCGACGTCAGTGGCAACACCCACCGCGCCGAGATCTGCATCGACAAGCTCTGGTCGCCCGACAGCACCACGGGCCGCCTCGGCCTCGTCGAGTTCCGCGCCTTCGAGATGCCGCCCGATGCCCGGATGAGCCTCGCCCAGCAGCTGCTGATCCGCGCCCTGGTCGCCTGGTTCTGGCGTGAGCCTCTCGACGGCCCGCTGGTCCGCTGGGGCACCACGCTGCACGACAAGTTCATGCTGCCGCATTTCGTCGAACGCGACTTCCTCGAAGTGCTGCGGGACCTCGAAGGCGCCGGCTACGCCTTCGACCCGCAATGGTTCGACGCGCAGCGGGAGTTCCGCTTTCCCCATTACGGGACGGTGGAGCGCGACGGCGTCACGCTGGAACTCCGTCAGGCGCTCGAGCCCTGGCATGTGCTCGGCGAGGAAGGCTCCTCGACCGGGACAGCCCGCTACGTCGATTCCTCGGTGGAACGCGTCCAGGTGAAGCTGTCGGGCGCGACGCCGGGCCGCCACGTCGTGCTCTGCAACGGCCGTCCGGTGCCGCTCGTGCCGACGGGTGTGGCGGGCGAGTCGGTGGCGGGCGTGAGGTTCAAGGCGTGGCAGCCGGCCAGATCCATGCAGCCTTTCGTGCAGGTCCAGGCGCCGCTCACCTTCGACATCGTGGACACCTGGTCGCGCCGCTCGATCGGTGGCTGCGTCTATCACGTCGTGCATCCGGGCGGCCGGAACTACGACACGTTCCCGGTCAACGCCTTCGAGGCGGAGGCTCGGCGCCGTGCCCGCTTCACGGGACTCGGCCACACGAGCGGCGCCATCGTGGTGCCGTCCGAGGAGCGCGTCGGCGAGTTCCCGATGACCCTGGATCTGCGGCGGCCGGCCTGGGTGTGAGTGTCTCTTCTCCCCTAGAACGGGAGAAGGGAAAGGCGTCACGCCTCGCCGTAAACCTCTCGCGCACGGCGGACGCTCGGCCGTTCCCCCATCCGATCGTAATGGGCCGCGAGGTTTGGCGGGAGCGCGACCTCGACCTGCGGCGCCCAGCGCTCGCAGTAGAACAGCGCCGTGTCGGCGATCGAGAAAGTCTGGCCACCCGCGTAAGGGCGACCTTCCATCTGTCGGTCGAGAATCGCCAAGCCTTCCCTGACCATGGCGAGACCTTCGGCCTTGGTGCTCGATTGGCCCAGGCCGGCCTTGTGCAGCAGGTCCTTGGGCTCGAACTTCGCCGGTAGGAAGACGCGCCCGAAAGCCTGTCCGTGCAGCGTACCGACGGCGTAATCCATGATCTCGAGCGCCCGCACCCGATCCTCGACATCTTCGGGGATAAGGCGGTGGGCGGGGTAGGTCAGCGCCAGCCAGGTCGCGATCGCTCCGTATTCGGTCAGCCGTGAACCGTCGTCGCGGACCAGCACCGGGACTTTCCCCTTGGGATTGATCGTCTTGAACGGTTGCTTCTCGGTCTCGCCGCCCAGGACGTCGAGCTCCTCGAGCTCGAACGCGGCACCGACCTCCTCGAGCAGGATGTGGATGCCGATCGCGCAGCTGTGCTTGCCCCAATAGAGCTTCATGTCCGATACCTCCGCGGCCCCGCGCCGGGGCCGGCGCCTGTGAACGGAGCCCATCGGTCAGGAGTTCAGAACAGGTTTCGCAGACCCAGCACGACGCCGTAGATGAAACTGGCACTCAGCACGACGCCGACAGCTCCTGCCAGCATACCCGTCAGGACCAGCACGC
Organism: Janthinobacterium lividum; assembly: GCA_050920985.1. Classification (GTDB taxonomy): domain Bacteria; phylum Pseudomonadota; class Alphaproteobacteria; order Rhizobiales; family Beijerinckiaceae; genus Lichenihabitans. The sequence continues at coordinate 58,867 of JBPBQY010000046.1, read as the reverse complement.
CATCGCGCTCGATCTGACCGAGGCCGAACAGGCAGACGGCGAGGCCATAGGGCACTTGTCCGATCAGGGGAGCGGCCAGCAGCATGCCGATCGACAGGGTGAGCAGCAGGATGGCGCTGAGCAGCGAGGCCGTGCGCTGGTCGAAGATGCCGAGCCGCGGTCGCGACCAGCGCTCCAGCACGCTGACCACGGGCAGCGCGCGTTTGACGGCGCGCAGGATGTCGGCGCGCGCCACCGACCCCCGCAGGACGACACCGGGGAACCACGGTTCCGGGCGCCGTACGAGCATCTGCAGGGCGATCATGATGAGGAGCAACGAGCAGATCGTCGGGATCGGCGGCGGCATGGGCAGGCAGTTCGGCAGCCCGAGCAGCACGACCAGAATAGCGAATGAGCGATCGCTCAGAATAGCGAGGATCTCTCGAAAACTGACGCGCTCCTCAGGCTCGGCGGCGAGCAGAACGAGAACCTGGGACAACCGCATCTGAAACGTCGAGGCCTTTGCGTTGGACAGGCGGCCCACACCTAATGCCGCGCGCGATGAAAAGGAAGCTCAGGGACGCGCTTTCGCGCCTGAGGCCGTCGCTCCGCGTTGAAGCGAAACAGGAGTCCCGCGGGGTTCAGGTCACGGCGGCGGGGCTTCGCCCCGGGCGCTCTCGAGGCCGAGTTGCCGCTTGAGAAAACCCAGTAGCAACGGGTCGCGGTAGTCCTGGATCAACAGGCCGGCGCCCAGGGCCTTGAGGCCGTTTTCATCGAGAGGCGACGCGACACCCACCACCTGCAGGCCCGCGGCCAGCGCCGAGGTCAGGCCCGAGCCGGAATCCTCGAAGGCCACGGTGCGGGCGAGGTCTCCTCCGATCGCCGCCGCGGCTTTCAAGTAGGGCATCGGGTGAGGCTTCGGCTTTTCGACCTCGTCGCCCGCCACCACGGCCTTGAACCGGGAGCGGATCTTCAGCGCCTCCAGCACCAATTCGGCATTGGCGCGCGGCGCGTTGGTGACGACCGCATAGGGAATGCCTTCGGCATCGGCCCAGTCGAACAGGTCCATGAGTCCGTCGGACGCCGACACGTCGGTGACGAGCGACCGGTAGCGCGCCTCCTTGTCGTCCATCAGTCCCGCGTGATGCTCCTCGGCCACGTGGGGCAGGAAATGCGCCGCGATGGCGTGGTTGGGATGCCCCATGATGAACTGCCGATAGTCCGCCCAGCTGAGCTCGACGCCATGGGGCGACAGGATGGTCTGGAACGCCGAAAAATGGAGGTGCTCGGTGTCGACGAGCGTCCCGTCCATGTCGAAGAGAAGGGCTGGGGTCATGGACGCGACCCTACAGGCGCGAGCCGGGTTTGGCGAGCGTGGGGCCTGAAGGCCTTGAGCTCCGGTGTTGCGAAGATTGCAGCGGCGGCAGCGAGCCGATTACCGCCTGAGAAACGGCGCCATGCCCTGCCGGGCCAAAAGGTCGGCGCGCTCGTTCTCGGGATGGCCGGCGTGGCCCTTGACCCAATGCCATCGAACCTTGTGGCGCGCCGTCGCCTCGTCGAGCTCCTGCCAGAGCTCCATATTCTTCACCGGTTTCTTGTCGGCCGTGCGCCAGCCGTTGCGCTTCCAGCCCGCCATCCAGCCAGTAATACCGCCGCGCACATATTGCGAGTCGGTGTAGAGATCGACGTCGCTGGGCTCGTCCAGGGACTTCAACGCCGTGATGGCGGCCATCAGCTCCATGCGATTGTTGGTCGTGTCGGCCGCGCCACCCTTGAGATCGCGGTCGGCACCCGCGAAACGCACGATGGCGCCCCAGCCGCCGGGCCCCGGATTGCCCGAGCAGGCGCCATCGGTCCAGATCGTGATCGTGTCGGTCATCGGAGCCCGTATGTTGCGGCCGTGTCGACCGTGCGGTGAAACCGCAGCTTGCCGAGATATTCGAGCGGATCCTTGGGTCTCACCAGGGCACCCGGGGGGACGTTCAGCCAGTCGACGAGCCGCGTCAGCATGAAGCGCAACGCCGCGCCCCGCGCCAGGAGCGGCAGCGCTTCGGCCTCCTCCGGGGCGAGCGGCCGGACCGCGCAATAGCCGTCGAGCATGGCTCGCCCGCGGGCAGGATCGAAGCTGCCATCGGACGCGAAGCACCAGGCGTTGAGGCAGACCGCCACATCGTAGGCGAGGCTGTCGGTGCAGGCGAAGTAGAAGTCAATCAGCCCCGACAGCCGGTCGCCGAGAAAGAAGACGTTGTCGGGGAAGAGATCGGCGTGGATCACGCCCTCCGGCAGTCCGCGTGGCCAGCGCGCCGCCAGGATAGCGAGCTCTTCGGTAACGAGCTCGGTCAGGCCAGGGGCCACTCTATCGGCGTCGGCTCCCGCGGCTGCGAAGAGCCCCGGCCAGCTGTTGATCGACAGTCCATTCGGTCGACGCATGGAGAAATCCGCACCGGCGCGGTGCAGCTCGGCGAGTGCCCCGCCGAGCGCGGCGCAATGATCGACGCTGGGGCGCTTGATCCACACGCCGTCGAGGAACGTCACCATGGCGGCCGGGCGGCCCACCAGCGTGCCGAGCGCCTCGCCCTGACGGTCCCGCACGGGCCGTGGGCAGTTCAGCCCGCGCGACGCCAGATGGTCCATGAGCTCGATGAAGAAGGGCAGGTCCGCTGCGGCGACGCGCTTCTCATAGAGCGTCAGGATGAAGTTGCCGCGTTCCGTATGGACGAAATAATTGGTGTTCTCGACGCCCTCGGCGATCCCCTTGCAGGACAGCAGGCGCCCGACGTCGTAGCGCCCCAGAAACTCGGACAGGTCGGCGTCGGAAACATCGGTGTAGACGGCCATCGGGCATCCCGGGGTGAGGAGCCGCTTGGTAGCGGCGGCCTCTGGTCCGGTCAAACCGGAGCAGTCAGCGCGGCGCTCCGGCCGCCATAGCGCGGGCGTGTCCGTCCCGCGCCACGGTATTGTCGGGCTCGATGGCCAGAGCCGCCTCGAAATCGGCCAGGGCCAGTGCGGGGCGGTTGCCTGCCAGCTGCTCCTTGGCCCGACGCAGCAGCGCCCAGGTGGCATGCGGATCGAGGGTCAATGCATCCGTCATGCTGGCGATGGTCCGCTCCCGCCGTTCCGCAGCCGAGGACACGGGAGCGCTGACGCCCGCCATCTCGGCCTTCACGGCGTCCCGAGCCCGTCGAGTCTCGCTGTCGTCGGGCATCACGCGCAGCAGCGCCTCGTAGTCGGAGAGAGCGGCCTCGAGCCGGCCCGTCTTGCGGTTCTCGAGCGCCCGGTCGAACAGCGCCAAGGGCTGGGCGGGGTCGATCATCAGAGCGGCGTCGTAGTCCACCATGGCGCCCATGTGATCACCGAGCGCCAGTCGAACATTGGCCCGGCTCACATGCGCACCGGCGTCCTTCGGCTGGAGCTTCACGACTTCGTCGTAGGCGAGGATCGCCAGATCGAAGGAGCGATGGTCGGCATAGGCCAGGCCGAGGTTGACCCAAGCCGCGACCATGGTGGGATCGAGCGCCGTCGCGCGCCTAAGATCGGCGATGGCGGCATCAAGCTCGCCATGATGCTCGAGCAGCAGGCCGCGGTTGCTCAGCCCCGCAGGATTGTCCGGCTTCAGCGCCAAGGCACCGTCGAAGTCGGCCTTGGCGAGGTCGAAGGCACTCATCTTTCCATAGATGACGCCACGATCGACAAGGGGTTTGGGGTCAGTCGGCCGAAGGCGCACCAGCGCTGTCTGGGCTGTCAGGGCTTCGGCCAGATCATGCCGTCGCTCGGCCAGCGCGACGCGGTCGCGCCAGAACTCGACGTCATCCGCGCCAAGCCGCCCGGCTTCGGCATAGTCGTTCTCGGCGGCGCCGTCTTCGCCCTGCGCGACGTGGATCCGTCCTCGCGTCTTCCAGGCCGATGCTCTTCCGGGTGAGAGGCGAACGGCCTCATCGGCATCGGCGAGGGCCGCATCGAGATTGCGGAGCCTTCTCAGCAGGTCGGCGCGGTCGATCCAGGCGGATGAAACCGTGGGTTCGAGGGAGATCGCGGCGGCATAATCGGCGAGGGCTTCGCCCTTGCGTCCGAGCGCTTCGTAGGCGAGCCCGCGATTGCTGTGCCAAGTGGCGGCTCGCGGAGCCAGGCGTATCGCTTCGCCGTAGTCGGTGAGCGCCCCGTCGAGATCGCCTCGCCGCTTGCGTAAGATGGCGCGGCCGTCGAAGGCCTCCGAGTCGGCAGGATCGAGGTTGATCGCGCGATCGTAGTCGGCCTGTGCGTCGTCGAACCGTCTTAGGTCCAGCTCGGCGCCGGCACGGTCGACGATCCAGCTTTCCTTCTCGGGCGCGCGATCGATAGCCTCGCCGAAGGCCGCGATGGCGCGGTCGAGGTGCCCCAGTCTCCTCTCTGCTATCGCCCGACCGGCGTAGACGTCCGCGGCATCGGGTCTAAGAGCAATGGAGCGATCGAAATCCGCCAAGGCATTGATGGCGTCGCCCTTCGATAGATAGGTGAGCCCGCGGTCAAGAAGAGCGATGGGATCATCGGGCTGCAGCGCCAGAGCCTGTCCGTAGGAGGCCAGGGCCTCGTCCAAGCGACCCGCCGCGCTCTGGGCATTGGCGAGCCTGACCAGGTAGGACGCGTCGTCCGGATGAGCGCCGGTCAGGACGAGGAAATCCGAAATGGCGCCTGCCGTGTCACCGGCCTTGCGCCGCAGCACGCCCCGTTTTGTCCGGATCCGGTCGTCCTCCGGGCGACCGGCGAGGGCCGCGTCGTAGCTCGCCAGGGCTTCGCTCGATCGACCGAGGCGCACCAGCACGTCGGCCCGGCCAGAGAGATCGTCCGGATGGCCCGAACGCATCGCCGCCGCGGCGTCGTAGTCGAGGAGAGCGGCCTCCAACAGACCCTTGCCGGCCAGCATGCCACCCCGCCAGTTGCGGATGTTGGCGTCCGCGGGGTCGAGGCCGATCGCCTCCTCAAATGCCGCCCGGCCCTCGGCGAGCTGGCCCGTCGCCGCGAGAACGAGGCCGAGTTCCGCCTTGGCTTCGGCCATCCGCGGGGCCGCCGTCACGGCACGCCTTGCGAGGCCCAGCGCGGAGGTTGGGTCTCCTCCCCCGAGGTGCACGACCGCGGCGATGATGAGTACCCGGGCATCCTGCGGGGACAGGACGACGGCGCGGTCGATGGCATAGCGTGCGCCATCGATGTCGCCGCGTCGCACACGATCGATGGTCGCGACGAAACTCTCCGCAACCGATCCGGGCGGCACGGCCAGCCTATCATCGTTGGCCGAGAGCGGGTTCTCCGGTGCCGTGGCGGGAGACGCCAGCGCGCGGTCGACCAAGGCATAGAAACGGGCGTCAAGCGCGCGCGCGTCGTCGAACGCGACGCGAGACTCGGCCACTCGGCCCAGCCGGCGCAGGACCATGGCCCGATTGTAGCATTCGATAGGGTCGCGTTTCTGGCGATCCGCGGCCTCGTAGTCCGCCAGGGCTCCGGTGTCCCAACCGCGCGCGTAGCGGAGGTCGCCCTGGCCGATCAGCGCATCGAGGTTGTCAGGCGCGATGGCGAGAGCAGTGTCGAAATCCACGGCGGCCGCGTCGGCCTCGCCTTGCATTAGGAGAACCTGCCCCCGCTGCGCCCTGAGACCGGCATCGCCCGGCGCTGCCGCGATCGCGCTCCCGAGGTCGGTCTTCGCCCTGTCGAGGTGGCCGGCCGCCCACTCCAGGATCGCGGCCTTACCCCAGCCCGCCGGCTCGCCCGGGTCGCTTTGCGCTGCCCGAACGAAAGCCGCGATCGCGTCATCGTTTCGGCCGAGGTGATTGAGCACGGTTCCGCGGAGCAGCAGCGTGGCGCCGTCCTCGGCGTGCAGGTTCGCGGCACGGTCGAAATCAACCAGCGCGCCAGCATCGTCCTCGGCAGCGGCGCGCAGGGTCGCGCGCAGCAGCAAGGCATCGACGCGGGCGGGGTCGAGCCGAAGCGCCTGATCGAGGTCCGCCAGAGCTGTCCCGTCGTCGCCGAGGCCGTGATGCGACTCGGCGCGGGCGATGAGGTCGCCGATATGATCAACCGACGAGGGCCCGCCGTCGGCCCGGGCCGGCAGGCACTCCAGCCCTAGCCAAGCCAGCATCGCAAGTTGCAGCAATCCTGTGAGCCGGACCACCATGACGGCCCCCAAACGAAGAGAGGGCGGTCCCTTTCGGAACCGCCCTCGATGCTACGTCGGATCAGCGTCCGCCTTCAAGCGTCTTCTATCGATGATTGTGTGACGCAATCTTACTGCACCGCGCCGGCTACCATCGGCTCCTGAATCCCACGCAACTCCCGCGGCAGCGGGAAGAACATCGTTTCCGTCACGGTGGCGACGGTCTCGACCTCGATCGTGTAGCGTTCCGCGAAGGCGTCGATGATCTCCTCGACCAGCACCTCCGGAGCCGAGGCTCCGGCCGTGATGCCGATGGCGCGAAGGTCGCCCAGCGGCGCCCAATCGATGTCCGAGGCCCGCAGCACGAGCTGGCTATTGCGGCAGCCCGCCCGCTCCGACACTTCCTTCAGGCGCTGGGAGTTCGACGAATTGGCCGAACCCACGACCAGCATCGCATCCACCGAATGCGCAATCTGCTTCACGGCGTCCTGCCGATTGGTGGTGGCGTAGCAGATGTCCTCCTTGTGAGGACTGACGATCTCGGGGAAGCGCAGCTTCAGCGTCTCGACGATGCCCTGCGTGTCGTCGACCGACAGCGTGGTCTGCGTCACGAAGGCGAGCTTTTTCGCCAGAAACTCCGGCGTCGCCTCGTCGGCGAGACGATGCACGTCGGCGATGTTCTCAACCAGGATCACGGCGCCGTCCGGCAACTGGCCGAGCGTCCCCACCACTTCCGGATGGCCGGCATGGCCCACCAGGATGATCAGGTGGCCGCGACGGTAATGCAGCTCGGCCTCGCGATGCACCTTGGTGACCAGCGGACAGGTGGCGTCGATGGCGAAGAACTTGCGGGCGCTGGCCTCGAGCGGAATGGCCTTGGGCACGCCATGGGCCGAGAAGATCACCGGCGCGTCGGTCGCCGGTATCTCGTCGAGCTCCTCGACGAAGATGGCGCCCTTCTTCTTCAGCGACTCGACCACGTATTTGTTGTGCACGATCTCGTGCCGCACATAGACAGGAGGCCCGTAGATCGACAGCGCCTGCTCCACCGCGTCGATGGCGCGGATCACGCCGGCGCAAAAGCCCCGGGGCGCGCAGAGAAGGACTCGCAGCGGCGGTTTGGTCATCGATCGTTCCCGGGCAACATCTAGCGGCAGTTTTTGCGGGAACGATGCGCAAGGGTCAAGTCGGCGCTCGGTCTCACCTGAGACTTTCGATCTCTAGTTCCATTTAATCACGATGCCGGGATGGATGAAGAGGCAGCGCGGGCCGCGGCAAGATTTCCTCTCTGCCGCAGGTTTCCGCACCACCGATCCGGGTTACAGACGGGCGCCAGCCGCGAAGAGCCGGACGGAGCCCGAGCCGACATCCATGACGAGCCTGATGGACGATCCCGCGGCGGGCGACGCCGAAACACTGCCTCACGCCGTCGCATCCGTCGCCACTCCGCAACGGGATCTGGCCTTCAAGGCCCGTTTCACCCGGGGCTCGGTGCTCAGACATGTGCTGGTGATGACCGGGACGGGCGCGGTCGGGACCCTGTCGATCTTCGTCGTCGACCTCCTGTCCCTGATCTATGTGTCGCGCCTCGGCGCGACGCAGCTGAAAGCGGCAGTGGGTTTCGCCACGCAGGTCATGGTCTATCCCATCGCGATCAACATCGGTGTCACCATCGCCATAACGGCGGTGGTGTCGCGGGCACTCGGCGCCGACCATCGCGCACGGGCCCGCCGCGTCGTCGCTTCGGGGCTGCTGATCACCGGTCTGCTCAGCGCCTTCGTGGCCATGGGAATGCTGGCCGGTTCGGGGCGGCTTCTCTCGCTGTTCGGCGCACAGGGGGAGGCACGCGACGTCGCGGCCCGATTTCTCGAGATCGCGCTGCCCGGCAACGTGCCTTTCGCCATCGGCATGGCGCTGTCCGGCGTGCTGCGCGCCGTCGGCGACGCGCGGCGCGCCATGTATGTGACGCTGACGGGCGCCGTGGTGGTGGCGGTGCTCGACCCGGCGCTGATCTTCGGGTTCCATCTCGGGATCTACGGCGCCGCCATCTCGACGCTGCTGTCGCGCTTCGTGCTGCTGGGGATAGGGCTTCACGGGGTCGGCCGTGTCCATGGCCTGCTGCAATGGCCGCGTCTGCGGTGTCTGAAGCTCGATGCCGGTATCCTCGCCGCCGTGGCGGTGCCGGCCGTGGCCGCCAACCTCGCCACGCCCTTCGGCAATGGCTACGCGCTCCATATCTATGCCGGATATGGCGACGCCGCCGTTGCGGCCTCGGCCGTGATCGACCGGATCGTCTATGTGGCCTTCGCGGTCGTTTTCGCCCTCACCGGAGCGGTGGGCCCGATCCTCGGCCAGAACCTCGGAGCGCGGCTCTACCCGCGCGTCATGGAAACGATGACGCGGTGCTTCAGCGTGACGGTGGCCTATGCCGGGGCGATGTGGCTGCTGCTGGCGTTGTCATGGCCGGCGCTCGCGGCACTGTTCCGGGCGTCGCCGGAGATGACAGACTACCTGCGGTTCTTCTGCCTCTGGGGCGTATCGGCCTGGCTGTTCATCGGCCTGCTATTCGTCGCCAATGCCTGCTTCAACAACCTCGGTTTCCCGCTGCTGTCGACGCTGTTCAACTGGGGACGGGCAACGCTCGGCACGGTGCCCTTCGTGACCCTGGGTGCCCATTACGGCGGGGTCGAAGGTGGCATGGCGGGCATGGCGGTCGGCGCCGCCATCTTCGGCAGCGCCGCCGTCATTACAGCGCATGGCGTCGTGAGACGGCTCGCACGCGGTGAGACGCATCGGTGAAGGTCAGCCTTGATCGGCAAAGACCAGACACAACCCCTGGAACAACCGCCCGACACATTCACGAACTGGTCACATCAGGCGACGTTCATCACTTATTAAGATGTCAGGCGACGCGCTTGACCAGAGGCTGACCGCCACGACCATCCGTCTCCGGCATCAGGGCAGCCCAAGCCTGAGCCTCCTGCGCGATGGCGCGCTGATGCTGACGCAACTCGCGGGCGCGCTCGGCCAGGACCAGGGTCGCGTCGGTCGAGGCGGGTTCGACCAGGGCGGAGTCGACGTCGAAGCGGGTCAGGCCGATGTCACGCAGCATGTGATCGTCGAGGGACGCAAGATTGTGGACCACCCGGCGCCGCTCTCCGGCTTCGCGTAGCTTGGTGGCGAAACGGATCACCGGTCCGAGAACGGAGGAAACGGTAGAAGCAGAGGAGTTGGGGGCGCGCATGGTCTTGATCCTTATTGGGTGAAAGGACCATAGTCGAAAAAGGCGGATCGGAAAAACGAATGTTCTTGATGCCAGCCATCGGATTCCGTCATATCTCCCCGACGGCGCCGCATTGAGCGACGCGGAACCGAGGCAGGCCCTCATGATGGCGCTACTCGACATCGACCAATTGCGCAGCTTCATCGCGATCGCCGACACCGGCACCTTCACGCGCGCCGCGGAATCCATGCACAAGACGCAATCCGCCGTCTCCATGCAGATCAAGCGACTCGAGGAAACGGTCGGTCGCTCGCTGTTCGAGCGCGACGGCCGTGCGTCACGTCTGACCGACGAGGGCGAACGCCTGCTCGACTATGCGCGCCGCATCGTGCGGCTTTCGACCGAGGCGTTGGCAAGTTTCGCCGAAACGGAACTGGCCGGCCGCGTCCGGCTCGGTCTCCCCGACGATTATGCCGAGCGGTACCTGCCCGAGATCCTGGCGCGGTTCTCCCAGTCCAATCCGCGCGTCGAGGTGACGGTGGTCTGCGAGCCGACGCCGATGCTGATGGAGCGGATTGAACATTCCGACATCGACCTTGCCATCATCACGCATGTCTCGTCGCGCGGTTCGGCTTCGGTGATCCGGCGGGAGCGCCTGCTCTGGGTCACGTCGGCCCGTCATGCCGTTCACGAACAGACACCCCTGCCCCTGGCCCTGGGTCGGACCTTCTGCACTTGGCGGCAAGCCGCCACGGCGGCGCTCGACGGGCGTACCAAACCCTATCGCGTGCTCTACTCGTCCTGGAATTCGACCGCGGTCGGGGCGGCGGTCCTGGCCGGGCTCGCCGTTTCGGTTCTGCCCGAAAGCGCCCTGCGCTCCGGCATGCGGGTGCTCGGCCCGGCCGATGATTTCCCGACGTTGCCCTCCTGCAAAATTGCATTGGTGCGCAACCGCGCCGATCCTTCGCCGCTCTGTGAAGCGCTGGCAGGTCATATCGTGTCGAGTCTCGATAATCTCTCCGCAGCCACCGACAAGGTCGGCGGCGACGACCCGCTCAGCTAAGGCCGTTGGCGGCTGCCATGAAGTATTGAGACCTCAACTTGGTCCCGATCGCAGTGGCGCCGACCGCGATCGCGATCGAAATGATGCCCGCGATCAGGCAGTACTCAATCGCCGTGGCACCGTCCTCGTTGAGCCAAAAGCGACGTAGCACTGGATGTCCCCGTGGTGACCACGGATAGACCATGCCAGGACCGCCTTAACGATCCTCTCTCGATGGGTGCGCGGCGCTGGATCTCTGCTTCGCTGTTTCTAAACCATCTTGATGCCGGAGACCGAGCCGGCTCGGCACGACAAAGCCCCGACCTCGGGTGAGATCGGGGCCTCCTTCAACGCAAAAGCGTTGAATTACATGGCCTTCTTCTTCATGGCCTTCATGTGCGACGACTTCTTCATCGCTGTCTTCTTCATGGGCTTCTTCATGGGGGCTGCGTCGGCAGCCGGAGCTGCGGCATCGCCGGCAGCCGGAGCAGCGCCGGCATCGGGCGTCGCGGGAGGGGTCTGGGCGACGGCGACGCCGAAGCTGAGGACGGAAGCGGCACAGGCCAGGGCAATGGTCTTCTTGAGCGAATTCATGATGACTCCCTTTCATCGTCCGACGCGCAAGCAATCCCAGTGGGATTGGCGCGGCGACCTGCACGCAACGTATGGGCCCTGCATTAGTTTCGCATAAGCTTCCATTCGGCTCGGTTTCGCCCGAGGTGATGCCGATGGAGCACGTTGCCAGTTCCACCGCTCTTGCCTAACTGATGGCGACGGCCGCAGGGCCATTCCCGCCGGCCTGTGAGGCCGGTTCAAGGCGTGAAAGCACCGCATGGCCCGCGACACCAACGATGATACGCCGATCGAGACGCGCGACGATCTCGTCGGCTGGTTCGAGGCCGGATGTAAGCCCGGCCAGGCCGTGGGCATCGAGAACGAAAAAATCCCCTTCTATCGCGACACGCTAGGGCCGGTTCCCTACGAGGCCGATTCCAGTACGGGCCGCCAAGGCATTCGCGCATTGCTCGACGGAATGGCCGACCGGCAGGGCTGGGAGCGCATTCTCGAGGATGGCCGGCCGATCGGCCTCGCCGACGATCACGGCGGCGGAGGCGCCATCTCGCTCGAGCCCGGCGGCCAATTCGAGCTCTCCGGCGCGCCGCTGAAAACCCTGCACGAATCGCGGGACGAACTCGCCGCCCATCTCGGTGCGCTGAAGGCCGTCGCGGAACCGCTCGGCATCGGCTTTCTGACGCTGGGCTCCAGCCCGAAATGGAGCCTCGCCGAGACACCCGTCATGCCCAAGGGCCGCTACAAGATCATGTCGGGCTACATGCCGAAGGTCGGCACGCGCGGCCTCGACATGATGTTCCGCACCGCGACCGTGCAGGCCAACCTGGATTTCGCCAGCGAAGCCGACATGGTGCGCAAGCTGAGGGTCTCGCTGGCCCTGCAGCCGATCACGACCGCGCTCTTCGCCAACTCGCCCTTCAAGGACGGCAAGCCGAGCGGCTTTCTCTCTGAACGCTCGCACATCTGGCTCGACACCGATCGCGCCCGCTCCGGCATGATGCCCTTCGCCTTCGAGGCAGGCATGGGTTTCGAGCGCTATGTCGATTATGCGCTCGACGTGCCGCTCTATTTCATCAAGCGCGGCGACCTCTACCACGATGTCAGCGGGGCCAGTTTCCGCGACTTGCTTGAGGGCCGGCTCGCTGCCCTGCCGGGCGAGCGCGCCACTCTGTCCGACTGGGCCAACCATCTGTCGACCATTTTCCCCGAGGTGCGGCTCAAGCGCTATCTCGAGATGCGCGGCGAGGATGTGGGCTCGGCCGAGATGATCGTCGCCCTTGGCGCCCTTTTCGTCGGGCTTCTCTATGACACGGCGGCGCTCGACGCCGCCGCCGATCTCGTGGCGCCCTGGTTGGGCGCCGACCAAGCCGAACAGAGACAGGCGATGCGCGACGCCGTGCCGGTCCAGGGCTTCAAAGCCATGGCGGCGGGACGGAGTTTCGGCGATGTCGCGCGCGACATGCTCGCCATCGCGCGCGCCGGCCTGGGGCGCCGCGCGTTCCGCGACGCAGAGGGGCGCGACGAGACGCGGTTCCTGGCGCCGCTCGACGATCTCGTCGAACGCGGGCAGACGCAGGCCGAACGTCTTCTGGAGTGCTATCACGGCGCCTGGAGTGGATCGGTCGACCCGGCCTTCTCGGAATGCGTGTTCTAGGCGGGCCGACCGGCGGCTGGAGATGCCGTCTTATCGAACCGGTGAGTTGACCCGTCGCGTTGGCTCACTTGGGCGATCTCGACGCCGACCGCCTTTTCCTACCGTCATGGCCGGGCTTGTCCCGGCCACCCACGCCATAACGATCAGCGGTGGATTGGAGAGTACCGCGCCCTCTGGGTGATCCGCAGTGGCGCGTCGCGGCGTGGGTGGCCGGGACAGAGCCCGGCCATGACGGTGGAGAAGGGGAGGAGTGTCCGGCGTCGCCTTCAAACCGACTCGACCACCGGCACCTGCCGCTCGAACAGAGCGCGGTAGGCTCCGCCGGGACGCATGAGCAGCGTTGAATGCGTGCCGTCCTCGACGATGCGGCCGCGCTCGAACACCAGGATGCGATCGAGCGCCCGGACCGTGGACAGGCGATGCGCGATGACGATCGACGTCCGCCCGCGCATCAGCCGCGCCATCGCCTGCTGCACGAGCTCCTCGGATTCCGAGTCGAGGCTCGACGTCGCTTCGTCGAGGATGAGGATCGGGGCATCGGCCAGGAAGGCGCGCGCCAGCGCCACCCTTTGCCGCTCCCCGCCGGAGAGCTTCACGCCGCGTTCGCCCACCAGCGTGTCGTAGCCTTTCGGTAACCGTGCGATGAAATCATGCGCGTTGGCGAGACGCGCCGCGCGCTCGATCGCCATCCCGCCGGCTCCCGGCCGTCCGTAGCCGATGTTCTCGCGCAGCGAGCGGTGGAACAGGACGGGCTCCTGCGGCACGATCGCCACCTGGGCCCGCAGCGACGCCTGCGTTACCCGGGCGAGATCCTGTCCGTCGATGGTGATCCAGCCGCTCGAGACGTCGTAGAGTCGCTGGATCAGCTTGACGAAGGTCGTCTTGCCCGAGCCGGACCGCCCCACCAGCCCGACCCGCTGCCCGGCCGGGATCGTCACGACGAGGTCATCGTAGAGCGGCGTGCCGTGGTCGCCGTAGTGAAAAGTCACATGCTCGAACCGAACCGCGCCATCCGTGACGGCAAGAGGGCGAGCGTCCGAAGCGTCGACGACGCCGGGCGGCGTAGCTTCGAGCGCCACCAGTTCGACCATCTCATTAACGCCGCGCTGCAGCCGGTTGATCTGCTGGCCGATGTCGCGGAGGTAGCCGTTGACGACGAAATAGGTCGTCAGCACATAGGCGATGTCACCCGGCGCCGCCCGCCCCTCCCACCAGAGCCGCAGCGCCAGGCCGACCAGGGCGGTGCGGAAGACGAGCAGGACGCCGATCTGGATGGTCCCGCTCCATGTGGCACGCATCCAGGTTCGCCGGGTCCGATGTCGCCACTTGGTGAGCACACGATCGAGCCGTGCCTCCTCGCGGGGTTCCGCGCTGAAGGCTTCCACCACGGCATTGTTGCCGACGGCGTCGCTCAGCGCGCCACTGATCCTGGTGTCTTGCAGGTTCGACAGGACGGAGGCGGGCGCGATGAAACGCGTCGACAACAGCACCGTCGCCGAGACGTAGACCAGCGTACAGAGGCCGACGAGCGCCCCCATGACGGGCCAGCGTGCTCCCAACACCACCATGGTGCCGAGCAGCACCACGATGGAGGGCAGGAAGGACAGGAGCAACATGTCGTTCAGTTCGTCGAGCGCCCACATGCCGCGCGTGATCTTGCGGACCGTCGACCCGGCGAACGTGTTGGCATGCCATTCGGTCGATAGCCGCTGCACGCGGGCGAAACCGCTCCGCGCCACGTCCCCCATGGTGCGCAACGTCAGCGGGACGACGAGGCTCCAGGCCGCATGGCGCAGCACCAACGCGCCGAGGCTGAGCGCCGTCATGACGATGAAGGCGGGCAAGGCGGCACGCAAGGCGAGCGCCCGGTCCGCACCGCCGAGCGCATTGACGAGCCGGCCCGCGTAGAAGGGCAGGAAGACGTCGGCCAGGGTCGAGAGCGTGATGGCGGAGACGAGCGCCACCACGAGGTCGGCGCGACGACGCCACCCCCGAACCACGAAGGGAAGCACGCTGCGGAGAGCATCCGCGCGGCGGGACTGTGAAACCGGCATGGGGTCGATCCGAACGCGTCCCGTCGCGCTCGGCAGCGGACGCGATGCGACCGGGAGCGGCGATCAGGCGAAGAAACGAAGGGTGGAACGGGAGGTCGCGGCGTCCGTCAGGACGCGGCGGAACCTGGGCTGACGTTGAAGCCGGCCGAGCGCGGGGCAATAAAGTGCATATTCATGCCAATCTCCCCTTCGCGTGTGACACCTGAAGACCACCTACCGGAAAAGCTGTCCTGGCGCAACCGGGCCGAGCATCGGAGCGAACACAAACAGCATGGTCCGTGTCGCCGCCCCTCAAGGCATTGCTGGTCTTGGCCAGCCTTCCACGCCGAGCCGATCAGCGTCGGATCGTCGAGGGGCGGCTTAACCTCCGCGATCGTCGATGGCACGTCACGGCGTGGGTGGCCGGGACACGCCCGGCCATGACAGTGCCGAAGGGAAGCTGCCGAGCACAAAGCATCCAGCGGCGTTGACACGTGACCGTCGCCTGCCCTAAAGCCCGCTTACGGTCTTCCGAGGCCTGCCAACGCCGACTGTGCTGCGAGCACGGAGGCGAACGTCCGACAGCGCTGATGCGCCCTCGGGCGCGCTCCCCATTGGCGTCGTCACCGCGGCTTGCCGCTCCATCCGGCCGGAGATCCATCCATGTTCGAGGGACTGACAGAAAAACTGTCCGGCATCTTCGACGGGCTGACCCGCCGCGGCGCGCTGACCGAGGCCGATGTCACGGCGGCGATGCGCGAAGTGCGCCGGGCGCTGCTCGAGGCCGATGTCGCGCTCGATGTGGTGCGGAGCTTCACCGACAAGGTGAAGGAGCGCGCCGTCGGCGCCAATGTGGTGAAGTCCGTCACGCCGGGCCAGATGGTCGTCAAGATCGTCTCGGACGTGATGATCGAGACCCTGGGCTCGGATGCCCAGCCGATCGACCTCGACGCGCCCGCCCCCGTCGCCATCATGATGGTCGGCCTCCAGGGCGCCGGAAAGACCACCACCACGGCCAAGATCGCCAAGCGCGTGGTCGACCGGCAGGGTCGCCGCGTGCTGATGGCTTCGCTCGATGTGAAGCGCCCCGCCGCCCAGGAGCAGCTCGCCGTCCTGGGCCGCCAGGTCGGCGTCGACACCCTGCCCATCGTGGCGGGACAGACCCCGGTGCAGATCGCCGTCCGGGCCGAGCAGACGGCTCGCCTGCAGGGCTACGACGTCGTCATGTTCGACACGGCAGGCCGCACCCATATCGACGAGCCGCTCATGGCCGAGATGGCCGAGATCAAGCGCGTCGCCGGCCCCCACGAAATTCTGCTGGTGGCCGACAGCTTGACGGGCCAGGACGCCGTCAATCTGGCGAAGAGCTTCGACGAGCGCATCGGCATCACCGGCATCGTGCTGACCCGCATCGACGGCGACGGCCGCGGCGGCGCGGCTTTGTCGATGCGCGCCGTCACCGGCAAGCCGATCAAGCTGCTCGGCACCGGCGAGAAGATGGACGCGCTGGAGGATTTCCACCCCTCCCGCATCGCCGACCGCATCCTCGGCATGGGCGACATCGTCTCGCTGGTCGAGAAGGCCGCGGAATCGATCGACGCCGAACAGGCCATGAAGATGGCCGAGAAGATGCGCAAGGGGCGCTTCGATCTCGAGGATCTATCGAACCAGCTGGCCCAGGTCGAGAAGCTCGGCGGCATGGGCGGCATCATGGGCATGCTGCCCGGCATGGGTAAGATCAAGCAGCAGATGGCCGAGGCCAATATTGACGAGCGGGTGATCAAGCGCCAGCGCGCCATCATCTCGTCGATGACCCGCCAGGAGCGGCGCAACCCGGACATCCTCAAGGCGTCGCGCAAGAAGCGCATCGCTGCCGGTTCCGGCATGAAGGTCGAGGACGTCAACAAGCTGCTGAAGCAGCATCGGCAGATGGCCGACATGATGAAGATGCTCGGCGGTGCCAAGAAGGGCGGCCTCGGCAAGATGGCGTCGATGTTCGGCCTCGGCGGCGCGGGCGGCATGGGCGGCATGCCCGAGCCGAGCCCGGCCGAACTCGAGGCCATGGCGAAGCAGCTCGGCGGAAAGGGCGGTGGCATGCCCCAGATGCCGCCCGGCTTCGGCTCGTCGCTCGGCGCCAAGCTTCCGTCCAGCATTCCGGGCCTCGGCGGCCCGCGCCTGCCGGGCCTCGGCGGCGGCTTCAATCCCTTCGGGGGTAAGAAGAAGTGACCGACAACGGCCCGACCTCGCCGATGTTCGCGGCGTTCAACGCGCTCCGCGAGCGCCTCTCAGCCGCCGACCTCACCTACGTACCGGCTGCCTATCGCGACGACGCCATGTCGCTCCTCGTCAACGAGCCCGGCCATTACTGGGAAATCGATGTGCTGGAGGACGGCTCGATCGACGTCGAAGTCTACGTCTCCCAGGGCCTCTCCGAGGATCCGAAGGGCGACATCGACCGCCTCATTCAACGCAACAGCGATGAAGACTCGACCCCTATCCCCTCTGAAAGGAACTGAATCATGGCCCTGAAGATCCGCCTCGCCCGCTGGGGCGCCAAGAAGCGTCCGTTCTACCGCATCGTCGTGGCCGATGCCCGCGCGCCGCGCGACGGCCGCTTCGTCGAGAAGATCGGCACGTTCGATCCCCTGAAGCCCTCCGAGGACACCGCTCGTCTGGTGCTCGACACCGACAAGGCCAAGGACTGGATCACCAAGGGTGCCCAGCCGACCGAGCGCGTGCTGAAGCTGCTGGCCTCCGTGGGCATCGGTGAGAAGCCCGTCTACAACAATCCGCAGAAGGCACTGCCGAAGAAGAAGGCGCAGGAGCGCGCCGCCGCTGAGGCCGCCAAGGCTCCCGCCGAAGCCGCCTGAGCCTTCTCGGCCCGTATGCGGGCCGGAGTTGTTCATGTTACACCATGTCGCGCCCGGCCGGTTTTCACCGGCCGGGCGTTGACCTTTTCGTGAGTTCCGCCAAGCACAAGACGGACCGGGATTGCACGTCGTCGCCAGGACGCGTGACTCTCGTGACGGAGCTGCCGACGGGCGACCATCGCCCTCGACGGTGGCCTGAGATACGATGTCGGGAGTGGTTTCTGGAATGGCCGATACGGTTCTGATCACTGGTGGCGCAGGCTTCATCGGACGCCATCTGTCCCGGGCTCTCCTCGAGAAGGGCGACCGCGTCAGGATCCTCGACAGTTTCATCGATCAGGTTCACCGCGACCGCTCCGCCGTGGCCGAACTCGGCCCCGATGTCGAGATCCACGAGGGCGACGTGCGCGACGGCGACGCCGTCGAGCAGGCGCTGAAGGGCGTCGACAAGGTCGTCCACTTGGCGGCCGAAGTCGGCGTCGGCCAGAGCATGTATGCGATCGATCGCTACGTCTCGGTCAACGACCTCGGCACCGCCGTGCTGTTCCAGAAGCTCATCGACCGCCCGGTGCGCCGCGTCGTCGTGGCGTCTTCGATGAGCATCTACGGCGAGGGCCTCTATCGCGACCGGGACGGCAAGCTTTACGAGGAGGTTCTGCGCGGCGGCCGCAACCCCGACGGCAGCTGGGATCCGCTCGACCCCGAGGGGCGGCCGCTCGAGCCCGCGCCCACCCCAGAATCGAAGCGTCCGACGCTGGCCTCCGTCTACGCCATCACCAAATTCGTCCAGGAACGGCTGACCCTCACCCTCGCTCCCGCCTATGGCATGGAGGGCGTGGCGCTACGCCTGTGGAACGCCTACGGACCCGGGCAGGCTCTGTCGAACCCGTACACGGGCGTGCTGGCCATCTTCGCCTCGCGGCTGCACAACGGCGTCGCCCCGGTGATCTTCGAGGACGGTCAGCAGCGTCGCGACTTCGTCCATGTCTCCGACGTAGCGCGGGCCTTCCTCCTGGCCCTCGACCATCCCAAGGCCGCCGGCGGCGTCTACAATGTCGGCTCGGGCGAGGACCGCACCGTGCAGGATGTGGCGACGCTGCTGGCCTCGTCCATGGGACGCGAAGACCTGCCACCCGAGATCGCCGGCAAGGCGCGAGCCGGCGACATCCGCCATTGCATCCCGGATATCGACAAGATCTGCGAAGACCTCGGTTACGAGCCCATGGCCGACTTCCGTGAAGGACTCGCCGAACTCGCCGAATGGGTGGCGCGCCAGCAAGCGGACGACCGCGTGGGAGAAGCGCGACGCGAGCTCGAAGCCCGCGGCCTCGTCGTCTGATGGTGGCCCATCCCGCCTCGCCCGAGGGCGCGGCCCCATCGAATATTCTGGTCACCGGCGGCGCGGGCTTCATCGGCTCGAACCTGTCGGACCGGCTTCTCGGGCTCGGCCACCGTGTCACGGTGTATGACGCGCTGACCCGTCCTGGAGTCGCCCGCAACCTCGACTGGCTGAAGAGCCGCCATGGCGAGGCCGTGACGGCCCTGGTGGCCGATGTGCGCGATGCCGAAGCCCTCGGCCGCGCGGCATCGACCGCCGATGCCGTGTTCCACTTGGCCGCCCAGGTGGCGGTCACGACCTCGATGGTGGATCCGCTCGACGATTTCGAGATCAATGTTCGGGCGACGGTAACGCTGCTCGACGCCTTGCGCCGTCGCGACACCAGGGTGCCACTCGTCTTCGCCTCGACCAACAAGGTCTACGGCGACCTCGCCGACATCGAGCTCCAGCTGACCAACGATGCCTATGTGCCCACCGATCCGGCTCTCCGGGCGACCGGCGTAGGCGAGGCGCGGCCGCTCGACTTCCACACGCCCTATGGCTGCTCCAAAGGTGCCGCCGACCAATATGTGCTCGACTTCGCCCGGAGTTTCGGCGTCCCCACGGCGGTGCTGCGCATGAGCTGCATCTACGGGCCACGCCAGATGGGCACGGAGGACCAGGGCTGGGTGGCGCATTTCGCCATTTCGGCCCTGAAAGGCCAGGGCATCAGCCTCTTCGGCGACGGCTTCCAGGTCCGCGACATCCTCGACGTCGACGATGCCGTGGATGCCTATCTCGGCTGCTGGACCAACATCGACCGCGTGGCGGGCCAGGCGTTCAACCTCGGCGGCGGCCCTACCAATACGGTCAGCCTGCATCAGCTGCTGCGGCATCTCGAAGCGCTGACCGGTCGGCCGATCCGGGCCGAGATGCACGAGTGGCGCCCGGGCGATCAGCGCTACTACGTGTCGGATACGCGGCGCGTTGCCGAGGCACTGAATATCGGCCCTTGGCGGCCGTGGCGAGACGGCGTGGCGCGCCTTGTTCACTGGCTCGCCGCCGAACACGGCATCGCGCTGCCCGAGGCAGACAGGACGCCCACGGCAGGCTAGGGTTTCGGAATGACGTCAGCTCACGTTCGGTCTCGCCCGGTCGCGCCCCCTCCACCATGCTTTGCATGGTCCCCCTCCCCCGCTTCGCAGGGGAGGATCGGCGCCAATCGCGCCGCGTCTCCTCCCGCAATGCGGGAAGAGGACCAGCCGAAGGCTGGTGAAGGGGGTCCCGAGGCACCGCGCACCTCCGGAGCCCATCTTTGAGAATCGCCCTCGTCAATCCCGCCTGGGACTTCTCGCAGTCGATCTACTTTGGCTGCCGCCATCCGCATCTGCCGCTCGAACTCGGCTATTGCCGCGGGCTGCTGGAACGCGCCGGCCACGAGGTGCTGATGCTCGACGGCCATCTCATGGCACAGTCGACCGAAACCCTGGCCGAGGCCGTGGCGGATTTCGCGCCCGCCATGACGGTTGTGACGACAGCCCCCTCCTACCTCTTCTGGCGCTGCGCCCCGCCCGAACTGCGCAGCCCGCGCGCCTTCCTGGCCGCCCTCGGTACGCGAGGCGGTCAAACCGTTGCCATCGGCCCGCACGGCTCTGCCACGCCGGAGACGACGTTGCGCAAGCTCGGCTGCGACGTGGTGGTGCGAGGCGAGGCCGAGGAGATCGTCGCGGCCCTGGCCGAGGCCACCGACCTGTCGGGCGTCCCCTCGATCGCGTTCCACGACGGCGATGCGGTGCGGGTCACCGGCGCGCCCGCAGCCTGCCGCTTCACCGACGCGCCGGCCTTGCGCTGGGACGAGGCCTGGATCGCGCGGCACGACCACCATCACCACCGTTACGGCAGCGAGGGCCACGGGCATGGCGCCGAGGTGGAAGCCTCGCGCGGTTGCCCCTACCATTGCTCCTTCTGTGCCAAGATCGATTTCCGCGACAAATACCGGAAGCGCGATCTCGAGCCGCTGCTGGCCGAGATCGACGGCCTCGTGGCGCAGGGCGTGAGCTACATCTACTTCATCGACGAGATCTTCCTGCCACAGCGGCCGCTGCTGGAGGCTCTGGTGGCGCGACCGATCCAGTTCGGCATCCAGACCCGCATCGACCTGTGGAAACCCGACATGCTCGACCTCCTGGGCGAGGCCGGCTGCGTTTCGATCGAGGCGGGCGTCGAGAGCCTCACGGTCGCGGGTCGCGCCGCGCTCGACAAGAGCTGCCGCATGACCACCGAGGATCTCGCCGAGCGCCTCGTCCATGCGCGCCGGACCGTGCCTTTCGTTCAGGCCAACCTCTTGGAGGTCGCCGGCGACGACCCGGCGCTAGTGGCCGAGTGGCGCGACGGACTGCGCGCCCGCGGCGTCTGGGCCAACGATCCCGTGCCGCTCTACCCCTATCCGTCCTCGCCCGACTACCGAAAGCTCTTCGGCCTGCCGGACGGCGAGGCCTGGGAGCGCGCCCATGCGCATTATCTCGCGCAGTTCGACCGGATGAGCGAGATCCAGGACCAGCAGCCCCTGCCCTTGCACGCCCTCGAAGCGGACTGCTGCCGATGAGCGATGGCGGCCGTCACATCGTGATGACGGCCGATGCGGTCGGCGGCGTCTGGACCTACGCGCTCGACCTCGGGGCGGCGCTGGTGCGGCGCGGTCATCGCGTCACACTCGGGGTTCTCGGCCCGGCTCCTTCCGAGGCTCAGCGTGCCGACGCCGGAACCCGCGGCCTTTCCGTCCAGGACCTCGGCCATCAACCCGACTGGCTGGCCACGGACGCCGCGGCCGTTCACGCCGGCGGACGGGCCCTCGCCGACATGGCGCTGCGCGAAGCGGCCGATTTCGTTCACCTCAATCATCCCGCGCTGGCCGCCGACACTGCGTTTCCCTGCCCGTTGCTCTGCGTCACGCATTCCTGCGTGGCGACCTGGTGGGAGGCGGTTCGCGACGACGCCCTGCCCGAGGATTTCCGCTGGCGAGCGGCGCTGCACGAAGCAGGGCTCGCGGGTGCCGACGCCATGGCGGCGCCGAGCACGGCCTTCGCCGAGGCGACGCGCCGGGTCTATGGATTCGGGACGGCTCCGGTCGTCGTGCCCAACGGTCGCGATGCGCCACCGACCTCCGCCGAAACATCGCCAGCCCCCTCCGTCCTGACCGCCGGGCGGCTGTGGGACGAGGGCAAGAACATGGCGGTGATCGACCGGGCTGCGGCCCGCCTGCCCGTGTTGGTCGAGGCCGCCGGGTCGCTCAGCGGCCCGAACGGCACCCGCATGGCGCTGCATCACACGGTAGCGCTCGGCGCGCTCGCCAGCGCGGCACTGCGCGCCAAATTGGGTCAACGTCCCATCTTCACCTCGACCGCGCTCTACGAGCCTTTCGGCCTGTCGGTGCTGGAAGCCGCCCAGGCGGGTTGCGCGCTGGTCCTCTCCGACATCCCGACCTTCCGCGAGCTTTGGGGCGATGCCGCGCTCTTCGTCGCCCCGCATGACGACCGAGCCCTGGCGGCGGCGATCCTGCGCCTCCTTGGCGACCGTGCCTATCGCGCCGAACGCGCCGCCCTGTCGCTCGACCGCGCCAAACGCTACACGGTGGACGCCATGGCGGAGGCCACCCTCAAGGCTTACGCGACGGCCGTGGCGGCATTCGGCGGACGATGAGGTCGCTCACCATGCTCGATCGCCAGTCGCGGCTCCCCTCTGCCTTTGGGAGAGGGGCCGGGAGTGAGGGTGGACGGCGCCCTCAGATTCTCAGGGACGGGTAGCATGGAGCGCCGTAGTCACCTTCACCGACCCTCACCCCTTGCCCCTCTCCGCCTGGCGGAGGGGAGACGTCCGGCGTCGAGGACGGTGAAAGGCCTCCGTTCCTTCACTTTCATCAATTCAGGACCGCATTCGGCCCGATGAGAATCGTCTATTTCACCCATTCGCTGCTGTCTTGCTGGAACCATGGCAACGCGCACTTCCTCCGCGGCGTGCTGAGCGAGTTGATCCGCCGCGGCCATGACGTCTCGACCTTCGAGCCCGAGGGCGCCTGGAGCCTCGCCAATCTCGTCGAGGATGCCGGCGAGGCCGGTCTCGACGCCTTCCGGCAGAACTACCCGGGCCTGCGCTCGCAGGCCTTCGGCCCCGACTTCGATCCCGCCGAGGCCTGTGCCGACGCCGACCTCGTCATCGTCCACGAATGGAACGAGCCGGCGCTCGTCGCCGCGCTCGGCAAGGCGCGACGCAACGGCGCGCGCTTCACCCTGCTGTTCCACGACACCCACCACCGCGCCGTCAGCGAACCCGACGCCATCCGCGCCTTCGACCTCGACGGTTACGACGGCGTACTGGCCTTCGGCGAGACGCTGGCCGCCGTCTATCGCCAGTGGGGCTGGGGAAATCGCGTTTTCGTCTGGCACGAGGCCGCCGACACCCATGTGTTCCATCCGCCGGCTACCGAGGGCGAGCGGCAGGGCCTCGTGTGGATCGGCAATTGGGGCGACGGCGAGCGCTCGGCCGAGCTCGAACAGTTCCTGTTCGGCCCGGCGCAGCGCCTTGGGCTGCCGCTCGACATCTACGGCGTACGCTATCCCGATGAAGCCCGCGACACGCTGCGCCGCCATGCAGCGAACTACCGTGGGTGGCTGCCGAACGCCTCCGCCCCGGCCGTCTTCGCTCGCCATCTCGCGACCGTCCACGTGCCGCGCCGCTTCTATGTCGCGCTCCTGCCCGGCATTCCGACGATCCGGGTCTTCGAGGCCCTGGCCTGCGGCATCCCGCTGGTCTCGGCTCCCTGGAGCGACAGCGAGGGCCTATTCACGCCGGGCGAGGATTTCCTGACGGCGCGCAATGGGGCCGAGATGGAGCGTCACCTCGCCACCTTGAGCCAGGATCCCGACCTCCGCGACGCGCTCACGGCCCATGGCCTCGCCACCATCCGGGCGCGCCACACCTGCGCACATCGCGTCGACGAACTCATGGCCGTGCTCAAGACGCTCCAGGCCTCCCCTGCCCTTTCGGTTACCGCATGAACATCGCCTTCTACGGCTCGTCGCTGCTCTCCTCCTACTGGAACGGCGCCGCCACCTATTATCGCGGCATGCTGCGCGATCTTCACGCCCGCGGCTATCGCACGACCTTCTACGAGCCCGACGCCTTCGACCGGCAGAAGCATCGCGACATCGATCCGCCGGAGTGGGCCGAGGTCGTGGTCTATCCCGCTACCGACGAGGGCGTGCGCCGTGTCATGGCGGAAGCGGCGCGGGCCGATGTCGTGGTGAAGGCGAGCGGCGTCGGGGTCTTCGACGACGTGCTGATCGAGGGCGTGATGCGCCATGCCCGGCCCGACGCGATCCGCATCTTCTGGGACGTGGACGCTCCCGCCACGCTGGCGGAGCTCGAGGCCGATGCCGGCCATGCGCTTCACCGCGCCCTGCCCGGCCTCGACTTCGTCTTCACCTATGGCGGCGGCCCCCCCGTGATCGCGGCCTACGAGAAGTTCGGGGCGCGGCGCTGCATCCCGATCTACAACGCCCTCGACCCCACCACGCACCATCCCGTGCCCGCCGAGGCGGAGTTCCGCGCCGATCTGTCCTTCCTCGGCAACCGCCTGCCGGACCGGGAAGCCCGGGTCGAACAGTTCTTCCTCGATGCGGCGGCGCGCCTGCCGGAACGGAGCTTCCTCATCGGCGGCAACGGCTGGGAAACCAAGGGCATGCCCGCCAACGTGCGCCACATCGGCCACGTCTACACGCGCCAGCACAATGCTTTCAACACCTCGCCCCTGGCGGTGCTCAACATCGCCCGCGATTCAATGGCGGCGGTGGGCTATTCGCCGGCGACGCGCGTCTTCGAGGCGGCCGGCGCCGGCGCCTGCCTCATTACCGACGCCTGGGTGGGGTTGGAGCTCTTCCTCGACGAGGGCACGGAAGTACTGGTGGCGCGCGACGGCGCCGAGGTGGCGGCCCATGTGGCGACGCTGACGCCGGAGCGCGCCCGCGCCATCGGTGACGCCGCGCGCGCCCGCATCCTGAGGGACCACACCTACGAGCGCCGCGGCGCCGAGGTGGACGCGATCCTGAAGGCGAGGCGCGCGGAAAGGTCGGGCGCGTGAAGCTCGTCGTCCTGGGCCTGTCGCTGTCCTCGTCCTGGGGCAACGGCCATGCCACCACCTATCGCTCGCTGCTCCGCGCCTTCGCGGCACGCGGCCACGCCGTGACCTTTCTCGAACGCGACGTGCCCTGGTACCAGGGGCCGCAGCGCGATCTCGCGGAGCCGGACTTCTGCCGCCTCGCCTTCTACGACGATCTGGCGGGCCTCGACGCCTTTCGCGACGAGGTCGCCGAGGCGGATGCCGTGATCGTCGGCTCCTACGTGCCGGAGGGCCGCGCCGTCGGGGCCTGGGCGCAGCAGCATGCCCGCGGCGTGAAGGCCTTCTACGACATCGACACGCCCGTGACGGTCGCGGCGCTGGAGCGCGGTGCCTGCGATTATCTCACGCCGGAGCTGATCCCCGGCTACGACCTCTACCTGTCCTTCACGGGCGGGCCGATGCTGGAGCGGCTCGCCTCCGAGTTCGGCTCGCCGGGCCCCCGCGCGCTCTACTGCTGCGTCGACCCCGACCGCTACCAGCCCTGGACCGGCGAGACGCGCTTCGATCTCTCCTACCTCGGTACCTATTCGGACGACCGCCAGCCCGTGCTCGAGCGCCTTCTGCTCGAGCCGGCGCGCCGCGCGCCCGACTTGCGCTTCTGCGTGGCGGGGCCGCAATATCCGGCGTCGATCGACTGGCCCTCCAACGTGACGCGCTTCGAGCATGTCGGCCCCGCCGACCATGCCGAATTCTACGGCGTCAGCCGCTTCACGCTCAACGTCACCCGGGCCGACATGGTTCGCGCCGGCTGGAGCCCCAGCGTGCGCCTGTTCGAGGCCGCAGCCTGCGGCACGCCGATCATCTCGGACCCCTGGGACGGACTCGATGCCATCTTCGCCGAGGGCCGCGACATCCTGGTGGCGCGCGACGGCGAGGCCGTGCTTGCCGCGCTCACCGGGATGGACGAGGCGGAGCGGACAGCGCTCGGCGCGGCGGGGCAGGCCCAGGTGATGGCCGGACACACGGCGGCGCACCGGGCGGCGGAGCTGGAAGGGTATATCGCCGATACCCGCCGTCATTCGGGGGAGAGCACAGCGAGAGCCCGGAACCCAGACCCGGGCGGGTCCCCGTCAGCGCACCACGGTCGGGACAGCTCCTGAGACGCTGCGGCGTATGGGTGCCGGGCCCGCGCCAACGCGCGTCCCGGGATCACGGGGCTTACTCTAACGCCTGATACACGAGCGCCCGCAACTGCAGCTCCGGCAAGTCGAAGCTCATCATCGATTGCGTCATGAACAGCGCGACGATGTCCTCCTTGGGGTCGACCCAGTAGTGCGTCTTGGCAGCACCGGACCAGCCGAACTCGCCGATGGACCCCGGCGCGCCCGTCTGCGCGATGTCGAGCGCGACGCGGGAGCCGAGGCCGAAGCCGTAGCCCATGAGCGGCAGCCCGCCGATTTCGAGCGGCAGGAGTGCCGCGGGGATGCGGTTGGCGTGCATCAGCTCCAGCGTCTTGCGGCCGATCACGCGCTGTCCGTCGAGCGTTCCCCCGTTGCAGAGCATCTGGGCGAAGCGGAAAGTAGTCGCCGATCGTGCCAAAGAGCCCGTGCCCGCCACGCTGAAACGTGTCGGACTTGTCGACCGGATAGCTGGCGGAGACATCGTGCTTGACGTTGACGCCGCGAGCCCAGGGCTCGTGACAAGCCGGTGCCGTCACTCCGGCGCTGATGAGATCCCGGCGGCCATACATGGCGGCCAACCTGTCGCGCTTGCCCTCCGCCACCCCGTAGTCGGTGTCCGGCATGGCCAAAGGCCCGAACAGTCGCTCGGTCAGCACCTGCCGCAGCGGCTGTCCGGCGATGACCTCGACCAGCCGCCCGACGACGTCGTTTCCATAGCTGTACTTCCAACGCGTGCCGGGGTGGAAGGCCAATGGGAAGCGCGCGAGATCGTCGATGGCATCGGCCAGCGACACGTCGGCGCTCAGGATCGCGGCGCTGTCGTACATCGCCGAGAGCGGCGGCTCGCCGAGGAAGTGGTAGGTGAGGCCGCTCGTATGGGCCATCACGTCGCCGATCGTCATCGGACGGATGGGATCGACGCGGCTGCCGTCCTCGGACAGGACCTTCACATCGGCAAAGGCCGGGATGAACTTCGCCACGGGGTCGACGAGGGTGAAGCTCCCCTCCTCGAACAGGGTCATCAAGGCCGTACAAACGATCGGCTTGGTCATGGAGTAGAGGCGCACGATCGTGTCGGCCGCCATCGGCGCCCGGGTCTCGCGGTCGCGCCAGCCGTAGTGTCCCGCGTGCACGATCTGTCCCCGTCGCGCCACCAGCGTGTTGATGCCGCTGTAGGTGCCGCGGTCGACATAGGCCTGCATGGCGGCGTCGATGCGCTTCAGCCGACCCGAACTCATGCCGACGTTCTCGGGGTTCTCGACGGCGATGGTCATGGCACCTTCCGATCATTGTTGATTGAGAACAGGATCCTTCGTCGCGAGGCCGCTGTCGAGGCCCAAGACCCTGTGCGGGGCTGTGCGGTGAACAAGTGAGCGCGCCTCGGCGACTCTGCTCACCGAGCCATCACGGCTGAACGAAAAACAGACTTGCCTGTTTGTATCTTCGCACTACCCTCGCCCGTAGTCTCAATGACCCGCAGGTCCCATGCCCGCCCGCCCCCGCCGCACCCAGGACGAACGCAGCGAGGACACCCGCCTGGCGCTTCAGCGGGCCACCATTCGCCTGCTATTGGAGCGCGGCTATTCGCGTTTTACCACGGCCGATGCCGCCGCCGCCGCGGGCGTGTCGCGCGGGGCGCTGACACATCACTTCGCCACCAAGGAAGACCTCGTGGTCCGCTCGGTAGCTCAGGACCTCGCCGCAGTGACGGAAGGGCTGAACGGCTTCCTGGCCGAGGGTACGGCGCGCCGGCGCGGGCCCGACGAGATCGTCGATCACCTCTGGGGCCTCATGGCGGGCGGACTCTTCTACGTCACGATGGAATACCTGCCCGAGGCGCGCCACAACCCGCCCTTCCGCGAGCGGCTTCTCCCGGTGGTGCGCGACTTCCATGCCGCCCTCGATGCGCTCTGGCTCTCCGTGTCGGACGCCCATGGCCTCGACCCCGCCGAGGCGCGCGTCACGCTCAACGCCACGCTTTGCCTGATGCGCGGAATGGTGGCGCAAAGCGTGCTGAAGCCGGACGAGGGCTACTTCTCCGACATGCTGGCCCATTGGAAGGCGCATCTCAGCGCCGTCTTCGCCGCCTCGGCGCCTCCCCTCGAAGCCGGCCAACAGCGCCGACCCGCTTCCCTTCCTTCTCCTAACGCCGGACATCGCCATGACTGAGACGCCGCGCGCCGACCTGTCGGCCCGCATCGAACGCCTGCCTTTCGGCAAATTCCACTGGCACATGCTGCTGATGGGCGGCTTCGGCTATACGTTCGACGGGCTCGACCTCGCCGTCGTCTCCTTCGTGCTGCCGGTGCTGCGGCCGCTCTGGTCCCTATCGAGCGTGCAGGTCGGCTTCCTCGGCAGCGGCACCTACGTGGGCTACCTCATCGGGGCGCTCGGCGCCGGGCTGCTCGGGGACCGCATCGGGCGGCGCGCCGTGATGATGTACGCCCTGGTGCTCTATTGTGCGGCCTCGCTGGTCAGCGCCTTCGCCCAGGATTGGACCTTCTTCCTCGGCTGCCGCGTCGTTGCCGGTATCGGCACCGGCGCCGAATCCGCCATCGTGGCGCCTTTCCTGGCCGAGTTCGTGGCGGCGCGGGTCCGCGGCCGCTTCACCGGCTCGCTGGCCGGCTTCTTCTCCTTCGGCTTCTTCGCGGCCGCGCTGCTCGGCTATTTCGTCGTACCGTCCGCCCCGGGGGCCTGGCGCTGGGTGCTGGTCTTCACCGCCGCCCCCGTACTGATGCTGCTCTGGTGGCGCCGCACGCTGCCGGAATCGCCGCGCTGGCTCGCCAGCGTCGGCCGCTCCGTCGAGGCCGAAGCCGTCGTGGAGCGCATGGAGGAGAGCGCCCGGCGCGCCGGTCATGTGCTGCCGGCTCCCGTGGCCCGGCCCGCCGCCGCGGCGCTCCCCGTGGTGCGAGGCTCGATGATGGGCCAGCTTGCCGCCCTATGGCGGCCGGGCCTCGCCCGCATCACCGCCATGAGCTGGATCATGTGGCTGTCGATCACCTTCAGCTATTATGCCTTCTTCACCTGGATCCCGAGCCTGCTCGTCGAGAGCGGCATGACGATCACCAAGAGCTTCGGCTATTCGATAGCCATCTTCGGCGCCCAGATCCCCGGCTATTTCTCGGCCGCCTGGTTCAACGAACGCATCGGGCGGCAGGCTACGATCGCGAGCTACATGGTGCTCGGCGGGCTCTCGGCCATCGCCATGGCGCTGAGCCATTCGGACGCCACCGTGACGGCGGCGGGCATCTGCCTGTCCTTCTTCATGAACGGCACCTATGCCGGCATCTACGCCTATACGCCGGAGATCTTCCCGACGGCGATCCGTGCCACCGGCATGGGTACAGCGTCGGCAATCGGCCGCATCGGCGCCATCGCGTCGCCGATTCTGGTCGGCTGGCTCTACCCGAACTTCGGCTTCGCCGGCGTGTTCGGCACCACCACGGTGGTGCTGCTCGTGGGCGCGCTCTCCGTGATGGTGATGGGCATCTCGACGCGCAACCGGCCGCTCGAAGAGATCACCGCCGCCGAACTGGCGCCACGCGCCACCTGACCGGTTCTCTCAGCTGATCCCCGCGCAGGCGGGGATGAACTTAACGTATCAACCTCGCCGATCGACCTGGAGACCCTGATGCAGACCCTGTTCCTCAACGCCGCCATCACGGACGCCACGCATCCCGAGCCGCGGATGGGCAACGTCCTGGTGGAAGACGGCGTCATTCGTGACGTCGAGGCGCGCGCCGGCACCGCGGAGGGCCGCGAGGTCATCGATCTTCACGGCCAGACCCTGATGCCCGGCCTCATCGACAGCCACGTCCATGTCGTGGCCTCGTCCATGGACCTTACCCTCAACGCCCAGCTTCCGGACGCGCTGGCGATCCTGCGCTCGCTGTCGATCATGAGGGGCATGCTCGACCGGGGCTTTACCACGGTGCGCGACGTCGGCGGTGCGCCGCCGGCCCTGTCGGAGGGGATCGAGGAAGGCTTGATCCCGGCGCCGCGTGTTGTCGCCTGCGGCAAGGCGCTGTCGAAGACCGGTGGCCATGCCGACAATCGCCCGCGCATCGACACGCATGACGCGACCCGCTGGGCCCGCAACTTCGGCGCGCTCGGCCGCGTCGCCGATGGCGTCGACGAGGTGCGCCGCGCAGCCCGGCAGGAGCTGCGCCAGGGCGCGCGGTTCATCAAGGTCATGGCCAATGGCGGCGTATCGAGCCCCACCGATCCCATCGCCTGGCAGGGCTATTCGGTGTCGGAGCTCACCGCCATCGTGGAAGAGGCGCGGGACGCCCAGACCTATGTGTCGGCGCATCTCTACCAGCCCGACGCGATCCTGCGGGCACTGCAATGCGGCGTCCATTCGCTCGAACATTGCAACAATATCGACGCCGAGGCGGCGCGCCTTGCGGCCGAATGCGGCGCCGTTGCGGTACCGACGCTTGTCACCTATGAGGCTTTGTTCGAGGATGGTGCCGCGCTCGGCCTCGCCCCCGTGTCGATCGGCAAGATCGCGGCCGTGCGCGACAAAGGGCTCGGCTCCCTGTCGATCCTGCGCGACGCCGGGGTCACCATGGCCTTCGGCACCGACCTGCTCGGACCGGCGCACGGCCGCCAGAGCCAGGAATTCGCCATCCGCGCCCGGGTCCTGCCATCGGCCGAGATCTTCGCCAGCGCCACGTTCGTCGGGGCGAAGCTCTGCGGTATGGAGGGCATGATCGGCGTCGTGGCCCCGGGGGCTGTCGCCGATCTCCTCGTCGTCGACGGAGCACCGCTGACCGATATCACGGTCCTGGCCGACCCGGCTCGCAACCTTCGCATGGTGATGAAGGGCGGCGCCGTGCATTCGCGTCGGGAGATCTAAGGATCCGGAAGTCGCAGCTCAGCCGACCTGCGGCAACCCTCGTTCGGCCAGCGCCACGGCGATCTCGTCGAGCGCTGCCGGATCCTCGACGGTCGCCGGAAGCGCCCAGGGCGCGCCGTCGGCGATTCTCTTCATCGTGCCCCGCAGGATCTTGCCGGAGCGCGTCTTCGGCAGCCGTCCGACCGCCAAAGCCAGCTTGAAGGCTGCCACCGGTCCGATGCGCTCGCGTACCAGGGCGACGGCCTCGGCCTCCACCTCGGCGCGGGTCCGTGCGCCCCCGGCCTTGAGCACCAGGAAGCCTGCCGGGACCTCGCCCTTGATGGCATCGGCGATGCCGATCACGGCGCATTCGGCGACATCCGGATGCGCCGCCAGCACCTCCTCGATCCCGCCGGTCGACAACCGGTGGCCCGCCACGTTGATGATGTCATCGGTGCGACCCATGACCCAGATGTAGCCGTCCTCGTCGATCATGCCGGCATCGCCCGTCTCGTAATGGCCCGGGAAGGTCGACAGATAGGAGTCCTGCATCCGGTCATCCTGACGCCACAGCGTCACGAGCGCGCCCGGCGGCAGCGGCAGGTCCGCCACCAGCGAGCCCATGGTGCCGCGTTCGACCTCGGCGCCCGTCTCGTCCAGGGCCTTGAGGCTGAAGCCCGGCATGGGCACGGTGGGCGAGCCCCGTTTGACCGGCAGAAGGCCGAGCCCGACCGGGTTGCCGGCAATGCACCAGCCGGTCTCGGTCTGCCACCAATGATCCACCACCGGCAGGCCGAACTGCTCCTCCGCCCAACGGACCGTGGTTGGGTCGGCACGCTCGCCGGCCAGAAACAGCGCCCTCAGCGCCGAGAGGTCGTGAGTCCGCCTGAGGACTCCCTCGGGATCCTCCTTGCGGATCGCGCGAAAGGCCGTCGGCGCCGTGAAGAAGGCCGCGACGCCATGATCGGCGCAAACGCGCCAGAAGGCGCCCGCGTCCGGCGTGCCGACGGGCTTGCCCTCGTAGAGCACCGTCGTGGCGCCGTGGATGAGCGGCCCGTAGACGATGTAGCTGTGGCCCACCACCCAGCCGATGTCCGAAGCGGTCCAGAAGGTCTCGCCGGGCTTCACGCCGTAGAGGTTCGGCATCGACCAGGCGAGCGCCACCGCATAGCCGCCGGTGTCCCGCACCACGCCCTTCGGCACTCCTGTCGTTCCCGACGTGTAGAGGATGTAGAGCGGGTCGGTCGCCGCAACCGCGACGCAGGCGGCGCGCTCGCCGCCGACGGCCGCCAAGGCCTCGCCCCAGTCGCGGTCCCGTCCGTCGATCAGGGGCGCGCGCCCTTGCGGTCTCTGCCACACCAGGCAACGGGTCGGCCGGTGCTGCGCGAGTTGCAACGCATGGTCGAGGAGCGGCTTGTAGGGCAGGATGCGGGTCGGCTCGAGGCCACAGGAGGCGGTGAGGACGAGCTTCGGTTTCGCATCGTCGATCCGCTTGGCCAGTTCGGGCGCCGCGAAGCCGCCGAAGACGACGGAATGGACGGCGCCGATCCGCGCGCAGGCCAGCATGGCGAAGACCGCCTGAGGAATCATCGGCATGTAGATCACGACGCGGTCGCCGATCTCGACGCCCTCGCGCAGCAGCACGGCGGCGAGCGTCGCCACTTCGTCCCGCATCTCGCCATAGGAGTAGCGGGCGAGCGTGCCGGTGAGGGGACTGTCGTGGATCAGCGCCACCTTGTCGCGCCGGGCGCTGTCGGCGTGGCGGTCGAGGGCATTGTGGCAGATGTTGAGCGTCGCGTCGGGGAACCAGCGGCCATAGGATCCGGACAGTGGATCGAAGATGCGCTGCGGCGGCCTGATCCAATCGATGGCGCAGGCGGCCTCGCGCCAAAACGCCTCCGGATCGCTCCGCCAGGCCTCGTAGACCTCGGGGTAGCGGCTTCCCATCCTGAGTCCCCTCGAGCCGACATCATAGGGTGGCGCGGGTCCCCCCGGGACGTCGCGCACCAGCCGTCACGCGCGGCCTTGGCGAGGAGAGTGCGGGAGGCGCCCGCCTTTGGCAATCGCTCCCAGCGGCCCGGTTCAGGACGGCGTCCGGTTCCACCCTGCCCGCAGCGCGAGAAAGAGCAGGAGACCGATCGGGCCGGCCAGGAAGGTGAGCACGAGCGCCGGCAGCACCGCCCAATGCGGCATGCCGCGGCGGCCCGCCTCCTCGACCTCCCAGGCGCCGGTCCAGAGGTCGAAGGCGAGATAATGGACCCATCCGATGAGCATCACATGCGGGTCCGAGAAGGCGCGGGCGAGTCCGGACAGCGTCGTAAGGTCCGGCAGGCTGCCGCCGCCTTTCGCCAGCGCGACGCCGACCATGACGGCGTAGCCCGCCGCCAGTCCGACAGCGACGACCCGGGCCGTGGCCACGAGAGGTCCGCGCGCCAGCGGCGCCAGGCACAGCGCCAACCAGCCCAGGAGGGGCACAGCATTGGCGAGGCCGAAGAGTTGGTCGTCCGTCATAATCGTTCTCCCTGCCTTCGGCCCTGGCACAGCGGCGAGACGACCGATACGTTTACGATGTCCGTTCCGGCCGGGAGACAAGCTCCTGCCGGAGCTTCGTGAAGCGAAGCCTTGGTCAAAGTGTCTGACAGGCCCGTATATTTCGATAGGGCGTGGGTCAGCAGCTGCAGGCTCCTCGCCGAGGGAGAGCGAAATGGCACGACCCTCGACGCGACACCAGTGCCTCGTCATCGCGGTCATCCTCTGGGTCGCCGCCAGCTGTCGCGCCGCCGCCGCCGAGCCTCCGCCCATCCCGGTCGATCCCGCCTTGCTGGCCCGGGCCGAAGCGGTCCACAGCCTGCCCTGCCAGGGTGGTACGGCGGTCGACGGTTTCGGTCCTGACGCAGCAGTGCCACCGGCCTGGCGCATCGCGGGCGCCCTTGTCTCGATCCGCAGAGCAGGACGGGATCGCTTCGCCTTCGTGCTGGGTCAACCGGCCCTGGAGGCATCCGAATGCCCGGTGCGTCAGGTCGTCGTCCTGCCGCAGACCGGCGAGGCGCTCGCCTGTGCACTGCCCGACCGAACGTCGCAAGGCCTCGGCGTTCACACGAGGCTCCCGTCCGGCCGACGCGATGTCGTATTCTGGCAGGGAGACGGTGCGGGCGGCCTGCATCGATTGAGCCTCGATGAGGCCGGCCTCGAAACCGATACCGGACAGCTCATTTGCGCGCTTCCCGTTGAGGAGCCTTGAGCTCAACCGGCCTAAGGCAGGCGCCTGAGACGGATCGCGGCACTTGTCGACGCGAAAAGCTGGGGTTAGCCTCCCCTTACTCCGGCGAGGTGCAGCCAATGGCGCCCGATCGGGGGATCCGACACGATCGGGAGGAACCATGTCCAGACATCACGGCACTGCGGCCCTGGCCGCGGCAGCGCTTCTATCGACCACGCTTCTGGCCTCGGCCGACAACCTCGACACGCTGCAGGATTTCAAATCGACCGGCGCACCGGCGTCGACCCTGAAGCCGATCCCTCAAGGCGGCGCCAAGGCCGAGGCCATCGCCAAGACTCTGGCGCGGATCAAGCTGCCGCCCGGTTTCAAGATTGCGCTCTATGCCCTGGTGCCGGATGCCCGCATGCTGGCCGTAGGGCCACAGGGTGTCGCCACCTTCGTGTCGACCCGCAAGGACAAGATCTACGTCCTGACGGATCGCGCCAACATGGGCGCTGCCGACGACGTCAAGGAATTCGCCCCCACCATCCCGAAGAAGATCGCCAACGGCATATGCTTCTCAAAGGACGGCGTGCTCTACGGCGTCGAACAGAACCGCGTCCTCGCCTACCCGGCTGCCGAGTTCTTCTATGAATCTCCGGATGTCGCCACCGCCTCGGTGGTCAAGGAGGGCGACCTCATCCCCAAGGACGAGGAAAGCTTCAACCATTCGGCGCGCGTCTGCCGCATCGGGCCTGACAACAAGCTCTATATTGCGCTCGGCCAGCCCTACAATGTCTATGCACCGGCCAAATGGTCGCTCTACGACAAGGTCGGCATGGGCGGCATCATCCGCATGGACCGGGATGGCACCAACCGCGAGGTCTTCGCTCACGGCATCCGCAACTCGGTCGGCATGGATTTCGACCCGAAGGACAAGTCTCTTTGGTTCACCGACAATCAGGTGGACGGAATGGGTGACGACATTCCGCCCGGCGAAATCGACCACGTCACCAAGCCGGGCCAGAATTTCGGCTTCCCCTGGTACGGCGGCGGGCATGTTCGGACGGTCGAATACAAGGATCAAACGCCTCCGGTCGACATCACCTTCCCGGTGGTCGAGGAGGCCGCGCATGCCGCCGATCTCGGCATGAATTTCTACAGCGGCAAGATGTTTCCCGAGAAGTATCGCGGCGCCATCTTCTCGGC
Organism: Janthinobacterium lividum; assembly: GCA_050920985.1. Classification (GTDB taxonomy): domain Bacteria; phylum Pseudomonadota; class Alphaproteobacteria; order Rhizobiales; family Beijerinckiaceae; genus Lichenihabitans. The sequence goes on along the minus strand of JBPBQY010000046.1, from coordinate 23,507 downwards.
GCAGCACGGCTCCTGGAACCGGACCGAGCCGGTCGGCGCCCGCGTCATGGTGACCTTCCCCAAGGCCGACGGCACCGCGGAAGCGTCTGTGCCTTTCGCGGAAGGCTGGCTCGATGAGGATGGGTCCTACCTCGGCCGCCCGGTCGATGTCGCGCCGATGCGCGACGGCTCGCTTCTCGTGTCCGACGATTTCGCCGGCGCGGTCTACAGGATCTCCTATCAAGCGCCTTGAGACCGGCGTCACCTCTGCCCAGTGATGAGGAGCGAGGGGTGAGGGTCGGTGAAGGTGATCACACCGCTTTTCGTGGCGGTCGGTCCTCTTCGGAAAGCGCCGTCCACCCTCACCCCCGGCCCCTCTCCACAAGGGAGAGGGGAGCATCGCGAACCCTCGTCGCTCCGCTCAGACCAGAAAGCCCGCGCATGATGCCGATGACGATGCGGTCGCTTCCGCTCCTGATCGCCCTTCTGATCCCCACCCTCGCCCAGGCCGACGGCGATCCCGTGGCAGGGCGCAAGAAGGCCATCCAGTGCCAAGCCTGTCATGGCATGGACGGGATCGCCAAGATTCCCGAAGCCTCGAATTTGGCCGGGCAGACGAATATCTACCTCGTCTCGTCCCTACATGCCTACAAGTCGGGAGAGCGCAAGAACGACATGATGTCGACCATTGCGCCGACGCTCTCCGACGCCGATATCGACAATCTCGCGGCCTACTATTCGTCGATCGAGGTCAGCGTGAAGGTGCCGGGCCACTGACGGGAACCCTCGTTGTGGCCCGGAGTAGACCCGGTGTGGCGGCGTCGATTGCTGCACCGTCATTCGACTGATATGCGCGACATCGCCGAATCGCATTCGGCAATCGTAACCCATGGAGCACGAGATGGCCTGGACCACACCGGTGATCGAAGAAATCAACCTCGGCATGGAAGTGACGAGCTACGAGTCGGCCGAGATCGAATTCTGATCCCCGACCGTCGCTGAACACCGCGGCCGGACCGTGAGGATTATCATTCTCGGCTCGGCCGCGGGCGGCGGTTTCCCTCAGTGGAACTGCCGCTGTCCGAACTGCCGGCTCGCCTGGGCGGGCGACCCGCGAGTGAGCCCCAGGACGCAATCGTCCATCGCGATCAGTGTCGATGGGGCGCGTTGGGTTCTGGTCAACGCCTCGCCGGACCTGCGCCAGCAGATCCTCGCGACACCGGCGCTCCACCCGCGCCATGGATCACGCGACACACCCATTGGCGCCGTGGTCCTCACCAACGGTGATGTCGACCATGTGGCGGGCCTGCTCACCCTGCGGGAGCGCCAGGCTTTCACCCTTCACGCCTCGCCACAGCTTCACGCCATGCTGGATGCAGACCCCGTCTTCGCCGTGCTCGACCGCAGCCTCGTGACCCGCCATGCGATGAAGTTGGGCGAGGCGAGCGACATCGCGGATCTCGCCATCACGCCCTTTGCGGTGCCCGGCAAGGTGCCGTTGTTTCTCGAATCCGGAGAGGTCGAAATCGGTGGCGAGACCGAGATGACGATCGGGCTGGAGATCGTGGCGAATGGACACCGGGTCGTCCACATCCCCGGCTGTGCCGCCGTCACCCCCGCCCTGCGGGATCGCATCGCCGGTGCCGATCTGCTGCTTTTCGACGGCACGACCTTCACCGACGACGAGATGCCGCGCCTGGGGCTTTCGCCCAACACCGCGACCCGCATGGGCCATGTCGCCATGAGCGGACCAGAGGGTTCTCTGGCCAGGCTGTCCGATATCGACGTCGGGCAGAAGGTCTACCTCCATATCAACAACACCAATCCGGTGCTGGTGGAGGGATCCCGCGAGCGCGGGTTGGTCGAAGCGGCAGGCTGGCGCATCGCCCACGACGGAATGGAGATCGCGTTGTGAGCGACCCAATGGTCCCCGATGAGCTCGAAGCCGCACTGCGCCGGATCGGCGCCGAGCGTTACCACAACCTGCACCCGTTCCATCGGCGGCTCCACGACGGGCTTTGCAGCCGCGACGAGGTACGGGCCTGGGCGCTGAACCGCTACTATTACCAGTCCATGATCCCCATCAAGGACGCGACCGTGCTGAGCCGCATGGCCGAACCCGAACTGCGCCGGGAATGGCGCGAGCGGATCGTCGACCACGACGGCCGCGAGGCCGGCGACGGCGGGATCGCCCGCTGGCTGAAGCTGACGGCGAGCCTGGGATTCGACGACGCTTACGTCGCCTCGACGCAAGGCATTCTGCCGGCCACGCGCTTCGCCGTCGAAGCCTATGTGACCTTCTGTGCCTCGCGACCCTTGCTCGAAGCCATCGCGTCGTCGCTGACCGAACTCTTCTCGCCGCAGATCATCGGCGAGCGCGTGTCGGGCATGTTGACCCACTACCCCTTCGTCAGCCGCGATACGCTGAGCTACTTCACGGCGCGCCCCACCCAGGCGCAACGCGACAGCGATTTCGCCCTCGATTACGTCCGACGCCACGCCACGACCTCGGCCGAGCAGGAAGCCGTGCTGGCCGCCCTTCGCTTCAAGTGCGACGTGCTGTGGGTGCAACTCGACGCGCTCTGGGGCGCCTATGTGGCCGGAGCCATTCCGCCCGGTGCCTGGCGGCCGGAGGAGAGTGCCGCATGAGCGACGCCCCTCGGCTCGACCCGCATGCCAAACCGACCCTGCCCCGCGGCGTGCGCCTGAAACACGACGAGGCGCGCGGCGGCTGGGTGCTTCTCGCGCCCGAACGCCTGCTGAAGCTCGACGCGATCGCGGTGGAGATCCTGAAGCGCTGCACCGGCGAGGTCTCGCTGTCGACCATCGTCGACGACCTCGCGACCGCCTTCGATGCCCCGCGCGACCGTATTGCCACCGATGTCGATGCCCTCCTGGCCGGGCTCGTCACGAAACGGCTGGTGGATCTCGCATGAACGCGCCCGTCCCGGCCCCGAGTGAGGCGACGCCCGCCGTGAGCCCACCCATCGGCCTTTTGGCCGAGCTCACCCACCGCTGCCCACTCGGCTGCCCCTATTGCTCGAACCCGCTCGACCTCGACGCGCGCGACAACGAGCTCTCGACCGACGACTGGCGCCGCGTCTTCAGCGAAGCTGCCGCGCTCGGCGTGATGCAGGTGCATCTCTCGGGCGGCGAGCCGGCGTCGCGGCGCGACATCGTCGACCTAGTGGCGCATTGTGCCGCCGTGGGCCTCTACACCAACCTCATCACCTCGGGCATCGGCCTGACGGCGAAGCTTGTCGCGGCCCTGTCGGCGGCGGGGCTCGATCACGTGCAGCTATCGGTCCAGGATGCCGACCCCGACAGCGCCGACCGTATCGCCGGCTATCGCGGCGCCGCAGCCCGCAAGCGCGAGGTCGCCGCCGAAGTGGTTCGAGCCAGGCTTCCGCTGACCGTCAATGCCGTGATCCACCGCGCCAACCTGCCCCGCGCCGGGGCCCTGTTGGAGATGGCGATCGCCTGGGGCGCCCGACGGGTCGAAATCGCCCATGCACAATATTACGGCTGGGCCCGGCGCAACCGCGCCGCGCTGATGCCCGCGCGTGAGGAGGCCCTGGCGGCCATCGCCGAGATCGAGCGGCTGAAGGTCATGCATGCCGGCACCATCGTGGTCGACCATGTCATCCCGGACTATCACGCCCGCTATCCCAAGGCCTGCATGGGCGGCTGGGGGCGCCGGCTGATGAACGTGACGCCGACCGGTCGCGTCCTGCCCTGCCATGCCGCGGAAAGCATCCCCGACCTCGCGTTCTGGTCGGTCCGTGATCACACGCTCGCCGACATATGGACCGCATCACCGGCCTTCATGGCTTATCGCGGGACCGACTGGATGGTGGAGCCCTGCCGCACCTGCCCGCGCAAGGAGGTCGATTTCGGCGGCTGCCGCTGCCAAGCGCTTGCGCTGACCGGCGACGCCCGCAACGCCGACCCAATCTGCCACCTCTCGCCCTTCCATCACCAGGTCGATGCCGTGGTGCTGGCCGAGACTGCGGGCCCGATGCCTGATTACGATTACCGGGGCCGCGCCGACGGCGGCCCATCGAGAGGAAAAGGGCTCTCGGCGACCCTGTAGGAAGGTCCGCTATGTGCTAGTTGCTCAAGCACAGGATCGAAGGAGGACGACATGGCCGGTGAACTGCTCGCTGCTTATCTCGAGGGTTGGGCCGGTGCCGACGCGGGGCGCCGCGATGTCGCCGCCGCCGTTACGGCCCTGACCGACGCCTGCCGGTCAATCTCGGTCCTCGTGGCCCAGGGCAACATCGAGCAGAACCTCGGCGCCGCCGTCACCGAAAACATTCAGGGCGAGACGCAGAAGGCGCTCGACGATCTCACCGACCACATGCTGATCGACGCCTGCCGCGAGGCTCCTGTCGCCGCCATCGCGTCGGAGGAGGACGAGCATCCCGTGCCGGGCAATCCGAAGGGCGGCACTCTCCTGGTCGCCTTCGACCCGCTTGACGGATCGTCGAACATCGACATCAACGTGTCGATCGGCACCATTTTCTCGATCCTGCCCGTCAAGCCCGGGGCGGATCCCGTCTCGGTCGAGGCTTTCCTTCAGCCGGGCCGCAACCAGCTCGCCGCGGGCTACGTGCTCTACGGACCGCAGACCACGCTGGTCCTGACGGTCGGGGCGGGTTCGCTCTGCTTCACGCTGGACCGCCGCCGCAATGCCTTCGTGCAGACGCACGACAAGCTGTCGATCTCGCAGGCCACGCGCGAATTCGCCATCAACATGGCGAACCAGCGCCACTGGCCGAAGCCCGTGCAGCGCTACATCGACGAATGCCTCAAGGGCACCGACGGCGAGCGCGGCGAGAACACCAACATGCGCTGGGTCGCGTCGCTCGTCGCCGACTGCAATCGCGTGCTGATGCGCGGCGGCGTGTTTCTCTACCCGGGCGACGCCCGGCCCGGCTATGGCGAGGGCCGGATCCGCGTTCTCTACGAAGCCTCGCCCATCGCCTTCGTGGTGGAACAGGCCGGCGGCCGGGCCATCACGGGGTTTGGCGGAACCGTGATGGATATCGAGCCCACGCGATTGCATCAGCGTGCCTCGCTGATCTTCGGCTCAAAGGATGAGATCGCCCGCATCGAGGGCCATCACGCGGCAGCGTAGTATATCCGCTCATCCCCGCGCAGGCGGGGATCCAGCGAAAAGGCGGCCGAAGGCCGGCCAAACCGATGCTTGCGTCCCGCTTGCACGGAGGGAACAGGATCAGGTCGTCCTTCGGTCGGCATCTTGCGCTGGATCCCCGCCTGCGCGGGGATGAGCGGCTCGGCGGAACTCCGTCGCGTAGTAGAGCAGTGACAGGATCGGCAGAGCGATGCCGACAGCGGAGGCAAAAGGCCAACCGCCCTGGGCGTAGGCCCAACCTCCGACCGCGGAACCGACCGCGCCGCCGACAAAGAAGAACGCCATGAACATGCCGTTCAACCGGGCCCGATACTCGGCCCCGACGGCGAAAATGGCGCGCTGGCTGAGAACGAGGTTCGCCGTCACGCCGAAGTCGAGCAGGATGGCGGCGGCGACGAGCAGCGCGAGCGCCGGCGTGGAGCCCGGCACGGCGAGATGCGTCAGGCCGAAACTCGCCGCGGCCAGCACCATGGCGGCGCCCGAGGCGGGACGGATCCAGCCACGGTCCGCCACACGTCCGGCCAGTGGGGCAGCAACGGCACCCGCGACGCCCGCCAACGCAAAGAGCGCGATCCCCGCCTGGGACAGGTGATAGAGCGGACCGGCCAGCAGCAACGGCGTCGTGGTCCAGAACAGCGAAAAGGCGCCGAACAGGCAGAACTGGTAGACGGCGCGGCGGCGCAGAAGCGGCATCGTCCGGGCCAGCTCCAGCATGGAGCCGAGAAGCGCGCCATAGCCCAGCTTCTGCGCCGGCACGCGGTCCGGCAGGGCGCGGTACAGCACGATCATCAGCACCACCATGACGGCCGTCGAGGCGACGAAAACCGTGTGCCAGGAGGAGGCCTGGGCGATGAAGCTCGCCACAGGCCGCGACAGCATGATGCCGAGCATGAGCCCGCTCATCACGTTGCCGACCACCTGCCCGCGCTTCGCTTCCGGGGCGAGATGCGCCGCATAGGGCACCAGGATCTGCACCGACACCGATCCCAGGCCGATCAGCAGCGCCGAACCGAGGAACAGCCCCGCCGTGGGGGCCAGGGCCGCGCCGACCAGCGCGACGGTCGCCAGAGCCGTTACCCCGAGGATGAGACGACGGTTCTCGACGAGATCACCGAGCGGCACGATGAACAGAAGTCCGAGCCCGTATCCGAGCTGCGTCATGGTGACGATCAGGCCGGCACCGGCGTGGGATAGGCCGAGCGACGCACTGATCGGCCCGGCCAGAGGCTGCGAATAGTAGAGATTGGCGACGATGAGGCCGCAGGCGGCTGCCAGCAGCAGCGTCATGCCGCGCGGCACGGCAAGCGGTGGCGCCAATGGTTCGTCGGACGCGGTGGTCGTCGTGGACAAGGGCTGGCTCCGGGCAATGCGATCCCACCCGTGGGCTGAACCACCGGAGCCTTGACGTCAACCGACGCGACCGGAACGCTGTCATGCGTCGCGCTTCAGACCGGACCGCCCTTCAGCACGAGCGGCAGCCCGGCCGCAACCAGCACAACCCGTTCGCAGGCCTCCGCCATGCGCTGGTTCAAAAGGCCCTGTGCGTCGCGGAAGTCTCGGGCCAAGCGGTTATCCGGCACGATGCCCCAGCCGACCTCGTTCGACACGAAGACGACCGGTCCGGCGAAGCCCGGCACCGCCGCAACCAGGTCGGCGCAGGCGGCGTCGACCGCGTCCCTCGCGGACTCCGGCGGGGCGCCCAGCATGACGTTGGTGAGCCACAGCGTCAGACAGTCGACCAGCAGCACGCGAGGCGGCGCGGCCTCACGTCGAAGCGCTTCGCCAAGGGCCAGCGGTTCCTCGACGGTCCGCCATGCGTCGGCAGCCCGTGCCTCGCGATGGCGCGCGATCCGGTCGCGCATCTCGTCGTCCCAGGCGGTCGCGGTGGCGAGGTAGATCCGCTCCAGCCCGGAGGCGCGGGCCAGCCCTTCGGCGTGGCGGCTCTTGCCTGATCGGGCGCCCCCGATGACCAGCGTGTGAGAAATCCTCATCGGAACAGCCGGCGCAGGAGCTGGCGCCAGGAGAACGTAGTCCGATTGTAGACGCGGTTATAGGCGGCGCGGCGCGGATCGGTGAACCACCCCCAGCCGCGCGGCGCTTTCAGGCCAAGGCTGTGGCGCAGGTAACGCCGCCACGATAGCCGGGCCGCGATGCTCTTGCGGGGAGAGGGGCGACGTAGGCCGAATTTCATGGGGAAAGGCTAGCGGCACGCGACCGGAGCGTCCAGCAACAGCCTGCCAGCTCGACACGAGCCTGTTCGGACTTCCGCTCGGGCCAAAACCTGCTAAGCCGGTCCGTCGCTCTCCGTCATTGCATGCAGACCTAATGCCGCTCAGCCGCCTCCTGTCCCGCGTCAAGTTCGACTACTATCTCCTGGCGCTGCTCGCCACCGTGGCGGTCGCCGCGGTGCTGCCGGCGCGCGGCGCGGCGGAGCCGATCGCCAAATATGCCGTCACGGTGGCGGTGTTCCTGCTGTTCTTCCTCTACGGAGCGCGGCTTTCCAGCAAGGCGGTGGTCGACGGGATTGCGCATTGGCGGCTGCAGAGCCTGGTGCTGCTGTCGACCTTCGTCCTCTTCCCCGTCATCGGCCTGGGACTCACGGCGGTCCTCTCCCGCTGGTTGCCAGCGGAACTGGCGGCGGGGCTGATCTTCGTCTGCGTCCTGCCGTCCACGGTCCAATCCTCGATCGCCTTCACGTCGATCGCGCGGGGCAATGTCCCGGCGGCGCTGTGCAGCGCTTCGGTATCGAACCTTCTCGGCATGGTGCTGACGCCGCTGCTCGTGGCCGCGCTTCTCGCCACCCATGGTTCGGGCTTCTCGCTCCAGGCACTCGGCGACATCGCGGTGGAACTGCTGCTGCCCTTCGGGCTCGGGCAGGTCCTTCGCCCCTGGATCGGACCCTGGATCACACGGCAAAAGCACGTGCTATCCTATGTCGACCGCGGCTCGATCCTGCTCGTGGTCTACTCGGCCTTCAGCGAGAGCGTCGTGGCGGGCGTGTGGTCGCACATGAACCCCTACAGCCTGCTGCTGATCCTCACGCTCGATGCCGTGCTGCTCGCGGCGGTGCTGTTCATCACCACGATGGCGAGCCGCGCCATGGGATTCAGCAAGGAGGACGAGATCACCATCGTCTTCTGCGGCTCGAAGAAAAGCCTCGCCTCCGGTATTCCCATGGCCAACATCCTCTTCCCCGCCATGACGGTCGGGGCCGTGGTGCTGCCGCTGATGATCTTTCACCAGATCCAGCTTTTCGTCTGCGCCACCCTGGCGCAGCGCTATGCGCGGCGACCGGTCGCGTCGTCGGTGCCGGCTGGCGAACCCGTCAGGGTCTGAACGAAGCTCTGCCTGTTACCTTGCCGTCATGGCGAGCGAAGCAAAGTCACCCGGGATCGTCGCAATCAGCATGGCGCGCCCGCTAAGTCCTGCACCTCTCGGCCGGGTTGCTTCGACGCTGCGCGTCTCGCATGACGGCGGAGCGGCCGTCTGGCTCAGTAGACCGTCGGATAGACGTACTCGACCAGAAGCTTCTGGATGAAGAGAATGATCAGCAGGAGGATGACGGGCGAGACATCGATGCCGCCGAGGTTCGGCAGGATGCGGCGGATGGGCCTCAGCGCAGGCTCGGTGATAGCCTCGAGGAAGCGCCAGATCGAACGGACGATGTCGTTGCGGAAATTAATGACGTCGAAGGCCACCAGCCACGACACGATCGCCATGGCGATGACGGCATAGCTGTACCAGTTCAGCACGAGCAGAATGATTTCGATAAGCGCGCGCATGGAGGCTCCGGCCGGGACATCGCCGCATGATCGCCCGAGTCCGAACGGCTCGGATGTAGCGATCCGCCACCTTGCCCGCAACCCGTGGCGAAGGGGCGGGCTCTCCTATAGTAAAGCGGCGGCGAGCGGGCCGAGGAGAGAGACGGGATGGCGAGCGACGACGCCCGCAGAGTGGCGCCCGGCAGAACGACTCCGTCCGCGCCGGGCGGGGCCGATGCTGCGGAGCGCCTCACCGGAGCGCAGTGGCGCACGATCGTGCTGGCCAGCCTCGGGGGCGCCCTCGAGTTCTACGACTTCATCATCTATGGCGTGTTCGCGCCCTCGATCGCCGCGACCTTCTTCCCGTCCAGCGATCCCCTCGCCGGTCTCGTGCTCACCTATTCGGTCTTCGCGGGAGGTTATCTGGCGCGACCACTGGGCGGGCTGCTCCTCGGCGCACTCGGCGACCGCTTCGGTCGCCGCTCCGTCTTCCTCGTGTCGCTCGGCGCCATCTCGGCCTCCACGGTCGCGATGGGGCTCCTGCCCGGCTATGCCACCTGGGGCTTCGGCGCCACGCTGCTGATGGTCGCGCTGCGCCTCGTCCAGGGCCTGTGCCTCGGGGGCGAGTTGCCCGGCTCGATCGTCTACGCGGTCGAAACGGCACCCCGCCGGGGTGGCTTCGCCTGTGGCGTTCTCTTCTTCTGCGTCAATTCCGGAGTCAGCCTGGCGGCCCTGGTCAGCCTCGCCATCAACACGCTCATGCCGCCCGAAGCCGCGGCTTCCAATGGCTGGCGCATCGCCTTCATCATCGGCGGCTTGACGGGCCTGGGCTCCTTCGCAATCCGGCGCCGCCTGCAGGAATCGGCGGAGTTCGAGGCCCTACGCGGCACGGCATCGCGAAACCCTGTGCGCGATCTCTTCCGCGCTTACCCGGTGCCGCTCTTCCTCGGCATCGGCACCTCGGCGGCGACAGCGGTCTTCAACGGCATGATGTTCGCCTATCTGCCGGGCTACCTCGTCCGGGTTCTCCACTATGCGCCGAGCGAGGCTTCGCTGGCGCAGAATGTCGGCCTCGCCACGACATCGGTGGGGCTGCTCGCCGTCGCCTGGATCGGCGACCGCATGCCGCGCCGCTATCTCCTGGGCGCCGGCGCCGCGCTGCTGGTGGGTTTCGCCACTCCGTTCTTCCAGGCCCTCGCCGATCGAAGCATCGGCCTGGTCCCGCTCTTCGTCCTGGCCGGGCTGGCGGCGGCGCTGTTCAACGGGACCTTCGCCGTGGTGCTGGCCGATCTCTTCCCGACGCGGGTACGCTTTTCGGGGGTCGCCGTCTCCTACAACATCAGCCAGACACTGTTCGGCGGGACGGTTCCGCTGATCGCCGCCGAACTCGTGCTGGTAACCGGCAGGGCGACGTCTCCGGCGCTGGTCGTCGTGACGTGCGCCGCACTGGCGGTGGCGGCGAGTTTCGGATTGAAGCGCTACGGCGGACGTGTCGCTGTGGCCTCAGCCCAGGCGCGCGAGGCCCGGAAAGGTCTCGATCAACCAGAAGGACAGGCTCTGCATGCCGCCCGACAGGAAGGCGATGCCGGTCAGCACCAGGGCGGCGCCGGACAGCTTCTCCAGCAGGTGGAAATGGCGCTTGAACCCGCGCAGGAAGGCCGTGAAGGCGCCCATCGCCACGGCCGCCAGCACGAAGGGAATGCCCAGGCCCGCCGAATAGGCGAAGAGTAGCGCCGCTCCGCTGCCGACCGTCGCCTGCGATCCTGCGACCGCCAGGATGGCGGCCAGGATCGGCCCGATGCACGGCGTCCAGCCGAAGGCGAAGGCGAGGCCCATCGCATAGGCGCTCCAGAGCCCCGGCGGCCGCTCGACCTCGACCCGCGCCTGCCGGTAGAGGATGTTCAGCCGGAACAGGCCGAGGAAGTGAAGCCCCATGACGATGATGGCGAGCCCCGCCGCGATCGACAGCGCTTCCCCGTATTGGCGCAACAACGTGCCGAAGGCCGAGGCGGTGGCGCCCAGCGCCACGAAGACGGTGGAGAAGCCCGCGACGAACAGCAGGCTCGCCAGGAAGGCCCCGCGCCGGGACCGGGCCGCGTCGCCGCCCTGCAGTTCCTCCAGCGTCGTGCCCGCCATGAAGCAAAGATACGGCGGCACGAGCGGCAGGACGCAGGGGCTGAGGAAAGAGACGAGGCCGGCGAGGATCGCGGCCGGGAAGGAGACGGAACTGTCCATGTCGTGTGCATATCGCCTTCACGAGCCGCGGACTACGGCGCCTCCAGTCTTCGCCGCTCGTGACACAGAGGTTTCAAGCGTGTCTCACGCGTGACACAGTCGAGCTTTCGCTTGTCCCGGCGCGCTTCGATGCGGCTTTCAGCAGGAGTTCGGCGTTACATGAAGGAGATCTCGGCCAGGCGGCCGCGCGGGAGATGAGCTTGCGTCACTGGTTCCGGGCCCTCGCGGCCTCCACCCTTCTTCTGGCCGCATCGCCGGCCGTCGCCACCTCGCCGCTGCTGGCCAATGGTGATTCGCCCTACTGGAATCTCAACTACGCCAAGCTCGACACGACCTACGAGGCGATCGATCGCAAGGCTCGGAAGAATGCAGCCTTCCGGTGGGACGCCTCGCTCTACTGTCGCTACCGGACGGGCTGGCAGGGTGCGGGAGCCTACAGGCTCGGCGACCGGTTCAAGACGCGCTATGGCTGGGATGGCGGCTATCCCTGGCAGGGTCCTGGTAGGGCGGAGGACCACGACGGCGACGAACCCATGGCGGACTATCGCGCCGAATACCAGCGCGGCTACGGCCACGCGCCGGTTTGCGGAGCGGTGCGTCATTACAGGCATATCCGCCGCGAAGTGGTTCTGCGCCGCAAGGACTGAGGCTTCGGCCGGCTCGCCGCCATGCGCAACCTTCTCACGGATGTAGCGGGCGTCCGGGTCGGCCATGCCGATGATACGCGTCTCGCCTCGGGCCTCACCGCCGTCGTCTTCGACGCTCCCGCGACGGCTTCCATCGCCATCCACGGCGGCGCTCCCGGCGTGCGCGACACCGCCCTGCTCGAACCCGAGATGACTGTGGAGGCCGTCGACGCGCTGGTCCTGTCGGGCGGCTCGGCCTTCGGTCTCGACGGCATGGGCGGTGCCATGGCGGCTTTGGCCGAGAAGGGGCGGGGCTTCGCGGTCGGCACCACCCGCGTGCCGATCGTGCCAGGCGCGGTTCTGTTCGATCTGAACAATGGTGGCAACAAGGCCTGGGGCCGGCAGCCGCCCTACTGGGACTTCGGCTACGCGGCTGTCGAGGCCGCGGCTCTCGACTTCGCGCTCGGCAGCGTCGGAGCTGGTTTCGGCGCCACCACGGCCGACCTCAAGGGTGGGCTCGGCTCGTCCAGCGCCCACCTGGCGAGCGGCTATGCGATCGGGGCGCTCGCGGCCGTCAATGCGCTGGGCCAGGCGACGATCGGCGACGGCCCGCAATTCTGGGCGGCCCCCTACGAGCGGGACGGCGAATTCGGCGGCCTCGGCCTTCCGGTGTTCGACCGCTCCGGCGCGCCGCCCTTCCGCACCAAGGGCACGGCGCCGCAAAACACCACGATCTGCATCGTCGTTACCGATGCGATCCTGACGAAGGCGCAATGCAAGCGCCTCGCCGTGGTGGCGCAGGGAGGACTTGCCCTGGCGCTTCGCCCCGCCCATGCGGCGCTCGACGGCGACGTGGTCTTCGCGGCCGCCACGGGGATGAACCCGCGCCCGGTCACCACCCGCGACCTGACCGAGATCGGCGCTCTCGCGGCCGAGACGCTGGCGCGGGCCATCGCCCGGGGTGTATTCGAGGCGACCGCCCTGCCCTTCCCGAACGCGCTCCCGAGTTGGCGGAGCCGGTTCGGAGGCCCATGAGCCGGGACCACGCGCCTCTCACCGAGACTTACTGCGGCCGGCGCGCCCTCCACGCCGAGGCGCTCTGTCCCCAGATGTCGATGGTCCGATCCGCGACCGGCGCCGGGAGCCGGCCCGGCCCTCGGTTCGTGGAGCCGAGACGCTTGGCCAGAGCGATGGAGCCCGCGTTGTCCGGGTGGATGGTGTGGATCACATCGGTCCAGCCGAGGTGGTCGACGGCCCAGTCCATGGAGGCTGCCGCAGCCTCGACGGCGTAGCCTTTCCCCTGCGCATCGCTGATCAGACCCCAACCGACCTCCGATCCGGGCCATCCCTCGGGACGCCAGGGCCCGACGCGGCCGATCCAGCGGCCCGTCGTCTTCTCGATGACGGAGAACATCCCGAACCCGTGCAAGGCCCAGGACCCCGCGACGCCCGTGAGAACGCGCCACGCCACGGCGCGCGGGCCGGGGCCGCCGAGGTACCGCGTCGCGTCCGGGTCGGCGCCGAACGCCGTCCAGCCGTCGAGATCCTCCGCGACTGGCGGGCGCAGGATCAGGCGCTCGGTTTCGAGGATGGGTCCGAGCCGAGAGGACATGACAACATCATCTGGTATGGCGGGACGCCGTGATGGCACCGCTGAGCGGATCCGGCAAGCCGCGGAATGGAGGCACCACGATGGCAACGACGATCGAGCGCGCGACGCCTCTCGATATTCCGGAGCTGATGCGCCTCGAACGTGGCGAGGGCTTCGAGCGCCTGGTCGGGCGCTGGAGCCAGGAGCAGCACGCGGCCGAGATGGCGAAGCAAGGCTCGCGCTTCCTTGCGGCACGATCCGAGGCGGGACTGGCAGGGTTCGTCCTCCTCCAGGAGCTCGACGATTCGAACGGCTGCGCCACCCTGCGCCGCATCGCGGTGGCGCGCCCGGGCGAGGGTCTCGGCCCGCGGCTCCTCGCTGTGGCCCAGGACGAGGCTTTCGGACTCGGCTCGGTTCACCGCCTGCAGCTTCGGGTCTACCCGGAGAACCCGAGAGCGCGCCGTGCCTATGACCGCGCCGGCTTCGTCGAGGAAGGCCTCATGCGGGGCGTCAGCCGACAGGCCGATGGAAGCCATCGCTCCATGCTGCTGATGGCGATCCTGCGTCCCGAGTGGGAGGCGCGCCGCCGTTAGAGCACGATCCGGCGGCTCTGCTCAGCCGAAGCGCTCCATCCGGTAGGGCGCCGGATCGGTGAAGGGCGCTTCCCCGGTCATCTGCTCGGCCAGAAGCCGGCCCGACACCGGTCCCAGCGTCAGACCGTGGTGCTGGTGGCCGAAGTCGAACCAGATGCCGTCGTGTTTCGGCGCCTTGCCGATGATCGGCAGCATGTCGGGTAGGCAGGGACGCGACCCCATCCACGGCATGTCCTCGCGCGGCTCCGCCAGTGGGAACAGTGCCTGGGCCTTGGGGATGGCGCGCGCCAGCTGCACCGGAGTCATCGGCGCGTCGCGGCGGGCGAATTCCGCACCCGTGGTGAGGCGGATCCCCTGGTCCATCGGCGCCAGGAGATAACCGCCGTCGGCGTCGAGAATCGGATGGTGCAGCACGGCATTGCCACGCGGCCGGAAATGCAGGTGATAGCCGCGCTTGATGCCGAAGGGCAGCCGATAGCCGAGCTTGCGGAAGATGAGGTCCGACCAGGGGCCGAGTGCCACCACCACGGCGGGAGCCGAGAGCCAGCCGTCGCGCGTCTTCACCCGCCAACCCGTCCCATCCTCGACGAGCGTGGCCGCATCGCCCTTCATGAACCGGCCGCCGCGGGACACGAAAAGCGCGTTGTAGCGCTCGACAAGGCCGCCGGGGTCCGACACGGCACCGGGGTCGCGGAAATGCAGGGCGCCGATCATGCCCTCGCCGAGATGCGGCTCCCGCTCGGCCAGGGCGGCGGCGTCGAGTTCGTCGATCTCGAGCTGGAATCCGCGCAGCCGGGCCGCGTCCCGCAATCCCTTGTCGAGGCTGCGCCGCGTGCGAAAGCCCTTGATCCAGCCGACCTTGCGCATCAGCGCCGTGCTGCCCGAGGCGATCATCAATCGCTCGTGCTCCGCCAGCGACCGCTCGATCAGCGGACGGGCGGCAACCGCGATGCGCTCGACGCCGCGCTGCGACGAGTTGAACCAGTAGCGGATGAGGAAGGGCGCCAGCCCCGGCAGCGCGGAGGGGTGGTAATGCGCGTCCGTGGTGCGGTTCAGCGCGTAGCGCATCAGCGACGGCAGGTCGCGCGGGAAGGCATAGGGGTAGATCGACGAGCGTTCGATCAGCCCGGCATTGCCGTAGCTCGTCCCCATGCCTGCCTTGGGAGCGCGCTCCACCACCACGACGTCGCGGCCCCGTTCCTGGAGGTGCAGCGCCGCCGAAACGCCCACGATCCCGGCTCCCAGCACCACGACATCGGCCTTGATACTCATGCCGTTCCTCCGCTTCGCCCGCACAGTCTCACATTATGCAAGCCACCCGCCAGGGGGAGAGACGCCATGCGATGCGGGCTCGATCTTTAAAAAGCTTTTTAGCCCGCATCGCACCGGATTGCATGCCAAGGACACGATAGCGCGCTACATCGACCCCATGACGCTTCCTTCTCAGACCCACCGTCCCCTGGTTCTCGCCTCGGTGATGGCCGCCATGTTCATGATCGCCATCGAGGCGACGATCGTGTCGACCGCCATGCCCAAGATCGCCGCGCAACTCGGCGACCTGCATTTCTACGCCTGGGTGTTCTCGGCCTTCCTGCTGACGCAGACCGCCACCACCGTGGTGTTCGGCAAGCTGAGCGACCTCTACGGCCGCCGCCCGGTGTTGTTGGTCGGCATCGCGATATTCCTGGTCGGCTCGCTGCTTTGCGGCTTCGCGACCTCCATCCCGCTGCTGATCGTCTTCCGGTTGATCCAGGGCGTCGGCGCCGGCGCCATCCAGCCCATCGGCATCACGGTCGTGGGCGACCTATATTCCACCCAGGAACGCGGCAAGATCCAGGGCTATCTCGCCTCGGTCTGGGGCATCTCGTCGGTGCTCGGGCCGCTGGCCGGCGCGCTGATCGTCAACAACGTGTCCTGGGCCTGGATCTTCTGGATCAACCTGCCGATTGGTCTCATCGCGGCGGCGGGCTTCGTGCTGTTCCTGCACGAGGGCGTCGAGCACGAGCGCCGCTCCATCGACGTCGCCGGCGCGGTGCTGTTCACGGTGGCGATCGCGTCCTTGATGATGGCCTTGACCGAGATCGGGACGTCGACTGCCGATACGCTCTGGCCCGCGCTGGTCTTCGTGGTGGCCACCGTGCTCTTCGTCTTGCAGGAGCGCCGTGCCAAGGACCCGATGCTGGACTTCAGTCTTTGGGCGCAGCGGCCGATCCTCACCTCGAACGTCACGACACTCCTGTCCGGCATGACCATCATCGGTCTGACCACCTTCCTGCCGATCTTCGTGCACGGCGTGATGGGGCAGTCGCTGCTGGTGGCGGGCTTTACCCTGACCATGATGGTCTTCGGCTGGCCTATCGGGGCGACGCTTGCGGCGCGCAATTTCGTGCGCTTCGGGCTGCGGCCGACGCTGCTCTTCGGCGCCGTGTTGATGCCCGTCGGGGCGGTGGCCTTCGTGGTGCTGAGCGCCTCTTCGTCACCGATCGTGGCGGGCCTGGGCTCGACCATCATGGGTTTCGGCATGGGCTTTTTGTCCACCGCCGCCATCGTGATCATCCAGGACTCGGTCGACTGGTCGCAGCGCGGCTCGGCCACGGCCTCGAACATCTTCTCGCGCAACCTCGGCTCGACGCTGGGCGCGACCGTTCTCGGCACGGTGCTGAACTACGGTCTGGCCCATCCGCTGAACGGCCCTGCCGTCAGCTCGGACGAGCTCCGCCGCCTGCTCGACGGGCCGGACAGTCTCGCGGCGGCATCGGACGCGGTGCGAAACGCGCTCGGTCAATCGCTGCACGTGACCTTCCTGGGCATCTTCGTCATTGCGGTGCTGACGCTGCTCCTGGCTCTACTCGTGCCCCGGGTGACCCTGACCGATGGGCCGCGCGAGCTGGCGGTGGAGTGAGACGCGGCCAGTTTGAAGCGAGGCGCTGGATCTCTCCACATCTTAGCGACCCGCACAGCACCGGCCCGGCTTCATCCTCGACGGAGCAGCCTGTAGGGTGCGCGGCATGACAACAGCATCAGCCTTCCTCGCCGGCCTTCTCGCCTCGACCCTTCTCGCGACCGGCATGGCCCGGGCCGCCGAGGATATCCGCATCGCCGTGGCGGTGCCGCGCACCGGGACGGTGGCGACCGCCGGCGACCAGGTGGTGGCGGGCGCCCAGCAGGCCGCGAAAGCGATCAACGCCAAGGGCGGCGTGGACGGCCGCCGCATCGTGCTCGATATCGAGGACGATGCCTGCGATCCGAAACAGGCGCTTTCGGTGGCGAACCGCATCGTCGGCGAGGGCATCACGCTGATCGATGGCCATGTCTGCTCGGCGGCCTCGATCGCCACCTCCCCGGTCTATGCCGAAGCCGGCGCCGTGATGATGTCGCCCGCCTCCGTCAGCGCCAAGCTGACCGACGTCGCGTTCGCCAAGGGCTGGACCGACATCTTCCGGGTCTACACGCGAGACGACGTCCAGGGCGAGCTCATGGGCGGCTGGATGGCCGACAGGTTCAAGGGCAAGGTCGTGGCCTTCCTCGACGACAAGGGCACCTACGGCAAGGGACTGGCCGACAGCGTGCGCGCCGCCTTCACGGCCCATGGCGGCAAGGTCGCCTTCCGCGAGGGGATCAACCCCGGCGAGAAGGACTATTCGGCGGTGGTCAGCAAGCTCAAGGCGCTCGGCGCCGAGGCGGTCTATTACGGCGGCTATCCGCCGGAGGGCGGGCTGATCCTGCGCCAGGCCGCCGACCAGGGCTTCCACCCCACCTTCGTCACGACCTCGGGTTTCGCGGCGCCGGAATTCGCCTCCATCGCCGGCGCGGCGACCGAAGGCACGGTGTTCCCCTTCCCGCCTGATCCCTCGAAGAACCCGGCCGCGGCCGGCGTTCTCGACGCCTTCAAGGCCGAGAACCAGGTTCCCGACGGGTTCACGCTCTTCTCCTATGCCTCGATCCAGGCCCTGGCCGAGGGCGTGCATCGTGCCGGATCGACGGACGGCAAAAAGGTCACCGCCGCCCTTCGCGACGGAGCCGCGATCGACACCGTCATCGGCCCGCTGAAGTTCGACCAGAAAGGCGATGCCATCGGCATCACCTATGAGATCGACATCTGGAAGGGCGGCAAATACGGAAAGATGGAGTGACTCTTATCGAGGGTGACCGGATGGGAGGAATCCGCTCCCCTCTCCCTTGTGGTTACAGGATTGACCCACTTTCATAGCCGCGACGCCGGCCGTTCCCCTCTCCCTTGTGGCGAGGGGTAAGGGGTGAGGGTCGGGAAGAGCGAGCGAGGTGTTTGTCGTCAGCGCCTCACGCCAACGCGCCGAAACCCTCACCCCCAACCCCTCTCCACAAGGGAGAGGGGAGCCCTCCAGCACACCTCGAGCTTGTGAGAATACAATAGCCCTTGTGGAGAGGGGCTAAAGATGAAAATCCCCGGCACGTTGAGAGATGTGGTCGCACAACGAATGCGTCCGCGGCCTAAAACGTCTGCCTTGTCAGAAAGCCAACGTTGTCGCGTTTCTGCTCAGTCCCGGCTGCCGAAGCGCGTCAGCTGGCCTTCGGTCACGACGCGCTCGTAAGGCTCGTTCTCCGCCTTCACCCGATACTGAAGCTGCGTGCCGACATGCGGCATGCGGGCCTTGACGATGAAGACATCGCTTCCCTCGGAACGACCGATGGTCGCCATGGAAAGAGATACGCGTTCGCCGACGGCGAAGAGATGAGTGGGCTGATCCGACATTAGCTTGCGTCCCGGCTTGTAGAAGCGGACGCGGCATCAAGGCCGATCGATCGATCGACGGCATTCGCCTCATGCGCCCGCGCGGCGTCGAGAGACTGCTGCAGGGCCATCAGCTTCAGCTCGTGGATGATCTGCGCGGACGAGGGCGTGACGACTGTCCTGCCAAACCGCTTTTCCTGGCTCATCGCCTGTCTACCTCTCGGAACGTTTTGTGCGTCCCGTAGTACGGGCCATGCCCGGGGCGGAGGTCTTCTTATAGGATCCGCACACTCCGGTATTTGGCGCCAGACGCCGCCTTTTTCAAGCTGAAAACCGGCGTCATCGGCGCGTGTCCCCGCAATTCGATTGCCGCATCACCAGAAGAGACCGGCGCCTCAACTCTATCTTTTGGCAATCAGCAGCGGACGTGAATGCCTTTTCTTGCCATCGGGGCGACGCTCCGACACTTGGCTCTCGCCCCTACGGTTCCGCCCCTGTGCATCGGGGCAGGACGGCGCGCCTGCCGCGCCACCGTAGGGACGCGTGACCGCGGGGGCCTTCGCTGGCCTAGCCGAACACGCGGGCGAAGATCGTATCGACGTGTTTCGTGTGGTAGCCGAGGTCGAAGAGCGGCTCGAGCTTGTCGGCCGGCAGCACCGCCGTCACCTCGGGGTCGGCCTTGAGGAAGGCCAGGAAGTCTCCCTCGCCGCGCCACACCCGCATGGCGTTGCGCTGCACCAGCCGGTAGCTGTCCTCGCGCGACACGCCGCCCTGCGTCAGGGCCAGGAGCACGCGCTGCGAATGCACGAGGCCGCCCAGCCGGTCGAGGTTCTTCTTCATGGTCTCGGGATAGACCAGCAGCTTGTCGACGACGTTGGTCAGCCGGGCCAGGGCGAAGTCGAGCGTGATCGTGGCATCCGGCCCGATCATGCGCTCGACCGAGGAATGCGAGATGTCGCGCTCGTGCCAGAGCGCGACGTTCTCCAGCGCCGGCACCACCATGCCGCGCACCAGCCGGGCGAGGCCGGTGAGATTCTCGGTCAGCACGGGGTTGCGCTTGTGCGGCATGGCGGAGGAGCCCTTCTGCCCCTCGGAGAAGAACTCCTCGGCCTCCAGCACTTCGGTGCGCTGCAGGTGGCGGATCTCGATGGCCAGGCGCTCGATCGACGAGGCCACGACGCCAAGCGTGGCGAAGAACATGGCGTGGCGGTCGCGCGGGATCACCTGGGTCGACACGGGCTCGACGCTGAGCCCCATGGCCTTGGCGACATGCTCCTCGACCCGGGGGTCGATGTTGGCGAAGGTGCCGACGGCGCCCGACAGCGCGCAGGTGGCGATCTCGGCGCGGGCCGCCACGAGCCGCGCCCGGTTGCGCTCGAACTCCGCATAGGCCTGGGCGAGCTTCAGCCCGAAGGTGACGGGCTCGGCGTGGATGCCGTGCGAGCGGCCGATGGTCGGCGTCATCCTGTGCTCGAAGGCGCGGTGCTTCAGCGTGGCGAGCAGCGCGTCGACATCGGCGATCAGCATGTCGGCGGCGCGGCTGAGCTGCACGGCGAGGCAGGTGTCGAGCACGTCGGACGACGTCATGCCCTGGTGCACGAAGCGCGCCTCGGGCCCGACGATCTCGCCGAGATGGGTCAGGAAGGCGATGACATCGTGCTTGGTCTCGCGCTCGATTTCGTCGATCCGGGCGACGTCGAACTTCGCATCCCGTCCCTTGGCCCAGATGGTCTCGGCCGCCGACTTCGGAATGACGCCGAGCTCCGCCAGCGCGTCGCAGGCATGGGCCTCGATCTCGAACCAGATGCGGAACCGCGTCTCGGGCTCCCACAAAGCCACCATGGCGGGACGAGAATAGCGCGGGATCATGGGGAGCTCCGAGGGAGAGGGGTTTGGGCTTTCCTTAAAGGGCGGGAGCGGAGGGCGCCAGCCTGGGCGGTTTGGCTGCAGTGCCCACACCTACCACGGCGGGTCAGGCGAGTGCACTTCTCCCCTCTGGGGAGAAGGTGGCGCGAAGCGCCGGATGAGGGGCTTTGGGCGCCCCCGCACCCCTCACCCTCCCTGTCGGGCACTTTCTCCCCGACAGGAGGAAGGACGCAAATCCCGAAGATCCGAGGTCTGTGAAACCAGTAGGACCAGCCTGAAGATGTTCAGCGTTATGCCGTCGCTTGCCAGAAAGATCAGCGTCCTGAATCATCGCGCCAAGATGCTGCGATAACACTCGCGTAACGCGCCATGAGTTGCCGTTGGCCGACGGCTATCTTCCGGACAGTCACAGTTCGGTGTCGACCCAGCAACTGTTATGATCGGCGCGGGTGTTAAACGGTCGTCGTGCGCGGGCGCTCAAGAACCACCACCGGACTGTCGTGGTAGGTCGATCGCGCGATCTCGCCGAAGCCAAGCTTACTGGCGACCCGCAGCGACGCCGCGTTGTCAGGATGAATGATGCAGGTCATCCGCTTCTCCGGCCAATGCTGGTCCGCCCAGACCGACGCGGCGAGCATGGCTTCGTCGGCGAGGCCTCGACCCTGCATTGCACCGACGAGCCCCCATCCCGCCTCCATCGTGCCCTCCAACGAGAGCGACAAGCTCCGATGGAGATCATGGAAACCGGCCTCGCCGATGAAGGCTCCTGTCGCCTTGTCCTCGATCGCGAAGAAGCCGAAGCCGAGATAGTGCCAGAGCCCGATCTGCCGAAGGAAACGGATCCATGCGGCTTCGCGCGGCATCAACGAGCCGCCGATAAAGCGGACCACGGCCGGTTCGGCCCACATCGCGGCATAAAGCTCGAACTCCTCGATTCGATAGGCACGCAGCCGAAGCCGGGATGTTTCGAGGGTGGGGATGTCGACCATGGAGAAGACCTGAGGTGCTGTGCCGCTCCGGCGCAACTGAGGAGACCGAGTTGAAGCTAAAACGACGGCTCGCCGCCTAACTCGACCGCCTTTGCCCATAGCGCGCTCGGTTGCTGAGTCGCGCCAGTTTTCGGCACTGACCCTCTACCAGTATCCTCACTTCGGCTTCGCGCCGTTACCGGACATCGGCGCCGAGCCGCGAAGCGGACCGCCCGCTTTGCGCCGAGGGTAGACTGAACAGCGCTAAGTTCAGCGCTTCCGGTAGCAGACATTACTTCGGTTTTTGCCAGCTGCGGTTCTAACGACGAGCCGCGGTTTCAAGGCGACGGAAGGTTGCGCTTGTGGAAAGTGAAGGAGCAATTTCCAGTATCTGATCTAATGCATCAGTTATATCGTTAGGAATGACAGATCCATCTGACTTGCCAATTGTAAGATCAAGCAGATTCAGGAGAGCCCGCGCCTTCGCTTCGTCATTGATGACCAGGAGCTTCTTAGTCTCGCCCTCTTCGCCATACAGGCCGTAGTCGGCCATAGACCAGCACTCGAACGGCACAAGGAAGCGGGAGATTGTGTCTACGGCTTCAGCAAACGCCTCGCCTGAGGTCGCCGGGAGATCAGCAAGCGCACTGCTGACCCCAGGCGTTGCAAGCGACCGCTCTTGCGGCCAAACCTCGCGAAGGAACAACGCGGCGCTTGAACGAAAGAGAACCGCTGCCGCCACACGATCTACTTTCTCTTCGTCTTCTTTTGGCTGGTTGGTCGCTGGCCTTGAAGATAGTTCACGAACGAACTGCTCGATTGCATTAGCCGCCGATGCGCGTACCTCATCATCCAGCGTTCGTATCATCTGCTGAATGCGTTGGTTAGACACTGCAGACGGACGGCCCTCGCGAAGCGCGTGAAGAGATTCGATCACAAGACTGAAAACGAGCTGGCGGCGCGTTTCCCGGCCCAGTCGGCGATCGTTTGCGCGTTCGGCCATCGCTCCGCCGATGCTTTCCAAGACTTTTGTGAAATGCGTGCGTCTTGCAACAGCTCGCCAGAGTGCCAACGCGGCGGCATCATCATTGAGCAACGGTGCAATGAGATGTTCCCCTGCCCAATCGGGATCAGCGTGAAGGAAATAAGGGAGATACTCGATCATACGGTATCGCACGAGCAGTCCGGCCCGACCATCGGCAGCGATCAAGGTGTCGCGCATGTGGCGCAACTCTCCCTCTGCACGGAATGGATTTCCTGGACCTGCGTGTGATTGCCAAGCGGCAAAGAATACGCCTGTTAGCTTGCCTGCAGGCGTATTCAACGCGGCGCTTCCGTGCCGATCATCGTCGCTGTCTTGTAAATCAGCAACGACCGTCAATTCTTCGACTCTATCCTCATCGGGCTCTTTGTTGGTTACCTCTGTGGCAATAGGCCAAAGACGAAGCCAGATTTGGAAGACCAGTAGCAGCTTAACAGCGTACTTTTCCCATGCGTCGAGCCAAGCACAAATACCTTCAATTGCACTCGAGAAGCTTGTGTCGGACAATCGGTCGAGCAGGCCGAGAACTCTGCCCGCCTCTTCGGCCAGTTGCGCATCCTGTGACTTATCGCCGTCTTGCTGGCGCGGTCTATGCAGCCAGCCGAAGCAGTTCCAGACCTTCGGGAAGTCGTCGCCACCGTTGCTCGTGGTCTCGAGGTCAGCAAGAATCTTATGAGCATTGCTCTGCTGGTTGATCCAGTCGTTAGCGCGTTCCGCAGGATCATCGTCCCAGCCACGACGCCCAGTTCCGAAAGCGGCTTCGAGCGCTTTCAGCCGTTCTACACCTGAGACCGTGTCGAACTTCGCATCCGGCTTCGCTTTACGGCGTATGATGGTGACCCCTTCAGGAAAACCTTCATCGATCGTCATCTCCGCAAGTTCCGCAAAATGCGTCGATCGAGCACTTAGCCAGGTCTTTGCTCCATCCGGGAGGACACCTTCGCCGACTTCGATACGTCGTAGTTCCCGCAAGGACC
>JBPBQY010000022.1:0-86662 GCA_050920985.1 Janthinobacterium lividum | reverse complement strand
ACCCCGACGGCCCCACGATCCCCACCACCTCGCCGGGGCGGATCTGCAGGTTGACGCCCTTGACGACGTCGCCGCTGCCGGGTCGGTAGCGGAAGGTGACGTTGCGGAACTCGATCTGCCCGCGCGGCGGAGGCAGCACGGTGCGGGCCTGGATGGAGGGCTCGGCCGGCGCGTTCAGCACATCCCCCAGGCGCTCGATGGAGATCTGCACCTGCTGGAAGTCCTGGTAGAGCTGAGACAGGCGCAGCACCGGGGCGGTGACCTGGGCCGAGATCATGTTGAAGGCGACGAGCGCGCCGATGGATAGCTCGCCGTCGATCACCGCCTTGGCGCCGAAGAGCATCAGCAGCGCCGTGGTGATCCGGCTGATGTAGGTCACGCCGTTCTGCGCGACGGCCGACACGACCGTGACGCTGAAGGACCGCTTCACGTAGGCGGCGAGGCGCTCTTCCCACTGCGCCTGCATCAGCGGTTCGACGGCGGCGGCCTTGACGGTCTGGATGCCCACGATGGCCTCGACCAGGAACTGCTGGCTGACCGCGCTCGTGTTGAACTTCTCGCGCACCATTTCCTGCAGGATGGGGCGGAAGCCCAGCGCCACGATCATGTAGAGCGGGATCGACAGCACCACGATGATCGACAGCTTCCACGAATAGGCGAAGAGCACCGCGATGAAGACGAAGGTGAAGACGAGGTCGAGCGCCGAGAACAGGCCCTGGCCGGTCAGGAAGGCGCGGATGTTCTCGAGTTCGCGGACGCGCGCCACGGTCTGGCCGGCGGCGCGGGTCTCGAAATAGGAGAGCGGCAGGCGCAGCAGGTGCCGGAACAGCCGCTGCCCGAGCTCCACGTCGATGCGGTTGGTGGTGTGAGTGAGGGCGTAGGTCCGCAGGTACTGCAGGACGACGTCGAAGAGGCCCACCACCACGATACCGATCGTGAGCACGATGAGGGTCGAGTAGCCCTTGTGGCTGAGCACCTTGTCGACCACGACCTGGAAGAACAAGGGTGTCACCAAGGCAAAGACCTGGACGAAGAGCGAGGCCAGCAGCACGTGGGCCAGCGGCTTGCGGTAGCGCCAGATCGACGGCAGGAACCAGCGAAAGCCGAAGCTTTTCGGATTGAAGCCCGCGCCCCCGACCTTGCGGCCGACGAGCAGCAGTTCCGGCGCCATGTCGCGCAGAAAGTCCTCGGCCGTCAGGGCCCGGTCGATGCTGGTGACGGGATCGACGATGCGGAACCGGCCGTCCGGCAATCGGCCGCCGAAGACCACGAAACCGCCGCCGCGCACGGTCGCGATGGCGGGCGTCGGGGTGGCGGAGAGCTGCTTCTCGGTGGTGCGGTTCACCCGCCGCGCCTTGAGCCCGATGAGGCCGCTGGCGCGCATCAGGTCCGAAACGCTCGCATCGCGGCCGGCCAGCGCCAGTTCCCGCTGCAGATGGACGGGATCGGCGGCGATGCGGAAATAGGCGGCGATCCCGCACAACGCCCGCAGGCCCGCATCGTGTTTCGGAACCGGGGTCATCGGAGCTTTCGGGGGCTGGTTCACAACGATCCTACCCTGCGATGACCAAATGCCGCCGCTGCAAGCCTCCAGAAGGTCGCCGCGACGGGTGGGTGACGTAGGCCGGTCGTCGATGATGCCTCGGAGATGCTGGTCGATCGATCGGGTGCATCGCCACCCTTGCCCGCGGTACGGTGGAGTGAGTGTACCGTTTCAACGGCACCCTGGTTGAAGGCAGGCGGGCAGATCAACGCGCCGCATCCAAGCTCGACCGCACGTTCGACGAGCGCGTCCGGCCCGAGCGAAAACCTCTACGAACCGGCATGCTGTTCGACAACATTCGGGAACTCCGCTCGAGGCGATAGGTGGCGGGATCGTGGCTAGACGAACCATCGTGTGACGAATGTTTCCATGCGGTCGGCTCAGCTACATTAGTGCTTCCGAGTGGTCCTTTGATGTTACTACTGTAACGGCGATTGTAGGTGCATGGCCCGACAAGAATGGCACGTATGATCTGACCCACATCATTGCAGGTGAAACCTCAGCGACAGTCGCTGAAATCAATCCGTAGGATGTCCGGTGCCGTTTAACCTTCTGTGTCACGACGGCACCGTCGAGTCGTACCTTCGTAAGGTCGGGCGACCAAGCGTGCCGGACCTGAGGCGGAGAGAGGCGTCGAGCGAGCACGGTGAAACTAATGCGCCGATGCGTTCACGTCGAAACCGACAGGCGTGGTAGAGTCAGTGATTCTGTTCGGCGCGACTCGGCTCAGGGAGTTCATCCTGTCAGGCGGGCGAGCTTTCAGCGTGCCCCAGGAACGGACGACTACGACGTTCACGTGTTGTGCAGCCACGACGAGATCTGCCCCAGTCGCACGGATTACCTGGGCCGCCGAACCATCGGACTTTGCCAGGGGCGGACATTCGAATGGCTCGAGTGCAGTACACGATCCATAACCCAGGAGCGTCTCCGGTCTTGATACTCATCATCACCTGCGATCTCTGACCCGATCCCTCCGCTGAGACGGGGATCCTATGAGATCATCTGATTGCCCGCAGTATGACACTTGGTCAGCGTGTCGGATAAACTTGTGTGAGACCATCTGGCCGAGACGGCTAGTGGCACTTCGGTGAGGCGATCATCCGGTGGGAGTGTGAAAAGGCGACATCGATACAGTGCTCCACCGGCGATCAATTGCAGAGCGACCGGTCTTTGCTGCTCATCGCTAGACGTGCGAGCTCGCTCATAGCAGGGATCATCATGCCCTCGCCACTTTGGTCGCCAGCTTCGATACGAGATCAAGCATCATAGGTGATCGTACAGTACACGGCGTGTTTCTACACATCGAAAGAAAGCAAAGCGCTATAGTACTGCGAAGATGGAAACGAAAGATCGGAAGAGACGCTACCGCGGAATGGTCATCTTCGATATGCCGCGGACCCGTAGGAATTAGGCGGAGTCGCCTGGAGGACATGGCAGGATGTGGACCTTAGACGATGCGCCAAGCTGCATCGGGCGCCGGGCAGTCGTAACCGGGGCCTCGGGCGGGCTTGGCTTCCAGACTGCGCTAGGGCTGACCCGTCTCGGCGCCAAGGTCATCGTGGCGGCCCGGGACCAAAGCAAGGCCGAGGCTGCGCTAGCGCGCATCCGTGCCGCCGTGCCGGGTGCCGACGTCTCATCCTCCTTCCTCGACATGGCCGATCTATCCTCGATCAGGACCTTCGCCGAGGGAGTCGTCGACAGCGGTGCGGTAGTCGACATCCTCGTCAACAACGCCGGCGTGGCAGGCTATCCCATACGCCGAACGACTCGAGACGGGTTCGAGGAGCAACTCGGCACTAACTATCTCGGCCATTTCGCCCTGACCGCCCGCCTCATGCCGGCGTTACTCCGGGCCTCGTCGGAAGCGCGCGTGGTCGGCCTCTCCAGCCTCGCTCATCACAAAGGCCGCATGGCGTTCGACGATCTTCAGGGTCAAGCAAGATACAATGGTTGGACCGCGTACCAGCAGAGCAAACTCGCAGTGCTGATCTTCACCCGCGAGTTTCAGCGCCGCATCGATGCCGCCGGTTGGGCGGTGCGGTCCGTCGCAGCCCACCCGGGGTGGGCCGTCACCAACGTCGTGGCCAACGGCCCTGGCCAGGGACGAGGGGGCCTCAAGCCCGCCCTGTTGAACTTGCTGCTGCGCACGTTGGGGCAGTCGGCGAGCGATGGGGCCCTCCCCGTCCTATATGCGGCCACCGCGCCCGAAGCCGAGCCGGGTGGGTACTACGGCCCGACTGGACGGGGTGAGCGAACGGGGGCCGTCGGTCCCTCGCGGGTCATGCCACAGGCTTGCGACATCGCAACCGCACGGGCGCTGTGGGTCGCCTCGGAGCGGCTGACGGGAACGAGGTTCGGAAACGGAGAAGCTCGAGTGTGACCACGGTCGCGGTTCCGCGACCTGAGGCGGATTGGTATCTCCGGTCGCGGTCGTCCATGGCAGCTGCCCTCGGCGTGCGAAGGGGCGAGCCTGCGATTCCGCGGGCATCCGGCTCGACGGTGCGCGGCAGCCATCCATCGGGCACCTACGCCTACCTGTGGACGTGCAATCCCGTTTAGGCGAGGGTCGCGATGCCCGCTCCGCGAAACCCTGGCCTCTACCGAAGCTCTGCCGGTCCCGCCCGGCAGCACCGTGGAGCGTGGCACACGCAGAGCTCGCGCTGGATCCCGCTGAGCATCGACCAGAGGCCGCCCGG
This sequence comes from Janthinobacterium lividum, assembly GCA_050920985.1. Classification (GTDB taxonomy): domain Bacteria; phylum Pseudomonadota; class Alphaproteobacteria; order Rhizobiales; family Beijerinckiaceae; genus Lichenihabitans. The sequence continues at coordinate 82,423 of JBPBQY010000022.1, read as the reverse complement.
TCCGTATGTTGCAGTTGCAACTCGAATGAGTGGTGCGTGAAACCGCCTTGTAGTTCCCCTGCCCTACGAAACCAAGGTCGGAGGTGTCGAGGTGTCGAACGTTATCTTGTCAATCTCATCATCACTCATGGCGACAATAAGACGACGTCGTTGGGAGCACGCTTTGTCCAGGCTGAGCGATGACGGCTTAAAGGACATGGGTCTAACTCGGGGCAATATCCGGTATCGGGCGTCGCGTGAGCATGGTTCGGCACCAGACGGATCCGAAATGCATTCTCTCAAAGGCATAAGCCATGAAAGAGAATGTGATACCGAAGTAAAACCGTATGAGATCAATGATCGTTGCATGGCCAGACGTGGTTGCGCCAAAATACTTGATGAGGCACTGAGGTCGGCTGACCCATACGCTCATCTAGCTGGCGTGCAAGCGGACTTCTGGCAGGCGGGCCGCTTCGGGGACGTCATGGTCGTGGCCCTTCTTCGAACCTTGCATCAGGAGGGTGAGCTCGAGAAGTTGCTTTACATACGCGCGAGGTGGGCCGCTGAGGATCAGCCACTCCTGCGGCGGAAAGCGGACCGGCCGAGCGAAGGTCGGAGGGTCGACTAAGGTCGCCTTCCGACCTACCTCCACGCACGGCATCACAGCCTTCGCGTCACCGCAACTTCGGCGGTGCATACGCATGAAGCCCATGCCCAATCGGCCGCGCGGCCGAGTCTCCAGCCCATGGACTACGGCGACCCGCTCCATCGCGTGCGCGGCCCTCTGTTCGGTTGATGGGGAGGCCCGACCATCGGCTCCAACTCACGCGAAGCTCCCTCGGCTTGGCCTCGTCCAGCCCGAACGGACCCTCCAGGACGAGCAGGCGAGACCTCACGTCACCAACATCCCTTCACCATCTCCTCGGACGCCCGGGCGAGAGACGAGACAATCGGTAGGAACGGCATGACAGACGGAATCGAGAATATCGGCGCGGGTAGCATCACGACCGTGCTTCCGGCGGGCCAGACGGGCCCGACGGATGCGAACGGCAAACCCGTCCTGCCGCGTGTCACGAGCGACTTCACCGGACCCGTGTCGAGCAACTCGACCTTCACGTCGATCATCTATCCGCAGTACAACGACTTCTCCGGTGTGTTCACCACCGACCCGCTGACGATGCAGACGCAGGCGCATGGCCTCGATCTCGACTATTCAAATACGCCTATCGTCACGCCGACCAGCTACAACTATCCCTACGCCCCGGACCTCACAGTCGGACTGGACGGCCTCAACGCCTCCGGGACCAAGCTGGCGAGCTACGGCGACTGGGACGCGACCGCCGATTGGGACGGCCAGATGCGGGTAACCATGGCCGAGGGCATGCCCTTCGTCTACGTGTCGCGAACGGGCAGCACGTCGGACGCTCTCGTCACGCTGCATCAGCAGTCGACCGCCTCCAAGGGGTCGCCGATCAACCCGCTCACCTACACGGCATCCGGGTTGAACGGCGCCTTCAACGGGAACAAACTCGCCTTCAACGTCCCCGTCGACGCCGGATCCGACGTGGCCGACGGCGTCCAGGCCCGTGTAACCTACGACTTCAACGGCGACGGCACGCCCGACCGCGTCGAAACATACAATTGGTTTGCCACGGACGCCTCACCCGGGAACGAGAGCTACAATCAGGGCCAGGGACTCACCAGCGTCACCGGCGGTCCGATGCAGGACATGAACGGAGGTTCGGTCAAGGTCGAGATGTGGCAGGCCAACGGCACGGGGAACGTGTCGGTCGCCACGAACCGCGCGTCGAGCTACATCGCGCTCCCGTATTCCAACCTGACCACACCGGCGGGCTCGTCGACCAGCGGTAACCTGTACCTTCAGGGCGGGGCCGTCCCAGGCGGCCAGCAGAGCGCACTTGCCCTCACGCCCGGATCCACCCCAGGTAAGGACAACACTCAACTCGCGCCGGCCGCCAGCCTCCCCGGTTACAGCGGACCCGGGCAGGTCTGGTACAACCACAACGGCGTCGTCGGGCTCACCATCAACGGCAAGAGCTACGGCCTCTTCGCCCCGCCCGGATCGACTTGGACCTACACGAGCCAAGGCCTCGAATCGGATCTGGGCGGTGGAAGCGACTACTCCGTCGCGGTCCTGCCCGACGCCAAGGTCTCGACGCTGATGTACTTCAGGCAGCACGCCTACGCGTTCGTCACAGGAACGACCTCGAACTACTCGGTCGACAAGGATGCCGGCACGGTCACGACGACCTTGACCGCGTCGACGAGGATGGTGGCGCAGGGGGACGACCTGTCAAGCGACCCCTTGATGGCCGAGTATCCTCATCAATACCTGAACTCGAGCACGCCGCTGAGCGGCATGAGCTACGCATCGGCTCGCGGCACGATCCAACTCATCGCAGGAGGCAACTCCTTCACCACCACGATGCAGATGAACCCCCTCCTTCCCGTCCTGCCCTTCATGGGGACGGACGCGCAGAAGGCGCAGCTGCAGGGCATGCTGCACGACGAGCTGAAGACCTTCCTCTCGCCCGGCGGCGATCCGCTCGACAAGCCCGGCGACACCTATTGGAAGTCGCGGCAGGAGGCCAAGTTCGCCGACATGGCCGAACTGGCCGAGGAGGTCGGCTACGGCCAGGCGCGCGACGTCTTCATCAAAGCCGTCGAGAGCTCGCTCGACAGCTGGTTCAACGCGACGGACGGCGACGGCAGCGAATTCTATTACGACAAGGACTGGAACACGCTCATCGGCTATCCGGCGTCGTACGACTCGGATGACAAGCTGAACGACCACCACTTCCACTACGGATACTTGATCAACGCCGCTGCAACGGTCGCGCAGTTCGATCCGCAGTGGGCGTCTCAGAGTCAATACGGCGGCATGGTCGACCAGCTGGTCGACGACGTCGCCAACTCGGACCGCAGCAACACGCAGTACCCATACCTTCGTAACTTCGACCCCTACAAGGGCTACAGTCTAGCGGACGGCACCGGCCAGGGAAACAACGAGGAGTCAGCCTCCGAGTCCTTGAACTTCGCGTCTTCCGTCGCGCGCTGGGGCGCCGTCACGGGGCAGGGCGACATCGAAGACACCGGACTCTATCTGCAAACAACCGAAACCCAGACGATGGACCAGTACTGGTACAACCTGGACCACCTGTCATTCCCGGCAGGATACACGCCGCCGGTCGACGGGCGCGTGTTCGACAACGGCGGTGACTATGCGACGTTCTTCGGCACTGATCCCAACTGGGTGCAGGGCATCGACTACACGCCGATCAACGGCGGCTCGCTGTTCTATGCGGAGCATCCCGAGCTCATCCGCCAGGATCTCCAGTACCTGTCGACCCAGAACGGGGGACAAGGGCCGACCGACTGGAAGCTCGGCTTCTGGATGGTGCAGGCGCTCGTCGATCCCGATGCGGCGCTTGCGGCCTACAACGCCGATCCGACCTGGCAGGAGGGCGGCGGCGAGGAGTCCAAGGTCTACACGCTGAATTGGCTCGAGAGCCTGCAGTCCCTCGGAACCCTGGATACGACGACCACGGCAAACAGTCCCTATGCGGCGGTCTTCGACGACGGCGGCGTGAAGAGCTACGTCGGCTTCAATCCAAGCAGCAGTGCGGGCACCATCACCTTTAGCGATGGAACGGTGATACAGCTCGCGGCTGACAACGTGGTGACGATGACCGGGGGCACGGTGGTCAACACGCTCGATTACAGCAACAACGACATACCTCAAAGACCAGACGGCATCCCCGCCGACCTGCCGACCGACCCGCCCCAGCATCCCCTCGACGTCATCTCGACCAACGGCAACCTGACGCTCTCCGTCGAGAAAACGACCGGCACAGCCTGGGTGACTGTCGGCAACAACCAACCCATCGCGGTGCTGCAGAACGGCCAGCGCGTGGACGTCCAGATGAACGCCAATACGACGCTGATCGGCATCGGGCGTGACTCGAGCGGAGCCATCTCCCTGCTCGGGGAGACCTCCGGCGGCGAGCCGTACTATCCCTACAGACTCGACAGCAACATGGAGATCATGGGCAACGGTGGAGCGCTGTACAATGCTAACTGGCGGACGCTGGAACCCGAATACGGCATCGACTTCAACGATGACGGTATCGTTGTGGCGGGCCCACTGAAGGTCATCGCCCAGAATGGCAGTCTGACGCTGTACGAGGACACCGGGAACGGGCTGGCCTACGTGCAAAACGGCAGTAATCCCATGATGGAGGTGCATCGCAACGCAGGCGGCAGCCCAACGCCCGTGACGCAGGGGGCTTACAGTCTCTCAGCGATCGGAGTGGACGAAAACGGGAATGTGACCCTGCTCGACACGGCAGGGCCCACGTCGACCGCCAGCTACGCTTGGACGCTCGATGCCAAAGGTAACTGGACGGGCGAGACGGTCTACCAGCCGTCCGACATTTCCTCGGCCGAGGCCATCTTCCAGCAGGATCTCAATGGTGACGGGACCATCCCGGCTCCCCTCGACCAAGTCGTCGCTCACGACGGGTCCTTGGAGCTGCTGGTCGACCCAACCACGGGCGACGCCGTCGTCCAACTCGAGAACGGCACGCGCGAGACTGTCACCCGCGGCGGCTCCCCGGTGCTGCTCCACCATGGTTCGCAGATCACCGCCATCGGCCGGGATGCCCAGGGCCGGCTGAGGGTGCTCGACGGATCTCCCACGGACTGGAGTGCGAGCTCGACGCACTGGTCGTGGATCCTCAACCCAGACGGGTCCTACCGAGACCAGGACGTTATCTCGGGGACCAACCTGCCGTCGATCGAGGGAATGTACAACAAGGACCTGAACGACGACGGTGTGGTCACCGGGTCGCTCAAGACGGTCGTGGACAGGAACGACGGCGACACGCTCTCCTTCGACGACGCGACAGGATTCGCCTATGTCGCGATCAACGGCGGGCCTGCGACGGTCGTGACGCGTGACGGCTCCCAGTGGGGCGGTGACGTGGCCCTTCAACAGAGCGGGGGCTGGAACCTGTCGTCGGTCGCAACCGACTCGCAGGGGCGTACGCGTGTCCTCGACACCAACCCGAACTCCAACATGTGGTATGCCTGGATCCTGGACGCCAACAACCATTGGTACGGAGAGCAGTCCTTCAACTCGAGCACGGTCGGACAGGCCGAGGTCCTCTTCAACAAGGACCTGGACGGGAACGGCTCGGTCGGCAACGGCGCGACCGTGATGGCGGCGAAGCATCCGACGTTCGGCGCTTGAGGAAGGCGGGCCGCCTGCATAGGACAGGTGGCCTGGGCCTCCGCCCCCTCGCCGGACGCGCTTCGTGCCCGAGGCGACGGCTACGCGGCGGGACGACCTTCGATACGGAGAGACCAGGCTCTTCGCCACAGGTGCCGAGAGCGTGAACGGCGACGGTGCGGCTGTCGGACACCTCCGGCCCCTCGACCGGGGGGCTGCGTGTCGTCGTCTTTCGCCGGCGGGGGGCATCGATGCACGCTCTGGTTCGGTGAAGGCCAGCCCGTTGGTCCGGCCTCCTCGCGACACGACCCTTGGAGGGGATGGCTCGCGAGAGAACGAGCCGAGATACTGAGAGCGGGTCCACGGCGATCGGGTTACAATCGAGGCCCTCGGGCTCACTCCGGGCCGGCATGTGCTTCGGTCCCGGCCCCCTCGTCGGCTTCGATCCGCCCGCCTGGGGCGCGATCCTGCCAGCGAGGGACCCGCCCGGCCGTCTTAGGTCGACGGAGTACCGAGCCGAATTTGTCAGCCTCGTGGGGTCGGGGTTCGCACGCAAGGTCCGTCGGGTCCTGTACGCCGACGAGATCCGCCCCGCGGACGACGAAGGTCGCGGGCCCGAGTGGTTACGAACCCATGCAGTCGGACGCTTACGCCAGAAGCCGGGAGAGGGTCTTCGACCGGCACGACTCGTTGAGCGCGGGACTACCGCGGCGGTGCCGTCTCCGTACCCGGGTCCGGTCCTCGTCGGCGAAGCAAGGCCACCTCTCAGCGCGCTTCCTCGGAACGACTGGAGTGCCGCCTCTCGAGGAAATGGGGATGGGCCGTCGTCTTCGTGCGAGCTTCATCGGCACTGATCAGCCGATCGCGGCCAAGATCCGTCTCGACACGATGTAGGATGTCTGCGCGTGACCCATCGAGGGAGTCACGCTCGGATGTGAGGAGCGAGATCGTCACGCTCCGGTGAGCATGCGGTCATCTGCCAACGCGCCGTGACGCTTAGGAGGTTCCCCCACCATGCTCGTCGCCACGCACCCATCGGTGAGGCTGTCGAATCCGGCACGAGCGCGCCGTCACATGGAGGCGGCGGCGATCCTTTGGACGCCAGAGAGGACGGGGCTTGTCTTCTCTAACGCCGCCGGCCCATGCGGGCGTCGACGCATCGACGCATCGGTGATGTCAGCGATAGTAGCCGCCGCAGACCAGGTGTCCGTATTGATTGCTTATGCCCGAACCACCACAGCGTGGGACGAAGATGCGACTCCACCTATAACCGCGACCTGTCCCGCACAGCGCCGTCAGGTAGGGACCTTCCACGTGAATGGACTGACAGCTCGCCGCATACGACCCCCCGGGAAAGGCATATGCCGGGGCAGCGAGCGCCAAGGAGAATACAACCGCAGCCATCGATGTCTTCAACATCTGAATCTCTCCATACAGACCACCTGCCGCAATTAGACAGGCAGCCGGCATCTCTCACATGCCGACGTTACACCTCTCTTGCGCGACCGATGCTCATGGTTGCGGCGGTAACACTAGCAAATACCACCCCACGTCTCTCGACGGTGGCAGACGGACGCCTCTCCGGCGTTCTCACTGGAGGCGCCAGCTTGCGATGATCTGCTCCCGCTTCCTGACCGAAAACGTCCGACTGCAGGGCGAGGGGATCCTTGAAGAGCGCCGAGGATATCGTCTTATCCAGCATCACGTGGGCGAGGAGTTCGACCGCCTCCTTGGCGGGCTCCTTGTCGAGCGAAGGCGGGATGGAGAGCGTCTCGGCGAAGACGACCTTGTTCTCGCTCCATGGGTCGTCGCCGAGCAGATGGTCGAAGAACTGCATCTGCGCGTAGGACTTCGCGCTTGATGGGTGCCGAGCACGACAACTTCCGCATCCTTCCAATTCAATGACGGATACTCATGTTTCCATGTCTGTATCCGCGATCGGAACTGTTCCAGCTGCGAACGCGCCGCGATCTCCAGGTTCACCCTGATGCCTTGCGCGACCGATAGGGAGAACTCGTCCAACTCAGAGCGATCGACGTCGCCCGACCGCAAGATCCTCGCCGTGAAGCGCTCGACGCGATCGAGCATGTCCACCTGCATGGATGTGATCTCGCTTGGGACGTCAGACTTGACCTTGAGCTCCGCCGTGGCGGCCTCGATCTTGGTCTGGAAGTCGGATAGCCACTTGGTGCGACTCTCCCTAGCGGGCCCAGGCCGAACGTCTCCAACTCGACCACCAAGGCGACGGCGCTATGGGCCACCGTGCGAGCGGTGAGGTACGCACTCGAGTCCATGGCGAATATCTCGGGATCAGCGACGTCGGGTCTGTAGAGTGCGATCTGTCCAAACCGATTGACCAACAAGGGTCCCCTCGCCCTCATATCGGAAAGCCGTCGTGCCGAAGCGTCGCTGTACGCGTTGCGGAACATCGCATCCAGATCCGACAACGCGCTCGCATCCGCGAACGATGAACGCGAGGCAAGAAGGTAGAAGGCGAGTGCCGATACTATAACTAGCTTCGATAATGTCATTCGTTGACGCCCACTTTCAGTGTATGTTCAGATCTACGAGGATGAGGGTATGTGTACGTCCGTTCGACGACGAGAGGCATCCGGGCGGAGCGTGCAGTCCGAGGTGATGGCGTCGTCACGGCGAAGCACGAACGACGCCCGTGCTGATGGAGGATGACTCACCCGATCTGCGCGACGTTCGCGGGGGCTCCCTCGAAGTGGCGTCCGCGTCGCGGCGAGGGACATCGAGGTCCAGACCCAGGCTGCGAGGTCAAGATGCGGTCGTAGGACGTCGGCAGGTGCACCCCCGCATGCTGGGCCGGTTCGGCATCTGAGAGGCGGCAATCGGTCCTGACGCGGACGACCGCTGACCGACGGTAGAGCGGGCAGGGTGAGGGCCACGTGCCACGGTTCAATGTCAGCCACCGTCGAAACGGTTACAAACATCACAAACCCGGACCAGCAGCGGGCGGTGGCGCTCGGTGCTTCACGACCGTGACGTCGCCGTGGCCTTCCTCCACCGCGACTGCGGGTCGGGCACCCCTCCGCAGCGGGGCGGGCGGAACACCGTTCGGACCTCGCCTCGGCGAGGCGACGGTGAACTTGTGCGTTCGCAGTCGCCGCCGGTTCGCTGGATAGCTGCGCGGCAGGCCTCCTTACAACAGTTCTATCCATAGGCTCTGCCTACTGGAAGTCGTCCTCATATGTACTGTGAATAGAGAAATGGGCCGGATACCTTGTTCTCACGCAGCCGGTCGGCCGCGTCCCAATCTACCTTGGAGGCCTTCATGGGCAGTCTCACCACCGCGTTCGGCGCCCCAGTCCCCGACGACGACAACACCCTCACCGCCGGCCCTCGCGGACCCGCACTGCTGCAGGACGTCTGGTTCCTCGAGAAGCTCGCGCATTTCGACCGGGAGGTGATTCCGGAGCGTCGGATGCACGCGAAGGGCGCCGGAGCGTTCGGAACCTTCACCGTCACTCACGACATCACGAAGTACACGAAGGCCATGCTCTTCTCCGAGATCGGCAAGAAGACGGAGATGTTCGCACGCTTCTCCACCGTCGCCGGGGAACGCGGCGCGGCGGACGCCGAACGCGACATTCGAGGTTTTGCGCTGAAGTTCTACACGGAACAGGGCAACTGGGATCTCGTGGGCAACAACACTCCGGTGTTCTTCATCCGGGACCCGTTGAAGTTCCCGGACCTCAACCATGCGATCAAACGCGATCCTCGCACCGGTATGTGCAGTGCCGACAACAACTGGGACTACTGAACGCTGCTCCCCGAGTCGCTGCACCAGGTCACGATCGTCATGAGCGAGCGTGGCATCCCCAAGACCTGGCGCCACATGCACGGCTTCGGAAGCCACACTTACAGCTTCATCACGCCGAGAACGAGCGTTTCTGGGTCGAGTTCCACTTCCGTACCCAACAGGGTATCGAGAACATGACCGACGAAGAGGCGCTGACGACCATCGGCGGCGATCGCGAGAGTAGCCAGCGCGACCTCTTCGACAACATCGAGTCCGGCAACTTCCCGCGCTGGACCTTGTACGTGCAGATCATGACCGAAGACGAGGCGGACTCCTACCCGATCAACCCCTTCGACCTGACCAAGATCTGGCTCAAGAAGGATCATCCGTTGATCGAAGTCGGCATCATGGAGCTCAACCGCAACCCGGAGAACTTCTTCCAGGATGTGGAGCAGGCCGCCTTCGCACCGACGACCATCGTGCCCGGTATCAGCTTCTCCCCCGACAAGATGCTTCAGGGACGGCTGTTCTCGTACGGCGACACGCAGCGCTACCGGCTCGGGGGCAACCACTCGCAGATCCCGGTCAACGCACCCAAGTGCCCGGTGCACAGCTATCACCGTGACGGCGCCATGCGTTTGAACGGCAATGGCGGTCGCAGCACGCACTACGAGCCGAACAGCCGTGGAGCCCTGCAGGCGCAGCCGGACTTCTCCGAACCCCCGATGAGGAACACGGGGGCGATCGCCCGCTGGAACCATCGCGACGACCCGGACTACTTCAGCCAGCCGGGCAACCTCTTCCGCATGATGTCGTCGGCGCAGCGCCAGGTGCTGTTCGACAACACCGCCCGGGCGATCAACGGAGCGTCACAGCCGGTCATCGAACGTCACGTTTACAACTGCACGCAGGCCGATCCGGCATACGGGCAGGGCGTGGCCGACGCCATCGCGCGGCTCAGCCATTCCAAGGCAGAGCCCAACCCATCGACCGACGCCGCCGCGTAACTCTCAGGCGTCCACCATGTGGGTGGCCCAGTCGGGCCACCCACATGGTCCTGATCGGGAGACCTGTCGCTTCGCTTCGCGAAGCATGCCTAGGAGGGAAGGAACCATGTACCACTCGACCCAAGACTCAGCGGTCATGATCGCTAGAACCAACGTAGACGTCGCCAGCAGCCTCAACGTACTCCTGGCCGACGTGATGACACTGTACGTGAAGACGAAGAACTTCCACTGGCATGTCTCCGGTCCTTATTTCAGAGACTATCACCTCCTGCTGGACGAGCCGGCCGACCAGCTCATAGGGACCTCTGACCTCATCGCAGAGCGCGTCCGCAAGTTGGGTCACACAACCCTGCGATCCGTACGCCAAGTCGCTGGCACGTCCCATATCCAAGACAACGACCTGGAGGGGATGATGCCGACCAGTATGTTGTATGCGTTGCTCGTCGACAACTACCGGCTCGTAGCCTCCATGAAGGACACGCACGAGCTCTGCGAGACGGCATTCGACATCGCAACGGCAAGTCTGCTTGAGAACTGGATCGACGAAGCCGATCAGCGCATCTGGTTCCTCCGAGAGACGCTACGGTCCGACTGACTTGGTAGCCATAGGGGGGTCCCTGGTAAATTCCTGCACCTCCGAGGAACGATCTGCATGGCCTCCGTGAACTTCTCCGGCCTGTCGCTACGCGACTTCGAGTACGTGGTCGCCGTAGCCGATCTGGGCAGTTTCGCCAGGGCGGCAGAGCATTGTCACGTTGCCCAGCCGTCGCTGTCGGTCCAAGTCGGGAAGCTCGAGACTCGTCTCGGGGCCCTCATCTTCGAACGTACGACGAGGCGTCTCATCGTCACGCCCGACGGCGCGCGCATCGTCGAGCAGATGCGCAAGGTCCTGACGGAGACGCGCCTCTTGCTGACGCTGACCAGCGGTCCCGAGAAACCCTTCGGAGGGACGCTCCGGCTATCGGCCATCGCCACCCTCGGCCCCTACTACTTCCCGCGCATCCTCCAAGAACTGAGACTGCGGTATCCGAACCTGTCCCTCATCCTAGGGGAGGGGCGCACCGGTGATCTGACCCAGGCCCTGCTCGACGGAGAGTTGGACGCGGTCCTCATGTCAATGCCGACCAACGAGCCCAGGTTGTCGGAGGTCAGTCTGTTTCGCGAGCCCTTCCTGATGGCCTGCCCGACCGGACACTCCGCCGTTTCGGAGCGAGAGGTCGGATGGACCGGACTGCTTCCCAGTGACCGCCTCCTGCTCGAGGACGGCCACTGTCTCCGTGATCAGGCCATCGCCGCCTGCGCCGACATCGCGACATCCCTACGCCACGCGACGAGCCTGGAGACGTTGAAGTACATGGTGGCCGCCGGCGAAGGCTGCACCCTCATGCCGTCGCTCGCGGCGAGTTCGGTCGACGGTCTGTCCTATGTGCCGCTTCCCGTCGCGGACTACAGTCGGGTCATCGCGCTAGTCTGGCGGCGCAGCGATTCGCGAGAGCAGGAGTTCGCGGACCTTGGACGGCTGCTCCATGGGTTCGCGCTTCCCGGCATCGACCCGTTCGATCACGTCCCGAGCTCCCGAGGCGTGGGCCAGGAGGACACGGAAGCCGGCCAACCCCAACGTCGAACCCGCATCACGGCCAACACGACCATGAGCACGGCTTGCAAGCGGTCCGGTCCGTTTGAAGCATCGGAGGCACAATGAACATCCAGCTTCCAACCGACCCGGCACGTCGATGGAGCGCCGCCGCGGTTCCGATGCCGCCCGGCCACCCCGCCGTGAAGCCGCGCCGCATCGGCGTGCTGCTCAGCAATCTCGGCACGCCGGACGCCACAGACTACTGGTCCATGCGCCGCTATCTCAAGGAGTTCCTTTCGGACCGACGCGTCATCGAGGCCAACCGCGCCCTGTGGTGGGTCATTCTCAACGGCATCGTCCTCACGACGCGGCCGGCCAAGAAGGGGAGGGACTACGAGACCATCTGGAACCGTGAGCGCGACGAAAGCCCGCTGAAGACCATCACGCGCTCGCAGGCGCAGAAGCTCCAGACCTCCATATCCAAAGGCTTGCTGGGACCAGCCGACGTCGACGTGCGGGTCGATTGAGGCATGCGTTACGGCAATCCGTCATTGAAGTCGGCCTTGGAGCGTCTCCAGGGCGAAGGCTGCGACCGGATCCTGCTCGTGCCGCTCTATCCGCAATACGCGGCAGCGACGAGCGGTACGGCTTGCGACAAGGCGTTCGAAGCGCTGACGCAGATGCGCTGGCAGCCGGCCCTGCGCGTGGCGCCGCCCTACGCCGACGATCCCGATTACATCGACGCCGTGGCGGCCTCGATCGAGGAGGACCTCGCGAAACTCGACTTCGAGCCGGAAGTCATCATCGCATCCTTCCACGGTGTGCCGAAGGAATACCTGCTGAAGGGCGATCCGTACCATTGCCAGTGCGCCAAGACTGTTCGCCTCCTCCGCCAGAGACTGCGGCTGACATCCGAGCAGTTCATACTGACGTTCCAGTCGCGCTTCGGTAACGCCGAATGGTTGCAGCCCTACACGGACGAGACCATCAAGGCTCTCGCCGCCAAGGGCGTGAAGCGCATCGCCGTCGTGACGCCGGGCTTCTCCGCCGATTGCCTCGAGACCATCGAGGAGATCGGCGGAGAGAACGCCGACTACTTCCACCACGGCGGTGGCGAGCGGTTCGGACGCGTCGACTGCCTCAGCGACAGCCCTGGCGGCATCCGTGTGATCGAGTCCATCGTTCGCCGAGAATTGATGGGATGGGTCTGACGCCGATCCGTTAGTTCTCGTCGTGGACCCCAAAAGCCAGACGCGTAGGCAGTCGTCTGGGCGAGCGGGTCGACTTCGGCGTTTCCTACCCTCCGGCCGCGGTCAGCCCGTCGAGTCGGTCGGATGCGCGTGGTGGTTGTGGCGATCGTCTCCCTTCGACCTCGGCATTCCATGCCGCAAGCGCGCGCGGCGACATCGAGGCTATCTGAGCCAACGCGGGCAAGTTCCCGCGCCGAGAGTCCTGACGTCCGACGTACCTGCGAGTCCCTGCGATTTTGCTGATGGGTATCGTAGCGATACGGGCGTCCGCCGGCCTGGCAGCCGGCCGATGATGGGGATTTCCCTCACCCAGCGAAGCTTCACCGAGTGCCGATCGCAGAGGGCTGAGATGACGATCTCGAGACGGTGACGGAAAGCGGGGCTTGTCTAGATGCCAACCTCCGTGATCGGCGCTATCCCTCGATGGCTTCGATCATCCGTACCCGCGCCTCGTGTCGTTCTCCCGCGAAACGGGCGTTCAAGAACGCATCTACGATGTCGAGCGCCAGCCCCTCTCCCACCACGCGCGCTCCGATGGACAGCATGTTCGCATCGTTGTGCTCGCGGATCATGCGAGCTGAAAACGTGTCGACGCAGACCCCGCACCGAATTCCCTTCACCTTGTTCGCCGCCATCATGATGCCCTGACCGGTTCCGCACAGGATGATCCCGAAGCGGCAGTCGCCGGAGGCGACGAGCCTCGCCGCGGCCTCGCCGTGCCGAGGGTAGGGAGTGCTCTGAGGTGTCGTCGGTCCGATGTCGACCACCACCCAACCACATGCCGCGACGTGAGCGCCGATGGCCTGTCGGAGTTGGACTCCGGAGTGGTCGCTTGAGAGGACGATGCGATCTCTGTCTGTCATGGGTGAGTCGTCTCATCATGGAACGGTTCGGGGCATCCAGGACGCCCGCTCTCAATGCGGTCGAACTCTCGAAGCCGATGAGGATCGACGTAATACAGGCAGGTGCAGGACATGCGACCGGCCCGTGGACGTGCCGACCCATATCGTGACGATGTCGGATGCTGCGCGGATCTCCGGGCTCGCAAGCTGACAAGGGGAAAGGCCGATGGGCACCGACCTCTTCGCAGGCGTGGGGAGGTCTCTACCGAAGCAGGACTGCGGTGCCGTACAGCCCGGCGCCGAACGCGGTGTGTGCGACGAGGTTCATGATCCGGACCTCGTTCGCACTAGGCAGCTTCGAGGCAGCCCAACCGATACCGAGCCCAGGTTGGAGGAGGAACCAACCGGCTCCGACTGTGACGATGCCGAAGACCCAAGCCGGGATGAAGGTCGGCTGTTCGAGCCACGCCGGCCCCATGACCCAGACGAGAGCGATGCCGTAGACGATCCCAACGAGGTAGTGTCCGATCCAGCCGAGCAGGAGTTCGTAGCGGTAGGGCTCCGATGCGGCGATGTCGTCATGGAACATCCTTCCGTAGCGTAAGTGCCAGAACCACCTCCCCAACGGGGCCAAGCCCAGGGAGGGTTGGCCGAAGAACAGACACAGGAAAATCGTCCAGACGTCCATCAACAAGGTGGCGCCGATACCGATCGCGGTGCCTCGAACGACGTATTCGACCATTTGAGTCCCAAAGATGTCGTGAGCCGAGCGGTCTGGGCGCATTTGGGGGGCGGCCCGCCATGATCCCCGATCGCACGTGGTAGGCAGCGATGGACGTACCCCGAAGGTTGTCACCGGTGCTTGGCGTCGTCCAACCAAGGCGACGAGACTCGGAGGTTCGCCAACGCCGAATCTCATCCACCACAGGGCGCCCGGCATCGGGGACCCGCCACACCCTCGTCGGTCGCCGTTCGCCGGCGACCGGGCGCATGCTTGCCGTAGTCGGTGGGGGATCCAGTACGAACTACGGCCGATCAGGCCACCGATCTCCCGACGGCAGATCCGCCAGAGCGCCGGCGGGGCGTCGGCCGGTGATGATGCGGCCGTAGGAAGGGCGTCAGCGCTAGCATGACCCCTGCCAAGCCGACGAGGAGCCAGATCGACGGACGGAAGTCACCCATCGCGTCACGGATCATACCGACGAGGAGGGGACCCGCGGCGGCGATGAGGTAACCCACGGTGAGGACGAAGGCGTTCCACACGTTGGCCTCGTCGACGCCATGCGTGTTGTCGAGCGGCAGGGTCATCCCGAGCGTGAATCCGCCACCCAGTCCGAAGGCGCAGAGCGGGATGAAGACGAACGGCGCGAGCGTAGGCGCTACGGCGAGTGGGAGCAGGCCCAAGGCCGTGAGGACCGCGCTGGCCGCCAGCCAGCCGCGACGGTCGTCCGAACGGCTCAGCCAACCGAACACCGGGTTGGCGAACATGAAGGCCGCGGTGAAGCTGGCCAGGATCAGGCCAGCGGTGGCAGGGGACAACCCATATTCGCGATACATCGGAGCCGTCCACGAGAGCAGCGCGTAGAACAGGAAGTTGTTGGCCGCGAAGAAGAGGGCCACCAGCCATGCCGTTGTATTTCTGATCGGTAGCCGTACGAGCGTGCCGGCGCCTCGAACGAAGGGTCTATGCTTGCGTTCGTGGGAGGCGATCGCCATCCAGGCCAGGATCGCGACGACTCCCAACAAGCTCCAGACCCCAGCGGCCATGCGCCATCCCCCGGCTAACCCCGTGGCGATCGGACCCGTGACGGCGGCTGACAGCGTGCTGCCGAAGGAGAGGGCGGTCGCGTATATGCCCATCAGGACTGCGGCCTTCGTCGGGAAGCTCGCCTTGATGAAACCCGCCATCAGCGCGCCCGCGACCGCGATGCCGGCCCCGACCCCGCCCGTCGTCACGAGGAGGATCACGGGATCGGTCGCGAAGGCACGCGCCGCGGTCGAAAGGCAGAGCAGTAGGAGAGCCAGGAGGAGCACGGGATCGCGCCCGAAACGGCGCACCAACCAGGGCGTGGGTAGCGCCATGAGACCCATCAGGAGGTCTGGGATGGACGTGAGCAAGGCTGCGGACGTGTGCGACAGGGCGAACTCGGCGCGGATCGGTTGCAAGATCGGGCCGATCGACACGATGCCAGGGCGTAGGTCGATCGCGACGAGCACGATCGCGGCGATCGCGAACGGACCCCCCGGGCTGGGAATGGCCAGACGCGCGGCGCCGTTACCCTGCGCGAGGGCATCGCCCCCTGCGTGTGCAGGGGTTTCCTCGGAAGGTCCGCTCCCCTCGTCGTAGTCATCGAGGTTGCGCATGGTGGCTCCTTGTCTTCGATGTCCAGTCAGTGCGGACGCGGTGGATGGAAGTGGAAGCCGATGCCTTGGCGGGCAGCGGTCAGCCGACGCGAGGGACCGGCCTCGTGGCCGAAGCCTCGATCGCGGACCGGTCGAAGGCTGCGGTGCGGCGTGGTTGTCCGCCTGGTTCGACGATAGGTCGCGAGTCTCGGGTGGCGCGGTCACCGGCGGTGCGTTGCGGCCGCGCCTCGACGTGGCACGCTCGTCGGCCAGGATCAGGTTGGTGAGGACCCGTCCCGGCATTTCCCCTAGGCCGCAGTGAGGACTCGATCCTGCCGCGACCCGGTTGTCCCGATCACCCTGATTAGTTCGACGGCGACGGACAGGGAGGAGGCGGGGTTCTGGCCAGTGATGAGGCAGCCATCCCTGACCACGCAGCTCCGCCGGGAGCCAATGCTCTCGAAGAGACCGCCGAGCATCCTCAACTCGTCTTCGACGCGGAACGGTAGGACGTCGGACAACCCCACGTCCTCCTCCTCCGCGTTCGATGAGCCCGTCACCACCCGACCCGCCACCAAAGGTCGGCCCAGAGCCCGCGCGCCCCGTAGGACCGCAGATGCCTGGGACACTGTGGCGACCGGTCTTCCGCTCCGGTGGAACGCTTCCACCCGGGCGGTCGATCGCGGGTCGTAGGCTAGGTCCCACAAGGAGCCGTGCCCACCCGGATAGAAAACAGCTGCGAAACCCTCGGGCGACACTTCGGCGAGCGGTCTGGTACCGGATAGGGCGACTTCGGCGTTCACGTCCCCACGAAGACGCCTGGTGGCCGCGGTGCGATTGCTCTGGTCGTCGCTTCTGGGGTCGATCGGCGCTCGGCCCCCTTTTGGTGAAGTCAGGACGATCTCGACCCCCGCGTCTCGGAAAGCGAAGTAAGACGCAGCGAAATCCTCCAACCAGACACCCGTCTCCCGGCCGGTGTCGCCCAGCCGATCGTGCGACGTCAGCACCATCAGTATCTTCATCGCTCACCTTCCTCGTGTCATGCGGCCCTCGGCCGGCGCTCGGCGTCTGGTGGTCGTCGACGTCGAGAGTCTCATTCCATGGTCGACCCGTGTTCCCCCGCGCCGTGCTCGCGCTGGTGCGGGGCGGTCTCGTCCGCTCGGACGAGGACGAAGGCGAGCAGGGCACAGGCTGCGGAGACCGCGGCGGCGGCGAGGAGCACGTTCTCGAAACCAGCCGAGAAACTCTTCCGCGCCGCGGAAACAAGCGGATCCGAGGCACCCGACAACGTCGACGCGAACGGGACGTCGCCTGCCACGACGCGGAGCGCGAGCGCATGGATGTCGGCGGGGTCCGGCAAGGGTGACGCACCGTGCTGGAGCCTCGTCGTGAGATGCCGACTCGTGACCGTCGCTAGGATCGCCCCGAGACCGGCGATACCCGCGACGATCCCGACGAACCTGGTCGTCCCGGTGAGTCCGCCCGCCATGCCCGCGCGTTCCGGGGGGACGGCGCCGATGTGCACCTTGGTCGTCTCGCTGTTCAACATGCCGGTACCCACGCCGGTGACCACCATCGCGACCGCCACCGGCGCGTAGCCGTGCAGGCAGGCGATCGCGGCAGCAGTCACCAAATTTCCCAGGGCGATGACGACGAGGCCCACCGTCAGGATCATCCGACCCGACCAGCGTTCGGCGAGGAAGCCGGTCAGCCAAGGGCTAAGGACGAGTGGAACCGCAAAGGGTAGCATGGCGAGCCCGGCGACGAGGGGCGTCTGGGCGTGCGCGACCTGGAGGTAGAGCGGCAGCAGCGTCATCATCACCTGGCCGGCGAAGGCGTATCCGAGCATGGCGAAGGTGCTGCCGAGGTAGGTCGGTCGTCCGAACAGTGTGAGATCGATCATCGGGTGGGCCCGCAGGCGCTCCACGACGATGAAGAGCGCGACCAGCGTGGTTCCCGCAGCAAGCTTCACCAACGTCGCGTTGCTTCCCCAGCCGACCGCGTTGGCATCGATGGCGGCCCAGACCAGCAGGAACAGGCCGGATCCGAAGAGCACGATCCCGGGCAGGTCGAGGTGCCGGGCGCCAGGGTCCCTCGACTCGTCGAGGGACGTCGATGCAAGCCCGATCAGGGCGATTCCGATCGGGACGTTGACGAGGAAGGCCCATCGCCAGCCGACCGTCGAGGTGACGATCCCACCGACCACCGGGCCCGCCGCGACGGCGGAACCCACTACGATCCCCCAGAACGCGAATGCTCGCGCCCTGTCGGGACCCTTGAAGGTGTGACCCATGAGCGCGAGCGCCGCGCTCAGTTGCAGGGCGGCCCCGATGCCCTGGAGAGCCCGCGACCAGTTCAGGACGGAGGGCCGCGAGGCCATCCCGCAGAGCAGCGACGCGAGAGTGAAGACCGCCAGGCCGACCATCAGCATCCGGCGACGCCCGAGCCGATCGGCGAGCGCACCGGCGGGCAGCAGCGCCGCCGCGAAGGTCAGGACGTAGGCGCTCACGACCCATTCTATGTCGGCGAAGGCCGCGTGCATGTCGCGCGCGATCGCGGGTAGCGACACGGCAACGATGTTCGAATCGAGCATGATCACGAACGACGTCCCTGCGCAGCAGAGCAGGGCACGTCCGAGCCGGCCAGAATGGAGAGACGTCGGAGTTGGGACCGACGCGTCGGCCCGCGCTCGCGTGAGAGACGCCGCAGGTAGGATCGCCTCGCTGCGGTCGCTCACGCCGCCCATCAACGAGCCTTCCGTGATCGTCCGGAGCCGCCCGGCGTCGCTGCCGCGCGAAGCGCGACGGGCACTCGCGCGGCAATGGGCCGGCCGGCGACAGCCTGCCTGACCAAGCCGACTGCGAGCGTCATTCCGACGAGAGGGGTTAGATACCGGAAAACATCGACGCCGACGAACAACAATCCCGCCGCGACGCCGATCAGCGTGACGACGGCGCGAGTTGGCCGACGTTCCTCGGACCGAGATGAGAACCTGGCCACCAACCGGCCAACGATGGTCCGCCCGAGCTTCGCGAAAGAACCCGAAGCCCCGCTCGGAATGGCCAGCCGGGCCACGAGAAGCAGGCCCGTGGGGGCCGTCGCGGTGGTCGGCCCGCTCTTCCGACCCCTTTCGGGGTCGGTCACGTCTGCTTTGCCTGCCATTGTCCAAACTTCAGGATTAGTAAACGTCGTCCACTAAAATGGACGATCGTCCACTGGAGTCAACCCGATAGTCGGCGTGGGAACTGCCGTTAGTGGACGGAGGGCCCGGATGCCTGCCATGTGAGAAAGTGTATGCTCGCGACGTCGAGGACGGAACCGATGGTGAGGACGAACGGCACGGCGTCCCTGGGTGCGAGGGTCAAGGCGCTTCGGGAGGCCGGGCGCATGTCGCTGCGGGACGCAGCCGCACGAACTGGCGTCAGCAAGTCGATGCTCGCGAAGATCGAGTACGGGGCGACCTCGCCCACGGCGACGGTGCTGGGCAAGATCGCGGAGGGATTCGGGGTCAGCATCTCCCATCTCGTCGGGGAGCCCGCGAAGCCTGATAACGTGATCGTGATGAGGACGTCGGAGCAACCGGTGTTCGCCGTGCCCACAACGGGGTTCCGACGCCGTTCCCTCTCGCCGTCGTTCGAGGGTGGCAGCGGGGTGGACTTCGTCGCCAACAGCCTTCCCCCGGGGCAGTCGTCCGGCCGCTTTCCGCCCCACCGGCCGGGTGTTGACGAGACCCTCGTCGTCGCGACGGGACGCCTGACCCTCCAACTGGACGACCAGTCCTACGATCTGGAAGCCGGGGACTCGGTGTTCTACCGAGCACACGTCTCGCACCGCTTCGACAATCCGTCCGTTGATCAGGAAGTCGTCTTCTACATCGTCATCAACAACACAGGGGTTCGCTGAACGGCGTTCGCCACAACCAGTCTGCGAGTAGCTTTCGCACCACTGGCCTCGGCGTGTCCACTTGATTGGTGGACGACGGCGTATATAGTGGACAGCAGACGGTATGGACGCGTTCGGAACGCGGCGGGGGTAAGCGTCGGTGCGGCTTTTGATCTTGGGGGCCGGCGGTGTCGGCGGCTACTTCGGCGGTCGCTTGGCGGCGGCGGGCGCCGACGTGAGCTTCCTCGTCCGGGAGCCGCGTGCGGCTCGACTGAGGCGGGACGGACTGCGGTTGCGAAGTCCGTTGGGCGACGTCGACGTGGCGGTCGAGACCGTCTCGGAGGCGCGGCCCGGGTATGACGCCGTCCTGATCGCCTGCAAGGCCTACGACCTTGATGAGGCTATGGACGCGGTCTCCCCAGCCGTGGCGGGAGGCGCAACGGTCTTGCCGCTGCTCAACGGGCTTCGCCACCTGGACAGGCTCGACGCGCGTTTCGGCCGCGAGAGAGTGCTGGGAGGGCTGTGCCACATAGGCGTCACGGTGTCGCCCGAGGGCGAGATCGATCACCTCAACCTCCTGCAGCACCTGACCTTCGGCGCGCGGCATGATGGGCAGGCGGCGTTCTGCGCCGCGCTGTTGCCCGCTCTCGGTGCCGGAAACTTCGATCTGCGACGGAGCGAACGGGTCATGGATGACATGTGGGACAAGTTCGTCATGCTGGCCACCTACGCGGGCATGACGTGCCTGATGCGGGCCCCGATCGGGTTGATCATGGCCGCGGCCGACGGCGCGGCGACCATGCGGCAGGCACTATGGGAGTGTCAGGCGGTCGCAGTCGCGAGCGGTCATCCGCCGAGCGACGCCTTCCTCCACGACGCGCTCGCGATGCTGACCGAACCCGGGTCCCGGAATGCGTCCTCCATGCTGCGGGACATCCAGCATTGTGCTCGGACGGAGCACGACCACGTCCTCGGAGACATGCTGGAGCGGGGTCGGCGAACGGGGTGCAGCCTCCCCATCATGCGGCTCGCCTACCTCAGCATGCAGTCCTACGAGGCGGAACGCCTCGGGCGCGGTTTCGGCGGAACGGAGAACGGTTCAGAATGACGGAGCACCTTGCATCGGCCCTCGCCAGGCATCCGCGCGAGGTTCTCGTGGTACAGCCGACGCCGATCCGTCGCCTCCACGGTGTCGAGGCCTTTTTCGCCGGTGCTCTCGCCGATACGCGGATTTTCGTCAAACGCGACGACCTGATGGAAATCGGCGGCGGAGGCAATAAACTCAGGAAGCTGGAATTCCTGATCGGAGACGCCAAGAGCAAGGGTGCCGACACGATCATAACCGTGGGTGGGAGGCAGTCCAACCACGCTCGTCTGACCGCGGCCGTCTGCGCGAGGCTGGGACTATCCTGTGAGCTCGTCCTCACTCGCGTGGTTCCTCGTTACGACATCGAGTACGAGCAGGGCGGCAACGTCCTGCTCGACGACATCCTAGGTGCGACCGTGCACGACCTGCCGGCATCCGAGGACGCTTTGGCCCATGCGTTGCGCCGCGCGGATGCGCTGAGGTCTCAAGGGCGGATCTGCTACGTGGCGCCTTCAGGGGGCTCGTCGCCGGTCGGTTGTCTCGGCTATGCTGCGTGTGCCCGCGAGATCGCCGTCCAAGAACGCGAACTCGGCGTCAGCTTCGATCGCGTCATCGTCCCAAACGGGAGTTCGGGCACCCATGCGGGTCTCGCGGCTGGGTTCGTCGTGCTCGGCCGCCCAGCATCGGTCGTTCGATCATTCTCGGTATTGGCCGAAGAGGACATAACCCAGGCGACGACCCTCCAGAAGACGCGCGAGACGTTGACCTTGCTCGGCGACGCGACGGAACTCGGCTTCGGGGACGTACCCGTGTCCGGACGCCATCGGGGCGCGGGCTACGGCATCCCGACGGACGGAATGGTGGAGGCCGTTCGCCTGATGGCGAGGAAAGAGGGCCTGTTTCTCGATCCGGTCTATTCGGGCAAGGCCTTCGCCGGGCTGCTGGACGACATCGGCAGGGGAGCCGACCCGGGGGGCCGAAACATATTGTTCGTGATGACCGGCGGGAGCCCCGGGCTCTTCGCCTACCGCGACGCGCTTCAATCCACGCATACGAACGGGATGTGACGAGACGACGTCTCCGTCTCGCCTGCCTCACTCACGGCCTGCCGTGCCGAGTGCGCCGACGACCATACAGCCGTCCGACGGGCACCTCTCCGCCCCCATTCTCGAACAAGCTTCTCACACGGGTCGGTTCACC
The DNA here is from genome assembly GCA_050920985.1 of Janthinobacterium lividum. GTDB lineage: Bacteria > Pseudomonadota > Alphaproteobacteria > Rhizobiales > Beijerinckiaceae > Lichenihabitans. Next base: position 60,240 of record JBPBQY010000022.1, on the reverse strand, counting down.
ATCATGGACATCGTCACCGACCCAGTGAGTCTGGCATCAGCGCGATCCACCGAAGGAGTCGGTCCTATTCACGGTCTGGGTCACGGAGACGAAATCGAAGGCGATCGGTCGTCGTCGTCGCGTGGGGGCCGAACCCATTACGCCTCAGGCGAGCGTGACAACCCTAGTGAGCGAGGGCTTGAGGTCGCGCCGCGAGCGGTGCTCTTCCGCATGCTCCGGGCCGAAATGGAAGCCTATCTCGCTCAATTCGCCGGTCGTCGGGCACTCGTCATACCCAACCCGGGCAACGCCGGTGACGCTCTGATAGCGCTTGGTACCTACCGTGCATTGACGCAGGCCAGGATCGCCTGGCGGGTGGCGCAACCGCACGAGGTGATGCCGGGTGATCTCGTCTTCGTCATCGCTGGCGGAAGCCTCGCATCTCCCGGTGCGCGGGTTGCCGACGTTCTAGGCCGCGTCCAGGAGTCCGCCGGATTGCTCGTGCTGCTGCCTGCCACCGTTCGCGGATACGAGAGGGAGCTTGCCGAGCTCGGGTCTCGGTGTGTCGTATTCTGCCGCGATGCCGAAAGCCTCCGGCACGTTCGCCTGAGAGCGACCCGAGCCTCGGTGCTCGCCGGACACGACATGGCTTTCCATGTCAGTTCACGCGATGGTTCGCGCTGCCGTGACGGTCGAGCGAACGCAGATGAAGCTTCAGAAGAACTGTTGAAAGCCTCCCGTCTGGACCTTCGCTCGATCAGGTCTCGCGAAACCGCGGACTTCTCCAAAGCCCACCTCATCGACGGCCATAGGCCGAACCCACCGCCGATCGACGTCGCTGAGCTGTTCACTTTCGCAGGCGGCGATCTGGATGAAGCCCTCAGCGTGTCCCGGTGCCTTCTCAGGGTGATACGATCAGCAAAGGCGATCGTCACCGATCGGCTCCATGTCGCGATCGCATCGACATTGTCGGCGCGTAGATGCGAGCTGCGCTCGGATCCGACGGGCAAGAACCTGGCCGTGTTCGAAGCAAGCCTCGCCAGATTCGCACCACTCGTCCGCTTCAGCAACGGCGTTGCCAATCGTAGCAGCGACGCGGAGAAGTAGGACGCATTCGCTCATCGAGGCCCCGAAGTCACGCTCGGCGTCATCTTCCGTTCGAAGCTTCGGATGCATGAGCGTGCAAGCCGGTTCCGCAGCAGCGAGCCCCTCCAGCCCCCGTCCCGGAGGGTATGACCGACACGACGCCGAGGGGAACAGGATCGGGAGCACCTCCTTCTTCCGACCAGCCGCGAACGAGCGCTCGAGACCGACCCGGATAGACTTGACTGTCTTTCAGAGAACGTTCGCGGCCGTGTTCAAGGACGACATCATCCAACAGCTGAGGGCGGCCGCCGACGCCATCCTGAAGTGGATGATCCACGTCACCGGTGGCGGATGACCCACGGATGGCCAGAAAGGCGCATCAGTGCAGGCGATCGAAGGCGGAGGTGGGACGCTCGATCCACCCTGGACCTCGACGAGCGGCATCAGGTGAATCGATCCGTCTACCGCAGGGTCGTCCAAGTCCATCAAGAGGAAGCTTCGATGCCCATGCGTTTGGCCGTGATCGGTGGGGGCCCCAAGGGGGTCGCCGTGGCGGCCAAGGCCGCGGCCCTTCGGGACGTCGGATACGACGCCCCGACCGTCGTGATCTTCGAGGAGGCCTCCATCGGAGCGGCTTGGGACGGATCCTCGGGTTACACCAACGGAGAGACCCTCCTGTGCACACCCGCGGCCCACGATCTGGGCTACCCCTACGACCACCTCTCCCATGATCCGAGGGTCGCGACCATAATGGCGCGACGCTTCTCCTGGCACGAGTATCTCAACTCCATCCCCGGCGCCTACCAGGAATGGGTCTCACGAGGGCAGCGCCCACCGACGCACAAGGCCTTCGCGGCCTACTTGCGTAGGGCGGCAACGCAGAGCGGCGCCGTGATCAGAACCGGAAAGGTCGTCCAGCTCTCGTTCGATGGTGGGCTGAGCGCCTGGACCGTCGTGCTTGGTGACGGAACGAGCCACCAGTTCGATGGCGTCGTAGTCACGGGAAGCGGTCCTCCACTCGCGGCCCTGCCGGGGGCGGATGCCAGGGTGCTGAACGGCAGGGACATGTGGTCGAACCCGACGGCCCTGTTGGGCACCCTGATCTCGACGCGAGAGCCCCGTGCGGTGGTCATCGGGAGCGGTGGGACGGCGGGAGCCGCCGCGGCTTGGCTGGTGCAGCATGGTGGCCGACGCTTCCCGGTGGTCATGGTCGGCCGTCAGCCTACGATCGCGGTGCGTGCTCCCACATACTTCGAGACCCGACTGCTGGGAAACAACGTCGCTTGGGAGAGACTGAGCACGAGGCAGCGCAAGCAGTTCACCCAGCGCATAAACTCCGGATTCCTCTGGACAGCCGTCTCTGACGTTCTGGAAGCGTGCGACGACTTCGCCTACGAACCCGGAGACGCCAAGAACTTCGTTTCGGGTGGCTCTGCCCTCGAACTCGACGTCCAGACCAGTTCTGGCGTGCTGCGGATCCCCGCATCTCTCTTCGTAGACTGCAGGGGCTTCGACGCCCTGTGGTTCGCCCGACTGTTCACGGGCCCCGCCTTCGATCGATGGAAGGCGAGGCGTAACAAGCCGGTCGGGCCGCATCTGGCACTCAAAGGGTCCTTCCCGTACCCACGGCTGCACGCGCCCGCCCTCGGCAACCGCATCGGACCAGGGGCCGGTAACCTCCTTGCCCTAGGCTGGGTTTCCGATCGCATCCTGAAGGAGTATATATAGGTTTCTTGACGGGTTTCGTTGCCTAGATGAGGGAGTGACACCTCCAACGTCATGCACCGTCGAAACTGGTGAGGGCCTGTGGCCATGCTAAATTCTGACTCCGACATCGTCGTCATGCGCTCCGTGTACATCTCGAAGAGCCTGGACGACGCGATACGATCGGTCGCTTTCAAGGCTGACCTCGGCGAGAGCGAGCTGATCGCGAAGCTGTTGCGATCGTCCTTGGACTCTGTCGAGCCGACGCAGAGCGACTTTGATCCCGTGACGGTCGAAAAGGCAGCGGTCTCGATCGACGCTGGTACGACGTCTGGGCACCAGCCTGCGGAAAAGGAAAAGCACGCCGCCTAGTTCGCTCCCTCGGCGTACGCGTGACGGGCCTTGCAGTGCGAAGGGGCCTTGACCAGTGAGCGCTTCTTCGATGGCGAGGGTGCATCACACAGTTCGGTCTCTTATCGAAGGTCGGCGCAACCGTTGCATCTGTGCCGCTTAGGAACCTCGAGGCGTCTTCGAGCCCGGGGCGACCTCGGACGCCGCGGAGAACACCGGCTTGGCTGCGTGAACCACAGGTTCGGATCAGTCCAATCCGGGCGTGGATCCCGCGATTGACGATGCCGACGCGCCAACGGCGTCGGGCGACGGGCGGTCAAAACCGGTGCCCGTGAGGAATCGAACTCGATCAGTCACGTGGTCTGGGCAGTTACCAGCTGAATGGAGGGACCGATCCGTCCCGAAGGGAGCGGCAGACCACCCCATCCGGTCGGTACCGGGGCAGTCGCCCTCGCACCTACCGACCGGACCTTTCGGCCCGCCCGCACCAGCGCCACACGCGCCGCTTCCGACCGAGTGCCCACCACGCGCTACCTCGCCGTCCTCGGGAGCGTCGGCGGAGCGTGATCATTGGTTCCGCACGCCATCCTCTCCGCCCCGGATGATGGACCATCGCGGGGAATGTCGGTCGGCGACCCACTCAGCAGGCACGCCAGTGGCGGCAGAGGACGCCGGCGAGGCCAGCCGTGGCATAACGGCCTACGTCGACCAACGCTCACGCAGGACCACCCCGTGAGGGCAGATCGAAGCGCGAGAGCTACCGGTCGCCGCGCATTTGGGTCGATGTTAGGCGAAGAGGAGCGCGACGGCAGCTCGGGAGCCGACATCAGGGACGGGGACCCGCGGCAGCGTCGACCTCGGCGACCCCTTCGTCCGGCCCCGGCTCGTCGCGACGGGGCGCCGACGGCGCTAGGTCGATCGCGAGCTCGATCGCATCCCGCAAGCGTGGGGCGAGGTGCGCGAGGCCATCGTCGACGAGGCGACCCCGGACCCAGCGTCGGCTCCTCGTGCGGCCGGTCCAGATCCGGAGGAGGGTGCGGTCGGCCGCGGCGGCGTTCCAGAGGTGCCGAAACCGCGTGACGTCTTCGGGCGAGGGGTCTGGCGCCGTCTCTTGCGCTGGCATCCGGCCAAGCTGCGCCCTGACCCAAGCCAGGGCCTTGCCAGCGGGCTCGCGACCGGCGAACGGGCCGACCACCGGCCAGCCAGGCTCGCTCACGAAGTAGAAGGAACAGAGGTCCTCCCCCTCGCCGAAAAATGACCCTGACCAAAGCCATGCGACGCCCCTGCTGCGTCGCGCCGCGCAGGCCCTGACGCTCGATCCCGGTCCATGGATGGAGCGACGGACCGAAACCCGCAAGCGTGTCGAGTCCGGACGACGAGCGGTGGCCCGGACTTGGCCGGAGCTACCGATCGACGATGCCCCGGCCCCCGGAGGACGGCTTGCGGAACCGAGTCGATCGGGGGGCACTCCCACCGGATCAAGTGGATCCACGTGTCAAGCTGGCGAACATGCGAGCCATTTCGATGTCATCGTCAGCGAGCGCCTTCGTCGTGCCTCGCACGTCCGAGGCATAGTCCCTTCAAGGCCGTCTGGGCGATGTAACGACCGAGCTGACGATAGCTCTCGAAGTCGGTTTCCGTGAAGAACTGGTTGGTCGTGGGTTCGTGAGGGAACTTGGGCCGGAGGACCTTGAACGCGCGTAACTCCATCGGCGCGTCGGGCGCGAGCCATGGCTTGAGGTAGAGGATCGTGCCTTTTTGCTGCTTTTGACCGATTTTGACGATCTTGCCCTGCTCGTCTAGCTCATCACTGATCTCCGGGTAAGTCACGTTGGCCAAGGTGCCGGCGGGTTGCAGGCTCGTCTCACCGACTTGTTGCACGGAGGCGAAGTCCACTTTGATGTCGAAGTCGATGCTGGCGTGCTGGATGAGCATACTCAGGTCGGCATAGGCGTAGGAGGCGTCTTGTCCGGCGTCGACGACGACCATGAAGCGGCAGCGTCGACGCAGCATCTCGTAGAGAGCCAAGTTGTCGAAATGGCCACCGTCCGAGAGGTAGACATATCGATCCACGTCATCTGAATGGCCCACGATCTCGTCCAGCATCGGTGAGATGCCGTCGGCGTCGGCGGTCTGAAGGAATTTCGGGTCCGGATCCGACCAAGCTGGGTTCGGCAGCCAAGCTCCAAGGCGAACGTTGAAGAGCGTCATCACGAAAGCCGTGAGCGGCGAGGAGTGGTAGCCCATGTTCGGACTTGCCGCGGCGCCCGACAAAGCGATGGCAGTGCCGAGTGATATGCCGATCGGCTCGTCCGCGGGACCGAATTCGCGCTCGTTTCCAGCGTAGTGTCGGGTCGTCGCGTAGAAGCCTAGATCGGGCTTCTCCTTCCTTGGTGAGGCGAAGCCGCATCGAAACGGAGTGATCGTGAAAGGTATTGCCTTGCGCTCGGCTCGCGCCATGTCCTTGCCGCTCGTTCGATTCAAGGCGACGTTGACGACCGGTAGAAGTGCAATGGGCAAGCGGTTGTCGAACGCGCTTGCCATCCGCACATCGTCGCGGGGATCGAAGCGCGTGTATCGATCGGGGCGCCAGCGCTTCGGCGATCGCGCGGTGCCGAGGAAGGCGCGCACCAGTCGGTTACGGTAGACCGCATGCATGGAGAAGTTGTTGAGATTGATCCGGGAGCCGAGACGATCCGGGAGCGTCCGCGATAGGTAAGCTATCGCGAGGATCGCAACGAGGAGGAAACCTTCGTGCACCGGCTGCCCAAGAGCCGGCCGCGACATCGCCCGCTCGACGATGGACTCGGCTATCCAAGCCAGGAACTCCGCCGAGATCGCCGCCGCTCGTCCGGCGATCAAGACGAGGCTGACGGCGAACAGGACGATCGCTGCGTTGATCAGGACGCGTGTTGTCAAGAGCGCGCTGCCGTCCGGCTTGCGCGCAGCGAGCATGGTCTTGGCGCTCTTCCCTAGAAGCGCAGCGACCGTACCGGAGGCGGCGCCTCCGCTTGAGATGGCTATCCAGTAACTGGCGCTCGTCTTGAAGTATCCCGGTGCCAAGAGGACGAGTACCGCGCCGACGGAGTAGATCAGCACCCATTTCAGCATGGCGCCGTTCAGGCGCGCGCTCCACTCTCGGTCGAGGTCGCCGCGAAGGGCTTCCCTCCGTAGCGCGATGTAAAGCGTCGATCGCAAGATCTCGGTCACGATGACCCAGAGCGGTCCAGCGACTGCGATGGCGATCGGTCCGAAGCCAAATGCGATGTAGACGCCCAGGCCGTTCAGCAGGGCGGAGATAGCGCAACTTGACAACCAAGCGCCGCCGTTGACCTCGAATGGCTTGAGTTGCTTCTGCAGGTCGTCAGGTTCCCCTTCGAACGCTTCGACGTGCCGCCAAGCAGCGCGGTAGGCCACCATCCCGCTCCCAAAGGTCGCCGCTGCCACGAGGCCGATCATCCAGGTTCGCTTCTGGGGCATTGTCGTCGGGTCTTCTCCTACCGGTCGAACTGCGGCACAGGGCGGGCCCCCGATCCGAACCGTCTCGCAGAGGTCCACCGAGACGAGGTTCGTCGCCTTCGGATCGGTTCGGGCCTCGGGCGAGGAGGTGGGTTCGAACAAGTTGCCGATGTCGGCCGCGATGGTCGTCGGCGTCATGCCCTGAATGGGCATGATGGCCAACGGTGCGATGACGGACCATGCCAAAGCCCACCGAACGATGTGATCGTGCAGGAAGCGCCCAGGTTTGCCGAACTCATCCTCTGGTGGCGGGGGCTCCAATTTCCTCGGGAAGCTGTGCGAAGGCAGCTCGATGATCGTCCGATACAGTATGATCCCGAACATGAGAGGTGCGGCCACGGCCAGCGCGCAGGCGACGGCCGTCGCGATACCATCGGACAGCGTCACGCTAGGCGGCACCTTGGGAGGTAGCATCCCAAGCACCGCGATCAGCGTGGCGTACAGGAGCGGCAGTGAAGCGATGGCGACGAAGAGCGGCCCGAAGACCAGCCAGTTGATCAGCGTGTTACGTAACCAGAGCACGATGCCGGCCCACACGTCGGCGGAAAGTGGCCCGAGCCTCGGCGCGAGGTAGTTCGTGTATCGCCGCAAGCCGCGGAGTTCAGGCATTTCGAAGCCGTTCCTCGGCTTGGCGAGCTCTACCTCGATCTCTTTTAGAGAGACCGCTTGGTCGGGTGGTAACTCCTCCTTCTTGCTGGCGATGAGCCGGGTCAGCCAGCCGCCGATGTAGCCTCCGCCGGATACCGTCGAAAGATAGTGGAAGCGCTTGAGTAACCCCACTTCGGCAAGCGCCTGGATGACCCCGAGCCCGAAGGCGGCGCTGCGGATGCCGCCTCCGGAAAGACAGAGTGCGTTGCCTTGGTCGTCGTTCACCAGCTTCAGCTTCTCGCGCTCTTCTCCGAGCGCCTCCCGTGTGTCGACGACGGTCATCGTTCCATCCGGTGCGGTCCATCGCGCTTCAAGCGCCGGCGAACCATTCCGCCGCTATGGAGGGTTGCAGTGTCGCATGTCGCAACGCGATTTCAAGGAACTCGATCGATGGACCGGCCGTCGTCCGCCATCGGGCTCTGGGGAGCGACGAGCGGCTTGGCGACACCGCCTTGGCAGGTTCGCATCTGTCCTTCGGTCCTGCCCGAACGGATCAGGGCGACGCGCCACGGGCGACGTCGGAGGGCAGAACGCATCGATGGGACTATGGCCAGGGCGCTCCTGGAACGATGCGATGCGGAGGCCGCAGCCGGTTGACGGCAAGCAGGCGGACGCGAAGGTAGGCTAACCGGTCGTGACCGGGCGTCGGATCGCGAGAGACCTGGTCGCCCCCGCGAGGACCGGCGTGGTCGAGTGTGAGGAAGCTTCGTCTACGATCAGCGATGGCAGTCTTAACCTGGGCGCGACGTATACGTGGCTGCCTTGGCGGCTGCTAGGGCAGGGTCGGCCTCAGGTGGATGGCAGACTGTCGGCTACCCGCGACAGGAGCCTCGCTGGACGCCGGACCGTCTGGGGCCGTCGGCTTCTCGACGATGGTCTTGGCTCGTGAGCCGGAGAGGCTGCAAAGCCTGGTGAACTGGAAGCGCGTCGTGTTCGACACCGACTTCGACGAAGCGAGCCGCGACATGGTCCTGCACCATGACGGGGCCTGTCATGACGAGGCGGGTACGCTGGAGCGGTTGGCGTTCTCCGCCGTGACAAGACCACGCTCGATCTTGTCCGGCCTCGAACGACACAGGGGCACAAGACGCGCGCCGAGGCGTACTAAGGTCCCATCAGCCGTCGTGCGCGATGGCTCGAAACGATCGCTCGCGCACCTTCGACAGACTCGGCGGGAAGATCCTCGATACTTCAATGCCGAACTTCTCGATCGCTGCCGACAGGGCACGATGAACGCGGCGGTGTCGGCCCGGGGCGCTGCGGGTCGCGCCACATCAGGGGCTACCGTCGCCTCTTGCCGGTCTCGCCAGGATCAAGGGTGTTCGGCGGTCATGCTAACGGCGCGGCAAAGCTCGACTTTCCTTTAGTAAGGTCGAAGTCTCCGATCGAAGGTGGGTACGGAATCGGCTACGCCGAGATCATCTCGCAACGAAGAAGGTCAAGCGGCATAGGCTTCGCTGGTACCGGTGTGAACCTGAAGCGTGGCTATTGGGGACGCGCGTACGAAGCGTGGAGCGAAGACGATGACCGACCAGCATGCGTTAGCCGACGGAAGCATCGGAACGAAGCTGCCGATGTGGCTCCAGTGCGTGGTCGCGCTGATCGGCACGGCTCTACTCGCCGGTCCGGCTGCCGTGGTGGTATGGTACCGCTGAGGTGAACGACAGATCGCCGGCCTGGTTGCCTGGTCGCCCTTCCGCAGGTTTCTGCCTCTGTTGGCATCACTGCTCCCCGTGCTCGAGAAGACGGGCATTGACAGCAAACGCAGCGCCACACCGGGCCACCGAGGAAACGCAGGCGCTCATCACCTTCGAACGGGCCATAGAGCGATGCTTGTGACGGGAGCGCAGCGATCAGGCTCGGCAGGCTTTTAGAGCCGCATCACGGCCCTGTAGGGCGTACAAGGTAAAAGCGATTTGCGGACAAACTTTTTCACTCAAAGTCGCCATGGTATGAGGCGTTTTGCGGACAAACTACGGATCGTCGCACACGAGCAGCGGCGCAAGGCCGACGCGGACCGCGAGACCGATGAACGGCTCGACCAGATCGAGTCCGACCAAGCCAGGATATTGCGCTTGCTCCGAAGGATGGATGCGGTTGGCGACGCCGCGCCGGACGACGCGCTTTAACGGAGAGGCTGGACGCTTGCCATCGACGCGCTACAACTGGACGATCAAGATGACGGTTGCGGTCCACGACGAACTCGCGGAAAACTCGTATTCCGAAATGTTGCCGCGAGCGACGATCGCAAGGGGGGCCGGATTGGCGGACGACCGCACTGACCAGTTGCGTGCCCTGGAACAGATGATCGAGCATTGCCGAAACCGGGCCGTCGACTTCGATTTACCGGAGCTCGCCCACCTCCTGCTCCGCGCGGAGCAGTCCCTGTCGGATCATGCCGCGCGGTCCGGACCGCCTCAAATCCCGCGTGGGCCCGCCCTGTCGGTGCCGCGACAGCGCATCGTGCGCCACTGAACATGACACCCGGCGTCCTCAGCCGGCGCGGTACGTCCACTCCACATCGGCGTCGTCGACCTCGCCCGTCGCCCCGGCCTCGCGCAGCGCCGCAACGGCAAGGCGACGCAGGCGGCCACGCTCCTCGGACTGCTTGTGGCGGGCCGGGATCGAGATCGGGACCTTGACGAGATATTGGAGCGGCGATCCGACGGCTGCCAGGGTCAGCGTGGTGCCGTCGTAATCGCAATCGATCCACGCGCCTTTCAAGGCCAGACGGGCGTGGGTCACCGGCGGAGCACTCGCTGCGACATGATGGCTGTCAAAATTTTTCCCGCCGTTTCAGAACCTGTCACGATCTTCGTGCATTCTGACCTTTGACTCAACGACACCTTGCCCGCCGGCCCTCCAGCCGGCGGGTTTTTTTGTTTCGGCCGTCAGAGAATGGCGGGATTGGTGGGGATCTCCGGCGGAGCGCCGGGCGGGATCGACGGCGAGCCGACATCCGGGTCGACGATGTCGGGGCCGGGTTGGGGAATGCCGATCGGCTCGGCCGGCGGCTGCTCCGATGGGACCGGGGTCTCGGCGGGGGTTGGGAACGGATCGGTCGGCATGGCGTCCTCCTCGCAGTGTGGGGCTCCGCGAGCCCTCTGCTGGCTCAACGCCCGAAGCCCGCCGAAGTCGCCCGCCGATCCCGGCATTGCGACGCGACACTCTTGACGATCCCGGCCCGGTGCCGCCTCAGGGCGGTGCCGGGCCTTTTTTTGTGCCCGATCCTGCGCGATAAGCCCGCACCCGAGCGGTTCCTTGCCTCGGAGACGTGAGGACGCACGTGCCCCCTCTGGTCAAGATCTGCGGCCTGTCGACCCCCGAGACGCTGGCAGCGGCGCTCGACGCCGGCGTCGAGCGCATCGGCCTCGTGTTCTTTCCGCGGTCGCCCCGCAACGTCGATCTCGACCGCGCCGCGGCCCTGGCCGCCCAGGCCCGTGGCAAGGCGGCCATCGTGGCGCTGACGGTCGACGCCGACGACGGCCTCCTCTCCGCCATCGCCGAGGCCGTCGCACCCGACATGATCCAGCTTCACGGCCACGAGACCCCGGCCCGCACAGCGGACGTGCGGGCGCGCTTCGGTCGACCTGTCGTCAAGGCGCTCGGCATCTCGACCCCTGCCCATCTCGCCACCCTGCCGGCCTATGAGGCCGTGGCGGACGAGATCCTGTTCGACGCCAAGCCACCGAAGGGCGCTGTCCTTCCAGGCGGCAATGGTGTCCCCTTCGACTGGCGGATCCTCGCGATGCTTGACCTCGCCGTTCCCTTCATGCTTTCCGGAGGGCTTGGGACGCACAACGTGGGCGAGGCGCTCCGCATCACCCGGGCACCGGCGGTCGACGTGTCGTCCGGGGTCGAAACCGCTCCCGGCGTCAAGTCTCCCGAACTCATCGCGGCCTTTGTCCGGGCGGCGCGGGGCGGGACGTCTCAGAAGGATCCTCTGCCGTGAACAAGCCGGACCTGCCGAACTCCTTCCGCCAGGGGCCCGATGCGCGCGGGCATTTCGGGATCTACGGCGGCCGCTTCGTGGCCGAGACTCTGATGCCGCTGATCCTCGAACTCGAGCAGGCCTACGAGGCCGCCAAGATCGACCCCGCCTTCGCGGCCGAGATCGCCTCGCTGCACACCCACTATGTCGGCCGGCCGTCGCCGCTCTATTTCGCCGAGCGGCTGACCGAACATTGCGGCGGCGCCAAGATCTACTTCAAGCGCGACGAGCTCAACCACACCGGCGCGCACAAGATCAACAACGTGCTGGGCCAGATCCTGCTGGCCATGCGAATGGGCAAGACCCGCATCATCGCCGAGACGGGCGCGGGCCAGCACGGCGTCGCCACCGCCACGGCCTGCGCACGCTTCGGGCTGCCCTGCGTGATCTACATGGGCGCCGTCGATGTCGAGCGGCAGAAGCCCAACGTCTTCCGCATGAAGATGCTGGGGGCCGAGGTCGTGCCGGTGCAATCGGGCGCCCGCACCCTCAAGGACGCCATGAACGAGGCCCTGCGCGACTGGGTCACCAATGTCGACGACACGTTCTACTGCATCGGCACGGCGGCGGGCCCGCATCCCTATCCCGCCATGGTGCGCGACTTTCAGTCGATCATCGGCACCGAGACGCGCTCCCAGATGCAGGAGCGCGAGGGCCGGCTGCCGGATTCGCTGGTCGCCTGTATCGGCGGCGGCTCCAACGCCATCGGCCTGTTCCATCCTTTCCTCGACGATCCGGGAATCGAGATTTTCGGCGTCGAGGCAGCGGGCCACGGACTCGACACCAAGGCCCATGCGGCATCCCTGGCCGGCGGCAAGCCCGGCGTCCTGCACGGCAACCGCACCTACCTGCTGATGGACGACGACGGGCAGATCGAGGAGGGCCATTCCATCTCGGCCGGCCTCGATTATCCCGGCATCGGCCCCGAACATTCCTGGCTGAAGGATATGGGCCGTGTCACCTATCTGTCGGCCACCGACAAGGACGCGCTCGAGGCCTTCCAGCTCTGCTGCAAGCTCGAAGGGATCATCCCGGCGCTCGAGCCCGCTCACGCCCTGGCGGCCGTGCTGAAGCTTGCGCCCGAGCGCCCGCACGATCATCTGATGGTGATGAACATGTGCGGCCGCGGCGACAAGGACATCTTCACGGTCGCCGACCATCTCGGCGGCATGTGATCCCATGACGGTTTTTCGAGGACTCCGCCTTTGACCGCCCGCATGACGGCCCGCTTCGCCGAGCTCAAGCGTGAGGATCGCGCCGGTCTCGTCACCTTCATCACGGCGGGCGATCCGGACGATCGCACCTCGGCCGCCGTGCTCAAGGCGCTGCCGGAGGCGGGTGCCGACGTGATCGAGCTCGGCATGCCCTTCACCGATCCGATGGCGGACGGCCCCACCATCCAGGCGGCTGCCCTGCGCGCCCTCAAGGCGGGTCATCGCCTGTCGAAGACGCTGCAGATGGTGCGCGACTTTCGCCGTGGCGACGATGCCACGCCGATCGTCCTGATGGGCTACTACAACCCGATCTACATCTACGGCGTCGACCGCTTCCTCGTCGAGGCACGCGAGGCCGGCGTCGACGGGCTCATCGTGGTTGACCTGCCGCCCGAGGAAGACAGCGAGCTCTGCATTCCTGCGCTGGCAGCCGGGTTGAACTTCATCCGCCTCGCCACGCCGACGACGGACGACGCACGGCTGCCGGCCGTGCTGAACAACACCAGCGGCTTCGTCTATTACGTGTCGGTCAACGGCATCACGGGATCGGCGATCCCCGACTACAGCCGGGTGGCGGCTTCGGTGCAGCGCATCAAGCGGCACACCGATCTGCCCGTCGCGGTCGGCTTCGGCGTGAAGACGCCGGAGGGCGCCGCGGAAGTGGCGGCTCATGCCGACGCCGTCGTGGTCGGCACGGCGCTGATCGACGTGCTGGCACGCTCGCTCGACGACGGACGTGCCACACCGACGACGGTCGATGCCGTCCGGGGCTTCGTCGAAGGTCTGGCGCGGGGCGTCCGTTCCGCCAAGCGCGGCGGCATTCGCATCGAGGAGAAGCGGCCGTGAGCTGGATCAACAACGTCGTCCCGCCGAAGATCCGATCCTTCCTGATCACCAAGAAGGACACGCCCGAGAACCTGTGGGTCAAGTGCCCGGACTCGGGCCAGCTCGTGTTCCACAAGGACCTCGAGAACAACCTCTTCGTGGTGCCGGGTTCGGACTACCATATGAAGATGGATGCCCGCAGCCGCCTCGCCACCACCTTCGATGACGGGCGATGGGACGAGATCGCGGTCGGCGAGGTCCTGTCCGACCCGCTGCGGTTCCGTGATGAGAAGCGCTACGTCGACAAGCTCAAGGAAGCCCGGACCAAGACGGGCCTCGCCGATGCCGTGAAGCTCGGCTCTGGCAAGCTCGGCGGGCGTGATGCCGTGGTCGCGGTGCAGACCTTCGACTTCATGGGCGGCTCCCTCGGCATGGCGGCCGGCGAGGCCATCGTGACAGGCGCCGAACAGGCGCTGAAGCTCGGGGCACCCTACATTCTCTTTGCAGCCTCGGGCGGTGCCCGCATGCATGAGGGGATGTTCTCGCTCATGCAGATGCCGCGCACCACGGTGGCGGTCAATCGGCTGAAGCGGGCGCGCCTGCCCTACATCGTGGTGCTCACCAATCCGACCACCGGCGGCGTCACCGCCTCTTATGCCATGCTGGGCGACATCCACATCGCCGAGCCGGGCGCGTTGATCGGCTTTGCGGGTCCGCGCGTCATCGAGCAGACCGTGCGGGAGAAGCTGCCCGAGGGGTTCCAGCGAGCCGAATACCTCAAGGAACACGGCATGGTCGACATGGTGGTCCACCGTCGCGACATGCGCGCCACGTTGGTCCGGCTCTGCGGCCTTCTGATGGAGCGGCAGCCCGTCGCCGAGTTGGCCGCGCCGAAGCTGTCCGCCGCGGCGGAATGACGGGCGACGCCCCATGAGCGCCATGGCGGGAGGGCCCGCCGGCCAGGCCGACGCGCTGATCGCTCGCTTTCTGCCGCTTCATCCGCGCCGGATCGACCTGTCGCTCGGCCGTATCGAGCGGTTGCTGGCGGATCTCGGACATCCCGAGCAGCGTCTGCCGCCGGTGATCCACGTGGCTGGGACCAATGGCAAAGGCTCGACGGTCGCCTTCATGCGCGCCGTGCTGGAAGCGGCGGGCCGAACCGTTCACGTCTATACGTCGCCTCACCTCGTGCGCTTTCACGAGCGGATTCGGCTCGGCTACCCCGGCGGTGGTCGGCTCGTCGATGACGCGACCCTGGCCGAGGCCTTTGCGCGCTGCGAAGCCGTCAATGCCGGGCAGGGGATCAGCGTCTTCGAGATCACCACGGCGGCGGCGCTGCTGCTTTTCGCCGAACATCCCGCCGATGTGCTGCTCCTCGAAGTGGGGCTCGGCGGCCGCCACGACGCCACCAATGTGGTGCCCCAGCCGATCGCCACCGTGATCACGCCCGTATCGATGGACCATCCGGAATTCCTGGGCTCCACCGTGACGGCGATCGCGGGTGAGAAGGCCGGCATTCTCAAGCGCGGCATCCCGGCCATCGTGGCCGACCAGGGCGAGGAGGCTCGCGCCGTCATCGAGCGCGAAGCCCGGCGGGTCGGTGCACCGGTGCAATATGGCGGCCAGGATTTCACCACCCACGAGGAGCGGAGCCGGCTCGTCTACCAGGACGAGCGGGGCCTCATGGACCTGCCGCTGCCGCGCCTCGCCGGGCGGCACCAGCATCTCAATGCCGCAACCGCCATCGCGACGCTCCGCACGGTCTTTCCCGACCTGCCGGCGTCCGCCTACGAGGCCGGGATCCCCCGTGCCGACTGGCCGGCGCGGTTGCAGCCGCTGAAACGCGGCAGCCTGCCCGGTCTCCTCTGCGAAGGTTCCGAACTCTGGCTCGACGGCGGCCATAACGCCGACGGCGGACGCATCCTCGCCGAAGCGCTGGCCGAGATGGAGGAGCGCCATGCGCGCCCGCTGATCCTCGTCTGCGGCATGCTGGCCACCAAGGATCCGACGGCCTTCCTGAAACCCTTCGCCGGCCTCGCGCAGGAGCTCATCGCTGTGCCGATCACCGGCGAAGGCGCCGCGCACGATCCCGATGTGGTGCTGCGCGCGGCGGAATCGGTAGGCCTGCCGGCGGCGCGCTCACCCGACGTCGCCTCCGCATTGCGCTACCTGGCGGCGCGCGGTTGGCCCCTGCCGCCGCGCGTGCTGATCGCGGGTTCGCTCCACCTCGCCGGCGAAGTTCTGGCGCTCAACGGAACCCCGCCCGACTGAAGAGGCGATCCTGATCGCCGCGCGCGGCGCTCAGGCATAAGCCGTGCCGGCCATGGCGGCCTCGAGGCCGATCGATCCCTTGTCCACGATGGCGAGGAACGTGGCCTTCGCCTCTTCGGCTTTCCGGCTGTGACGAAAGGCGCGATGGGACTGGATGAAGGCCGTGGCCCAGGTCGCCAGCAGCAGGCCGGCCGCGAGATGAGCGTCGGCATCGCCGCTCGGTCGGCCGACGCTGGCCGCCAGCGTCGTGGCGAGGTCGGCCGCAAGCTCGTCGCGAATGGCTCTGGCCCGAGCCTTGAGGGTCTCGCTGCCTTCGACGGTCGCCACGAAGCTCTGGCTTCCGGGAAAGAACCGGATGTAGCGGCTCTCGTCCGAGACGAGCCTGTGCGCCAGCAGGCGCAGCGTCTCGATAGGGGCGATGCCCGGATCCCGCTCGCGCAGGGCGTTTCGCAACAGGTTCCGACCCGCCTCGTCGAGGTCGAAGAACATGTCCTCCTTGCGGGGAAAATGATTGAACACCGTCATCCGGCCGACATCGGCGGCTTCGGCGATCTCGTCGACCGTCACGGCGTCGAAGCCCCGCTCCATGAAGAGACGCGTAGCGGCGTCGGAGATGGCCTGCCGGGTGGCGAGGCGCTTGCGGGTTCGGCGGTCGAGGTCCGTTGACATGGCCGTCCGAATATCACATCTGAACATGTACTCAGTACAAATATGGAGATGGTACATGTCAACGCGGATGGATGTCGTCGTCGTGGGCGGCGGCCCGACCGGCCTGCTCACGGCCCTCGAACTGACCCTCGGTGGGGCCCGTGTCCTCGTGTTGGACCGTCTCGCCGTGGCAAGCCTCGTCAGCAAGGCCCTGGGGGTCGGGCCGCTGGGGATCGAAGCGCTGCAGCGTCGCGGGATGTCGGCGGCGATCGATGCAGCGGACGCGCGTAGCCTGGAGGCGATGAAGGCCTTCATGGAGCAGAAGGGTCTGCCGGGGCCGGCCGAGCGACGGTCGAAGTTCAGCGGCCACTTCGCCGGTCTGATGATCCGCAAGGACGCCCAATCCGAGCCGGACCGCCGGATGCGCCCCGTCGACCAGCAGGCGGTCGAGGCCATGCTGATGGAGCGCGTTCTCGCGGCGGGGGTCGAAGTCCGCCGGGGGCACGAGGTGACGGGCATCTCGCAGGATGCGAATGGCGTGGAGGTGGCATGGACTTCGCCTGAGGGTCCCGGCCGGATCCGATGCGCCTATATCGTCGGCTGCGATGGCGGACGCAGCACCATCCGCAAGATGGCCGGTTTCGCCTTCCCGGGTACGCCGCCGACCATGACCATGTACACGGCGGTCTGCGACATCGATCGTCCCGAACGCCTGGGCGCCGCGGGCTTCCAGCACACGGCGGGCGGCATGTATATCTACGGCCCGTTCCCGCGACGCCTGGCCTTGCTGGACTTCAGCGGCCCGCCCCAAGACCGGCTGGCGCCGGTCACCCACGCGGAGATCGAAACCGTTCTTCGCCGCGTCAGCGGTGCCGAGGTTCGGGTCGAGACACTCGAGAGCGCGGGACGATGGGCCGACAATACGCGGCTGGTCGACACCTATCGCCAGGGCCGCGTCTTACTGGCCGGCGATGCCGCGCATATCCACTCGCCCTTCGGCGGCCAGGGCATGAGCCTCGGGCTCGTCGATGCGGCGAACCTCGGCTGGAAGCTCGCCGCCGTGATTCGGGGCGACGCCGCAGAGACGCTGCTCGACAGCTACACGGCCGAACGCCGTCCCGCCGCGCAGGCGGTCCTGGCCAACACGCTTGCTCAGGCCGCCATCATGCGCCCGGATCCCCAATCGACCGCGCTGCGGGCTCTGGTCGGAGACCTCATGGGCTTCGACCCCGTCAGCAAGTTGCTCGGAGAGATGGTGGGGGGCTTCTCCATGCCTTACGATCTCGGCACGGAAACGGGCGGGGTCGGCCGTCTGGTCGCCGACCGACAGCTCGCTGCCGGTCCGTCGCTTTATGCCCTGATGCAGGACGGCGCCGGCGTCCTGCTCGACGCGTCGTCCGATGGGCAAGCCGCCAGGCTCGTCGCCCGCATGACGCCGCGGATCCGTTGCGTTGCCTTGGCGACGGGTCCTTCGCAATTGATCCGCCCCGATGGTTGCGTCGCTTGGGCGGGTGAGAAACACGACCTCAATGGTCTCGAAGAGGCGGTTCGTCTCTGGTTCACCGCTGGCCCGATTCGTCCTGCCGGTTGACCCACCCCTGTCTCACCGGCGCTCCGCGATGATCTTCAGGATGTCCGATGCCGGCTGGGGCCGGCCGAAGAGGTAACCCTGGCCCTGGCTGACCCCTTCCGCCCGCGCCAGCGCGAGCTGCTGTTCGGTCTCGATTCCCTCGACCAGCGTCGTCATGCCGAGGCTGACGCCGAGGCCCGCGACGGCCCGGATGATCGCCAGGGCATCGGCGCTGGTGTCGGCATCCTTCGTGAAAGAGCGATCGATTTTGATCTTGTCGATCGGAAAGCGCCGCAGGTAGCTCAGCGACGAGTAACCGGTTCCGAAGTCGTCCATGGCGAACCGGATGCCGACCCGATGCAACTCGTTCAGGTTCTGTAGGGTGACGTCGGTGTCGTCGAGGAGAGCGGTCTCGGTGATCTCGATCTCGAGCCTCAGCGGCGACAGCTTCGCCTCCGACAGCGCCTGCAGCACCGTGGAGGCGAAACCGCTCTGTCGCAACTGATGGCTCGAGACATTGACCGCCACCGTCACATCGTCCGGCCAGGTTCCAGCATCCCGACAGGCTCGCCGCAGCACCCAGTCGCCGAGCTGGACGATCAGGCCGATCTCCTCGGCGACGGGGATGAAGGTCGCAGGCGGGATGTAGCCCCGCTCCGGATGGTTCCAGCGCGCCAGGGCCTCGACGCCCGTCAGTCGACCGCCGTCGAGCTCGACCAAAGGCTGGTAATGAACCTCGAACTGGCCCGCCACGAGGGCCGCGTGAAGCTCGGCTTCGAATTTGCGGCGGGCGCGGGCCGCCTCCGACAGGGAGGGATCGTAGAGGCAGACACTGCCGCGGTCGGCGGCCTTCGCCTGGCGGAGAGCGAGATCGGCCTCGTTGAGCAGGTTCTCGACATCCTCGATTCGACCCTCCCGGGTCGACACACCGATGCTGGCGCTGACCTCCACGGTTGCGGTCGACAAGGCGTAGGGCACCGCCAGCTCCCCGGCGAGCCGCTCCGCGAAGCGCATCGCATCGGTCTCACGGGAGACCCGTCGCATGATGGCGAACTCGTCCGCTCCGATGCGTCCGACGACGTCGCCGCGCTGCGCCGCGAGTTGCAGACGTCTCGCCACGGCTCCGAGCAATTCGTCGCCGAGCCTATGACCATGAGCTTCGTTCACGACCTTGAACCGGTCGAGGTTGAGGCACAGCAGGGCCAGGACCGATGTCTCGGAGTCACTGCCGGTCAGGACGTCATGTGCTTCGTCGCTGAAGGTGCGCCTATTGACCAGACCCGTGAGCGTGTCGTGACGGGCCAGTTGGTCGATCGTCTCCTCGCTGCGGCGCCGCTCGGTGACGTCTTCGAAGGTGGAGACCCAGCCACCGCCCGGCATTGCCCTGTAGAGGATCGACAGGATGCGGCCGTCGGCGAGTTCGCGGAGGACCGGCAGCTCCCGCGTCTGGCGGAGCGCGCTCTGCGTCTCGTCGCGGATGCCGTGCAGCGTGACCGATTCTGGATAGGATCCCGCGGCGACCAGGATGGCTGCGATGTCCTCCTGGCTCATGCCGGACGTCATGGTGTCGGGCGAGATGCCGAAGATCTCGCAATAGCGCCGATTGCAGATGATCAGTTTCGATCTCGCATCGAACATGCAGAGACCCTGGCTCATGTTGTCGAGTGCAGCCTGCAGCCGGTCGATCTGCATGCTCAGAGTGGCATTGGTCTGTTCGAGACTCTTCACGACGGTCGGATGATCCTGAAGGGATGCGCTATCACGAGCATCGTGGCTATCGTTGTCGTCCGTCGCACCCTGCAACTCCATCGACTCTCGACCTTGTGCCGCGGTCCGGCTCCGTGGTCGAACAACGCGACTCTGTACGCCAGTGAGTTCATAGGGTTCAAACCATTATGATGGCGTGAACATGCTGGTGACGGTGAGCCGCGTCCTATACTGCGCTGTCGTGGCGCAATTCATGCCGAACCTGCGATCCGTACGGCGATGGCCAGAGGACTCGCGCAGACGTGCGGGAGCGCGTCGCTCCGCGGCGATGTCGGGCCGAGGTGCCGACGATGGTAAAGCCTGCCTCGGTGATGTGGGACGCAATAGCTTGCCACGATACGGGAACGAAAGCGCTTCAGCTTGATTGAACCAGCATTAAGGGGTTCTTCATGTCTGGAAAAACGATCGTCGTCGTCGAAGACGATCCGCTGTTGCGCAGCGATGCCGTGGCTATGCTCGACGCCGCCGGGCTGGCCGTCGTCGACTTCGAGACTGCCGATGACGCCGTCGCTTACCTCGAGGTGCGCGCAGACCAGGTTGCGGCCGTGCTGACCGATGTCTGCATGCCGGGCCACCTCGACGGCTTCGATCTCGCGGTGAAGATTTCGGTGAGTTGGCCCGAAGTCACCGTCATGGTGACTTCCGGTCTCGATCGACCCCAGAGCCTGCTCATCCCCACGGTGGCGTTCCTGCCGAAGCCCTGGCTGCCGCTCGATGTCCTGACCGCCATGCAGGATGCCGCCGACCGGCCCTGACGGGATATGCTTTGATCTTTCACCCTGTTCCATTCAAATGCGACATGAGTTGCTGCGACGCTTTTAGAAACTCCGACCGTAATGCGGATTCGGGGAGCGGCTCCGCCGGTGTGCGGGCAGGCTCTTTTGGATGAAACCGCGACGTCTTGCTGGGCCGGATAGCGCAGCGGGGCGACGTTCAGGAGGATTTCTGGTGACCATCCAGATCTATGGTGCAGTGCCCGAGCCGATTTCGGCCCCGGTGAGCGGCGCAACTGCGTTCTTCTACCGCTACGAAGTGACCGAAGGATCGCTGGTGCGCCGCAAGGTATCGGACATGCGTCCGCATCGGGACTCGCAGGCGCGCCTCGTCGACGTTCTCGTCAACGAGGATACGAGTGGTCGGCATATCCGCGCGATGCGCGGCATCCTGGTCCCCGAGCGGGATCTGGCCCTGATGGCAGCCTCGGAGCCGAACTGGCGCGAGTTCGAAGTGGGGCTCGACGTGCGGCTGGCCATCTGCCGAGACCTGGGCGTCGCGCCCTTCGCCCGCAAGCCGCTCCGTCTCGTGACGCTCGATGGCCGCCGTCTCGATGATGTAGCGAATGTCGCCGAGACTTCGAATTCCGGTTGAGGTGGACTTGCGAAAATCGCCACAATATCTATCCATCGTTTCATCGCTTAGTTGCGAAGCGTTGAAAATCCAGACTGATCGCGTATTCGTGTGCTCGTCCCGTTGCTGTTTCTGCGCTGGGATACCATAAAGAGCCGATGCCCGTCGGCGAGACGGGACCATGACTTTACCGAGAAGAGACCGATATGACTGAAGATGCCGGCGGAGTGAACCCGCATATCGAGATGACGGCCGAGATTGTGGCTGCTTATGTCTCCCGCAATTCTGTGCCGACGAGCGAGTTGCCGAACCTGATCCGCAGCATTCATCAGTCGGTGTCGACATTGGGCTCATCCCCCGTCGCCGAGCCTGCGGCCGAGCCGCAGAAGCCGGCCGTCGCGGTCAAGAAGTCGATCACCGACGACTATCTGATCAGCCTCGAAGACGGCCGCAAACTGAAGTCGATGAAGCGCTATCTGGCGGGCCTCGGCATGACGCCGCAGCAGTATCGCGAGAAGTGGGGCCTGCCGCACGATTATCCGATGGTGGCGCCCGCCTATGCGGCGCATCGTTCGGCCCTGGCCAAGACCCTCGGCCTCGGCCGCCGCGCCGCTCCGGAAGCCGCCGCTCCCGAGCCAGAGCCGGTCAAGGCCGCTCCTGCCGCCGAGGAGCCCCCCCGCAAGCCCCGCCGCAAGTCCGCCAAGGCGGCCTGAGGTCTATCGCGCCTCACCTGATGAACCCCGACGCCTGACGGCTCCCCTCTCCACAATGGAGAGGGGAGCCGCGCGCTTATCCCTGCCCTGAAAGGGGAGAGTGTCTCCGCGAAGCGGTGACGGGTGGAGTGAACGTGGGCGAGTGGCGCTTTGCGCCACATGACCCCGTCCGGCCCGGCATAGCCCGGCCACCTTCCCCGGTCCGGGGAAGGAGTGCGGCATCGCTCAGTCGGCGTCGTAGCCGTAGACTTCCGGCAGGATGAAGATCGCCGCCAGCAATCCGCAGAGCGGGAAGATGCAGACCGCCAGCGTCGAGCCGGCCTGTCCCAGAGCGGCGATGACCGAGGGGAACAGGTAGAGCGCCAGGAACGACGGCAGCTTCACGAACATATAGGCGAAGCCACTTGCGGTGCCGCGATATTCCGGCCGCGCCACCAGCGTTGGGATCGTCATACAGTTCGACGCGTCCCAGTAATGGCCCCACAGCATGGCGGCGGCGGCGAAGGGCAGCACCAGTTTGTGGCCCGTATAGAGCGCCCAGGCGGCGACCAGCAGCGACACCAGCACGATGCCGAAGCCCGCGATCGAGATGCCGCGATGGCCGATCTTCGGCGTCAGCAGCGGCCCGACCCAGCCCGACACGGCCGCCAGACTATAGAGGCCCATCAGCACGAAGTTATTGCCGATGAGGGACGACACGCCGACGGTGGCGAACAGCACCGGCAGGTAGAACGCGAAGGTGGTGAATTCCGACCCCTGGGCGAAGCAGGCGATCCAGCCGAAGATGGTGGCGCGCCAGCGGATCGGATCCTTCCGCAGATCGGCCAGGAAGGCGCTCGGTCGCGGCTTCGGCACTTTCACGTCCTCATCGGGCAGCATGGGCAGGTCGTCGCCATACATGGCCTTGGTGGTGCGCTTGGCCTCGCGGAAACGGCCGTGGCGGATCAGCCAGACGGCGGTCTCGGGCAGGTCGTGGCGCATCAGCAGGATGATGAGGGCCGGCAGGGCGCCGAGGCCCAGCGTGACACGCCAGATCATCTCGTGGTCGAGGTTGGCGAGCAGGAAGATCGCGATGACACCCAGGGTCAATACCTGGCCCACCGCGAACATGAACTGCCAGCGGTTGCCCATCACTTCGCGATCGCCCTTGGGCATCGACTCCATGATGTAGGTATAGCCGTTGGAAATATCCGAGCCGAGCGGGATGCCGAGCAGCAGCCGCACCACGACGAGCCATTCGACGCTGGTGACGAAGGCCTGGGCCAGCGCCAGGATGATGAACCCCACCATGGTGGTGAGGAACATGATGCGACGGCCGACCTTGTCGGCGAGCCAGCCGCCGAGCATGGCGCCGATCAGCGCCCCGCCCTGCGTGCCGGCGGCCGCGAGCCCCAGCACGGCCGCGCTCGGATTGTACTGCTCCTTGATGAAGATCAGCACGAAGGCGATGGAATAGAGATCCCAGGCCTCGACCAGGATCGACGACAGCATCAGCCAGCCGACGCGGTTGCCCTTGGGATTGTAGTTGGTGACGAGGTACTTGACCGCCCCGTCCATCACCGCCTTCTGCGGTATCGCCATCGACACGTGTCGTCCCCCTCCGAATCGCGGAACCGCGCGGTTGTCCCGCGGCCTCTGTGCGAGGGCGAGAAGGCCGGGATGGGCGGAGGCTGTCAAGGGAGAGAGGAGACGCCGAAGATGAGGGCCACCTCTGCAGTCGCACTTGACGGAAACTTCTACGCTGACGGAAGCAGCATGTTGTCGAACTGTCGGCGAAGCTGATCCTAGGACGCGCTATCGGGGATGTCGCGTGAGCATCGGCCCACGATTCGAAAGTCCGCCACCGAAGCCCCGCACGATCGAGACGCACCGGGCGTTAAGGCGGTCCACACCTTGCTTGGTTCAACATCCCGGCGCCCATCCAACCCTCTGCACAGCGCCCTGATGTGACGTCAACATGGCAATGCGACCCGTCGATTATGCTTCTGTGGCCTTCTTCGCTTTGTGGGTGTCCTTCGGGCCGATTAGGTGCCTGCCCGCCGTCGCTTCGCAGCCGCAGGCTTTGGTGGCGTGCCAAGCCCTCCTGGCGCGCAACTCGGAAATGACGGAGCGCCGGGATGCCGCGCGCGCCGAGATGGAACGCGATGTGGACCTCGGTCTTCACAGCGTGCCTGGGCAGACGCTCGATGCCGTCGGTGAGCGGGAGGCGGCAGCTTATATCGAACGGATTCGCGAACGTTGGCGGGCGAGTGATGTTCAATCCGTCCGCGCTTTGACCGAGATCGGCGAGGCTCTTGAGATGAACGCGTGTCGAAGGCCCTGACGTGCGGATCGATGCCGGCTCACTTGCCGGCATCGATCAAGAGGGAGTGGTCGCCTCAGCGATAGCGCGGGTTGGTGTAGCCAGCTTGAATGACGCGAAGGCCCTCTTGCTGCTCGCGCGAATATGCGCCGCCGTCGAGACTTGAGAAGATGTGCTTGGCCCCTTCCCAGTCGCCCTTCTGGTAGAGGGCCCAGCCCCGGACGACCGAAAGACCGTGCGGCTCGGAGCGCTTCTGCCGGCGCTGATCCAGCAGGGCGAGCGCCGAGTCGTACTGTCCCGATTCGAAGGTCTTCACGACCTGATCGGCGCTGGCATCCCAGGCCTCTCCGGGGGTTGCCGAAGCACCGCCACGATGCGCGGCGGGCTTCGCCGCGACGCGAACCACGCGATCTGCGGACCTCGGACGCGCCGCGGCTACACTCGGCCTTGAACGCATCATGGTCTCGAGTTCCGCGACTTTCGGGTACACACTGGCGTACTTAGAGATCAGGGCCACGTAGTCGCGATCATGATGGAGATGACGGGCCGTAACGACGAGCCCGATGGCGGCGGATTCATTGGCCGTCCAGTCCGCCGACTTGTGGAACCAGCCATCGGCGGTCGCGAAGTTGTTGGCCTTGTAGAAGTGCCAGCCGAGCGCCTGAGCACCGTCCGCCGACTTCGCACTGTCGACCGCCTGTGTCAGAGTCGAAAGCTCTGCATCGGTCGGTGCTTTTGCTTTGGGATCGGTCAAGGCCGCCGACAGGGCCTCGACCATCAGCTTCCGGTTGCCCTCGCCGAGGCCAGCATACGAGATAGCGAGCTTGCGCGCTTGATCAATGTCGCCGCTGTCACGCACGGCGAGCACGAGGCCTTCGGCCGCCTTCGAGTCCGACCCCGTCTTGAGTGCGATCCCGAACCACTTCTGGGCACCGGCGAAATCCTTGTGGCCGTAGGTATACCATCCGAGCAGGTCCGCATCCGCCTGACCGTCCGGAGAGACGGCCCGTGCCGCGACGGCCTCGATGTCACCCGGGCTTGGCTGCTCGCCCGGAGTGGCGGAGATCGAGTCCCCGATCTTTTGTCTCACTTTGTCGAGCCGCACCTGCTCGAACTCACTGCGGCCATCGGGCTGGCGCTTCCCCATCTGGATCAGGCCGTCGAGCGCTTCGCGCGACGACAGGACCTGGTTTGCCTTCTGCACCGTGGCAAGGCGCAGGTTGGCCTGCGTGCAGTTCGCGAGGACGTAGCGATAGGCCTCGATGGCCCTCGGCTCATCTCCGGTGCGGGCCAGCGCCTCGGCCGTGCGCCACAAGGCGTCGACATCACCGCAGGTCAGCAGCATCTTGTTCGAGGAGGCGAGATCGAGCACGCTCCCCCATTGCTTGGCGTCCGACGCCTTCACCAGCCCGTCATGAGCCTCGGCGAGCGCGAGCTTGATGGAGAGGTCGCTCGAGGGCTGCCACTCGGGCTTGTCCTTGCGGATCTCGTCGATCCGGGCGTGAAGGCCATCGAGGTCGTGCCTGGAGAAGAGGTCCCAGAGCGGTTGCTCGTCGATGCCGCTGCGGTCGCTCGCGAAGAGATCCTGCGGCGGTTCCCATTCGGGGTGCTGGGACCTCAGGCGCCGGATTTCGGCCGCGACGCGCCCCAGATCATTCTGCGACGCGAAATAGCGCAGCGCGCTCTCGTCGACGGCCGCAGCAGCAGCGGCCGGGTCATCGGCCGAGGCCGGTGCAGCGGCTGGTTTCGGCAGTTCGACCACGAAGGGGGCCGGCGCGCTGCTCCGCCGGGGCGGCAAAGCGGGCGCCGGGTCGGACTGGACCGGCCGGCCGCTGGCGGCCGTCGCATCACCGAACAGCGGAGCGGGTGACGTAGGCGGCGTGGACGCCGACGTCGACTGGGACCGGACCGTTGCGAACGTGGCGATCGCCGCACAGGTCATAAAGAGAGCGCGCTTCATAAGCATCGGGCAAACCTTTCCTGAACGATGGATAGAGACAACAGTCGCAAAGTCTCTGAGTAGTAGAGATCGTCGCGCGCCGACATGAGGCCGGAGGGTATCTGCTCGCCATGGACGGCACACCGGGCCAGTGCCAGGACCGCGCGATACCCGTTTCCCGACATGGCTTGTCCGACCACACCGGTCGCGACGTCGATGACCGCCGGGTGGGGACCGCTGGCACTGGCGAGGTCCTGCGCGATGAACGGGTAGAGTGCTGCCCGTGGGGAATCGGGATCGGCCGCGAGGTAGAGCGGGATCCGGATGGCGTCGTATCCGAACTGGGCCGGGAAGTTGCGGGCCGGGACGGGAGCCTGGCCACCTAAAGCCTCCCAGTTGGCCGGCAGACGGCGAGATCCGAAATGGCTTTGCGCGAGCAATCGGTAGCCCGTGCGCCGCACGTCGCTCCAGTTCGTCTCGGGCGCCAAGGTCGAGAAGTCCCGCAAGGCCGGGAAAACCCAGTATGAGAGGTTCACGACCGGACCGTCGGGCTGATCGGGTGCGCCGAAGCCCTGCACCCCCGGCATCAGGATGGGCCCAAACGGGCTCGCCTTGACCAGCTTGGCTCCGACGTCCTTGGCGATGGCACGGGCCTCATGCTCGTAGTCTGGCCGGCTGAACCGTTTCGCGGCCCGTGCAAGCCCCCAGGCGATGAGGATGTCGCCGTCCGCCGCATCGTTGAGATCGCCCACTTCCCCCTTCACGGGATCCCATTTCCACGAGAACAGGGCATCGGATGGCCTGCGCAAGTGCTGCGAAGTCCAGTGCCAGATCGTCTCGAACGAGGCCGCATCGTCCGCTTCGAGGGCGAGCAGCATTCCGTAACCCTGCCCCTCGCTGTGCGATATTCCGCCGTTGGCATTGTCGACGACCCGGCCATCGGCGGAAACGAAGCGGGCGCGATAGGCGTCCCACTCGCCCCTGAACCAGGTCTTCGACACGTTGCTGAGGATGATCGCAGTCCGCGCCTCGGCGCTGACCGCGAGTGCCACGGACTCCTCTGCTGAATGGCCGGAGACGGACATGGCAGTCATCGAACCCGCAAAGATCCCAGCGTAAAGCATCGATTGGATCGAACGTCTCATTTGGCGCCAGCTCGACGGATCAGGACGTGGGTCGAGAGGCCAAGAAGCGACATCAGAAAGGTCAGGACCACGAGGCTGAGCTGGATGTTGTTCGAAAAGATGCCGCCCATGATCGGGCGAAGGTCCGACATGACGATGGTGTTCGGCATCACGTAATTCACTCGGGGCGGCTGCACCGCAGTCAATCGGCCTTTCTCGACGTCGAGACTGACCGCTTGGCCGCGTAGGTCCTTCCATTGCCCGTCAGCGACGAGCCTGGTCAGGCCGCTTTGCAGGAGGAGATCGGTCCCGGCCGTGACGACGAGCCATTGCGCCGGATCGGACGTGAACCGTGGGACCTCGACCCCGACGAGCTTGCGGGTGTCGATTCGCGGGTCGACCGCCGCGATCATCAGGGATCCCGAAGCAAACGGAAGTGTCTCCGAGACGCCGTCCGAACCGAAGAAGAAGCCCTGGCTCCGGAGGGCTCGTTGAGCACGACCGATCAGGTCCTGTGTATCGAGGCGTCCTTGTGAGACCTCGGTCCAGAGGTTCGACGCGCCGAGACGACGATCCGACGAGGGACGGGACGGGTTGTCGTCCGAGCCCGCCGTGCGATTGTCGACAGGGGCCAGCCGGGCACGAACCGACGTCGCCAGCATGGCCGGGAGAGCGCCAAGCGGCGACACCACGACACCAGGGGCGTCGAGCTCCGACGGGATACCAAAACGGACATCCGGCGGCGGCATCGAGCGACCGGTCGAGGCCATATTGGCCAGGATCGTCAGACCCGCGCCGATCGAGGCCTGGTCGGTTTCCGCGAGGTAGACGTTCAGAGAAGAGCCCTGCGACGGTGCGCGCAGGCTCGCCATGGCTCCCGGAAGTTGAGGCGTCGTCCCGAGATGGGCGAACGACGGAAACTCGAGTTCCGAACTGTCGGCCAGCGTCAACCGCACTCCGTTCGACATGACGGTCGGGTCGCATTGCTGATCGGCACGCGTGTGCGTGGTCCCTTCGACGGCGATCACGTTGGGGCCGGGACGGAAGAAGCGAAGCGGGAGTTCGACGATCTCATGCTTCAGGACGCCGCCGCGGTCGGGGCCGAGCCGAAGCGAGGAGACGAGCGTTCCGTTGACACGGAACACGAGATTGCTGTCGGGCTCCAGGTCCGTCGCATAGGCGCCGTCGATCAACAGCCGGGCCTTGTCGTAGTTGGCGGGGTAGAAATCGCTCGGCAGTGCGATCTCGAGCGACTTGGAAAAGTGGCGGCCGGAAAAATCGTCGCTCCTCAATCCGAGATCGGCAAACGAGCGTCGCGTCTCGCCGTCGATCAGCGTGGGACCTGCTGCACCGGGCGGCTGGGGCGAGTCTTTGGCGACGAAGGCCGCGACCTGCGCTTCGAGATCCGCATCGTCGATTGATGTCACGATCAGCGCCAGCCGGCCGGACGAGGGGTCGCGCGCCAGAGTCATGCCGTCCTCGCGCGCAAGAATGCGCATCGCCGCGACCGCTTCTGCACTTGCTCTGGAATGTGCCAGCATCACGTCGAAGCCGGCGCCCTTTCCGGCGTCAGCCCCAACGTCGACGATAGGCCGTCGCAGCCCGACGCGGGCGACCAGCGCATCGATGAAACGGGCACCCTGTCGAATGGTGTCGGCATCGGTCGTGTTCGGAAGCCGCAGATGAATGCGGGTCGTGCCATCGTCCGCCAGTGGTTCGCTGGCAATATCGGCGATGGTCCGCACGGCAGCGGATGCCGATGCGGGCAGGACGAACCCGGTCTTTGCCGGATCGATCAGGGTCCAAAGCTCATAGGTCGCAGGGACGGAGCAGTCGACACGATGGCTCATCGTCGAACTCAACTCGACGGCGTTCAGTCCGGGGACGAGAACACCGGCGGGGATCGGGACGGATACGGTCGAGAGCCCGTTCGAGGAGCGAGCCGGGATGGTCGCGAGCACGCGGCCATTGATGCGCAAGGTGATGTTGGACCGATCCGGCAGCGCCGCCACGGTGTTCTGGAACGCCAACCGGAACGTGGTCATCGCGTCGAGCTCACCTCGTGAGAGATTGAGATCGAACCGCTTGGTCGAGGCCTCGCCTCGAAACACCATCTCGTCGGGGCCGGCCGGAAGGTGCTTCAGGGTCGCAGAATCCGCCGGAGTCACCCCAGAGAAGGCGAAGGCAGGAGGTATGGCAGAGGATGGTGCGGCCTGAGCCGTCACCGAACCGGCCGCGACGAGAAGGGCCAAGCCCGACGATTGTAGGAGGAGCCGTGAGAAGATCTGCATGGGAGAAGCCTTGCTCGAGGAATTGGGTCGCCGGGATGTCACGCGAGGGGGCTTTCAGCCTTGGCGCTCACTTGAGCCCGGGCTCCTCCGGAGCGATGGAAGGTCGCGTAAAGCAATCCGCGCCCGATCTGCGTCGCACCCATGAAGAGGAACATGGCTGTTCCGAACAGAAGACCGAAGCGCACCGAGCCCATCAGTTGTTGCGTCCGGATCGGTGCAATGTCGGAGTAGAGAACCTGTGCGATGATGCGGAACCGATCGCCGGAATTCCCGTAGAATTTCAGGCCATAGCTCTGACCCTGATCGATGGTCCGACGGCCGGCGCCGATGACGGGAGCCTCTAGGACGCGTTCGTCAGAGTCGCCGGATACGACCCGCAGCGTTGCGGTCGCACGTAGCGGCAGCCGTATCGTCCTCAGAGCCTTAATCCGCAGGCCACCGAACGACATGTCCTCGATGATGACTGGCACTTACTCGCCGCCCACCGTGACGGTCGCATTGAGCTTGCACGCGACGCGTGGCGTGCTGCGCCGCTCGCGGCGCTCCGAGACGGTGCCAAGCGCGATGCCTGTGAGCACGAGGTTGAGGACGCTCCAAGCTCCCACGACCAGGATCAGGTCGCGCACATTGGGCTCGTTCACGTAGCGGTAGATTACCACGGCCAAACTGGCCGCCACCAACCCGAAGATGGCGAAATAGGGCGTAGCCAGTGAAGAGAGGCGCTTGTCGTCGAGCGTCTGGCCTTTGTCCGTGACGTTGAACTTGGGGCGACGAGGGTCGAGAAAGACGCTGATGACGGCACGGAACAGCATCACCGACTGGATGTATTCGTAGACGTCCGAGACCCACGGCCAGCGCACACGGCCGAAGACGTAGCTCTGGATCATCAGCGCCGAAATCATATAGGTCAGCGTGTAGGCGATGAACTCCTGGCTATTCGCCACGTAGATCTTCATCCCGAAGAAGATGAACAGCATGGGTGCAAAAATGAAGATCATGCGTGAGAGCGGGAACAGCCAGAACATGCTGCTCGACAGGTAGCAGAGGCGTTGTGCCAGCGTCAGGCCTTGTTTGAACAGCGGGTTCTTGAGCAAGAGGATCTGAACCATTCCGCGGCACCAGCGCGAGCGCTGACCGATGAAGGATTCGAAAGTCTCGGGCTGCAGTCCGGCGATCATCGGCTTGTCGACATAGAGGCTGTTCCAGCCGCGCGAATGGAGTTCGAGCGCGCTCTCGGCGTCCTCGGTGATGGAGGAGCCGTGAAAGCCGCCGACCTGTTCGAGCGCGGAACGTCGCAGAAGGGCAGCCGAGCCGCAGAAGAACGCCGCGTTCCACTTGTCGAGGCCCTTCTGGACGAGACTGTAGAACATCTCGTTCTCTGCCGGGATGCCGGCCGCCGCCAGGTTCTTCTCGATCGGATCTGGATTGAGGAAGAGGTGTGGCGTCTGGACGAGGAAGAGCTTGTCGTCGGCTTTGAAGAAACCAGCCGTCTCGACCAGGAAGTCCTGAGCTGGCGCGTGGTCCGCATCGAACACGGCAACGAGGTCGCCCGAACTGTGCTCGAGTCCGTTGTTGAGATTTCCGGCTTTGGCGTGGCTGTTTTCATCGCGGGTCAAGTAGCGGACCCCGAGTTCGACGCAGAGGGCCTGCATGGACTTGCGGCGGTTGATCGCGACAGCGGCCTGCAATGGATCGTCAGCGCAGATCTTGGCTTCGGTGCCGCCGTCGTCGAGAAGAAAGACGTTCAGCTTTCCTTTGGGGTACGTCATCCGTTGTGCGGCCGCGAGCGTCGGCGCCAGGATTTCGATACTCTCGTTGTAGGATGGCACGAAGACGTCGACCGTGGGCGCTTCCGCATCGCTGAGCTTCGGCGCCTTCGGCCGATCGATCGGATCGGCGACCGTGAACAGGCTCAAGAACAGCATCGTCACGCAGTAGAGTTCAGCAACGACAAGAATCGTCCCGGCTATGAAATCTAACGGCGACTGGATCGACGGAATGGTATTCGACATCCGCCAGAAAACATAGCGAAGGATGACGAAGGTGCCCAGACCTAGAAATATGGCGCGCCAGGGCCCTCGTAAACCGAGCAGCTTGATTGCGCCCATGAGAACGATTGCAGTCACGGCCACGCCCAACTGCGCCTCGACACCGAGCGGAAGGCCGGCGAATAGCAACGCTAGGACGCCGAAGACGACCCAGGTCGACACGAGAAACGATCTCATGGCACAGCTCTCTATTTTGTACTGATTTCGAGCGCGTCTAGATTCAAATCCGGCCGCACTCTTGCCCCATGGATTCCGTTACCTTGCACGAGAGTCAACAGGATTTTACGAAATATTAATCAATCGAGCCCGATATGGTTGATTTGTTGCGTCGCTGCCGCTGACCTCGATAGTGGCTTCGACTTCGTGCTGTTTCAGCAAAATTTGATCAAATCGGTCTGTACTGCTCATTAAGTAATCAGAAATATTGTTTATGCGGCAAAAGCATAACGAAGAATGACCTAATTAATGCGATTGTCCTGCTATGTGGACAGAAATGGGCAACTCGGCCGGCCCGGATAATGGTGCTCAAACGGCTCACACCGGAGACGACCCTCTTCGGCGCAACTGCTTGGTCCTTGGAGTTTGGGCGGGACGTCTCAAGCGGCCTAACGACGCTGAGCAGCAACCGCTCAAGCTGGATCCACCGCGCGGCTCCTCATGAGCAAACAAGCGGCTCGCTACTGAGATCCCATTCGCTGCGGGCACCTTCTGTTTGCGAGATCGGCTTTTTGACCCCCGCGCCCCAACCCTCTATCCCATCCCCATGCAGACCTTCACGCGGCTCGACGCCAGTGCGAGCACTTTCGAACGGGATTTCCGGGCCCTCCTCGGCGCCAAGCGGGAGGTGTCGCAGGATGTCGACGACGCGGCCGCCGCCATCATCGCCGACGTCCGGGCGCGGGGCGATGCGGCCCTCGTCGACCTGTCGCAGAAATTCGACCGGGTCGATCTCCAATCCCTCGGCATCCGCATCACCCGCGACGAGATCGCCGCGGCGGCCTCGGCCGTGCCGCCCCAGACCCTCGACGCACTGAAGCTCGCCCGCGACCGCATCCTGGCCTTCCACGAGCGCCAGAGGCCGCAGGATCAATTCTGGACCGACGCGCTCGGGGTCGAACTCGGCTGGCGCTGGACGGCGATCCGTGCCGTCGGGCTCTATGTGCCGGGCGGCACCGCCGCCTATCCGTCCTCGGTGCTGATGAACGCCATTCCGGCCAAGGTGGCAGGCTGCGAGCGCGTCGTCATCGTGGTGCCGACGCCCGACGGGATCCTCAACCCGCTGGTGCTGGCGGCGGCGGAACTCGCCGGCGTCGACGAGATCTACCGCGTCGGAGGCGCCCAGGCGGTGGCGGCGCTGGCCTATGGCACCGAGACGATCGCGCCGGTGTCGAAGATCGTCGGCCCCGGCAATGCTTATGTGGCGGCCGCCAAAAGGCGGGTCTTCGGCCAGGTCGGCATCGACATGATCGCCGGGCCCTCCGAGGTCGTCGTGATGGCGGATTCCTCCGCCGACCCGGACCATGTCGCGGCCGACCTCCTGGCCCAGGCCGAACACGACGCCGTGGCGCAATCGATCCTCGTCACCGATGACGCGGGCCTCGCCGACGCCGTGGCGGCGGCGGTCGCGCGGCAGCTCGAGACGCTGCCGCGGCGCGCCATCGCGGAAGCCTCCTGGCGCGACTACGGCGCCATCATCATTGTGCCGAGCCTCGCCGAGGCGGTGCCGCTGGTCGACCGCCTGGCGCCCGAGCACCTCGAGATCGTGGCGCGCGACGGCGACGCGCTGTCCCGCCGGATCCGCGACGCCGGCGCCATCTTCCTCGGCCCCCATACGCCCGAAGCCATCGGCGATTATGTCGGCGGCTCGAACCATGTTCTGCCGACGGCGCGCTCGGCCCGTTTCGCCTCCGGCCTGGGCGTGCTCGATTTCATGAAGCGCACCTCCGTGCTGAAATGCGATCGTGCGGCGTTGCGGGCGCTCGGGCCCGCCGCGGTGGCGCTCGGCGAGGCCGAGGGCCTCGACGCCCACGCGCGCTCGGTGGCGATGCGCCTCGAAGGATAGGATGCCATGGCGGAAGGCGGCGATCCGAGGCGCTTGATCGCCGTCACGCTCGACGAGGGCTCGATCGGCCGTGGCACTGCCGACCAGGAGCACGAGCGCCGCATCGCCATCTACGACCTCGTCGAGGAGAACAGCTTCGGTCTCTGCGGCCGCGACGCCGAAGGTCCGTTCCACCTCGCCATCGGGGTGCAGGAGGGCAAGCTGGCGCTCTCCGTCAGCGATGCTGCCGGCGTGCCGCTCATGGCCCACCTCCTGTCGCTGCAGCCCTTCCGCTCGCTGCTGAAGGACTACATGATGCTCTGCGACAGCTACTATCAGGCGATCCGCACCGCCTCGCCGAGCCGCATCGAAGCTATCGACATGGGCCGGCGCGGACTTCACGACGAGGGCGCGGCGCTGCTCGGCGAGCGGCTCGCCGGCAAGATCGAGGCGGATGCCAACACGCTGCGCCGCCTCTTCACCCTGATGACAGCGCTGCACTACAAGGGATGAGCGCGGAGCGGACCCCCGGAGACGACCGGCCGCCCGGTGCGCCGCGGTTGAAGCCGCAGTCGATCCTCTTCGCCTGTTCGGAAAACGCGGTCCGCTCCGTCATGGCGGAAACGCTGGCGAAGCGCCTCGTCGGGCGCTCGATCTACATTCAATCGGCAGGCGTCCGGCCGGGCACGCACGACCCCTTCGTCGATGCCGTGATGGACGAGATCGGTCTCGACACGGCCCGCCACAAGCCGCGGCGCTTCGAGGACCTCGAGGACGACAATTTCGACATGATCGTGACCCTGTCGCCCGAGGCGCATCACCGCGCCCTCGATTATACCCGCGCCATGCCGGTCGAGGTCGTCTACGTCCCGACCGCCGACCCGACCGCGACCGAAGGCTCGCGCGACACCGTGCTCGCCGCCTACCGGGCGACGCGCGACGGGCTGGCGCTGCGGTTGAAGGTGCTGCTCGACTGGCGGCCCTTCGGGCTGGTGTAGGCAGCCGACCTCTCCGAAGACTGCGGGTTCCGTAGCGGGAGGCCTCCTCGTCACCGTCACCCGACCCTCACCCCTTACCCCTCTCCACAAGGGAGAGGGGAGGCGTCCGGCGTCGCTGGGGATGTATGTATCCGGTAGCCGTTGCGTCTCCGCCTCCTTTGGGGGCGGGGGACCACGCGAAGCGTGGTGGTGGGGGAGGACCGGGCGCGACGGTCCCTTCTCACGCCACCCCCGCGGCGAGCTCTCGGATGGTGCGCTCGACCTCGTGGGGCTGCACGGCGGCACGGCGGATGAGATCGTCGAAGCGGCGGGCGAACATGCGGATATGGTCGGAGCCGTTCAGCGCCAGATAGGCATGGCCGAGGAACAGCACCGCCCGTTTCGGCCCGAAGACCGTGAAGGGCGAGGCATAGACGTCGCGGAGATCGTAGAGATAGAGCCGCAGACTCGGATAGGCGGCGCGGTAGATATCCGCCATTGCGAGGAGCTGCGCCCGGCGTTCCGCGGCGGCGAGCCCGTCCCACAGGTCCTGGCCTGCCGCCAGCGCCCACAGCGATTGCAGCGCCACGCAGACCTCGACGTCATGGTCGGGCTTGCACATGAAGGCGAGCCGGGCCCGCACGATCTCGAGCCGCGCCGGGGCAGCCGTTGCAAAGGCCTGGCCATATTCCAGGCGCAGCACCGCTTCCGTCTTCATGAAGTCCGGCAGCGCCAGCGGCACGGTGCGGATGCGGTAGCCCTCGGCCTCGTTCAGCCAGCGCATGTAATGATCGTCGGCCGGCAGGTGATCGGGCGTCTCGATCTGCAGCATGGCCTCGATGATCTCGGCCCCGACCTCCTCGCGCTGGCTGAGCCCCAGCAGCCAGTCGACAGAGACATGGGCGGCCTGGGCCAGCGCCATCAGGGTCTCGGCGCGCGGCAGGCGCGGCGCGTCGTCGGTCATCAGCTGCGACAGCGTCGAGCGGTCGATCCCGGCGCGCCGCGCGAAGGCTGCGGGGCTGAGTCCGGCCCGCTCCATCACCATTTCGAGCCGACGGCGAAACAGCCCCACTGTATCGTCGCGTGACGATGATGTGCCCCTGGTGACAACAGTCTGCATGTGATGGCATCATCACCGGATCGCGGAGAAAATCAACATCGCGAATCGCTGTCGACGACCATCGCGTTGCGGTGCAGCACGGCCGGGCGGACACTTGGGCTTCTCCCACCCCGAGCAGGAGCGCGCCTTGGTCCAGGTCCCCGTCGATCGCCATCGTCCCGACCCCCGACGCCGCGGCGTCGAGATCCCGTCGTTGGCGCTGTGCTGCGGGGTCTATGGCTCGTTCCTGGTGCTGACGCTGCTGCAGGGCCATCTGCCCTGGCCGGTGCTCACGCTGCTGGGGGCGCCGCTGCTGGCGCTGCAGGGCTCCATGCAGCACGAGTTCATCCACGGCCATCCGACACCTTGGCGCCGCCTCAACCGGGCGCTGGCCGGCGTGCCGCTGTCGCTGTGGCTGCCCTTCGAATCCTATCGCCGCAGCCATCTCATCCACCACCGCGACGAGAGCCTGACGGACCCCTTCGACGATCCCGAATCGCACTATTGGAGCGCCGAGGGATGGCGCCGTCTTGGGCCGCTCGGCCGCGCCGCGGTGCGGTTCAACACGACGCTGATCGGCCGGCTGCTCTTCGGCCCGGCCTGGATCATCGGCCGCTACCTCGTCGGCGAGGCTCGCGCCTTGATGCGCGGGAACCGGGGAACCCGCCGTATCTGGTCCTGGCATGCCGTCACGGCGATTGCGGTGCTTGGCTGGACCTGGGGGGGCTGCGGCATCGACCCGCTCTTCTACGTCTTCGGCATCGTCTATCCGAGCACGTCGATCCTGCTGCTGCGCTCCTTCGCCGAGCACCGGGCGGCCGAAGGCGTGGCCGAGCGCACCGCCATCGTCGAGAACGCGCCGGTTCTGGGCTTCCTCTTCCTCTACAACAACCTTCACGCCGCCCACCACGAGCGCCCGCTGGTGCCCTGGTACGCGCTGCCGGCTTGGTATCGCGCCAACCGGGCCCGGCTCATCGCCGGCAACGGCGCCCTCGTCTACGACGGCTATGGCGACGTCGCCCGCCGCTACCTCCTCACCCCCCACGATATCCCGGTCCACCCCGACCATGCCGAGGCGGGCGACTTGGCCGGGCTTTGTCGCAAAAATCCCGAGCGCGACGGCGCGATCCGTGCCATAGTGACGGCCTGATCGGTTCGCGCCGATCGAGCGCCCCTAGCTCAGCTGGATAGAGTATCGGGCTTCGAACCCGAGGGTCGCAGGTTCGAATCCTGCGGGGCGCGCCATTCCTCTTTGTTTTTATCCAAACAACCTAGAAGCGATCCTCAGACAAGTTAAGCTGATCCTGGAAACAGGTTAAAGGCGATCCAAACACGTCGATTTAGCTACTCCAAATTGCAAGTGCAAGACGTATCACTAACCGTGCGCGTTATGGTTGTTAGGCTGTTGGAGTCGCTGAAACGAGCCATCCGGGAGAATTTCGAACATTTTTCCGTGAGTCGCTCTTGTTACCATCTTTTTCCGCAGGACTCCCAAAGTGAGGTTCTGCTTGTGATTCGCCGCCTCGCGCCATGCCGTGTCCCTGAGACGAGGAAAGATCGCATCGACGGTCAATGAGCCTTTGACCGGCATCAGCTCGAGCACTTCTCGCATGAGGCGGGTCCAGAACTCTTCCGCCCTCATCCTGTTCGCACGAGCATCGCGCTCCTCAAGGCGTTTGCTCAGGCTTGAGACTTCTGCCTCCGAATTTGAAAGCCGCAGAGTGAGACGGTCTGCCTCACTCAAGGCCTCGTTGCGGATTTCCTGACACGCCTGCAAGGCGCAATTGAGCTTCTCTCGCTCGCCAGCCAGTTCCTCGACGGCTGCAGCTCGTGCTGCAGACCACAATGCCACAAGGGCGTTGCCATGCTGATTCTTCAGCCGGTCCGGAATACCAGCTATCTCGAGACGAGGCTCATAGTCCCTCTGGGTTCTCCATTGCTCCAACAGAGGTCCGATGTCTCTGAACGGCCCGCCTTCTTTCAGCGAGTCTCGGACTGATCGTAGGGAGACTAGCTTGCCGTTTGCTCGGAGGCTGTCGGCTGCCGCGAAAACCGCAATCTTGTCTACCATGGTCGTGCCTCCCACTAGGGAAGCCTACCCGCAAAGAATGAACGCCTCGCTGACGTCGGAAACGGTAGCAGGTAGCGCTACCTGTAGCCGTTACCGACGTCAGGAGATTGTCGTTCGACTCGGCTCCGCGGAGGCCTTAGCGACGCCACCGCATGCCAAGAAGACCCGCGACGTGGGGACTTTCACCAATCGATCGATCACCGCGGCGTAACCGTTCCCGCTCGGGACGAGATGCAGCGTTTCGTCCCTGCGCCGAACAAGCGGGGTAGCGGTAGCAGGCAGCGCTACTTACTACCGCTACCTGCCACCCATTAGCGAGTGCATAGGGCATCGAGCAACTTGCGATCGTCAAAGGGGTCGCTGCGGCTTGGAGAGGGCCAGTTTTCGGAGGTTGTCCGCTATGCGATCCCTGGCCGCCCCAGGCGTCACTGACCAGATGCTAGCCAAACCCTCGACCGCTAGATGCACTTCTCCAGCCTTCAATGGCTGACCTGAGACGGTCCCGAAAGGCCCATCTGTTTCAGTCAACACACGTCCGGGAGGCATCGCGCTAACGAGAGCCCGCCCCTTCTGCGAGCGAAGCATTGGGGGGCCGACCGAGAACCAACACCCTTGGCTTACTGCTCTATCGAGTTCGGCCTTCGAACCGGAGAACCAGTGCAAAATGAACGAACCCGCGGTCGGTGCGGATTGCAGCATGTCCAGCACTTCGGATGCAGCGTGTCTGCTATGAATCGACATAACCCGGCCACCTGCCCGAGCGGTCATTTGCAAGACGGATCTAAGGACCTTCCTTTGAATATCGGCGTGGACCCTGTACTCGGGTCCACCATCCAAGCCAATTTCTCCTACGTAGTCTGTCTGAGGGAGAAGGGCCTCGAACAACGCGAGTTCCCCATGGCGTTCGTGTGCCAATTGAGGATGCATACCTAACGCCGTGCGGATCCGCACGGATCCTTTTGCCAGTGCCGATGTCATCTTCCACGCCTTTGGCGTGGTAGTCACAGACAGCACGTGATCGCCTGATGCGGTAATCGCCTTCACCACGGCTTCTGGATCAGGGTAGAGGTCCAGGTGGCAGTGAAAGTCGATCATGCAAAGCCTTGGTCGGTCAGGAAGCACTCCAACTCAGTCATTCCTCGACGAACGACGTCGAAAGCTTCCTCCCTTTCGCCGGGATCGTTCGGAAGAGGACCAGCTTGAAGGATCCATGACTCCCCTCGCGTCCTAGGCCTCTTAAGCGCTGCGAAGATTGAGACAAGGTCATCGCGCCCGTCTTCGTCCTTCAGGACGTCAGAAAGATCAGGATACTCATACGTCGTGGTGTCTTGGACGTTTGCCTTGAAGAAGGATGCCCTGCGGATCATGCATGGCAAGCAGCGACCACATTGCATGTCGTGCCGCTTCCATTTTCCACAAGATACAGTCTTTACTGCCATATCGCGGACAGCCGGTTCATTTGCAACGCGCGCCAGCATCTCGCCCTTTGTTAGATTTCGGTACCGGTTTTCTATCTCAACTGGAATGCCAACCCTGTCGAATATTTCCTGCACCGACTGCAGAAAGAAGGGATGAGTCGTTCGAGTGCTGTGGGAGCCTATTCTACGAAGCGTGAGAGGCGCGTTGATTGCGATGGTGCCGTTCTCAGGAACGAACAGCGTCACCTTCGATTGACGATGGAACCCGGCTATGGCCGCAGCAGCAACGGCACCGTAGGCTAGGAAGTTGAAGCTCCTGGTCCGCATGCTGTCTTCGTCCACACCGTCCCATGTGGGGTAGGCATTAGCTAGAAACATCGGACACGGTCGTGGGAGTGATCTAGAAATGGAGGCCTGATACGTTCTGTCTTTCGCATAGGCGTGACTGACCAGGAGAGGTCGACGTCCTTCGCTAAGTAGTTCTGTCACGCCGATTGCACTATCCAGACCTCCAGAGAATAAGCTGGCGCAGTCAACTGAGGAGAGGTCAATGAGATGCTTCTCCCGTTTCCGAACATCCCTTGAAGGCGGAACCGGCCCGTCTCCGACGAAGTCAAGCAGCCAATCGTCACCACTTAGAAATCGAAGGGTACGTTGCAGATCTGACTTCACTGGCTCCCAATTGTCGGGTCTAACAAGCGGGATGGTGAGATGGAAGGACCGACTCCAACGGTCATCAGCACTGTCCCGAGAAACGAACGTGTCTGCAGCCGTGACTGCGAGGGCGATTGTGAGGAAGTCGAACGCTCTGGTTTGGACCTCGTGCCCCAGCCGCCCACATGCTTTCTTAAGCTGGTTGCCTATGCTGCCCGTCCCCGGCCATTCAGGGCGGGAGCCGTAAAGTAATACGTGGATTTCGGTTGGGTCGCTGACCGCAGGGACATCGTCACCATGGGCGTGGAAAATTAGACGGGTCAATCGTAACGCTCCCATTCGCGCCAAACATCATCCATTGCCGCTCTTTGTAGCCTTTCGACTTCGGGACGATTGAGCAGGCCTACGCCGTTGACGAGGCGCGGAGACATATGCTTGTCGATGCATGTCCTGATCAGGTCGAAAAGTTCTCCTTCGACCTGCACTGTACGATCTCCGGAAGG
This sequence comes from Janthinobacterium lividum, assembly GCA_050920985.1. Taxonomy (GTDB): domain Bacteria; phylum Pseudomonadota; class Alphaproteobacteria; order Rhizobiales; family Beijerinckiaceae; genus Lichenihabitans. The sequence goes on along the minus strand of JBPBQY010000022.1, from coordinate 20,140 downwards.
CGTCTTGTTCCAGGCTGAGCCAGCATCCTCCGTTACCTGCTGGAATAGGATGCGAGCCAGATACTCGATCATGATGACAATGATCTGGTCCGGCGTAAGGGCGGCGGGATCGAAAGCCTCGACATCGGGCAACGCCTCTGCCAGCGCCTCCTGGATCGCTGCCGCGATTCGGTCGGCATCGGCGTTGTCCGGGGCCAGCGCTCGCGCTATCTCTTGACCTGCCCTTTCGACCGAAAGGCCGACCAGGGACGAGAGATCGAGGCCGGTGGCGTCTACGCCAGTGCCGCCTCGCTGCATCTCGCCGAGAAGACCGAATAAAGCGCTGCCGGCCACATAGGCCGTGCCAAAGCGACGTGGTCCTACTGCGGATCCGCCAGTCGCAGTTGAAGCGTACTTCTTGAGACTCGACTTAAGGGCGTCTCTGGCGCCATGCTCGACGAATTGGCCAAACGCTGTCCGAAAACCTCTGAACCGTTGACCTTCTGGGTCGGGCAAAGGAGCGCCAGGCTCAGCATCAGCCCAGGGTGGAACTAACGGCGACTTCGATCCTGGCCCCTTGCTGGACGATGACGTTCCCACGTTGGTATCTCCGCTCTATGCCCAGGGTTTGCCAGCCATCAGGGTTGTCATCCAACGCGGTGGCCGCTGCATCTCGAGGGTCCTTACGAACCGCCCGAGGGCTTCTCCGGTTGGAGCGGAAACTTCTGCAAGAACCAAGGCGCCTCGAAAATCCGAACGAGGCCTGCTCCAGTCTGTTTTCCGCCTCATCTCGCCAATCAGTGCATCCATGAGCGCAGAATGTTCACCGCCATCCACCGTAGCGATAGCTGCTCGTGCTGCCTGAGACTGAACCGTCGAGGTTTCACACAGTGCATTCAGAGCCTTCACCGCTGCCGGCGACAGACTTGCCGAGGTCAGTCGCAGCGCCACCGTTTCCCGCGAGAGATAGACGGCCGGCTTGAGGTCCAACCCCGCCAACTTGGGTTCAAGCCGCGCCCAATCTCGAACGAACGCGAGGTGGTTCTTCCATGGGTCAGGCAAAGGGACTTCGGTTTCGTCACTCTGTGCGTGCTCAAGCTTGGCGAAAAACTCTGGGCTACCTTCTTCAGCGAGATTGATCGCGTTGTGCATGGCCTCTATCGCGGACACGTCGGTGCATCGTTCAAAGAGAGCCAGTTTGGCGATCACCGCTTCGTCTAGGGGGATGCCCCTCTTGCGCGCGACCGAACTCCGCATGCGGATCACGTTCAACATGCGCTTGATGATCCGCGGGTTCCCTTTCACGTTCGCCGAGTAGGCGAGAAGGGGCGCGATGCGATCGGCAACATCCAACGAGGCTATCAGGCGATCGTTGTCCTTGGCCTTCAACATACCAGCCACCTGCGCGACAGTGAAGTCGGCGTCCCTCCTCCAGGAGTTGCGCAATCGATCTAGAAGGAAATCGCGAAGCGCCCCCATCTTCCGATTTCGATCGTCTCCCAAGTCAGCGGCGGCGGCGAACAAAGAGAACATGTAAGCGCGTACTTCTTGTACCCCAACACGAGGTACGCGAATTGGCATTTGGATCAGCTTGTCCAAGTAGTCAGCCACGTGTCGGTCAGATGGGTTTTTGAAATGTTGTGATACGGAATGGCGGATCATGTCCTCGTCGGCAGCGATCACAAAGGCCGTTTTGGGGAGAAACAAAAACAGTCGAATTGCTTCAAGAGTGTGGATCGCGTTTGCAGGGTTGCATCGATCCAAATTGTCGATGAAGACAACGAGCGTCTTGTTGAGCCCGAGAAGGACGTCGCTGAACTCAGCACGGAAGGCGGCGATCTCCTCAGGCGCGCCTCGCTTCTCCTCCTTCGCTATTAGACCTTCGGTCTTCTTTTTCGCTTCCTCGACCCCGTCCTTGATGGCCTTACCGTCTTCCGCGTTCGTACCCCCCGTAAACAGATCTTCTACGGCCCCCAAGCCACGTGAGATCACCCCGAACGCGGGCACCCCGTGGGCTGCCATCCCCGCTTCGGCCGCCAACCCCAGGATCTTCAGTTTATTTACCCGCCGATAGAGACTGGCCGCCTTTTCCTTGAGAGTTGTTGGTGCAGCGTCGTAGAGGGCCTTAGCTATCACGGCCATCAGGGCGGCTTTAGCGTCGTCAAAGTCCTGGTACAGCCATGCGTCAAAATCGAGGATAAGGTATTTGTTCTCTTCTGGGCCGCCCACCAACTCTGTATGCACGAGTTTCAGGATGCTCGACTTGCCCGTGCCCCATGTACCGAAAATACCAAGAGATAGAGGCAGGAGACTTGGATTGCCAATCATCTCGGCCGCCATTTCGGCTACTTCCGAGTAGTTCAGGAAGTCGACTTCACTTTCGGTATCAGCCCACATACAGCTCTCCGATCCCGCATCGGCGCTGTGCCGATCAGTGTGCGCATCGGCTCGTGCGGGAATCCGAAGATGTCCGAACCGGAGACGCTGAGGAAAAGGTAAGCTTGACCGTAGCCGCTTTCAACGGTCGTTCGTTGAAATCGTCAGCTTCCATATGCCCTTAGCTATGAGGAGCCACACAGGGCGAGCGGTCGAGATAGCGCGCTGTCAGTACCAGCTCTTGCACCCACCCTTACGGTAAGCATGAAGAATGACACAGTGGCTGAGGGCTCTATTCTGCAGCAACTTAGGGTACAATCTTCAGTATCGTTTATCTCGTAAACTCCATGGTTTTGATAGTCGGTCCGAAACGTCATGCCGCGCCAACACCTTCTCGCAGAGTTCCCACCGAGCCCCCTTGGGATCAACGTCTGCGGCGTACCGCATGTCGAAAGCATTGGCACGTATACGCTTGGCAGTGAACTCTTTGAGCTTCTCGTCGAGCCGTTCTTCGTCCTCGATCCAGTCATCCTCGATGACGTCTGGCAGTGTACCGAAGATGTCGTAACGGTCCTTCATCCGCGCTGAGAGCTTCTCATAGACTTTCTCGTCGACCGTGGGCTCCTTCGAGCCGTGGTAGACAAGGTTGAGCATGTCCACTCGGTCACGGCGCTGCCCGAAACGTTCGATTCTGCCGATTCGCTGCTCGAGGCGAGAGGGATTCCAGGGTAGGTCGACGTTTATCAAGGTGCCGAGAGTTTGAAGGTTAAGGCCTTCGCATGCTGCATCGGTGGCGACGACTAAGCGGATCGTCCGCTCCTTGACCGCCCTCTTGATCTGCTCCCGCTCTACGCTCTTCCATTCGCGCCCAAGAAATATCCCGGACTTGCCTGCTCCTGCGTAGACGGCAATAGGCTCGTTCAGCAGCCGGGCAGTCAAATGAGTAGCGATCCACCTCGTCGTGTCAAAATATTGACTGAAGATGATGCATCCGTAATCCAGCCACTTACGCTCTTCCAAGAAGTGCAGGACAGCATTGAGCTTCGGATCGGTCGGATGAGGAGACAGAACATCGATGATGGTCTGGAGGTGTCTACACTCCTCGTCAACCAGATCGAGCTTGTCGGCGCCTAGCTCCAACTGGAGTTCCTCGTCGTCCAGGGTGCGCCCTTCCAAAAGCTTTTCGGCCGTTGCGAGCCCACTGGCATAACTGGAACACAAGCGTTGGAGCATGAGACTTCGCATGAAGCCTGCAGACTTCTTTCGTTTAGCGAGGACCTTCGTGAACTGCTCTGCGGCAGCATAGGCGGCGTCGAACGCGTCCGAGGTACGAAGGCCCAACCCGTCAAACATGGACGGCACGTGCTGCCCGGGAAGCGGATGAATGTCGACAGGGACCCTGGGGATCAGGCCCATGCTTTCAAGCGTGGCCCGCTTCCGCAGGACCACGTGCCGAACGACGGGATTGTTGCGCTGGAAGAAGCCGAGATCGCCTTTGGGGATCAGCACGTCGTCTATGAACTGACCACGATAGAAGTCGTCGTCGATGTCGCTGAAGCCCTTGGTTACGACGAAGCGATCCTTCGGCAGTTGGATCGCGTCGCGCATGTGGCCAAAGATGACTTCCCCTTCGGAAGAAGGCGGCAGCGGATTCCGAAAGAGCGCCCACGCCTCACGCTCGTCGCTGACCTTCTTTTTTCCTGTGATGATCGGCACGGCCTTGTCGGCAGTGTACCACTCGCTCCAGGCGTCCCCGATGACGTGCTCCGCGCCCATGCTCAGGATTTTTAAGAGGTCCCACATGTCTTCGACGTCAGTCTGAATTGGCGTCGCCGTGCCGAGCAGGACATGCCGAGCGCGCTTCGCGATCTCGAGCATGAAGGACAGGAGATTATTGGGCATACGGTCGTCCTTGCCCTGCTCGACCTTTCCCCTAGCTCGGTGAGCCTCGTCCAGGATCACCATCCCGAACGGCTTCGAGATCAGGTGTCGGCGCTCCTCCGTCATGTGAACGATCAGCCCCGTCGAGACGAGTGCTATCTGACGGGGGCAACGGGTGATCCCCTCAGGACCCGTCGATGGCAGCGGGATCTCGTCTGGATCGAGCCGCCAGGCCTTCTCCGTTGAGAGCCAGACGGCCGAGGGCATGTTGAGCCGGTCCTTCAGCTCGATCTGCCACTGGTTGGTGAGCGTCGCGGGGCAAAGAATCAGGACTGGTCCGTCCCCTAGCAGGGCGGACACGAGAGCGGCACCTGCAAGCGACAGGGTCTTGCCTACACCAACCTCGTCGGCCAGCAGGAGACGTGCAGATCCGTAAGTGTTCCGGTGTTCCAGGAAGAGGGATACGAAGGCCCTTTGCCAGGGCATAAGCTCCTCACCCTTACGGTAAATGTTGGACTCGACCAGTGCGGCGGGCGCGACCTCCTCTGGCTTCAGGTCGGCGACTTCGACCTCAACGCGTCGGGCGCTGCGGCCAATCTCCTCGATGATGGCGTCGGGCAGCGGCTTGCCTCGCTCCCATAGGTATTCGAACTCGTCCTCGACCCAGGCGACCCCGTCAGCCGAGGTGTCCTCCCAAACGAACTCGTAGTTGGCCGACCAGCCTTCCCGGGTCTCGTTCAAGCTACCCATGAACGCGGAGGGCGTACCGTCCGGCCGGTACACGACGCCGGCCTTGCCGTGCACAAAGGGCGCGTCGGACCGGGACACGACCCTGATCTCCACGTTCCCCCGTGTCAGGATGTCGAACAGACGCTTGTACCGGGGGCGGCGAAAGAAGCTCTCGACGGCGTCGTCGACCTCGTTCCACCTCTCCTTCAGAAGCTGCTCGCGCGCCTGACGGGCTGCGTTGATGTCCTCGGGATCCAGGTCCGAATTGCAGACAATGCGGACTTTGCCGATCCCCTCGATCTCCTCATTCACTAGGTCGAAAATCGAGGACCGGAAGTAGCCTGCGATGCGCCGGTACTCAGAAGCGCCCTGAAGCTTGTCCTTGAGGTAGACATGGGACAGTCGACTAAGACGGGACGAGAACCGCTGAAGATTGCCTCCGCCCATCAGGGCCGTAGAGCGCCCAAGCGCTGCCAGCGTGGTCATTTTACCCCAGCCGCTCGTTGCGTATGAGGTCGAAGAGGATGCGGGCCGATCGCGCCTCGGGCTCGTCTACGCCCGTGCGCTTACGTGCGACGTAGTCAGAGATCGCGAGCAATTCTTCCCGCTTGGCATGATAGCTCGTCGGCAGGAGGTCACGCAGATGCGTCAGCACGTCGTCACCCTCGACGTCGTTCTCAAGTTCAAAGATCGCAAAGAGTGCCGCGCGGGTCGCGGAGGGTCCGAATTCGGGAACCTCGAAACTGCCCTTCTTGAACTCTCTAGCCGATTTCAGGGCGGATTTGTTTGGCTCCATGCTGCCCATCAGAGCGTCATAGCTCCCGACGCGGAAGGCCTTCGCGAAGTTCTGATAATTGTCGAGCTTTCGAAGGGTGGTAGTCTCCACGTCCATCATCTTCAAGTAGAACCGCTCCGGTCCGGAAAGCCGCTCCCAGACCTTGGGAGGCATGTGTTCCGGGACCATGTGCTCGTTCGCTACCTGCACGGCGAATTCAATGACCTCGCTGACAAGGTCCCTTTCACCGGGGCGACGCGAACGGATTGCCTCCTTGGTCATGTCAGTCCCGTCGATGCGCTGATATCGCGTCAGCACGCGAAGGGCGGCGGCGTACCCGGCCATCTGAAGATCAGCGTCCTCGAAGAGATTCTCGATCCGGCCGTGGCCCTTGAGGCTCTGGTTTAAGCCCACCATGGTGTCGATTTGATCGGCCACCTCGGCGCGCACCTCCTGGACGATCTCGTCCTTGTACCCACTCTCGGCATTGGCGCGCTTCCGTAGCACGATCGTCACCGTACCCTGGACGTAGCCGCCCTTCTTGGTTTCGGAGGTGGTTTCGGTAGAAACGTACCAAGCCGCCACTACCTGAAGGCCCGCGCCCCAGAAGATTTGCGCCATGTCGCCCCAGACCTCGGCGTCCTGGTGCGTGAACATGACGATCTGGAGGCCGTTGTTCGGCATCTTCAACGCAGCCTTTCCATAGGCGTCGACCATGGCCACCCGGAAATCGTCGCCCTGACCCTTCACGGCAAGTGCCCGGCGTGAGTCCCATATCCAGTCGGCGAACGGCCCCGGAGGATTGCGCCGTAGCCATGCGATGAAATACTCCGTTATTTCATGGTAGTTGACTGCGTCGGCGTATGGTGGGTCGGTGATGATGAGGTCCGCGGCCGTATCAAAGTCCCGCGCCGGATGTGTCCTGATGGTGGATTGCACTCCGAGGTGCACATATGGGTACGTATCTTCATGATCGGGCTTCACCGAGTAGAAGGCCCTGCATCCGAAGTTATAGAACGTATTCAGGGCCTGATTGTAGAAGACGTGCTTGACAGTATCCGCGGAAGGCGCGACCCCGGGTTTCGCAGGCGTGCCAGGCAGCCACTGGGAAAGTCGCGCCGAGTTGTGGGCAACGAACGTCCTATCGAAGGCGAGGCACGCGCGAACTTCTTCGTCCTCAACCAAGCTGATCTGCTCCGCGAGCAGGCCACCGATCATTAATTGCCTCGGCGTGAACAGCTGATGCCAGTAGGACCAGCCCCGGGTCCGGATCGGCTCGTCAGTCTTCTGCCCCGACTCGATGGTCATGTCGGGAACGAATCCAGCTTCCTGCCAGCCTGCCAAGCGCTCCTGAACGTAAGCGAGCACCGAGCTTTCACGTTCGAGATCCTGTCTCGACGGTGCACAGAAAAAGGTTTCTGGCCTAGACCGCTCGCTCTCCGTCAACCGCATCCATTGGATGCAGTATAATCTCTCGCCGAAGATGTCATCAGGCCGGGGAACCAGATCGGTCTTAGACCACCTGCGGAGGTCATTCGTTTTAGCGCCCACTCCCGATCGCTTGTCGCCACGAAGTGTTGCGATAGGCGTCTTATAACTCTGACCGTCTAGCTCAAAAAATAGAGCCTTATCTCGGACAGTGCCGAGCTTCGCTTGCGCAATCTGTTCGGCAGAAGCATCTTCGATCAGCTCGACGAGAAAGCGACGCTCATTGTAGTCCGGGACAAGCCTAACAATCGTTTTTTTTATTCGGCTCACGATCAGGGACGGTAGGAGAGGAACCGTCCATCCAGTCACAGGGCACTTTACTTCGACGCAATACAGGTAGGCCTTAGCCCGGTTGCCCTTCTCGTCCTGCTCGAAACCGAGTTGTACTATCTGACGCTCCACAGCCTCGGTCACGGCCTTTTGCGCAGCCTCCAGCCGCGCCTTCATGCGCGTTCCACCACCAATTAAGTGCAGTGCGCCCCAGGTCAGCATGCACGCGACCGGGTTGAGATCCGACGCGTAGACGTCACAACCGACCCTAGCCGCTTCAAATGGGATTGATCCGGCACCGCAGAATACATCTGCCACCTTGGGGCGGTGACCGTAGCGCATGATTCCCAGTTGCTCGACAAGCTCCTTCAGGTGTGAGGCGCTAGTTCCCAGGTGTACGTTGACAGCCGGCCAGATATTATCGAAGGCCTCTTCAGGTAGTTCTTCGGGACGAAGAGAGCGAGCGACCTTTTCTTCGTAGGTGAGTGTCGACAGAGCGGCCGCACGGATTCGATCCTTCTCTGCCGGAAGAGACTGCCAGATCAGCTTTCCATCGGTAAGCGCTTGCATGTATTCGGCGTCGTTCGCCGCAGGTCGACCCTTCACACGAAAGTACGTCGGGAGTTCTGACGATGAGAGAGCGCCGGCTGACATCGCAAGCTTCGCGATCTCGGCTGGCTTCGACTTCGTATCCCGGTGCAGGAAGGCATGATCGTCGATGCCCATCAGCATCTCGAAAACCGCAAGGTCTTTCTCTGGATCATCGCTGACCGGCAACAACGCTCCTAGCACGCAAGCTCGGACATAGATTAGTCGCTTACGACCTTTCCAGTAGTTGCCGAGCGGCGTGAGCGTTTGCGCCCCATGGGCGTCGAATTCGCGCTTGGCTTCGACTGAGATCTTCTGCGCCGGCCATAGCCTCTCGATCAGCGACGGTCGATCCGCCAACGAGAAAGGAACGACGGTGGCCGTCCGAACTCCGCTCACTACTGCGGTCATCCTCATCTCACCGTGTCGAAGAGTGGTAGCAGACGACGTTCCTCAAAGACTTTGGGCTTCTTGGCGCGAATGGCTGCAACCTCCTCACCGTTTGGGCTTTCGGTCAGTGCTACCCGGATTGCTTTACGCCAACCAATGTCGACATCCTGGGACGTTCCCGTCAGCGATGCCGCCATCGAAAAAAGCCACCATCGCTCCTCCGGCTTGAAGGTCCCCCAACCTCGAATCGCGCTTGGGATGGCGTCCTTTGGTGCGACTTCCACGCCCCAAGCCAGGACGCATAGCTCGCGGCCGAGCAACCGCTCGACGGGGTTCTTACCGGCCTTCCATCGACTACCGGTCAGCTTCTTCTCTTTCAGGCGCTCGTTCAGGACCCGCTCGGTTTCCTTTTTGATCGCGTTCCAGGCTGCCTGCGGTAGTCGGCACCGTTCGACTGAATCTGCGTCGCCATTTGATCCCCCAGCCAAGCCGAAGTGCTCAGTGATCAGCACGGGATTCGCCTTATCGGCAGGCACCTCCACGACGAAGTGATGAGGATCGATATCGTTCGGAACACCGAAGCCGATGGTCTTGCGGTCGCTCACGGCTGCTCGACCTCCTCCGGGGCGATAGTCCATCCAACCGCCTCGACAAACTCCTCCATCTCGCTACCGGTGTCGAAGTGGACCTCCGAAAACCCGAAATCGACCTCGGCGGTCTCGTCCGAAATCGCGAGCCGAGCGGCCGTCAAGAAGGCTTCGACGGCATCGCCGGTCAAAGTGGCCTGTGGCCCGAAGCGCGTTGCCACGTTGACCTCGCCTCGACCGACCGTCGCCGAGAGCTGGTTTTTAAGCTTGGCGTGCCCCGCCTTCATGGCCTTCAGCATCGTGAAGACCTCCTTGGTCGTGGCGATCTTCTGGCGCTTTTTGATAATGGCTGGCTTCGTCGGATCGATCCGGATGCCGCCTTCCGTCGCCGCCCGGATTGTGAAAGTCTTGGTCGTCTCGACTCCCGCGTCCTCCGCGAAGGCGTAGACCTTGACCTCGTCCGTCCCCTCAAGGGTGATCGGCCCGGTGTAGGGCTTGCCCTCTCGTGCATTTGTTCCGTCCAGATTCCAGCGGATGTTCCCGCGCGGCTTAACGGTCAAGTCGACCGACCGCTTCCCCACGACTTCCCGGGGTTGGTGGGTGAGCGTCAGGGTATTGGTCCACCTCACAGGCTCGCCGGTCTCATGCTCTCCGTTCGGATCGACCGCCAGGAACCAAAGCACCGTCTCGTCGCGCTCGATGATCATATCTGACACGACCGGCGAAGCCGCTGAGACTTCGCTCCCAGGTGCGACATGCACGCGAGCGCTCGTACCCGCATCAGTCGCAGTCAGCTCGATTGTCGCGACCCCGGTCTCGTCATTGTAGCTTCGAGTGAGAACCTTCACCGACGTCTTGGGCTTAGGGAACGGCCCTTTCTCGATGTAGCCATCGCCGGAGTCCTTCCACTCACCGATGCTGACTGCGATGCGCTTCACATCGTCCAAGCCCTTCGGGGGAAGCCAGGGCCAGCGCACGTTGCTGATCGCGCGTTCCTCGACATCTTTCCACCGCGTCTTCCGCTCTGTCGTGCCCCAGAGGAGATCCTGGGCGCGGCTGCGGAGGCTCGTGGCGACCGCATCCTCGGTCACGTTCAGGATCAGTTTCGACGCTCCCGTAGACGTCAGCGCCTCCTCGATTGCAGCCTCACCGTCAATGGACGTGGGCGCGCCCTCTTTGGTGCGTCGGTCGGCAAGCTTGAGGGCCGCATACCCGAGGCCTTCGACGCCCCCCCGAGGTAGCCGGGTGGGAAAGTACACGCGGTTGAAAAGGTTGATCAGCGTGGCGTTAAAGTCGAACTCGGCATTCTCGGTCTCTTCCTGAAGCTCGGCCAGGTTCGGGGACCGGTCTCCACCGTCCTCTTGGAGCACCTTAGCCGTAGCCCAGATGCGGCGTACCTTGTCCTCGAGCTTGGCTAAGTCGGTGCCATCGCCGCTCACGATGAGAAAGTTGTTCTTCTCCGGAACCGCTTTGAAGAGGCGCTCGGCGTCGTCGGGGGGCATGCGTTTGTCGGGGCTTAAGACCAGCAGGACGCGCCCACCGCTCGTCTTCACGTCCTCCACCTTGGGAAGGGCGAGAACCTCCGTGTAGGCGTTCCGGCGCTTGGCTTCGAAGACGAGCTTGAGCCGACGCTCCATCTCTGCGTCGATCTTTGGCTGTGCGGCCGTTGTGGCGTACTTCTCGATCTTCTTTTTGAGGTTCTCGTTTTTCGAGAAGTACCAGGCGTCGTTCTCCTTGCGGTGCAGGTACCAGCACTCAGTCCGGAGCTTCTCGAATGCCTCGTCGAACTCATGGGGCGAACGCTGCGGCGCGACGAGGTTCTCGACCACCTGGGACTTGCTCAGTCCCTTGACGGCGTCACTGGCCTCGGAGAGGGAGGCCATGAGCACGAGACGTGCGACCTGACTTGCGGAGTCCGACTCGGCTTGGTCGTCGATGGTCTGGGCATGGGCCCGTTCCGTGCCGGTCCCGGCGATGTCGTGGGCGATCGCTCCCGAGAGATCGTAGACGTTCGTTATCACGTCCCGGACGTCGGGTTGCGACAGGTCAATGTGCTGGCATCCGACAAGGTAGACGTCGTTATGCTTGCGATCCAGAGCCGATCTCACCATCAGCGCCGCCATGGTCATAAGACCGCGCGTCTGACGAAATCGCTCGTTCTCCTTGAAGAGCGCCAGAATGTGCTTGAAGCTGGGGTGGAAGGGATAAGACGCGGCGATCTCGTCGGCGATCTGCGTCGCCGACTTCGCTATCGTCTTCGACTTGACCGCGTCTGAGATGGCCTCCGAAAAGCCAGTCGCGACGGCACTGACCACCTTGCGGTCCGGCACCTTGGTCAGAAGGCGAGTTCGTAGGATGTGGTAGATTTCGTCGGACCCGAGTTCGACAGGGGTGATGCCCTTGGCCTGTCGGCTGGTCTCGTTCTGGAGGTCTTTTGTCGCCTTGGCGATGAGCGCCGTGATCTCCTTGGTGGCGCCTTCGTAGGCCCCGGATAGGTTCGAGATGACGATGCAAACGTTCTTGGCCTTCAGGGCCGCAGAAAGGAGGTTGGAGATCGCGTACGTGGTGACGTCAGCGAGATTTCCGCCTCCCACGTTGATCGTCAAAGCGTTGCGGAAGTAGGGCGGAAGCTCGTCTAGCAGTATGAGGGTTGGCTCGTCCCCGAGGAGTGCGATCCAGTCCTTCTCGTTAGGTGCGACAGCGCCGTTGCGGAAGAACTCGGCAAACGCCTCTTTCCTTCCGATCTGCGAGGCGATCTCACCCCATAAAAATAGGTCGCGCGGTACGGAGCGACCGGAGATCGCAACGACCCGCGCCTTCGTCGGGGAGAACCCTTCGGAAATGGATGCGGGTACCAGAGAGCTAAGCCCTGGATTCGCCGCGAGGTATCCCAGCGCAAGCATGGAGTGGGTCTTGCCACCACCCATGGCCTGCTTGAGTTCGAAAACCGCCTGTCCGGACTTCCCGGCCAGCCGCTGGAGGCCCTGCCTCAGCAGCGTCTGCATACCGCCGGTGACATAAGTCTTGTCAAAGAACGCCCGAGCCTTGTCGGTGTCATGCCCGACGAGGTCTTCGAGCGCCTCCACCTGATCGCTCAGGGCATAGTTGATCGCCTGCGGGTCGAATTGACAGGCGTCCCGTACGGTCTGCAGCATCATGTTTCCGCTACTGGCCTCAGGGTACGCGAGCCGCCCCGGAGCTGCTTCCTCTCCCGTCGACGAAGCCACTCTTGAGAGGCTCCCTCGACGATCTCGTAGACGGTGATCTCCTCGTCCAGCGCGGCCTTTTTCAGAGCCTTGATCAGGTCTGGCGGGAGATAGACAAGGAGCTGTCGACGGCCATCCTTGCGGGGCCTGGCCGTTGATTTCACCTCTGCCTTCTCGCCCATTCTGACCCGATAGCTGGATAGCTGATTCCGTCTCGAATCAAGAGTCGCACGGGCACCGAGGCTCGGCAAGCATTGTCGTGGTCGAGGGTCTTTCGCGGGTCATCCGAGCGTCCTTTGAGAGACGGCTGTCTCGGATTGCCGAGGTGGCGCGACCTACTCGGTGAGCGCCAGCCTGGTGTTTGGGCAACGTCGCAAAGTGAGGCTGACCGAGCCTGCAACCGCTGGACGCCTGACCTTCTCACGATATCTCCATGCGCCTTCGCAAGGGCTGCCGAGACTCAGATCCGCGCGTTCGGTCCGCATGTCGGGCGCTGCGAGTAGAGGTCGCGGCGTCTAGACGCGACGTCCCCCTTCGCCTCGCGGATCGTTCGTGCAAGGGTGCGGAATCGATCCCGCGTCGCTTCTACTCATCGCGGGAGCTTCGAGCAAAGCTGTGACGTGATCGTCCCAAGGTAGTCACGTCACATGAGATGTGCGGGTCCCGGTCCTGCCCTGTCTGACCTACTGAGGATGGCAAGCTGACCGTGCATGTGGGTGAAGGACGCGGGAGCCGCTCGCTCAAGCGGCAGTTCACCACGCTGTGCCTGGGCATACTCATCCCGACGCTCGTGTTCGTTGGCGTGCTGCTCTGGCGGTATGCGGCCTCGGAGCGCGTCCGTGCCGAGGAGGAGTCGAAAGCCCTGTCCCACGGCTTGGCGGTGGCGCTCGACCGGGAGATCAACGGCGTCCTGACCACGCTCCAGGCGCTGGGCACTTCGCCCAGCCTTCAAACCGGTAACCTCGCGACCTTCTACGCCCAGGTGACCGAGATTCGGCGGCTTCAAGGCATCCACATCAGCCTGCGTGACGTCGAGGGGCGCACGGTCCTGACGACGCGCGCGCCGCTCGGAACCGTCGTCCCCGTCCCCCCGCTCCTGGCCGAAACGGACCATGACGTCATCGCATCGGGACGCGGGACGGTGAGCAACGTCTTCACAAGCTCGACCACCGGTCAACCTGTCTTCCAGATCGTCTCGGCACCCATCCAGGTCGACGGAAAGGCGACCTTCCTGCTCGCGGCAAGCCTCGACCTCGACTACCTCGTCGACGTGCTGAGGAGAGAGGACCTGCCGCACGGCTGGGTTGGCGTCCTCGTGGATCGGAACGACATCGTCGCAGTGCGCACGGAGCACCAGCAGGACTATGCCGGCAGGACGACCACGCCCGACTTCCGCGCGCACGCGTCCGGCGACGGGGGAACCTATTATGGACTGGACAAGCTCGGGCACCGGGCCCTCGTCGGTTACGCCCGGTCGAGGCTGACCGGCTGGGCCGCGGTGGCGATCGTGGGTGCAGACGTCGTCAACGCGCCGCTGCGCCGCTCGCTCGTGATCCTCGTCGCGCTTGGCGCCACCCTCGGGCTGATCGCGACAGGCATCGCTCTGGTGATCGGTCGCCGGGTCGACGAGGCCATGCGTCGTCTTCGCGACGCGGCCGAAGCTATCGGGCACGGTCGCCAGATCGAACCCCCGCAGACACCCATTGCAGAGTTCAACCAGGTCGGTCTGGCCCTGTCGACGGCCGGGAGGCAGTTGCAAGACAGGGGGCGTGAGCGGGACGCGTCCGAGGCGGCGTTGCGCGACATGACCGCCTCACTCGAAAACCAAGTGAAATCCCGCACTGCCGCATTGATGAAGACCGAGGAGGCTCTCCGTCAATCGCAGAAGATGGAGGCGGTGGGCCAACTCACCGGCGGCCTCGCCCATGACTTCAACAACCTTCTAACCGGGATCTCAGGTAGCCTCGAACTGCTTGGGACCCGCGTGCGGCAGGGACGCACCGCCGACCTCGACCGCTACATCGTGGCGGCGCAGGGAGCGTCGAAACGCGCCGCCGCGCTCACGCATCGCCTGTTGGCCTTTTCGCGCCGACAAACCCTCGATCCCAAGCCCACCGACGTGAACCGTCTCGTCATCGACATGGCTGACCTGATCCGTCGCACGGTGGGACCGGAGATCACCGTCAAGATCGTGGACATGGTTGTCCTGTGGACGGCCCTGGTCGACGAGAGCCAGCTCGAAAACGCGTTGCTCAACCTTTGCATCAACGCGCGCGACGCCATGCCGGACGGTGGACGGATCACGGTCGAGACGGCCAATCGGTGCATGGACGACCGCGCCGCGACAGAGCTGGATCTGCCGCCGGGCCAGTACCTGTCCCTCAGCGTCAGCGACACTGGCACCGGGATGCCACAGGAGGTGATCGATCGGGCCTTCGAGCCCTTCTACACGACGAAGCCCTTGGGTCAGGGCACGGGACTCGGCCTCAGCATGATCTACGGCTTCGCCCGTCAGTCCGGCGGGCAGGTGCTCATCCATTCCGAGTTGGGGATCGGCTCGACGGTATGCTTGTACCTGCCTCGGCATCACGGGTCGGAGGAGGCCGGGGAAGCGGCGGTCGACCATGGGGAAGCCTCGCGTGCGGAAGCTGGCCAGACCGTGCTGGTCGTCGACGACGAGCCCACAATCCGCATGTTGGCCGGCGACGTCCTGTCCGAGTTGGGGTACGGGAGCTTGGAAGCGGAGGATGGGCCGTCAGGGCTGAGGATCTTGCAGTCCAAAGCCCGCATCGATCTTCTCATCACCGACGTCGGGCTTCCCGGTGGCATGAATGGTCGGCAGGTCGCCGACGCTGCTCGCGTGCTGCGGCCTGGGCTGAAAGTGCTGTTCATCACCGGCTATGCCGAGAACGCCGTGGTCGGCAACGGCCATCTCGAACCAGGGATGGCGGTGCTGACCAAGCCGTTCGACATGACGGTCCTGGCGCAACGCATCGAAGGATTGATGACCCAGCCCTGATCGCCGACGCTCGGAGCCTTGACCACCCCGAGCCACAAGGTTTCGTTCGCTCGCAGCCTTCTGCCCTCAAGCCGCCCGGCTCCGAGGAGCGGGGTCGTTCGAGCCACTCAACATCCTGATCAGGTCCTTGATGGAGTAGGGCTTCTGGACGAGCGGGAAGCCGTGGCTGCCCTCCTCGGCCAGCACGTGGCTGTAACCGCTGGTCAGGACGACAGGCAGGTGCGGCCAGCGGCGCCTGATTTCCCGGCCGAGGTCGATGCCGCTGGTTCCCGGCATGACCACGTCCGAGAAGACGAGATCGAACTCGGTGTGCCGCTCACGCAGGATGTCCAGTGCGACGCTCGCGTTCGTTGCCCAGGTGACGGTTTGGCCCAGCTCGGTCAGAAGGCCTAAAGCGAACTCCCCGACCGTTTGGTTGTCCTCGACGAGCAGGATGGTTTTGGGGTCGGGTCGGGGCACCACGTCCTCGTTGACGTCGGCGGCGGATGCAAGAGTACTGGCGGCGTTGACCCGTGGGAGATAGAGCGTGAACGATGTCCCTTGCCCGATGGCGCTGACGGCGCCGACTTCGCCGCCCGACTGCTTGACGAAACCGTAGACCTGGGAGAGCCCGAGGCCAGTCCCTTTGTTGACGGCCTTCGTCGTGAAGAACGGCTCGAAGACCCGGGACAGCGTTGCGGCTTCGATGCCAGTGCCGCTGTCCGTCACCGACACCGCGATGAATTCGCCGCGTACCGCCACGTGCCCGCGCACCGCCGGAACCTCGCTCACGTCGCGGGCCTGGATCCTGAGCGTCCCGCCGTCCGGCATGGCGTCCTTGGCGTTGATGACCATGTTCAGGATCGCCGTCTCGAACTGGTTCGGGTCGGCCTCGATCATTCCCGCCTCTTCGGCCATCCTCAATTCGACGACGATCGGCGGACCGACCGTGGTCGCGATGATGTGCTCCATCCCCCTGATCCGTGCTGCGACATCGAACAGCACCGGCCGTAGCGGCTGACGGCGTGCGAAGGCGAGCAGTTGACTGGTGAGCAGGGCGGCGCGATCGGCCGTCTCAGCGATGGCATTCACATAGCGGGCTCGCCGTTCCTCGGACAGCCCGGGATTGCGAAGGACCTCGGCGGATCCCCGGATGACGGTCAGGAGATTGTTGAAGTCGTGCGCGATGCCCCCGGTCAGTCGGCCGATCGCCTCCATCTTCTGCGCCTGCGACAGGGCTTCCCGAGTTCTGTCGATCTGCTCCTGCGCGTTCCGCCGTTCGGTGATGTCACGCGTCACCTTGGCGAAGCCAAGTAGCGTGCCTGCCTCGTCGCGGATTGGATCGATCAGGACGCTCGCCCAAAAGCGGGTGCCGTCCTTTCTCACGCGCCAGGCGTCCCGCGCGTACTTGCCTTGCTGTAGGGCCGTTTCCAGGGCGCGCGCCGGTTCTCCAGCAGCACGGTCCTCCTCGGTATAGAAGCGCGAGAAATGCTGCCCGACGATCTCGCCCTCCGCGTACCCCTTGATCGCCGCCGCTCCGGCGTTCCAATTGGTCACGCGGCCTTCCGGATCGAGCATGTAGATCGCGTAGTCGCGGACGCCCTGGACCAGCAGGCGGAACCTCTGCTCGCTTTCGAACAGGGCCTGTTCCGCCAGGCGCTCGTGGGTGATGTCGCGGGTGACCTTCGCGAATCCGACCAAGGTGCCTTCAGCATGGACCGGGTCTATGAGTACGCTGGTCCAGAACCGGGTGCCATCCTTGCGCACGCGCCAGCCCTCGGCCTCGAACTTTCCTTCGGCGGCGGCCGTCCGCAAGGCACGCTCGGGGAGGCCGTTCACGCGATCCTCCTCGGTGTAGAAGCGCGAGAAATGTTGGCCGATGATCTCCTCAGCCTTGTAGCCCTTGAACCGCTCGGCACCCGCGTTCCAGCTACGCACGATGCCCTGAGCGTCCAGGAGGTAGATGGCGTAGTCCTTGACCGCGTCGACCAGGAGCTGGAGCCGTCGTTCGCTCCCGATGGCTTCCAGGTATTCCGTCGCCTTCGGATCAGGCTTTCCCATGGGTTCCACGCCTCTGCTCGACCGGTCGACCTTCGTCATCCGGCTCGGCACCAAGCTCCAATCCCGCCGCTGGACGACTTTAACCGCCCGTCACGCGCTCATCCAGTGTCTCGCGCAGCGGAAGCCGGATGTCGCGCCGAGGGCGGTGTCGAACGAGCACGACGTACCCACGAGCCCGAGTGATGCCACGCCGTCGAGGCATCCTTGGCCGCGCGGAACGGCTCATGATGATTGCGGATGGGGCACCGTGACATCAACGTGCCGATCGTCGAGCTTACGGATCTCCGCCGTGAGGTCACGCATGCTGGTCTCGCCCTTGCGGAGCACCTGATCTGCGTCGGCGAGCTGCTCACGCTCGGCGGCGGAAATGTCCCTCGCACTCAATACGATCACCGGAATGTCGGCGTGGGCGGGCATCTCCCGCAGGCGGTGAAGGAATGCGAACCCGTCCATGACCGGCATCGTCAAGTCGAGCAGGATGAGGTGGGGTGGCGCGTGGGCGACCCTCTCCAACGCTTCCAACCCGTTACCGGCTTCCTGCACCGTCCAGCCGTTCTTCTCCAGCACCGTTCGCAATCGATGGCGGACGTCGGCGTCATCATCGACCACCAGCACGTCGCCTCCCGTCTCGCGGAACTGGTCCAGGACGGACTTCAGTTTGATCCAGTCGACCGGCTTCGGCACGGCATCAGCCGCCCCGAGCGTGATGCTCATCCCGGGATCGGCGACGAAGCTCACCATGATGACGGGGATCGCGGAGGTCGCGGGATCGGCCTTCAGTGCGCGCAGGACGGACCACCCGTCCATGCCCGGCATCATCACGTCGAGAAGGACGATGTGCGGGAGCAACGACTTCGCGAGGTCGAGGCCGCTGCGCCCGTCCGACGCCGTGCGGACCGTGAACCCCTGGCGTTGCAGGAAGCGGCTCATGAGATCGCGCTGCGACGCCTCGTCGTCGATCACCAGGACCAACTCCCCCGTCCCATGCAGGGCTTCGAGCGTCGCCTTGACGTCGGGCTGCAGCGTGGGCTCGGGCAGAGCGGCCGGCACCCGCAGGGTGAAACAGGTGCCCTGTCCTTCGACGCTCTCGACCGTGACGTCGCCGCCGAGCAGACGGGCGAAGGCGCGGCTCAGCGCCAGTCCAAGGCCCGTACCGCCGAATTTGCGGGTAGTGGTCTCGTCAGCCTGGGCGAAGCGTTCAAAAAGGCGGGAGACCTGCTCGACCGTCATGCCGATTCCCGTGTCGCGCACCGAGAACGAGATCCAGTCGCCTTTCTCCGACGCCTCGCGCCGGACACCGAGCGTGATCGTGCCGCCCTCGGTGAACTTGGCCGCGTTGCTGAGGAGGTTGAAGAGGCACTGACGCAGTTTCACAGCGTCCGAGTGCATCGTGCCGAGGTCATCGGCGACGTCGATGACAAGCTCGTTCGACTTGCGCTGGACGAGCGCCTCGACGGTGCCCGCCGCGTCCCTGACAAACGCCGCGACCTCGATATCCTCCGCGAAAACGTCCATCTTCTCGGCCTCGACTTTGCTGAGGTCCAAGACGTCGTTGATCAACCCCAGGAGGTGCTTGGCATTGGTCTTGATCTTGCCGAGGTCGGTGAGCATCGCCTCTTCACCCATGTCCTCGGCCTCGTCCTCCAGCATCTCCGTGTAACCGATCACCGCGGATAAGGGTGTGCGCAGCTCATGGCTCATGTTGGCCAGGAACGAGCTTTTGGCCCGGTTCGCCGCCTCGGCCGCGTCCTTCGCGGCCGCGAGCGCGAGTTCCGCTTCCTTGCGATCCGTGATGTCGGTGTGGGACCCGATCCATTCGCGGATCGCGCCGTTCTCGTCGAGTACGGGCGCGACGCTCAAGGCCATGTGCCGCCACTCGCCATCGGCACGGCGCACGCGATGTTCCAAGGCGATGGGCAGGCCGGCTACGGTCGCCTTCCGCCATGCCGCCCGTGTCGCCTCCACGTCATCCGGGTAAAGACGGTCGAACCGTCCAAACCCCAGCGAGGCTTCTTCCGACTGGCCGGTGAAGCGGGTCCAGTTCGGCTGTGGCGCGACGAAGGCGCCGGTCGGATCAGCGGTCCAGATGATGGAGGCGCTGGCCTGAACGAGGCTCCGGAACCGCTCCTCACTCTCCTTGGTCGTCTTCTCGGCACGCTTGCGAGCGGTCACGTCTGCGATGATCATGCCCACGCCCCCCGCTTCCCGGCCATCGCCTCCTCGCCGGATGGGGTAGAAGTTCGCCTGATAGGAGCGGATCTGGTCCGCACGGGTGTTGCTCGCGGCCTCTACTTCGGCGAGCGTGGCCCTTCCTCCTTGGGCCACACGATGCAGGCGAGGTTCGAGCGTCTCGCGTAGGTCGGGGAGGACGTCCCAGATGCTCATGCCTGGTGCAGCACTGAGCGCCCGTTCGCTCATCTTCGACAGGGCCGAGTTGACGTGCAGGATGCGTAGGGAGGGATCGAGGATGCCTACGCCGATCGGCGCGTTCTCCAGCACACCCTCGAACAGCTCCTGGCTGGCCTCGTGTTGGCGCCGGCGCAGGATCGCGAGCAGCCCGAGAACCACGCAGGACGCGAGCAGCCCGATCACCGACGCGATGCGCAGCAGGTCGTCTCGACGTTGCTCCGCAGCCGTGGCGTCGATGCGGGTGCGAGCATCACTTTGCAGGTGGGCAACCTCGACGCGAACTTGATCCATGAGGGCCTTGCCCCGCCCGGACTCGATGCTCGCGGCACCGGCAGCCGCATCCTGCCGACGGTAGGTCTCGATGCCGTCAGCAGCCTCTGCCAGGCGATCACTGACGAGGCGC
>JBPBQY010000089.1:0-88522 GCA_050920985.1 Janthinobacterium lividum | reverse complement strand
TAGGCAAACCGCAAGGATACCGCCGTCCACGTTTCTCTTTCTTCCGATACAATTGTCAAACAGCGCAGGGCCAAAACCCCCAAGACAGCCAGCCCAGCCCCAAAGCCAGACCAGGGAAACGACGACACACCCGGCAAACCCTGCCAGGAGCATCACCCAAACCGAAGCTCGGAAACGTCGTCCGCAGCACGCTCTCAAAGCAGCGCCGCCCGTCGATGACCGGCTTATAGGCGACCCACGCCAGCGACGTCAACCCGAAAGTCGTGCAACTGTCAAAAAACGCGGCGCCTCCCCCTATCGCCCGCTAGAAACCGCAGCAGCGCCCGACCCCACCCGTCCCGAAGCGCGCGTCGCCCTCCGGAGCAGGTCGCCGGGCCTCGGTCAGCCACCCCGGACGTCGGACGGGACCGCACTGCGACGCTCGCCGTGGTCGCGCGCCTCGAATCCGGCCACGATCTTGTCGAGCGTCAGCGGATAGTCGCGGATGCGCAGACCCGTGGCATTGTGGACGGCATTGGCGATCGCCGCCCCTGCCCCGCAGATGCCTAGTTCTCCGATGCCCTTGCTCTTCAAGGGGTTGGCCTTGTCGTCGAGTTCGGGCAGGAACACCGCCTCGATCGACGGGACGTCGGCGTGGACCGGCACGTGATATTCCCCGAGGCTGTTGTTCACATACATGCCGAACCGCGGATCGAGATCGAGCGCCTCCATCAGCGCCGCCCCGACACCGAAGACCATGCCGCCGATCGCCTGGGACCGTGCCGTCTTGGCGTTGAGGATCCGCCCCGCCGTGAACACGCCGAGCATGCGGCGCAGCCGGATCTCGCCCGTATCGACATCGACACCCACTTCCGCGAAATGCGCGCCGTAGCTCTGCTGCGAGTAGAGCTTGTTCATGTCCCCCGGCTGGATGCCACCTTCGGCTTCGATACCGCCCGGCCCGGCAAGGCTCGCCAGGGTCACGCTGCGGTTGCCCTGTGTAATCCGGCCATCCCGGAAAACGGCCCCCTCCTCCACCATTCCGGCGGCGAGCAGCAGCTTCTGGCGCATGGTCATGCAGGCATCGTAGAGGGCCGAACCGGCGCTGCCCGCTCCGAAAGACCCGCCGGACCCCGACGACATCGGGAAGTCCGTGTCGCCGAGTTCGGTACGGACACTTTCGGGCGGAAGGCCCAAAAGCTCGCCGCCGATCTGCGTCAGGATCGTATATGAGCCCGTTCCGATATCGGTCATCGCGGCCCGGGTCACCGCCGTGCCGTCCGGCCCGATCCGCACCCAGGCCTTGGCGGGCTGGAGCGGATTGCCGCGGCTGGCCGACGCGACCCCGAGCCCAATCAGCCATTGTCCGTCGCGCACCGTGCCCGGCGCCGCCTGTCGCTTGTCCCATCCGAAAAGCTCGGCGCCCTTGCGCAGGCAGGGCACCATGGCGCGGGTGGAATAGAGGATATGCTTCGTCGGATCCTCGGTGGCGTCGTTGCGGATGCGCAGTTCGACCGGGTCGATCCCGAGTTTCTCGGCGAGTTCGTCCATGGCGCATTCGATGGCCAGCATGCCGACCGCCTCGCCCGGCGCCCGCATGGACGAGGCCGTGGGAATGTCGAGAGAGGCCAGCCGGTGCTCCGTCATGATGGCCGGCGTCGCATACAGCGACCGCGTCACGGCGGCGGCGGCCTCGAAGCCCTGCTCGCCCTGGGCGTTCCCCGACCAGGACCGGTGCACGACGGAGACCAGCTTGCCGTCCGGCGTCGCGCCGAGCTGGATCTGCTGGATCGTGTCCGAGCGGTGGAAGGTCGTGTGGAAGACCTGCGGCCGGGTCAGGGCCAGCTTCACCGGCCGGTCGACCACTTTCGACGCCAGCGCCGCCAAGATCGCATCGGCATGCGGCGTCAGCTTGGCACCGAACCCGCCGCCGACGTAGCGGCTGACGATGCGGATATTGTCCTTCGGCAGGTTCAGAACCGAGGCCAGGATGGCCTGTCCGCGGTTCGGCATCTGATTAGCGGTGAAGAGGATCAACTGCCCGCGACGCCAGTAGGCCAGGGTTGCGTGCGGCTCCATCATGGCGTGACTCTGGAGCGGCGTCGTATACTGGACGTCGACCTTTACCGGTGCCTGTTCGAAGGCCGCGACGGCGTCGCCCGAGGCCGTGTTGGGGGGCGTATTGCCCCGGTCCTTCGGGGTGAAGGCGACGTCCTTGTTGGGTGCGAGTGCAGATGCGAACGCATCCGGCGCGTAGCCGACCTCGACCGCATAGGCGGCCGCACGAGCCTGTTCGAAGCTTTCGGCGACGACACACGCTACCGCCTGCCCATAATGATGGACGCGATCATCGACGAGTTCGGGGCCGACCTGCTGGCTCGCCTGCCCTTGCTTCGGAGCATTGCGATAGGTGAGGACAGCCACGACACCGGGCATGGCCTCGGCGACCGCGGTGTCGAGCGTCGCGATTCGCCCCTTGGCGATGCTCGACGGGACCAGGAAACCATAGGCAATGCCCGTCGGCTCCTTGAACTCATAGGCATAGGTGGCGGCGCCGGCGACTTTGAGCGGACCATCGACCCGATCGAGCGGCTGACCGACGAGACCGTCCTGGATCGTGTCGAGGGGCGTGGCCCCGATGGCATGCGTCATATCCATGGTGTGTCCCCTCAGGCCTTGACGGCGTCGGCCACGACGGACCGCAGCGTGCGGCGCGTCAGCGGGATCTTGAAATCGTTGGAGCCGAACCCTCGGGCGCCGCGCGACACCTCGTCCGAAGCATCCTCGATCGCCTGCGGACCGGCAGCGTCGACGAGCGCCGCCTCGGCCGCCGACACCCGCCAGGGTTTCAGGGCCAGCCCGCCGAAGGCCATGCGGGCCGCCGATATGCGCCCGCTCGGGTCGGCATGGATGACCGCCGCGACCGAAACGAGTGCGAAGGCATAGGAGGCTCGGTCCCGCACCTTGCGGTAGATGTGCCTGCCGCCGAGGGGCTTCGGCAGCGTCACGGCGGTGATGAGCTCGCCGGGCTGCAGCGCGGTCTCGACCTCGGGCGTCGATCCGGGCAGGCGATGGAAGTCGTCCATGGCGATACTGCGGGCTGTGCCGTTCGGCTGCAGCGTCTCGACCGTCGCATCGAGCGCACGCAGGGCGACACACATGTCCGAAGGATGCGTGGCGATACAATAGTCGCTGGCGCCCAGGACGGCATGGATGCGATTGAAGCCGCCGATGGCCGAACAGCCCGAGCCCGGCTCGCGCTTGTTGCAGGGTTTGGAGACGTCGTAGAAATAGTAGCACCGCGTCCGTTGACACAGGTTGCCCGCCGTCGTGGCCTTGTTGCGCAGTTGGGCGGTCGCGCCCGAGAGGAGGGCGCGGCTCAGCACGGCGTAGTCCCGACGCACGCGAGGATCGGCGGAGAGGTCGCTGTTGCGCACCGAAGCGCCAATGCGGAGGCCACCCTCGGTGGTGGGTTCGATCCGGTCGAATCCGAGCCGGTTCACATCGACGATGTGAGACGGTGTCTCGACCTGAAGCTTTGCGAGGTCCAGGAGGTTCGTGCCGCCTCCGATATACTTGGCGCCCGGTTTGGAGAGGAAAGCCGCCGTGGCGGCCGCGGGCGTCGCGGCCTGCTCGAAGGTGAACTCCTTCACGACGCCATCTCCCCGTTCGGGCCGATGTGGCCGGCATCCTTGATGGCCGCCACGATGTTCGGATAGGCCGAACAGCGGCAGATGTTGCCGCTCATGCGCTCGCGGATTTCGGCATCCGTCAGCTTGACGTCGGAGCCGAGGTCGGCGGTGACGAAGCTCGGCATGCCGGCCTTGGCCTCGGCCAGCATTCCGGCCGAGGAGCAGATCTGACCGGGCGTGCAATAGCCACACTGAAAACCGTCGTGATGGATGAAGGCCGCCTGGAGCGGATGGAGATCCTGGGTGCCACTCGCCGTCGCCTGCGCGAACCCCTCGATGGTCTTCACCTCGTCGCCCTCGTGCATGGCGGCGAGCGACAGACAGGAGTTGATCCGCCTGCCGTTCAGCAGCACCGTACAGGCGCCGCATTGGCCATGGTCGCAGCCTTTCTTGGTGCCGGTCAGGCCGATGGTCTCGCGGAGCGCATCGAGCAAGGTCGTGCGGGGATCGAGCCGCAGCGGATGATCCTTGCCGTTGACCGACAGAGTGACGGGGATGCGGTTCGCGGCCTCTGCTTTGACGGCGGCGGGCGCCGCGGCAGCCTCTGCCCTGGCGAGATCGGGCGCCACGCTGCCCAGCACGGCGAGGGCCGCCGTGCCTTCGAGCATCAGGCGGCGCGAAACCCTGAGGGGTCCGGTCGTATCGTCCATGGTGACCTCACTCTCCCGCGTGACGGCGGATGCGGCGTGGCCCGCGTGACGGCGGGCCTGCATTCCATTTCAACGCAGTGAACGCGCCCGGAGGTTCTGGCCTGCGGCAATGCGATCGAACTCTGTCCAAGATTTTAAGGTCGATGCGGATCATGTCGCAATTCGCGCCCGGCGCGATCATCCGGCGTTCCGAAGCGAAGGTCTCCCGTGCTAGGCGGGACGACGCAGAAGCGCCGAGGGCTACCATGGGCAACGTCACGATCGTCGATCACCCGCTGGTGCAGCACAAGCTGACGCTGATGCGCGAGGAGGAACGCTCCACCAAGGGGTTCCGGCAGTTGCTCAACGAGATCGGCATGCTGCTCTGCTACGAGGTGACGCGCGACCTGCCGGTGGAACTGGTCGAGATCCGCACGCCGCTGCAGCCCATGATGGCGCCGCGGATCTCGGGCAAGAAGCTTGTCTTCGCCCCCATCCTGCGCGCTGGCGTCGGCTTTCTCGACGGCATGATGGACCTGGTCCCCTCGGCCCGCGTGGCGCATATCGGCCTCTATCGCGATCCCGAGACGCTGAAGGCGGTGGAATATTACTTCAAGGCGCCGGCCGACATCAGCGACCGCCTGACGATCGTCATGGATCCGATGCTGGCGACCGCCAATTCGGCCGTGGCCGCCATCGACCTCCTGAAGCAGCGTGGCGCCCGCGACATCCGCTTCGTCTGCCTCCTGGCGGCGCCCGAGGGCGTGGCGAGGCTCCAGTCACAGCACCCAGACGTCACGATCTGGACCGCCTCGGTCGACGAGAAGCTGAACGAGCACGGCTACATCGTGCCGGGGCTCGGCGACGCCGGCGACCGAATGTTCGGTACCAGGTAGAGCCGGCGGCGCGGATCTTGGATACGCTCTCGGCCCGGGAGGCCCGACGGATGGCCTTGGCGGCGCAGGGGTTCGACCGGGCTCGGCCCGCCGCGGAGGTGACACCCCGCGCGCTCGCCGCGACGTTGGCGCGGCTCCACCTGCATCAGGTCGACAGCGTCAACGTGCTGGTCCGGGCGCATTACCTGCCGGCCTTCTCGCGGCTCGGCCTCTACAGCCGGGCGCTGCTCGACGCCGCCGCCTGGGGAGCGCGGCGGGAGCGACGGATTTTCGAATATTGGGCGCATGAATGTTCGCTGTTGCCGCTCGCGCTGCAGCCCCTTCTGCGCTGGCGCATGGCGCGGGCAGACCGAGGTCTCGGCTGCTACGGCCGCCTGCGCCCCTACGCCGACGAGGCCCGCCCGGCCGCGATGGCGGTGCTGGAACGGATCCGGGCCGAGGGGCCTAAGTCGGCCGGCGACTTCGAGGACGGGCGGGGCAAGGGCGGCTGGTGGGGCTGGGGCGAGACCAAGGGCGCGTTGGAATGGCTGTTCTGGGCCGGGCATCTCACGACCGCGACACGGCGCGGTACGTTCGAACGCGTCTACGACCTGCCGGAGCGCGTCCTGCCCCCTGCCCTCCTGGCATTGCCGACGCCCGACGAGGCCGAGGCCCATCGAGCCTTGATCGACCTCTCCGGCCAGGCGCTCGGCGTCGCTACGGCGGGCGACCTGCGCGACTATTTCCGGCTCGGCCCCGAGGAGGCGCGGGCCGCAATCCTGTCGCTGGTCGAGGAGGGACGCTTGCGCGAGGTGGCCGTCGAGGGCTGGAGCAAGACCGCTTTCCGGCATGACACGGCCCGCCTACCTCGGCGCGTGACGGCCCAGGCCCTGCTGGCACCCTTCGACCCGCTGATCTGGGAACGGTCCCGCGCCGAGCGGCTGTTCGGTTTCCACTATCGGATCGAGATCTACGTCCCAGCCGAACTGCGCCGGCACGGCTACTACGTTCTGCCGTTCCTGCTCGGTGACCGCCTCGTGGCGCGGGTCGATCTCAAGGCCGACCGCGCCGCGGGGCGGCTACTCGTGCAGGCCGTGCATATCGAGCAGGGCGCGCCGAAGGACACTGGCGACGCGCTCGAGGCGGAGCTCCACACTATGGCGCAGTGGCTCGGTCTGCAGCACGCGCCACAATGCGTCGGCGCGAGCCTGGCTCCGGACTGAAAGGCACGAGGTGCTGCGACGGTGTCGAGCATCGTCGCGGCCAGACATCAATCGCTGCCATTGGGACGGACGCGGTTCAGCTCCGCCAGCCGGGGCCGCGATCGCCGTTGAGGACCAGGGTCGCCACGTAGACGACATTGCCGCAGGCGTCGCGGGCGGTCGCCGTGAACGTATGCTGGTCGCCATCGGGTATCCTGTCCCGCGCCATGTCGGGCAGGGCATCGAGGGCGTAGTGGCGGGCCGCCGCGTCGTCGGGCAACTCGATGCCCTCTTCGTCACAATGCGGGAAGTCGCCGTCGTGGGCATCGATGAAATAAAGTGGCATGGGGACGTCCGCCGAACAGACTAGGGCAGGACCGCAAGCTTTTCTCGACCGCGAACTCCCGGCACACTTTGCGGCGAAGGGTGGATCCTAGGCCCGTTTCGGCAGACGTCACTCACATGGGTCAAGCCGGGGCGCACCTGTCGTCGCTCTTGCCTGTCCCGATGTGGAGGTAATTCGGATTGAACTGGCAGGCCGAGGCGAGACGGTTGATGTCCGGAATGACGAGCCTGCCGCTCTTGAAGGTGATCAACCCGCGTGAGCGTAGGCTCTGTAGCGACCGGTTCACATGAACGGTCGAAAGACCCATGGTGTCGGCGAGTTCGGTCTGGGTGAGCGGCAGTGCGAATTCCCCGTCGTCGGCGAGGCCGATCGATTGAAGGCGCATGTTGAGTTCGCAGAACAGATGTCCGATCCTGGTCTCGGCGTTGCGCTGGCCGATATTGACGAGCCATTCCCGCAGCGTTGCCTCGTCGACCAGCGTCGCCCACCAAAGGGCACGCGTAATGGCGGGCCGCTCGCACAGTTCCAGCACGCGTTTGCGCGGGATAGTCGAGATGGTGCAAGGCGACAGAGTCGCGATGCAATGATCCATCGCTTTCAAGATGAAGATATTAAGGTCACAGAAGTCGCCGGGCACGAGGTAGGCGAAGATCGCGCGTTTGCCATCAGGCAGGACCTTGTAGCGGCAGGCCATGCCGGACAGGACCACTTGCACTTCGGCGGGCGACTCCCCTTCGCGGATGACGTCCTGCCGTCCGGCGACGCTTCGGGGGTGGGCCGTCACCTCCTTGAGCATACGCCGATCCTCCTCGGGAAGAGAGCCAAATAGTTCCAGCTTGCGGATAAGTAGATTGCTCATGAGCACTTCTCCCGGAAGATCGCAGACGATCGAGCATCAAGTGTGCCGCCGCGATCTGAACGGCGCAGCTCTCCGTCGAAGCCCTTCGATTGGAACGCCGTCCCGCCACGGTACGGCAGAGATCCGGCGACAGACGTCCTGGCAGGACAGATGATGTTCGCGGCATCGATCGAGCGGCCGCCGCAACCCATTTGCCGGCTTGACCATGCTTGGAACTCGCCCATCTTCGACATCCCCCGACGAGGAGACTGGGCTAGACCGCACGATCCTGGGCCAAGCTGTCCACAACACATGGTATTTCAAGTCGTGGTTGCATGTGGGCATGGATTGTCACGTGGGACATCGTCGGACACGACCCTTGAGACGTATGGCGTTCTCTCGACGTCCGACACCGAAGTTCCGGTCGACAAGGCGGCCGGCCCTAGCGGCATAGCCAATCGCGCGCTACACAGCCGGCCTTCCAGCCGGAGCCGCGCACTGTGCTCGGAATTCCACCAGGAGATTAGCGATGAGCAGAATCAGGATCACTCTCCTCGGCGTCGCCCTGCTCCCGATCCTGGCGGCGGCGCCTGGACGGGCCGACCCTGCGCTCGACCATGTGAAGCAGGCGGGTACCCTGCGGGTCGGGACCGAGGGTACCTACCCGCCCTTCACCTTTCACGACGCTTCGGGCGATCTGACCGGCTTCGACGTGGACCTCGCCCGCGAGGTCGGCAAGCGCCTCGGCGTCAAGGTGGCTTTTCTGGAGGGCAAGTGGGACGGCCTCATCGCAGGCGTCGATGCCGGCCGCTACGACGTCGTGGTCAACGAGGTCGGCATCACGGACGCGCGCAAGGCCAAATACGATTTTTCCGAGCCTTACGTCGTGTCGAAAGCCGCCCTGATCGTGCGCGGCGACAATGCTGCCATCAAGGATTTCTCCGACTTGAAAGGCAAGAAGTCCGCGCAGACGCTCACCAGCAACTTCGCCCGCATCGCGGAGAAATACGGCGCCGAACCGATCGGCACGGACGGGTTCGACCAGTCGATCGCCCTGGTGCTGCAGCGTCGCGCCGACGCGACCATCAACGACAGCCTGTCATTCTATGACTTCCGCAAGCACAAGCCGGACGCAGATGTGAAGATCGTGGCGCTTCAGGGCGACGCCGACCAGTCCGGCATTCTTCTGCCCAAGGGGAGCCCCGACTTCGTCGCCGCCGTCAACGGAGCGCTCGACGCCATCAAACGCGACGGCACCTATGCGGCGATCTCGACCAAATATTTCGGAACGGACGTTTCGAAGTGAGTCTCGGTCGTCAGGATGATGAGCCCGGGGCAGCACGTCCGTGACACACTGGCTTACACTGATGGCGTCGTCCTTCGGCCCACTACTCTGGGCCGGACTCGTCTTCACCGTACCCCTGACGCTGCTCTCCTTCGCGCTGGGGCTGAGCCTCGGCTCCGTGGTCGCCCTCATCCGACTGTTCGGCCCGCGACCGCTGATCCCTGTCGTGCGGTTCTATGTCTGGATCATCCGCGGTACGCCGCTGCTGGTGCAGTTGTTCCTGATCTTCTACGGCCTCCCCAGCATCGGCATCGTGCTCGACGCCCTCCCGGCCGCCCTGATCGGGTTCACGCTGAGCGTCGGGGCCTACACGTCGGAGATCGTGCGCGCCGTCATCGAGGCAGTGCCGCGCGGCCAGTGGGAGGCTTCGGCCTCGATCGGCATGACGGGCGCTCAAACCTTGCGGCGCACCATCCTGCCGCAGGCCGCCCGGATCGCGGTGCCGCCACTGTCGAACACCTTCATTTCGCTCGTCAAAGACACGTCCCTGGCGGCCGCCATCACGGTGCCGGAGATGTTCCAGGCCGCCCAGCGCCTCGTGTCGACCACCTACGAACCTCTCATTCTCTACGTCGAGGTCGCGCTGCTCTACCTGATGTTCAGTTCCGTCCTGTCGTCGCTTCAGTCGTGGCTGGAGCACCGGCAAAGCATGTCCGGTGGTTTCGCCAGGGCGGGCGCATGATCCGCCTCGACGGCATCGTCAAACGCTTCGGCGTTCAGACCGTCCTCGACGGCGTCGATCTTCATGTTCCCGAGGGCGGCGTGACGGCGCTGATCGGTCCTTCGGGCGGCGGCAAGAGCACGCTGCTGCGCTGCGTGAACCTACTGGAAATTCCCCAGAAGGGCACGCTGCGGCTTGGCGCCGATGTACTCACCTTCACAGATCCCTCGCGCCTCCGCCGCGCCGACCTGCTCCGGATCCGCCGGCAGACCGGCATGGTGTTCCAGAATTTCCAGCTATTTCCCCACCGCACCGCGCTCGGCAACGTCATGGAGGGCTTGGTCGCGGTGCGGGGTTGGACGACGGAGGAAGCCCGGGAACGCGCGATGTCTCTCCTTGATAGCGTCGGACTTGCCCACAAGGCTGAAGCCTGGCCCGCAACGCTGTCCGGCGGTCAGCAGCAGCGGGTGGCCATTGCACGCGCATTGGCGCCCTCGCCCCAGGTGCTGCTCTGCGACGAGCCGACCTCGGCGCTCGACCCGGAACTCGCCGCCGAAGTCTCGGACGTGCTCCGCACTCTCGCCGCCGGAGGCGTTACCATGGTGATGGCCACGCACGACCTGCGGCTGGCAGCGGCCATCGCCCGCGATGTCGTCTTCCTCGAAGCTGGCCGCGTCGTCGAGGCCGGTGCAGCGGCGCAAGTCTTCGGTGCGCCGCGAATGGCGCGGACGGCCGAATTTATCACCACGCTCGGACGCACCGTTCCGAACCTGCAGCCGTGATGAACCCACAATTTTACATAGTATAGACAAGAACGATTTAAGGCAGGTTCATCGGGCAACTGGTGGAGAGGCCCCGTAAACCATCGTTTCCTTCGCCTCGCCTTCACACTTGGCACGCTCGTCTTCGCCTCGGCGGTCAGCGCCGCGCGGGGCAAGATCACCATATCGGACCGGCCTGACCCGATCGACGTCGCCATTGCCAGCTGCGAAATCGCCAAAGCAACGGGGCGCGACGCCGAATTCCGTCGCTTCAACTCCGGTGCCGACATCTTCGCCGCCCATCGTATCGGGCGACGTGCAGGTGGGCTATGTCGGATCGAGCCCCTTCGCGACGGCGGCGAGCCGCGGCATCGACATCAAGGCCTTCTTCGTCCCGTCGATCTCCGGCACCGACGAAGCACTCGTGGTCCGCAACGGCGCCGGCATCACCACGCCGGCCGATCTCAAGGGCAAGCGGCTCTCGGCCGCCCCGGTCTCGACCGACCATCATCAGCTCCTGGCGACGCTGGAGCAGAACGGGATCGCCGAAAGGACGCCACCGTGCTGGCGCTGCCTAGCATCGCGGCGACCTCGACGGCGTCGTCGTGTGGGATCCCGCCTTGCCCCGGTGGCCGGTCCCGCCGCTGACCGCGGCGTCGTCTTCAGAGGGACACGCTGCTGTCCTGGCGCAGCGTCGCCGACAATGTGGCGCTCGGGCTCGAATTCTCCGGCATTCCGCGCCGCGCGCGCCGTCGGCGCGTCGCCGATCTCCTGCATCTCGTGCAGCTCGATGGCTTCGCCGACGCGCAGCCGCCGCTCCCAAGGTCCTGCTGATGGACGAGCCCTGTGGCGCGCTCGACAGCCTGACCCGCAGACCATGCAGCTCCTTCTGCTGCGGATCTGGGCCGAGACCGGAAAGCAGATCCTCTTCATCGCGCATTCGATCGAGGGAGGCCCTGCTGCTCGGCACCACCGCTCTCGTTACGTCGCTCCGCCCAGGGCGTGTCGCTCTGCGCCGTGAGCCGGGTTACGCGCGCCGACTCGCCACGGGCGAGGCGGTCGACGTCATCCGTCGTGAGGCCGGCTTCGCGTCCCTGCACAAAGAACTCAGGCGCCTGTTGCACGAGACCGAGGAGGCGGCAGGAGCCCTGCCAGGACCTCGCCAGGGCCCTTCAGTGAGCGTCATCGCCACGAAGCCGGCCGATGCCGGACTGCCGGAGTCCCCGGCACTGCGCCCGGTCCGGTTGAGGGCCTATGGCACTGCCGGGCGAGCGACGCTCGGCATCAGCCTCGCCGGCGTCGCCCTGCTTGTCGCTGCCTGGACCGTGGTCACCCGCTTCGGACTCGTCACGCCACTGTTCCTGCCCTCGCCCGGCGAGGTATGGGAGTAGTCTAACGCCACGGCGACGGACGGCTATGCCGATGCCACCCTCTGCCAGCATCTCACCGCCGGCCTGTTTCGCATTTCCACGGCGGCCGCCCTTGCGGCCCTGACGGCGATCCCCTCCGCCAGCCCTTCTGTATCAGTGCAGAATCTGGCCAAGGAACAATCGCGTCCGCTCATGCTGCGGATTGGCGAAGAAAGCCTCCGGTGTGTTCATCTCGACAATCTCGCCGGCGTCCATGAAGACCACGCGATCGGCGACCTGGCGCGCGAACCCCATTTCATGGGTCACGCAGAGCATGGTCATACCCTCGTTGGCCAGCGACACCATAGTGTCGAGCACCTCCTTCACCATTTCGGGGTCGAGCGCCGAGGTAGGCTCGTCGAACAGCATGATCTTCGGGTTCATGCAAAGCGAGCGCGCGATGGCGACGCGCTGTTGCTGACCGCCCGACAGCTGCCCCGGATATTTATGCGCTTGCTCCGGGATCCGCACCCGCTTCAGGAACTTCATCGCAACTTCCTCGGCCTCGGCCTTGGGCATCTTGCGGACCCAGATCGGCGCCAGGGTACAATTTTCGAGGATCGTCAGATGCGGGAAAAGGTTGAAGTGCTGGAAGCACATGCCGACCTCGCGGCGCACTTCGTCGATGCGGCGGAGATCGTTGGTCAGTTCGGTCCCGTTGACGACGATGCGCCCCTTCTGATGCTCTTCCAGTCGGTTGATACAGCGGATCATGGTGGACTTGCCGGAACCTGACGGCCCGCAGATGACGATCTTCTCGCCCTTGCGGACGTGCAGATTGATATCGCGCAGCACGTGGAAGGAGCCATACCATTTGTGCACGCCGACGAGGTCGACCGCATGATCCCCGTCGTGACGAGGGGCTAGGGTGGCCGGAATAGCGCTCATGATGTGACGTCCCGTCGGATGTTCAATGACTGCGCCCGGCGCGCAACCGGCGCTCGACGCTCTGCGAATAGCGCGACATGCCGAAGCAAAAGACCCAGTAGAAGGCCGCCGCCGTGATCAGGCCAGTGACCGAGGTGGTGGGCGCCGCCCAGTTCGGGTCGTTGAAGCTGACCTCGACCGTACGGAGGAAGTCGAACAGGCCCACGACAGCGACGAGCGACGTATCCTTGAACAGGCTGATGAAGTTCGAGACGATGCCGGGGATGACCAGCGCCAGCGCCTGCGGCAGGATGATGAGACGCATCGTTTGCCAATAGCCGAGTCCGACCGAGGAGGCGCCCTCGAACTGCCCCTTGGGCATGGCCTGCAGCCCGCCGCGGACCACCTCGGCCATGTAGGCGGCGGCGAAGAGCGCCGTGCCGACGAGCGGGCGCAGCAGGCGGTCCGGCGTCCAGCCCTCGGGCAGGAACAGCGGAAGCATGAAGTTGGCCATGAACAGCACGACGATGAAGGGTACGCCGCGCACGAGTTCGATGAAACCTGTCGAACAGGCATTGACGATCGGCAGCGGCGAGCGGCGTCCGAGCGCCAGCAGCACGCCAAGCGGCAACGAGAAGACGATGCCGACCAGCGACATGAGCAATGTGACGGTGACGCCGCCCCAGAGATCCGTCGTGACGACCGGCAGGCCGAACCAGTCCGAGCCGCGTAGCAGGATGAAGGACATCACCGGATAGGCGACAAAGAACAGGAGCGCGGCGATGTTGCGCTTCGGAGCGCGCTGCCACAGCAGCCAGACGATCAACACCGCTCCAACGATCTCGATCGTATTGACGCGCCAATGCTCGGCTTCGGGGTAAGGCCCGTACCAGAAAAAGCTCGCTTTCGCCCAGATGAAGGGCCAGCAGGCCCCGCTCTGGTAGGTGCGGCAGACCTCGCCGCTGTCGGCGTGCCAGACCGCATTCGTGATCAGGAAGCCGACGAGGCTCGGGATGACCCAGGCCAGGAAGGCCGCGGCGGCGATCGTCAGCAGGGTCGAGACGATGCCGGAGAAGAGATTCTTGCGGATCCAGGCAAGCGGTCCCTGGGCAAGAGCCGGCGGCGGCTCGGCCGGAGCAGGCGTCACGCGAAGATAAGCCGCGCTCTGGGCATAGGTGGCGTTGGTCACGGCCTCACCTTTCCACCAGCGCGACGCGCTTGTTGTAGGCGTTCATGGCGCTAGACAGGACAAGCGAGATCACGAGATAGATCGCGCCCGTCAATGCCATGCACTGAATAGCGGCACCCGTCTGGTTCAGAACCGTACCGGCGAAGACCTGAACGAGGTCCGGGTAGCCGATGAAGACCGCCAGAGACGAATTCTTGATCAGGTTGAGATATTGATTGGTCAGTGGCGGAACGATGACCCGCATGGCCTGAGGAATGACGACCAGGCGCATGGTGACGTTGGGCCGGACGCCCAAGGCAGCGGCGGCCTCGTGCTGGCCTCGCCCGACCGCCAGGATGCCCGCGCGGACGATCTCGGCGATGAAGGCGCCCGTGTAGACCGACAGGCCGAGAAGGAGGGCGGCGAACTCCGGGAAGATCTGCTGACCACCGGCGAAGTTGAAGCCTCTCAGCACCGGCAGCGTGAAGCTGATCGGAAAGCCGAGCGCGACATGAGCGACGATCGGCAGGCCCAGGATGAGGGCCAGCGACGCCCAAAGCACGGGGAGTTGGCGGCCAGTAACTGCTTGGCGCCGCCGTGCGTAGCGGGCGAAGGCAAAGGTCAGGACGAGGCCGGCGAGAAAGGTCCAGCCCACCAGAGACGCGCCCTCGTGAAAGATCGGGCTCGGCACGACGATGCCGCGGGTATTCAGATAAACGAGGCCGAACACCGAGAGCGACTGCCGCGGCTGCGGCAGAGAATGCAGGACGATCTGGTACCAGAAGAAGAGCTGAAGCAGCAGCGGGATGTTGCGGAAGAGCTCGACATAGACGGTAGCGAGCTTGGCGACGATCCAGTTCGGCGACACGCGCAGGATGGCAATCACGAAGCCGATGAACGTCGCCAGGACGACGCCGAAGGCGGCCACCAGAAGCGTATTGTAGAGCCCAACCCAGAAGGCCTGGCCATAGGTCGACAGCGCCGAAAACGGCACCAGCGTCTGATTGATCTCGAACCCGGCCGTCTGACCCCAGAAATCAAAATTGAGCGGGATGTGGAGCCGATCCATGTTGGCCGCGGCGTATTTGGACGCCATGATCACAACGGCGGCGAGGATCGCCACCAGCACGAACTGGTAGACGTAGCCACGCAGTTTGGGATCGTAGAAGCTGAAACTAGCCTTGGGGGCGGCTTCGCCCACCGTCTGCACCGTCATTTCGGATCAGCCTCTCGCCCTACCGCGTCCGCCCATTCAAAAGCAACCTGGCCCTGCAACTGCCGGGCCAGGCCGCGCAGCCTCAGCGGATCGGCATGCCGTACTGGATGCCGCCCTTGTTCCAAAGCGAATTGACGCCACGCTTGATCTTCA
Source organism: Janthinobacterium lividum (assembly GCA_050920985.1). Taxonomy (GTDB): domain Bacteria; phylum Pseudomonadota; class Alphaproteobacteria; order Rhizobiales; family Beijerinckiaceae; genus Lichenihabitans. The sequence continues at coordinate 73,381 of JBPBQY010000089.1, read as the reverse complement.
AGGGCGAGCCATCGCCGACGTTGCGGTCGAAGACTTCGCCGTAATTTCCGACCTGCTTGATGATATTGTAGGCCCAGTCATTGGTCAGGCCGAAACCTTTGCCCTGCTCGCCCTCGACGCCCAGCAAGCGGCGGATGTTGGGATTGTCCGACTTCTTCATGTCATCGACGTTCTTCGACGTCACGCCGAGTTCCTCGGCATCGAGCATGGCGTAGACCGTATAGGTCATGACATCGTACCATTGGTCGTCGCCCTGGCGGACCGAGGGAGCGAGCGGCTCCTTGGAGATGATCTCGGGCAGCACGATGTTCTCGTCCGGATTGGCGAGGCGCAGGCGCTCGGCATAGAGGCCTGAAGCGTCGGTCGTGAAGGCGTCGCAACGACCCGATTCGTACGCCTTAAGCGTCTCGTCCTCGCTCTGGAAGGCGACGGACTCGTATTTCATGTTGTTGGCGCGGAAGAAGTCGGCGAGGTTCAGCTCCGTCGTGGTGCCCTGCTGTACGCAGACCGAAGCGCCGTTGAGGTCCTTGGCCGATGCCACGTTGAGCTTCTTCTTCACCAGAAAACCCTGGCCATCGTAGTAGGTCACGGGGCCGAAGATCATGCCGAGCGTCGCGGCACGCGACGAGGTTGCCGTGGTGTTGCGCGACAGCACGTCGATCTCGCCCGACTGGAGCGCGGTGAAGCGGTTCTTGGCGTCGAGGCCGATGAACTTCACCTTCTTGGAATCGCCCAGCACCGCCGCCGCCATGGCCCGGCAGACGTCGACGTCGAGACCGGTCCACTGGCCCTTGTCGTCCGGGATGCCGAAGCCGGCGAGGCCCGTGTTGGCGCCGCACGACAGCATTCCCTTGCTCTTGACCGTATCGAGCGTGCCCGCGGTCGCGGCGGAGGCCATGAAGCCGAACGCGCAGGTGGCCATGAGCCCCGCCAGAACCTTGTTTCGTAGTTTCATATCTTCCCCGATTCACCAGTTGAGCGCATGATGAGGCGAGTTGCCTCGGCCCCCAATTGCTTGGTCCTTGTGCATCTCACAACGCTTTGCAGAGGGCGGTCAAGGCTCGTCCACTGAATCAACCGCTCGTCCGTGGCGCTTGCCCGGCGAGCAATCAACCTGACTGCCGAACCGGCAGCGTCACGAGTGTTCATGACCAAACTTTCCGCAGAGACGCGGGGGACTCTCCGATCCCGCACACGCCTCGTCCATGCCGGCCGCGACCCGAAAGAGCAGCATGGATTCGTCAACACCCCCATCTACCGCGGCTCTACCGTGCTGGCCGACACGATCGACGATTATCTCGGCGGCCGGAATCGTTACACCTACGGCACGCACGGCACGCCCACGACCGACGCCATGACGACGGCGTGGTCGGACCTCGCGGGTGCCGCCGGCACGGTTCTGACGCCCTCGGGCCTCGCCGCGATCACGGTCGCGTTGCTGGCCGTGCTCAAGGCCGGCGACCATCTGCTGGTGACGGATTCAGCTTATTTTCCCACCCGCCGATTCTGCGACGGCATGCTCAAGCGTTTCGGGGTCGAGACCACCTATTACGATCCCAAGGTCGGGGCCGGCATCGCCGCGCTGTTCCGGCCCAACACGAGGGCCGTGCTGGTCGAGGCACCCGGATCGCAGAGCTTCGAGATGCAGGACATCCCGGCCATCTCGGCGGAGGCACAACCTCGCGACATCTGCGTCATCATGGACAATACCTGGGCCACGCCGCTGTTCTTCCCGCCCCATGCCCGCGGCGTCGATATCGCCATCGAAGCCGGAACCAAGTATCTCGGCGGCCATTCCGATCTGCTGCTCGGCCTGACCAGCGCCAACGTGCGCTACTGGCCGGCGCTGCAGCGCTGCTTCACCGAGATGGCCATCTGTGCGGGACCCGAGGACGTGTTCCTGGCACTAAGGGGCATGCGCACCATGGAGTTGCGCCTCAAGGAAGCGGAGCGGCAGGCGCTCGCAATGGCGCTGTGGCTTGCCGAGCGGCCGGAGGTGCTGAGTGTCCTGCACCCTGCCCTGCCCGACTTCGACGGTCACGACATCTGGAAGCGGGATTTCCTGGGTTCGTCGGGGCTCTTTTCCATCGTCCTGAAGCCTGTCTCCCGGGCGGCCGTGGCCGCCATGGTGGATGGGCTCGAGCTCTTCGGGATCGGGGCGTCGTGGGGCAGCTACGAGAGCCTCGTGATCCCGTTCGACTGTACCACCTACCGGACCGCAACCGCCTGGAACCCGGGCGGACCCACCTTGCGGCTCTCGATCGGGCTCGAGGACACCGCCGATCTTCAGGCGGATCTCGATCGCGGTTTCGCGAGGCTGCGCACAACCGCATAATGGTCAGGGTATCGGCGGCCGTCGGTCGATCGCGCTCATCGCTTGACCTCGTTCGGCGCGGGCCGGAGCGGCAGTATCTCCGTCCGGCCTGCTTTGGTCGTGAAGGCGAGGCCACGGCGCGCGAAGCTCCGCGCCAGGGCCGTCGACACGACAGAGCCCAGCGCGGCGCCGGCCACGACGTCGCTCGGGAAATGGGCCCCGACCAGGACGCGGGAGAGCCCGATCAGGATGGCGCCGCCGAACAGCCATCGACGCCAGTCAGGCCGCATGTAGCCCAGCGCCACGGCGGCCGCGAAAGCGGAGGTGGTGTGACCGGATGGGAAGCTCGCCAACGCGTCCTTCATGACAAGGCCCTGGAAGTGGTAGGCGCCGTCGACGGACAGGAGCGGAGGCCTGGCTCGCCCGACCAGATGTTTGACGATCTGGGCGAGCAGGCCCGAAATCGCGATCGTTGCGAAGAAATAGGACGCGCGTTCGGCGACGAGGCGTAGCGATTCCCCATGCCACCTCCTGCAGCCGCGGCCGAGCGCTACGACGGCGACCAGCGCGATCAGGGCCGAGTAGGCGAACATGTAGCCGGAGGTGCCGAAGCCCGTGACGAACAGGCCTAGCGAAACAAGCCAGCGCGGAGCCTGGGCGGCCTCGCCGGCCAGATCCGGGTCGCTGAGGGCCGCGGCACCGAGCACCAGGATGAAGATGGCGACCATCGCGGCCGCCCTGCCCTCGAAGGCCCTTGTGTGAAGCGTCATGCGGCGCTTCACTGCCGCAGGCCGTCACCGATGTCGAGCGGCACGATGGCCAAAAGCGACCTTGGCGACATCGCTCCACGCGACGGCACCGGATCGCTTTCGCTCCTCGGGCATTGGCCGAAGATGCAGATGCAAAGCGCGAAGGCAGCGACATGACACCCAAGCCAGTGGCGCCCGGTCCCGGGCAGGAAAGCGTCTGGGACTATCCGCGGCCGCCACGGCTGGAGCGCGTGCCGGAACGGATCCGCATCCTGTTCGCCGCCGAGATCCTGGCCGATACGACGGCAGCGTGGCGCGTGCTCGAGACCAGCCATCCGCCGACCTACTACCTGCCCGTTCAAGACATTGCCGCTGGGGCGCTCGTCCCGGCCGGCGGCGGCTCGGTCTGCGAATGGAAGGGCCCCGCCGTCTATTGGGACGTCGTGCTGGGTGGGAAGCGGGCGCCACGCGCCGGCTGGAGCTACCCCGATCCGCTTCGACCCTTCGAGGCCCTTGCCGACCACGTTGCTTTCTACGCCGGCCCGATGGAGGCCTGCTTCGTCGGCGAGGAGCGCGCCACCCCGCAACCCAGCGGATTCTACGGCGGTTGGATGACCAGCCGCATCGTCGGACCCGTCAAAGGCGTGCCGGGCAGCTGGGGCTGGTGAAGCGGGAGACGATCAACTCATGACCTATGCGGAGCGCCTCGCGCGCCTTGTCCATGCCCTGTGCTGGTTCGCCATCGCGGCCGTGGTGATCCTACTGATACGGGAGGCCGCGACCGGCACCCTGCCCTTCACGAGCCATGTCGATCCTGAAACCGGCACTGCGGGTCTGCTGGTCGAAACCGACCGTCGCACCGGCTGCCAGTATATCGTTACACCCTGGGGCGGAATCGTGCCGCGGACAGGAGCGGACGGGCGCGTCCTCTGCGGGGTTAAACCCTGACGGGACATCGAACCCCTGTGCGGTTCGGCCCCAGGGTGAGCGACGAACCCTTCTCCTGCAGCGACGTTGCCCCGCGTGATCGGGTCGGCGCATGGCGCTGAGCGATCGCTTGGAGACATGACGCGGCATGAGCGACCAGGACATCGAGGCCGGACGGCGCAAGGTTCTCCAGATGGTCGAGAGCATCGATTATGCGGTGGTCACCACGCAGGGGATCGGCGGCGAACCGCTGCACGGGCGACCCATGGCCTACCGCAAGGCCGAGGACGATGGCGATCTGTGGTTCTTCACCAAACGAGACTCCCGCAAGGCTCGGGAGATCGAAGCCGACCCGCGGACATCGGTCAGCTTCGCCGATCCGCGACGACAGGTGTTTGTCTCGATCTCCGGGATGAGCGTGGTTGTCGACGACAGGGCCACGGTGAAGAGGCTTTGGAGCGAAATCTATCGGGCCTGGTTTCCAGGTGGTCCCGACGACACCAACGTGGTGCTGATCCGCGTGCATGCCGAGCACGCGGAATATTGGGACACCCCGACCAGCGTCATGGTCTATGCCTTCGGCTACCTCAAAGCCGTAGCGACCGGAAAGCCGTCGCGGGCGGGCGATGTCGGCACCGTCGACCTCGCCTGACCCTGCTTATCCGATCGAGGAGCCCGCGCTCGGCGCGTGCTCCTGTATCCTAGTCAGAGCCGGCCGCGGCCACGGCCCGAGATCAAGTAGATCACCAAAACGATCAGGATGATTCCCAGCAAACTGATGCCGCCGAAGCCCGCACCGCCATAAAGACCGGAGTTGAACCCATAGAATCCGCCTCCGCCGAAGAGGAGCAGGAGGATGACGATGATCAGGATGAGAGGCATAGGCGGCTCCGGGCGACTCGCGTTGCCGCGGTCTCGTACTGCGGCTTCGACGACAAGCCTCCGCGGAGAGTCTTGGATCCAGCTGAGCCTGTGGACAAGCGGCGGAAGAGCCGATTACGAGAAGAGATACCAGATTGCGAGGCTACAAGCGCTGCAGACCAGGGCTGTCCAGACCACGATGAAGCCGCTCATCCAGCCAATCTGGCGCTCGAGGCCTCTGTGGAGTGCTGCATCCGCGGCCGCCTGTCCATCGCGCTGCCGACGATAGGTATCGTACCACTCGGCCCAGGGATCGCTGCCCTCGCTCTTCCGCGACAAGGATTTACCCGCCATCGCTTCTCCTCCCTGCCCTGCCGGTTGCCATCGCTCTCTGGCGATGCAGCGGCCGCCAGGGCGAAGCTTAGACCGGAGAACCGCACCTGCGACCGCGGCGGGTCAGCGCAGCCCCGTGGCCTGCTTCTATACCACTCCTTAAGCATGGCGGGCGGAGACACCCTCCTCCCGACGCGGCGTCTGGACAGGAGAAGCACCCATGATGATGACTTTCGCCACCGAACTGGTTCGCTTCTACGATCAGGCCGTGGCGGATGATTATGTCGGCACCGCCGTCAAGATCAAAGGCCTGCGAGCCTGTACGGAGGCGCTCCGTGCAGTTGTGCTCGACTCGATCGAGCCGGACTGGCAGGTGGAGGCGGCCTTTGGCAAGCTGCGCGATGCGGCCGCCCTCTACAGCCGCAGCACCGTTGCCAATCCCGATCAGCGACGCGCGCGTTTCTCGGCTTTCAACGTCGCATTGGGAGATTTCGCGGCGGCGCTCGACGGTGCCGAGCCCGATCCGTTGCAGATCGCGGGACGCCTCGGCTTCTCTAGCGATCCGGTCCCCAACCCACTGGCGGATCTCGCCCAGACCACGACCGTTTGAAACAAAGAGGCCGCTCAGCCTTTCGGCGAGCGGCCCAAGTCTAGGGAGGAAACGCCCAAGAAGGGCATACGCCCGAAGGCGCAAGACCGTTATGCCACCGAAATTCATACGGGTGTATGACGATCTTCGCATGGCTGGGTCACGCTACGGAAGAGCCAAGACATCATTCAAGGGTGCGTCCGATACCTCACGTATCAGGACCACCCAGCGTAGTGACGCCGAAGACCTGCAACGAAGAGAAAGCTGCGAAGAGAAAGCTGCGAAATCGGCGCGCAGCGTGGGTATGTCATGACGGCGATCGAGGTCCGTTGCGGCTGTCACGCTTCCTTATGGGACGACGTTCACATGGATGGTCCAATGAGCTGTTCCCCGGATGACGACACGGGCCATCGATTCAGCCGTTCTCTCGATGATGAAATGGTCTTGGCCGACAAATCCCGGACGCGACATATAGCCGATGCTCGACAGGCTCGGGGTGGTAGCGGTGCCGTTGCTGGCTGGCTCCACGACGCGCATTTCCGTCGCGCCATTGCCGTTACCGATTCGTAGCGTGAGGTTGCAGGAACGCCCACTCTTCGCCGTCCAGTGAAGCTCGATGTCGGCACCTGGTACGGTGCTGAAGGGCTGAAAAGCGCAGTTTGCAGCCAAAACGGGACTGGCTTGCAGGAGCATCAGAAAAACGCCCAATCCCAAACGAACCCGCATGGTGCAAACCCTGTATCTTGATTCTGGGTCGTATTCTCTCTGAAGAGCGGTCGATGTTCAACTCGCGCGATCACGGCACGGGAATGGCGCCTGGATCTATGCGCACCCGCGCGGGAAGAGTGAAGGTCGATGTGACGATCTCCGGTTCGGGCCTCGCGGCAGCCAGGCACTCGATGGGCCGCAAGGCGAAGAGAACGCGACAGCAAATGGGGGAGGCGGGCGCACCGAAGAACGTTTGCGGTGCTCGACCCGCGATTGCCCCGGTCCCGACGCCCGAGCGCCGGTCGGCGTGATCGAGCGTCACGGAAGAGTTCACGGCGAAGACAAGGAAGATCGATGGATTACTTAGCCTTAGCTTACCTTTACAAATATCTGGCCGGAGCCAAAAAACAGATCTAGCCTGCAGGATCGGACGATCCTGAGCGCATATTATGAAATACTCATTTTTACATGCTTCTGCTTTGACCTTCTTGTTGTCGGGTTGTGCCGCCACTGAACTTCTCAGCAGAAGCCTGCCCTCCGACACAGCACAAACGTTACGAGTTTATAGCCGCAACGAGGAGACGTCAGCCAACCTGATCGACAAAGCCATGGCGAACTGTCCCGACGGAACGCAACAGGCCGAGACGGCTTGCGTCAGAGAGGCCATCTCCAGCGCTTCCCTCTCCCCTCACGCCCTGGCCACGCTGATACCGGGCTGCTCGGCAGGATCGATCTGCACCTACGATCACACGACGCAGCGACGGCTTGGATTTATCCCGATGTATGCCACCATGCACAGGACAGACTGGCGTGTGACGATCGACCTGCGCCGGAACACAGCCTTCGGTGCCCTCCCGCCGATCTTAGTGACGGACAGAAACGTCTTTGTCGTACCTCCTTCGACGAAAACCGACCCGACCAAGATCATGGCGCGGTGAACCCCGGCCGAACCGTCGTACCGCTCGGCAGGCGATAGGCTTCCTGCCTGTTCATCCCCGTTTTCCACAGCCTCTGCCCCTTCCCTTACATATATGAAGCACTAGAACAAAACGGGAACGGAGATCATGTCATGAGGTTCAGAACGGGTGATGCGGTGCGGCTCCGGCCTGGGTCGGACCTGCATGAACTGTTTGAGGCCTGGGCGGAACTCACAGGGCGCGTGGCCGGGGTTTACGATGCCGGCACCATGATCTCGGTGGACTACCCCCCTCCCTTCGCGGCCTATACGTCATCGGTTCCGGCGACCGATTTCGTGCCCGACCACGGCTCCGCGGATGCGCCGTTCTGACCGCGGATGGTCCCGAAGCGCCTTTCGGATTACCCGTGGGTGATCGTCAATCTGTCGTGCAAGCTCTGCGCCCGCAGGGGCCGATATCGTCTCGCCCGCCTGGCCGCGCGCTACGGTCCGGAACAATCGCTCGACGGGCTGCTCGCCGACCTCGCCCATGATTGTCCCTACTGGCGGTCGAAACCCCGACGATATGACCCGCGCTGCGGCGCGCGCTTCGAGGATCTCGACCGTCTCCGGCCACAGGATGTGCCGTTGATCGACGGAGCCCCACGCCAGCGTGCCCCGTCGCGTGAGGACGTACCACAACGACGCTCGACCGCGACGGGCACAGCCGGGAAACCACCCATGCTGTCGGATTGGACATCGCCAGCGATCGTGGTCGCCTGTGCGAAGTGCGGGCGTGACGAGCGGTTCGACACCAAAGCCATCAAAGCGGCGACGGTCGGAGATGTGCGTCTGGTCGATCTCCGCCGAAGCCTGACCGCCGACTGCCCCTGCGTCCAGAACCACGACTTCTCGAACTGGTGCGGTGCGACGTTGAAGGAAGGCTAGCGGCAAGCGTCGAGATAGGTACCGCTATCGGTATGAGGTGAGAGCCGAAGACACAATCGGCTGCAGGCTCAGCTGCTGGCGTCGGATCTCACGAATCCCTCGCGAACATGTCGCGCGAGTTCGCGCACGGCTGGCGTCCCGAGATGCCCCCCGTCATGCAGCATGATGGCGAAGGCGGGCAGGTCCGGCAGGCCGGCCTCGGACGACAGCACGTCGAGGTCGGCCGGAACCGTCGTGGCCAGCCAGGCCGAGACGGCGAGGTCCGCCCGCACCGTCGCGAAGGTCGCCTCCAGCCCGCCATTCTCGAAGACCGTTCGCCAGCCGCCATCCCGGCCATCGAGCGCCGTCATAACGGCGGGCTTGAAGACACAGTTGTCTGCCACGATCGAAATGGGCAAAGGGGTCCGGCGATGGGCCGCCCCGCCCCGCGCGCCCATCCAGACGAGCCGGTCCACGGCCAAAAGTTCGCCGTTTGCCGACCCGACGGGCTCTTCGATGATGGCGAGGTCGAGCCGCCCCGCTGCCAAGTCACGCGCCAGGTCCGCCGAGGCTGCAGAGCGGAGAGACAGCTCGACCTCTGGGCAGGCCTCGGCATAGCGCTTGAGCACGGAGCCGAAGCGCGGGCCGAGAAGGTCGAAGGGAACACCGAGGCGTACCGGTCCGGCGAGGGCACCGCCATTGAGGTCCGCCCAGACCTCGTCGTTCAGTGCCACCATGCGACGCGCCTGCCCGAGCAAGCGCTCGCCGGCGGAGGTCAGGCGAAGCCCTGGCCGTTCACGCGCCAGAAGCGGACCACCGGCCAAGGCTTCCAGGCGGGCGATCTGCTGGCTGACGGCACCTTGGGTGAGATGCAGGATTTCCGCTGCCGCCGTCATGCTGCGTCGGTCGGCAACAGCCGCGAAGGCGCGCAGGAGGCCGATATCGAGATTGCGAGACATCCCACCATCATGGACGCTAATGCCCGGCATGGCGAGGATGCGGTGTTCAGTCGGGCATCGGTGGCCTATGCGAGGCGATATTCGACTGCGCCGTCATGGGACGCTCGCCGCTACCCCGTCCCGAACCTCCTCCCGCTCCGACCACGAAAGACGCACTCATGATCCCTGCCATCGATCTCCGCGCTGCGCTCGACGGCGTCGTCGAACACTGGTCGCCGCGCGTCGTCGGTCGCGTCAACGATCAATACGTCAAGGTCGCGAAGCTGCTTGGCGAGTTGGCTTGGCACAAGCACGACGACGAGGACGAGATGTTCATCGTCCTTTTCGGTCGGCTGCGCATCCAGTTCGAAGGCGGACGCGAGACCGTGCTGGACGAGGGACAGTTCTGCGTCGTTCCACGAGGCACCCTGCACAATCCGATCGCCGAGCAGGAATGCGGCATCGTCTTGATCGAGACGGTGACGACCCTGCACACAGGCGATGTCGACGTGCCGAGAACGCGCTCGATCGCCGACCAGCTTGTCTGACCGTTGCGCTCGCCGGTGACGGCTTCGTCATGGAGGGTACGCTCGGCAACAACGGGTTCGTCGCGGGCCTGCATCTCACCACGATTTTCGATGTCTCCTATCAATATTTTTGACTGTTTTGGCCTGTTGCATGCAAATCCGTGATCACCACATGTGCGGAGAGCAGGTTTCCGACACCGTGTCGGCGGTCGACGAGAGGAGCAGAAACAGTGGCAGACGAATTCCGCTATGACCCGACCAAGTATCGCGAGCGCGTGTCGCTGATCGCCCAGCATGTCGTGCCGAGTGACGGCGCCATTGCCACGATAGCGCCTCAAGGGAGCGCAGCCGCCAGCGACCATCAGGACGCAGCGGTTACGACCCGCGACAAGGTGGGGAGACGGGTCAATGTCATCGTCCGTGGCGGAAGGGTCTAGCAAAGGGGCGCCTGCCTGGACGGGTCCGGCCGGGCTTGAAGCGCTCCCAACTGCTCGATGCTCGGGACAGAGACTGACCGCCAAGTGGCGGTGCTCGCTCGTACGAAGACGAGGATGCACGGGTCGCGCGACAGCGACACGCGTCTGAAATAAAAGCAGAAAACCTGTCGGAATGAACTGCTGCTAACCTGTCGGAACACCTACGCGTTCAGCTTGGCTGACCCATTGTAGTTGTTGGCGACTCCGGAAGGACTCGAACCTTCGACCTGCCGCTTAGAAGGCGGCTGCTCTATCCAGCTGAGCTACGGAGCCTCACGCCGCCGACCGACGGCGGCGGTATCGGTAAATCAGTGCGTCCAGGGCGTCAGGCGCGACGGTTTGAAATTGTCGGAATAGGAGAGCCCGCGACGCACCCGCTCGGGCGGATGATCCTCGACGTCATAGGAGATCCCGCGCTTCTCGGCGAAAGCGATCGCTTCTTCGCGCGTGTCGAAGGGCATCTTGACCTGCGACTCCGTTTCCGACGACCCCGACCAACCCATCAGCGGCTCGATCTCGAGCGCCGCGGTACGCTCGTATTCCAGGAGCCAGGCTTTGGTACGGGCGTGACCCGACTGAGTGGCACCGCGGGACGGTCGGTAGATGCGGGCGATGGTCAAACGTCACCTCGACTGGCGGGGGCCCCGCGCCGAAGCCCGGCACGCGATCCAGACTACAAAGAATGTTGGTCGGGGCGGCAGGATTCGAACCTGCGACCCTCTGCTCCCAAAGCAGATGCGCTACCAGACTGCGCTACACCCCGATCGACAGACGATCCCCAACGCGGCAGCGCTACCACGGAGGCCGCAGAGCAGCAAGCTCAGGGCTTGAACATGGGATCGACGACGTGGTCGCCGGCCTTGACACCGATCCGCCCCGCCGCGCCCCCGTTGAGCTCGAGAACCCCCAGAACATCACCCCCTGATGGAATGATGGCTTCGGATTGGGGCTGTGCGTTCTGCTTGACCGACACGACCCGCCCGTCCGCGGCGATGAACAGCATGTCGAGCGGCAGATAGGTGTTCTTCATCCACATCGACACGGGCTGGGGCGAGCCGAAGTCGAACAGCATCCCACGATCGGCCGCCATCGTCTTGCGGAACATCAACCCGCGTTCGAGCTCCTCGCGGCTGCGCATCACTTCGACGGTGAAGTGATGGTTGCCACTGGCCGTCTGGATCGTCAGGTCGTCGGTGGCCGGAGCGGCGGCAGCCTGGACGGCCGCGAGCGGTGCCGAGCCGAGCAACAGGGCGAGGGTAGCGGTCGCCAAGAGGGTTCGAATGAAGGACCGAGAAGCAACGGCGTCGAGCATAGGAGCGATCCATGGCGGGCGAACCCGCTGGGCGAAGCGCAAGCCGAGGCGTCCGCCTCGGAGCCACAGCTCAATGCGACGAAGGCGAAGTGGTTTCAAGCGGCCGTACCTCGGCCGCCATGAGTCCCTTGGGACCATCGCCGAAGCGTACCAGCACGCTCTCGCCGGGTTTGAGTTCGGTCATGCCGAATCGGCGCATGATCTCGATATGGACGAAGATGTCCTCCGTCCCCTCGCCGCGCGAGACGAAGCCGAAGCCCCTCACACGATTGAACCACTTCACGACGGCGATCTCGAACCCGCCTGTCGGCACGACCTGGACTTGCGTTCTGGCCGGCGGTGTCAGCGAAGGATGGATGGCGGTCGAGAGGTCGAGCGACAGCACGCGAAACACCTGAAGGCCCTTGGCGCGTTTGAGCACTTCGCAGACGATCCGGGCGCCTTCGCGCGCGGCCTGAAACCCGTCTCGGCGCAGCGTCGTCACGTGGATCAGCACGTCCGGCAGACCGTTCTCGGGGACGATGAAGCCGTAGCCCTTGGAGACGTCGAACCACTTGATCTCGCCCGCGAGTTCGAAGAGGTCCAGCGGCGCGTCGCCCGCTTCGCCGAGGTCGATCTGCAGATCCTGGGACTGATCTTTGCTGCTCAACGCGATCACCCTGTCCAGAAGCGCCGTCGCTCCGATCCGAGACGTCGGAAACCCCTCGGCACCGCCGCGAATCGTTGCCGAACCCCGGTCAACAGACATTAGCACCGGGTGAATCCCGCAAAAGACGAAATTACGATCGGCCGAACAAGATTATGAAAACTGTGTTGCTGCGGCGGCGAAACGGGCCGTAGCTTTTGTTACAGCCGGTCGAGAACGTCTCCGATATCGGCCAGGACGACGAGGTCCGCGACGGCATCGACCGACGTCGGTTCGCGGTTCACGACCACGAGCCTTGCACCATTGCGCCGCGCCAAGTCCGGAAAACGGGCCGCCGGACGCACCATCAGGCTCGAGCCCAGGACGATGAATAGATCGCAGGCCAGGGAGGCTTCAGCGGCGCGCGCGAGGTCGCGCTCATCGAGCGACTGCCCGAAGGCGACGCTCGCCGATTTGACGATACCGCCGCACGTGCATTTGGGAAGAGCGCCATCGGTTTCGAAACGGGCGCGGATGGGCGCCAACTCATGGCGGCGACCACAGCTGAGGCAGCGCGCGAAAGTGCCATTGCCGTGGAGTTCGACGATCCGGTCGCCGGGCCTTGCCGCGGCTCCGTGCAGACCGTCGATGTTTTGGGTCACCACGCTATGGACGAGCCCGGACGCGGCCCAACGGGCGATGGCGCGGTGTCCCCGCCCTGGACGAGCCCCGGCATAAAGGTCGTCCATCACAAACTTGCGCCGCCAGGCCTCCGCCCGCAGGGCCGGGTCGGCGAGATAGTCCTTGAAGCCGATCGGCGCGTTCAGCCGCCACGGGCTGTCGGGCGACCGGAAATCCGGCACGCCGCATTCGGTCGAGATGCCGGCGCCGGTGAAGACCGTGACGGCCGTGGCGGCACCGAGAAGGCGCGCGAGCGCCTCGCTGCCCTGGCTGGCCGAGGTGAGCGCCGCCGTCAAGCCGTCTGTTTCAGCGGCACGACGTTGTGAAGACGCGTGTCGGCCGTATCGAAGAACTTCTTGATGCCGCGGGCCGCCTGACGGATACGCTGCTCGTTCTCGACCAGCGCCAGCCTGACATGATCGTCGCCATGTTCGCCGAAGCCGATACCCGGCGCCACCGCGACGTCGGCGCGCTCGATCAGGAGCTTGGAAAATTCCAGGCTGCCGAGATGGCGGAACCGCTCCGGGATCGGCACCCAGGCGAACATGGAGGCGGCCGGTGCCGGCACGGTCCAGCCCGAGGCCGCGAAGCTCTCGACCATGACGTCGCGGCGTGCCTTGTAGATCGAGCGCATCTCGACGATGCAATCTTCCGGGCCGTTCAGGGCCGCAGCGGCGGCGACCTGGATCGGCGTATAGGCGCCATAGTCGAGGTAGCTCTTGACCCGCGTCAGCGCCGCGAGGAGCCGTTCGTTGCCGACCGCGAATCCCATGCGCCAACCCGGCATGGAAAACGTCTTCGACATGGAGGTGAACTCCACGCAGACGTCCATGGCGCCGGGAATCTGCAGCACCGAGGGCGGCGGCTCGCCTTCGAAATAGACTTCCGAATAGGCGAGATCCGACAGGATGAAGATCTCGTGCTTCTTCGCGAAGGCGACGAGGTCGCGATAGAAGTCGAGCGAGGCGATCATCGCCGTCGGGTTCGACGGGTAGCAGACCACCACGGCCAAGGGCTTGGGGATCGAATGGACCACGGCCCGCTCGAGCGCGGTGAAATAATCGGGCGTCGGCTCGGCCGGCACCGAGCGGATCACCCCGCCCGCCATGAGAAAGCCGAAGGCATGGATGGGGTAGGAGGGATTGGGGACAAGAACCACGTCGCCCGGGCCCGTGATGGCCTGCGCCATGTTGGCGAAGCCCTCCTTCGACCCCAGCGTCGCCACGACCTGGCGGTCCGGGTCGAGCTTCACGCCGAACCGGCGACCGTAGTAGCTCGCCTGAGCGCGGCGCAGGCCGGCAATGCCCTTCGACGAGGAATAGCGGTCGACCCGTGGCTTGGTGGCGGTCTCGACGAGCTTGTCGACGACATGTTTCGGCGCCGGCAGGTCCGGATTACCCATCCCGAGGTCGATGATGTCGGCACCGGCGTTGCGTGCTGCAGCCTTCAGGCGATTGACCTGCTCAAAGACGTAGGGCGGCAGGCGGCGGACGCGGTGAAATTCGGACATCGGAGGGCGGGTCCTCGGCAAGAAGCTGGCGCACTTCCGCGCCATCGACAGACTATGTCACATTGCTGTCTTTTGGTGAATCAATCCGGAACATCAGCAGGCGGCTTGGCCTTGCCGGTCTTCCTCGCCTTGGCGACCTGCAGGGGCACCGGAGCGTTCGGGTTGGTCTGCCGCACCTGGGCGGCATCGAGAGCGTCCTTCTTGGCCTGGATCTCGGCGGCGGTTTTGACGGCGAGAGGACTGACCTTGTGAGGGACGGCGGGCGGCAGATAGCTCATGCCCTCGGGATCGGGCCTGGTCTTCTCGACAAAGGCCGGTGCAGGCCCGGCCGGTGTGCTCTTGAGATTCAGCGTTTGCAGCGCCGAATCCCACAAGCTGTCTCCGGCACGGGCCGGATCCGTCGAGGCTCCAAGGATCGTCGCCAGGACGATGCCGGCCAACCACCGGGAACCCATGTTGCGATCGGGCTCTTTCCCACTCATACAATGTCTCCGGCGCCTGTGACGGGCGTGAAGTCCTTGCGGCTCCCTCGACGCGCTCGCTAGCGAGATATTATGTCGGGACCGGGACGGAAAGCCGGGCTCGACGACGACCAAAAGGCTGACACCGCGGAACCATGACGCGGGCTGCGGAGAGGGAAAGCGCCATGAAGGACCAGCGTCCATCGCGACGAAAGGGCCGCGCCGCACCGAAACCGCTAGAGCCTCTCGCGTCCGATCTCCGCGACAGTGCCCAAGCGGTTCGCGCGCCGGCCGTGGAGGCGACGGTCGCAGCGTCGCTCAACGCCGAAGCGCCGACCGGGCCCGCCGTACCTGCAGCCGCCGAGCGCCCTGCCCCGGATCAGGCTCGGCCCGAGTCGCAGGATGCAGCTCAGCCGGTGCCGGGCTACGCCGAGTTCGACAAGCTGTCGCGCAACATAGGCCGCCTGGTCGAGGAGAGCCAGAAGGTCGCTGCTGCCTATCTGGAACGCCGCGCCCGGCTGGATGCGCCGCGCAAGGGAGCCGACGAGGCGAAGGACATGGTGCAGACGCTGGGCCAGGTGGCGGCGCAGTGGTTCACCGACCCCGCCAAAATGATGGTGGCTCAGGCGACGCTGTCGAGCCAGATGGTCGACCTCTGGGCCGGCACGCTGCGCCGCTCCGCCGGCCAAGCCGACCCGGATCCACAGCCCGAGAAGGTCACAGACAAACGCTTCGCCGCTCCCGAATGGCGCGAGCTGCCGGCCTTCGATTTCATTCGTCAAGCCTACACGATCACATCCGACTGGGCGAACGGCCTCGTGGAAGAGGCGGAACTCGACGAGGAGACGCGCAACAAGGCGCGGTTCTATCTGCGGCAGCTGACAGGCGCGCTCTCGCCGTCCAACTTCCTCGCCACCAACCCGGAACTGCTGAAACACACATTCGCGGAAGGCGGCGAGAACCTCGTCCGCGGCATGAAGATGCTCGCCGAGGACATCGCGGCCGGCAAAGGCGAGCTGAAGATCCGCCAGAGCGACAATTCGGTACACCAACTCGGCGTCAACATGGCGATGACGCCGGGCAAGGTCGTCTACCGCAACGACCTCATGGAGCTGATCCAATATGCTCCGGCGACCGCGGAGGTTTATCGCCGGCCGCTGCTGATCGTGCCGCCGTGGATCAACAAATTCTACGTGCTCGACCTCAACCCGGCGAAGAGCTTCGTTAAATGGGCCGTCGATCAGGGGCTGACGGTCTTTGTCATCTCCTGGGTCAATCCGGACGAGCGCCACGCCGACAAGGACTTCGAAAGCTTTATGCGCGAGGGCATCTTCGCGGCGCTCGACGCGATCGAGGCCGCGACCGGGGAGCGCGACGTCACCAGCATCGGCTATTGCGTGGGTGGAACGCTGCTGGCCGTGACCCTCGCCTATATGGCGCTGACGGACGACCGGCGAATCTCGTCGGCGACGTTCTTCACGGCGCAGACCGACTTCCGCAACGCCGGCGACCTAAAGGTCTTCGCCAACGAGGAGCAGATTGCGGCGCTGGAAGCCGAGATGAACGAGCATGGCTATCTGCGGGGCTCGAAGATGGCCAATGCCTTCAACATGCTCCGGCCAAACGACCTGATCTGGAGCTATGTCGTCAACAACTACCTCAAGGGACAGTCGCCGACGGCTTTCGACCTCCTGACCTGGAACGCCGACTCCACCCGGATGCCGGCCGCCAACCATTCCTTCTACCTGCGCAACTGCTATCTCGGGAACAAGCTGACCCAGGGCGAGATGATCATCGGCGGCGAGACACTGGATCTCGGCCGAGTGACGATCCCGGTCTACAACCTCGCCACGAAGGAAGACCATATCGCTCCGGCCAAGTCGGTCTTCGTCGGGGCCAGGTTCTTCGGGGGCCCGATGCGCTATGTGCTGGCGGGCTCGGGCCATATCGCGGGCGTGGTGAACCCGCCCTACAGGCCGAAGTACCAGTTCTGGTCCGGCCCGGAAGTCGGCGACAGCTACGAGGATTGGCTGGCTGACGCGACCGAGACAGCGGGAAGCTGGTGGCCGGACTGGATGTCCTGGATCGCCGCCCAGTCGCCCGACAAGGTCGCAGCCCGTGACCCCGGTGGCGGCGTATTGCAGCCGCTCTGCGACGCGCCGGGCGAGTATGTTCGGGTGAAAAGCTAGAATTCGGACGTATAGTGGTCCGTCGTACGATCGTCATGAGGGCTGTGGACGAGTGCAGAGCGTGTCGGTAGCGGTTCGGATCTCGGTTTCGATCCGGATCGGAGCGAAGTTCTTCGTGGTTCGAACGGCGCCGTAGCCCTTCGTTCGCCCATTTAAACCGATCTTCGGAGGAACTTCGACTGTCCCGTCGCGTACGTCTCGGAACCATGGACACGGCAGGAGGTCGTCATGAAAGCACTCACGTGGCAAGGCAAGGGCGATATTCGCTGCGAGACGGTCCCCGATCCCAAGATCGAACACGGACGGGACGTCATCATCAAGGTCACGGCCTGCGCGATTTGCGGATCGGATCTTCATTTGATGGGCGGCTTCATGCCCACCATGGAATGTGGAGACGTCCTGGGTCACGAGACCATGGGCGAGGTGATCGAAGTCGGTCGCGATAACGCGAAGCTGAAGGTCGGCGACCGGATCGTCGTGCCCTTCACGATCTGCTGCGGCGAGTGCCGGCAGTGCAAGTGGGGCAACTGGAGCTGCTGCGAGCGCACCAACCCGAACGGCAAGCTCCAGGCCGAAACCTTCGGCTACCCACTGGCCGGCCTGTTCGGCTTTTCCCACATCACGGGCGGCTTCGCCGGTGGCCAGGCCGAATATCTGCGTGTGCCCTATGCCGATGTCGGACCGATCGTCGTCCCTGAGGGACTAACCGACGAGCAGGTCCTGTTCCTCAGCGACATCTTCCCGACCGCCTATCAGGCGGCCGAGCATTGCGACATCGGTCCCGAGGACACGGTCGCGATCTGGGGTTGTGGTCCAGTCGGCGTTCTGGCCATCAAGTCGTGCTTCCTGCTCGGCGCCAAGCGGGTCATCGCCATCGACACCGTGCCGGAGCGTCTGGCCCTGGCACGCCAGGCCGGTGCCGAGACGATCGATTTCGGCACGGAGAACGTCCAGGACACCCTGATGGAGATGACCCACGGTCTCGGGCCGGATTCGGTCATCGAGGCGGTCGGCATGGAATCCCATGGTGCCGACACCCTGGCCCAAAAGGTCAGCTCGGCCGTCATGGCGGCGACCGTCAGCATGGAGCGTCCCTTCGCGCTGAACCAGGCCATCCTGGCCTGTCGTCCGGGTGGCAATGTTTCGATGCCTGGCGTGTTCGCGGGACCGGTCGGCCCTGTGGCGCTTGGCATCTTGATGAACAAGGGACTGACCCTGAAGACCGGTCAGACTCACATGGTGCGTTACATGAAACCCCTGATGGAGCGTATCCAGAAGGGCGAGATCGACCCGTCCTTCATCATCAGCCACCGCTCGACCTCGCTCGAGGAAGGGCCGGCCCTCTACGAAGCCTTCCGCGACAAGACGGACAATTGCACCAAGGTCGTGTTCAAGCCCCACGGCTGACCGACGGCGGGGGTCACGACGTGGCTCCCGCCTCCTGCAAGAGGCCGTCTCGTGCAGCCGAGATGGCGAGGAAGCCTCCTTGTCGTCGAGGCTGACGGCACGCATAGTCGCGGCGAGCCGGGCCCGTTCGAGGCCCCGGAATGCGGGAGACGATGATGAAATTGGTGCGTTACGGCGAGCCAGGACACGAGAAGCCCGGCCTGTTCCATGCTGGCGCCCTGCGCAGCATCGATCATCTGGTGCCGGATCTCGCCGGCGAGAACCTCGGCCGCGATGCCCTGGCCCGAATCCGGTCCGCCGATCCTGAGTCCCTTCCCCTCGTCCAAGGGTCGCCGCGTTTGGGCTCCTGCGTCGCCCGGCCCTGCAACTTCATCGCCGTCGGCTTGAACTTTGCCGACCACGCAGCCGAGACGGGCTCGCCGATTCCGAAGGAACCCATTCTCTTCAACAAGGCCCCGAACTGCATCGTCGGACCGAATGATGAGGTCATGCTGCCCAAAGCCTCCGAGAAGACCGACTGGGAGGTCGAGCTCGCGATCGTCATCGGTGCCCGCACCTCCTACATCAACGAAAAAGAGGTGATGGACCACGTCGCCGGCTTCTGTATTTGCAACGACGTCTCGGAGCGCGCCTTCCAGATCGAGCGCGGCGGTCAATGGATGAAGG
This sequence comes from Janthinobacterium lividum, assembly GCA_050920985.1. Lineage (GTDB taxonomy): Bacteria > Pseudomonadota > Alphaproteobacteria > Rhizobiales > Beijerinckiaceae > Lichenihabitans. Next base: position 54,286 of record JBPBQY010000089.1, on the reverse strand, counting down.
GCAAGGGCTGCGCCACCTTCGGGCCGCTCGGCCCCTGGCTGGTGACCCCGGACGAGATCGCCGACGTTCAGGCGCTCGACATGTGGCTCGACGTCAACGGCCGGCGCATGCAGACGGGATCGACCGCGACGATGATCTTCAACGTCGTGCAAATCGTCTCCTACATCTCGCATTTCATGGTGCTGGAAGCCGGAGACGTGATCACCACCGGCACGCCGCCCGGCGTCGGCATGGGAATGAAGCCCCCCGTCTATCTGAAGGCCGGCGATGTCATGTCGCTCGGCATCGCAGGCCTTGGGGAGCAGAAGCAGTCCGTTGCGGCTTGGCGGAAGACCGGGGCCTGATCCCAGGCTATTAAATACACCCCGTCTCTGTAGATTTCGTGCAGAGAGGGGCGTCTCTCATTCCCGGAACGGGGAAAGATGTCGGGCTTAGCCGGACCGGATGAGGTGATGTGGCACGAAGCGCTACTCACGCCGGTGACCCCACCCGTCACCGCTCCGCTCTGGCTACTGGATTTACACATCTCGACGGTGGTGCGCGGCTCCCCTCTCCCTTGTGGAGAGGGGCCGGGGGTGAGGGTCGCGACATCCTTTCCGCAGGTCGTGGATGCCGTGACGAGGGCCGCATTGCTGGCTCCTCCGGACCCTCACCCCTTACCCCTCTCCACAAGGGAGAGGGGAGGCGGCCCGCGTCGCGGCTATCGAGATGTGTGAATACGGTAGCCTGCTCCGGGGAGGGACAGGTGGACCGCACGATCTATTTCTCGCCGCTTCGGGCCGGCGCATTCGCCGTCGCGGCAAGACAGGCTCAGCGCCGCCGGATCATCATCGGCATGCCGCCGCGCGACCGGAGCGCCACCCGTTGAACCGGCATGACCTCGTGGCCCGGTGCCAGCGTGAGACGGACATGGCGCATTGCAGTCGCCAGGATGATCACGGCCTCCTGCACCGCGAAGGAAGCCGCAATGCAGACACGCGGTCCCGCGCCGAAAGGCAGATAGGCGAAACGATCGATCTCGCCTCGCCGGTCCGGCAGAAACCGGTCCGGCACGAAATGGTCGGGTGCCTCCCACAGAAGCTTGTGGCGGTGCAGCACATAGGGCGACACCACCACCATGGTGCGAGCCTTGATGCGGATCTCACCCAACTTGTCGGGCCCCAGCGCCTCACGGCTGATGGAGGCTGCGGGCGGGTAGAGCCGCATCGCCTCATCCAGCGCCGCCCGGGTATGGATAAAGGCATCGACGCGCGTCGGGTCCACGCGCCCGTCCGGCATAAGCTCGTCCACCTCGCGCTCTATGGCGGCGCGAGCCTCGGGATGTTCCGACAACAGGTACAAAGCCCAGGTCAACGCATTCGAGGTCGTCTCGTGCCCGGCGATCAGGAAGGTGATGATATTGGCCTTCACGTCGTCGTCGGAGAGGCCGAGACCGGTTTCGGGATCCCGAGCCTCAATCAATAAGGTGAGAAGGTCGCGAGGTACCGCCGCTCCATCGCGGGCGATCAGGGCATGTCGCTTTGCCAACATGCCGCTGACCTCGTCCTCGAAGAAGCGAATGAGCGGCTTGGTCTGCGCCGAGGCCAGGCGCGGCACCCAGGCTGGCATGTCGAGAATGTCGAGCGGATCAATCTTCCCCACGGCGTCCAGATAACGGGAGACCGCGCGGGCGAATGTGTCTTCTGGGCCGTTCATGGCTTCCGAGAAGATCGTCCGCCCCAGCACCCGAAGAGTCACGCGGGCCATTTCGGAGGCGATGTCGATGCGGCGACCGTCGCGGAGCCCCGACCAGCGCTCGGCCATCTCGTCGGCGACCTCGACCATCGAGCGCTTGAAGCCTTCGACGTGCCGAGGAGAGAAGAGCGGCGCCAAGGCCCGACGCTGCGCCTTCCACTCCGCCCCTTCCGCCAGCAACAGGCCGGTCCCGAGGCCGCCGCCCAGCATGCGCCGCTGCAACCCGCCCTTGTCGTAATTGGCGCTATTTTCAACGAGGACATGGCGGATCATGGCGGGGTCGCTCACGACAGCGACCCGGCCGAGGACACTCTGGCCATGGAGGATCGGGCGCTCGAAATGCCAACGCGTCCAGGTCGCGACCGGATTGTCGCGTAGGCCCTTGAGCAGGGCCAGGGTTCCCGGCGGCGTCTCAAGCGGCAGCGGCGCAGGTGCGCGACGACCGAGCGTCTCGACGTCGATGCGGCGTGAGGGCGCTGGAGAGTCGAGTGTCGGCATCAGGCAGGGTTCCGCGCAGGGTGGCACAGATCCAAGATGGGCGGTGCAATAAGACCCGGCAACCGGGACACGATGACCCGATCAGTCGAGGCCAAGCATGAGTTCGAGATTTTGCACCGCGGCGCCCGACGCACCCTTGCCGAGATTATCGAGCGTCGCCACCAGGACAGCTTGGCGTCGCGGTTCGCTGCCGGCGACACGAAGCTGCATCGTGTTGGTATCATTGCAGCTCTCCGGGTCGACTTTGCCCTGCCCCGGCACGACGTTCACGAAGCGTCCTTCGGCGTAATAGCGCGTGAGCGCCTCCTCGATGTCAGCCAGCTTGGGGCGGCCCGGCAAGGCGTCCAAATGAAGCGGCACGCTAACGGCCATGCCCTGGCGGAACTTGCCGACCGAGGGGACGAAGATCGGGCGCATCGTCAGTCCGCTGTACTTTTGGATCTCAGGGACGTGCTTGTGCTCCATGTCGAGCCCATAAAGCTCGAAAGACGGAGCCCTGCCGGCTTCATGGTCTTCGATCAGGGACTTGCCGCCTCCGCTGTAGCCGCTGACGGCATTGATGGTGAGCGGCGTATCGGGAGGGATCAGGCCCGACTCGACGAGAGGGTGCAGCAGCGCGATCGCGCCGGTAGGGTAGCAGCCGGGGTTGCTGACGCGATGGGCGGCCCCGATGCGTTTTCCCTGACCGGCGTCGAGCTCCGCAAAACCGTAAGTCCAGTCCGACGCCACGCGATAAGCCGTCGAGGCGTCGAGGATTTTCGGCGCGGCGGAACCGAGTTCATCGGCGATCCGCACGGTCTCGCGCGACGCGGCATCGGGCAGGCACAGGATAACGAGATCAACCTCTCGCATCAGCTCCGCCTTGGCGGCCGGGTCTTTCCGCCGCTCGGGATCGATGGAGCGCAACGCGACGCCGGCGTGACGGGACAGGCGATCGCGGATGCCGAGCCCCGTGGTGCCGGCCTCGCCGTCGATGAAGATCGTCGCCATGTCGTGCCTCGCTGATGCGGTTCGAGGAGGATGAGTCCCACAGGATTGTGACGGATTGCCTGGGACGTCGAATTCGTTGGGCCGTCGGACGCGCCCCTATAATTGAAAAAGGGCCGGGACCGCCTTGGCGATTCCGACCCGATCGTGCTGTGCCGAGAGAACCCGGAGCCGATGCGCTCCGGATCCGTCGTCGAAAGCTGAAATCAGCGCTTCGAGAACTGGAAGGACCGGCGGGCCTTCTTGTGACCGTACTTCTTGCGCTCGACCACGCGGCTGTCGCGGGTGAGGAAGCCTTCGCGTTTCAGCGGAGCACGGAGCTCCGGCTCGAAGTAGGTCAGGGCCTTCGACAGGCCATGGCGCACGGCGCCGGCCTGTCCCGAAAGACCGCCGCCCGCCACCGTGATGGTGAGGTCGTACTGGTTGGTGCGGCTTACGATGCCGAGCGGCTGCTGCACGATCATGCGCAGCACCGGACGGGCGAAATAGACGTCGAAGGCACGGCCGTTGACGGAGATCTTGCCCGAGCCGGGCTTGATCCAGACGCGGGCCACGGCGTCCTTACGCTTGCCGGTCGCGTAGGCGCGGCCCTGAGCGTCGAGCTTCTGGACGTAAACGGGGGCATCGGGCTGGACCGACGCGTTGACGGTGGCGAGGTCCTGCAGGGACGAGAGCGTCTCGGCCATCAGTTGCTCCTGGAGTTCTTGGAGTTGAGGGCAGCGACGTCGAGCGTCACGGGCGATTGCGCAACGTGGGGATGCTCGGCGCCCTTGTAGACGCGGAGGTTGCCGAGTTGCTTGCGGCCGAGCGGGCCACGCGGGAGCATGCGCTCCACGGCCTTCTCGACGATGCGCTCCGGGAAGCGGCCGTCAAGAATGAACTTGGCAGTGCGTTCCTTAATGCCACCCGGGTAACCGGTGTGGTGGTAATACACCTTCTGTTCCTTCTTGCGGCCCGTGAAGACCACCTTGTCCGCATTGACCACGACGATGTGATCGCCATCGTCCATGTGGGGCGTGAAGGTGACTTTGTGCTTGCCGCGAAGGCGCAGTGCGATGACGGACGCGAGACGTCCGACGACGAGGCCAGTGGCGTCGATCACGACCCACTGTTTCTCGATCTCGGCCGTCTTGGTCGAATGAGTCTTGCCAAACATGAGGTTTCGAGTTCCGTAACAGGAGAGGCGGCCATCCTGAAGGAGGCCGCCGCTGAGGGTCTTTCTAAGCAGGCCGAAGCGTCCCGTCAACGTAAGGGAGCCGAAACAGGTCGAAAAACATGAGCTTGGACTGTGCGGTATCAGAATACCATAGAGCTACAGGGGATGGCTTGAACCACGATCACTACCCCGACGCCCTGATAGCTTCCGTGCTCGAGAGCACGCGCGTGGTCGCGCTGGTCGGTGCCTCGCTCAATGCGGCGCGGCCCTCGCATGGCGTGATGGCGTGGTGGCTCCGGCGAGGCATGGGGGTGATCCCAGTCAACCCCGGCCTCGCGGGCGGCGAGATCCTGGGACAGCCTGTCCTCGCCACATTGGCCGAGGTGACGGGCCCGATCGATCTCGTCGACGTGTTCCGCAACTCGGAGGCAGCCGGCGGAGTGGTCGACGAGGCCCTGGCGCTGTCTCCCCTGCCTCGCACGATCTGGATGCAACTTGGCGTCCGTGACGACGACGCGGCGGCACGGGCGGAGGCCGTGGGTGTCACGGTCGTCATGAACCGTTGCCCCGCCATTGAGGCGGCACGCCTCGCCCGGGCTCGATGATCAGTCGACGGACACTCGACCGACGCTTCCCGGAGGTCTGCTACGGGCTGCCTTCCGGCTACGGACAGGGATGGTCGGGCGAGCGGGTGTCGCAGACGGTGACGGCGGACAGGAACGAGAGCGCTTTCGACAGTTTTCCCTGATCCAGCGTCGATCGGAACGCATATTGGACGAGATAGAAGCTGTCTTGGCCCGAGATGGCGCGGAAACACGGTGTTCTCGGCATGCCCCGTGCGCGGGCTCTGCTCGCACTTCAGGATCAGCATCGAGACCATGTACCCGTTCGATCGACCGGTTCGGGTCGGCTGCCGGGACAGGATTGCCGCCAGTTTTGCCCGACCTGGGACAGGAAGGCCGCCGAGTCTCGATGCCGCTGGGCCAAAAAGATCTGCGTGGTGATCAGTTCCGACCACCCATTCACAGTCTCGCCTTGCGGCACGAATTCCGTCATCTGCGAAGCACCGCTCGACGAGCGCGTACCCAGCTTGAAGTCGGGCGGCACATGCTCGATCAGGGTCTCCCCGGCGGCTCGGCCCTGACCGAAAGCCGCGCTTGCGACCAGAGACAAAATGATCGCTAGCCCCACCTTAATGTGCATCGAACGGCTCCGGACGGCATCGACTTTGCAGCATGCTACTGACGCTACTGCGGTTCAATTCCAGATAGAATGATCGAAGTGAAGCTGGAGGATCTTCACTCCGGCTGCAAAACCCGGCAGGGTGTGCATCGGAAGGCGGACGGCGCGCTCGTCCGTAGCGGATCGGAGCCGATCATGACCCACGACGCTATCGACCAGCACCTCCCCGGCTTTGCAACCCTGGCCGTCCATGCCGGCGCTCAGCCTGACCCAACGACCGGCGCCCGCGCCACGCCGATCTATCAAACGTCCTCCTTCGTCTTCGACGACGTCGACCACGCGGCGGCGCTGTTCGGGCTCAAGGCCTTCGGCAACATCTACTCGCGCATCACCAACCCGACCTGCGCGGTTCTGGAGGAGCGCGTCGCGGCGCTGGAAGGCGGAACCGCGGCGCTGGCCGTGGCGTCCGGCCATGCCGCCCAGCAGATCGTGTTCCACACCTTGATGCAGCCCGGCGACGAGTTCATCGCCTCGACCAAGCTCTATGGCGGCTCGATCAACCAGTTCAACCACGCTTTCAAGAACTTCGGCTGGCAGGTGAAATGGGCCGACCCGGCCGACCCTGAAGCTTTCGCGGCGCTGGTGACCGAGAAGACTCGGGCGATCTTCATCGAATCGCTGGCCAACCCCGGCGGCATCGTCACCGATATCGCCGCCATTGCGGCGGTGGCCAAGCAGGCCCGCGTGCCGCTCATCGTCGACAACACCCTGGCGTCGCCCTACCTCGTCCGCCCCTTCCAGCATGGCGCCGACATCGTGGTCCATTCGGCCACCAAGTTTCTCTGCGGTCATGGCAATTCGATCGGCGGCGTGATCGTCGATGGCGGCAGCTTCGATTGGATGGCGGACGATCGCTTTTCGGCCCTGTCTCAGCCGCGGCCCGAGTATAACGGCATGGTCCTGGGCGAAACCTTCGGGAACTTCGCCTTCGCCATCGCCTGCCGGGTTCTCGGCCTGCGCGATCTCGGGCCTTCCCTGTCGCCTTTCAACGCGTTCCTGATCCTGACCGGGATCGAAACGCTGCCGCTGCGCATGCGGCGCCATTGCGACAATGCCCTAGAAGTCGCGACCTACCTGTCGCACCATCCGGCCGTATCCCGCGTCAGCTATGCAGGTCTGCCGGACGATCCCTATCACGCGTTGGCGCAACGCTACTGCCCCAAGGGGGCCGGGGCGGTCTTCACCTTCGGGCTGAAGGGCGGTTACGATGCCGGCGTAGCACTCGTGAGCCGACTGAAGCTCTTCAGCCATCTCGCCAACGTCGGAGACACGCGTTCGCTGGTGATCCACCCCGCTTCGACCACCCACCGGCAACTGACCGACGATCAGCGCGTCACGGCGGGCGCGGGACCCGACACCGTCCGACTCTCGATCGGCATCGAGGACGCGGCTGACCTCATCGCCGACCTCGACCAAGCCCTGGCAGCCTGAGCATCAGGCCGGATCTACGCGCATTGCCGGCACGCTCAGATGCCGACGATGCACCACCGCTGTGGCGAGTACGATCATGGCGAAAGCCTGGTGCAGGAGCGCGGCCCAGAGCGGGACGACGAGCAGCAGCGTCGTGATCCCGATGAGCGCCTGAAGCAGGACGGCGCCGACCAGCACCGCGGCGCGCTGCGCCGCAGCCGTGCCGGGAGCCTTGCTCCAGGCCTGCGCGGCATGGAACAGGGCGACGATCAGGACACCATAGGCGACGGTCCGATGATCGAACTGCACCGTCGTCATGTTCTCGAACAGGTTGGACCACAGCGGTGACTGCCGGACGAGATCCGCCAGCGGGGGCACCCAATGCCCGTCCATCAGCGGCCACGTGTTGTAGGTGAGGCCGGCGTGCAGTCCCGCCACGAAGGCGCCAAGCCCGATCTGCACAAGCACCAGGACTAAGAGCAGCGTCGCGACCGGTCGTAGCCGGTCGAGCGCCGGACGATGGACCGAAGGTTTTGCACGAGCCAACCCTTCCGCCAGCCAGATCGTCCAGACCAGGGTCAGCGAGGCCGTGACGAGGTGCAGCGCCAGGAAATATTGCGAGACTTCCGTGCGGGCGCTCAAACCCGATTTGACCATGAACCAGCCGATCACGCCCTGAAGGCCGCCGAGCGCCAGGAGGCCCAGAAGGCGAGGCTTGAGGGCCGGGGTCAGTCGCCCGGTGATCCAGAAGCCGACAAGCGGCAGGGCCACGAGGCTGCCGATGATCCGCCCCAGCAATCGATGTGCCCATTCCCAGTAGAAGATCGTCTTGAAACCCGCGAGCGTCATGTCGGCGTTGAGCAGCGTGAACTGCGGGATCTGCTTGTACCTCTCGAACTCGGACTGCCACGCGGCGTCGTCCAAGGGCGGCAGCACGCCCATCACGGGTTTCCACTCGGTGATGGACAGGCCGGACTGGGTCAGACGCGTGGCTCCCCCAACGACAACCATGGCGAAGATGCAGGCCGCCACGACCCAGAGCCAGGCGCGAATGAGGCCCAAGGACCCGGCGGCCTTTGACACCGTGACCGGGGCGCTCGCTTGAAGGTTGAGGAGCGCGGGGCGGACGTGCTGGAACGACATGGACTGCTGATACCTGATGACGATGGGCGGATCTCGCGATCCGACCAACCCTGAAACCCACAACCGCAATCGCTTGAGAGCCGACAAAGAGATAAGGCAGGATGATCCGAGTTGAAATTGGACCGAAGGTCCGACTCAGCCTCACGGCCTCGCATTCTCGACCACAAGGAACTCCGATGAGCCGACGCGTCCGCAAATTCATCGGTGCCGGTGCGATGCTGCTCTTCGTCATGGTCTACGCGGTCTGCGCCATGGTGACGGCAGAGGCCGAGGCGATCCGTACGGCTTCGGGACCGGTCCAGGCCGTCATCTATGCGGCGCTCGGCCTCGCCTGGATCCTGCCCCTGATGCCGCTCATCGCCTGGATGGAGCGGCCGGACCGCGAACCGGGCCTGTGACGCCCCTCACGCCACGTTGAGCTTGCGTCCCCGGTTCCACAGCGCGAAGGCGGCTCCCGACAGCAGCACTTCGAGGTGGCGCAGGTCCTGCCACGCACCATTCACCGAAACCCGAGGCAGCGCCGTCAGATACGCGGCGTGCTCGGGATGGATGAGCCCGGGCCGAGTCGTGACAGCACTGGCATAGCCGAAGTCCGCAACGGCTGCGAATTCGCGCGGCCCGGCTGAGCCGGGGTCGCCGACCGGGTAGGCGAAATGATCCACGGTGCGGCCGAGCCGCTCCTCCAGCTCGCTCTTGGCGGCGCCGAGCTCGGTTCGCATTTCGGCGGCATCGAGTCGCGCCAGCCGCGGATGGGTCAGCGTGTGGCCACCGATGGTCGCGAGCGGATGCCGTGCCAGCACCTCGATCTCGTCCCAGTCCATGCAGAGGCTGTCGACGAGGCTGCGCCCGTCGATCCCCTGCCCGGCGGCCAACTGGCCCACCACCGACAGGAGCCGCTCCTCGGATCCTCCGCGCAGCTTCCAATAGACCGCTTTAAAGGCTGCCGACTTCTGGGCCGGCGTATCGGCCGGCAGCGAGAGCGACGCGCCGTCGATGCGCAGGTCGAGCCGGTCTGCGCGGCGGACCGCCTCCTCGAGCTCCACCCACCAGAGCCGCGCCGTCCGTGCCGCGAAGCCGGTCGTGACGTAGTTGATGAACGGCGCCCCATGTCGCTCCAGCACCGGCAGAGCGTGGACGAGATTGTCTCGGAGGCCATCGTCGAAAGTGAGCACGGCGAAGGGCGCTGCTTTGGTGTCTCCGCCGTCGCGAAGCTCCGCCACGGCCTCGTCGAGGCCCACGATACGATAGCCGATGGCCCGCAGGCGGGTCAGCGCCGCATCGAGGAAAGCCGGAGTGATCTCGAGCATGCCGTTCGGCGCGAAATCGCGCGGCCCGGTCGGCCTGACGTGATGGAACATCAACACGGCACCGAGGCCACGCAGGCGAGGTGCCACCAACCGATGAAGACCAGTGGCGCCAAGCGCGGCGAATCCCGCTCCGATGATCTGATCACGCATGGCCGCCCCCGCAGTCCGTTTACCCCAACCCATCATAGACGGGAGCGCTTGCGGCTTTCTTGCTAGACTGGGCGAAAGGATCCCCATGGTCGGGAGCCGATGGAGTAGCGGGCCCCATGTCAGATGTCGCGACCTGCGCCGGCCCGTCGTGCCGTGCGGCTGCGAAGTCCGGCCCGGATCGCACGCTTACGCTGTCCGGCAGATCTTTTTCCTCCGTTTCAGTCCATTCAGATCCCGAGGCGGCGCTGCCCGCTTGGCGCGAACTGGCCGCGGTCTCGCCCATGACGCCCTATCAGGCCCCGGCCTGGATGCTGCCCTGGGTCGAGACCGTCGGAACGTCCCTCAACATCGCGCCCTTCATTGTCGTGGTCCGCGACGAAGCGGGTCGGGCCGTGGCTTTGCTGCCGCTCGGTGTACAGCGCCAGGGTTCGCTTCGGATGGCCAGCTTCCTCGGCGCCAAGGACAGCAATTTCAACATGGGCCTTTTCAGGCCGGGGGTGGAATGGTCGCCGGAGAGCCTCCGCGAGCTGTTGCGTCGCGCCGCATCGGCGAGCGACACGCCGATCGATCTCTTCGCCTTCCGCAACCAGCCCCGCGGATGGCAAGGCCACGCCAATCCCCTGCTGGCTCTCGCGGGGCAACCTAGCCCGAGCTTCGCCTACAAGGCGGATCTCATGCCCGACCCCAATACCTTCCTGAAGGCGCAACTTTCGCGGGACACCCGCAAGAAGCTGCGCCAGAAAATGAACCGGTTGCGCGCGCTCGGCCCCGTGTCGGTTGTCGAAGCTCGGAGCCCCCAGGATCGCTTGGAGATCCTCGATGCCTTCGTGGCGCAACGCTCCGAGCGCAACCGAGCGGCCGGGATCGCCGCCGACGAACTGCCGGCCCTACGCCGCTTCCTCGATCTCGCTGTCGGAGAGAACGGCCCGGTGACGTTTCTGGGCCTGCGTTGCGGCGAACGCATCGTCGCGACGCTGGGCGGACTACGCCACAATGGCCGGTTCTCGGGTATGCTGACCTCGTTCACGGCGGATGCCGACGTCGCCCGGACCAGCCCGGGCGAATTGCTGCTCGCCGAGGTCATGAGCCAGCATTGCACTGCGGGGTTCGCCACCTTCGATCTCGGAATCGGCGAGGCCCGTTACAAGGAAACATACTGCCCCAAGACCGAGGAGCTGTTTGACAGCCTCGTCGCCGTGACGACGCGCGGTCAGCTCTTCGCCCGCGGCGAGCGGCTGCGCCTCAGTCTGAAACGCGCCATCAAACAGTCTCGCTGGGCTTGGCCACTCGTCCAGCGTCTGCGCCGCCTTCGCGCCGACTTGAAGTCGGCCGGAGCGTCAGGCGGCTTCTCGAACGAGCCGGCGGGGCTCCAGGACTGATGCCGGCACGACGGAGATGAATGCCGCTCCGCCATAACCCACCAGCACCGCGCGAGCCGCATCGATGTCGGCCGTTCCATGGTCGCCTGCGGCGATCATCACCACCGCGTCGGCACCCGGTGCCAACGTCCGGGTGATCTGATCGGTCGCTATCGGAGCATGCAGCACCAGATAATCGTAGGTCTCACCCAGTGCGTCGAGCACGAGATTGACCGAATCGAGCGTCACCTCGTCAATCGAAGTGGCACCAGCCGGCACCACATGGAGCCTCGACTGGCTGTCCCGATGGATGATCTCGGCGAAGCTTGCTTGACCGGCCAGGAGCTCGGCTAGTCCCATGGGCTCGGCGTCGCCCGGGCCGTAGCTGTCGAGGGCGAGGTTCCGAGGTTCGACGGCCGGGCTGTTGCGGTTGAAATCCACCAGGATCGTGCGGCCCTCACCCGAGAGACGCCTGGCCAGTCCGATGACAGCCAATGGTGACTCGGCCTGGCTCGACGGCGAGACGACGAGCGCGCGAGCGGCGTGGTTCTGCACGCGACAGCTGCGCAGGGCGTCGAGCACCGCGAGAAGACTGGCTTCGCCCTCGGCCGTGACAGCCGCATGGGACAGAGGCGCAGTCGCGACCGAAACCGGTGCTCCGATCGGAGCGACCGCGACCGGCAAGGGTTCGGCGTTGACCGGCCCGAAGGCGGCGCCCGGGAAGGCGCGACCCGAGAGGAGCTCTCGCGCCACCAGCAGGCCCAGCGACAGGACCAGTCCCGCGATGGTGGCTATGGCGACGATCGGCACCTTCTTGGGGAAGGATGGAAGCTGCGGCGCCACCGCGCGCGAGATGACGCGCGCGTCGGCCGGCGTCGAGGCGGCGTTCTCACGCGCTACTGCTTCCTGATACTTCTGGGTGTTGAACTCGAGCTGATCCTTCAGCAGCCGGGCCTGTGTCTCGAGCGTATTGAGATGGACCTGGTCCACGCCGGCGCTGCCGACCGTTTTTTTCTGAGCATCGAGCGCAGTCACGAGATTATCGACGCGACCGGCCGCGATATGTCCGTCGTTTTCGAGGGTACGCGCCATCTTCTCGCCGGCCGTGCGGAGTTGCACATCGACGTCGGCGAGTTGGGCGTTCAGCTCCTGCATATGCGGGTGACCCGGCAGCAGGGTCCGGCTCTGCAGGGCGATCTCGGCCCTCAGCGTCGAGCGCTGCTCGGAGATGCGCCGGATGAACTCGTTGTTGGCAACGTCGGGGATTTCGCCGACGCGGTTTTGCGCGATCATCTGCTTGATGATCTTCGCCTTGGCCTGGGCATCGGCCTGCGACGTGCGGGCCTGTGCGAGCTGGGTGTTGAGGTCGCCGAGTTGCTGGGTATTGATGTTATTGTTGTTGGAGCCTTGCAGCAGGCCGGACTCGGTTCGGTAGGCGTCGGCCCGAGCTTCCGCATCCGCCACGCGACCGCGCAGGTCGGTGACCAGCGAGGCCAACGAGCCGGCAGCCTGGCTTGCGCTGTCGCGTTTGGCCGTCGACTGCGCTTCGATGAAGAGGTCGGCGATGGTGCTGGCGGCACGGGCCGCGAGATCGGGATCCGTGGCGGTGAATTCGATGGCGATGACGCGCGACTTCGGCACCGAATAGACGGTCAGCCTCTCGAAATAGCTGCCGAGGATACGGTCTTCGGGCGATGTCGCGATCGGGTCGCGTTGCAACCCGAGGAGAACGAGCAGACGCGAGACGGGATCCAGGCCCCGCGCCATGGGATCGAACTCGGGGTTCCCCTTGAGGTCTAGACGGCGAGTGGCGGCGCGGGCGATGTCGCGCGACTGGATGAGTTGGATCTGGCTCTGCACAGCCTCGTCGTCGGGCAACGTCGTGGTGAGCGGATCGGTGCGGTCGGGGCGCGTGAAATAGTTCTCGCCATTCTCGACCAGGACCTTGGATTCGGCCGTGTAGCGGGGCTGCACCAGCGACACGAACAGCAGGGCTCCGATGAAGCAGAGGAGCGTCGGGCCGATGATCCACCAGCGTCGGGCCGATACGGTTTGTCCGAGCGCCGATACATCGAGCTCTCGACCGGCGGCGGTCCGTCCCGTCCGTTCGTAATCCGCTTCGCTCCGCATCGACATCGCCGACCCTCGATCAACCGCAGGGCTCTGCCCAATCCCGAACACCGGACCACCGGAGCGGAATCACAGACCCGTCCCATCGAGTTAAGCGAAACAGAGTTCACAGAGCCTTAAACAGCCAGAGAAAGTCTTAATCAGCCGATGCGGTCGCAGCCGCTTCGAGGACAAGTCTCGCGGCCTCTCGGCTCGGCGTGGAGCCGGAAGCGACCTGCATTCGCACGTCGAGCCTCACGAAGGCCGCGAGCTGTTCCGCGCGGGCCGGCGTGTCGGCGAGCAGCGGCACCAGCGCGGTGGCAAGGGCCTCAGGCGTCGATGCTTCTTGAATGAATTCAGGGATCGCATTCTCTCCCAGGATTAGGTTCGGCAGAACGATCGAAGGGACTTTCACGACGAAGCGAAGCCAGGTCTCGAAGGGCGACACGCGATAGGCTACGATCATCGGCACGCTGGAGAGCGCCAGTTCAAGGGTGACGGTGCCGGAAGCGGCCAGTGCGGCACGCGCGACTCTGAAGGCGGCGAGCTTGGCCGCTTCCCCCGTCACCACCTCGGGTTTGATCGGCCAAAGGGCCACGCGGTCCCGGATGTCGTCGGCGAGGTCGGCGACGGCCGGCAGAACGACTTTCAGGCCTGGCACCTGGTCGGCGACGCGGGCGACGGCCTCTCCGAACACAGCGGTCAGGCGCCGAATCTCCGAACGCCGTGACCCGGGCAGTACCAGCAGCGTCGGCTCGTCACGCAACGAAGACTCGACGGCGCCGGGACGCAGTTGGTCGAGGTGCTCGATCAGTGGATGCCCCACGTAGCTGCAGGGCGGCCCGTCCAATCGCCTGTGGGCCTCGGGCTCGAAGGGGAGTAGGGCCAGGAGCCTGTCGACATAGGCGCGCATCGCCGGTGCGCGACCTGGCCGCCAAGCCCAGACGGTGGGGCTGACGTAGTCCACGATGGGAATGCCGGGCGCCGTCGCGCGAACCCGCTTCGCCACGCGGTGGGTGAAATCGGGACTGTCGATGATGACCAGGACATCGGGCCGGGCGGCCACGGCCGCTTCGGCAGTCTGGCGGATGCGGCGCAGAAGGTCCGGAAGCCGCGCCAGCACTGGGACGAAGCCCATGACGGCGATGTCGGACAGGGGGAACAGAGGCGCGAAGCCCTCTCGGATCATCTCGTCCCCGCCGACGCCGGCGAGTTCGAGCGATGGCACACTCTCGCGGAGAGCACGGATCAGGCCGGCTCCGAGATGGTCTCCCGAATGCTCGCCCGCCACGATGAAGACGCGCAGTCCCTGCGGCGCGCCGGCCACCGTCACGGGACGTCGCGGCCATCGCGTGGAACGCAAATGGCGCGCTCTCCCCCGTCCCGCAAGAAGGCCAGGATCTCATCGACCTGGCCATGGCCGCCGAATTCCGCCGCCACCGCCCCGGTGCGCTCGCTCAGCGTTCCCGCGGTGGCGAAGAGCAGTTTGTAGGCGCGCCGCAGGTCATGGATGACCTCGCGCGAGAATCCCCTCCGCTTCAGGCCGACGACGTTGAGGCCGGCGAGATGAGCCCGGTTTCCGAGCGCGATTCCGTAAGGGATCACGTCGTGCTCGACACCCGCCAGCCCCCCAATGAAGCTGTGGCGTCCAAGGCGCACGAACTGGTGCACGGCCGCGCCACCACCCAGGATCGCATTGTCGCCGACGGTGCAATGACCCGCCAGCATGACGTTGTTGGAGAAGATGACCTCGTCCCCGACGCGGCAATCGTGCGCGACATGGGCCTGGGCCAGGAAGACGCTACGATCGCCGACGCTGGTGAGGAGCCCGCCCGCTGCCGTCCCGGGATTCATGGTCACCCCTTCGCGGATGACGCAGTCCCGGCCGATCCGGAGCTCGGAGGTCTCACCGCGGAACTTCAGATCCTGCGGCTCGTGGCCCAGGGAGGCGAAGGGAAACACGCGCGTCCCCTCGCCGACCGTCGTATGGCCGGCGATCGCCACATGCGACACGAGCCTGACCCCTTCCCCGAGGACGACGTCGGGTCCGACGGTGCAGAACGGGCCGATGTGAACGCCGCGCCCGAGTTGGGCAGCATGAGCCACGACGGACGAGGGATGGATGAACGGGCCGCCGTCGTGGTCCCGCATGTCGACATCAGACATGGGCGTCTCCGGCCTTGATCCAGGCGTTCAATCCATCACCAGCATGGCGCTGAGTTCGGCCTCGCAGACCAGAACGTCGTCGACTCTCGCCTCGCCCTTGTACCACCACATGCTGCGCCGCTGGTTGAGCTTGCGCAGATGAAACTCCACCCGGTCGCCGGGCACGACGGGCTTCCTGAACTTGGCCTTGTCGATCGTCATGAAATAGACGAGCCGCGGCTTGGCGAGCTTTTGGGCGTGAACGCAAAGCGCGCCCGCAGTCTGGGCCATGCCCTCGATCAACAGCACGCCCGGCATGACCGGGCGTCCCGGAAAGTGACCCTGGAACTGCGGCTCATTGTAGGTGACGTTCTTGATCCCGATACAGGCCTCGTCGCCCTGCATGCCGATGATGCGATCGACCAGCAGGAAGGGATAACGGTGCGGCAGGTATTCGAGGAGTTTCAGGATATCGATCGAGTCGAGGTCCGTCCGCGCCGCTTCGTCCATCCCTGGTCCCCGGTCCCGATGTCTGCGGACCGCTCGCGTGCAGTCTCCTTGCGCGATGTCGCATGTCTCCGCAGCATCGCCAAGCCTCGAATCATCCAAGCTGCCTTCGACAAAAGCTTATGGACGGCAGGTCCGCGGCGGGAGCGGAGGCGCGCATTCGCGCGTGCCTGCGGTCAGGACGCCCGTCCGCTGGATCACTCGCTGGCTGTGCCGCGCCGCGCCAGACGCTTCAAGGTGGCGTGAAGACGGAACTGCTCGCGCGCAGCCTGGGCCGGGATGCCGAACCACCGTTCTCCGGGCGGAATGTCGTTCATCACGCCCGATTTCGCCCCTACCTGCGCCCCGGCTCCGATGGTGAGATGCCCGGCGAGACCCGCCTGCCCGGCGGTCACGACATAGTCGCCGAGCACCGTCGAGCCCGAGATGCCGGTTTGCGAGATGATCACGCAGTGGCGGCCTATCGAGACGTTGTGGCCGATCTGCACGAGATTATCGATCTTGGTCCCTTCGCCGACGACCGTGTCGCGGTTGGAGCCGCGATCGATCGCGGTATTGGCACCGACCTCGACATCGTCCTGCAGCACGACCCGGCCGATCTGAGGCACCTTGAGGTGGCCCCCGGGTCCCATGGCGAAGCCGAACCCGTCCTGACCGATGCGCGTGCCGGCATGAAGGATCACGCGATCGCCCACCAAAGCGTGGACGACCGTCGCATTCGCGCCGACCGAACAGTTCCGCCCGATCCTGACGTCGGGACCGATGACCGCGTGGGGCCCGATGACGGTGCCGGAGCCGATCTCAGCCCGGGGACCAATCACCGCCCCTGGGTCCACCGTCACGCCGGCTTCGAGCCGCGCCTCGGGATGGACCACGGCACTCGGCGAGACCCCGACCGTGCCGAACAGGGAGCCGGGTCGAAGCGCGTCGGGATAGAGATGCCCTGCGACGATCGCCACGGCACGATAGGGCTCCTTCGCAACGAGGGCGATGGTGCCCGTAGGCACCTTGTCGGCGTAGCGCGACGGCACCAGGCAGGCCGCGGCTCGGGTCTGCGCGAGGGCTGCGGCGTAACGGGGGTTGTCGAGAAACGTCAGTGATGCGGTACCGGCGCCGTCGAGCGGCGCCACGTCGCGAATGCGTCGTGAGAGGTCGGCCCCCTCCTGAGCGGTGGCGCCCGTCCAGCCCACCACATCGGCCAGGGAAGGCTCGACGGCCGGACGAAAGAAGGTAGGAGAGCTCATCAAGGTCCGCCACTCGGTCGCGTCGGCGACATCGTCAAGGCGGCGAGGCTTGCCACTCCCGGGACACTCGCGCAACCCCGGCCCTTACGACGTGGTCAGATCAAGGAGCTGCCGAAAACAGGCCGGGCAGAGGCAGCAGGGCCGCTCAACGCAAACTGCGGGCCCGAAGGCCCGCAGTGATTGTCGCCGACGAGCGTGTTCCGATTAGAAGGAAGTGCCGCCCGAGAAGCGGAACGCCTGGGTCACGTCGTAGGTGTCTTTGGTCAGAGCATAGGCGTAGTCGAACCGGATCGGGCCCAGCGGCGAGGCCCAGAGGATCGACGCACCCACCGACGAGCGGATCGACGCCGAGTCGCGAACCTGCACACAGGTTCCCTGGGTGAAGTTCGGCGCGACCTCGCTGGCCACGCAGGCCTGACCTGGAGCACCGAAGTTGGTCTTGCCCTGGTAGCCGAACAAGGTACCGGCGTCGGTGAACAAGGCACCGCGCAGGCCCAGGTCTCTCGGCAGGTAGGGGATCGCGAACTGAACCTCGGCCGAGGCACCGGCGTAGGTCGAGCCACCGAGCGGATTGTACTTGTAGGCGGCGAGGTTCGAGATATCGCGCGGACCGATGCCGCTCGGCGCGAAGCCGCGAACCAGCGTCGGTCCGAGCTGGAATTCGTCCGCGATCCTCAGCTGGTCCTCGCTGCCGAAGCCTTTGATCTCACCACCCTGCAAATGGATGATGCCGACGAGGTCCTCGAAGATGCCATGGTAGTAGCGCAGGTCACCGCTGGTGCGGAAGAACTGCGAGTCGCCACCGAGGCCCGCGACGTCGTTGCGGAGTTCGATGAACAGGCCGGAGGTCGGGTCCTTGCGGTTGTCGAGCGTGTTGTAGTTCAGCGTGACACCGGCCAGCGAGGTCAGCGTCGACCCTTGGGCCTGCTTGATGGCCAGCGATGCTTCGCCGTTGGTCAAGCAGTTGTCGACGAGGCTCGGAGGGGTGCCGCCGAGAACGCCGACGCCGGGCGTCACGCCATTCACCGGGAACGAACAGTCGTTGTAGGGGCTGTCGGTCGTGTCGGGGATCGTGATGCGGGTGTTGTAGATCGAGTAATGCGGAGAGACCGAGAACTCGTCCGTGATAGGCACGCCGAGACGCAGCGTACCGCCAGTCACGAAGGTCCGGTAATCGGTGTATTGCGTGTTGTCGTTCTGCTTGGCGAAGAGGTCGAAGCCAGCCGCGATGCGGGTATCGAGGATGTACGGCTCGGTGAAGGAGAAGTCGATGCCGCGGGCGTTCTGGCCCTCCTGGATGGCGACCTTCACAAACTGGCCGCGGCCGAGGAAGTTGGATTCCGACACCGACAGCTCGGCGATGAACCCGTCCGACGTGGAATAGCCGCCCGACACACCAAAGGATCCGGTGGGCTGGTCTTCGACGTCGACGTCGACGATGACGCGATCGGGAGCGGAGCCGGGCTGATTGGTGATCTTGACCTTCTTGAAGAAGCCCAAGCTGTTCAGCCGGCGCTCGGCCTTGTCGATCAGCACCTTATTGTAGGGGTCGCCTTCGCCGATATCGAACTCGCGACGGATGACATATTCACGCGTGCGGATGTTGCCGTGGACGTTGATGCGCTCGATGTAGACGCGAGGGCCTTCGTCGATATTAAAGGCGATCGACACGGTGTGGTTCTGGCCGTTGCGGTCGCCGCGCGGCTTGACTTCGGCAAAGGCGAAGCCCCGGCGTGCGACTTCGCGCGTGAGGCCTTCGACGGACTTCTGAACCGCGTCACCGTCGTAGGTGTCGCCAGCCGACAGCCGGACGAAGGGCAGCAGCGAGTCGCTGGTCACGCCAGGGATCTGCGAGTCGACCCGCACGGAGGCCACCGTGTACTGGGCGCCCTCCTCGACCGTGATGATGATGTTGTAGCCGCCTTCCTGATCGTCGAACTTCACGTCCGTGCCGACGATGCGGAAATCGGCATAGCCGTTCTTAAGGTAGTAACGGCGGATGAGGTCCTCGTCCGAGGAGATCTTCTCCGGGTCATAGACGTCGGTGGTTTTGAGGAAGGAGATGAGGTTCATCTCCGTCGTCGTCATGATGCCGCGCAGCTTGCGGGACGAATAGGCATGGTTGCCGGCGAATTCGATCGACTTCACCCCGGTCTTCGACCCTTCGTCGATGGTGAAGACCACGTCGAGGCGGCCGTTGGGCAGATCAACGGTGCGGCTCGTGACCTTGGCGTTGCCATTACCCGAACGGCGGTAGATGTCCTGGATGCGCTGAACGTCGGCCGCCACCAGGCCCTGCGAATAAGGCCCGCGGGTCTTGGAATTGATCTCCGACTCGAGCTGCTCGCTCTTGACCTTCTTGTTGCCCTCGAAGGCGACGCGGTTGATCACGCCGTTCTCGGCCACGTGGACGATGAGGCGTCCTCCGTCGCGGCTGACGCGAACGTCCGAGAACAGGCCCGTTGCGTAGAGGGTCCTGACGGCATCGTTGACCTGACTCTCGTCGGTTCCCTTGAAATACGTGCGGATCGTATCCGCGTCGACACGGCTATTCCCCTCGACGGCGATATTGGAAGCAGAACCTGCAGCCTGGGCGAATGAGTTGGGGCCGAGAACGCAGGCCGCCAGGCACAGGGCAAAGGCCAACCTGGTCAGAAAGCCTCGAAGAAAACGCATCGGCAATCGATCCCTGCAGTGCTGCGGGCGACGACGCCGTCCCGCTCGACTCACCTCCGAGGAGGCTCGCTTCCGTCCCTACCCGAACCTGATGACAGGCTCCAGCGTCCCCTTGTCGAGGAATTTCGCTTCTACAAGGTTTACGAAGCAGGGCCTACGGCGGGAGCGGAGCAATTCAGACGATTATCGTCAAACGTTGCAGACACGTCACGCACAACTCTGGCCTGCCCTTATGCTTCGGGCGACCCTAGCCAGGGTCGCCCGAAGTATTGTGGCAAAAATCGAGCTCAGTTAACGTCTCGTTTCGGTCAACCGCGGCCGAAGTGCGAGATATCGTTGTAGGTGGCGAAGATCATGAGCATGGAAACTAGCGCGAGGCCGACCTTGAAGCCGAACTCCTGAGCGCCGACGCTCATGGGTTTTCCCCGCAAGGCCTCGAAGGCGAAGTAGAGCAGATGGCCGCCATCGAGCAGCGGCACCGGGACCAGATTGATCAGCCCGATGGAGATGGACAGGATGGCGATCAGGTTGAATAGAGGCCCGATCCCGATCCTGGCGACCTGACCCGCCACACCGGCGACCCCGATCGGTCCCGAGAGTTGGTCGGGCTTCTCGCGGCCGATTACCAAGCCGCCGATATAGCTCGCCGTCTTGTCGATCACGAACCAGGTCTCATGCGCCGCCTCGGCCACGGCCGGAACGAGACCGAGACGCTCGTTACGAACGTCGGCCGGGTCCGTCGAGGCACTAACGCCGAGAACACCGATGTTCGAGGTTCCGAGCGGGCTCTTGACGTCCCGCCGTTCAGGCGTCGCCGTGAGCGACAGGTTCTGGCCGCCGCGCTCGACCCCAAAGCTCAGCGGAACGCCGCTCGAGACGCTAACGATCTTCTGCATGTCGACGAAACTGGCGATGGGCTCGCCGTCGATCGAATGCACGACGTCGCCCGCCGCAAAGCCCGCCTTCTCGGCCGCACTTCCGGCCACCACCGTGGCCACGCGCGGCAGGAGGATCGACCGGCCTTCGAAGTAGAACAGGCCGGACAGGATGACGAGGGCCAGGATGAAGTTGGCGATCGGCCCGGCGGCGACGACGGCGGCGCGCTCGTAGACGGGTTGAGCCGCGAAGGTTCGGGCCCGCTCGTCCGACGGCATGGCGGCAATGGCGTCGCTCGGCCCCGCGCTGGCGGCATTGATGTCGCCGTGGAACTTGACGTAGCCACCGAGCGGGACCGCGGCGACCCGCCAGCGTGTCCCGTGACGGTCGGTGCGGGCGAAGAGCTCCGGCCCGAAGCCGATGGAGAAGACGTCCACCTGAACGCCGCACCACCGCCCAACGAGAAAGTGGCCGAGTTCGTGGAAGAACACGACGACCGTCATGACGAACACGAAGGGTACGAGGGTATAAAGCAGGGTGAGGACGGGACCGAACAGCGACATCGAGTGCTCCCTCATCCCGCGCCGCCACAACCCAAGCGGGTCACGAGCTGGTCGGAATGGTTACCAGATCGTTACTCTCCCATTTCGGACCCCTCAATGTAAGAGAGCCGCTGCCCTTTCTCTCGCAACATGGTCAACGGCCAGAGCCTCGCCGATGTCGGCGGGCGTGGCGCCCTCGCCCCGGCTGTTGGCCGCCTGGCACACGGCCTCGACGATCCTGGCGATATCCGAGAACCCGATCCGACGTGCCACGAAAGCATCGACCGCCACTTCGTTGGCGGCGTTGAAGACCGTCGGGAGTCCTCCACCGGCGGCGAGGGCCTCCATGGCGACCCGCAGTCCCGGGAAGCGTTCGAGATCAGGCTTCTCGAAGGTCAGAGAACCAACGGCGGCAAGGTCGAGCTTGCGCGCGCCGCTCTCGATGCGATGGGGGTAGGTCAGGCAATGCGCGATGGGCACGCGCATGTCCGGCAGGGCAAGGCCCGCCGTCACGGATCCATCCGCGAACGAGACCAGCCCGTGAACGACGGATTGCGGGTGCACCACAACGTCGAGCCGGTCGGCTGGAACACCGAAGAGATGATGGGCCTCGATGAGTTCCAGCCCCTTGTTGATGAGCCCGGCGGAGTCGATCGTCACCTTGGGTCCCATGGCCCAGTTTGGATGCGCAAGCGCCTGGTCGAGCGTGGCCGACGCGATCCGCTCGGCCGACCAATCCCGGAATGGTCCGCCCGAGGCCGTCAGCGTCATACGCTCGATCGAAGCCCAGTCGGCATCACCGAGGGCCTGGAAGATGGCATTGTGCTCGCTGTCGAGCGGCAGCAGCGTCGCGCCATGACGCTTCACCGCCGCCATGACGGCAGCACCCGCACAGACCAGTGTCTCCTTATTGGCGAGGGCAATGGTTCGCCCGGCCTCAATGGCGGCGAAGGTGGGCCGCATGCCGGCCGTGCCCGCAATGGCCCCGATCACGAGATCGCAGGGCCGGCGCGCCGCCTCTTCAACGGCCTCTGGGCCGGCCGCACAGGCGATGCCGGTCCCTGCCAGGGCGGCCTTCAGAGCCGCATAGCCTGTTGGGTCCGCCAGAGCCGCGAAGTCGGCGCGAAGCGTCACCGCCATTCTGGCCAGGGCGGCGGCATCCCGGCCGCCCGCTATGGCGGCGACCTTGAAGGCTTCAGGATGCAACTTCAGGATCTCGGCCGTCGAGCGGCCGATCGAACCGGTGGCGCCGAGGATCACGAGGGTCTTCGGGACCGAACTGGAGGGCGCCGGTGCGAAGTTAAGGTTCTGCGGCGCGTCGCGGCGCGATGTCATGTTGGTCCTCACCATTGAAGCAGGCCTGCCGCGGCCGCATCGGGCCCAAAGCGCCAAAGGCCGACGGCCGCCGCGAAGGCAGCGGCCGCGATAAATCCATCCAGCCGATCCATGAGGCCGCCGTGTCCCGGGATTATCGATCCTGCATCCTTGACGCCGAAGCGACGCTTCAGGGCGGATTCGAAGAGGTCTCCGGCCTGGGCCAGCGCGCCCCCCAGAAGCCCCGCCACGATCAGGCAAGAGATACAGTCGGAGCGGGGTGCCGCTGCCAGGCCCAGCAAGGCGCCACATACGATTCCGACGCCGAACCCCGACCAGGTCTTCGACGGCGACAGGCGGGGCGCAAGCTTTGGCCCGCCGATGGTGCGCCCGCCGAAATAGGCCATCGTGTCGGTGCCCCAGACGACGGCGAAGAGCCACAGGACGATGATCAACCCGTCGACGGACGACTGCCGCAGCAGCGGAACCGCGAGGGCCAGCACGCCGGCGTAGAGCGGACCAAGCGCCGCGAGGCTCCGCCGTCCCGCATCCGCCAGCAGCGCCGTCACGGCGGCGCCGAGCAGGAGGGCGAGAGCGGCATGAGCGGGCTGCCCCCGCACGACCAGCAGCGTCGAAGCAGCCAGGGATGCTCCCCCTAGAAGGACGATGGGCGTCCGCCGAGACAGGCCGAGGACGCCGTGCCATTCCCAGAGAACCGCAATCGAGGCGAGACACCAGAAGACGGCAAAGAGGGCGCCGCCGACCCAGGCCGTGCCAATAGCGGCAGCCGCCATGACGAGAGCCGACAAGAGCCGCGGCAGAAATTCGGCCCGTGTGCCGGGCTGGGCCGGGCTCGCGACCGTCCGACCGCTCCCAGGCTGTCGAACCGTCATTGCGCGGACTTGACCTTGCGCTCAAGCTCGACCGGCCGGATGCCGCCGAAGCGCCGGTCGCGCGCCGTATAGGCATCCAACGCCGACTCGAGCGCACGGCGGTCGAAATCGGGCCAGTGACAGGGGAGGAAGACGAATTCGGCGTAGGCGGCCTGCCACATCAAGAAATTCGAGAGCCTCTGCTCTCCGGAGGTGCGGATGATGAGGTCCGGATCGGGAATGCCGGCCGTATCGAGATGGGCCGACACCGTCTCTGGTCCGATGGAGGCCGGATCGATGACTCCAGAGGCGACACCCTTGGCGATGCGCCGCATGGCACCTGCAATCTCCTGGCGGCTGCCGTAGTTGAACGCCACGACGAGAACCAGGCCGCCATTATTGCGGGTCAGATCCTCGGCATCCGACAGCAATGTTCGAATGTCGGGTGTCAGGCGATCGCGCTCGCCGATGATGCGGACCCGCACCCCATTGCGGTGAAGATCGGCGAGGTCCTTACGGATGAAGCGCTTCAGCAACCCCATGAGGTCGGAGACCTCTTCGATGGGACGCGTCCAGTTCTCCGAGGAGAAACTGTAGACCGTCAGATAGCGGACGCCGAGATCGGACGCCGACTTGACCGTGGCGCGTAGAGCCTCGACCCCGCGACGGTGACCTTCGAGCCTAGGCATGCCGCGGGCTGCGGCCCAGCGACCGTTGCCGTCCATGATGATGCCGACATGCACAGGAACGCTCCGGCGCGCCCTGTCAGCCGCGGCATCCCGTTCCACACAGGCGTCAGACTCTCGCGGAGCGTTCGTTCCCCCAAGGTCGTCATCACCAGGGGCGGTCTGCATCTTGGCTGTCCACAGCATCCGGCCGGCATCCATCAGGCCCAACTCGCCAGGCCTCAAACCTGCATGATCTCTTTTTCCTTGGCGTCGACCGTGGACTCCACCTCGTTGACGAACTGATCCGTCACCTTCTGCACGTCGGCGGCGAGACGCTTCTCGTCGTCCTCCGAGATCACTTTGTCCTTCAGAAGCTTCTTCAGCCTGTCGATGCCGTCGCGGCGGACATGGCGCACCGCGACCTTGCCCTCCTCGCCGTACTTGTGGGCGTACTTCACCATCTCCTTGCGGCGCTGCTCGTTGAGCTCCGGGATCCGGATCCGCAGAAGTTGGCCCTCGATGGTGGGGGAGAGGCCGAGATTGGCGTCGCGAATGGCCTTCTCGACGGCCGAGACCATACCTTTGTCCCAGACCTGCACGGCGAGGGCGCGGGGCTCGGGAACCGTGATGCTGGCCACCTGGTTGAGCGGCATCGTTTGACCATAGGCATGGACCATAACGGGCTCGACCAGTGCCGAGCTGGCGCGGCCTGTCCGCAAGCCCGCCAATTCATGCCTCAGCGACTGAATGGCGCTCTGCATGCGGCGCTTCAGGTCGGCGACGTCGAAGTCTTCGCTCACGATCACAAGTCCGTTCTCGAATCCGCTCGCCACCGGAGTCGAAACCTCCGAATGGCGAAGCGCCCTCCCTTAGCACGTGTGACGCGTTGGTCGCACGCCCAATCGCGTCGCCGACGCGCAGAATGCGCCTTCGGCGCATGCCGCGTCGAGTCCGACCCGTGCAGTCGGTTTATGTCGCCTCTGGCCGCCGCGTCCAGGGGCTTCGCCGTCGCTGGCCATCACAGGCTC
Organism: Janthinobacterium lividum; assembly: GCA_050920985.1. Classification (GTDB taxonomy): domain Bacteria; phylum Pseudomonadota; class Alphaproteobacteria; order Rhizobiales; family Beijerinckiaceae; genus Lichenihabitans. The sequence continues at coordinate 29,320 of JBPBQY010000089.1, read as the reverse complement.
GCGCCAGACACCCGAGACGTCAGAACCGGTATCGTGTCACGGGGTCACCAGCGTGAAAGTGCCGCTACCCTCGAGAGCCGAGCGGATCGCCCCTTCCACCGCGATGGAAAAGACGATGATGGGAATTCGGTTCTCGCGCGCCAGCGCAAAGGCTGCCGTATCCATGACGGCGAGATTACGGGCGATAGCCTCGTCATGGGTCAATTGTGCGTAGCGCGTCGCCGCGGGATCCCGCTTCGGATCGGCAGTATAGACGCCGTCCACCTGCGTTGCCTTCATCACGGCATCGCAGGAGAGTTCAGCCGCACGGAGCACGGCACCAGTATCGGTGGTGAAGAAGGGGTTGCCGGTTCCACCCGCCAGAACGCAGATCCGCCCTTTGGACAGGTGGTGAAGAGCAGCCTGGCGCGAGAAGGGCTGGCACACCGAGGGCATCGGCACGGCAGAGAGAGCGCGAGCGGGATAGCCTTCGGCCTCGATCGCGGCCTCCAGCGCAAGGGCGTTCATGACGGTGGCCAGCATGCCGATCGAGTCGGCGCGAGCCCGCTCGATCCCCTTCGTGGCGCCCTGGATCCCGCGAAAGAAGTTGCCGCCACCGACCACCACGGCGATCTCCACGCCGGCGTCGGACGCCGAAACGAGGTCGGCGGCGATCCTCTGGACCGTCGGGGCATTCAGGCCGTGGGCGTCCGGACCCTGCAGGGACTCGCCGGAGAGCTTGACGACGACCCGCCTGAACATTCCCGCGCCATGGCTCGTGGACATCGGCCCCATCCTTCCAAGTTGATCGAGAGGACCCGACGGACGGCCGCAACGCACGAGCCGGACCACCACGCCTACTCCTGAGACTTCTTCGGTCGCCCGGAACGCTGGCGTCCGGGAAATCTCGCAGTTGTCGAGAATCGTTGGCGCCTCGACATGCGAAGGGCGGCACATCGTGCCGCCCTTGCTGATCGTCCAGTCGCGCGTTGCAGACTCTCTGTCAGGGCTTGCCCGACATGCTGGCGACTTCCGCGGCGAAATCCGGTTCGTCGGGCTTCTCGATCCCCTCGCCAAGAGCGAAGCGCGCGAAACCCTTGAGCGTGACCGGGGCACCGACGGTCTTCTCGGCATCCTTGACGGCCTGAGCGACAGTCTTCGCTCCATCGTGGATGTAGCTCTGATCGAGGAGACTGACCTCCTTATAGTAGGATTTCAGTCCGCTCTCGACGATCTTCTCGAGAATATGAGCGGGCTTGCCGGCGTTCTTGTCGGCCAGCACCGCCTTCTCACGCTCGACCACGGAGGGATCGATCGAAGCCGAATCGAGCCCGAGCGGGCTCGCGGCTGCGACATGCATGGCGATCTGGCGCCCGAGAGACTGGAGCTCTTCGGTCTTGCCGGTCGATTCCAGAGCCACGATCACGGCGATCTTGCCGAGGCCGTCACCGGTCGAACCATGCACATAGGAGCCGATCACGCCCTCGGTGACTTCGAGGTTCGCAACACGGCGGAGCGTCATGTTCTCGCCGATCGTGGCAACGGCGCTGGCGATGGCCTCCTGAACGGTGCCACCGGCCGGTGCCGGGGCTTTCAGGATCGCCTCGACATCGCCGCCCTGCTTCAGGGCGACCTTGGCGACGTCGCGCACCAGCGCCTGGAAGTCGGCGTTGCGGGCCACGAAGTCGGTCTCGGAGTTCACCTCGACCACGACGCCGCGCTTGCCCTCGACAAGCGCTGCCACAAGACCTTCTGCGGCGATGCGGCCGGACTTCTTGGCGGCCTTGGTGATGCCCTTCTTACGCAGCCAGTCGACGGCGGCTTCGAGGTCTCCCGACGTCTCGCTGAGGGCGTTCTTGCAGTCCATCATGCCGGCGCCGGTCTTCTCGCGAAGATCCTTCACCATCGCGGCGGAGATCGTGGCCATGGGGGTCACCTTTGAGTTGAATGTCGGTCGACGATCAGGGCCTCCAAGGAAACGACCGCTTCATGACAACGAAGCTTCGCAAAAGCGAAAAATTCGTCGGACGAAGCGGTCGTTTCCGTGGAACCGGCAGGCTCGGGCTCGTCCCTGCCCTGCCCGCTCTCTGGCGTCGTCGGCCGGCCCCGAAGGAAGCCGGCCTGGATGGGTAATGTGGAAGCTCAGGCGCCAGCGACGAGCTCACGGGCCTGAATGATCCAGCCCTCGCGATCGAGGCGGCCATTCAGCTTCAGCTCGCGGTCGATGTTGGCGGCATCCTCGGGCGACATGGCGGCGAGTTGCCAGAAGTGGAAGATGCCGGCGTCGTTGAGCTTCTGGGCGAGCTGCGGGCTTCCGCCGTTGAGCTTCGACATGTCGTCCGGAGCGCCGCGCGGGGCGGACAGGAGCTCGAAGGCTTCGGCTGGCGACTCGGCTTCGACCGGGGCGGTCGGGGCAGCCTCGAGGACTTCCTCCTCGATGGGCTGCTCGATCTCGCCGACGTCGATGCCGAGCGAACCCTGCGAGCGCGAGATGCCGTCGATGGCGGCGCGAGCCACGAGATCGCAATAGAGCAGGATGGCACGGCTGGCGTCGTCGTTGCCCGGGATCGGATAGGTGATGCCGTCCGGATTGCAGTTCGTGTCGACGATGGCGGCCACCGGGATGCCGAGGCGGTTGGCCTCCTTGATCGCCAGCTGCTCCTTGTTGGTGTCTATGACGAAGATCAGGTCGGGCACGCCGCCCATGTCCTTGATGCCGCCGAGTGCCTTTTCGAGCTTTTCACGCTCGCGCGACATCATCAGCCGCTCTTTCTTGGTGAGACCGACTGCACCGCCGTCCAGCGTCTCATCGACCTTGCGCAGGCGCTGGATGGAGGCCGAGATGGTCTTCCAGTTGGTCAGCATGCCGCCGAGCCAGCGGGAGTTGATGTAGTACTGGGCGGAGCGTTTCGCCGCGTCGGCGATGGGGTCGGCCGCCTGGCGCTTGGTGCCGACGAAGAGCACGCGCCCGCCGCCCGCCACCGTGTCGGAGATCGCCTGCAGGGCGCGATGCATCAGCGGCACCGTCTGGGCGAGATCGATGATGTGGATGTTGTTGCGGGCGCCGAAGATGAAGGGCGCCATCTTCGGGTTCCAGCGATGCGACTGGTGGCCGAAATGGGCGCCGGCTTCGAGCAGCGAGCGCATGGTGTAGTCGGGCAGAGCCATAACAGTCTATTCTCCGGTTATTCCTCCGCGGACAATCGGCCGGCGACGACGTAAGGCCGTGCCAACCACCGGTGCGACCCTTGGAACAGGGCCGCGTTCAGTCCGCGTGTGGGGTGGGGCGGCTTATAGTCGCCGATGTCGACCCGTGCAAGTGCTTGCGACAGGCCTGTGACAGGCCGGCCGATCGGCCACGGAGCGCGCCCGTCGCGCTGTTAACCGGCGCTTGATTTCGTTAACGGTAGAGCGGTGGCTCCGGCGCGGTCGCGACGCCGATCCCGAATGCGCGTGAAAAGGTACGGCCCATGAGCAATGTCGAAACGGTCGCGCGGTGGGCCGCCGTGCAGCCGGCCGGAACGCCCGACACCTTCCGTCAGCCGCCTCACAACATCGAGGCCGAGCAGGCGTTGCTCGGCGCCATCCTGGTCAACAACGACGCCTTCGATCGCGTGTCGGACTTCCTGCGCCCCGAGCATTTCGCCGAGGAAATGCACCGACGCATTTTCGAGGTTACGGCCTCGCTGGTGCGGGCCGGGAAGATCGCGACTCCCATCACGCTGAAGACCTTTCTCGGCGACCACGACCTCGGCGGCATCACGGTGCCGCAATATCTGGCCCGGCTCGCCGCCGAGGCCACGACCATCATCAACGCCGCCGACTACGGTCGCATGATCTACGATCTCGCGGTTCGGCGCGGCCTCATCACCATCGGCGAGGAGATCGTCAACGTCGCCTTCGACGCCCCTGTGGACCACTCGCCGCGCGAGCAGATCGAGGAAGCGGAGCGCCAACTCTACGCCATCGCCGAGTCGGGCCGGGCCGAGGGCGGGTTCCAGACCTTCTCCATGGCGCTCACCACCGCCATCGACGTGGCGGCCAAGGCCTATGAGCGAGACGGCAAGCTGTCCGGTATTTCGACAGGCATGGTCGATCTCGACAAATCATTGGGCGGATTGCAAAAATCCGATCTCGTGGTGCTGGCTGGCCGCCCCGCCATGGGCAAGACCGCGCTCGTCACCAACATCGCCTTCAACATCGCAAAAGCCTACCGCTCCGAGACGCGGCCGGACGGAATGCTGGAGACCGTGAACGGCGGGATCGTGGGATTCTTCTCGCTCGAAATGTCGGCCGAGCAACTCGCCACCCGTATCATCGCCGAGCAATCGGGCGTGGCCTCCTACAAGATCCGCCGCGGCGACGTGACGGACGACGATTTTCACCGGGTGACCGAAGCCGCCCGCCAGATGCAGCACGTACCCTTCTACATCGACCAGACCGGCGGCATTTCCATCGCACAACTGACCGCGCGAGCGCGCCGCCTCAAGCGCCAGCGCGGGCTCGACGTCCTGGTCATCGACTACCTCCAGCTCCTGTCGGGGTCGAAGTCGGGAGGCCAAGCCAACCGCGTGCAGGAACTGACGGAGATCACCACGGGGCTGAAGGCCCTGGCCAAGGAGCTCGCGGTGCCGGTGATCGCGCTCTCCCAGCTATCGCGCCAGGTCGAAAACCGAGAGGACAAGCGACCGCAGCTCTCCGATCTGCGGGAATCGGGCTCGATCGAGCAGGACGCCGATGTAGTCATGTTCGTGTATCGCGAGGAATATTACCTCAAGGGCAAACAACCCCGCGAGGGCACGGAGGAGTTCACCGCCTGGCTGGCCGACATGGAACGTGCGCATGGCAAGGCCGAGGTCATCATCGGCAAGCAGCGACACGGCCCGACCGGAATGGTGGAGCTGCAGTTCGACGCGGAGGTGACGCGATTCTCCGACCTCGTGCGCTTCGATCGCCTCCCGGAGCAGATGTGAGCCCGCTGTCCGACCGCGCCGACGACGAGCGGGACGCCCAGGCCGTCCTGACCATCGATCTCGATGCGCTCGGCGCCAACTGGCGCAGTCTCGCGGCGCGCGCGGCTCCGGCGGAATGCGCCGCTGCCGTCAAGGCCGACGCTTACGGGATCGGCATCGCGGCCGCCGTCCCCGCGCTGGCACGGGCGGGTTGTTTGACCTTCTTTGTCGCGCATGCCTCGGAGGGCCGCCGCGCCAGAGCCGCCCTCGACGAGTCCGGGCTCGGGGCCCGCATCTTCGTGCTCAACGGTTTCCATCCCGAATCGGCCGGCTTCGATCTCTATCGCGCCCATGGCCTCGACGCCGTGCTGGGCTCCGCCGAGGAACTGCGCGCCTGGAGCGATGCGCGCGCCAGCACCGGAGACGGGCGATTGCCCGATGCGGCGCTCCACGTTGACACCGGCATGAACCGGCTGGGCTTCCCGGTCGAGGACGCGCGCTTCATTTCCCAGCTCGAACTGCAGGAGGCCGGAATTTCGCTGGTGATGAGCCATCTCGTCTCGGCTGAGCTCTTGGACGATCCGATCAATGCCCGCCAGATCGCTGCCTTCGAACACGCGCGCGAGCGCGCGTTGAGAAACCTTCCGGCATCGCTGGCGAATTCGTCCGGCATCTTTCTGCCGGGACGGCCGATGCACGACCTCGTGCGACCGGGTTACGCGCTTTACGGCGGCAATCCCACGCCGGGCCGGCCAAACCCGATGATGCCCGTCGTCAAGCTCGACGCGCGCGTGCTGCAGCTTCGCACCGTGCCGGCCGGCGCATCGGCGGGCTACAATGCACGCTGGACGGCCGAGCGTCCGTCGCGCCTCGCCACTCTGGCGCTCGGCTATGCCGACGGCGTGCCGATCGGCGGCAGCGGCATCGGCGGGCGGGGTGCCGAGGTCTTCGTCGGTGGCATCCCCTGCCCCCTCGTCGGCCGCATCTCGATGGACTTGTCGATCGCCGACGTGACGCATCTGCCCATGGGTGCGCTGCAGGCAGGCGATATGGTCGAATGGCTCGGACCTCACGCCGATATCGATGCCTTGGCGGCCCGCTGCGGCACGATCGGCTACGAGATCCTCGTCAACCTTGGGCGGCGCCATCAGCGGCATTATATCGGAAACGGAACGGGAACGGCCGACGTGACCGTGATGAGCCCCGACGGGTGATGAGCAAAGCCAGAAGCACCTTCGTCTGCCAGAACTGCGGGGCCGTGACCAATCGCTGGCAGGGCAAGTGCGATGCCTGCGGCGCCTGGAACTCGATCCAGGAGGAGCAGGGCTCGACCGGGATCGGCGCGGGCACGGCACGCAAGGCAGCGCCGAAAGGCCGGCAGATCGCCTTCCAGAGTCTCGCCGCCACCGGCCAGGAGCCCGCCCGCACGCCGATCGGCATCGCGGAACTCGACCGTGTGACGGGCGGCGGCCTTGTGCCGGGCTCCGTCATCCTGCTCGGCGGCGAGCCCGGCATCGGCAAGTCGACGCTGCTGATCCAGGCCTGCGCCAAGCTCGCCGATGCGGGCGGTCGCGTGGCCTATATTTCGGGTGAGGAAGCGACCGCGCAGGTGCGGATGCGGGCCGAGCGCCTCGGCCTGTCGGGCGCTCCGGTGCGGCTCGCCGCCGCCACCAACGTCGAGGATATTGCTGGCACCCTCGGATCCGACCGCTACGACCTCGTTGTCATCGATTCGATCCAGACCATGTGGACCGAGACGATCGATGCCGCGCCCGGTACCGTGAGCCAGGTGCGCGGCGCCGCCCAGGCACTGATCCGCTACGCCAAGAACCACGAAGCCTGCGTGATCCTGGTCGGCCATGTCACCAAGGATGGGCAGATCGCCGGTCCGCGCGTGGTGGAGCATATGGTCGACGCCGTCATGTCCTTCGACGGCGATGCCGGCCATCACTTCCGCATCCTGCGCGCCATGAAGAACCGTTTCGGGCCGACCGACGAGATCGGCGTCTTCGAAATGACAGGCAAGGGACTGGCGGAAGTCGGCAATCCGTCGGCCTTCTTCCTCTCGGGGCGCGACGCGACGGCGGCCGGAACCTCGGTCTTCGCCGGCATGGAGGGGACGCGACCGCTCCTGGTCGAAATCCAGGCCCTGGTGGCGCCGACCTCGCTCGGAACGCCGCGGCGTGCCGTGGTGGGCTGGGATCCGAACCGCCTCGCCATGGTTATCGCCGTGCTCGAGACCCATGCCGGAGTGAGGCTCGGCCAATACGACGTCTATCTCAACGTCGCCGGCGGCCTGAAGATCGTCGAGCCGGCCGCCGACCTGGCGGCAGCCGCGGCATTGGTCTCCTCGATCACGGGCAAGATTCTGCCCGTCGATGCTGTCTTCTTCGGTGAACTGGGCTTGTCGGGGTCGATCCGGCCCGTGGTGCACGGCTCGGCCCGCATGAAGGAAGCGGCTAAACTCGGATTCGGTGCTGCCGTGGCGCCTCCGGGCGGCAACGACGAGACGGCTGGGCTGCGGATCGAAAGGACCGACCATATCGCCGACGTGGTGGCGCGGATCGCCGCCTTGCCGGGCGGTCGCGCAGGCGAGCGGAGGACGAACCCGGAGTCGAAGCGCGGCCCTGCCCGGCAGGGCCGCTCGGCTCCGCCCGTCGAGACCGAAGCCGAGATTGAGGGAGCGCCCTTTTGACAGTGCAGGCGGGTCCGGATCGTCTGTCCATGACGTCGTCCCGGAACGGCAGCCTTTCCTGACGTGCGATGGGTGACGCCGACAGCCCTCTTGGTTATAACCCGCCGGCCGGTGATCGGCGCCCATGGACATGACAGCGTCGCCTCGCCAGCCCGACCGGATGCGGCAGCACGGCGCCGGCGTGTGAATGGGCGAGCGATTCGCCCTCTTCCTCCCGCCGACCAACAGCCGCAAGGGCAGAGCCATGCCGTCTTATCTCGATCTGGCTTTGCTGGGCATCGTCGTGGTGTCGGCGCTGCTCTCCATGGTGCGAGGGTTGACGCGCGAACTGCTCGCCATCGCGTCCTGGGGCGCCGCCGCGGTGGCGGCCTACCTGCTTTATCCACAGGTTATGCCCTACCTCGAACATTACATCGCCAAGGATACGATCCGCATGATCGCGTCGATTGCGATCATTTTCTTCGCGACGTTGATCCTCGTGTCCATCGTGACGGTCAAACTTTCCGACGCCATCCTCGACAGCCGGATCGGGGCGCTCGACCGCACGCTAGGCTTCGTCTTCGGCGCGGCGCGCGGCTTCCTGCTCGGCGTCGTGGCGTTCCTGTTCTTCAATTGGCTGGTTCCGGTGAAGTCGCAGCCCGAATGGGTGGCGACCGCCAAATCCAAGCCGCTGTTGCAGGCGACCGGCGACGAGATCGTGGCCATGCTGCCCGAAGATCCTGAGAACACGTTCCTCAAGCGCTTCAAGCGCGACAAGACGGCAGTCCCCGGCGACGACGCCCCGGCCGACGCCGATGCACCGCCAGCGACCGACGCGGCGCCGACGCCGGTGCCGACACCGCCTGCACGCCGCACCGATGCGGCACCCACCACGCCGAAACCCGCCGCGACCGCGGCAGTGCCAGCGGTCGACAAGCAGGGCCTCAATGCCGTCATCGGCAGCAGCAATGCGCCGAAGCCGGCCAACAAAAAGCCCTGAGGGCCGGACCCGGCCTTAAAAACCGCCAGGATTCGCTCCATCTCAAGAGTGTCGTGGCGTAGGGTGCTGGTTCCCGTTCGCCACTCGCCGGCTTCCCTTGACAGGTCCGGCAACCCGTCTCGAGGATGGATCATTGAGCGATCTCGAAACCGAAACCCTGCGCGAAAAATGCGGCGTCTTTGGCATTTTCGGCCATCCCGACGCGGCCGCCATCACGGCGCTGGGGCTTCATGCCCTGCAACATCGCGGGCAGGAGGCGGCCGGCATCGTGGCTTTCGATGGACGCCAGTTCCATTCCGAGCGCCGCCACGGTCTCGTGGGTGACCATTTCTCGAGCGAGGCCGTCATCAAGCGGCTGGCGGGTTCGGCTTCGATCGGCCACGTCCGCTATGCCACGACGGGCGAGACCGTGCTGCGCAACGTTCAGCCGCTCTTCGCCGAGCTCGACGGTGGCGGCTTCGCCGTGGCTCATAACGGCAACTTCACCAACGGCCTGACGCTGCGCAAGCAGCTCGTGCGCGATGGCGCCATCTGCCAATCGACCTCCGATACGGAAGTGATCCTCCACCTCGTGGCGCGCTCGCGAAAGCCGCGGTTCGTGGATCGCTTCGTCGAGGCTCTGCGCCAGATCGAGGGCGCCTACGCCCTGGTGGCGCTCACCAATAAGAAACTCGTCGGTGCGCGCGACCCGCTCGGCATCCGGCCCCTGGTGCTTGGCGAACTCAACGGCCGCTACATTCTAGCCTCCGAAACCTGCGCGCTCGACATCATCGGGGCGCGCTTCGTGCGCGACATCGAGAACGGCGAGGTCGTGGTCATCTCGGAGAGCGGCATCGAGAGCCTGAAGCCCTTCCCGCCGCAGCAGGCCCGACCGTGCATCTTCGAATACATCTACTTCGCCCGGCCGGATTCCATGGTGAATGGCCGCTCGGTCTACGAGGTCCGCAAGAGCATGGGTGCGGAACTCGCCACGGAGAGCCCGACGGAAGCCGATGTCGTGGTGCCCGTTCCGGATAGCGGCGTGCCGGCGGCGCTCGGCTATTCGCAAGCCTCCGGCATCCCCTTCGAGCTCGGCATCATCCGCAACCACTACGTGGGCCGGACCTTCATCCAGCCGAGCCAGGCCATTCGCGAGATCGGCGTCCGCATGAAGCACAGCGCCAATCGCGGGGTCATCGAGGGACGCCGCGTCGTCCTCATCGACGATTCGGTGGTTCGCGGCACGACCTCGGTGAAGATCGTGCAAATGATGCGCGACGCCGGCGCGCGCGAGGTGCATTTCCGCATCGCCTGCCCGCCCATCACCCATCCCGACTATTACGGGATCGACACGCCCGAGCGCGATAAGCTCTTGGCGGCCCAGATGGATCTCGAAGGCATGCGCGCCTTCATGGGGGCCGATTCCCTTGCCTTCCTCTCCGTCGAGGGCATCTATCGCGCCATGGGCCAGTCGAAGCGTGACCCGGTGCGGCCGCAGTTCACCGATCATTGTTTCACCGGCGATTACCCGACCCGGTTGACCGACGTCCTCGCGGAGTCGAGCCCGAAGCAGTGGGCTCTGCTGGCCGAAGCCAGCTAAGGAGAACGCGTCACCGGGGCCGATCCGTTCACTGCGGCCGGAACCGGCTCGATGTCGTGGAAGCGCGAATAGTCGAGCAGCGTCTGCCCATCTTCGGATGCCGACAGAATGTCCATGTAGCGGTGTCCGAATCGGACGTCGCTGGCGAGATAGGTCTCGCGCGCCTGGACGGCCTGCCCCGACGACTCGTCGTGGCCCGTGATGTTCACCACGATCAACGCGTCATCCTGGATCAGCGCATCGGCGGTCCGGCCGAAGAGAGGGCTGGATTCGTCGATCCTGTGGAGCATGGTCCAGCTCAGCGCGAAGGTCGGATTCTCGGCGCGCAGCAGGGGCAGTTCGACGAACCGCCTGAACCGCGTGCCCTCGGTCGTCGTTTCGGACAGCAGCACCCAGAGCCGGGCATTGGCGCTCGACATGATGTTGAGCCTCGCGTTCGCGACGCGGACCGAGAGTGTCGGTTCACCTTCGTGCGGTCCGACCGTGAGACATCGCGCGAAGAGCAGGCGCGCTCGAGGTCGGGACATGCGGGCGAAGATCAGCCCCAGCATGGTGGCGGTGAAGAAAAGCCCGGTGAAGACCTCGATTCCCACGATCATGTGGGCAAATCGGGTCTGCGGGAACAGCTCGCCGTAGCCGACCGTCGTGATCGTCTCCACGCTGAAGTAGAACAGGTTTTCGAGGTTGTCGCCGCTGTTGGCGATGCAGCCTGGAACGAGCCAGTAGAGCAGTGCGAAGACGGCGTTGGTGACGAGGAAGGCTGCGGCCAGTCCGGCCGTGAACACCGGCAGGCGCGCCGTCATGGCGACATGATAGACGTCGTTCCACAGGCTGGGTTTCAGGCCGGCGGTCAGGACCGCTCGCTTGCCGATCATCACCTTGCGAAGCTTGCGCGGCCGTGCGCGAGTCCAGGTCATTGGGGATCCGTCGTTCATCCACACCTGCTCTGAAGGACGCACCACTCCGACCATCGTGGCGTGGCGGCTTGCCTGCCTAAAAGCCTGTCGCTAGTTCAAGCATATCCTCGCCGCAGCCGCGCGACTTTCGCGGCCTCACCTGTCAGGCAATTCTCATGAGTCTCGCATTGGAAGGCCGGCTGGCCCTGGTCACGGGGGCGTCCCGCGGCATCGGACGCGCGACGGCACTGGAACTGGCCCGCGGTGGCGCTCATGTCGTGGCACTCGCCCGCACTCAAGGCGCTCTCGAGGAACTCGACGACGAGATCCGCCAGCTCGGTGGCGAGGCAACCCTGGTCCCCTGCGACATCAAGGATTCGGAGGCGCTCGACCGTCTCGGGGCGGCGCTGCACGAGCGCTGGGGGCACCTCGACATCCTGGTCGCCAATGCCGGCGTGCTGGGTCCGATCACGCCGATCGGTCATGTCGATCCGAAGCAGTGGGACAACGTGCTGGCCGTCAACGTCACCGCCAACTACCGGCTGATCCGCTCGCTGGATCCCCTGCTCCGGGCCTCCGATGCGGGCCGTGTGGTCTTCGTCTCCTCGGGCGCCGGTCACCGCGCCGAGATGCGGCCTTACTGGGGTCCCTACGCGATCTCGAAGGCGGCGCTCGACGCCATGGCCCGCACCTATGCGGCCGAGACCGCCACGACCTCCAATGTCGTCGTCACCCTGGTCAATCCCGGTCCGCTGCGCACTCGCATGCGCGCCGCCGCCATGCCGGGCGAAGATCCCGAGACGCTGAAGACGCCGGAGGATCTCGCGCCAGTGATCGTCGCACTCTGCTCGCCCGAGCACCGCGACACTGGCAAACTCTACGACTTCCCGACCGATCGAATGATGAGCTTTCAGGGTCCGGCCTGACGCGGGCGGACTGCAGGACCCATACACGCCCCCCGATTGTCATTGCGAGCGCAGCGAAGCAGCCTGGAATTGCAGGGAGCTGCCGCAGAGAGTGAGCAGCTCGGGCAGTATCGATCGGAGCGCGCGGCTGGCTGACCGGAACCGCTGCGGAAACCACTCAGCGCAGCTGTTATCGCAGACCGACTCCCAGGCCCGCCAGAGCGTCCCAATAGCCCGGATAGGTCTTGGCCACGCAACCAGGGTCGAGAATCGTGATCCCTCGGATCTTCAGGCCCGCCAGAGCGAAACTCATGGCGATGCGGTGGTCGGCGTAAGTGGAAACCTCCGTCGGCAGCTCCTGCCCGGCGAGGCCGGGGTCCGAGGCGACGAGAAGGTCATCACCTTCCTCCCTGGCGAGTCCCGGGCGAATGCGGTCGAGCTCGGTCGACAGCGCCCGCACGCGGTCGCATTCCTTGACGCGCAGGTTGGCGATGCCGACGAAGCGCACCGGCGTCGCGTTGAACGCCGCGAGAACCGCAAGCGTCGGCACGGCATCCTGCATCTGCGAGCCGTCGATCTCCACCGGCATGTGGGGGAAAGCGTCGATCAGGGCCTTGGCGCGGGCATCCGGCTGGGTGAAGGCGCCGGCGGCGACGCCGAGATCGATCTCTCCGCCGGTCAGCGCTTCGGCAGCCCACAGATAGGTCGCCGCGGACGCGTCGGGCTCGACGTGGAAGTCGGTCGCAAGATAGCCGGTCGGGCGCACCGCCCAGGTCGCGGCGTCACGCGCGACCACATCCGCACCGAAGGCGCGCATGGCGGCCAGCGTCAGGTCGACGTAGCCGCGAGCGCCGATATCGGCGCCGGCGAGCGCCACTTCGACATCGCCCTCTCCCAGTGCCGCCATCATCAGCAGGGCTGAAACGTACTGGCTCGACAGGCCGGCATCGATCGAGACGCGCCCGGCCGGCACGCGGCCCCTGCCCCGAACCGTCACGGGCGGGCAGCCGCTCGGGGCTTCGATGTCGAGCCCGAGGCTCTGTAGGGCTTCGACGAGCGGGCGGATGGGTCTTTTGCGCATGTGGGCGTCACCGTCGACGACGACGGTGCCATCCACGATCGCGACGGCTGCCGTCAGGAAGCGCGTGGCGGTCCCTGCATTGCCGAGGAAAAGGGGTTCGGCGGGCGTGCGGAGCCGGCCGGTTCCCGTCACGACGAATTCGGTGTCACCGGGCTCATCCACCCGCACCGCCATGGCGCGCAGCGCCTCGGCCATCAGCCGCGTATCGTCGCTCTTGAGAGCACCCGTGAGCCGGCTGCTGCCGCGAGCGAGGCCGGCCAGCAGCAGCGCACGATTGGTGATGCTCTTCGATCCCGGCGGCGACACCCGACCCCGCAAGGGGCCCGCGGGCGGCACGACCGTGACAGCGGGGCTTTTCAGGTCGAAGCTCATCGGGCAGTCTCCATGCGCGCGCGCTATGCCAGGGGCAGTCGATCGCGATTCACCATCATGGCCGCCCTTGTGCCGGCCACACATGCCGCGCCATTCTGCAACGGTCGCCGCATGCGCGAGCGCGCCTAATTGCTGATTTCGCGACCGACGGGCGTTAGTGGCCGGGACAAGCCCGGCCATGACGGTTGCGAGGCGGTGGAATCGCGATCGACGGCATCAGCCGCCGCCGCGACTTACCGGTTCTTGTTCTTGTCGTAGGGATTGTCGCCCTGGCGCGTGACGATCCGGATCGGCACGCCGGGCAGGTCGAGGACCTCGCGCATCTGGTTGACCAGATAGCGCTGGTAGGATCGCGGAAGCCCGTTCAGCTGGTTGCCGAAGAGGACGAAGGTCGGTGGCCGCGCCTTGGGCTGCGTCATGTAGCGGATTTTGATGCGTCGGCCGCTGACCGCCGGCGGCGGATTGGCGTCGAGCGCGGTCGAGAGCCAGCGGTTGATGCGGGCCGTCGACACGCGACGGTTCCAAGTCTCGGCGACCTTCAACGACGCTTCGAGGAGCTTGTCGAGCCCGAAGCCGGTGCGGCCCGAGACCGGCACGACGGCCACGCCCTTGATCTGCGGCAGCAGGCGCTCGGCCGATTCGCGCATTTCACTGAGCTTCGAGCCGCGCGCCTCGATCAGATCCCATTTATTGACGCCGATCACGATGGCGCGGCCCTCGCGCTCGGCCAGGGCCGCGATCGTGAGATCCTGCTTCTCGAAGGGGATCGTGGCGTCGAGCAGCACGATCACGACCTCGGCGAATTGCACGGCGCGGATGGTGTCGGCTGCGGCGAGCTTCTCGACCTTGTCCTCGATACGCGCGCGTTTGCGCAGACCCGCGGTGTCGAAGATCTTGAGGTCGCGCTCGCGCCACTTGAACTCGATGCCGATCGCATCGCGGGTAATGCCGGGCTCGGGTCCGGTCAGCAGCCGATCCTCGCCGAGCCAGGCGTTGAGCAGCGTCGACTTGCCGGCGTTGGGACGGCCGACCACCGCGATGCGCAACGGCTTCGTGGGGTCGAGTTCGGTGCCGTCCTCGTCCTCGCCCAGGATCAGCGGGGTGTAATCCTCCTCGGGGAGTTCCGGAGCGGATGTCGGCAGCACGGCGGCGAGCGCGTCGTAGAGGTCGATCATGCCCTCGTTGTGCTCCGCCGAGATCGCGACGGGGGTGCCGAGGCCGAGCGCATGTGCCTCGAGCGCACCCGCTTCGCCGGCCCGGCCTTCCGCCTTGTTGGCCACCACGATGATGGGCTTGTCGGCACGGCGCACCAGGCCGGCGAAGTGGCTGTCCATGGGGGTGACGCCGACGCGGCTGTCGATCACGAACAGGATCACGTCGGCATCCGCCACCGCGACCTCGGTCTGCTGACGCATGCGGCCGGCGAGCGTCTCGTCGGCTGCATTGTCGAGCCCCGCCGTGTCGATCAGCGTGAAATCAGCATCGAAGAGCGACGCTTCGCCCTCGCGTCGATCGCGCGTGACGCCGGGCTGGTCGTCGACCAAGGCAAGCTTCTTGCCGACGAGCCGATTGAACAGCGTCGATTTGCCGACATTGGGTCGGCCGATGATGGCGACCTTGCTCATGGCTGAGCCGCGGGCTGGGCCGGCGCGGCCGGGGGGACGACCGGTTGCGGCGTCTGGGCCAGGGTCAGGAAGAAGCCGGCGCGCTGACGGCTGTCCGGCGAAGCCAAGGCATCGGTCTTGATGGCGTCGAGCCACTTGGTAGCAGCGGCAGTGTCGCCGCGCTTCAGCGCCGCGACGGCCAGCATCTCGCGGGCGAGTGAGCGATAGGGCGAATTGGTGTCCGCCAGGGGCCCGAGCCGGCGCTGCAGCTCCGCTGCGTCACCCGAGTCGACCGTCAGGATGCCGGCCCGGAGGCCAGCGATATCGCGGAACTCCTGCGCGATCGCCGGGTCGGCCGCGATGGAATCGAAAGCCTTGGCGCCCGCGGACGCGTCGCTTCGGCCGAGGTCGCTCGCCGAGCGGAACCGGGCCAGAACGCGGTAACCTTCAGGCCCATCCTTGGCCAGCGCATCCAAAGCCGCCGTCGCCGCCTTGGCATCGGCGGCCGACGTATCGAGCGCGTCGAAGTAGCGAGCGCCAGCCGCCTCGGCCTGCTGCTGCCGATAATATTGATAGCCGCGCCAGCCGCCGGCGCCGGCCAGCACCACGACGACGAGCAGCAGCAGCGCCACCCAGTAGCGCGACAGGAAGTTGCGGAACTGGTCTTGACGGTATTCCTCGTCGACCTCGCGAATGAAATCGGACATCGTATCTTCTTGAACCTCGCGGAGCCGGAGATCGCCGAGGCGATCCCCTCCGTCGGACGTATGAGACCGCCGAGCGGCCCTCTTCAGCGGCTTCCTTAGCAGGTTTCCGCGAAGGGGTGGCAAGAGAAGGGCGCCACAACCACGCAGGCGGCGTGGTGCCCTGCAGCAAACTCAAATCAGCGCCAGAGCAGCCAGCAGGCGCTCGCGTTCCACCCCGGCGGCGACGAGGCGGGCGCGATTTGTCTCGATCACCTCGGGGTTGGCCTTGGCGACGAAAGCAGGGTCATCGAGGCGACGGGCGATGGAGGCGCTGTCGCCCTCGTTCTTCCTCAGCTCCTTCTCGAGCCTCTGCTTTTCCTTGGCGAAATCGACGACGTCGCCGAGCGGCAGCAGGTAGTCGGTTCCGTCGACGGCAAGGCGCACCGATCCCTCCGGGGCGACACCCGCCTCATCGATGCTGGACAGATTGGCGAGCCTGCGGATATGCGGCCCGAAGCGGTCGAGCAGCGCCTTGGCGGCATCGGACGGAGCCGAGACCAGCAGCGGGACCGGCTTGCCGGGCGCTACTTTCAGCTCGCTGCGCACCGAACGGATGCGCGACACGAGCGCGATCACGCCGTCCACTTGCGCGGCGGCTTCGGCCCGGACCGGCAGGGCCTCGAAGTCCGGCAGCATCGCGGTCGTGATGGTCTCGCCGGTCGCGCAGCCATCCCATAGCGCCTCGGTGACGAAGGGCATGAACGGGTTGAGGAGCTGAAGGATCGTCTTCAGGCACCAGCCCACGACGGCCCGCGTCTCGGCGGCCGCCTCGGCATCGCTGCCGTTCATGCTGATCTTCGAGAATTCGACGTACCAGTCGCAGAACGTGTCGCGCACGAAGGCCTGCAGCCCCATGGCGGCGTCGCTGAAGCGATACTCGTCGAGCGACTTCAGCGTCTGGCGCGCCACGGTGGCGAGCTCCGCCACGATCCAGGCGTCGATGGCGTTCGATGGCGCGCCCGGCACCGGCGTCGCGGCATTGAAGACGTGGTTGAAGGCGGCGAAGCGCGCGGCGTTCCACAATTTGTTGGCGAAGAGCCTGGCGGAACGCACGGAATCCGCCGACATGCGGATGTCCTGGCCGTGCCCGCAGAGGGTCATCATCGTCATGCGAGTCGCATCGGTGCCGTATTGGGCGATGAGATCCAGCGGATCGATGACGTTGCCCTTGGTCTTCGACATCTTCTGGCCGGCGGCGTCGCGGACGAGACCGTGAATGTAGATGTCGCGGAAGGGCGCCGTCTTCTCGAAATGGATGCTCTGCATCATCATCCGGGCGACCCAGAAGAAGATGATGTCGAACCCCGTCACCAGAAGGTCCTGCGGGTAGTAGCGGGCGAGTTCGGGCGTCTCGTCCGGCCAGCCCAGTGTCGCGAAGGGCCAGAGCGCCGACGAGAACCAGGTGTCAAGGATGTCGGGATCGCGCGTGAGCGCGACGTCGCGGCCATAGTGGGACCGCGCCGCCTCTTCAGCCGCTTCGGCGGTTTCGGCGACGAAGATCTCGCCGTCCTCCCCGTACCAGGCCGGGATCTGGTGGCCGTACCAGAGCTGGCGGCTGATGCACCAGGGCTCGATATTGTCCATCCAACGGAAGAAAACATTGGCCCAATTGGCGGGCACGAAGTGCGTCTCGCCGGAGCGCACCGCCTCGGCGGCTTTGGCGGCGAGGCCGTCGGTCCGCATGAACCATTGCTCGGTCAGGCGCGGCTCAAGCACCACCTGCGAGCGATCGCCGAAGGGCTGCGGGATGATCTTGGGTTCGATCCTCTCGATGGCACCCATCGCCTCGAGCGCCTCGACGACCCTGGCCCGCGCCTCGAAGCGGTCGAGGCCGCGAAAGGGCTCCGGCACGAGGTCGTTCATCCGCCCGTCGGGCGTCATGACGTCCATCGGCACGAGGTTGTGGCGCAGGCCGACCGCATGATCGTTGAAGTCATGGGCGGGCGTGATCTTGACGGCACCGGTGCCCTGCTCCGGGTCGGCATGGTCGTCGGCGATGACCGGGATCGTGCGGCCGGTCAGCGGCAGGGAGAGTTCCTCCCCGATGATGTCCTTGTAGCGCTCGTCGGTGGCGTTGACCGCCACCGCCTGGTCCCCGAACAGCGTCTCGGGCCGGGTCGTCGCCACGACGACGTGGCGCGTCGGGTCCTTGGCCAGCGGATAGCGTATGTACCAGAGGTGGCCTTCCACCTCGCGCGTCTCGACCTCGAGGTCGGAGACGGCGGTGCGGAACTTCGGATCCCAGTTGACCAGCCGCGTGCCGCGGTGAATCAGCCCTTCCCGATGCATGCCGACGAAGACGCGCATCACAGCCTTGCTGATGACGGGGTCGAGCGTGAACCGCTCGCGCGACCAGTCTGGCGTACAGCCAAGGCGGCGCAGTTGGCTCTGAATCGCGCCGGCCGACTGGTCCCGCCATGCGTTGGCGCGCTCCAAGAAGGCCTCGCGACCGAGCGTGAACCGGGTCTCGCCCGTCTTGGCGAGTTCGCGCTCGACGACGAAATGAGTGGCGATGCTGGCGTGGTCGGTGCCGGGCAGCCACAGAACGTCGAAGCCGCGCTGGCGCTTGTGGCGCACCACGACGTCCTGCAGCGTCATGTCGAGGGCATGACCGATGTGCAGTTGGCCCGTGACGTTGGGCGGCGGCATGACGAGCGAGAATTTCGGCTTCGTCGAGGTCACGTCGGCACGGCCTACACCGCTGTCGAGCCAGCGCTCGACGAGCTTCGGCTCGATCGCCTCGGGCTCGAAATGGGCGGGAAGGCTCGACGTGTCAGCGGTCATCATTCAGCTCCGGACCGCCGGCGCATATCGTCGCCCGGCGGATCACCTGCCCGGCAGATCGCACGGGATTGGCGGGACTTAGCAGAAGGCGACGCCCTCCGCAGCCTTCTAGAGTGATGGAGGGGGCCACATCCGCCTCGGCCGACCTCATGCGCTCATCGCGCCGGTGTCAGAGGCTGGGGCCATCCAGAAGCCGCCGCAGATTGCCGGACATCGCGAGTTCAAGGGGCCGGCGACGCGCGCGGGAAATGCCTACCGTATTGTTATCTCAGGCTGCCTTAATGGGAGCAGCCAGCAAGCGCCATTGAACCTCTGGCAATCATGCCACCCTGTTCATCCCGCACGGCAACGGTGAAGACGCGCATCCCGTCATTCAGCTGATCCGCATGTCCGAGATCGAAAAGAAAGTCGCGCGCCATAGACTTGACCTCGTCGAGAGACGCCAGATCCACACCGATCTCATCGCGGATTGCTCTGGACCCGTCGTTTGAATCAAAAAAGTAGCGCGCCATGTCGAAATCCAATCCCGTTCCTGCGAGAGGAGCTTGTGCATGCTAGTTCGTCGAGCAGCGACCGGCGTTACATCACGATGGCAAGCTTCGAACAGCAAAGCTGTCGGGAATAGTTAATCGGCCATGATCGGAAGCGCTCCTCTGGTCAGAGGAGTGTGAGGCTATCGTTCTGGCTTACCGAACCTGGCCGCCTACAGATGCCGGCGCCAAACTGATCGACGAGACAATAGAGTCTCGGACGATCGGTGATCATCGGACGTCTTTGCAGGCAACATGCGAAGCGTGAAATAGAGTCGACAGGGACCGCATCGGATTAGAAGCGCGATACTGAAGCCTTAAACATTTCTAAGACTAAGCACAGAAGCCGGACACCTGTCCCTCCGGAAGGTACGATGGTGCCCGAGGGCGGATTCGAACCACCGACACTGCGATTTTCAGTCAGATAGCATGCCTATCAATCGCAACGGCTTAGCTGTCTTTGCCCTGTCTAATCCAAACCAGACATCAACGACTTAGCGTGGTTTTGTCTACGCTGATCTGTCCCGAATCACCGCGCCCGCGGCGGTTTTGAAACCGCGTTCGGCGCGCCTACCATGGTCTTCAAAACCGAAGGAGAAAAGCTCATGCCGTTCATGCGGGTTGGAAATCTGGTCGTGAACACGGCCGAGGTGAAACATGTCGAAGAGGTGCCGTCCAGCATGGCCGAACGGAAACGAAACTCACCGGACCTGCTCCTCACTATGCGTGACGGCACGCAGATCCGCGGTTATGGACGCATCACTGAGTGGGAGGGCTTGGACCAGCCGGTTGTCCCAGCCTCGATGGCTTCCGGCAGCCACACCGTGCTGACCATGTGGCCGCCTTCGGAGCCGGGCGGCGAATGGTACTGCAAAAGCTGGCCCGTGCTGGCATGGCGCATCGCTCTGGACGGCATGTGCGAGCCGCTTGTGGCCGACGACAGCGGTGATGGTTTCCGTGCGCTGCTGCTACCCGACGGCACCGTCGATGTTGCTTACGACCGCTCCTATGACAGCGAGGAAGAGTGGCGCACCGATGTCCGCAAGCAGCACGCGGCGAGGCTCGCCGAGAAAGAGAACGGGGCGCCGAAGGCTTCAGCCCCGACTGCTTCATAGCTGCTTCGAAACGCAGAAAAGCCCCGCCACCCTTTCGGGCAGCGGGGCGGATCGTCGGCGGTGGGGTAGGCTACAGGTCGTCATACCTCGCCAGCGCTGAGCCTTGTCGTGTGGCGGCGCCAGCTCGTGGATGGAGTCCGCGAGATCGTGAGGGTAGATCAGCACGACGGCCAGAAACGCGCCAGCGCCGATCCAGCCCCGGATCCTGATCCATCGCTTGGCCGGCACGTCCTCGTCGAGCGCCAGAAGGTAGCATAGCGCGCCGTCGCAAGTAACGAACAGGATGTAGCTCGTGATGTCGGTGTTGGCGAACCAGTCCGGCATGCCGAGGGCGCGCCAGACCATCGACCAGCATGACCGCGGCGACGTGCCCTCTCACCCGCAGAAAATGCCGAGATTGAGGAACACGGCTTTGTCGGCCAGTCGGCCCGCAAAAATGACGTCGCTGGCGACGGCAGCAACGCGACGCAGACCGCCACGCTCAGCGCGATATCGACCGAATTCAGCACGGCGATCAGCGCCGGGGCGTCGGTCAGCCAAGCGACGACGAAGAACACGATGTGAGGGAGATAGACCCAGCGCAGGATATCTGTCCAGACCGCGACATATGGCGGAGAGCGCGATTGCGAAGTCGGAGAGCCATCCCAGGGACGTTTCAGCGAAACGCGATGTCTAAAACCGGCTAAGTTATTGGTCGGAGTGATAGGATTCGAACCTACGACCCCTAGTCCCCCAGAGAAGGCGAACTCTCGACAAGTCTATAATTTTCTGCAAAACGTGCTGAAATAGGCATGAACGTTTTCAGCGTCTTACAGAGCGTCCGCAAAGCCCATCTCCGGCGGTTTCGCATCGGTCCGATTCAGGTCCCTAGCGCGCCCGGTGGCCAGGATGCGACATTTGCGGCACCCCCCTGCCCTGCCCCAAGTGCCGATAGATTCCCTTGTCATGCATCCGAACGGCCGATTGTGGCGACGGTGCCAGCCCTCACGGGTGCCCGGCGTTACTCGCTATAGCGCCGGCCGCGCTGCGGGTGCCGGTTTGAGCGCGGCGCCGGGATGGGAGGCTCAGCTTCCGGAGGGACGATGGCCGACGGCGTCGGCGCGTGTGATGCGTCTGCCTTGCCGAACAGGTTACGCTCCTGCAGTAGCGGCCGAGGGCGAACGTCCGGCTTCCTATGCCGGCAGGCCTATGCCGAACGCGATGACGAGATTCGACGATCCATGCTGAGAAAACGATTAGCGCTGCACTTCAAGGTCAACGCATTCCGCCAGCAATCGCGGGAAAGCTTTCCGCAGATCGGCTAGCTGCTGACGGCACGCGGCCTCCGAAGCGAAGGGGCTGCTGTTTATGGTTGGTGTTCCGTCCGGTTCCACCATGGCGAGGTACCATCCCGCCATGTTGTCTCCGCCGGCCCACGCCGGCCCTGCGATGAGCAATCCAACCAGCATCATCACGCCCCGCATGATCATTTCCCCCGAGCCAGCTTCCTTTGTCGCACTTCGGCTTCTGCAAGAGCGACCGACTCCGCTTTCATTGTCTCGACCAAGCCGATCACTGCCACCATCGCGTCGTCGAAGGGGTCCGATTCAGCGTTGTCGATTTCACGCTGAAGCGCAGCCTGCAGCTCGGCGAGCTTCGCTCCAGTCGCTTCGGGGTCGATCGTCTTCCGTGATCTCAGCATCCCGCTCAGCCCCCCGCGGCGCAACGCGAACGGTAGCTGTGCCCCTCAGGGCGGGCAACAGGTCTAACTCGCCGAGCAGCCGCTCATAGCACTGCAAACGCCGAGCAACCCTATCCAGCTTGCCGCAATCTTCCTGGCGCACGATCGACATGTACATGCAGAGAGGTCAGATGTCCGACACCACACAAGCCACCCTCGTCGAAATGACCTCGGAGGTAGTCGCCGCCTACATCGGTCAGAACCATGTTCAGCCGGGCGATCTTCCCGCGCTAATCGCCTCGGTTCATGCGGCGTTCGGCGGCCTTGGAAAGCCAAGCGAGCCCGAGGTGAGTGCTGAACCACTCGTTCCGCCCATCTCGATCAAGAAGTCCGTCACTGACGGCTATCTGGTCAGCATGGAAGACGGAAAGCAGTACAAAACCCTTAAGCGCCACATATCGACCCGCGGCCTCACGCCGGAGCAGTACCGCACCAAGTGGGGTCTGCCGGCCAATTACCCGATGGTAGCGCCCGCTTATGCGGCGAAGCGGTCGAAGTTGGCGAAGGGCTTCGGGCTTGGCCGCAAGACTGTTATAGCGTAGCGGGGCCGAGGCCGGCGGACGGTCGCGACGAGAACCACTGATGCTGACCGGCCGCCAGATCCGCGAGGCGCGTGAATTACTGGGAATGAACCATAGCGTCCTGGCTCAGAGGACCCGCTGCCTCACCACTCTTGCGCTCAGGCGAGCGGAGGGAAGTGAGGATGAGGCAACACTGTCAGCGAAGCAGGACACCGCGGTTCGGCGGACGCTCGATCGCCTTGGCGTCGAGTTCACCTTCGACGGCCCGCGACTTCGGATAGAACCTTGATGCGCGTTCAACCAACTTCCATTGCCGAACCTGATGCGAATACCGATCTCGGCAAGCCGGCAGCTGCCCGAGGGCGGCCTAAAAGCAAGCGGACGCCGGAGCTTGAGATCACCATTGGCGCCCGCGTCCGTGCTGCTCGCATCTCTGCGGGCCTGAGCCAGACCGAACTCGGTGCCGCTATCGGTATCAGTTTTCAACAGGTGCAGAAGTACGAGAAGGGTGCCGACCGGGTCGCGGCCAGCACACTGCAGATGCTGGCGACCGCCTTGGGCGTTCATCCGGGGTCATTCTACGATGACACCCCTATGCCGGCCGGTGGCATTCCCGCCATCAAGGCCGCGTTTGAAGCGACTGGGGGCCTTCAGCATATTCGCGATCCCCTCGTTCGAAGGCACCTCCTGGCTCTCGTCAAAGTTCTCTCAGATAAGGAGCCCACGCCGCGAACAGGGCCGTGATCGAGCCCCACCTAATCGACAGCGACGGCTACGATTCGATGCGCTGCCTTCACGTATCTCAACGATCGGCGACCCCAGCGGCGCGGAGACCTCGCCTGGACCCAAGCGACGACTACGTCCCAGCAGCTCGTGCCGTCATCGTCGCCGTGCCAGAACTACTACGACAGGCCTAAGCGGCCGGCGCTGTGACCTTGGCGCGCTTCCTTGGCCAGGCGCTTACCGAGGCCGAGGGGATCGTGGGGAGGGGTGAATACGAACCCAGTGATTTGGTGTAGCGATAAGCCCCTCATGCACGAAATATCACCCACCAAATTGAGGCCATAAGCAGCCCGCCGACAACCATCCCGAGCATTAACACCCAGACCATTGACTCCCCCAGTCGTTTGTAGGGGTGGTAACGATCCAGACTACCTAAGGTTTCCCTCATGCTTGGGCGGGCTGGTCTGACTGCGGCCTTTGTGCCTGAGACGCCTACCTACCGCCCGCGTCTTTCGGCGCTGGCTTATTGGGCGGCAGGCCAGACAGGGGCAACTCGCCGTCCGCAGGTTCAGGGCCCACGCTGCTCTTCGTCGCCTCAACCGCGGCCTGCGGCGTCCTGGCCTTCTTCGGCTTCCCGTCTTCGGGCTCGATATCCACGAACTTGATCGCCATCGCCGCGCCTGCTCTGATGCGTCTCCCGCTCTGGCACGTAGGACGCCTGAAGGACATGGGCAGGTCAGACAATGTGCGGTCGGTTCACACAGCGCTACACCTGGGCCGAGGTCCACACCTTCCTCAGCGTAATCGGCGTGCCGCGCAACCTTAGACCCCGGTCCAACATCGCGCCGACGACGACAATAGACGTCGTCCGACAGGCTTAGGCCGGCCGAGAGCTCGTGTCGATGCGTTGGGGCCTTATGCCATTCTTCTGGAGGAAACCCCTTAAGGATGTGCCCGTCACTTCAACGCCCGCGCCGAGACGGTGGCCGAAAAGCGCATGTTCCGCGACGCCTTCGAGCGGCAGCGCTGCATCATCCCGGCATCGGGCTTCTATGAATGGACGGGGGACAAAGGCGCCAAGGTGCCCCACCTGTTCACCGCTGGCGACGGGTCGCCAGTCCTGGCCTTCGCTGGCCTATGGGACCGCTGGCCGGATCCGGCGAGCGGCGACGAGGTGCAGTCCGCCACAATCATCGTGTCGGGTGCGATCAAATGGATGAACCCCTATCACGACCGAATGCCGGTTTTGTTGGCCACGACAGATTTCGACGGCTGGCTCGACGGCACGCTGGGATCTGAGGCGCTGAGGCCTGCGGCTGAGAGCGCGTTGCGCGAGTGAATCGTATCGACTCGGGTCAACCGGACGCGGGTCAGCGACGACGATCCTACGCTGCTTGAACCGTCTCAGAGGTGGCCTGACATGGCGATCACCTACTACGTCGTGGTACCGTTTGGACGCACCGAGACGCGATCTCGTGCCGCTGGAGTCGACGGAGGCCCCAAACGGGGAAAGCGCTAGGCGACGCGCCCAAGCCGCTGCCGCCAATCATGCCGACGCGATCGCGTTCAGCCAGATAAATAAATAGAACACCGGCACATTCGGCTATGGGTGTTCCCCAGCAACTCGCGATCAGGTTACAGCACCTGATCGCGTGAAAATGGTTATAGATGCAACCAATTAGAGCTGGCGGCGCGAGCCAAGGTGAGCAACGACAGTCCTAGCCGCCAGTGGCCTGCAGCAACGCACCGAAGCCGGGGCCGCCGTTGGCTCCGTTCGGGAAGAACAAGCCGCTTGACGCGTTAACGCCGCCATACACGATGTTCAGCACTTGGCGTGGTGAACGGGCGAAGGCCAATGCGTTTGCATCCGTCGGCGTGATGTTGGCCGGCGTCGGGAATCCTCCGTTCATGGTGCTCTGGTCACCACCGATCCCTTGGTCGTCTTTGGTACCCGACAGGGTGGCCCGCAGAGAAGATATGAAAGCGGTGGCATTCAGGTTGAACTGGTTCTGCTGAGAGTAGAGAAGCGTCCTGATCGTGGCAGCGTGATAGGCTTCCACCGCCAGGATGCTCGCAGCAGCGCCAAGGTAGGTCTTGTTCGTGATGAACGGTGCTGCACCATTATAGGCCGTGGTGCCGACGTCTTCGAAGATGTAAGCGGCGATCAGGAAGCTCATATCGTCGGCATATGGATTGAAGGTCGACGGCAGAGCCGCAGCAGCGGCCAATGCCTTGAAGGACGCATCAAGAGAGATCGCAGGTTGGGCTACCGCTTGGGCGCCGAGAGCAGTCCGCAAGAAAATGACATGGTTCTTTTCGTCATTGGCGATCTCGCTGGCCATTTGCTGAACGACAGGGTTCTGGAATGGAACTTTGGTACCGCCAGTGACGCCGCCTCGCCGTCCGATGCCACCCGTCAAAGCAGCGCCGAGATCGACGCCGTTGACCGCACGCTGATAAAATTGCGCTTCGAGATACTCGAGATTGAGGGCGAAGTTCAGAATCGCCACGTCGTAATCGGCAGACGCGGCGGCCTGCGCGTTTGCTTCGCTGGAGGTTACAGCCGCCAGTGCGGCGAGTGCCGTCCCCATGCCGGCAGTCCTGAGGAAGGCGCGTCGGCCGGCTTCGAGATCGATCGTCGGCGTGGCGACGGCCGCTTGGAGGTCCTTGTTGTCAGACATCAACCTTATCTCCATGGTGCTTCGGTCCGCTGGCGTAGAGAGGCGCGCCGTCGATGAGTTCCCGTGCCCCAAATAGGCTAGCAGCCGCAAAAGTCCTGACAAGGAGCGGCTCGAAACATGTTGAAATTCTACGCCGACTCGGCTGGCCAGTGTTGGATTTACAACACATGGCGCCTTAGAGTGAGTAGCGGCCTCTACGGCCTGACGCACGAGGTTCAAGCTACTTCGCGTCTAGGCCCACAAAGCCGAGGGCGCCCGCCTCGTCGGGCAACCAACCGAGGGCTATGACTTCGATGACGAGGCGCGTGCCGCAGCTAAGCGAATGGCCCCTTCGACGGGCTGGCATCGTCGTGTTCCGGCAGGAGGTCGACGGCGACGGTGTCCAGCGTGGCCGCCCGGCGGCGCTGGCTGTGCATGGGCAAGTTCCCGAGGGTTGGTCGGAGGCGGGGAAGGTTGCAGCTTGAGCGGGACGAGATCGTGGCGGCGGCCCGCGAGGCTCTTGGCCTCTCACCTGACCCTCTGATTTCCACGTTGGTGAGGCAGCTACATAAGACCGAATACCCCTTCTCGGCGCCACCAGACAACAGCATGCCTGGCAGCGCACAAATTTGCCTACAGCTTCGAAGCCTTGTCGAAAACACTCTTGCACTCCAGGCTGACTTGGGCGCGTTTTGCCTTCATGCAGGCTTCCACCCTCGCCTCGTCTGGCATGGCGTCGGCGCACAATCTCTGCGCATCGCCGTAGCAGACATGCTCAGCTTCCTGGCGAAGCATCTCCTTCTCGGAGGGCTGTTTTGCAGCCAGCAGCGGGCCTGTCATCGACAGCAGCAAGGCCGCACACAGGGCGGTTCGGATTGGCATCATGGGCTTCCTCATCGTTCGAGCAGGAATGTTCCCACTTGGGCAAACTACGACACGGCAAGGGTTAACCGGAGATGAGTGGCTTCTACGCTCGTCGGGTCGCTTTTCCCAACCGCACCTCTGCCTCAGCAAGTGCGATCCATCCCGCTTTCATCGTCTCGACCAGCCCGTTCACAGCCGCCACCATCGCGTCGTCGAACGGGTCCGCCTCGGCCTGCTCCACCTCGCGCTGAAGCGCGGCCAGCAGATCGTCAAGCTTCAAGCCCGTCGCTCCAGCGTCGATCGTCTTCCGTGGTCTCAGCATGGCAATGGCTCCGCTTCGACCGTCACATACGAGCGCTCTCGCTAGACCGTCAAACGCCGCTCGCGCTTGAGCCTGTCCGTCTTCGGTGGCATGTCAATCTCACAACCTGAGAGAATCAATGTCCGATCCGAACCAGGCCACAGGGGCGGGCGAAAGATTGAACGTTGGAGTCGCGGGCGAGGCTGTGCTCGATAGCGCGGTCCTTCTAAACATACGAGGGCCTCGATGGCGGTCTGTGCGCTCCTCGATGCTGGTTCTTCTATTCCTCCTCGCGGCGTTTCCAACCGTCCTCGTGCAGGTCTTTCTAACGCCTCCGATCCAGGTCGCCGACGAGGACAACCATTTTCTGCGAGCACTGCAAATTGCTGATGGTCACATCTTTGGGGCCAAGATCGGCGGCGACGACGCAGGCGGCACCTTGGATCCAGCAGCGCCGATCTTCGCTCACAGTTTCGACGCACTCAAGTTTCAACCCGACGTCAAGCTCGACCTTGAAGCCTATGCCGCAGCCGCGGCGCTGCAATGGGGAGACGAGCCAGCCGCTCCCGCAGCGTTCCCGAACACAGCGATTTATCCCGCTTTCCTGTACGTGCCCGCCAGCGCGGGCCTTGCGCTCGGCCGGGCATTGCACTTTTCGGTGCTGGACAGCTTCTATCTGGCTCGTCTCTTAACAGCGATTTTCTCGGTTTCGCTCTCCGCCCTGGCGCTCGCCGTGTGCGGTCGCGGCCGGGCTCTTCTGTTCGTGATCTTGTGCTTCCCGATGACGCTGTCGTTGTTTGCGTCCGTATCACAAGACGCGACGGCGATAGCACTCGGGGCATTGGCGGCAGCCACGTGGTCGAGCTACGCCGCACGCAACGCAGCTATGCCCGTTATCGTCCGTGCTGGCGTCGCGTTGGCGCTCGGCGCCGTGGCAGCGGCCCGCATCCCGCTAGGCCCGCTCTACGTGCTCGCCCTGATGCCTACTCAGCGGTCGCCGGATCGCCGGTTCCGACTTAGCCGTGCCGACATCATCGCAGCAGTTGCCGGGCTCGTCCCGCTCGCTGTTGGCCTCTACGGAGCTGGCGTCGCGAAGGTGGCATTCCGAGCTGGCAGCGGCGTTTCGCCTATCGGGCAGTTGCGCTGGCTTGCAATTCACCCGACGGAGGCCGCCAAGGTCGCGGCACGAACGCTCGAGGCGTTCGTATTCCGCCACCTTCACGAGGTGGTCGGTGTCCTCGGATGGCTGGACACAAACTTGCCGTCGGGCTTCTACAGGTGGACGGGACTATGCGTCCTCGCGGCCGCGCTGCTCGACGCCGCGGCCGCGAGGCAGAATATTCCCGGTGTCTGGCGATTTCTCCCGGTCGCGGCTGTGCTGGTGTCCATGGCTGGGGTGTTCGGCGCCTTCTACTTAGCTTGGACGCCAGTCGGAGCTCCGATCGTTGATGGCGTCCAAGGGCGCTACTTCATCGTCCCGGCCATGGTGCTCTCCGTCTCGCTGCCGGGCCTGATCCGCGTTGGGGTGCTGTCGAAGCTCCCTAGCGAAATGCTGGAATTGGCGCTCTGCGTGGCGGTGACAGCAGTGAACCTCTGGGTCGTGCCGATCACCCTCTTGCACCGCTACTACGGCTGAAATTCTATCGGCAATCGACCATTGTCTTGCTGTTCCCCTGTTCCAAGCTGTAAAGGATGTCGGCACGGGACCGCCCTTTCTGGCGCCAGCACGGGAAGATGGGTGCGGTCCCTCTGGGAGATCCGATGTCGCAGGCACCTATGCTCACAGCCGTCGTCCCTGAGCGTACGGTGGCAGGCTATCGAAAGGCGGCGGCTGCGGAGCCGCGGGTCGCGGTCCTGGTGCCTTGCTACAATGAAGCGCTGACGATCGGCGCCGTCATCGACGCGTTCAGGCGCGTCCTGCCCGGGGCACAGATCTACGTCTACGACAACAATTCCAGCGACGGTACGGCCGACATCGCGCGCGACCTCGGCGCCACGGTGCGGACCGAGGGGAGGCAGGGCAAGGGCAATGTCGTGCGGCGCATGTTCTCGGACATCGACGCCGATTGCTACATCATGGTGGACGGCGACGACACCTACGATGCCGCTGCAGCCGCGGAAGCCGTCGCCCTCGTGGCGCGCGATGGCTACGACTTCGTTAATGTCGCGCGCGTCACGACGATCACCGAAGCTTATCGTCGCGGACACAAGTTCGGGAACGTCTTGCTGACCGGGATCGTGCGCGGCTTCTTCGGGCGGCAGACCAGCGACATGCTGTCGGGCTACAAGGCCCTGTCGCGCCGCTTCGTGAAGT
>JBPBQY010000021.1:0-98129 GCA_050920985.1 Janthinobacterium lividum | reverse complement strand
GCCACGGCCGTGCCCAGCAGCGTGGTGCCGTCCGTGTCGTACAGGCGGACCGTCGAGCCGCTCTCGGCCGTGCCGGTCACGGTCGGTGTGGTGGTGCCGGTATCGTTGTCGTTCTGGACGCCCGTGTCGGACGCCGGCGACAGCGTCGGCGCGTTCGGCTGTCCCGGCGCCGCCGTGTCGATGGTCAGCGCCAACGGGTTCGACGCCGTGCCGGTGTTGCCGGCCGCGTCGGTCGCCGTCACGGTCAGCGTGTGGGTCCCATCGGCGAGCGCCGAACTGGTGATGGAATAGGTGCCGCCCGTGGCCACGGCCGTGCCCAGCAGCGTGGTGCCGTCCGTGTCGTACAGGCGGACCGTCGATCCGCTCTCGGCCGTGCCGGTCACGGTCGGTGTGGTGGCGCTGGTATCGTTGTCGTTCTGGACGCCCGTGTCGGATGCCGGCGACAGCGTCGGCGCGTTCGGCTGTCCCGGCGCCGCCGTATCCACCTGGATATGCAGGTCTTTCGCGGCCCCGCTGGTGACGGCCGCGGTGCCGTTGCTGTTCTGGATCGTCCCGCCGTTGAGACTGAGGCTCTGCACCGTGAGGTCGGCCTCGTTGTCGGTCGGTGCCACCGCGTAGAGGAAATACAGCGTGGCGCCGTCGCTGCTCTGCGCGTTGTAGGAGGCCGTCAGGTTGTCAATGAGCTGCAGCGTCGGGTGTCCCGTCACGGTGACGGATTGGCTGAACTGGACCGCGATGGTGACGGTCTGGCCGTCGTTGATGTCGGACGAGCCATTGGAGGTGGTCGCCGTGACGGACGCGACCGTCGGCGCGAGCTCGACGGTGATCGTTTCGGAGCCAGTGGCATTGCCGGTCGCCCCGTCGGCATCCGTCAACGTGTAGGTGGCTGTGCGGGTGGCGTTGCTGCCGCCGTTGGTCGGGTTCGGCGCGGTGGAATTAAAGACGATCTGGTCGAGGATGTCCTGATAGTTCTGCGCCGTCCCGGCGCCGGTGACGGTCAGCACCTCGCTGTTGGTTCCCGC
Source organism: Janthinobacterium lividum (assembly GCA_050920985.1). Classification (GTDB taxonomy): domain Bacteria; phylum Pseudomonadota; class Alphaproteobacteria; order Rhizobiales; family Beijerinckiaceae; genus Lichenihabitans. The sequence goes on along the minus strand of JBPBQY010000021.1, from coordinate 97,107 downwards.
CCCGCTGTAGGCGACGCTGTAACCATGACCATCCACCGCGACCGTGCCGGTGCTGCCGGCGAGCGAGAGCTGGTCGCCATCGCCGGAATAGCCGCCCGTCAGCGTGACCGTCGCGCCCGTGAAGGCGTTGTCGCCGTCGGAATCGGAGATCGCGGCGCCGGTCTGGAGATGCACACCGTTGGTGCCGGTCGCATAGGTCACCGATGTCGGAACGAGCGTGATCGAGGGCGCACGGTCGACCGCGATCGATAGGGTCGAGGACGCCGAGCCGCCGTGGCCGTCGGAATCGATGTAGGTGAAGACGTCCGTCGGATGTTGTCCGGCTGCCGCGTGCGTGATCGCGGTCTGCTCGCTCTGCGTCACCCCGGCCCGATACGTATAGGCGCCGTTCGACGACAGCATCAGGTCGCCGTAGGTGCCGTGGAGCACCTGCCCGACCACGCCTGTCGTGCCTCCCTGCGCGAACCCCGAGACGGTCTTCGTATCGCCATCCGGGTCCGCATCGTTGGTGAGCACGTTGCCGCTCACGACCGCGCCCGCCGCCACGGCGGCATTCGTGTCCGCCGCTGCGGCCGGCGGCCGATCGATGGTCGCCGTGAAGTTTTCCTGTGTACTCAGGGTCCCATCGGACACCGTATAGGTGAAACCACTCTCGACCGGGTGCGCGCTCGTCGAGGCGCCATCGATAGCGGCAGCGTTGTTGGCGATGTAAGTATAGGACCCGTCGGCACTGACCGTCAGCGTCCCGTAGGTGCCCGTCACGGCCGTGCCGGCCACATAGGACTGCCCGCCGAACTGGACCGCCGTGACGGTCAGGCCGCTGCTGGTGCCGGTCCCCGAGTTGACATCTCCCGTCAGCGCAGCGCCAGACGGGCCCGTCGCGCTGGCGCCTTCGAGAACCGAGACTTGGGTCGAGGTCACGGTCGGGGGGGTCTCGATCCGCACCGAGGTCTGGACGGTGTTGGTGCCCGAAGGTGTGCCATAGGCGCCGTCGTTCACCTGAAAGACGAAGTTGCGAGCCGTCGTATCGCTCGAGCCGTCTCGATACTGCACTTCCGACAGGAGATGAGCATAGTCGGCGTCGGTGTCCGTCACACCATTGGTGCCGACTGGACTGGTGATGGTCAGCGTATAGTTGCTGTATGCGATGGTAAAAGTGGGCTTGGTCGCATCCGGACTCGTCGCGTCGGTGTAGGTGGTGTTGCCCGAACCAAAGGCCGTGCCGTTGATCGAGAGGACGTCGCCGGTCTTGCCGTTCGTCAAAGTCACGGAGGCGCTCTGAAGGAAGCCTCCGCCGTCGGGATCCGTCACCGCCGTCGGGCCCGTCAGCAATGTCAGCGCCGCTCCGTTCTGCACGGCTGCTGCCGTGGTGCCGGTCGCCATCAGAACAGGAAGCGAGTCGAACAGCATGCTCCTGATGCTGCTCGATGAGCCGTCCAATGGCGCATCGGCATAAGATGTGACGCTGCCCGTGGTCGACAGCCCATCCTGGCTCAAGCCGACTTGATAGACGGTGCCGGTGCTGGTCGAGGCGCCGTTAGCATAGAAATACAATTGATGGCTCGTCGGGTCGAAGACGAGATTTTGCACGTTCAACGAGTTGCTGATGTCGGGAGATACCCACCCGCTCGGAGTAATGTCTGTCGCCTGGGTGCCCGGGGAGGACATGGGAATAACCCAGAGCTTGCTTCCGCCAGTGCCAGAGCGAGGCACTGTGGAAAAATAGATCAATTCTCTAACAGGATCGATTGCCAAAGTCTCGATGGCGTCTGTAGCGAACTGAGTTGAACTTGTGATCTGAGTTTGCTGATTATTGCTCCCTGAGGCAGACACCATGAAAATAGCATTTTGCGCAGGATAATCGTGATAACCTGGATTCCCTTGGGTTCCTGCAACGTACTCTGGATTGTTATTGAGATAGACAAGCTGGTTGGTGAGTGAATCCAGCTGAATATCCTTAGCACCATTGAAGGTCGCGTCAGATTGCGTACTGACGACCACCTGGGCGTTGCCTGAGCTCTGGGTCGCCACCTCGAAGCCGTTGGAGTCGACCTGGGTCGGGTCGTAGGGGGTCGATCCGAGCGCCCCAGTCGACGAATTATAGGAAACCCTGAAAATCTGTTGTTGCTGCGTGTCGTCGCTTAAGCCAGTACCAGTGAATGTATAGGCATAAATACTATGATCTAGGGGGTCAACGACAAATGGTCCAATATTATCTAAATTCCTTGCTTGGCCGATTAAAACCTGACCGACGGGATTTGCTGATCCCGTCCTCGAAGAGTAGGAGTCGAGCGCATAATATTCGACCGTGCCAACGTACACGACCTGAACTTCGAAATAGAGGCTGTTGGCCAGATCGTAGCCAAACCCATAATCCTGACCGTTCGCATTGGGTGCCACGTAGGAGGTAAACGTCGAACCGGGGGTCGGCGTCAAAAGTCCGCTGAGAACGCCGGGTGCAGTGGCAGCCGCAAACGGGCTTCCACTGCTGCTCGTGAAGGCCAGCAGCTGTCCATCGTTCTGCGCCATCGCCGGACTTCCCCCACAAAGCGGCCCGCGCGATCCTAGACACGGCGCAACGGCTCATGATGGATGGCAGGCTTTATACAATCTAGGCGATTATGTAAGTCTCATTTACCATTGCTGCTGACCGCAGGGTTAATCGGCAGCTGTGACGTTCAAGGCGCTGAGAACCGGCCAAAGGCCTGCGGTAAAGCTTGAGCTTGCCTTTGCTACATCCTCCGCGCTCATCGCCCCGTAAGGATGCGGGTCCAGCCGGCTCTGCCGGAGCCGATCGACGAGGCGAGTTGCCGCGCGTGCGTCGAGCCTCTCGCCGGATCGCGATCGGGCCGCCAGTAGGAGAAGCTCCAGATCCTCGACGGCAACGCCACTCCGCGACACGGGCGAGGCGAGGTGTCCATAGAAGGCCGCGCGGTCCGCGTGCTCGACGATGGTGCGGTTGAAACGATGCGCCGCGTCGGGATCGGCCATAGGCCGCATGAGGGGAAACACCCGTCCCCCATGAACCAGCAGCGCCAGTGCCTCGACCAGCGCGGCCCGTCCGCTTGCGGCGAAAACGGGCAAGCCCAGAAGTTCGGCGAAGGCGGCGGGCCCTGCCGCAAGGCGGTCCACCAGGGGCGCATAGAGGTGAGGATGGCCCGTGAGAGGGCCGAGCGGTCCGTCGAAGCTGAAACCCACCTCGCTGGCCGGCACCGCAAGGGCGAAGGTGGCGGCCTGGAGCGCCTCGGCGGCGGCGGCCGGTGAGCCCGTCCCACGGCGGAACAGGTCGCGCCGAAAACTCCGGTTCGTGCCGAGGTCGCGCAGGGTCTCGCGCAGCGTCGGGTCTTCCGTCGCGGCCAGCAGTTCGGCCACGCCGGGCGGCACCGCAAGGGCATCGATATTCTCGGCGATCGTCGACGACGCGGCGTAGCGCAGGCCCAAGGCAGCGAGCGGACGGTGGACCTCATCGACTGCGAGGGCACGGGCCGCGGCACCGAGGTATTCATGCGACAGATAGGCGGGATCGGCTTCGACCATGCCGCGGATGTGCCGTGCGACGACCGGGTTGGCCGCCAGATAGGCTGCACCCGACCGTTGGAGACGGTCGAGCCAGTCCAGGAGAAGTGGCACGCGACGGGTCGCCTCGGGTTCCATACGAGCGACGGCCCTCGCGATCTGCCTGAGCGGGTCCAGCGTCGCCCATCCGGGCTCGCAATTGTAGCTGACGAAGGCGACTCCGCCCTCGGCGATCCGGGCATCGAGCACGGCCAGCACGGCGTGTCGGGTCGGCGCGTCCACCCAGGCCATGACGCCGTGGACGATCGCCAGGTCGACATCCCGCGCGCCGTCCCGGCCCGCCAGATCGGCGAAGGACGCGACCTGGACCGAGAGATTCTCGAGCCCCGCATCGAGGCCGAACCTCTGCGCTTCGGCCACGTGGCGAGGGTTGAAGTCGCAACCCTCGAAAACGACGTCGGGATTGGCGGCGGCCAGGAGAGCAAGGCCGAAGCCACGACCGCATCCAAGTTCGAACACCCTCTCGGGCAAACGGCTTCTGCCTGGGTCCTGGCCCGCGGCAGCCATGGCAAAGGCGATGTGGGCGGGCGCAGTTTCAGGGTAGAACCGCGCCGTGTAGTGGATATCGGTGACATAGGGCGCAAGGCCCGACATGGTCGCGATCTCCAGACCGAGCGAAGGTTCGGCTCACGGAAGCCGCCGGGTCACCCACGAACGCGATCGCCCTCGAGAAGCAAAGCACGACGCGAGAGGCCCCGCAAGGAAGTTGATCGAATCGCGATCGCAATCTACCACCCGATGTTGCACGCGGTCTCGCCGCAAGCTACATTTCGCCTCAAAGTGCGAGACGTTGATTCGGGGGGTGGGATGGTTCCCTATGTCGGTCAGATCATGCAAATCGGCTGTCAGTTTGTACCGCTAGGCTTTCTGCCCTGTGATGGGGCGCTGTATCCGATCAGTGATTACACTATACTTTACGCGTTGATAGGAACAACATACGGAGGAGACGGAGCCAGTACTTTTGCAGTTCCGAACCTCATAGGCCGCGTGGCGATCCATGCGGGCAAAGCTGCGTCCGGCAACGTCTACGGCTTGGGGCAGTGGGGCGGTACAGCTGACGTCACCCTGACGGCTCAACAAATTCCCACTCATGGACACACACTCAACGTGGTGACTGGCAATGGTACGGGAACCGGGACACCGGGATCTCAAGCCTATATCGCCGATGAGGTCGACCGAAGCGACGCGTATGCCTCGTCGACCGGAAGTCAAATCACAATGGACGGCAGCATCGCGTCTGGTGGGGGGAGCGAGCCACACAGCAATATGCAGCCGGTCGTCGCCAATTTATTCTGCATCGCCTATGTCGGAATCTTTCCGAACCAAACCTGACATCGACGAAACGCTGTTGTGGGATGCACGCATGGAAGCCTTTCTGAGCCAAATCCAGATCTTTCCCTACACCTACGCGCCTCAGAACTGGCTATTGTGCAATGGTAGCCTGTTGTCGATCAATCAATTCAGTGCGCTGTTCTCGCTGATCGGGCGGCAATATGGTGGCGACGGCGTCCAGAATTTCGCCCTCCCCAACCTGCAAGGCTCCGTCAGTTATGGCGCCAACTTGATTGGAAGCCCGCCGATCGGAACCGTGACGGGGGCGACCACGGTCGTGCTCGACCAGTCGACTTTGCCGTCCCACACGCATGGCATCGTTGCCCAGACTGCACAGGGGAATCTACCCAAATCTGCCGGCAATACATTCGCCCTGATGGCGCTTGTGACCAAGAGCGGCGGGACGGGAACTCGACGCTATAGCACTGCGCCCGCCAACACACCCCTTCCGCCGCAAACGATCGGTCCGACGGGAGGATCGCAGGCTCACAACAACGTGCAGCCCTATCTCGCGATGGGCTATTACATGTGTGTCCTGGGGAACTTTCCCCCCCGCTCCTGAGAAGAGCGGGCCGGCCACGGCTGTTTCTCTCCTGCTGGCCAAGATATCTGGCGGCTTCGCCAAAGCGGCAGATCGATGGCTCAGTCCAGATTTCGGGTTCAATCGCCATGACCACTCAGTTCTTGGGACAGATCGAGTTTTTCGCCTTTGGATTCGCTCCAAAAGGGTGGATGCCGTGCAACGGCCAACTGCTGTTGATTTCTCAGAATTCGGCGCTGTTCAATCTGCTGGGCACCACCTATGGCGGGGATGGGCGTACAAACTTCGCGCTGCCCAATCTGCAGGGGCGGGTGGTCATCGGGCCCGGCTCCGGGTTCGGCTTGGGCCAGATCGGCGGTGAGGAGAGCCATTCGCTCACCGTGACCGAGATGCCGGTTCATTCCCATTTGATGAACGCCGACGCCACCACACCTTATCTATCCAACTCAGCGACGCCAGCCGCAAACACGGTGCTCGGCATATCCGGCGACTACACCGCTGCGAACCAGACCGTGGAGACTTATGCGGCTGGATCTCCGAACGGGCAGATGGCTCCCGGCACGATCGCCAATGCCGGCTCTGGCCAAGCCCACGAGAATCGAATGCCGTACGTGGTGCTGAATGCCTGCATCGCGCTCACCGGCATCTACCCGTCCCGCAGTTGAGCCTCACCCTACCAAGGCTGCTCGAACCCCCGCGTGAAAGCGCCTGCGGCGACCTACCAGGTTCCGTCGAGCTTCGTCCTCAGCAGGAGGACGACATGGACTTTCTCGCGGACCTCTTCGCCGCCATGGCCGGCCCGGACCTTTGCGCGGCTGGTCTGCCGGCGTCCGCCGTAGCCCACCTCGTCGCGATACAGTTCCAAGGCCAGAGCGAGACCTACCGGGCGCAGTTTCCCGATGCCAGGCACTTCGTTCTGGAGCGCGACGGACGGCCGGTCGGACGGCTCGTCGTGGACCGGGAGGCGTCGGACCTCTATGTCGTCGACATCGCGGTCAGCCCTGAGAAGCAGGGGAGCGGAACCGGTGGGGCCGCGATCGCCGAGGTCCAGCACGAGGCCTCTGCCGCAGGCGTCGGAGTCCGCGCCCTTGTCTTTCCCCATAACCTCCGGTCGATGGCCATGTTTCGGCGCCTGAATTTCATCGTCACTGGGCGGACGGTCGGTCCGTCGCTCGAATTGCGCTGGACCGCCTGACGCGTTCCCAACCGCCACGCCGGTCCCTATAATCCTGCCCGACAACACGTCTTCGGGAGGACATCCATGTCGGCCATTGCCTTTCCGGCTCCCGATCCGTCCATCGTGGCGCGGCGCGATGCGATCGTGGCCGGGCTCGCCGCGATCCTGCCGCCCGAATGCCTCGTCGAGAGCGTGGACGAGCGGCGGGCCTTCGAGACGGACGGGCTCACCGCCTATCGGCAGATGCCGCTTGCCGTCGTGCTGCCGCGCACGACCGAGGAGGTCTCGGCGGTCATGCGCTTCCTGCATGGCGAGGGCGTCAAGGTCATCCCGCGCGGCGCCGGCACGTCGCTCTGCGGCGGCGCCATTCCCCAGCCCGATGCCGTGGTGGTGGGCGTGGGCAAGCTGAACCGCATCCTCGACCTCGACTTCGCCAACCGCACGGCTCGCGTGGAGGCCGGCGTCACCAATCTCGCCATCACCGGCGCGGTGTCGCACGAGGGCTTCTTCTACGCGCCGGATCCGTCGTCGCAGCTCGCCTGCACCATCGCGGGCAATATAGCGATGAATTCGGGCGGCGCGCATTGCCTGAAATACGGCGTCACCACCAACAACGTGCTCGGCATCCGCATGGTGCTGGTCGACGGCACGGTCGTGGATATCGGCGGCCAGCACATGGACTCGGGCGGGCTCGACCTGCTCGGCCTCGTGGTCGGCTCCGAGGGGCAACTCGGTATCGTCACCGAGGCGACCGTGCGGATCCTGCGCGCCGCCGAGGGGGCGCAGCCGGTGCTGTTCGGCTTCGATTCAGTGGAACAGGCCGGCGATACGGTGTCCGCCATCATCGGTTCCGGCATCGTGCCGGTGGCGATGGAATATATGGACAAGGTCGCGATCGAGATCTGCGAGGCCTTCGCCCATGCCGGCTACCCGCTCGACGTCGAAGCCATGCTGATCATCGAGGTCGAGGGCTCCCCCGGCGACATGACCGAGCAACTGCGCAAGATCATCGCCATCGCGCGCCAGCATGGGGTCAAGACCATCAAGGAAAGCCGCTCGGCGGCCGAGACCGCGGCGATCTGGAAGGGGCGCAAGTCGGCCTTCGGCGCCACCGGCCGCGTCGCCGACTACATCTGTATGGACGGCACAATCCCCACGGGACGTCTGCCCGAGGTGCTGCGCCGCATCCGCGAGATCACCGACAGCTACGGGCTCAAGGCCGCCAACGTGTTCCACGCCGGCGACGGCAACCTCCACCCGCTGGTGCTCTACAACATCAACGATCCCGCCGAGCAGGAGAAGGCCGAGGAGGCCGGCAACGACATTCTCAAACTCTGCGTCGAGGTCGGCGGCTGCCTCACGGGCGAGCACGGGGTCGGTATCGAGAAGCGCGATCTGATGGGCTTCCAGTTCAACAAGGTCGATCTCGACCAGCAGATGCGCGTGCGCGCCGTCTTCGACCCGGACTGGCTGCTCAACCCCGCCAAAGTGTTTCCGCTCGAGGGTCGCGTCCCGCCGGTGCCGAAGCGGCCGCTGCCGAAGGCGACCGAGTGATCGGCCGTCGTCTGGCGAGACAGGCCTCAAGTCAGTTCAGGCCCACCGCCACATAGCGGACGTCGCCCTGAGGGTTCGATACGAGAAGCAGCGCCGTCGCCTTGCCGCCGTCCTTCACGGCCTGCATCTTGGCGGCGACATCGGCGGGGTCGCCGACCGCGATCTGGTTGACCTCGACCACCACGTCGCCGGGCTTCAGCTTGCTCCCCGCCGGCGATGCCGCGTCGACGCTCGTTACCGCCACGCCCTTGACGCTGTCCTTGACGTCGAACTGCTTGCGAAAAGCATCGTCGAGCGGCACGAGGCCGAGGCCGAAGGCCTGCTGGACGGCGGGCTTGGGTGCATCGGAGGGAGCCGGCGCGGAGAGGCTGGCCTTCTTCACCGGCCCGTCGAGCCGGCCGAGCGTCACGGTTAGGTCCTGCGGCTTGCCGCCCCGCAGCACCAACACCGTCACGTCCTTGCCCACCGGCGCCGAGGCGACGAGTTTCGGCAGGTCGTGGGAATCGTGGACCTCGTGGCCGTCGAAGGCCACGATGACGTCGCCCTGCTTCAGTCCCGCGGGCTTCCCCGGACCATTCTCGTCGACGTCGGCGATGAGCGCGCCCCGGGGCTTGCCGAGGGAGAGCGCCGCCGCGACATCGTCGGTCACCGGCTGAACGCGCACGCCGAGCCAGCCACGGCGTACCTCGTGAAATTCGCGCAGCTGCGCGATGATCGGCACGACCGTGTCCGATGGCGTGGCGAAGCCGATGCCGATCGAACCTCCGGAAGGCGACAGGATGGCGGTGTTGATGCCGATGACCTCGCCCTTCATGTCGAACAGCGGACCGCCGGAATTGCCCTTGTTGATGGAGGCATCCGTCTGGATGTAATTATCGTAGGGGCCGTTATCGATGTTTCGGTTGCGGGCCGAGACGATGCCCGCCGTCACGGTGCCGCCGAGCCCGAAGGGGTTTCCCACCGCCATCACGGCGTCGCCGACCCGCATCTTGTCGCTGTCGCCGAAGGGCACCGAGGGCAGCGGATGGTCGGGCTTCACCTTCAGCACCGCGACATCGATCTTGCTGTCCTTGCCCACCACCTCGGCCTTGAGCTTGGTGCCGTCGGTGAGGATCACCGTGATGTCGTTGGCGCCGTCGATCACATGGTTGTTGGTGATGACGAAGCCCGAGGCGTCGATGATGAAGCCGGAGCCCAGCGAATTGGCGCGACGGCCATGCGGTGCGTCGTCGTCCCCGCCCTTGTCGTCCTTGCGGCCGAGCTGGCGCTTGAAGAACTGGTCGAAGAGGTCGTCGAGCGGCGTCCCAGGGGCGGGCTTCGGCGCGGCGCTGGCCTGCTTCTCCTGGCTGACCTGGGCCGCCGAGATATTCACCACCGCATCGGTGACCGAAGCCGCGAGGTCGGCCAGCGAATCCATATTGCCCTTGGCGGCGGCGGACGCCACGCCAAAGCCGGGGATGAGGCTCGCCGCCAGCATCAGCGCGGCGGCGCGGCGAGGAAGCGACGAGAGGACGGTCATCATGCGATCCGCGGGCTGAGAAAGCGCCGTGGCCAAGACGACGATGCCGACCGCGGGCGCCACATCATACAGCCGCTGGCCTCTCCGGCAATTCGGCTGAGCCGCGGCATGGAGACGTGCGGTGGCACGACGGCCGAAGCCGCCGCGCCAGAGCCCGTGAACCGTCAGGGCGCGGGGGAGCCCGCGGCCGGAGCGGGGACCGGAGCCGACGAGCCGGCCGGGTCGTTGAAGAAGCGGAAGAAGTTGGAGTCGGGTGCCAGGACGAGCTTGGTCCGGTCCGGCTTCAGCGCCGTCGCATAGGCCTGCATGGACCGATAGAAAGCGAAGAATCCCGGGTCCTTTCCATAGGCCTCGGCGAAGATCCTGTTGCGCTCGGCATCGCCCGCGCCCCGCATCGTGTCCGCCTTGTTCTGCGCCTCGGCGCGGAGCACAACCACTTGCCGGTCCGCGTCGGCCTTGGTGGTCTGCGCCTGCTCGGAACCTTTGGCGCGATATTCGGCAGCCTCGCGGCCGCGCTCGCTCTTCATCCGGTCGTAGATCTTCTCCGACAGTTCGGTCGGCAGATCGGCGCGGCGGATACGGACATCGTTGACCGCGACGCCGAGGCGGCCGCCTTCGGCATTCACCAAGTCACGGATCCTCACCATCAATTCGGAACGCTGGTCGCGGACGATCTGCGCCAGCGTGGCCTCCCCCAACACCCGACGCAGCGCCGAACTGAGCACGGATCCGAGCTGGTTGTTGCCGCGGCTCACCGAACCGACGGTCTGGTAGAACTTCAACGGATCGGCAATGTGGTAGCGCAGGAAAGCGTCGACCAGGATTCGCGTATTGTCGGAGGCCAGAACCTCCTGTTGCGGTGCCTCTAGGTCGAGGATCCGCTTGTCGAGATCGACCACGCTCTCGAAGAACGGGATCTTGGCGTGAAGCCCGGGATCCTCGATCACCCGGACCGGCTGACCGAAATAGAGCACCAGCGCCTGTTCGGTCTGGTCCACGGTGAAGAGCGCACCGCTTCCCACGACGAGGAGCAGCACCGCCAGAGCGATGGCGAGGTAGCCGCCGATCCTCATGGCTTGGCTCCCAGGGTCGGCAGCGACGTGCTGGTGCCGAGCGGCAGGACCGGCAACACACCCGCGCCGGTCTTGTCGATGATGGTCTTGTCGGCGCCGGCCAGAATGGACTCCATGGTTTCGATGTAGATCCGCTCACGCGTGATGTCGGGCGCGTTCTTGTACTGGGCATAGACCTGATCGAAGCGTGAGGCCTGACCCTGCGCCTCCTGAACGGTCTGAGTCTTGTAGCCTTCAGCCTCCTGCAGGATCGCGGCGGCGGCGCCGCGCGCCTCCGGCACGACCTTGTTGGCGTAGGCCTGGGCTTCGTTACTGAGGCGCTGCTGGTCCTGCTGGGCCGCCGTGACGTCGCGGAAAGCCGAGATGACCTGCTGTGGCGGATCAACCGACAGAAGCTGCACCTGCAGCACCATCACACCCGCCTTGTATTGGTTGAGCACGCCCTGGATCAGGTCCTGCACCGCCGGCTCGATGGTCTTGCGCCCGGAGGTGAGGATGTTTTGGATCTGCGAGCGGCCGATGACTTCGCGCATCGCCGATTCCGATACAGCCTTTACGGTTTCCTCGGGCCGGCGAAGGTTGAAGGCGAAGTATTCCGGATGTTCGGGATCGATCTGCCAAATCACGCGAAACTTCACGTCGGCGATATTATCGTCGCCCGTCAGCATCAGACTTTCGGCCGGAACATCGCTGTTGGTGATCTGGCCGGTGCGTCGAACATCGACCCCCGACACGAAGCCGACGTCGATGGCATTGCGGTCCGTAACGGCGAGCTTGACGACATCGCCGACCGGATAGGGCAGATTATAGTTCAGGCCGGCCGCGGTCTTGCCGGTGTATCGCCCAAAAACGAGATTGATGCCGACCTCGTTCGGCGCCACCGTATAGAAGCCGCTGGCGAGCCAGAGCAACGCCACGACGAGCACGATCGCCAGGATACCGAGGCCGCTGCCGATTCCGCCGCCGGGCAGCAGGCCGCGCAGCCGAGTCTGGCTGCGGCGAATGAATTCTTCGAGGTCTGGGGGTGTCGGTCCACCACCGCCGGAGCTAGGCCCTTGCCCCCAGGGGCCCGAATTGCCGGGCTTCCACGGGCCGCCGCCGCCTTGATTGCTCCAGGACATTCCGTTCCTCGTCAGCGGCGGATCGCCGTAACATCGATATAGGCGAGCGGTCGCGCTGCAGCAATCGGGCGCGGTGCCGAGCCGCGGGCATGGTCAAGACCACGTTCTCCAGGCGCCGTTCTTCTCATTGCGCGTCGCGCAACGATGGCGGAGGGACGGCGGTTCAGAGACCAGCCGGTCTCACGCGCTCCCAGCGTACGAGCTCGAACTCCGCCTCGTCGCCCGAGGTTCGCTCGCCAACGGTGCGCGAGGCCTCCCGCCACAGCGTCCGATCGATGTCAGGGAAGAAGCTGTCGGCTTCGGGCGCGAGATCCACCTCCGTGAGACAAAGCGCGTCGGCACGGCCGAGCGAGGCGCGGTAGATCTCGGCGCCGCCCGCTACCATCACTTCGGCGGCGCCGCGCAGCGCCGCGATAGCCTGCCCGCGCCAGAGGGCTTCTCCGACGGAGGCCGCGCTCTCGACGCCGTCCGGTACCGCCAGCGCGTGGTCGCGTGACACTACGATGAGGAACCGTCCCGGCAGAGGCCGGCCCAGCGAAGCGAAGGTCTTGCGACCCATGATCACGGGCTTGCCCATCGTCTCGGCCTTGAAATGCCGCAGGTCGCCGGGGAGACGCCACGGCAACCCGTCGCGGAGCCCGATCTCACCGTTGCGGCCTAGGGCGGCGATGAGCACCACGGGGACCATCAACGGCGCTCCGCTAGGCGTTGAAGCGCCGGGCCGCTCAGGCGACAGCCGGTCCATTCGTCCAGCATCTCGGCCCCGAGCCCGCGATAGAAGCCGATTGACGGGACGTTCCAGTCGAGCACGCTCCAGTCGAGCCGCGCCAGATCTTCGGCGACGCAACGGCGCGCGAGGCCGGCCAGCAGCGCTACGCCAAGCCCCCGGCCGCGATGGTCGGGGTGGACGTAGAGATCCTCGAGATAGAGGCCGTGCCGTCCCGCGAAGGTCGAGAAATTGTAGAACCACAAGGCCAGTCCAGCGGGCTGCCCTTCCCATTCCGCAATGTCGCAGAACACGCGGGGCGCGGCGCAGAACAGGGCTCCGGCCAAGCTCCCCGGTGTCGATCGCACCTCATGGGCGAGGCGCTCGTACTCGGCCAGTTCGACCACGAGGGCGTGGATCAGCGGCGCGTCGGCCGGGACGGCGGGGCGGATCGTGATGCTCATGGGTACGGGGCCGTGGTCGGGTGCTTCAAACCGCCACCGGAGCCTTGATGGCCGGCCAGGGGTCATAGCCCTCGATGGCGATATCGCCGAACGCGACGTCGAAGAGGCTGCGGACGTCGGGGTTCAGTGCCAGGCGTGGCAGGGGACGGGGCGTCCGCGAGAGCTGCTCGCGCACCTGCTCGACGTGGTTCGCGTAAATATGCGCGTCACCGAAGGCATGGACGAAGGTGCCGGGCTCGTAACCGCAATGGCGCGCCACGAGGACGAGCAGCAGCGCATAGGAGGCGATGTTGAAGGGGACGCCGAGGAAGAGGTCCGCGGAGCGCTGGTAGAGCTGCAGCGACAGGCGACGACCACCCTCTGGAAGAGGCTCTGTGTAGAACTGGAACAGGCAGTGGCAGGGCGCGAGCGCCATGCGGTCGAGGTCGGCGACGTTCCAGGCCGAGACGATGAGCCGGCGGCTGTCGGGATTGCGGACGAGTTCGGCCAATACGGACGTCAACTGGTCGTGGGTGCGACCGTCGGCGCCCTCCCAGGAGCGCCACTGCCTGCCATAGACGGGGCCGAGGTCGCCGCGCTCGTCGGCCCATTCGTCCCAGATCGTCACTCCGTTGTCCCGGAGGTAGCCGACGTTGGTGTCGCCGCGGACGAACCACAGCAACTCGTGAACGATGGATTTGACGTGGAGCTTCTTGGTCGTGACGAGCGGAAAGCCGTCGGCCAGATCGAAGCGCAGCTGTGGCCCGAAGACCGACAGGGTTCCGGTGCCGGTCCGGTCGCTCTTCGGCGTTCCGGAGGCCAAGACATGTGCCAGGAGGTCGAGGTATGTCCGCATCCCGTGAGAATATCACGCGGCCGACGCCGTTGGACAGAGATTCGAGATGGCTGATTGAAGTGGAGGCTTCTGTTGCCAGGTGCCTCCGGACCCCGCCTAAGAGTGCTACCCCTTAGGACTTGATTCCCAGTACCATCACCGCATTACGCAGCGAGGGCCACCGGAGCATAGTTGTCATTGGCAACTATAGGTTTAGCCCGATAACGGCGGTACCATGCCGAGCAAAAGAGATCCCTTTACACCCACGTCAATCCTATTTCGGGCCCGCCGAAAGCTTTGATCCTGCATCAAAGCCTTAGGTGGACCCGCCCGGTACCGCCCCGGGGTCCGTATGGTTTATTCCGAATTCCGTTTATCGCCATATTGGCCGAAGCCACGCTGAGAGATTAGGCCTGTGAAAGAGGAAATTCAAGGGTCGCGCTCGCTTGCCGATCCCACGCTCGCGGCGCTGCGGCGCGGCGCGTTGGCCGGCGCAGCGGAACTGCGCCTGGGCGCGGGCGTCGCCAGCTTTCCCGCCGAAATCTTCGGCCTCGCCGACACGCTCGAAATCCTGGACCTCGGGCGCGGCACGCTCGACAGCCTGCCGAGAGACCTGGGGCGCCTGCACAAGCTGCGGGTGATCTTCCTGTCCGGCCATCGCTTCACGCGGCTGCCGCCGGCCCTCGGAGACTGTGCCGCCCTCGGCCAGATCGGCTGCCGCGGCACGGGACTCACCGAGGTGCCGGGCGAGGCTTTACCCAAGGCTTTGCGCTGGCTCACCCTGACCGACAACCGGATCGAGACCCTGCCCAAGACTCTCGGGGAGCGCCCGGTGCTGCAGAAGCTGATGCTCGCCGGTAACCGGCTGACGGCGCTGCCAGGGTCGCTGGAGGGTGCCGGCAACCTCGAACTGGTCCGCCTCGCCGCCAATCGCTTCGAAGCGCTGCCACCCTGGCTCACCGATCTGCCGCGTCTCGCCTGGGCGGCCTGGGCCGGCAATCCCGGCGAGCGTCGCCTGCCGGCCGACGGGCGTGCCGCGATCGCCTGGGACGAGATCGAGACCGGCGCGGTGCTCGGCGAAGGCGCATCGGGCCGCGTGCATGGCGCGCTCTGGCGCCGGCCCGGCGCGGCGGCACCACAACCGGTGGCGCTGAAACTCTTCAAGGGCGCCATGACGAGCGACGGCCTGCCCAAGCACGAGATGGCGGCCTGCCTGCTGGCGGGCCCGCACCCGCATCTCGTGGGCGCGCTCGGCCGCGTCGCCGACCATCTGGACGGCAGCGCCGGGCTGGTCATGCCGCTGCTGCCGTCGCACTGGCGGAGCCTCGCCGGGCCGCCGAGCCTCGCGACCTGTTCGCGGGACGTCTACGATCCGTCGCTGCGTCTGACGACGGAGCAGGCGCTGCGCATTGCCCGGGGCATCGCCGGGGCCGTGACGCATCTTCACGCCCGCGGGCTGATGCACGGCGACCTTTATGCCCACAACATCCTGTGGGACGGCGCCGACGGACAAGCAGCGCTGAGCGATTTCGGCGCCGCCTCGGCACTGCCAGACGGTAGCGCGGGCGAGGCCTGGCGGCGGATCGAGGTCAGGGCTTTCGGGTTGCTGCTCGAAGAGCTGCGCGCCTGCTGTGAAGCTCCCCCGGCCTCTGTCCTGGCCCTGGCGCGAGCCTGTGCCGGGCCACCGTCGGACAGACCTATCATGGCTGACGCTCTCCACGAGCTGGCCCGTGACGACGTGCCTGCGGATGGCAGGACCGGGCGCCACGCTCCGCCAGGCTAAAAGGCCGTCGGAGGACGGCCGGATCGGGACGCGTGCGCTTCCGTCGATCCGGCCGTGCGGTTCAGGCGAGGTCGCGCATGGCGCCGGCGCGACCGGCGAAGAAGGCCGCCACGGCCCCCAGCAGAAGCGAGACCACCAGTCCGAGCGCTGCCTGAGACGTCGCGTGAGCTGTCGCTTGTGCGACCTCGGCAGCCTTGGCCTTCGCCTGCTGGTACTGCTGGCGATATTGCGCGACCTGAGCCTTGGCCTGATCGAGCGGAATGCCACGAGCCTTGGCGAGGGCTTCGGCGGCGCGGTCTGCGGCCTGCTGCTGTTCTGCGGCATCACCCGTAAGAGCCGCCTTGACGGCGCTCGCCGCGGTATCGCGGAGCTGTGCCGGATCCTGGCCGTCGGTGGTCGCCTTGATCTGACCTTCGATGCTGGAGAGCGGATCGCGCATCTGCGACAGGGAGGGGGCGATCGTCTGGGCCGCCGTCTGAACCGAACCGCCGACGAGATGTCCGGCACCGCCGAGGATGCCCGACGCCGCGCCGACCGTGCCCGAGACGACGCTTCCCAGAGCCGAAGAGAGCAGGAAGGTGATGACCAGGGTCGTGCTGGCCCAGGACACCAATCCGTGGAAGCCTGCCGTGGTGCGGTTGGACTTGCCGCTGAGACGCCCGGCGAGGTAGCCGCCGATTGCGGCCGCGACGATGCCGGAGACGATCCACCAGATCCCCGCCCCAAGCGACAAGGTCGAGGCCGAGGGCGTTCCGTCCGATGTCGGATCCACGGTCGAGAGGCCGAGAGCTAGGCCCAGAATGGAGAGGATGAGTTGGACCACGAGGCCCGAGGCGATGCCGGCGAAGACGGCACCCCAGGAAATGCGATGACGTTCGGCAGCCAGGGCGGTGACCGTGGAGGGCGCGTTTGCGGTGAGACTGTTCATGGTCATGGCCTAGCGCCGGGCGCCGTTGGAGAGAAATCCCAGCACGTAGCCGAGGGCGCCGACGATCAGCAGGTCCGTCAAGGGGTGGCGTTCGACATGGCGTCGAACCGGAGCCGACCCGCGGCGAACGCGGTCATAGGCGTCGCTCGCTCGGTCCGTCACGTCGTCACGCAGGTCGCGCGCCGCCTCGGTCAGGTCGTCGAGCCCGTCCTGTGCCTTGCCGTAGGCGTAACGGCTCTTGCCGGCGACTTCGGGGGCGAAGCCGTCGATCCTGCGCCCGGCATCGCCCGTCGCCATGCCGACAGTCTGTTGTACTTTGCCCGCTGCATCCTGCAGCGCGCCTTCAATTTGGTCTCGGTTCATATCTGTCTCTTCGAAGCTAGGCCGCGCGGATCACGCGCGGCCTTCCGGGACGAGGTCGCTGGCAGCGATCACTTCTTCACTGCGTCTCGGACCGTGTCCTTGGTCTCGCCGACAGCGCTCTTGGCCTTGCCGGCGACCTTGTCGGCGCCGCCTTCGATCTCGAGCTTGTCGTTGCCGGTGACCTTGCCGATGGCTTCCTTGACGGCGCCCTTGGCCTGATCCAGCGCGCCCTCGATGCGGTTCTTGTCCATATGCAGCACTCCCGTTGATCCCGCGTGATGACGGGGACCCGCGTGAAATGGATCTTGAACTCCGCCCGGCAATGATGCGTTTGGCTCAATTATCTAGTACAAATCTACTTAGCCCTGAGCCGAGTGCGGGCGGGCGATCGCCGCGAACCCGCGCTCTCGCCCCCAGACGACGACCTCGCTTCTGCGATGCAGGTCGAGCTTGCGATAGAGCGCCGCCACATGGTTGCGCACCGTATTGGTCGAGAGCGAGAGTTTGTTGGAGATAGCGGAATCGGTCAGACCCTCGCACATCAGATCGAGGATCTGACGTTCCCGTGTCGACAGGCTCGTGGTTTTGTCGGGCACCGTCCGGCCCGGCTGACGCAAGGCGGCGAGCCGCTCGATCACGCCTCGGCTGAACCAGGATGTGTCGGTCATCACCGCCTCGATAGCGGTTATCAGATCGCGTTCGTTGCGCTTGCGCTCCGTGATGTCCAGGATGACCGACAGGATGCAGGCCTCGTCGGCGATCGTGACGACCTCGGCGGAGATCAGGCAATCGAGCTCGATGCCGTCACGTCGGCGCAGGCAGGTCTCAAAATTGGCGACATGGCCCGTCGACGCGAGGGCAGCGCGGAACGTTTCCCGGAGATCGGGCTTGGCCCACATGTCGAGGTCGGCGACCGTTCGCCCGCGCACATCCTCTTCGGCGTAACCGAACCCGGTCGTGAAGGCATTGTTGATTGCCACATAGGCGAGCGTGTCGAGCTTGACCAACACGGTGGGGACTGGCGACAGGCGGAAAGCCGTGGCGAAACGCTGCTCGCTGTGTTGCAGAGCGGTCTCGGCCGTCCGGCGCCGTTCGAGGTCGGCGAAGGTGAAGAGCATGCAGGGCTCGTCGCCCATCTCGATCGGCTGCCCCGCCACGATCACGAATCGCGTCGCGCCATCCGGAAGCGGCAGCGCGGCCTCCATCTGCGGGATAGTCCGCCCCTCGCTCAGCCGCTCGATCGCCACCGTGCGGTTCTGAGCCTCGTTAAAGAGGTCGAGTTCGTAGGTCGTGCGGCCGAGAACCTGGGCGCGCTCGTAGCCCGTCATATCGACGAAGCCCTGGTTGACCTTGACGAAGCGAAGATCGGACAGGCGGCAGATGACGGCAGGCGCGGGATTGGCGGCGAAAGTCTTCTCGAAGCGTTCCTCGGCGGCGAAGCGCTCGGTGGCGTCGGTCACCACCAGAACCAGGCAATCGGGCTTGCCTTGACGATCGTTGATGACGAGGCTCCGGATGCGATGGACCCAACGGACATCTTGGTTGCGGGCGGGCATCACCTCGACCACCACATCCTCGAAGGCTTCGCCGGCCATCACCCGCTCGATCGGATAATCCTGCTCGTGGAGCCTGTGGTTGTTGCGATAGCGCAGCGTGAACTTCGCCCGGAAATCGGACACGTCGGTTCCAAGATCGGCAACACTTTCCACGCCGTGCATGGCGAGGGCGGCTTCATTGGCCCAGACGATGCGCTGATCGGGTTCGATCAGGATGACGCCCTCGGCCAAGCCGGCGATGATCGTGGTCAGTTGCGAACGGTCCACGGTCTCGGTCAATGGCGCCCTCCCGAAGGTCGCCGAGATAAGTCGCGAGCGACCGAAGGGTTCAGGACACGGGCCCGGTTCGTCTCAGGGCCGCGTCTGCGGCGCTCTCAGGCAGGTGCCGGCATAGCTGTGGGCCCCCGTGGGCTGCCAGGCGCCGCCGGCATCGTGGCACCGGTCGACCGCGGCGTGATAGCCGGCATCCGCCTCGCGAACCACATAGGCCATGGTGCCGCCGACCAGGGCCACGATGGCCGCCAGCGCTCCGAACAAGATACCCCTCACCATCGCTCCTCCGCACCCGCCACCCTATACCGAAACGCCGCGATGGGCGGGAAGCGCCGGCGCTTCCCCTCGGCGGGGCTGATCCTTTAGGCTCCGGCTATCGGGCAGCGCCCACGGGCGAGGGATCGGAGCAGCGCGCATGACGCTTCTGAGCAGCACCTATGGCAAAGGCCGTGTCCGCGTGATGCGGGTGGCGGGCGACGGCGAGCGGCGCGAGGTTCGCGAACTCGAGATCCAGGCCATGCTGACAGGGGATATCGACCGCGCCTTCACGGCGGCCGACAATTCCACCGCGGTCTCGACCGACACGATCAAGAACGTCGTCAACATCGTGGCGCGCGAGAACCTCGACCTTGGTGCGGAGCTGTTCTGCCGCGCCGTGGCGGAGCGGCTGCTCGACCGCTATGCCGGGATGACGGGTGCCGCCGTCTCGGCTCGCGAGACGCGCTGGAACCGCCTCACCGTCAATGGCACGCCCCATCCCCACAGCTTCACGCTCGACGGCAACGGTTTCGGCACAGCCGAGGTCGTGATGGACCGATCCGGTCGCCGGGTGTCGTCCGGCGTCTCGGGCTTCACCTTCCTGAAAGCGACGCAGTCGGGCTGGGCCAACTACCTCAAGGATCCCTACACGACGATCCCCGAGACACATGACCGGATCGCCGCGACCGCGATGGAGGCAACGTGGCGCTGGCGCAGCGACCCGGCTGAGTTTGCCGCCGCCAATGCGCTGGTTCTCGACACGATGCTCGCGGTCTTCGCCACGACCTATTCCCACAGCGTGCAGGACAGCCTCTACAGGATGGGCATGGCGGCCTTGGAGGCCGTGCCGGAGCTCGACACCGTGTCCCTGGCCTGCCCCAACAAGCACTACCTGCCGGTCAACCTCGCCGCTTTCGGGATGAGCAGCGACAACCGCGTCTTCACCGCCACCGACGAGCCGCACGGCCAGATCGAGTGCACGGTGGGACGGGGCTGAAAGACCGGACCACTCCCCTCCCTCTGTCTTGGCCGGGCTTGTCCCGGCCACCCACGCCGTACCGTGCCACCGAGAGCCGCAGAACGGCTCGGCATTGATGGCCGGCACAAGGCCGGCCAGCACGGGGGTGGCGGACAGCCATCCATGCCGCCGATAAGCATTAAACCCCGCCGTACATGAGCCCGGGATTGAGCAGCCGCTCCGGATCGAAGCTCGCCTTAATGCCTGCCGTCACGGCCTGCAGCGCCGGCACCAGCGGCTCGAAGACGTCGACGGCGGCGCGGACGGCATCGGGGGCACGCACCAGGGTGGCGTGGCCGCCGACCTCCGCCACGGCGGCGCGGACCGATGCCGCCCCGGCATCGCCCGCGGGATCCGTCGCCAGCCAGAGCAGCCCGCCGCCCCAGTCGAAAGCATGTCGCTCCGCGATGCCGCGCAGCCGGGCCGCAACGCCCGGCCCGCGCGTCGGCGCGACCGAAATGCGCCATACCGCCGAGGCAGCCGGGGCGCCGAGCGCCGCGCCGTCGCGGATATCGTCCCACAGTGGCGCCGCCTCGTCCTCCATCAGTCGTTCGGCCGCGCCGAACTCGGCGAGCAG
Source organism: Janthinobacterium lividum (assembly GCA_050920985.1). Lineage (GTDB taxonomy): Bacteria > Pseudomonadota > Alphaproteobacteria > Rhizobiales > Beijerinckiaceae > Lichenihabitans. The sequence goes on along the minus strand of JBPBQY010000021.1, from coordinate 76,474 downwards.
CGCCGCGAGCCGGGTCGCCCGGTCCTCGACCGAGGTGCGGAAGCCCTCGAAGCGCAACAGCGTGCGGGAGTGCACTCCGGCGACAGCTGGCAGATGCGCGGCGCCCGTCATCTCGAACGGCGTCCCGATCGCGCGGGTCAGTGCGGCCACGGCGCGAGCATCGTCGAGGCCCGACAGCGCCAGGGTGGCGACGGTCTCGGCCTGCGGCACGACCTTGAACGTCGCTTCGGTGAGGAAGCCCAACGTGCCATGGGCGCCGCATTCGAGCTTCACGAGGTCGAGGCCCGTGACATTCTTCATGACCCGGCCTCCCGACTTCACCGCCTGACCGAGCCCGTTGACGAGGCGCAGCCCGATGACATGGTCGCGGATGGCCCCGGAGGCGAAGCGGCGGGGCCCCGAGGCATTGCTGGCGACGAGGCCGCCGACCGTGGGCTCTCCGACGGTGCCGTAGAGCCGGCGATGATCGACGGGCTCGACGGGCAGACGTTGCCCCTTGGCGGCCAGCGTCGCCTCGAGCTCCCGCACCGGCGTGCCGGCCCGCGCGCCGATGACGAGTTCGGAGGGCTCGTAGAGCGTGATGCCGGTGAGGCCCGCCGAGGACAGGACATCCGTGGCGTTCGTCGGCCGGCCCAGTCCCGCGCGGGTGCCGCCGCCTTCGAGCCGCAGCGGCCGACAGGCGGCGCGGGCGTCGGAGACGATCGCACAGGCTTCGGCTTCGGTCGTGGGTGTGTGAAGGCTCATGCGGATCTCGCGACGCGAGTCATAGACTTAGCGCTTCTCCGGGCGGAACTCGATCCCTCCGATAAGCCGGTAGTGTCTCAGTTTGGATCCTAGGGCCTTGGATGCCAGATCCGGTTTGGAGGGAGCCCTTCACTCTCCCGCTGGGTCAGCGCCGGGGAACCGTGTTTCCAAAAATACGAGAGCAAAGATTGACGCGGCTTGCCATGCTTCTACCGTTTGACGATGCCACATCGCCTGCTCAAATCGGTCCCGGTCTGGATTGTCTCTTTGTGTGCAGGTTCTCTCCTGCTCGCAGCATTGACCCTCGGCCTCGTACAAGCCACGAAGACGCGGAGCGTATCGCATCCGGTCACGACCATTGATTACTTCTCGGGGGCAGTCCACTACACTGTGCCGGCGATCTACAATCCGGGCATCACGCGTTACTCTGACGAGCGCAAATATTCGGCGCTTAGCTTCATGCTGTTTCTGCCTAATTTCAGCCCTGCCGCGGATCACCTCGAGGAGTTGAAGCGACCCGGCTGGCGCGACCAGATGACGCTGCTATTTGAACACGGCCCGCATATGCTCGACTCGGACGCGCAGATCGCGTGGATGACGAACTGGCCGCGCGGCGTGCATACCCGCCCCGAGCCGGCAGCGAACGGCTGCGACCTGTACAGGACGCCTCTCATGGCTCCCGGTGACGTCTACGTCTGCCCGGAAGATGGTTTCAAGCTGGTACTTTCATGCGGTCGAAACTCCGACGTACCGTTTCCATCGTGCTCGGTCTTCGAGAATGTTACGCCCGACCTCAGCCTAATCTATCATTACAGTGCGAAATATGCAGATGACGCGGTTTCGATTGATCGTCATATCAAGGCGCTTCTCTCCTCATTTGCTAAACCAGAGACCGCAGCGGCGATGGACTCCTCTCCTTGAAACGTTGGCTGATGGGCGAAGCTCTAATGTGATCAGACATCCGCCTTCTCCCGCTTCTTGTAAGGACCGCGCTTCGCCGCAGGCTTGGCGTGGTGAGCATCAATTACATTGGCGATGTCCTCCCACGACCACAGCTTGCCGGACACGCCAGCGGCCATCGCGGGGGCGACACGGAGCGTCTTGTGGATCCGGCCGAAGTTGTAAAACATGAAATAGAGGGCGAGAGCGTGAAAGTGGTTCTCCGCCTTCTTGCTGAAGGCGTTCGTGAGCCGGGTGAACCGACGCATTTGCATCCGCATGGTGAGGTTCGACCGTTCCACGTAGGACGTGGAGATGTGCTTCGGGTCGGGGGGGCCTTCGACGGGCTTCTTCTTGATGCCGGTGCAGTCGGCGGGGCTTTAGCGACCCTTCCCGCCATCCGGCGCAGCCCCGTACAGCTTGATAAGCTGAGCGTAGTCGACATCGGCGCCGAAAGCGCCTTCCACGGCTTCCAGATAGGCCCGGTGGCCATCTGACGTGAGCTGCACGCGATTAGTGAGGCGGCGTGCCGTATCATCCGCCGACAGCACCGTTACCCGCCCCACTAACGCCTCCCATGCTTGCCGCTTGGCATAACATGAGATGGGGGTCGGCCGCGAGCAGGGTCAAACCCCTCGGATTTCAAACTGAGACACTACCGATGAGCCGGTACCCTGTCAGTTGCGGCGCTGCGCCGTGAAGCGGGCGGCTTCGGCGAGGTTGGCAGCGCGGTCGGCGGGGAAGATCGCCAGAGAGGCGATGGCCTCGTCGGCCAGCGCGTCGCGGCGGCGTTTGGCGGCGTCGAGGCCCAAAGCCGCCACAAGGGTCGCCTTGTTGCGATCGGCATCCTTGCCGGCGGCCTTGCCGAGCGTGGCGGCGTCGCTTTCGGTGTCGAGAATGTCGTCGGCCACCTGGAAGGCGGCGCCGAGCGCCACGCCATAGCGTTTCAGCGCCTCGCGTTCGGCGGCCGAAGCCTGGCCCAGGATGGCGCCGGCCTCGACGCCGAAGAGCAGCAGCGCGCCCGTCTTCATCGACTGCATGCGCATCACGAAAGCGGACTCGTGCGGGGCCACGGCGCGCTCGGCCTCGAGGTCGAGCGCCTGGCCGCCCACCATGCCGCCGAGGCCCGAGGCGCGAGCCAGACCCAGCACCAGGGCGGCCCTGACGCCGGCGTCGGCGTGGGTCGCCTCTCCCGCCATCACGTCGAAGGCATAGGTCAGCAGCGCGTCGCCCGACAGGATGGCGGTCGCCTCATCGTAGGCCTTGTGGGCCGTGGGCCGGCCGCGGCGCAGGTCGTCGTCATCCATGGCGGGCAGGTCGTCGTGGACCAACGAATAGCAGTGGATCATCTCGAGAGCCGCGCCGGCCCGCAGCGGGCCCTCGCCTTCGACGCCGAAGAGCCGCGCCGTCTCGACCACCAGGAAGGGTCGAAGCCTCTTGCCGCCACCGAGCGTCGAATACCGCATGGCGTCGAGCAGCCGTTCGGGTCGTACGACCTCTCCCGGCAGGGAAGCAGGCGCCAGCAGGCTTTCCAGCGTCGTCTCGATGGCGCCCGCAACCGCCTTCAGCCGGTCATCGAAACGCGTCGACGTGGTTTCGGTCGGCATGGCGTCGCTCCTCGGGACCAGGCGAGGCGCCGGTCGAACTCTGCGGGCTTTTGGCCGCTCGATGTTCCAGGGTCAAGCGGGGAGCCGCATCAGGGTTGAGGGCCGGAACTCACGCGGCGCGGAGGAAGACCAGTTGCGCGATGCCGGCCTCGCGCCGCTCGATGATGCTGAAACCCTCCGGGGCCACGATGGGCGAAGCCGCGGCCTCTTCGAGCACGCAGAGCGCACCGGGCACAAGCCAGCGGCCTTGGTGCAATCCGGTCAGCGCCGCCTCGCCGAGACCCTGGCCGTAAGGGGGATCGAGAAAGGCGAGATCGAAGGGCGCGGCCTGAACGTCGCCGAGACGCGTTGCGTCGCGTCGAAAGATGCGGCAGAGCCCAGCGACGCCGAGCGCCTCGACATTGTCGCGGATCAGCGCCCGCGCCTCGGCGCCATCCTCGACGAAGAGTGTGTGGCTGGCGCCCCGCGACAAGGCTTCGAGCCCCAGCGCTCCCGTGCCGGCGAAGAGGTCGACGACGCGGCCGCCCGCCACGGGATCGCCGTAGCGATGGGCCAGGACGTCGAACAGGGTTTCCCGCAGCCGATCAGAGGTCGGGCGTATGGCATCGGAAGAGGGAGTCCGCAGGGCGCGGCCTCTCAGCCGCCCCCCGACGATCCTCATGGGCGACCGCGGGGCGGCCGTCCACCGCCCTTGAAGCCACCACCCTTGCCGCCATCGCCTTTGCCGCCACGGCTCGGCCGGTCACCCGCCGCGGGCTTGTTGCGGCCCGTCGCCGGACGCTCGGAGCTGAAACCGCCGGGGCGGCTGTTGGGCTTGCCCGTTCGCGGCTTGTCGCTCGGCGCAGCCGAACGAGCGCCGAAGGCCGGCTTCGCACCGAAGCCACCTCGGCCCTCGCCCCGACCCTCGCCACCCTCGGCGGTTCGGCTCCGCGGCGGCCTGGCGGCGAAGCCGGAGGACGGCCGCGGGCTTCGGGGCGCCGCGGATGCGTCGTCGCTTCGGGCCGGGCCCGCACGATCGCCGCGCGGCGCGAAGGACTTGGCGCCGAACGATTTGGCGCCGAAGCCGCTTCGGCGTTCACCGCGGTTGTCTCCGCCGGATGACGCGTCGGCGTCGCGACGCGGTCTCGCGGTGAAACCGTCCGGGCGCGGGCTCCGGGGCGCGGCGGAGGCGTCGTCGCTTCGGGCCGGGGCCGTGCGCTCGCCACGAGGCTTGGACGCGAAAGGCTTCGCGCCGAACGATTTGGCGCCGAACGATTTGGCGCCGGATCCGCTTCGGCGCTCACCCCGGTTGTCTCCGCCGGATGCCGCGTCGGCGTCGCGACGCGGTCTCGCGGTAAAACCGTCCGGGCGCGGGCTTCGGGGCGCGGCGGAGGCGGCGTCACTTCGGGCCGAGGCCGTGCGCTCGCCACGAGGCTTGGACGCGAAAGGCTTGACGCCGAAACCGCCTCGGCTCTCACTCCGGCTGTCGCCGTCGAGCTTGGCCGGCCGCGGGCTGCGAATTCTCTCGCCGCGACCGGGCGAGGTTCGGGCGCGCGGCGCTGCGCCGACCTCGCCGGTTCCCGTCTCCGAGCGTGCGCCACGCTCAGCGCGGTCGCCCTCGCCGAACGCCTCTCGGCGGGGCTTCGCCGCGAACCCCGTCACGCGCTTGGTGGGCCGGCCGGCATCGGCGCGGGTCTTCTGGCGCTCGCCGGCCCCGTCCTGGTGCTGGGCAGCGAAGCGCCGCGCATTGCGGCTGTCGCCATCGCGTGGGGCGCCGCCAACGACCGGGACGACGCGCTCGACCTTGACGGCGCGGCCCTTGCGGTCGGCCGTGGCGCCGCGCTCGATGCGCTTGCGGCCCTCGCCGGCCGCCTCCTCGCGCGCCGCCCGCATGGCGCCGACATGAGGGCGCGGAGCGGCGGGTTCGGAGCGGCTCGGCCGGGCCGGGGCGACACCCTCTGCGTCACGACGGCCGCGGCTGGGGACGGTCGGCTCCTCGCGCATCTCGAAATCCACGCCCGCCTGGGCGGCGAGACCCGGGCCGAGTTGCTCGCGCAACACGCGGGTCGGCACGGATTCCACGGCGCCCTCGGCTAATTCACCGAGCTGGAATGGGCCGAACGAGATCCGGATCAGCCGCGTCACGGCGAGGCCGAGCGATTCCAGCACCCGCTTGATCTCGCGGTTCTTGCCTTCGCGCAGGCCCATGGTCATCCAGACATTGGCGCCCTGGATCCGGTCGAGCGTGGCCTCGATCCCGGCATAGTCGATCCCGTCGATCGTGATGCCAGTCTTCAACTGGTCGAGCCGCGCCTGGTCGATCGCGCCATTGGCCCGCACGCGGTAGCGCCGCAGCCAGCCCGTCTGCGGCAGTTCGAGGACCCGCGCCAGCCCGCCATCATTGGTGAGCAGCATCAGCCCTTCGGTGTTGATGTCGAGCCGGCCGATCGAGACGACCCGCGGCAGGCCCTCGGGCAGGTGATCGAAGATCGTCGGGCGGCCTTCCGGGTCGCGCGCCGTCGTGACGAGGCCGCGCGGCTTGTGGAACATGTAGAGGCGCGTCTGTTCGCGCTCGGGCAGTGGCTCGCCGTCGACCGTGATCTTGTCGCCCGCCTTGACGTTCAGCGCGGGGCTGTCGATGACGACGCCGTTGACGGCGACGCGGCCCGCCGCGATCCAGCCTTCCGCATCGCGCCGCGAGCAGAGGCCGGCGCGCGCCATGACCTTGGCGATGCGGGCATCGTCCTTGGGCGGAGCGGGTTCGGCGCCGCGAGTCTTGGCGGTCGGGTCGCGGCGCGAGGGCGCGTCCCGGTCTCCGGCGGCGGTGCGGGAGCGGGGCTTGTCGCCGCCGCGCGGAGGGGAGCCGTCGCGGCCGGAAGGTCGCGGCCGCGACGACGTGGGCCGGTTCGGCGGCTTGGTGGTGTCGATCATGGCGTCGTGATAGCAGGGCCGCGCGGGAAACGGGAGTGTGGATTGACGCCGATGCGTGAAGATGCCTTCGCGCTCGCCTTCGATGAAGCCCGGGCAGCCGCGGCGCGGGGCGAAGTTCCGGTCGGCGCCGTCATCGCGCGCGACGGCGTGGTGATCGCCTCGGCGGGCAATCGCACGCGGGAGGATCGCGATCCCACGGCCCATGCCGAGATGCTGGCCATTCGCGCCGCCTGTGCGGCCCTGGATGCGGAGCGCCTGGTCGGCTGCGACCTCTACGTCACGCTCGAGCCCTGCACCATGTGTGCGGGCGCCATATCCTTCGCGCGCCTGCGGCGACTCTATTACGCCGCCGAAGACATCAAGGGGGGCGCCGTCGACAATGGCGCGCGCTTCTATTCACAGCCGACCTGCCACCACGCGCCGGAGGTCCATGGCGGCATCCGCGAGGTCGAGTCGGCCGAAATGCTGCGGGCCTTCTTCAGGGCGCGTCGGGGCAGGTGAGGGACGGTCAGGTCGAGCCCGAGGGCGGTATGTGTCGGGCGAGGTCCATGCGGTCGTGGAGAATTCGGACGACCTCGATGATGTCGGGTCCGACAGGGCGATAGACCAACAGATGTCGCCCGCGGCGGCCCGCTCGCGACATTGGCAGGACACGAAATCCCGGTGCTATCGCGTCTCGCCCGAAACTGCCGAGAGGACGCGGACCAGACTGAAGTGCCACGAGTGCGTCGATCAACAGGACTCGATAGCGGCGGGCCTGTGCGGGACCGAATGTCCGGCCCGATCGCTCGACGATATCCGCAAAGTCTCTCTGTGCCGCGGCTGTCGTTCGCGCAGTCCACGACGTTGACGTCATGGGAGGTTGGTGGGCCGGGCAGCCTCGGGCAGTGCCTCAAAGTAAGCGCGTAATTTCGCCTCGTCGTGAAACTCGACGTATCGACCCGCCGCGATATCGTCCAAGCCGACCTGAACAGCAGCTCGAACTTCGTCGGGCGTGTATCCAAGATTGTCTCCCTGTTCGTCGGCAGCCACCAGCCTGATGCCCTCCCGCACGACCTCGTCCGCGTCGCGGAAGCGTCCGCTCCGAACGAGGTCATCCAGGATCCTGTCTTCCTCTTCGGTGAACGCGGTACTGCGGGGTGCCATGACGTCGTCTCCGGATGGATCTCCATCATGGGCTGCGTGCCAAGACCCTTCAACTCCGCGGGAACCGCCGACGAGGCAGGAGGAGGATAGATCCTCGCGTCCGTTAGGGCCGGCGGCGCGGCTTAGATGGCCGGCACTAGCCCGGCCATGATCCGGTGGCGGGGAGCTTACGCCGCGTTGCGCTCCGCCTCGGGCTTGATGCCGAGAAGGCGGCAGATGGCGTAGACGAGTTCGGCGCGGTTCATCGTGTAGAAGTGGAAATCGCGCACGCCCTGGTCGACCAAGTCTAGCACCTGCTCGGCGGCGACGCCGGCCGCGACCAACTGGTGGGTGGCGGGGTCGCCATCGAGACCGTCGAACCGGTCGGCGAGCCAGGCCGGCACGGAAGCGCCGGTCTTGCGGGCGAAATTCGCCGTCTGCTTGAAGTTCTGGATCACCGCGATGCCCGGGATGATGGGGATGTCGATGCCACGGGCCCGCACGCGCTCGACGTAGCGGGCGTAAAGAGAGTTGTCGAAGAAGAATTGGGTGATGGCGCGCGTCGCCCCGGCCTCCACCTTGGCCTCGAGCCCGTCGAGGTCGGCCTCGAAGCTGGACGCTTCCGGATGTTTCTCGGGATAGGCCGAGACCGTGACCTCGAAATCGCCGATGGCGCGGATGCCCCGCACGAGGTCGGCCGAACTGTCGTAGCCGCCGGCATGTGCCTCGTAGGCGGTTCCGGGGCCGCCGATCGGGTCGCCCCGCAAGGCCACGATATGGCGGACGCCGACCTCCCAATAGCCGCGCACGACCTCGTCGATCTCGTCCCGCGTCGCACCCACGCAGGTGAGATGGGCGGCGGGCTTGAGGGCGGTGTCGCGCACGATGCGGGCGACCGTGTTGTGGGTCCGCTCGCGCGTCGACCCACCGGCCCCGTAGGTGACGGAAACGAAATCGGGGGCGAGCGGGGCCAAGCGCTCGACGCTGCGCCACAGCGAGGCTTCCGCTTCGGCCGATTTGGGTGGGAAGAACTCGAAGGACACGCGGATCGGCACGCCGGGGAGGCGGCTCGGGCGCAAGAAATCGGGGGTGGTCATGCGACGTCCTGATGAAGCATTACGGGAGCGTCGCCGAGGACGCGACGGTCGCGTCCCATCCAGAGCGACACGGTCAGTTTGTCGGCTTCGTCGGCGGCCGGGGCGAGGTCGCGTCCGGGCATCAGGTCGAGGCCGGCATCGCGCATGAAGCCGTCGATCTCGCCGCGGGCGAAGCCTAGCCTGCGATGGGCATGGGCGACCCGCAGGCTCTCGTCCGCATGGGGGGCGAAATCGACCACGAGCAGGCGCCCGCCGGGGCGCAGCACGCGGGCGGCCTCACGCAAGGCGCGGGCGGGCTCGTCGAGGTAATGCAGCACCTGATGGACCACGACGAGATCGTAGCCGTCGCGCTCGACCGGCAGGGCGTAGATGTCGCCCTGGCGAAGCTGGGTGTTGCGCAGGCCGCCGCGTTCGACGCGGAGCCGGGCGAGGTTCAACATCGCGTGACTGCCGTCGATCCCGACGGCCCGATCGGCGCGTCCCGCCAGGATCTCCAGCATGCGGCCGGTGCCGGTGCCGAGATCGAGCAGGGCGCGGATGCGGCCCGGCCCCACCGTCTCGATCACGGCGGCCTCGACCCGATCCTCGGAGACATGCAGGGCGCGGATCCTGTCCCAGTTGGGCGCCTGAGCGGCGAAATAGCCCTCCGCCGCCGCGGTCCGGCTGGCGCGCGCCTCGGCGAGGCGGGCATGATCGGCGCGCAGGACGGGATCTTCGGGATCGATGCGACCCAGGATGTCGCGCACCAGGGCTGCACCCGCGCCGCGGTCTGCCGCCGTGAAGAAGGCCCAGGCGCCCTCGCGGTGACGCTCGACGAGCCCGCCCTCGACCAGAAGCTTGAGGTGCCGCGACACGCGCGGCTGCGACTGGCCCAGGATCGTGACGAGTTCGCTGACCGTCAGCTCCGCCTCGGACAGCAGCGCCAGAAGGCGTAGCCGCGTGCTCTCGCCTGCGGCTTCGAGCGCTGCGAGCGCGGCGGAAAAGGGGAACAAAGCCTTGGTCATCGGATCTGCCTAAACATATAAAGATATGTTTATGCCGAGTTGGCATATTTCCGCAATCGCCAAATTGGCGCGGCGAGGCCGGGCCATTGCAGGCCGCCAGTGCCGCATCGGGCAGAACGGTTTCTGTGGCCGAATCACCATAGGTCGGGCCGAAGTGGGACGGAAACGGGTACCGTGGGAACCCGGCCACAATCGCGGCGTCTAACGCGATGCCGCCCGCGCGATCTCCGCGCGGCCTCATCGCCACGCGCCGGATTTGCCATGACCATCACAAAAACACTTCTGATCTCCGCCCTCGGCGCCGCTGCACTCCTTGCCGCGCCGGTGGCTGCCGTCGCGGGGCCCGTCGGCCAGCTCTACTGCAACGTCTCGGGCGGAGTCGGCTTGATCATCACCTCACGCCGTGCGCTGAATTGCGAATATACGCCCGCCAATGGTGCGCTCCCTCAGCATTACGTCGGCACGATCAGCCGCTTCGGCCTCGACATCGGTCCCCAGGGCCCGGGCAAGCTGACCTGGGACGTGGTGTCGCTCGGCGGCGCCGTCGGCCCCGGCTCGCTGGCGGGGGATTTCACCGGTGCGACCGCTTCGGCAACCGTCGGCGTCGGGGTCGGCGCCAATGCGCTGGTCGGCGGCGCCAACGGCGGCATTCAGCTGCAGCCGCTCTCGGTCGAGGCCCAGTCCGGGCTGAACCTCGCCGCCGGCGTCGGCGCACTGTCGCTCGACTACGCCCCCTGATGCGCCTCGGTCCGTCCCGTGAGGCCGGACCGTCCCGTCACTGCAGGTGATGCGTTTCGGCGAGCCCGTAGACCGGAGTAGGGATCCCCTCCATGCGGGCCTTGAGCTGCAGGGCGAGGTAGAGCGAGTAGTGCCGCGACTGGTGCAGGTTGCCGCCGTGGAACCAGAGCCCGGGCTGCTGGGTCGGTTTCCACATGTTGCGGAGCTCGCCCTGCCAGGGGCCGGGATCCTTGGTAGTGCCGGAGCCGAGGCCCCAGCACTTGCCGACCTTGTCGGCCACCTCCTGGCTGATCAGCTTGGCCGCCCAGCCGTTCATCGACCCGTAGCCGGTGGCATAGACGATGACATCAGCGGGTAGCAGATCGCCGTCCGCCATGCGGACGCCCTCCGGCGTGATCGCCTCGATCTTGCCGTTCTCGAGCTTGATCGAACCGTCGGCGATGAGCTCCGAGGCGCCGACATCGATATAGTAGCCGGAGCCGCGCCGCAGGTACTTCATGAACAGGCCGGACTCGTCATCGCCGAAGTCGAGCTGGAACCCCGCCGCCCGTAGCCGCTCGTAGAAAGCGGCATCCCGCTCCTTGATGGCGGCATAGACGGGTTTGTGGAACTCCGGCATCACCCGATAGGGCACCGAGGCGAAGATCATGTCGGCCTTGTCGGTGGTGATGCCCTTGGCCACGGCCTCCTCCGAATAGAGGCCGGCGAGGGACAGTTCCATCAGCGACTCCGAGCGTGCGATATGGGTCGAGGAGCGCTGCACCATGGTGACGTCGGCGCCGTGCTCCCAGAGATCGGCCGAAATGTCGTGGGCGGAATTGTTCGAGCCGATCACCACCACGCGCCGGCCGCGGTAGCGCTCTCCGCCCTCGTGCCGGCTCGAATGGTGGCTCTCACCACGGAAGCTGTCCATGCCCGGATAGTCGGGAAGGTTGGGAATGGCCGACATGCCGGTGGCGAGGACGAGCTGCTTGGGTTTCAGCGTGACGGCTTGTCCGTCGCGCACGAGGTCGACGGTCCACTCGCCGGCACCCTCGTCGTACTGGGCCGAGCGGCATTCGGTGTTGGACCAGTAGTTCAGCTCCATGACCTTGACGTACATTTCCAGCCAATCTCCGATCTTGTCCTTGGCGGCGAAGACCGGCCAGTGATCGGGGAAGGGTAGGTAGGGCATGTGGTCGTACCAGACTGGGTCGTGGAGATGCAGAGACCGGTAGCGCTTGCGCCACTGGTCGCCGGGCCGCTCGTGCTTGTCGATCACGATCGCGGGGACGCCGAGGCGCTTCAGCCGGGCTCCCAGCGCGATGCCGCCCTGGCCGCCGCCGATCACCAGGCAATAGGGCTGGACGCGCGTTCCGAGATCCGCCTGCTCGTCCTGGCGACGGTCGAGCCAGGAGCGCCGACCGCGCTCGACGCCGTGCGCCACGCCCCTTTCGCGCCGCGGGCCGCCCGGCTCCTCGAAGCCCTTCAACTCGCGGGCGGTCGTCAGCAGGGTCCAGGCGCGGTCGCCCTTCAGACGCAGGTGGCCGCGGCCGCGCGCATGTTCGGTGTCGAAGGAGATCCAGGCCTCGGTGACGCCATCGGCTTCCGTCGCGGCCTCGTCGAGTTCGAAATGGCGGGGGCGGATCGCCTCGAGCTGCGACTCCAGCATGCTGCGGATCGCGTCGCGCCCCTCCAGCGTCGTGATGTTCCAGGTAAAGGCCACGAGGTCGCGCCAGAACCCGTCCTCGACGAAGAGATCCGCCGCGGCCGCGGCGTCGCGTTGCGTCACTGCCTGTTCAAGCCTGTCGAGCCAGGCGAGCACACGCTCGTCGGCGGCTGACAGGTGGTCGGGTGACCGTGCCAATGCCGTCATGATGTTTCCTCCCATCGGCGCTCTGCGGCGCCGATGAAAGGGAAACGTCCTCCAGTTTCGAGGCGCTGTCCAGTGCCTGCAATCGCCCGTTTCATCCCCTGCGATGCCGTGCGACGGCGCATCGCGCACTGGACGGCCGGCGGCATCCGCCTAATTCTGTACGATGCGTATTGCCGCCATCATCGCCATCCTCTGGCTCGCCGCCGCCGTCACAAGCGTCGACGCCGCATCCTATCGCTACACCCGCGCCGAACGCTACGAGGGCTGCATGGTCGGCGAGACGATCCCCCTGATGCGGCGCGGGACCAACCGCGAGCGGGCTCTGTCGATCGCCGCCGACCGATGTTTTGCCTGGTCGGAGGGGCTGTCGACGAGCGAGATCCAGCAGGTCGATATCGATCTCCACCGCGCTCTCGACCGGTCCGAACGATCGGGTCTCTGACGTTAGGCCGGCATCATGCTGGTCACCTTGGCGGCCCAGACCACGTCGGCGTCGAGCACCGGCTCGCCGAACTGGCCGTGGAGTTCGAACTGCCCCTCGGCGCGGCCCCGGCGGATCTGTTTCACCAGGACTCGACCGTCGGCGAGCCCGATGACGCAAAGCCGGCCGATGAGATCGTCTGTCACGGGCTCGCGGCGGTCGTCGAAATAGACGCGCCAGCCATCGAACAGCGATCCCAGGCTCTGGCCGCGCACCTCTGCGGCGACGGTCTGCGGCGTCACGTCCTCGGGGGCCGGCGCCTCGTCGAGAGGCCCTTGGCCTTCGGCATAGAAATGCATCTCCGTGCCGGCCCCGACATAGCCGGCAACCGGCACGGTGGCGAGGCGGTCCGTCACGATCTCGCCCGGATCGACCCCGTAGGCGTCTCCGGCGAGCTTGATCCATTTGTCGGAGAGTCGGCGGCTGCCGCCCTCCAGCTTGGCATATTGGTTGCGCGTCGTGCCGAGCGCCGCCGCAGCCTCGTCCTGCGTCCAGCCGCGCCCATCTCTCAGGCTTCGAAGATTATTGGCCACAACATCCTCGAATCAGCCCAATATGGGCACAAACGATTGACAATCGTGCCCGGATAGGGCACATTAGCTTAACGCTGGCGGAGTCGTCCAGAGCCGCGGCGTCTCCAACCCTTAACTTGATGGATCGCCATGACCCCGTCGCCACCGGTCTTTGCCGGGGTGCGCCCCCGTGCGCCTGTTTTCCTCTATCTGTCACCGGCCGCCGCAGCCGTGGCGGCGCTCGAGCCGCGCCAGTGCCGCTGGCCGATAGGCGAGTCAGGGCAGGGCGACTTCTCCTTTTGCGCCGAGACACGCACAAGCCGGGGCAGCTACTGCGCCCTCCATGCCGGCATGGCCCGAGCGAGGCGGAGCGGAGCGGCATCCGAAGGAGGCCGGGCGTGACCGTCGCTCGCTTCACGCGGGTCACGCGGCGTGGCGCCTTTGGGCTCGACGAGCGCCGTTGGCCCGACCCCGAGATCGTCGAAGCGGGGCTGGTGAGCCTTCTCGGCCGCGTTCTCCCCGAAGCCTGGCCTCTGCCGACGGGTGTCGAAGGCTCCGGGGATGCGTCCGGGCGTACGCTGGCGCTGCTGTTGCCGCGCGGACATGTGGCGATGCTGCGGATCGAGCGCGACCCGGACCATCCCGGCCCGGCCTGCCGAACCCTCGTCGAGCGCTGCCGTGCCCTGCATATCCCTCAGGTCACTGTGTCCAGCGTCGAGGAAGGACGCGCGGCCTTGCGGCGCCTCGGCTTGGGGGCGTCGTCGCAGCGCGCGACGCGCGATGCACCGACCCTCCAATCCGTCTTCGGGAGTGCCTGACCCATGCCGAGACGCAAGACCGGACCCGTGTCGCTCGGGGGAAGCCCGCGCGTGGCACGAGGCTACCAGGATGCCACGCCCGAGCGCCTCGACCGGGCGCGGCGGGAGGGCGAGGCCGGGATCGATGCCGCCGGCGTGCGCCGCATCGGCGACGCTTTCGACACGCTGCGCAGCCGCAACCTGCTCGACCGGCTCGACGTCGCCGGCAACGAGACGCTGTGGTTCGCCGGCGACCGACTGCGCTCGCACTGGCACCGAGCCCGGATGGACGGTGTGTCGGCCATCGACCTCTTGCGCCCTAATGTCGACGGCGGAAGCGGTGGTCATCCCGGCGCCAGCGAGGCCACGCAGCGGCATCGCGACGAGTGGCGCCGCGCCGTCGAGGCGGTCGGACCGCGGCTCATGCCCTATGTGGCGGGCGTGGTGATCGAGGGCCGCCCCGTTTCCGCCCTGCGCGGCATGGTCGGCGACAGCCGCCATCCGCGCACCGCAGAGGCTCTGGCGCTGGATCGGTTGCGCGAGGGACTCCATCGATTGTGCGACCTCTGGCGCATGCGGCCCGACGCCCGCCCGCTGCCGATCGCGGGCTGGCGGGCGGAGAGCGGCGCGATCTGAGCCGGTTCACGCCGGAGTCTCGACCGGGTAGAACAGCGCCGGTCGAGGTCGGGGGGTGGCGTTTGTCGGAGAAGATCCTGTTCGTGGCGCCGCGCATGATCGGCGACGCCGTCATGGCTTGCGGGATCCTCGACCACCTCGCCCGCAGTCGTCCGGATGCCCGAATCACGGTGGCGGCGGCGCCGGAAGCGGCCGGGCTTTTCACCCATATGCCGGGACTCGCGCGCGTCATCGTGGTGCGCAAGCGCCAGACCCACACGCATTGGCTGGCGCTCTGGGCCGAGGTGGTGGGCACGCGCTGGGACAGGGTGATCGACCTCAAGGGATCGGGCCTGCCCTATGCGGTGATGGCGCGTCAGCGGTTCATGCGCCGGCCGATGCCGGGGCTGCGGCTCTTCGAGCAGCATGCAGCCCTGCTCGGCATCGCGCCGTCGCCGCTGCCCGTCGCCTGGACGGGTGAGTCCGAGCGCACGCGCGCCCGATCGCTGATCCCGGAAGGGGCGCCGGTGGTCGCGCTCTGCCCGACGGCGAGTTGGACACCCAAGATGTGGCCCGCCGATCGCTTCGCGGCGCTGTTTCAGCGCTTGGCTGCCGGGCCTTTACCGGGAGCGCGAGCTGCGATCTTCGGTGGCCCGGGCACCCGCGAGCGAGACGGGGCCGCCGCGCTCCTCGCCGCGCTGCCGGACGCCATCGACCTCGTCGGTGCACTGACACTGCCGGAGGTCTCGGCTTGTCTCGCGCGCTGTGCGCTGGCGGTGAGCAACGATTCCGGCCTAATGCATCTCGCCGCCGCCAGCGGCGTCCCCACGCTGGGCCTCCGCGCTCATTTCGTCGATCAAGCCGGACGGGTGGAACCCGCCGGTCCCGCCGCGGGCTGGGTCCTGCGCGCCGGCGACGATATGGAGGCCATCAGCGTCGACGAAGCGGAGGACGGGTGTACGAGAGTGCTGAGGAAGAGGGCCGCTGCCTCTCAGTAGGTATCGTCGTCGGCGGCCAGCGGCGGTGCGGCCATCTGATCCGAATACAGAGCGCCGTCGTCCTCCTGCTCCATCGCGCGGATGCGACCCCGCGCCCGCCGCGGGGCGGCATCGTAACCGGCGGTGGTGAGGTCCGGTCCGCCGAGGTCGTCACCCTCGACCACGACCTGGGTGTGGCCCATACCCTCGGCCTTCACCAGGGCGAAGAGTTCCGCGGAATGGGCCCGCGACAGCCGCACGCAGCCGTGCGAAGCGGGTCGGCCGAGCGCCGCGACATGGCTCGTGCCGTGGATCGCGTGGCCCATGTCGGTGAAGAAGATGGCATTCGGCATGGGCGCGTCGTCCCATTCCTTCGAGAAATGGTCGCGGTCCATGCGCGAGGGCTGGAACGATCCGCTCGGCGTGTCGTGGCCGGCCGCTCCGGTCGAGACCGGCCATGAGTAACGGTCCTGCCCGTCGACGGCGACAGTCATGTGTTGCGTGGCCTTGTCGATGGTGACGAGGACATCGGCGGAAGCCGTGGCGGGAAGCGACGCGGCGGCGGCGAGCGTGGACAGGAGCAGGATCGAGAGGCGCATCGTCGTTTCTGGTTCGTTCAGGGGTCGAAGGCCAGACGCGCCATGACGGCGTAAGTTCCGCGATGGGAGAGAAGGAACTCAGACTGCCTTGGCGGAGGAGGTCACGGCAACGCGACGATGAGAGCGGCAGACCCGAAAGATCCGCTCCAGTTGGAGTCCACCAGCACCATCAAGCTCAAGTCGAAGAAATGACATGCCAAGCCGCACGGATTACATGGACGTGTAACGTGCGGAGGCGCGCGATAATCGTGGCGGACTTGAGAAGGGTCGGCGGATCGGTGATGCTGGCTGTGCCTCCCGCCATCCTAGACCTCCTCGATCTTCGGGCGGGGGCAACCGTCGGTATCGCGGTCGAGGACGGACGTTTGGTCGTGGCGAGTCGACCAAGGCCGCGCTACGCTCTTGCAGACCTCCTGGCGCAATGTGAGCCTCATGCCGAATCGTCAGTCGAGGATCATGAGTGGACCTCAGCGAGCCCGGTCGGCGGCGAGTTACTGTGATCGCCCGGGGTGACATCTACTCGGTGAGCCTCCATCCCTCGCTGGGCCACGAGGCAACAGGGGCGGCGCCCAGTCCTCGTCGTCTCGGCTACGGCTTTCAACGGCGTGATGCGCGTGCCCATAGTGGTCCCTATCACGACAGGCGGCAATTTTGCCCGGATGGCGGGTTTTAAGGTGTCGTTGGCGTCAGAGAGTTCAAACACGACGGGTGTCGTCCGATGCGATCAGCCGCGCACGCTGGACCTAGCTGCGCAAGGCGCGGCGCATCGAGAGCGTGCCGGACATGGTCTTGGAGGGCGCATTGGCGAACTCGCGGCCATCTTCGAGTGATGCGGACAGAGGATTAGGCGCCATGGCCTTCAGATCGATCTATCGCCACGGCTTCCTGCGGGTGGCGGCCTGCACGATCACGACCGCCATCGCCGAACCGGCCCGCAACGCCGAGGCGACCCTGGCAGCGGCACGACAATGCCGTGACGATGGTGTCGGCGTCGCGGTCTTTCCCGAATTGTCGCTCTCGGGCTACGCGCTCGAGGACCTGTTCCTGCAACAGACTCTGCACGAGGCTGTCGCCGATGCGCTGCAGACCCTGGTCGAGGGCACGCGCGACCTGCTGCCGGTCCTCGTCGTCGGAGCGCCGCTGCCCTGGCGCAACCGCCTCTACAACTGTGCCGTGGTGATCCACCGCGGCGCCCTGCTCGGCGTGGTGCCGAAAAGCTACCTGCCGAACTACCGCGAGTTCTACGAGAAGCGCCATTTCGCGGCAGGCGCCGGGATCCGCGGTGAGACTATCCTCTGCGGCGCCGTCGAGGCGCCCTTTGGAACCGACCTGCTGTTCCGCGCCGAGGACCTGCCCGGCTTCGTGCTGGGCGTCGAGGTCTGCGAGGATATGTGGGTGCCGGAGCCGCCGGCGGGCGCGCTGGCCCTGGCGGGCGCCACCGTGCTGGCCAACCTGTCGGGTAGCCCGATCACCATCGGCCGGGCACGGAGCCGCGAACTCCTGTGCCAGGCGACCTCGGCCCGCTGCCTCGCCGCCTATGTCTATGCTGCCGCGGGTGTGGGCGAATCCACCACCGACCTCAGCTGGGACGGGCAGACCGTCATCTACGAGAATGCCGTCAAGCTGGCCGAAGGAGAGCGCTTCGCCGCCTCGGCTCAGATCACGATGGCGGATGTCGACCTCGACCTCCTGCGCCAGGAGCGCATCTCGACGGGCTCCTTCGACGACAATGCCCGGGCGGCGTCAGAGGGAGCATTCCGCACCGTCGCGTTCCGGCTCGACCCGCCGGAGGGCGACGTCGGTTTCCGCCGGCCGATCGAGCGCTTCCCCTTCGTGCCGAGCGACCGTGAGCGCCTCGCCCAGGATTGTTACGAGGCCTACAACATCCAGGTGGCGGGGCTGCAGCAGCGGCTCTCGGCCATCGGGGTGAAGCGCATCACCATCGGGGTGTCGGGCGGACTCGACTCGACCCACGCCCTCATCGTGGCCGCCAAGGCCTTCGACCGGCTCGGCCTGCCGCGGAGCAACATCCTCGCCTATACGATGCCGGGCTTCGCCACGGGCGACGACACCAAGGCCAACGCCCACCGGCTGATGGCGGCGCTCGGCGTCACCGCGCACGAACTCGACATCCGCCCCGCCGCCGAACAGATGCTGCGCGACCTCGGGCATCCGTTCAGCGCCGGCGAGGCGCGCTACGACGTCACGTTCGAGAACGTCCAGGCGGGATTGCGCACCGATTACCTGTTTCGCCTCGCCAACCATCAGGACGCCATCGTGCTCGGCACCGGTGACCTGTCGGAACTGGCGCTCGGCTGGTGCACCTACGGCGTCGGCGACCAGATGAGCCACTACAACGTCAATGCCGGCGTACCGAAGACGCTGATCCAGCACCTGATCCGCTGGGTGGTGTCGAGCCGGCAGCTCGACGGGGCGGCCGATGCGACGCTGCTGTCGATCCTCGACACCGAGATCTCGCCCGAACTCGTCCCGGTCGAGGCCGGATCGAAGCCGCAGAGCACGGAGGAGCGCGTCGGCCCCTACGAGCTTCAGGACTTCAACCTCTTCTATACGCTGCGCTACGGCTTCAAGCCGTCGAAGATCGCCTTCCTCAGCCTCATGGCCTGGGGCGACGTGGCGGACGGCCACTGGCCGGAGGGGTTTCCGCAGGAGCGGCGGCGCGCCTACGACCTTGCCCATATCCGCAAGTGGCTGCACGTCTTCGTGCATCGCTTCTTCGGCTTCAGCCAGTTCAAGCGCTCGGCCCTGCCCAACGGGCCGAAAGTGTCGTCCGGCGGTTCGCTGTCGCCGCGGGGCGACTGGCGGGCGCCCTCCGACGGCAATGCCCGGATGTGGCTCGAGGAGCTGGAGAAGAACGTGCCGAAGGCTTAATATGTATGGCCTTTCCATTCCGCCAGCAGCGTCACCACCGACAGGATGCAGAGCATGCAGGTCGCCATTCCTCCCGCTTTCGAGGTGTTCGCGCGCGAGCAGGTGACCGCGGGAGGCTTTGCCTCCGCAGAAGATGTCGTTTTGCGTGCGCTGGAGGCCTACCTCGAAAACGTCGCCGACCTTCGGTCCGCTGTGGAGGAGGGGTTCGCCTCGCTCGATCGTGGCGAGGGTGTGGACGGACGCTCGTTCATGCGAGATCTCATCGCAGAGACGACGGCTCGTAGCGAGTAATGACCTACCGCATCTCCAAGCCGGCCACCGCCGATCTTGGTGACATTAGAGACTGGATTGCCAAGGGCGATCCGAAGCGCGCTGTCAGCTATCTGGAAGAGTTGGATGCGCTCTTCGGGCGGATTTCGGTGAGACCTCTGATAGGAAGACCCCGAGAGGAGATCGGCCGCGGCGGCCGCTCGATCGTTCACCACAGCCACGTCGTGTTCTACCGACAGGTTGGCACGAGTATCGAAATTTCACGTGTTATCCACGGACGGCGCAACCTCGGACGCGTCCTGGTCTGATCGAGGTCGGTGTCAGGCCTGGGGCTGTATCGCACCTCCGATGATAGGTCTCGTGATCCAAACGGGGGACCGATGGCGAGCAAGTATCATGGCCTGCGTTTCGGGCCGTTGGGGGACAATGCCCTCCACCTCTGCGTCGACATGCAGAACATGTTTGCGGGCGATACCGAATGGCATACGCCCTGGATGGAGCGCGTCCTGCCGAATGTCGAGCGGCTGGTTCGCCACGATCCGGCTCGGACGATCTTCACCCGCTTCATCCCGGCGCAGAACGCCGAGGCCGCGCGGGGCGCCTGGCGACCCTATTACCAGCGCTGGCACAGCATGACGCTCGACGAACTCGACCCCGCCATGGTGGAGCTGATGGCGCCACTGGCCCGCTTCGTGCCGCCGGCCACGGTCTTCGAAAAGGCGACATACGGGGCCTGGACCGATGGCACGCTCGACACCCTGCTGCGCCGCCGCGGTACCGACACGCTCGTGGTGATAGGGGGAGAGACAGATGTCTGCGTACTCGGCACGGTGTTGGGCGCGGTCGACCTGGGTTATCGCGTCGTGGTGGTCTCCGGCGCGCTCTGCTCCGCCTCCGATCATCATCACGACGCGCTGATGCTGCTCTATCAGGAGCGCTACGGCGCCCAGATCGAGACGGCCCTCACCGACGAGGTTCTGGCCGCGTGGCGATGATGGTCAGCGCCGCGCCGGCGCGAGCCGGTCGGGCCGCAGCCGGTGGCGCGCGTCGGTGAGGCGCCAGGCGGCGCCATAGACCGCCGCCACCGTGCCCAGCAGGCCGGCCGAGGCGAGGAGGAACAGCGTCAGGATCTGATAGGCGGCGGCACCCCGCGGGTCGGCCCCGGCGAGGATCTGGCCCGTCATCATGCCGGGCAGGGTGACGAGGCCGGCCGCCGCCATCTGGTTCAGGATGGGGATCAGGCCGGCCCGGATGGCGCCGCGCATCGGGCCGCCGAGCGCCTCGAACCGCGTGGCGCCGAGGGCCAGCCGCGCCTCGATGGCGCTGCGCTCCCGCGTCACCGCGATCCCGAGCCCGTTCAGCCCCACGCTGATGGCGCTCATCACCGAGCCCAGGATGATGCCGATCAACGGCACGAGCACGCGTGGATCGTACCAGAGGGCCGGGCGGAGGTTCGTGGCATAGCCGACCGCCACGACCAGCACGGTGGCTCCCGCCATGCTGGCGCCGCCGAGGCCGTAGCGCCAGACGCCGCTGAGCGGCCGCTCCTGCCGGGCGGCGATCTCGTAGGTGGCGGCACTCATCATCACGGCTGCTGCGATGACGACGACGCCGGGCGAGGCCGCAGCGAAGATTCGGCCCAGAACGAAGCCTACGAGCGTCAGTTGCAGCACCGTCCGGGCGCCCGCCACCACGATGGTGCGGGCAAGGCCGAGTCCCAGGACGAGGCTCAGGCCGGCACTCGCCAGCAGCAGGGCTCCCGCGATGGCGAGGTCGGCGGGGCCGAGGCTCGCCTCGTTCACGCGACCACTTCCGCCGGCCGGCCATGGGCGATCGGATAGGTGGCGTCGGCGAGCCGTGCCACCTGGTCGGCGCTGTGCGACACGAGAAGCAGGATTATGCCGGCATCGAGCCGCGCGCGCAGGATGGTCTCGACGGCGTCCGTCGCGGCGGGATCGAGCGCCGCCGTGGGTTCGTCGAGCAGCAGAACGCGAGGAGCTCCGGCGAGACCGCGCAGAAGGGCCAGTCGCTGGCGTTCGCCGGTGGACAGGCGTGCCACCGGCCAGTCGAGCACCTCGAAGGGGAGGCGCAGGGCCTCGCGATCGTGTGCGAAATCCGGGCCGGGCAATGGGACATGATCGCCGACCCGATCGGCCCACCAGCCCGACTCGGCGGAGAGATAGGTCACGCGCCGCCGCCACTCCGGCGCCGGCATGCTGTCCCTGTCGATCCCCTCGAGCGAAACGTGGCCTTCGCAGGGGTCGAGATCGGCGATCATGCGGAGAAGCACGCTCTTGCCAGCACCGGAGGGCCCCGTCACGGCGCAGCAGGTGCCGCCCGCTACCGACAGGGTGAAGGGCCCGAAACCCGGGCGACGCAGGTTCTCGATCACCAGCATGCCGCCTCGCAGTTCCTACAGTCCTGCATCGACCCGGGACGGAAAGGCTGCACCCGGTCGGCCCCCTCCACCGGGCTTCACCCGGTCCCCGCTGCACGAGGGAGCAGTAACGCCACCGTCGCCGCTCATTGCCTCCCCGTTACGGGGCAGGGGGATCAGCCGAAGGCTGGTGGTGGAGGCACGGCGGGTGACGATCAGGGCCGCGTATCGGAAGCCAACGCAGAATTGGCGGAAGAGAGTGGGGGTCGAACCCACCAAGGACCGGCTCGCAGCCCTTCCCGGATTTGAAGTCCGGACGTCCCACCGGGAAGCGTTTCTCCTCCAGACCGAAGCCCCCGCCGCAGGCGCGGCGGTGCTTAGGCGTTACATCACTCGGCGGCGTCGCGCTTGCCGGTACCGAAGCGGTTGACGATGTAATCGTCGACCAGAACCTTGAACTCGGCCGCGATGTTGGCGCCGCGCAGGGTCAGGGCCTTCTGGCCGTCTATGAAGACGGGGGCGGCCGGCGTCTCGCCGGTTCCGGGCAGCGAGATGCCGATATCGGCATGTTTCGACTCGCCCGGTCCGTTGACGATGCAACCCATCACGGCGACGTTGAGGTTCTCGACGCCGGGAAACTTGGTCTTCCACTCCGGCATCGAGGTCACGATGTAGCTCTGGATGTCGCGCGCCAGTTCCTGGAACGTCGTCGACGTCGTGCGGCCGCAGCCCGGGCAGGCGGCAACCAGCGGCACGAAGGTGCGGAACCCCATGGTCTGCAGGATCTCCTGCGCGACCTTCACCTCGACCGATCGGTCGCCGCCGGGCTCGGGCGTCAGCGAGACGCGGATCGTGTCGCCGATGCCGTCCTGCAGCAGGATGCCGAGCGCCGCCGATGAGGCCACGATGCCCTTGGACCCCATGCCGGCCTCGGTCAGGCCGAGGTGGATGGCATAATCGGTCCGCGACGCCAGCGTCTTGTAGACGGCGATGAGATCCTGAACGGCCGAGACCTTGGCGGAGAGGATGATCCGGTCCTTGGCGAGGCCGATCTCCTCGGCGCGTTCGGCCGAGTAGAGCGCCGAACGCACCATGGCCTCGCGCGTCACAGCCCGGGCTTCGACCGGATGGGCCGAGCGGGCGTTTTCGTCCATCAGGCTGGTCAGCAACTCGCCATCGAGCGAGCCCCAGTTGGCGCCGATGCGGATCGCCTTGCCGTAGCGGATGGCGGTCTCGACGATAGCCGAGAACTGCTTGTCCTTCTTGTCCTTGAACCCGACATTGCCGGGGTTGATGCGATATTTCGCGAGCGCCTCGGCACAGGCGGGATGGTCAGCCAGCAGCTTGTGGCCGATGTAATGGAAGTCGCCGATCAGCGGCACGTCGCAACCGATGCGATCGAGCCGCTCGCGGATCTTCGGAACGGCAGCTGCCGCCTCGTCCCGGTCGACCGTGATGCGCACGAGCTCCGACCCGGCGCGGGCCAGCGCCGCCACCTGGCGCACGGTGCCGTCGATGTCGGCGGTGTCGGTGTTGGTCATGGACTGGACAACGACCGGGGCGCCCCCGCCGACCATGACATGGCCGACCTTCACGGCCACGGTGCGTCGCCGTTGCTCGGGCCCGGCACGCTCGTCGGGAATGGTCGAGGGACCCTCAAACATGGAAGGCGCGTCTCCGCTAATCGTCATGACGCCTTCAATGGTGGGGAAAGCCGAGGAGGTCAAGACGAAGCGCCCGGCGCGGTGGCAATGGTGCTGCCGCTGCGGAGGTCTTCTGTCGGAGCGCGGCGACCGGGCGTTAAAAGAAACCGAAGCTTAAATGCGGCGCTTCGTTGCAGTAGCGTGTCGCCCGGCCGTCGCACGTAAAGGTTATGGCGGGTCGCTGCCGGTGCGCCTCACCCATTTGGGTGATGCCGCTAAATATCGTGTTCGAGCCGGGTTTCGCTGGTGATCCGTAGCGGGTCGCGAGAAACACGGGCATGATGGACGCGGGACAACCGCCAGACGAGATCGAGGCTGCGATGCACCCCACCGAGCCGAAGTCGCTGTCCGACTATTTCAAGGAAGGCATGCAGTGCCGCCACGACGGCAAGAGCCTCCGCGACAACCCCTACAGTGCCGGCAGCGAGAAGCGCCGCGAATGGAACGCCGGTTTCTGCGCGACCGTGGCGGAGAACGAGGATGCCGTCATCGAGGAAGACGATGACGACCGTCATGTTCCGGAGGATTGATCGGGGGTGCCTTTGCTGCTGGGACGCCGGAAGCCCCCTTTCCACACGGGAGCGGGGAGCCGCGCGTCGTGACCCCGCCGAAGGTGCTAGCTCACGGAGCGGGTCAGGAGCGCGGCCTGATCGCCGGTGCTTGCAAGAGCGGTAACAGCTCAGGCGGCCTTGGCGCGCGCGATGGCCTTACGGATCAGGTCCTTGGCCTCTTCGGCGCCGACCCATCCCACGATCTTGACCCATTTGCCGGGCTCGAGATCCTTGTAGTGGGCAAAGAAATGCTCGATCTGCTCGAGCGTGATCTGCGGCAGGTCGGTGTAGTTGGCGATCTTCTCGTAGCGCTTGGTCAGCTTGGTGACCGGCACCGCGATGATCTTTTCGTCGCCGCCGCTCTCGTCTTCCATCATCAGGGCGCCGACGGGGCGGCAGGCCATCATGGCGCCGGGAACGATCTCGCGCGTGTTGGCGACGATCACGTCGCAGGGGTCCCCGTCGTCGGACAGCGTATGCGGGATGAAGCCGTAGTTGCCCGGATAGCGCATCGACGTATGGAGGAACCGGTCGACCTTGAGGATGCCGGCCTCCTTGTCGAGCTCGTACTTGATGGGCTCGCCGCCGATCGGCACCTCGATGATGACGTTGATCTCGTCGGGCGGGTTCTTGCCGATCGCGATGGCGTCGAGGTTCACGGGGCGTCTCCGGTGCGTTTCTGAGGAAGTCGGCGCGGGCGGCGCTCAACGTGCGAACGCTCATAGACGAGGTGAGACGGGAAGGGAACGCCTCTTGCAGGTCGTCGGCTCACATCTCATTCCGCTCATCCCCGCGGGGGCGGGGACGGTGAATGGGTTCAACCGCCTCAGTCGAAACCGAAGGCGATGCGCCCGCGCAACTCCTGGCCGAACCGCTCTTCGGCGCGCCGGACGATATGGCCGCCGAGCCTCAGGTAGAACGACGTTGCGCGATCGTTGTCGGCCAGCGCCCAGACGAGGCAGGTGTCGTAGCCGTGTTCGGCGAGGTCCTTCCGGGCGGCTTGAAACAGGCGGCGGCCGAAGCCCATGCCTTGATATTGCGGGGCGAGATAGAGTTCGAAGATTTCGCCCCGGTAGGGCAGGGCGGGAACGCGATTGCGGCCGTAGCTCGTATAGCCGCCGATGCAATCGTCGAAATCGAGGACCGAGAGGCGGCTGCCGTTGCGGATGGCCTTCAGCCACCAGGCGGGACCACGCCGCGCCACCATCTTGTCGAGCTCGCGACCCGGGATGATGCCGCGGTAGGCATCGAGCCACGCCGCGTCATGGACCGCCGCGATGGCCACCGCATCGCCGGCCCGCGCCCCCCGGATCGTGATCAGAGTCTCGGCCATGACGCAATCGTAGGGCTGAGCCCGCCGATCGCGCAAGAGCCGGTCGCAGCGGAACTGCGGTTCTTCTTTTAGCGCGGCTGTTGGGAACGGCGATCGCCGTTGCCGCGGGGCCGGTTCGCGCCCTGGTCGGCGGGCCGGGACGGATCACGCGGACGCGCGGGAGCCGCCGGTGCGGCACCGTCGCGCGGGCGACCCGGGCCGGCATTGCCGCGCGGCGCACCCTCGGCACCATGCCGCGGCTGGCCCGATCGGTTCGGGGCGCCGCGTCCCTCGCCGGAGGGCTTGGCGCCCTGGCCGGGCCGGCCCCGCACGGCGCGGGGATCCCGATGGGGCACGTCGGCCTGCGCCGGTGCCGCGACCGGGCCCACCTTGCCCTCCTGAACGGGCACCTTCTGGCGAATCAGCCGCTCGATGTCGCGAAGGAAGGAGCGCTCGTCCTCGCCGCAGAGCGAGATGGCCGAACCGTCGGCGCCGGCCCGCGCGGTGCGGCCGATGCGGTGGACGTAGGTCTCGGAGATGTTCGGGATGTCGAAGTTGATCACGTGTGTCACGCCATCGACGTCGATACCGCGTGCCGCGATGTCGGTGGCGACGAGCAGGCGCGACTGGCCGGACTTGAAGGCCGCCAAGGCCCGCTCGCGCTGGTTCTGCGACTTGTTGCCGTGGATCGCATCGGCCTTGAAGCCCGAAGCGTTCAGATACTTCACGACCTTGTCGGCGCCGTGCTTGGTGCGGGTGAACACCAGCGCGCGGCTGATCGCTGCATCGGCCAGGAGTCCATGCAGCATGCCCTGCTTGTCGCGCGTCGGGCAGAAGATCACGCTCTGGCGGATACGGTCGGCCGTCGAGGAGATCGGCGCCACGGCGACCTCGATCGGGTTGGTGAGCAGGGTCGAAGCCAGTTTGGCGATGGCGGGCGGCATGGTGGCGGAGAAGAACAGGCTCTGGCGCTTCTTCGGCAGCAGGCTGACGATCCTCTGGATGTCGCGCATGAAGCCGAGATCGAGCATCCGGTCGGCTTCGTCGAGGACGAAGACGCCGACGTCTTCCAGCGTCAGGGCGCGCTGGTTGATGAGGTCGATCAGGCGGCCCGGGGTCGCCACCACGATGTCGACGCCGCGGGCGCAGGCGCGGATCTGGCGCCCGACCGGCACACCGCCGAAGACCAGCGTGGTCGAGAGGCGCAGGAACTTCGCATAGGAGATGATGTTCGCCTCGATCTGGCTCGCGAGCTCGCGGGTCGGCGAGAGCACCAGCACGCGGCAGCTGCGCGGCTTCGGCTGTGCGTCGGTCTGCGACAGGCGGCCGAGGATCGGGAGGGAGAAAGCGGCGGTCTTGCCGGTGCCCGTCTGGGCGATGCCGAGAAGGTCGCGGCCGGCCAGCACATGCGGAATGGCGCCGGCCTGGATCGGGGTGGGGGTCTCATAGCCTTCGGCGGCGAGCGCCTTCAGGATCGGCGCGGGAAGGCCGAGATCGGAAAATGTCGTCAAAGTGTCCTGACTTTTCGTTCGAACTGCGCCGCAAGCCTCCAGGCAAGCTTCGAGAGTGAGAAGCCGCCATCGTCCGGAGCAGGGCGCGAAAGGCCGGGAACGGGAAGCTCCCACTCCGGTGGTGGGAGAAGCATGGACGCGTTGAGGCGTCGCATGTGTCCGGCTGTGGTTGATATGCCCGTGCTGCGCTGCAAAATCAACAGGGCAGGGCGCAGTGACCGACAGATGCGCGTCCCGTGCATCGAAAGCAGCGGTCAGCGCGTCCTCTCGCCGGGCGATCCAGCTGAACGCGGCAGAACGGCGAAGGTGACGACATGGCGGCGGTGAACCAGGACGCACGACGCAACGGGCCCGTAGAGCGGGCCGCCGCCCTGGTGCCGCCGCCCGCCGGCCGGGGTTTTCGCTGGATCATCGTGACGCTGCTGGCTCTGTCGACCGCGGCCCTCGCCGCGATCGCGGTGCTGCTGGCCCTCGTCTACCTGCATCTCCAGGAGACCGACGTGGCCTCGCTCAAGACCGACATCGCCGGCGTGAAGAGCGAAACGGCGAGCTTCCATGCCGATGTCGCCAAATCCCTGGCCGGGATGCAGAAGGGATTGTCCGACACCGCCAACGAGGTCAATTCGGCCACGCTGCAGCTCAACGACATCGCGCTGAGCCTGCACAAGAAGCCCTGAGCCATCCGCCAAGGAAGGCGACCGGGTTTTTCCATTTCGCCACCTGCACACTGCGGCAGCCGAGACTGATAGGGATGTGAGTAGCCCCTGAATGGGATAGGGGGAGGCGACTTTACGAGGTCGCCCCAAGGCATCAGACTGCCGGGCATGACCACAGCTACACTCTCGTCCCGCCTCGACCGCGCCTTTTCGGACCTTCCCCGGCGCTATGCCGGGCCGGGCGGCGCCATTGCAGTGCTGCGCGATGGCGAGATCCTGGCCCGCCACGCCTGGGGCTGGGCCAATGCCGAGCGGCGGATCCCCTTCACGCCGCGCTCGCTGTTTCGCATGTGTTCGGTGACGAAGCAGTTCACCTGCGCGCTGCTGCTGGAGCTCTTTCCGGATCCCGCGGTGCTCGACGCGGAGGTGAGGCGCCGCCTGCCGGGCCTCGAAGGCGCGGTCCCGACCGCGCTGCACCTCGCCCACAACCAGTCCGGCCTCCGGGACTATTGGGCGGTGGCGATGCTGCAGGGCGCCCCGGCCGAGTCGGATTTCGGCGACGCCGAGGCAGCGGCGGTGATCGGCGGCACCCGCAGCCTGCAATTCGCGCCCGGCACGCGCTACTCCTACTGCAACCAGAATTTCCGCCTGCTCTCCGACATCATCGAGGTACGGACCGGCGAGACCTTTGCCGACCTTCTGCGCCGCCGAATCCTGGCGCCCGCCGGCATGGAGACCGCACTGCTGGCCGCCGACACGCGCGCCTTGCCGGACGGCACCGAAGGCTACGAAGGGAGCCAAGCCACTGGCTTCCGTCCGGCCGTGAACCGGATCCTGTGGACTGGGGACGCCGGGCTCGGCGCCTCTCTTGACGACATGATCGCCTGGGAGCGCCACATCGACGCGACCCGCGACGACCCCCGCTCGCTCTACCGCCGACTGTCGGCGCCGGTCCGCTTCATGGATGGCACCGAGGCCGCCTATGGCTTCGGCCTCGCGCGCTCGACCGAGATGGGCCGCGCCGCGACGGGGCATGGCGGGGCGCTGCGCGGGTGGCGCAGCCACCGCATCCATGTCGCGTCCGAACGGCTCAGCGTCGTCGTGCTGTTCAACCACCTTTCCGATGCGCGGTCGGCAGCGCTCGATGTCCTCGCCGCCGTGCTGGGTGAAACCCGGCCCGCTCCCGATCCAGCGCTGCCTGCGCCCGGTTGGGTCGGCGCCTATCGCGAGCCCGAGACGGGGCTGTCGGCGCGCATCTCTCCTGCCGGTGCCGGGCAGGTGACGCTGCGCTTCGGCCAGGCGCCCGAGACGCTCGACCTCTGCCCGGACGGGACGGCGGGACGGGCCGGCACACGGCTGCGCCCCACGCCTGACGGACTGCTGCTCGACCGTCCGGGCGACAATCTGAGCAGCGTCCTGGTCCCATGCGGTGACGTTGCGCCGAACCTCGACCTCGCTGGGCTCTACCGTTGCGCCGACATCGGGGCCGACCTCACCGTGACGGATGCTGGCGGCGTGCTCTACGGCGGCTTCTCCGGCGCGCTCGGCCGCGGGCGCATGGAGTTGCTGGATTCCGTCGGAACCGACGTCCTGGCGCTGCCCTGTCCACGCGCCCTCGACCATACGCCGCCCGGCGACTGGACGCTGGCGTTCCGTCGCGACGCCACGGGCGTTGCGACGGAGGTCGATGTGGGGTGCTGGCTGGCGCGCGGACTCCGTTACTCCCGGGTGAGCTGAGCGAGGCTTTGCGCAGTGCCTCCCAAGTTCAACGAATATTGATGAGTGGAAGCTCATTTTGCCGATCTACATCGGATTCATGTCTGTGATAGTGATGGATCGAATTTAATAGTTGCAAAAAGGAACGGAACGTTCTCCGTGTTATTGCCTCTGAACGATCGAAGGGGTGAAATCATGTTGAATGCTACTCGCCAGCGGGGCGTATCTCTCGCACTTCTCGGACTGCTGGCGCTGTCCACCGTAACTCCGGCCGAAGCGCAGCAGCAGCAGCAGCAGATGCGTCGGCGCGCCGGCAACGGGGCCCGCGTGGCGGCTCCCGCTCCGATCCAGCAGCAGCGGCGTCGCGGCGGCAACGGCGCCGGTGTGGCGGCAGGGGTTCTCGGCGGGCTCGCGGCCGGTGCCATCCTGGGCGGTGTCTTCGGAGGTCCGGCCGTTGCCGGCCCGGGCTACGGCCCCGAACCCGCCTATGGCCCGGAGGGTGTGGAAGGCCCTGGTGGAGCCGCCGGCTGTCCGCTCGTGCGTCGCCCGGTCTACGACGAGGCCGGCCGTTTCGCCGGTTATCAGCCGGTCCCGGCCTGCTGAGATCCGTCTCGTCGGCGCGGCTCCTGACGTTGTCCGAGCGTCAGTTCATGAGACGCGAGGCGCTCCTCCCTTACCGAAGAGGGGAGGCGGCCTGGGCCGGCCTCAATAGGGGCTGATCGGAAAATACTTGAGCCACAGGTCGGCATAGGTGCCGTCCTGGGCCAGCTTCCAGAGCGCATAGTCGAGCGCCACGCGCAGCGGTTGGCGCCCGCGCTGCACCGCGATGCCGGCACCCTCGCCGAAGTATCGGGTTTCCGTAAAGGGGCCGCCGGCGAAGGTGCAGCAGGCGCCGCCGACCGGCCCATTGAGCCAGCCTGCGAGGCCGATGCCGTCCCCAAAGACCAGATCGACCTTTCCGGAGCCGAGCGCTGTCCGAAGCTCCGTCTCGGAGCCGTAGGGCACCAGGGTGGCGGCCGGGAAGAAGGCCTTGAGATAGGCCTCATGGGCGGTGCCGCTCTGCACGCCGATGCGCTTGCCCTTCACGGTCTCGGGCAGAACCTCGCCGATCTTGGCCGCGAGGGGCGCCACGAAACGGGCCGGGGTTCGATAATAGGGCGAGGTGAAGTCGGCGGCCCTGAGGTTCGCCTCTGTGATGGCCAGCGAGGCCACGGCGGCGTCGCCGGCACCTGCCGCGATGGCGGGCAGGATCGTGTCCCAACGCCGCGCCTGGACGGTGCAACTCACCTTCAATTCGTCGCAGAGCGCGCGGGCGAGATCAACGTCGAACCCCGCCGGCGTTCCGTCGGGCAGCGTGAAGGCGAAGGGCGGATCGTCCTGGCCCGTGACGATGAGCAGCGGCTTCAGCGCGGACGGATCGTGCTTGGGCGGTGGGGATGCCGGATCCCAGAGGTTCGGCACGAAGACGTCGGGCGGCGGCGGCGCGGCCTGAGCCGGAATGGGCAGCCCGAGCGCGACGAGGAGAAGGGCGATCAGGCTGCGACAGGCGGCCAAGGCGGGTCCGGGTTGGGGCGTCGATGGCCCGCGCCTTAGCATGGCAAACTCGATCACGTCAGGTCGCGGGTCAGACCGGGCGACGCCGGCTCGCACGAATCTCGTTGCCCTTGCGCTTCAGGGCCTCCTCGGCGAGGCGCGCCGCCCGCAGCCGTTCGGTGCGTTCGCGAATCTCGCGCTCCGCCCTGGCGACCTCGCTCTCCGCCGCAGCGTCCGGCTTCTTGAACCGCGCCTCGGCCCGGGCGCGCGCCGCTTCGATGTCGTGACTCATGCTCGTCTCGCTTCAGAAACCTTGGGCCCGGCGGGCCAGATGCAGGAGAGGCAGCGCCGTTACCAGGAGCAGTGTGGCGGCGACCACGAACATCAGCCGCTTTTCCGACCGGTAGGCGTCGATGGCCCAGATCAGCGGGATCATGCAGGAGGCCGCCATACCGTAGATCAGGGGGATCAGATGCAGAAAGGCGAGCGTACAGACGACGAGACTGAGGCCGAGGCCTGCCCATTTCGCCCGCTCGTAACGTCCGTATTGCAACGCGCTCTCCCGAGAGGGCGACAGGGCCCTGGACGCCGGCGAGAGCAGCACGGACCGGGCGTGCCTGCAAGACGTCCTCTCAGCGAATCCCCTGGATCGTGACTTGCCGGCGCAAGAGGCTCCTTCGCCCGGTGATATCGCATCCCTCCGTCTGCAGCAGGTCGTAATAGAGGTCGGGTGTCGCCCCCGAGCGGTCGAAGTTGCGCGACGGCGAGGCCTGGTCGAGGAGCACCGGATAGGCGAGCAGCGGTCCGCCGGCGTGGCAGGCGTCGTCGTAGAGCGTCGGTCCGCCGAGAAGCAGGCGCGGCGCGCTCCAGTGCAGAAGGTCGCGCGACGTTGCCGTGTAGAAGCCGGGCACCGGGAAGATACCGGCATCCGCCTTGGCCTGAAAGGCCGCGAGCCAGATCCCGCCGGGCTCCACCCGGACGATCGATCCGACCGGAGCCGGGAAGGGGGCGATGACGGCGCAAGGTGCCGGATGGGGCTTGCCCGCATAGGGATCCGCATAGGCGACCGTGAAACCGTGACCGTCCCAGGCGCGCCAGGAGCGAGGGTCGGCGGGCGTCGCCGAGCGGAACAGGCACACGCCGGCCTCCTGGTCCTGTCCGGCTTCCGGCGCGAGGCCGGACACGGAGGCGGAACCGCTCCATCCGGTCGTCGATGCCATGAAGTAGGTGAAGCGTCCGTCCGACACGATATTCGACGGATTGAAGAAGCCACGGTGGCGGCCCTGGTCGACGTCCTGCCGGAAGGGCGCCGAGGCCACGACGCGGGCCGGACGCGCGAAATCCACACCGCTATCTGACGACTGCACTTCCAGCACGGAGTTGAACCAGCAGTCCATGTAGGCCGGAAAGCGGCAGCGGCCGGGGTGCTCGTTGGCCTGGTACTCGTGATGGATCAGCGCCGATACGACGCGCCCGTCGACCGTCCAGGTCGCGCCGACCCAACTCCGGTCGTCGTAATGCGCCGGATCGGCGTCGCCGCGGGAGGGATAGACGATGTGGCAGTCGATCCTGAGATGGGCGAAGTCCGGCCCCTTGAGGGCGCGATTGTCGTAATGCAGTCCGAACAACGTCACGCCGCCACTGGCGTCGCGAAAGGCCCGCACGGGAGCGTCCGGCACGTCGTTCGGTTCGCAGCCGTCGACCGGCGCGGCGAAGACCGTCTCGGGCGCGCCGGGGGACAGGGTCACACGCAGCCGCGGCGCCTCCTGGGCCAGAGCGGGCGGGACCGCCAGCAGGAGAAACAAGGCCAGCCAGCGCGGCATCGACGATCCTTCCGGTCAGCGGGCGCGGGGGTGAGCGGCGCGATAGGCCTCGACCAGGCGCACCGAGTCCACGGCCGTATAAACCTGCGTGGTCGACAGCGACGCGTGTCCCAGCAGCTCCTGGATGCTGCGAAGGTCGCCGCCGCGGCTCAGCAGATGCGTGGCGAAGGAATGGCGCAAGGCATGCGGAGTGGCGCTGGCCGGAAGCCCCAGAGCGCCGCGCAGCCGTTCCACCGTGAGCTGGATGATGCGCGGCGACAGCGGGCCGCCCCGGACGCCGACGAACAGCGGGCCATCGACCGGCAGCGGATGCGGACAGAGCGCAAGGTAATACGCGATGGCGCGCCGCACCGGCACGATGACCGGCACCATGCGGGTCTTGCGGCCCTTGCCGGTGACCGTCAGGGCGTCCTGGCCCTCGGTCGGGGCCTCGGCACGCGTGAGGCCCAGCGCCTCGCCGATGCGCAGTCCAGCGCCGTAGAGCAGCGTCAGCACGGCGGCGTCGCGCGCCAGCACCCAGGGCGCGCGATCCTCGTCGGCGCGGGTGGCGGGATCGGCCATTTCGATGGCGGCCGGCGCCGGGATCGGCTTCGGCAGCCGTCGCGCCAGTTTGGGCGATCGCACGGCGGAGAAGACGGCGGCGCGGCCGAGGCCTTCGCGCTCGAGATGATGCGCGAAGGAGCGCAGGCCCGCGAGGTTGCGGGCCAGCGAGCGGCTCTCGACGCCCCCCGCCCGTCGCCGCGCCATGAAGGCGCGCAGATCCGTGGGATCGAGGGTGGCGAAGCTGTCGAGGCCGGCCGGCTCGCCCTGGTGATGCGCCAGGAAGACGAGGAACTGCTTCAGGTCGCGCCCATAGGCCTCGATCGTCTTCTCGGAGAGCCGTCGCTCGCCGCGCAAACGCCCGAGCCAGGCGCAGGCCTGGTCCGTGAGATCGTCTCCGGCGGGCGCCAGGAAGACGGCGGGAGCCGGGGGGGATGATGCGGTCAGGTCGAGCATGGATCCATCCTCTCGCCTGGAGCTTAAGGCGGGGTTGAGGCGCGGGCGAGTCGCCTTGACGGGCAGGGGAGCGGGTTCCAGAACCGCAATCGTTGGGTAGTGTCTCAGTTTGAATTCCGAGGGACTTGACCCCGCCATCGGCCGGTGCCCATCTCATGCTATGCCAAGCGGCAAGCATGAGGTGTAGTGGTGAGAAACGGCGATCCCGTCGAAATTGCAATCGACATGATTAGGCGCGAGCCGATCGGTGATGATGAGGCTTTGATGCTCTCAGGATTTATAAGCAGCATAGGTCTGACACTTGTTCAGATCAGAGTACCTATAAACGAAGGACTATTTGCCTTAAGTATTAGCAAAGATCTGGTGAAGCCGTCTCGCCAGCTCGCGGGCGTGTGGTCGGTCGAAGTAACAACGCAGAAGAGCGACGACTGATGCCCACCGGACCTAGGGGCGAGAAGCGCCCCGCCGACGTCACGTCCAATGCCGTGCACGTTATGCGAATCGCGACGGGCGAGATCGAGGAAGGCGCGCCGGCCGACGGCGGCAAGGATCCTGCCGCCGTGTCTATGGGGAAGCGCGGTGGCGCAGCTCGGGCGAAATCCATGACGCCCGAGCGACGGGCGGAGATCGCCAAGGCGGCTGCGGCGAAGCGGTGGGGAAAGCCTGGTTAGCATACATAGTTATGCTAAACTGACGCACTAGGCAACTCGGATTGCATGTGCTCCTATGCGTCCCTGACGAATGGGAAGCCTCGCCATGGCCGACAAACAGCCCCGACGCAAAGCGATAGCCAAGAAGGATCCTGCGGATAGCGAGGCCCGACGCCTCAGAGCGCAGCAAGCTGCCGAAGCTAGATGGAACAAGATCAAGAGCCCTGAGCAGCTTCCAGAAGCAGAGGACGATGGCGTTCTTAAAATAGGAGAGGTTGAGGTAGACGTCTACCTATTGAGAGACAAGAGAAGGGTTATTAGTAAGAAGGCCATTGCTCGTGTCCTTGGGCTCAAGTCAGAGGGGGGCAACGCCTTTCTTCGGACAATGACTCGCGAAGGCATACGATCCGGTTTGCCAGAAAAATTGGTCAAAAAGATTGAAAACCCCATATTTTTCAAGCCCCTGACAGGGGATTCGGCGGACGGCTACGAGGCCGAGGTGTTGATTGAGGTGTGCTCTGCCTTAATCAGCGCACGCCTTGCAGATCGCATGCATCCATCTCAATTTTTCCTGGCTATACAGGCAGAGATCATCCTTAGATCCACAGCCAATATCGGCATAATCGCTCTGATCGATGAAGCCGTTGGGTATGTTAGCAAACGTCGAGACGAGTATCGTCGCCTTTTCGATGATTTCATCAGAAAAGAATACCGCCAATGGGAGAGTGAATTCCCAGACAAGTTCTTTGGTATGATTTATCGACTCTACGGTTTAAAGCGTCAAAACCCTGACTCACACCGCCATCCACAGTTCTTTGGCAAGTTCATCAGGAAGTACGTTTATTATCCTCTCGCGCAGAGCAACGGTGCCATTCTTGAAGTTCTAGACGACAAGAACCCAGTTGTATACGCTAAAGGCGGTCGCCGATTTAAGCTTTTCCAATTCTTGAGCGATGAACTCGGCATGTCTGCGTTCCGCCAGCATCTTTGGCAAACGCTCGGTATCGGCGAAGCAAGCGTCGACAAGGATCAGTTTGAACGCGGCTTCTATCGGGCGTTCCCAGAGGCGACCCCGGTCGGTCACCAGTGGGGATTGGACTTTCCCGATGATGCTTGACGCTAAGCATAAGAGTTCATATCATGCTCGGCATGAATAAGCTCCCTCTCGCCAAGCGCGCTCAGATCCTCGCCATGCTGTGCGAGGGGAACTCTATGCGCTCCGTCTCGCGGCTGGCGGACGTGTCCATCAACACGGTGTCGAAGCTGCTGCTGGACGCGGGAAAGGCCTGCGCGACCTTCCATGACGACGCGGTGCGGGATGTGAAGTCGAAGCGCGTCCAGTGCGACGAGATCTGGAGCTTCACCGCCGCGAAGCAGAAGAACGTCGCTGCGATGAAGGCCCCAGTGGACGGGGCCGGCGACACCTGGACGTGGACGGCCCTCGACGCCGACACGAAGCTCATCGTCTCGCATTTCGTAGGCGGCCGGGACGGCGAGTGCGCCATGATGTTCATGGACGATGTCGCAGAGCGCCTCGCCACCCGCGTGCAGCTCACCACGGACGGTCACAGGGCCTATCTCGACGCCGTTGAAGGCGCTTTCGGCTGTGACGTGGACTTCGCCCAGCTTGTGAAGATCTATGGCGCTGCGCCGGGCCCCGCGGGCCGCTACAGCCCTGCCGAGTGCACCGGAGCGAAGAAGGTGAAGGTTGAGGGCAAGCCCGACCTCGCCCACGTCTCCACGTCCTACGTCGAGCGGCAAAACCTCACGATGCGGATGCACATGCGCCGGTTCACCCGGCTCACCAACGCCTTTTCGAAGAAGTTCGAGAACCACGCCCACATGGTTGCGCTCTACGCCGTGTGGTACAACTTCGTTCGGGTCCACAAGTCGCTCCGCGTGTCCCCCGCCATGGCGGCTGGGATCTCGGATCGGCTGTGGAGCATGGAGGATGTGGCGAATATCGTGAAAGCGGCGGGCGCCAAGCCGGCCGCGAAAAGCGGTCCGTACAAAAAAAGTGGGAATGTTGTCCATGGCACCGGTAAATAAGATTGAGATGAGCGCTGGGCTGAATCTGTACCTAGATATCCCGACACTTAAAGCCTGCACAGGTTGCGTGACCAATGCAGCATCAAACGATTTCATCGTTAACCGCTTCGGCCCCTTTCTTCTGCTCGAAAAAAGAGGAGATGGTTGGCTCACCGTGCCGCTTTTTACCCAACAGCTCGACGATGATGACCATCCAATTGAGTCGGATACGCGCGTTGAGCTTACGGGAAAAAAGACCGGTCCAGGGAAAGGCTGGCACGGGAGGAAAAGTTTTTTCTCAACTGTCCAGTTCTGGATCATACCAGAGGACTGCCTTGTTCAAGCCTCGCACCTAGAAATGAACTCTGAGGGGAACAGGCAGCGATACGCGGAAGGCCAGCCCGAGGCGATCGCATCCATCATCGCTCACGAGACAGATAGCAGCTACGGCTTCCAACCTTTTTCAAACTGAGACACTACCAATCGTTGAGAAGACTGGACTTGAGGACCTCCTCGGCTGTGGGTCGGCTGGCGTGCTCCCCTCTCCCTTGTGGAGAGGGCTGGGGGTGAGGGTGGACGGCCGGCGTCGAGCACGATCGAGACGGGTGAACGGAGTACGCGCCATGGTGGAGACGAAGGACGTCCTTGTGGCAGGCGGCGGCATTGCCGGGCTCGCCTTCGCGCTGGCGGTGCGCCGCGCCGCGCCGTCGGCGCGTGTGATGGTGGCGGACCCCGGCTTCGCAGCCGCGGGCGAAACGCCCCGCACCTTGCGCAGCGTCGCGGTGGCGGCCGGGTCGCGCCGCTTCCTCGATGGGCTCGGCGCCTGGGAGCCGGTGGCGGCCTCGGCCCAGCCCATGGTCGAGATGGTGATAACGGATTCGCGCGAAAGCGATGCCCCCCGGCCCGTCTTCCTCGACTTCGACGGCGAGGTCGCGCCCGACGAGCCCTTCGCCCATATGGTGTTCCAGCACGACCTCCACGCCACCGTGCTGGCGGCGGCGCGAACGGCGGGCGTCGAACTCCTGGCCGAGCGCGTGACCGGGTTCCGCCAGGACGGTCATGGCCTTCCCTCAATCGAGGCGGGCGCGCTGTCCTTGCGGACCCGGCTGCTGGTGGCGGCGGACGGTGGCCGATCGCGGCTGCGTGAGGCCGCCGGCATCGCGACGGTCGGCTGGGACTACGACCAGTCGGGCATCGTGGCGACCCTGTCGCACGAGATTCCGCATGATGGCCGCGCCACGCAGCACTTTCTACCCGGCGGCCCCTTGGCCATCCTGCCGCTGCGGGCCGCCGACGGGTCGGAGCGGCGCTTCTCCCTCGTCTGGTCCGTGCCTCACGCGGAGGCGGCGCGGCTCGTCGCACTGCCGCCGGGCGAATTCATCGCCGCGCTCGAGGAGCGG
The DNA here is from genome assembly GCA_050920985.1 of Janthinobacterium lividum. Classification (GTDB taxonomy): domain Bacteria; phylum Pseudomonadota; class Alphaproteobacteria; order Rhizobiales; family Beijerinckiaceae; genus Lichenihabitans. The sequence goes on along the minus strand of JBPBQY010000021.1, from coordinate 39,056 downwards.
ATCGGCTTCGGCTACGGGGCCTTGACACTCGAGGACCATCCCGCCGCCTATCCGTTGCGGCTGGTCCTGCCGCGCCGTCTCGTCGGCCCGCGCTTCGCGCTGCTGGGCGATGCGGCACGCACCATCCATCCCCTGGCCGGCCAGGGGATGAACCTCGGACTGCGCGACGCGGCGGCGCTGGCCGAGGCGGTGGTCGAGCCGCTGACCCTCGGGCTCGACCCGGCCGATCCTCACGCGCTTTCGGCTTACGAGCGCGCTCGGCGCTTCGATGCCGTTCTGATGGCGGGTGCCACCGACGCGCTCAATCGACTTTTCTCGAACCACAGCCTGCCGGCGCGGGTGTTGCGCGACGTCGGCATGGGACTGGTCGACCGCGTACCCGCCCTGAAGCAGCTCTTCGTCCGCGACGCGTCGGGCCTGTCGGGAGCCGTGCCGGAGCGCTTCAGGCGCTAGCGCCTCCGACGATTTTCCGTGACTCCAGCTTGGAACCATTTTAATCTGGTATCGTTCTAAACTGCACACGACCGAAGTCTCGGTCTGCTCCAGGAGGTCACCATGATTTCGGCTTCGAGCGCCTGCGCGAAATGCACCTTTTTCGACGACCATCATGGCGTTGGCGTCCAGCAGATCCAGACGGGTGGACTGTGCCGCTTCAACCCGCCCGTGTCGCAGCCCGGCCCCGATTCGCATGGCCTCTGGCCCGTCGTGTCCGAGACCGATTGGTGTGGTCACTTCGCCAATGAGGCGACCCCGGTTATGACCGCGGCGGAATAAGCCGCCTCGACTGACTGGTTGGTGCATGTCGTCCACTTCGGCGGACGAAGGTCGTATCCAGCTTTCTCGACTCACAGTGCGTCAACCATCAAAGCCCGGCCCGTGCCGGGCTTTGGCACGTCTGTGTCGCCCTGCGGATTGCTCGCGTCTCAGGATTGGAGCACGACAGATCCCTGACTTTACGGGGACGACGCTTCGCATGACCGCGGCTGACACGACGACCTCGACCGCGCCTGTGGCGGCCGATCGCACCCACATCCTCAACCTGTCCTGCACCGACCGGCCCGGTATCGTGGCCCGCGTGACGACGTCGATCGCCGCGGTGGGCGGCAACATCGCCGAGAGCGCGCAATATTGGGACCGTTCGACCGACCGGTTCTTCATGCGGATCCTCTTCACCACGCCGAGCGAGGTCGGCCATGGCGTCATCCACGGTGCGCTGAAGAGCGCCATCGACGGTTTCGCCATGACGTTCAGCCTGACGGACGGCGATCACGTGCCGCGCATCCTGGTATTGGTCTCGCGGTTCGACCATTGCCTGCTGCATCTGCTCTACCAGATCCGCGTCGGCTGGCTCCGGGCCGAGGTCGCCGGCATCGTGTCGAACCACGAGGATGCGCGCTCCATCGCCGAGCAGCACGGCCTGCCGTTCCACCACCTGCCGGTGACGCGGGACACCAAGCCCCAGCAGGAAGCGGAGATCCTCCGGCTGTTTCGCGAGAGCGGTGCCGACCTCGTGGTCCTGGCGCGCTACATGCAGGTCCTGTCGAACGATCTGTCGACGGCGTTGAACGGCCACGCCATCAACATCCATCACTCGTTCCTGCCGTCCTTCAAGGGCGCCAAGCCCTATCACCAGGCGCATGAGCGCGGCGTGAAGCTCATCGGCGCGACGGCCCACTACGTGACACCGGACCTCGACGAGGGCCCCATCGTCGATCAGGAGACCGAACGCGTCACCCACGCGCTCTCCGCCGACGATCTCGTGGCGGTGGGCCGCGACGTCGAGGCCCGCGTCCTGGCGCGCGGCGTCAAGCTGCACCTCGAGCGCCGTGTCCTGCTCAACGGCCACAAGACCGTGGTGTTCTGAGCGTTGCCTGAGGTTCCATTCACGAGCACGGCCCGGCATGGCGGGCCGTAATCATTACGTCGGGTCTAGTCTTTGACCCTGAGGCCGTAGCTGACACTGGCGTCGACGGAGCGGAGGTTGGGACCGTTCGACGTGACGGCATTGGTGCCCGCAGGGACGAAATTCCTGGCCAGACTGATCGAGAAGCTCGCGATCCGACAATCCGCGCTGAAACTGTCGCTCAACGCCGAACATTCTTGCTGCATCATGCGATAGAGCAGTTTCCGTGCGGACTCGATCTGATCCGTACCTGTCGGGTTGGCTGCATCGGTGGCGGCTAGTGCAACCGAGAAACTCTCGACCACACGGATCGGCAGGCGCACCGAATAAGCTTCGGGTAGGTTGCTACCGCCACCCCCATTGATGGTGACAGATTAAGCTTGGACTTGCAGGCTCGACACAAGGAAAACGACAGCAGCCGCGAGTAACGGTTTCATGAAGACAACTCCACAACGCCCCGTAGCAATGTGCGATGGAGGTCATGGCGATTTTGTGGCCCTACTTCTACGTCTCGGCCTCTCGCCTGGTGGGGCCCACAGCACGTCCGACCCATGTTAAACCACGATGATCAGGCCGCGGAGGCCCGAGTCGAGAGGCGTTGATCGATCCACCCATGACCCAAACCAAGCTCATCGACGGCAAAGCAGCGGCGGAAACCGTCATCGCGGGCGTGAAGACCCGGGCCGCGGCGCTCCGGGCCCGCACCGGCGTCAGGCCCGGACTCGCCGTGGTCATCGTCGGCGAGGATCCGGCGAGTCAGGTCTATGTGGGTTCCAAGGGGCGCATGGCAGAGAGCTGCGGCTTCCATTCCGTCAAACATGCGCTGCCCGCCGAGACCTCTGAGGCCGATCTCCTCGCACTCGTGGCGGAGCTCAATGCGGATCCCGCCATCCACGGCATCCTGCTGCAGCTTCCTCTTCCGGCTCCGCTCGACCCGCTGCCCATCATCCGTACCATCGCGCCCGAGAAGGACGTCGACGGGTTGAACGAGGTCAATGCCGGGCGTGTGGCGCTGGGTGACTTCGGCCGCGCCTTCGTGCCCTGCACGCCGGCCGGCGCCATGGTGCTGCTGCGCTCCGTCCTGCCGGAGCTTCGCGGCAAACAGGCCGTGGTGCTCGGCCGCTCGAACCTCGTCGGCAAGCCCATCGCGGCCCTGCTCCTCGCCGCGGACTGCACCGTCACCATGGCGCATTCCCGAACCCTGGACCTGCCGGCCCTGTGCCGCAGCGCCGACGTGCTGGTGGCGGCCGTCGGCCGGCCCGAGATGGTGAAGGCGGATTGGATCAAGCCAGGCGCCGTGGTGATCGACGTCGGCATCAATCGCGTGCCGGCCCCCGACAAGGGCGAGGGCAAGACGCGCCTCGTCGGCGACGTGGATTATGCCGGAGCTATGGAGGTCGCCGGCGCCGTGACGCCCGTGCCGGGCGGTGTCGGGCCGATGACCATCGCCATGCTGATGGAGAACACGCTCACCGCCGCGACGCGCGCGGCGGGATAACACGCTCGACCTTCGCCGCTCCCGCCGTCGTTTCGAGACGCGAAGCGGCGAAGCAATCCAGGCCGCCCTCTCCGAACGACCGGGTCCCGAGGCGCTCACGCACCCCGTGGCTCACGGTGATGAGGTCGCTTCGCTCCACTCGCAATGACGGAGAGCACTCCACCGTCGTTGCGAGGAACGCCGCTCGTCAGATCAGATTGGCCATCACCACGGCGGTGTCGGCCATGCGGTTCGAGAAGCCCCATTCGTTGTCGTACCAGCTCATGACGCGAACGAAGTCGCCGTCGATGACCTTGGTCTGGTCGGTGTGGAAGATCGACGAATGCGGGTCGTGGTTGAAGTCGGAGGACACGTTGGGCAGGTCGGTGAAGCCTAGCACGCCCTTCAACTCCTCAGACGCGGCGCGGCGCATCGCGTTGTTGATCTCGTCGACCGTGGTGGCGCGCTTGGTCTTCACCTTGAGGTCGATCAGCGACACATTGGGGGTCGGCACGCGGATCGCCGAGCCGTCGAGCTTGCCCTTCAGTTCCGGCAGCACGAGGCCGATAGCCTTGGCGGCGCCCGTCGAGGTCGGAATCGACGACAGCGAGGCGGCACGGGCGCGGTAGAGGTCCTTGTGCATCGTGTCGAGCGTCGGCTGGTCGCCCGTGTAGGAGTGGATCGTCGTCATGAAGCCGTGCTGGATGCCGATCAGGTCGTTCAGCACCTTGGCGACGGGGGCCAGGCAATTCGTCGTGCAGGAGCCGTTCGACACGACGAGATGCTCGCCCGTCAGCTTGTCGTGGTTGACGCCATAGACCACCGTCAGGTCGGCACCATCGGCGGGAGCGGAGACCAGGACGCGTTTGGCGCCGGCCTGGAGATGCAGCGCGGCCTTGTCCCGCGACGTGAAGATGCCGGTGCATTCCATGGCGATGTCGACGCCGAGTTCGCGATGCGGCAGCTGCGCCGGATCCTTGATGGCGGTGACCCGGATGGGCCCGCGCCCCACGTCGATCGTGTCGCCCTCGACCGTCACCTTGTGCGGGAAGCGGCCGTGGACGCTGTCGAAGCGTAGCAGGTGGGCGTTGGTCTCGACCGGGCCGAGGTCGTTGATGGAGACGACTTCGATATCCTGGCGGCCCGACTCGATGATGGCGCGCAACACATTGCGTCCGATGCGTCCGAACCCGTTGATGGCGACCTTCACGGCCATGGCGGCGATCTCCCTTCCGATGTTTGAAGCACCACACCTAATCCGCTGCGGCGGGAAAGGCGAGCGGCGCCGCGCCGCGCCGCGTTGACCTCGCCCGCATTCCCCGCCAGGGTCGAAGCATCGCCCGGCCGGTGCTCCCGCCCCTGAGGACTCATGGACCTGCCCGAACGCCTGCAACGCGCTCTCCAGCGCTTGAACGGCGCCCTCGATGCGCTTGATGCCGCGGCGGAGCGGCGTGCCGAGGCCGATGCGGCGCGGGCCGATGCCGACGCCGAATACGACGTCATGCAGGACGACCGGTCCCGCCTTGCCGTCGAGCTCGATGCCGCTCTGGCGCATTCGCGCGCCCTCGACCGTACGCTCGAGCAGGTCTCGGATCGGCTGGAGCAGGCCGAGGCCACGATGCACGGCATCCTGGGCGAGATCTCGGGCGGGGCCGGGCCCGCTCCCGGCCAGGCATGAGGGCGCCATGGCTCAGGTGAACGTCAAGATCGCCGGCCGGGTCTATCGCATGGCCTGCGCGGACGGCGAGGAAGACCATCTTACGGGTCTCGCGGCCCGGCTCGACGGCAAGATCGACGAGTTGCGCGGCAGTTTCGGCGAGGTTGGCGACACCCGCATCACCGTCATGGCGGCCCTCACCATTGCCGACCAACTCGCCGAGGCGGAGCGGCGCATCGCCTCGCTGGAATCCGAAAACGACCGGCTGCGCGGCGAAGAGGCCGGCCACGACGCCCGCACGGCGGCCCTGGCCGAAGCCGTCGCCGCCGCCCTCGGCGAGGCCGCGACCCGCGTCGACCGCGTGGCGCGCGCCGTCGATGCAGGAAGGCTGGTGTGATGGCTAACCTGCCAGCGCGGTCCTGTTCCGGCCACCTGCCTTGGCATCGTACAGTGCCATGTCGGCGCGGTGCATCAGCCCCGCCCAGGTATCGCTGGGTCGCGCTTCGGCTATGCCGACGCTGAGCGACAGGTGCAGTGGTTCCGCTCCGCTGCCAAGACCGAGAGGCGGGATTGCGGCGAGCATCGTCACCAGCGCGGCGTCGAGAGCAGCGCCGCGCGACTGAGGGCGTATCAGCAGAAACTCGTCCCCCCCGAGCCTGCTGAAGATGTCGTCCGACCTGATCATGCGCATGATCCAACGGGACAGGTGCACCAGGGCGTGATCCCCCGCTTCGTGGCCGAGTTTGTCGTTGATGGCCTTGAAGTGGTCCACGTCCAGCAGCGCGATCGACAGCGGCTGGGCGGCCTCCTGCGCCTTTTGCCAGAGCGCTTCTGCGCGCCTCAATCCGTGACGGCGGTTGGGCGCCCCGGTCAGATAATCGGTCTGTGCTTCCAGCAGCGCGGAATCGTGGGCGTCGCGCAGCATCGCCTCCTGGTTCTTGAGACTCGTGATGTCCTGCGTCACGGACAGCATCCAGCCGTTGGACAATTTGGTGTCGGTGACGCTCCACCAAGCGCCGTCCATCGTGTCCGTGGAGAAGCTGCGCGAACCGACGAGTTCGAGCCTTCGGCGACGGTTGTCGCGGGTGAAAGCGTCCGGCTCCAGAATGCGAAGCCCCAGGCCAGCTCGCATTCCGGCCACGACGGTGGCGATGAAATCTGCCGGCTGTCCATCGAATGTGGGCAGGAACGCGGACCGGAAGCGCTCATTGACATAACGGATGAGGTCGCCCTCATCGCAAAGACAGAGCCCACTCAGGCTTTCGGCAAAGCCCAGTCGCATCGCCCCAAGGCAGGCATCGGCGGCGGCCTCGGTCCCTGAAGGCTCGATGTGCATCGTCGTTTCCTGGACCAGGGCGGTCCATTTGAGTTCAAGACCCGTAAGACTGCGTTAACGCGCCCGGCTTACGGCGCGACCCGCGATAGCGTAGGCTGGTCCATCATCCAGTACGGGTCCAAAGCCATGTCTCCCGCCACCGCCAATGCCTTCATCCTCGTCGCCATCGGGGCGGTCTTCGCCGTTCTGGTGGCCGGGATGGTCAACATGGTGCGGGGCGGCAGTTCCAGCACGTCGCAGCGCCTGATGCGCTGGCGCGTCGGGCTGCAGTTCCTGGCCATCCTGGTGGTGATGACCGTGCTGTTTTTCAGGGGGTAGACGTTGGTTGTTCTCAATCGGATCTATACGCGGACCGGCGACGACGGCACGACGGCGCTCGGCTCGGGCGAGCGTCGGCGCAAGTCCGACCTGCGCGTCGCCGCCTATGGCACGGTGGACGAATGCAATGCCGCGGTCGGTCTGGCGCGGCTGACGGCGCTTGCGGAATCGCCGAAGCTCGACGCCATGCTGGGGCGCATCCAGAACGATCTCTTCGATCTCGGCGCCGATCTCGCGACCCCGCCTGTTGCCGCCGAGGTCGAGGGCGAGCGACTCCGGATGGTCCAGGCCCAGGTCGACCGGCTCGAGCGCGAGATCGACGATCTCAATGGCGAACTTCAGCCGCTGCGCAGCTTCGTCCTTCCGGGCGGCACGCCCAGCGCCGCGGCCCTCCACCTCGCCCGCACCATCTGCCGCCGCGCCGAGCGGATGATGGTGGAACTGAAGGTCGACGCCGGCGAAACTGTCGGCCCGGCGGCCATCGGCTATGTCAACCGCCTTTCGGATTTCCTCTTCGTCGCCTCCCGTCACTGCAATCATCTCGCCGAGGGCGACGTGCTCTGGGTGCCGGGCAAGAACCGCTGAGCGTCTCTTCCGCCGAAGGCGCCAGTTTAGAACCACTATCATGTTCTAGTCTGGCACCTGTTGTTTCGAAGAGCTCCAATAGACTAAGCCTGTATTGACGCTGGGATCCAATCGTCGGAAGACGTTGTATCTGCGGTGCCTGCATCTGCGACGCCGCGCCTGCACCCCGTCCCGTGCCGGAGAGGCCCCATGATCCACGTCGCGCCCAATTCGTCGGCGAACCCCATCGACGCGCTCGCCCTATCAGAGCGCTTCGTCCTCTGGAACTTCCGGGCCTGGGCCTGCTGCTGCCGGGGGCAGCGCCTGCCGGCCGAACCGGTCGTGTCGTCCTTCGCCAGGGTGGGCGCGCCGGAGGCCGCTTCGGCCCTCGACACCGCCATGACGCGTCTCGTCCTGGCGACAGCCCGTCCTATCGCTGTGTCCTGCCCACCCTGCCAGGGCCTGTCGGAGGATGAGCGCCGGCTCGTCGCCGCCACGGCGGCGGCACAGCGCCACGACCGCGGTGAAATCGACCGGCTGTTCGCCGACCTGCTGCCGGCTCCGGCCGCCGCCACCGTGTCGCGCGCGCTGGTCGATCTCGGCGGAGCGCTCGCCATGGTGGGTATCCTGCTGCCGCAGCCCGGGCCGGAAGCGCCGATGGCGATCTCGGACGGCTGGCCGGCCTTCACTCCTGCCACCCTGCACTGAGCCGGTCCATGACGAACCGTCCTCTGCGGATCTGCCCGGCCACCACAGCCGCAAGCCACTCCGGCTGCCCCGCGGCGCCGGCCTGCGGCGCCGACCCCGACACTACCATGCCGCGCCAGGATCCCGAGCGGGCCGTCATGCTGGCACTCCGCTTCGTCGCCGCTGCCGCCGACACGGGGGACGCCGCCTGCTGGGATGCGGCGCTCGACGGCGCCGAGGCCGCCTTCGGCCCACGCGACGGCGCGCTTCTCGTGGCGCGCGCCGCGGCACTGTTGCGCGCGGGGCAGCGGGAGGGCACCACCCTGCGTTTTCTCCCGCCGCCCTGCCGCCGTCTCTCCGGCGACGAGGCCGATCTCCTGGGGGTGCTCAGGGCCCAACTGCAGGGCTGCAGTGCACGAGCGGAGGTGGAGCTGTCGGCCGGCCTTCGCGCCGCCCTGTTCGATCTCGTGGCCCCCCTCGGGTTTACCTGTCCCGCCTCGCCGCTCCCGGCAATGGTTCGCCCCCCGTCGGCCGTGTCCGTGCATTTGCTAGTTTAGTCTTGTTCCAAACTGTAGACTGGATCGGTTCTCAACTGCATCGCTCCTAGTTTTCATCGCTTCTAAGTTGAGCCCGTGCTGTTCGATTCGGCTTGAACCACGGGCGGGGCAGGCCTAATCCCACGCTTATTGTCGGAGAGCACCGTCTCGCGAGCGCGGCGGGCCGCTCCGCCCCTGAATCCGTCCAGGAGACTGCAAGTGCTGGTCGCCTATCTCATCATGCTGCGCGAAGGGATCGAGGCGGCGCTGATCGTCGGGATCGTGGCGGCCTTCCTCAAGCAGACGGGCCGTGCGCGCTTCATGCCGGCCGTCTGGACCGGCGTGGTCCTGGCCATGGCGATCTGCCTGGCGCTCGGCTTCGCCATGAACGCCGCCCAGGCCGAGTTCCCGCAAAAGCAGCAGGAGGCGTTCGAGGGCGTGGTGGCTCTGGTCGCCGTCGGCGTGCTCACCTCCATGGTGTTCTGGATGAAGAAGGCCGCGAAGAACATGCGGGCCGAGATCCAGGGCTCCGTCGAGGCGGCCCTGTCGCGCCACGCGGGGGGCGGTCTCGGCCTCGTGCTGATGGCCTTTCTGGCGGTCGGTCGCGAGGGGCTGGAGTCCGTCTTCTTCCTGCTCGCCACCTTCCAGCAGGATATCGGCTGGGGTCCGCCGGTCGGGGCGCTGCTCGGCGTCCTGTCGGCCGTCGTCTTCGGCGCCGCCATCACCTATGGCGGCTACAGGCTCGACCTGCGCCGCTTCTTCGCCTGGACTAGCGGCCTCATCGTTTTCGTGGCGGCCGGCCTGCTTGCCTCGGCCCTACGCGCCTTCCACGAATCCGGCCTCTGGAACGGCCTCCAGGGCCGGACCTTCGACCTTTCGGCGGTCCTGCCCGAGGACGGCACGCTCGGCACGCTGCTGTCCGGCATCTTCGGCTATCACGACGCTCCGACGGTGGGCGAGGTCGCGATCTACCTCGCCTTCCTGGTCCCGGCCCTGTGGCTCCTCTTCGCCCCGAGCCGGCCGCGCATCGCGGCGGCGCGCCCCGCCTGACATTCACCATTATATTTCGAAGGACCTGATCGTATGACCATCCCCCGCCTCACCGTCAGCCTCGCGGCCCTCTGCGCCGCCGGTGCCTTTTCGGCCGCGCATGCTGTCGACGCCGGTGCGGAGCCGATCGCCGTGGTGATCTCGGATGCCGGCTGCGAGCCCGCGTCGGTCGCGGTCGTTCCCGGAAGGTCGGTCTTCAAGATCAAGAATGCCTCGAAGCGCGCCGTCGAATGGGAGATCCTCAAGGGGACCGACGTCGTCGAGGAGCGCGAGAACATCATCCCGGGCTTCACCCAGACGCTGACCGCCACGCTCGACGCCGGCGACTACCAGATGACCTGCGGGCTCTTGTCGAACCCCAAGGGCGTGCTGAAGGTCGCCGCCACCGAGGCTCAGCCCGGTGCCAAGACCGCGGCGGTGTCGCCGATGGACCTCGTCGGACCGCTGGCGGAGTACAAGGTCTATGTGACCAAGGAGGTCGACGCCCTCGTCACCTCCACCAAGGCCTTCACCGATGCCGTCAAGGCCGGCAAGGTCGAGGAGGCGCAGAAGCTTTATGCCCCCGCCCATGAGCACTACGAGCGCATCGAGCCCATCGCCGAATTGTTCAACGACCTCGACGGGTCGATGGACAGCCGCGAGGACGATTTCGAGAAGAAGGCCGAGGATCCCGGCTTCACGGGCTTCCACCGGCTGGAGAAGGGTCTCTTCGCCGATCATTCGACCGCCGGCCTCGCGCCCCTCGCCGACAAGCTGACGGCCGATACGGCCGAGCTGCAGAAGCGCCTCTCCGGCCTGACCATTACGCCGAAGAGCATGGTGGGCGGCGCCGCCGACCTCATCGAGGAGGTCGCCTCGAAGAAGATCTCCGGCGAAGAGGACCGCTATAGCCGCACCGATCTCGTCGACTTCCAGGCCAATGTCGACGGTGCCCAGAAGATCGTGGCGCTGCTCGATCCCCTTATGCAGAAGCACGACCCGGCCCTGGTGACCCGCGTCAAGGCCAATTTCGGCAAGGTCGATGCCGTGCTCGGCAAGTACAAGACCGCCAAGGGGTTCGAATCCTACGACAAGCTGGTGCCCGAGGACCGCAACAAGCTGAAAGGTCCCGTGACGGCACTGGCCGAAGACCTGTCGACCTTGCGCGGCAAGCTCGGCATCGATTGAGGCAGAGCATGACCGACCGCACCAGCAAGCCCGGACGTTGCCCTTTCGGGGCGGCGAGCCTGACGCCGCCGAGCGATGCGCCGACCAGCCCCGGTCGCCGTAGCCTGCTCGGCTGGATGGGCCTTGCGGGTGCGGCCGGCCTCGCCCCGACGGCAGCCCTGGCGGCAGCTGCGCAGGACGAGCGCCGCGCCCGTCCCGAGGCCGACGGCACCGCGGACAGTCAGTCCTTCTACGGTCCGCATCAATCCGGCATCGTGACGCCGCAACCCGCCGCCGCCCTCGTGGCGGCTTTCGACGTGATGGCGGAGACGCGTGGCGAACTCGCCACGCTGATGCAGCGGTTGACCATCCGGACCGCGGCCCTGATGGCGGGCGAATTGCCGGCCCCGACCGACAGCCAGCTGCCGCCGCCCGACAGCGGGCTCCTGGGTCCGCAGGGCATGTCGGACGGCCTCTCGATGACGGTGGCTTTCGGGGCGTCGCTCTTCGACGCGCGCTTCGGTCTCGCCGCGCAGCGCCCCAAGCGCCTCGTCGCCATGACGAGGTTCCCGAACGACGCGCTCGACCACGATTGCTGTCACGGCGACCTGCTGATCCAGTTCAACGCCAATACGGCCGAGACCAACATCCACGCCTTGCGGGCCTTGCTGAAGGAGTTTCCCGACGGGCTCGCGCTGCGCTGGAAGCAGGACGGCTTCCTGCCGCCCCACACGATCAAGACCCAGGGTCGCGACACGGCGCGCAACCTGCTGGGCTTCAAGGACGGTACCGCCAATCTCGACGCGCAGGACCGGCCGCTGATGGAGCGCATCGTCTGGGTCGACGATGCCACCGACGAGCCGGCCTGGACGCGCGGCGGCACCTATCACGTGGTCCGCGTCATCCGGACCCTGGTCGAGCGCTGGGATCGCACGCCGTTGCGCGAGCAGGAGACCATCATCGGCCGCGACAAGGCCGAGGGCGCGCCGCTCGGCCTCGCGCACGAGCACGACCAGCCCGATTACGCCGCCGATCCGCAAGGCCATGGCGTGCCGCTCGACGCCCATATCCGGCGTGCCAACCCGCGCGATGCCGCTTCGGCCGACAGCCTCATCCTGCGCCGCGCCTACAACTATTCCAACGGGCTCACCAAGGCGGGGCAGCTCGACATGGGCCTGCTCTTCGCCGCCTTCCAGTCGGATCTCGACAGGGGGTTCGTGACGGTGCAGCGTCGCCTCGACGGCGAACCACTGGAAGAATACATCAAGCCGGTCGGCGGCGGTTACTACTTCGCCCTGCCGGGCGTCTCCGGCCCGCGCGACTATTTCGCCAAGGCGTTGCTCGAAACCAACGCCTGATCCTTCTCCCGCTAGGCGTGAGAAGGTGTCGTCATCGGCCCGTCGTCGGCGCTCCGCTAGGATGCGAGCCGTAAGCGGAGCCGAGAAACCGACATGACCGATCCCACCCTTCCGTCCGGCATCACCCGTCGCCAGACCTTCGCGGTCGCGGCCGGCCTGGCGCTGACCCTCGGCGAAGGCGCCGACGCTGCTCTGGCGGCACCCGCTGCCGAGACCGCGACCGGCACGGTCTTCGAGGATGTCGACGGCAACGGTCGCCGCGGCGCCGCAAGTCGCGGCCTCCCGGGCGTGCTGGTGTCCAACGGTCGCGACGTGGTGAAGACCGATGCCGACGGCCGTTGGAGCCTGCCTGTGCGTGCCGGCGACGCGCTCTTCGTCATCAAGCCGACCGGCTACATGACGCCGGTCGATCCCGTGACGCTGCTGCCGCGCTTCTCCCACCTGCATGTACCGGAGGGCACGCCGGCGAACCTCGGCTTCCGCTTCGCCGGCATTGCCCCGACGGGGCCGCTGCCCGCCAGCATCGACTTCCCGCTGCGCCGTCAGGACGAGGCCGCCCAGTTCGACGTGCTGCTCTTCACCGACCCGCAGCCCGAGACCCTGGTCGAGCTCGGCTTCGTCCGCGACGATGTGGTGGCGACCACCACCGGCACGCCGGCGGCCTTCGGCATCACCTGCGGCGATCTGATGTTCGACGATCTCGCCAATTACGCCCGCTACAATGCCATCGTGGGATCGATCAGCATGCCCTGGTACAATCTGCCGGGCAACCACGACATGAACTTCGAGGCGCCCGACGACACGTTCTCGCGCGAGACCTTCAAACGCGTGTTCGGGGCGCGCTACAGCGCCTTCCAGTATGGCGGTACGACCTTCCTCACGCTCGACAATGTCGAGTATCTCGGCACCGACCCGACGAAACCCAATGCCTTTGGCAAGTATCGCGGACGCTTCGGGGCCGACCAGCTGGCCTTCGTGCGCAACCTGCTCGCTAATATTCCGCCGGACGGCCTCGTGGTGATCTGCCACCATATTCCGCTGAAGACCATGTCGGGCACCGATCCCAACACCGCCAATACCGATACGTCGGAGTTCCTCGCCGCCATCGCGAGCCACCCCAATGTCGTGAGCTTCTCGGGCCACACCCACACGAGCGAGCATTGGTATCTCGACCGGCCCGGCGGCGGCCAGCTTCACCACCACGTGCTGGCCGCCGTCTCGGGCAGCTGGTGGAGCGGCCCCTTCGACGAGCGCGGCATCCCGATCGCGCTGCAGAGCGACGGCGCGCCGAACGGCTTCCATGTCCTGTCGATCGACGGCTCGCGCTACGAGACCACGCTGGTTCCGGCGCGCGACCCCTCGCGCGGGCAGATGCGGATCATGATCGACAGCCAGCTGCATCGCGACGGGCCGGAGGTCCTCAGCGAATATGCGCCGGGCGCGCTGCTCAACGGGCCGATCGCGCGCGACGCCGCGGCCTCCACCCGGGTGCTGGTCAACCTCTTCGACGGCGGCCCGCGCTCCGAAATGTCGATGGTGCTCGGCCGCTCCGGCAAGCCCATCCCGCTCGCCAAGGTCGAGCGCCTCGACCCTTTCGTGCAGGAGGTCTATGCCCGCAACGCCGCCGTGAAGAAGCCCTGGGTCAAGCCCGACATCGTCACCCACCTGTTCCAGGCGACGCTCCCGGCCGATCTCCCGCCCGGCACTCACCGCATCAGCGTGACGGCCAAGGATGAATACGGACGGCTGCACCGGAGCGGCATCGTGCTGGAGGTGACAGGCTGATGGCAGGCGCGACGCGTCGAACTCGACGGCGCTCCCATCCGGGTCGGTCGTGCAAAGAAGCGGCGTCGACCGGTTCAGGCTCGCGCTCAGCTCAGCTTGTTCGAGATCGTCGTGAACTTCGCGTTCAGCCGCGTACCGATCGTCATGAGCGATACGATGATCACCACGCTGATGAGGCCAGCGATCAGGCCGTATTCGATGGCGGTCGCACCGGACGTCTCGGACAGGAAACGTCGAACCAATTTGGACATCTGGTGCTCCTGCGCGAACCGGCGCGCAAGCCTGAGATGTCGCCGTGAGGGCGGGAGGCAAGGACGGGAGCGGCGCCGTCGTGCTGCGTGGTTATGCGGGAGTGAACGCGTCCGGAGGAAGAGGGCCGCTCGTGTCGGAGTTGCCGTCGAGCGACGGCAGGACCCGCACGTCGTAACCCGGTGCCGGCGATCCCGGCTGCTCCCGTTTCAATCTCATGGCATCGCGGGCCGAAAGACACTCGTCGGAGCCGGCGTCGAAGGACCGGCAGACGACGGGCCTTCGTCCATAGATCCCGCAGGCGACCGCCACTCCGATGGTACCGAGCAGGGCCGCGCAGCGGAAGCTCGTGCCTTCCGTGACCATGCATTGCAGATTGGCGACGTGCTGAACGAGCGAGGTCGGCACGTCGTCCTCTTCATCGAGGATGACGGCGCCGGCTTCGGCGCAGCAGGCGCCGCAGGCCTGGCAGTCGAACGGTTCGACGGCGTGCTCCGAGGCGGAAAGGGCAGCATCAGGCATGAGAGGTTCCCGTGAGCCCTGGCCCTATCACACGCCGGGGCAAAGCGTCTTGCCGGACAGAAGGCCGTAGCCCGGGGCAGGGTCATCATGGCGTCCCGTCTCGGGCAGACTCGGACCACGCCGCATAGGGTGTGTTGCGCACCATTTTGCGATTGAGATCCGGCGCGCCGTCGCTCCACCAGACCGCGCCGCGCTCTCCGAGCGCGATCTTGGCAGCGTCGACGGCTGCGCGTGCTGCCGTCAGGGCGTCGGCGTCGTCCTGGCGTAAGGCTCGGCCGACCTCACGTCTCGCCGCCATCAGGGCGACCGTCAGACGGTGACGTTCCTCCTCGGGGATCCGTGGATCCGTGCACCGCCACAGTCGGCCCCGCACCACGAAATAGCGTCCGTCCGGCGTGACCGGGTAGTTCTTGCCGACCTTGGGGTCGTCAGACATGCCGTACAGCTCCGCTGTTGCATCCCGATGCGCAACGGGTGAACGTCACGCCTCAACGCGCCCGCGGCACTCGAGACGCTGCGGTCCGATAGAACTGCCAGGAATGACCATGACCAAGACCTCGCCCGCCGCCCTGATCGTGATCGCCGTCCTTTCGCTGTGCGCCGCGACCGAGCAAGCCGGCGCGTCGGCACGGCGCGGCGGCCATTTCGTCGGCGGTTATGGCCCGCATCATCGCGGTGCCCACGAAGTCGGCGGCCACCGGCCCCTCCATCCAATCCGGGCGCTGCTGCGGCGACTGTGAGGACGTCCGGGGCGCGCGGCAGGCGGATGCGGACAGCCTCCGATGCGAAACGCTAGCCGGCGAAGAGAAAGGCCAGCGCCAGAAGCGCGTAGACGCCGACGAGGAGCAGACCCTCGAACCATGTGGTCTCTCCATCGGCCGCCACGGAATTGACGATGAAGGCCGTCGCCGCGATGGCGAAGAGGTCGAGGGGATTGGCGAAGACCAGCGTCATCGGCTGGCCGAGCAGGAACGACGCGACGACGAGCAGCGGCGCTACCACCAGAGCGATCTGGATGGCGGACCCGATGCAGATATCCATCACGAGATCCATGCGGTCACGGTGGGCGAAGAGGACCGCGGCGAAGAGATCCGCGGAGGTCCCCACCAGGGCGAGAACCACCACGCCGAGGAAGAGGGGCGAGAGGTGAAGCTGCGAGGCCGTGGCTTCGAGCGCCCCCGACACGAGCTCGGCTTCGAAGGCCAGGACGGCCGTGCCCCCCACCATGATGGCGAGCGGCAGCCAGAGGCTACCCCCTTTGCCCTCGGCCTCTCCGCCCTGGCGCGAGAACACGTTGCGGTGGGTGATGAGCGTGTAGACGAGGTTGCCGGCGTAGAGCGCCAGCAGCACCGCCGACACGCCGAGGCTGAGATGCTCGTCGCTCAGCGCCACGTCGACGCCGTTCGGATGGCTTCGGATCACCATGTCGAAGACGGCCGGCAGCAGCAGCGCGATCAGGACGACGATCAGCAGGGTCGACAGCAGCCCGGCGCGCTCGCGCTTGAAAACCTGCTTTTCGCGCGCAAGACCGCCGACCAGGATGGCGAGGCCCAGGCCGAGCAGGCCCGTGCCGATGATCGAACCCGTGATCTGGGCTCGGACCACCGTTGCGTGCCCATCGGCCAGGACGAAGATGGCCAGGACCAGTTCGGCCACGGAGCCGAAGCTGACGTTCAGCAACCCGCCAATGGCGGGGCCAGCGGTCTCGGCGACCGCCTCGGTGGCGTTGCTGATGTGGTAGGCCAGCGCCATGACGCCGATCGAGGCGGTGGCGAAGACCCAGAACGGCGACGCGCCGACGAGGTAGTGCAGCGCGGCCGAGAGTGGCACGACGGCGAGGGGGAGGAGAGCGAGCATGGCACCATCCGGCTGTTGCCATGGCACAATGCTCCGCAGGCGTGAGCGTTGCTGTGAGCAGATCCTAATACATCCTGCCTTTACGGCCGATCTCGCGTCGCGCGACACGAGCCACTAGCGAAACGGCAGGCCGGCACACGGCTCCGTTCATCGCCGTCAATGCGCGGTCTCCTCGGCCAGCCAATCGACGACGGCCGCCACCGCCGCTCCGGGGCCACCGGCCGCAGCCGCAAAGGCCGCGACCTGACGATCGGAGCTGGTGCCCTCGGCCAGGATGCGGCGCACCCCTTGGACCTCGGCGGTGCAGCCGAGCGTGTCCGCATCCTCCGCCACCTGTTCCAGCACCGCATCGAGCCGCTCGGCGAAGGTCACGGCCTCGTCGCGTCCCTCTTCGATCAGCGTGGCTTTCACGCCATAGCGCTGCACTCGCCACATGTTCTCGGCCGCCACCCCGCGCGAGGCGCCGGTGAGCCCAAGATGGAGCTCCGGTCGGCGTACCAGGAGTCTGACGAAGCAACGATAGAGCGCCGCCACCGTCATGACGTCGGCGAGCCGGGTGCAGCTGTCGGCGACGCGCAGTTCCAGGGTCGGGTAGTGGATCGAAGGGCGAAGCGTCCACCACAGGAAACTCGCGTCGGGGATCGTTCCGGCCCGAACCAGCGTGGTCACGTAGCGATCGAAGTCTCCGGCGTCGGTGAAGAGGTCGGGCAGGCCGGTGCGGGGCAGCTCGCCCCAGACGGCGAGCCGATAGGCCGCCAGCCCCGTGTCGCGTCCCTGCCAGAACGGCGAGGAGGCGGAGAGCGCCAGGAGCAGCGGCGTGAAGGGCAGGAAGCGGTTCATCAGGTCGACACGGGCCGCGGGATCCGGGACCTCCACATGCACGTGCATACCGCAGACCATGTTGCGCGCCTCGACCATCTGGGCCTCGCGCATGATGGCGGCGTAACGCTCCTTGTCGGTTCGGCGCTGCCGGGCCCAGCGGGCGGCCGGGTGAGTGCCGGCGGCGAACAGGAGGAGGCCATGGTCTCGCGCCACGGCGCCGAGACCGGCCCGGAAGCCCGCCAGGGCACCGCGGGCTTCGGCCATGTCGTCGGTCGGGGCCGATGCGGTCTCGACCTGGATCTGCAGCAACTCGCGCTCGGCCACCGGCAGGCGTGTCTTGGCCGCCCGATGGAAGGTTTTGAGTTTCCCGACCGGCGTGCCCCGCGTCGCGGCGTCGGCCAGGAAGAACTCCTCTTCGATCCCGAACCGGTAGCGTTCCGCCATGTCGATCTCCACCCGTCGGACGATAACATCACCCTCCGTGCGAGGATCATAGGGCGGGACCGTGCGATCGGCACAGCTCGCCGCCATCGACCTCAAGCCTCAGTCCATGTTGCAGTCGGGTGTGTTGGCATCGCCGGGCTGGAAGGTGGTCGGATCGACCCCCGGGTGCCCGCCCGGCAGGCGCCGGACGAATTCGTCGATGCGTTCCGCCGGTCGTGTCAGGAGTCCCGTCGGGCTCATCAGCGTCACGACATCCTGCGGGCGCTCTCTGAGATCCTCGGCGTGACGAGCGTCGATGAAATCCACGGCATAGCGCACCGCGTCCGCCTCGCTCCCTGCCGAGAAGCCGTGCGGATCATGGGTTCCGATCGCCAAAGTATAATCCGCCATCGATCTCTCCCCGAACCCCGCCGGCCGATCGCGCGGCATCGACCGTGCAAGTGCCCCAGAGGCTCAAAAGGTCCCGGCACGCCGGCCGGAGACGAAGGCCATCCCTGCAGCGGTGGAACGAGGGATCCGCGTAAGGGTGGTCTGCCATGGCTCTTAAGACTCATATGTGATGGGCTGCATCGTCCGCCGGGACGCGGCGTTGACGGCAAACGGAGCAGTGAGGACGTCGGTTGAAGAATTTCGGACCCAGCCTGATCACCCTAGCCCTCTTCATTCGCGACCGGGCCGCCCAAGCGGTGGCCGACCTCCTGGTCGCGCGTCTCGGCGTCGGCCCGTTCGGGGTCGCGACGGGCCTACTTCGCGTCGCTGCGGTGCTTCAGGCCGCCACCCTCACGAGCCGCGTCGTCTCGGGGCAGCTGCAGATGGGGTCGATCTTCGAAGTCGCCATGGCGGGCTTGTTCTGCTGGGTCTGCCTGATCTGGGCCAAAGCGACGGCGACTGCCGCGCTGAGGCGGCCGAGCTTGGGGTCAGCCACCGCGAGCGCGTTGCGCCGGGACGATTACCTGGTGCTGATCGTGCTGGTGGTCGCCTTTCTCGCCTGGGACGTCGTGACCCTGGTCGGCGGGAGATCGCTCAACGAGGCGCTCACGACCGCTTCGGACATGATCCAAGGCCTCGGCTTTCTGCTCGGCTCGACCGTGTGGCGAGACCTTCCCCGCAGCAGGCAGCGCAGCTATGTGGTGGCGCCCTCGGCGACGTGACGCTCTTCTTGGGGTCGCGGGGGCGGGCATGGGAGAGACCCGATCATACTTTGATAGCTGGCCATGGGACGAATCCTCGACGCCGAACTCACCCGCGAGCGTGGCGAGGCCGTGACCGTCGAACCAGGTGTGGACGATTATCGTCGCGCCCGCCGGCCGCCACACCGAACGCATCGGCCTCTTCCGTCAGAACTGACCTCTCTCAGTCGTTGCGCCGCCAGATTTCCTCGGCGAGCAGGGTCGCGAAGCTCACCCAGGCGACCAGCGGCACGCCGGCGGCAGCGGCGACGTCGTCCTCGCGCGCCGCCGCCGCGACATAGCCGGCCGCCGTCCCGATCATCGCACCCGCCGCGAGCGTGCCGGCCCCCGGCGCGCGGTGGCCGAAGAAGATCTCGCTCCAACCCGCAATGGCCGCCTGATTCACGCCCCACAGACTCAGCGCCAGCGTACGCTGGGCGGATGGAGGGCGCCGGAGCAGCCGATAGCCTCCATAGGCCAACCCCGCCTGAATGCCGCCCCAGGCAATGCCGTAAACGGGCGGCGGAGGGGTGAAACCGGGTTTTTCCAGCTTTCTGTACCACCTCCGGGTGCGGGGATGATCCGGCGTCGGGCTCGACCGCCTTCCCACCAACACCGCGCCGAGAACCGTCGTGGCGACGATCGCTCCTGCTGCCACGGGGCTCAGCCCACTTTCATTCTGCACCATCGCTCATCCTCTCGTCTGGAGGCGAATGCCCGGTTGTCGGGAAAGGTCCGGATTGCAAGTCGCGCCGACCGTCACCGCAGCCTCTCGTCTGGCTGCAATGCCAGATGGTGTACCTTGGTGAGTCGGAAAAGCTGCCCACGCCGTAGGTGTGGCTGGACCTTGCACAGTTATGCCATCTCCTCAGGCGACGTCGTGTCAGAGTAGAAAGCGCTTGAACTTCCGTCAAAGAACGATTGCGAGCCGACCAAGTCCAGGGAGAAAATCGCCCAGGAAGGCAGCGCCCGAAGGCGTCATCCGCATCTGCGGGGTCTGGCATCGACCTGGCACCAGAGCGCGCGCATGGCAGTGTCCGACTTGCCATGTGTCGGAGGGCAAACCTGACTCCCCTCGCCCGAACCTTTGCTACGCCAACAAGCGTAGCCGCTTGGTCTCGAACATCGCCAGCATCTTCACCCGCGCGGTCTCGCCGTAGGCCGCGATCGGCCCCGGCTTGGCCACGAGGTATCCCTGGATCTGATCGCATCCGAGGCTGCGCAGGACGTCCAGTTGCGCTTTCGTCTCGACCCCTTCGGCCGTGACCTGGAGGCCGAGGTTGTGACCGAGGTTCACGATGGTGCGCACGATCGCCAATGCTTCCTCCCCGTCGCCGAGGCGCCGCACGAATGATTTGTCGATCTTGAACTTGTCGAACTTGAACAGTTGGAGGTAGCTGAGGCTAGAGTAGCCCGTGCCGAAGTCGTCCAGCGCCACGCGAACACCCATTTCGCGCATGCGTCGGACCATCGAAACCGCTTTGTCGGCGTCCTCGATCAGCACCCCTTCGGTGATCTCGACGACGACGCGGTCGGCGTCGAGGTCGTAGTCGCCCAGCGCCACCGCGAGTGCCGAACAGACGCTGCCCTGGCGGAACTGCCGCGGCGAGACGTTGATGGACACACGCCACGGCTCCTCCCAACCGGCCGCCTCGCGGCAGGCCGTCTCCATCACCCAGCGGCCGAGCCCATCCATGAGCCCGCACGCCTCGGCGACGGGGATGAACTCGCTTGGTGGCACCCGGCCGCGGGTCGGGTGATCCCAGCGCAGCAACGCCTCGAAAGTGTCGACCTCGCCCGTGCGGGCGTCGACGATGGGCTGGTAGTCGAGCCGCAGTTCCCCGTTGCCCATCGCCTGACCGAGCTCGCGCTCGGTCTCGAGCCGCGCCTGCAACTGCTCGTTCATCGACGGCTCGAAGAAGCGCAGGCCGCCGCGACCGTCCTCCTTCACGCGGTACATGGCGGCGTCGGCTGCGCGGGTCAACGCGTCGGCGTCGCCGCCGTCGATCGGGTGGACCGCCACCCCGACCGAGGCGCCGATCTCGATGCTCTGGCCATTGATGCGGAACGGGCGCCGCACGGCGTCGACGAGGCGCGGCGCCACCGCGGCAGCGCGTCCGGCGGCGTCGTCGCCAGGTAGCAGGACAATGAACTCGTCGCCGCCGACGCGGGCCACCGTGTCGCCAGCGCGGAGTTCGCCAAGCAGCCGCTTCGCAACGTGCTTCAGCACCGAGTCGCCGATGGCGTGGCCGTAGAGGTCGTTGACCGGTTTGAAGCGGTCGAGGTCGAGGTAGACGAGGGCGAGGCCGGTCCCCTCCCGCGCGGCGCGCTCGATGGTGCTCTCGAGCCTCTCCTGGAGGTGGTGGCGGTTGGGCAGGCCGGTCAGCGCGTCGTGGCGCGCGAGGTGGCGGGTTCGCGCCTCGTCGCGGCGTCGCACGCTGAGGTCGAGGAGCGCCGTCGCCGTGGCGGGGCCGCCGGCGTAGTCGACCAGCTCGCAGGTGATCTCGACCGGGATGCGGGTGCCGTCGACCGACTGGAACTCGATCTCCTCGGCGCAACGCTTCTTGACCGGTTTCTCACCGCGCAGCGTCAACGCTTCGGCGCCGGCGGGCGAGAACATCGCTGTCAGCGGGTGGCCGACGATTTCGCCGGCGGGGGCGCCGCGTAGGCGCTCCCCGGCGCTGTTCACCTCGAGAACGACGCCGTCGCGGTGGATGAGGATGACCTCGCGGGCGAGATTGCTCATGCGGCGAAGGCGCTGCAGGTCGCGCATCGCAGTGTGCCGCATGCGGCGCTCGACCGTGACGGCGGCGAGGCCGGCGACGAGCATCGCGCCGCTGACGCAGCTCACCGCGACGGCGAGCGTGAAGGTGCCGAGCAGCGCCGGATCGTCCCCCGTCGCCGCGACGGGGGTGATCGTCACGGCCCCCATGCCGGTGAAGTGGAGGCCGCAGATGGCAAACGCCAGCCAGAGGCCGACCTCGACCCGGCGGGCCATCGTGCCGAGGTTGCGGGCGCGCGCCAGGGCGAGGGTCGAGGCGGCGATCGAGACGGCGATGGAAGCGACGACAAGCGGCCCATTAAAGCGCAGCAGCGCCGTCTCCGCCATGGCGGTAACGCCGAGGTAGTGCATCCCGGCGATGCCGAGGCCCGTGACGAGGCCGCCGAGGGCGGTGCCGACTATCCTGGGCGTCGTCGAGCGCCAGACCGCGAGGCCGGCGATTGCGCCGAACACCGCCACCAGGATCGACGCCACGGTACCGGTGATCTCGTAGGAGAGGCCGCGCGCCGGCGCGAATGCCAGCATGGCGACGAAGTGGAGCGACCACACGCTGCAGCCGAACACGACCGCCGCCAGGACGTGCCAGCGCCAGGCCGCGAAGGCTGAGCCCTCGTCGGCGCGGGTCAGCAGGCTCGTGGTCGTCATGCATCCCAAAACGCAGATCAGGGCCGACAGCGCTAGCAGGCGCGGGTCGTGTGCGTCCCTAATGCAGTCCACGATCCTCCACATGCGCCGAAACCTCCATCTCTCCTGGGAGACTTCGCACTGCCCTCGTTAACGGCTCCTGTTGCAACTGCTCGAATACTGCGATTTTCATCAAAGCAGGTTGTGGTATGCTTTATTATGCAAAGCGTGAGCGACGCTCAAGATTGTGGAACGGAACTGAAGCTTGTCTCCGTCCGCGCTCCCGCTCGACGTCGATCGGACTGCATGCTGAGGCGCCTGGAGAAGGCCAGTACGGACGCGGCTTCCCCCATACGTCAGCCGCAGAGGTCCGAACGACCGACAGCTCTTTGTGAGAAAGATGGGGCCGCTGATCGTCGCTTCGCCGGGCCGCCTGAAGAACGACGCCGAGTGCCAGTTCGCGCGGCCGCGCCCAGCCCACCATAACGCTCAGCAAGTTGGCCTTGGTCTCGGCCTACTCCCCCGTCACTGCCGAACTCACGCAGATTTGCAGGCAGGTCTCGCAGATATCGACGGCAGACGCTAAGACACTGCAACCGTACCACGACCAGCGACTGTCGACCGCTTACATGGCGATCAAACGACCGACAAAGACTGAGCTAGGTCTTCGAAAAACTGGTGCTGCCGGAGGGGATTGAACTCTCGACCTCTCCATTACCAATGGAGTGCCGATATGTTTTCTCGTCTTTGCCAATGATAGCCCAAGTTAGCTAAACACCTTGAGTACGCTCGGCTTTTTCCATTATCTCAAACTTGCGACATGTCGGGAAAACTCGGGAATTTTCCTTCGCCCGCTTACATGGCGCTTACATGGGATCGGGAATGCCGAAGCTCACGAAGCGATTGATCGACGCGGCCAAGGCAGGCGATGCACAGGAGTTCACCTGGGATAGCGAGGTCAAGGGGTTCGGCCTGCGGGTCACTCCCGCCGGCGTGAAATCCTATGTCCTGAGCTACCGTGATCCAAGTGGGCAGCCTCGGCGCACCACGATCGGCAAGCACGGGTCGCCCTGGACGTGTGATGAAGCTCGGGTGAGGGCTGCCGACCTTCTGCGTGGCTTGGTGGACGGCGTGGATCCACGCGCCGCGAAGGCCGAGCGTAGGGCCCCGACGACCGTGGTCGACCTGGTCGAACTGTACCTCTCTGAAGGGCCGACCGATAAGCCGAACAAGAAGGCCCGAAGTTGGGAGCTTGATCGCGGCAACCTCAACCGTCACGTCTTGCCCCTGATCGGCTGGAAGAGCCTGAAGACACTGACGGCCGCAGACCTCCAGCAAGTGCAGGCCGACATCGCGACTGGAAAGACTGCGGTCGACGAAAAGACGCGCAAGCACGGTCGGGCCCGAGTCACGGGAGGCAAAGGCACCGCGGCTCGCACATTGGCGACGGTCTCGGCCATGCTGTCCTTCGCGGTGCGGCGAAAGCTCCTGGCCACCAACCCCGCATTCGGTGTGGAGAAGTTCAAGGGCGCAAAACGAGAGCGCTTCCTAACCGAACGTGAGGCTCTCGCCCTGGCGGAAGCGCTGGCCACCATGGAAGAGCAAGCCAGCCTCTCGGCGACCATAGCGAACGCCATCAAACTCCTGATGCTGACCGGCTGCCGTCGACATGAGATCCGAAGTCTCGAGTGGTCCTGGGTCGATTTCGAACGGGGGCGCCTGAACCTGCCGGACTCGAAGACGGGTGCCAAGGTGGTGCCGCTGGCTGAAGCAGCATTGGTGTTCCTGGGAAGCCTAAGTCGGGACACTCTCTACGTGCTGCCATCAACCCGCATCGAGGGCCACATCGTAGGCATTCAGAAAGCCTGGGACGGCGTGCGGGAGCGCGCGACGGTCATCCTGCGGGAACGCGGCACTGCCGAAGGCTTGCCCGCGGCGGCCGTGTCGGACCTCTCGCGCCTTCGACTGCATGACCTGCGCCATAGCTACGCCAGTTTTGCCGTCATGGACGGCGCCGCGCTATTCCTGGTCGGCAAGGTGCTGGGTCATAAGCAGACCCGCACGACGGAGATCTACGCACATGCCCATGACGACCCGCTAAAGGCCGTCGCGAACCAAACGGGAGAGAAGATCGCGGGCATGCTTCGGGCCGGAGCAGCGCGGCGTCGGAACAGCTAGTCGCCGTCGCTATTTCTCGAGCGGATTCGGAGCAGTTTCAGCTTCTCTGGGTTTCCAAGCAGACCTTCGATGGCCTCGTGCACGGCGTCGCGGATTTCAGCACGCAACTCGGTTTGCTCGCTTCCTATATGTGGCGATGCGACCGGGCCAAAGCTATCGGCTAGTCGGATAGCGATCTCTTCCAGCACGCTCCGCCCGGCTAGCGACGCTGAGGAGGTAACCCTCTCGCGAAGACGCTCGGGCAGGCGCACGAAGGCCGGCTCCGTCTCAGGATCGTGAGCGAGCCAAGCCTCAAGCGCCTTGACCGCCTCGGCGTTGGCGCTCCGTCCGTTCTGCCGCGCAACATCGTTCAGGCGCTCCCGCATGCCCTCAGGCGTGCGGACTACAACGCGTTCCGCAAGGTCGCTTGGTTTCTTCGAATCCATCCAAGCACCATGCTGTCGACGCGACATCACGTAAAGGTTGTCGCGGCGACAATACCCTTGACCTAGTAGTGTCGCCGCGGCATATAATGTCGCGACGACATATAGGAGGGCTTCTATGCCTAGCATGAAGCCGAGCGATCGGTTGCCGCGCCTGACGGTCCGTTTCCCTGGCGAGATGAAAGCATGGCTGCGGCAGGAGGTGCGTCGCAACAACTCAAGCGAAGCAAGCGAGGTAATCCGCTCCGTGCGCGAACGTATGGACCGCCAGGGCGGCCCGCAGAGAACGGGAGTTTGATCATGGCGATGAAGCTCCTCGACAAGCCCCGTCTGCGCCGTTGCGAAGCCTCGAGCTATCTGGAACAGAAGCATGGCTTGACCGTCGCTGTGGCGACCTTGGCCAAGTACGCCAGCGTGGGAGGCGGCCCGGCCTTCAACCTCTTCGGCCGGTTTCCGCTTTATGAGCCCGGAGCACTGGACAACTGGGCGACGCAGAAGCTTGGGCGGGCGCGGATAAGCACAAGCGATGCGGGGTGACGGAGTACCGTAATGGGCTAGGTGGGTGCCTGACTGTCGACTGGAGCCTCTCCGATCATCACTGCACGCTAAGCAGCTTCAGGTCGACGGCCTCGCCCATTTTGCGATACCCCGCGTCGTTAGGGTGGAGGTGGTCGCCGAAGTCGTACTCAGCAGCAATGTGGTCCGGGCGGGTCGGGTCACGAACGACAGCATCGAAATCAATGACGCCGTCGAACGCTCCGCCATCGCGGATGAAGTGATTGACCGCTTGGCGGGATCTTTCACCCTCGGCCGTGTAGTAGCCCGGAAACACCGTATCGGCGTAGGGCGTCAGGGTAGCTCCGAGGATTCGAACGCCGCGGCCATGAGCTCGATCGATAAGCTGGCGCATTCCGGCGATGATGTCGTCGGCGCTGACCTTCTGCTCGGGCAGGTCCGCGCTCCCGGGGTGACCGATGTCGTTGATCGACTCCATTAAGATGACTGTGCGCACTGCCGGCACCGACAGCACGTCTCGATCGAAGCGCGCGATCGCTGCCGGCCCAAACTGAGCTTCCGGCATGTCGTGCAGAATGCGATTTCCGCTAATCCCGGCGTCGACCACGGACAGTGTCGACCCCACCTGCTGCAGGCGCTCCGCGAGGACGTCCGGCCACCGCCGGTTCGCGTCGATGGTGGAACCGTAGCCGTCCGTGATCGAGTCGCCTAGGGTCACGACAGCAGCGCCGGTGCCGTTCTGCACGTCCACTCCGCTCAGGAAGAAACGTGCCGATCCGGTTGTGGGGTTGGACAGGGTTGCGGACATCGTCGTATCGCCCCCATCAGCGATATAAGCGGTCGCCCTGCCGAGCGGATGAGTGGCTGTAGGGCCGGTATCCCTCGGCACGAAAAGGCTGATCGCGAGGCTGTCCAAAGCCTTCGTGTTGACCTGGACCGCGTCGCTTATTGCAGGTGCGCCAGGGGGAATGACAATGGATGGCCGGCCGCCAAACGTAAGTACATGATCCGTCGTTACGTCGATGCTGCCCTGCTCCTGTCCCGGCTTGGCGACGTGAGCGGCGCCGATGACGAGCGGGCCTGTTCCAAGTTCATTGCTGATCCGAATGCGCACTGCCGTGCCGCCTGTCGACAGACGCACGACCTGACGGATCGTCTGGTTGGTCACCTCAGGTCCGTTTGGAAGAGCCGGAGGAGCGCCCCAGCTTCCAACCCAATGGATTTCTGACGTGGCCTGCGTTGTCTGAGCCTGGGCATGGCCAGCGAGGATCGCTGAAAACAGCATGGCCGCGACTGACGCGGACGCTGCTAAGCGAGTAGCGAAATGTGACATAGCGTTTCCTCCCCGATCTTCGTCGAGAGAGGGCAGCATCCTTCGAATGCCGACCTATGGCAACTCGGCCACCATCTTCACACCGGTCACCCGATAGTCACCGCTCGTGCCGGCAAGAGGGTGAGGCTCGGGATTAGGACGGCACCGATGATGAGAGCGACGTGAGGGAGGGGCGAGCCAGCGCCGGCCCTGGTGCGACCTTCAAGGATAGTCTCACAGCCCGGAAGATCGGACCGTGCTATCCTCGTTCGGATCTAGGCCGAGGTCGTCGTCAGGTTCTTTCTCCGGTGTCGCGCGAAAGCCTGCTGACCACTCATCGCGCTCAGCGCTACCAACACAACTGGGGTTGGTACTCGCCCGGTTGCCGTCCTCTCGCGCCTGCATACCTTCGGCAAAATAGTCGACTATCGGCTTCGGCGTCATCGCGTGACCTCGTGCACCGCAGATCTCAAGCCGGAACGGTCGCGCGCGCCGATAGATCCTCTCAATTTTCACTTATGTTCGTGGGGCGGCTCACTCCATGTTGCCGTATAGCGCGGCGGGAGGGTTGTTTTCGCCCTTCTCGGCCTCCTCCGCTTCCCGCACCTTAGCCAGGAAGGCCTCGGCGGCTGCGGTGAGGTCGAACGTGCCGTCTAAATTGGCCCGCTTTGGGTTTGAGGTTTCGACGAAACCGTCGGCGTCGTCGACTTCAAAGGCCGCGATAGCCTTAGCCAGCATCTTCCCGAGATCCATCATCGCCTCCGCACTTTGATCGACCGTAGCACGGTCTGCCTCGTGGCTGGCCGATGATGAGGGCGACGTGAGGGGCGAGGCAGTTGGAGTGAATGCTTCGCTCACATCCCCTCTACGTGCTGGCTCTGGAACAACTCACCACTGTCAGTCGGTATCGGATCTTTTTCGGTTAGGTCAGTTGATATATTTTCTTCTGAGAGTATCCGAGCCGCCAGTTTCTTGACCTCAGGCAAGGTTAGCTCTGAAAGACTCGTTGCTTTCGCAGCGTGATTTGCGATGTCTACCACCGTCCATTCGGGCCTCTGCCTGACAGTCATCGTCTTCCTCCCGCGAGCGCCATGCCCGCCCCAATCCTCGCCGGAAGCCTCGCCCCATGTCCAGATCGCCATTGTCACGGCCTGCTGGTCTGCCATCCGTCCAGGTGGGCCGGCAGGTTCATGGTGGACGGATTGGTGCCGTCCAAGGCCGATATGCAGTCGCCGCTTAACAGCGCACTCAGCACGACCTCGGGATTGGCACCGGCGACGAGCTGAGCGCCGTTGCAGCTCGCGGCCCACTTGGTTGCGCCGTTCTCACCCCAGGCGTTGGGCTTGGCCCACTCGATGACGAAGTGACGCTTTTGGGCGGTGTGCTCGTAAATCATTGCAGGATCCAAGCTGACATCGACGACGGCCGACCAAGTGCGCACTTTAGTTTGCACAGCGCGAGGGCGCGCACACAGGTCGGGGCCGAAATGCGGTTACCAGGCCAGCCTGTGACTGCGGCGGGGCGGGCCGATGACGCAGGCGGGGTGAGGGCCCGGCAGATGAGCCGTTTATGGGCGGCTCACTCCACGTTGCCGTAAAGCGCGGCTGCAGGATTGTTCTCCGTCAACTCGCTTTCCGCGACGTCGGCCGTTCCGGCGTCTACGATCGCCTTTCTGCAGGCCTCTGGCGGTCCAGAGGCATCGATCCACTCGTCGTAGAGTAACTGGCCATCGTCGTCGGTTACAGTGATCTTGAACTTGGGCATGCTCGGCTCTCCTGGCGCTTCAAGCGCGAGGCAACAGAGCTTGTTCGCAGCGTGCGCTTCGGATCAGTTCGCTATGCCGAACGTCGACTAATGCGTGCCGCAGTTTTGGAGAGCTACGCCGCACTCATTCCGCGAGATCGTATGGATCATCGCGCCATTCCTGCAAGCCGATCTCTTCAGCATCGCGGCTGATCGAGACGAGGTAGTTGATCCCATCGTGCTCGACCTCCGCGATCATGCCCAGGCCGCGGAATGGCTCCTCCTGCGGATGCTCGATAGCTGGCATGTAGCCTGCAGCCAGAAGGCGATCGACAATGTCGACTGGGGCTAAGCCGAAGGGGTCATCGGCGCCGAGTTGGTCAGCTAAGACCGCTTGGCCTCGACCGTGGAACCATGAGTAGTAGGGCATCGTCAGATTTCCCTTTGTTGTCTTTTCAAGCTTGTCGACCCTAGAAGACCGCCCGCCCCTTTAGGGAACGCCGGAGGCGCGCCGACCCGTGGCCGAGGCGACCACTAGGGCGGCGAGAGCGAGAGCGAGGGCGAGGCGCATGTTCGGGGTCCGGTGCGTCAGGATATCGTGACGCGCAACGCCACTGCGCTGCCTGCGGCCCGGCAATCGAGGACGATTCCTTCATGGGATTTCCGCCGGAAATACGCTTCCCGGCGGCATGCTGCGGGTATGGGGCGCCTCGTTGTTCTGATCCTGATCGGCCTGATCAGGGCCTGTGAGACCGCCCTAGCCTTGAGCGAGGTTACCTGCAGTCCTTCTTCTCCAACCTCGTGTGAACCTCCCGGTACGAACACGAGTAGACGCCGGCTCGGCGCTTCATCATCGGTCGCGGCATGCTGGGCATGCTGGGCATACCTTGGGCCATCTCTGGGGCCATCTCTGGAGCAGCGTAATAGGGGCTGCCTGCGAAAGCCGGCGTAGCGATGCAGGGTGCGGCAACGAGGGCGAGCAGAGTTAGGCTTTGAGTGAACGTTCGCATGAGGGCCTCCCTAATCGTTCGATGGCAGGTCGGCCGTTCGTGAGCGCGTCTGCACAGCCCTAATGCGCGAGATGCGTTTTCGGTGACCCGGGGCTGAAGACCAGGAGCGGCCTCAAACCCTTGAGCCGGCCAATAACGCTCCTGACACCTTACGTTCCGTCTTGCCGAGCCGCTTCTTCATCTCCGCGAGCGCAACCGACTCGGCCTTCATCGCGTCCGCGGCGCCGACGACAGCCGCCACCAGGGCGTTGTCAAACGGGTCGGCGTCGGCCTTCCCTACCTCATGCCGAAGCGTCGCCATAAGGCCATCGAGGCTTAGTAGCTCAGACGAGACGTCGAGAGGCTTCGGCTTCAGCATTAAGATCTCGGGACGGCAAAGGGGTGACCTCGACGCTATCGCGATGTCGCCTACCCGGCAATCGAAGATGGCGCTCTGTTTTCTGATGGCGACCCACTCAGCGCCTTGGTGGACCGATCTAGGCGAATATGGTGAAGGCGAAACGGGGGACGGGGTTCCATTTTCTACCAAAAGTCCTTTGATTGGCACTGCAGGTGGCAGGTTGAGAGCCAAGGCAGTTTGACTCGTGGCCGTGAGAGCCAAACGAAGTTGAGTGGCACAAAGCGACGATTATGATAGACAAGCCGGCTTGGCTCTCATACACGGATGCCAAAGCGGTTTGAGTGGCGCAAAAAGCCCTCTCAAGATAGGCAAAGCGCATGGATAAGACATCCTCCGGGTTAGACCTCACGGGTGCCGTCTTGTACCACTACGACGGCTTTCCGCCCGGGCTAGGAAACTATGAACGCTTAATTAAGCCCCTCGCGAAAGCGTCGTCCGCCTTAGCACGTTACGATCAGATGCTTAAGGGCATGCACAATAACGAGATCCTTTTAGCTCCCCTTAGAAGCCAAGAGGCTGTTGTCTCGTCTAGGATGGAAGGAACTATCAGCACACTAGACGAGGTGCTTCGCTATGAGGCGGATCAAGATGACGATGACGATAGCCAGACAGATCAATACCGTAGCGAGGCACGCGAAGTTTACCTTTACAGCCGAGCAATGAAAATAGCTCAAGATAGTATCAGGGATGGGGCTCCTATATCTAACTGGCTAATTAGGTCAACCCATAAGATACTTTTGGGGTTTGGCCGCGGCTCCACCATGACACCTGGGGAATTTAAGACTGAGCAAAATTACTTAGCAGATAGGGTCAAGCGGAAAGTGCTATTTGTGCCGATCTCACCAGAGCGTCTTAATGACGGGATGGAGCTTCTACTTAAATTTATGAGTGATGATGATTGGGAGATTCTGATCAGGACCGCCCTTGTTCATCTAGAGTTTGAAGCTCTTCATCCGTTCAAGGACGGCAACGGACGCATCGGTCGCATGTTAATCCCTCTGATGCTTTGGAAGGCCGGCGCAATATCTCAACCTCACTTCTACATGAGCGGGTATCTTGATCAAAGAAGAGATGAATATATTGACCGTATGCGTGATGTATCTGCGACAGGAGACTGGACGGACTGGATCATATTTTTCTTAGAGGCCCTTGAAGCGCAAGCTAATGAAAATCTCGAGAAAGCTGAGAAGATTAGAAATCTATATGAAGAGATGAAGGGGGTACTTCGGATTGCTCTTTCTTCTCAATGGAGCACCAATGCGCTAGATTTCCTTTTTACTCGCCCGGTGTTTCGAAACAACGTTTTCACCAGTAGGTCGGGAATACCTCAAGCGACAGCTTTTCGGTTCACCAGAACTCTGACAGAAAAAGGTTTATTATCCCCAATCACTTCCGCTGCGGGAAGGAGGCCGGCGCTGTACGCGTTTGAACCATTACTTTCCATCGTCAGGTCATAGACACTGCGGCGATGGAGGACAACTCACCATCTCGGGATCGTCGCGGGCCGGGAGGTAGCCGAGGCCGGTGAGGCTGTCGCCCCGTCTCATAACCCACCCAGCTCCGACAGCATCAGATCGTTCAGGCCCCGCGCCACCGCTCGCCCCTTCATCGCATCGAGATCCCGAGGCACCATCTCTCCCTTGATGAAGAGTGGCTTACCGATCAATGGGTCGCGAACCCTCTCCAAGGCCTCCAGAGCGTGCGGTGGCACGTCGTCGTCATCAAGTAGGATCAGGATGCACGCGACGCGGGTCAGCCTCATGTTCAGGTTGCCATCAACGCCGAGTGCACGAGACGCGTCGAGCAGGGTTTCGCGGTAGCTGCGCATCAGGGCGGCGGATCTTGCCGAAGTCTCACCCCATCCGGCGCGAACTTGACGCCAAGCATCTCCAGCGTCCGTTGGATCGCTCTCATGTGGTGATCAGCGATGGGTGGCCGATGATCGTCGGCTTCGGCCCGATGAACAGTCTGAGTGGTGACGATCTTCGTCGTCATCGCAAGCTTGTACGGACTCACCCCCAAGAGGGCACGCGCCTCGCGGATCTGTCGGCCGGTGAGCATGGTCATTCCGACGTCTCGTTAGGCGACGAGGGCTCGCCGACGACCTCAAGCTGCTGCAGCAGGATCAAGGACCTGTAGTCTTCGAACTGAACCATGGCCCAAGGTGTGGGGCCGAGATGCCGATCAAAAGCGACCACGACGCCGACGTCGCGTTCTCGGATCTTGAAGGCATGTGGAGCCATTCCAGCGCGATAGCGGACATGGTCGCCTAGCTGGATCGTCATGGTCAGATCGCCCTGCCGGCTGCCGCGGCTGGATCGCCTCGGCCACCCTCCTGCATCCTCGTATCGCTGATCCCAGCGGCGCGCCGGCCTTCTCCCGTGACGAAGAAGACGCGGCGAGGCGGAACGGTAGCCTTGTCCTGCCGACTGACGACGAGGCGCCGGCTTTCCATCGCGGCCAGCCGCGATCTGAGATCCGCAGGCGTTATGGCGCATGCGGCGCCGATTGCCGGCGCAGTGGCGCTGTCGCGGCCGGCAAGCCAACGGAGGATGGCAAGGTTAGAGGTCGAGATCATTGGTCGGTGGTGCCCTCAGGGCTGGTTGATGTCGGGAGGTTAGGCTGTCGCTCATGGCGGGCCTGGATCGTCCGGCGCTACAAAGTTGATGCCAGACGACACAACTTCGATCCCGGCCGCCTTGAATGCTTTTACGATTGCGACCTTGGTTGCCAGCGGTACGAATCGCGGCCCTATGCCTTCAGCAACCATGATCGCCTCGAGCGAGAGCCCTGACGCCTTTGCCAGATCTGCCTGGCTCCAGCCCATAACCGCGCGCGCCTGTCGGGTCTGCGCCGAGGTTATCATGGCTAAACTGGCGTATCGGAGGCGTTGGCCGCAGGCACGTAACCGAGGCCGGTCCCGACCTTGGACGCCTCGCGGTCCGTTACTCGAAGCCGTACGCCTTCGGGCCCGATCTCAACACCCAAGCGCTCCAAACCTCGCCGAAGTTCGGCGTCATGTTCTGCCGACAGAATGGGCTCGTCCTCGTTCTCTTCCGCCCGCATGATGACGAGCGTCGTTATCCTGCCTATCTTCGTCGCCAGCACGCTGCGGTTCAAGCCCAAGAGGGCGCGCGCCTCGCGGATCTGTCGGCCGGTGAGCATCATGGCCCTGCGACATCAAGCGCGACTGGCATCAGCCCAGGCACGCCATCGCCGCGGAATACGGTGGGGAAGCGAATGCGAGCCTCGGCCAGCGCGGTCCCCTCGCTCAGGACATCACCAGCTTCGTCGCCGCAGTCCAGGATCTCAGTGAACTGGACGAGGCCGATGCCAAGGGAAGCCAGCTCGCGGACGCGCTTGAGTAGCTCACTGGCTTCCGCACCCGACTCCCACGGTTCGTCATCAATCGTCGAGAAAGCCACGAAGCGGGGAGCACCAGGCGGAAGGTTAGTCACGCCACCAAGCTTCCGATCAGTTGTAACAGGCCGAGTATCTCAGGAGTCGACGGGCCTCGATTAAGAAAGGCACCAAGCTCGATGTGGCTTACCGCGCCCCCGGAGGGCTGGTTCGCCCTGTGCACCACCTGGGCGATTCCGGTCGTCTCATCGCGCCCGAGGAACCAGCGATCCCCGTTCGAGCTGGACGCGAACTCCCGCAGCTTCTCGTTCGGCACCGGAACTTGGAACTCGCCACCACCGATCTTGGTGACGATGCCCTGCTTGTGGAGGAGGTCGCTCCGGAGTTCGTCTATGGCTCTGGCCTGACGCTCCACATGGGAGACTAGGCCGTCCACGGTATCGATAAGGGCGACGTGAATGCGCTCGGCGTTGTTGGCATCTCTGGCCTCTTGCAGGATTTGACGCAGGTGGGCGAGGGGGTAGCGCGCACGGGTCGTCTGCGGGCCGTCATCATCCATCGTAGCCATCAGACTGTCCTTTCGGTCGGGGGTGACTTCCGGAGCCGAACGCCAGCGCCGCCCCCGTTCTCGGGGATAAACTCGACGCCGGCGGCTTCAAGAGCCTGCCGCAACGCTTCGGTGGTTCGCCGCCGTAGCGGCTCGCCTTTCTCGAACCGGGTGATGGTGTCGGTCGAGACGTCAGAAGCCAAGGCCAGTTCGCGAACGCCCATGCCAATGGCAGCGCGGGCCATTTTACACTGAACACCACGTATTTCTGCACCCTGTTCAGATTTCTCTTGCATTCGGTTCTAACCAGCTGTAATCGTCACAATGTCAGGTTTTCAGGACAGCAGTAGGTTCTTAGCACAGAGGCCGCACAATGACTACATCATCACTCGCCACATTCTTCCCCACCGTACGGTCGTCCCGCACCGCCTCCAACGTCGTCGTGACCACCTTTCGTATTTCCACCCGCAACATGACCGACGGCCTCGTCGAGGTCATCCTCACCGGCTTCCGCGATGGCGTCGTGGCCACACGTATACACGCAGCCACGGTGCAACCCGCTCGCCTCGCAGGCCACCTCGCCGAAATGCTCGCCAGCCTGCAGGCCAAGGGCCTTCTCGACGAAGACACCCTTGCTGCAGCCCACCGGCCGCGCCCCATCATCGCCTTCGCTTAAACCCTCGCGGCGCCGGTTGGCGCCTACGCCTGGAGCCCAACCTATGCCCTTCGACCCCGATCTTGCCCGCTGCGCGATAGCGACCGCTCTGGCCTGTCTCACCGCAGTGTGGCTGCGCTCGTCGCCTTTCTGGGCGCTGAGCGTGACCCGACCCTTCGTACTTGCGCGCGTGCGCCATGACGGCTCGAGCAGGCTTCTCTCCGCCGCCGCCACCTAAAACTTCGCCTCAGCTTCACGGCAAGGCCGACCCACCACCCCCGACATTGCTGGAGATCGACGACATGTTTTCGCGTGAACGACCCCTCATGCCCGAACGGGCCCTGATGCCTGCTCCTACAAGCCTACCTTCGCTGTCCTTTGCCTTGGCGCGACGGGCATCGGTCTTTGGACCGTTCGACGGTGACGAGCCTTCTGCGCCGTCCCTGGGGCTGCTGGCGCGGTATGGTCGACGGCTGGCCTCATTGTATCCGGGGGTGAGCCGCAGTTCGCCTCAGCGGTACCAAACCACTGCAGCGGCCGGACCGGCGAGCAAAGCCACGCCGACCATCGCGACGATGCACTGCAGCCAGATCGGCAGCCTCGCCCTAGCGTCTTCTGGGGCCGTTACACGCTGTCCGGTCATCGTCTCGTCTCCGCGTCTGGCCGCGCGGCTTCAATAGCCACGCTTCAGGTTAACGCCACTATCAGCGAAGCCCCGACCGCCTGGCCTTCTCCGCCGTGACCTGACCGGCGAAGCGGAATTCACCAACCACCTTTCGGAGATTTGAACATGCGAAAACATGAAGGGCGGAGCTTTGCCCTGCCGCCATCCCCACCGTCGCGAGCCAACCTCGGCAACACCGGTCGGAAGCGTTGGGAGCGCCCCGATGTGCCGCGGCCGGAAGCGCCACGCCTGCCCCCTGTGTCGACGCCCGGCCAGGTCGCGGCAGAAGTCGATGAGCCCGAGGCGGCGGACGAGATCGACGTCATGGACATCCTGTCCGTCGAGGCACGCCGGGACGTGCTGGCCGGCTTCAACGGAGGCAGGCCATGAGCGCCGTCCTTACCCGTCGGTCAGCCCTACGGGGCTCCGCAGCCGCAGCGTTGGGCCTCGCGGCCAGTGTCGGCATGGCTCGGGCCGCTACCCAAGCCGACGCCGCCCTGATCATCCAGGCCGACGCTTTCCGGTCGCTATGCGCCCGCGAAAATCAAGCGTGGCATGACATCAGCGAGGAGGATCAAGTCGGCGAGACGCCCGCACTCACAGCTTGTCGCGCGCTGTCTCAGGCCTGCCGCGACGCCGGCGATGTCTTGGCCGATATGCCGGCGCGAACGCCTGAAGGGCTCGCCGCAAAGGCTTCCGTAATGCTGGCGCTGACGGGGCCGCGTCTCGACACACAAGCCGCGCTGTCGGAGCACGAGGAGCTTGTCGTGTCGATCCTGCGCGATGCGGCTCGGCTCGCGGGAGGCGTCCATGTTTGAGCGTCGCGCCGTCCTGGCCGGGCTCGCCGGCTTACCTCTCGTCGCAGCTCCTGCGATCGCCTCGTTGGTGGTGTCCGGTTCCATGCCCGCCGACCCCTTCACGACCTACCATCAACGGATCCTCGCCCTTCATGACGCGATTAACGCGGGTCCTGGAGAGGACGAAGCCGATCGGATGATGGGTTGCTGGGTCGACATCGATCGTGAGGCCTTGGCAGGCCGTCCTACCACCTTTGCCGGGGCCGCTGGTGCCTTGGATTACCTACGGAGGGAGTTCGTCCAGTTCTCGATGAATGACACCGAGGAGTCAGGCGGACCGTGCCGGCGTGGCGTCTGCCATTGCCGACAGAAGCGCGGCGGACAAGGCCGCCAACGCGCAATCGCGGGCTGGGATGGAGGCGGGCAAGTCGGCCGCGAAAAGCATCCTGGCGGAAGCCAAGGCCTCGCCTGCCGCTCAGTTCGCCAAAGCCACCGAAGACAAGATCGCGTCGACGGAGGTCGAGAACGTGGTCGGCTCCATGCTGAAGACGGGCACCGGCGGCGCGACACGGATGCGGAGCCTGGTGCAGAGCGTGGCCAATGAGCCCGAAGCTTTGGACGGTCTTCGGAAGGCGGCGACGAACTGGATTGTCGACGAGCACATGAACGCCGATGGCACGCTGTCGCCCGCGAAGCTGATCTCCTTCCTCCGTGACAACCGCGACACGCTGAACGAGCTGTTTCCACATGACCAGCGCGCCACGTTCGGGGCGCTCGCCCGTAACGCCGAGGCCGGCATTCGGTGGCGGACGTCAACGGCCGTGAAGGGTGGCTCGGACAGCGTGAAAAACCTGCTGGCCAGCCTGGACAAGGTGAGCGGCAGTCACGCCGGCCACGTCACGCTTGGCATGGTGGCGGTCGAGGCGATCGGCCAAGGCTTGGAACACGCGGGATGGCAGGGCGCCGCATACGCCGGTACGGGCGCGGCCGTCGCCTATCTCGTCAACACGCTGCGCAGCGCCGGCATCCGCAACACGGCGAACCTGTACCGTGAGGCTATGGCGAACCCAGAGCTTGCTCGAGCCCTGATATCCAAGATGCCGGCAGCGCCGGACGCGAACGCGCTCCACAATCTCGCGCGGGTGCTGAGACGCGGCCTGATCGTCGGGCCGATGATGACGCGGACGGAAAAGCAGGGCGCACCCTGATGGCGATCTCAGTTCGCCTTACCCTTCGTCGGCTCCATGGCGAACAGGGCGGCGTCGATCGCGGCACGGAGAGCTTTGATGCCTTCGACATTGGTGCGGAGATGAGCGACCACGTGGCTTTCGACCTTCGATTTTCCATCGTTGCCCGGCACCTGAAGGGCGGCGGAAAGCGTGAAGGCGACGATGCCGTTAAAACCACCGAAGTTGGGCGCAGCGTCGAAAAAGATCACCGGCGCACGGCCGACGTCGCCACCGTACATGATAGCCGGGGCAGGTTTGGGCTCGTCGACCATGTGATGCATTCCGTCCAGGGTAAAATGAGAGTCGGCGTGATGCCGCCGGTGCAAGCCTACGGCGTCATGGGCTCTCTGCCATCCCTGCAGGGCAAATTCCGATGAGCGCCGCTCAGCACTCGGCCGACATGATCCGCATGCCGGTACGACTGAGGATGGTTCGTCCAGAGGTGGGTGAAAACCACCACAGGGTCTCGATGCCGGGTAATCCGGCAACGGCTCTCGGCTGCCTCCTTGAGGCCGGTACCATCGACGCCGGCCAGCACTTCGCCGCCCTGGCCTATGCCGCGCTTCGCCGCCGCTACGATCGGTCGGGCGGGGCCATGCGGTCGTGGCGGGATCGGTCGGGCATGTCGGATGAGGTTTGGCAGGCCGTGAAGCGGGACCATGCTCGTCTGATCCGGGCGGCCGGCGCCGAGCGGTTTGTCTTGGATCGGCTGTGCCTTGACGACGACGCGCCGATGGCATGCGAGCTTGAGCGCGTCGGGATGGCGCTGGAGAGGGTGGCGGAAGGCTTGGGCGCCGCTACGGCGTAGGCCGCCCTCTTCTTGGCTTGGGAAGAGCGGGAAGTGTGTTCGGCGCCCTAGCGGCGCGTCTCGCCCGATCGGCCTGCCACTCCGCCAGATAGTTGCGTGGGGGGTCTTTGGCTTCACCCACATGCACGACGATCTTGCCGTCGGGGTAGATCTCGAACCGGGTAACCTGAAGCCCGCAGGCCGCCGCTGCCCTGAGCGCGCGCGTGATGTCGATCTGGCGCAATCGTCAGATCATTCCGCCCTGGGCATTGGCCGACTGCTTCAAGGCCGCCAATCGAATAGCCACCTCCCGACGACAATCAGGATCAGGAGCCCGACCACAATGGTGGCCCAGCCAGGCGCTGCGTCGCGCCGACGCCTCGGCGGGGTTCTACGAGGGCTTCCCATCTGCATGGCCGACCCATCCGCTTGTGATGGCCGATCGTAGTCATGCACCTACTTGGATGTATGCGGCAAGGCGCCCTTGCGCGGTGGCGTCGAGGCTAGCTCAAGCTCGCGCCAGAGACTGGGACCGGTGTTCAGGACCGGCCCCCCTGCATCATGTCGCGCGAGGGAGGATCGCGCTGCTCTGATAGGGTGATCGTGGCGCGGGATGGTTAACAGATCCTTAGTGGGGCCAAGCCGCTGATCAGGAATGCTGTCACCACGACGTGACCACGACGACCAGGATCAGCGATGAAGTGAGGAGCGTCAGGACGACGAAGAGCCACCGGTTCGAATAGGACTCTGGAAGTTCGCTACGCTCCGTCATGTCCGGCGACGCTCATTGATCACTGCGGCCAAGGTCATCACGATCGCACCCATGTCGGCAGGCTTCGGATGCACCGGCACGTCAGGGAAGCGCTCTCTTACGGCTCTATCGTTGCCAGTGACGAAGACGAACGGGATACCTCGCTCGGACAACTCATCAGCGATTGGAAAAGAGACCTCGCCACGAAGCATGACGTTGAGCAGCGCGGCGTCGATGCGGTCTGCCGTCTCGATGAACCTCAATGTTCTTTCAACGGTAGGAATTGGCCCGA
This sequence comes from Janthinobacterium lividum, assembly GCA_050920985.1. GTDB lineage: Bacteria > Pseudomonadota > Alphaproteobacteria > Rhizobiales > Beijerinckiaceae > Lichenihabitans. Next base: position 107 of record JBPBQY010000021.1, on the reverse strand, counting down.
GTGGCGTGGCACCAAAAGCCTGCAGGTGCTCGACCACTTCGAAGGCCAGCAGCGGCTCATCCTCAACGATCAGAACGCTCAGCCCCGCAAGCGGCAGATCCGAAACC
>JBPBQY010000002.1:0-100777 GCA_050920985.1 Janthinobacterium lividum | reverse complement strand
CCTATATCCAGAACACCAACAACAAGGTGCAGGTCTCGGTCACCGACTGGTACCAGGACTATCCGGCGCCGTCGGACTTCCTCGCCGTGCTGTTCTCCTGCGCGTCGTTCCACGAGGGTTCCGACTCCTCGATCAACATCTCGGGGTTCTGCGACAAGACGATCGACGATCACATGAAGCAGGCCGCCACCACGGCGGTGACGGACCGCCCCGCCGCCGACAAGCTCTGGGCCCAGGTTGACCGCGAAGTCACGGATTCGGCCGCGGCCGCCGCGTTGTTCCAGCCGAAGCGCGTCGACTTCGTGGCGACGCATGTCGGCAACTTCACCTACTCGGACCAGATCCACTTCCTCTTCTCGCAGGCCTGGGTGAAGTGACCTGAAGTCCGGCCAGCTGTCGTACCCGGTCGGCCCCCTCCACCGGGCTTGGCCCGGTCCCCCTCCCCCGTTTCGCGAGGAAGGACTACCACTCTCCGCCGCCGCGCTTCTTCCCCCGTTCACGGTGGAGGGGGACCCTGCGGAGCAAGGTGCAGGGGGCTAAGCCGGGTGCGACCGAAGCGAGTGACGCAGGATGCGTATGAGGCAGATGATTTGAGCGTTTCGGTTCCGGATCTGGATACACCCGCCGTGGCCGCTATCCCGCTCGCGCCCAAGCCCGCTGCAGTGAGCCGCGGTCCCTGGGTTACGGCCTTTCGCAAACTGCGCCAGGACAAGGCCGCCGTGGCGGCCTTTGCCGGCTTCGTGCTGATCGTTCTCTGCACGCTCGCGGCGCCCTTCTATGCCGCACATGTCTCGGAGACCGACCCCTTCACGTCGAACCTTAGCGGCTCGGTCACGGTGAACGGCGAGACCGTCGACGTGATCCAGGCCGATACCGGCGGGCTCGGGCTCGGCACGACGCCGATCGGGCCGACCTGGACGGGTCACTACCTCATCGGCGCCGACGGACAGGGCCGGGACGTGATGGCCCGGCTGCTCTACGGCGGCCAGAACTCGCTCGTCATCGCGGGCGGCGCCACACTCATCACGCTCGTGGCGGCCGCTATCCTCGGCATCGTGGCGGGCTTCTTCGGCGGCTTGGTTGATGCCGTGCTGTCGCGCCTGCTCGATGTGCTCTGGGCCTTTCCGGTCTACCTTCTGGCGATCTCGCTCTCGATCGTCACGATCGGCCGCGGGCTCTTGCTCGGCCCCATCACAATCAGTTCATCGAGCCTGCTGCTGCCCATCGTCATCATCGGGATCATCTACATTCCCTATGTGGCGCGGCCGATCCGCGGACAGGTCCTGCAGCTCAAGCGCAGCGAATTCGTGCTGGCGGCCGAGGGCCTCGGCGTCCCGCGTCTCCGCATCCTGCTCCTCGACGTCCTGCCCAACGTGATGACCACGCTGATCGTCTTCGCGCCACTGATGATGGCGCTGAACATGATCACCGAATCGGCCCTGTCCTTCCTGTCGATCGGCGTGCAATCCCCGGCCGCCTCCTGGGGCACCATCATCGAGGATGGCCAGGGCCTGCTCTACACCCGCCCCTGGGTCGCCATCGCGCCCGGCATCGCCATCGTGCTGACGGTGCTGTCGCTCAACGTGCTCGGCGACGGCGTGCGCGACGCGCTCGACCCCAAGGCCAAGCTCCGCGTGAGGAAGGGCTGATGCCGCGCGTCCTCCTGGCTCGGCTGGGCCAGATGCTCTTCGTCATGGCCGGGATCTCGATCCTGGTCTTCCTCATCTTCTTCGCCACCCCGGGCACCGATCCTGCGGCCCGCATCGCGGGACGCAACGCGGCGCCCGAAGTGCTTGCGGCGGTGCGTCACGACTTCGGCTTCGACCAGCCGCTCTACGTCCAATATCTCCTGCTGATGAAGCGCCTCTTCGTCACCGGCGACCTGACCTCCTTCGTCAACCGCGGCCAGAAGGTGGTCCCCTCCATCCTCGAAGCCGTGCCGGCGACCTTGTCTCTGGTCATCGGCGCCGCCGTGCTCTGGGTCCTGGTCTCCATCACCATCGGGACGGTCGCCGCCGTGTGGCGCGGCACGATCGTCGACAAGCTCCTGATGATCCTGGGTTTGATCGGCATCTCTATGCCGGTCTTCTGGGTCGGTGAGGTGGCGAACCTCATCACCCAGAGCCGCTACCACGACACCTGGCTTTTCTCCTGGGTCCCGGGCCTCGGCTATGTGCCGTTGACCCAGGATCCGGTCGGCTGGTTCAAGGCTCTGGTCATTCCCTGGATCGCCCTGTCGATCCTGTTCATCGGCCTCTACGGCCGCGTGCTGCGCTCGAGCCTCATCGAATCCTATTCCGAGGACTTCATCCGCACCGCGCGGGCCAAAGGCCTCGGTGAGGGACGGATCCTGTTCCGTCATGCGCTGCGGACCTCGATGATCACTTTCGTGTCGATGTTCGGGCTCGACTTCGGCCTTCTGGTCGGCGGCGGGGCGCTGCTGACCGAGGTGGTCTTCGGCCTGCAGGGCGTCGGCTACCTCACCTTCAACGCGCTGCAGAACCTCGACCTTCCGGTCATCATGGCGACCGTCATGTATGCCTCGTTCTTCGTCGTGGCCTCGAACGCGGTCGTGGATCTCGTCTATGCGGCGCTCGACCCGCGCGTGAGGCTGGCCCGTGCTTGATGCTGTCGCCGAACCGCTACTGCGGGTCGAGAATCTCTCGGTATCGTTCCGCACCGAGCGGGGGCTGCTCAAAGCCGTCGAGAACCTGTCCTTCACGCTGGCGCCGAGCGAGATCCTCTCGGTCGTGGGTGAGTCCGGCTCCGGCAAGTCCCTGACGAGCCTCGCCGTCATGGGCCTCATCGACGATCCTAACGCCGTCCTGTCGGGCTCGATCCGCTACAAGGGCCGCGAACTCATGGGCCTCTCGAAACGCCAGTTGCGCGACGTCCGCGGCGACGAGATCGCCATGATCTTCCAGGATCCGATGAGCGCCATGACGCCGGTCTATACGATCGGCTGGCAGATCGCCGAGCAGGTGCGCGCCCATTCGAAGCTGACCCGGCGGCAGGCCCGCGCCCGCGCCGTCGACCTGCTCGGCGAGATGGGCATGCCCAACCCCACCCTGCAGGTCGATCGCTTTCCGCACCAGCTGTCCGGCGGCATGCGCCAGCGCGCCATGATCGCCATGGCGCTGTCCTGCAACCCGTCGCTGCTGATCGCCGACGAACCCACCACGGCCCTCGACGTCACCGTACAGGCGCAGATCCTGCGGTTGATCGAGCAGCTGCGGCGCGATCACGGCTCCTCCATCATCTTCATCACTCACGACATGGGCGTGGTGGCCGAAGTCGCAGACCGGGTGATGGTGATGTATGCCGGCAAGGTCGTAGAGCGGGGCCCGAAGCCAGACCTCTTCGCGGCGCCCGGTCACCCCTACACGATGGGCCTGCTCGACTCGATCCCTCCAATGTCGGGGCCGAAGCCGCGGCGCCTGCCTGCCATCCCCGGGGCGCCACCGTCGATCGCCGGCCGGCCGGAGGGCTGTCCCTTCGGCCCGCGTTGCCGCCACGTGCACGACGCCTGCCGCGTCGACCCCCCGCTTTTCCGCCGCGGTCGCCAGGATGTCAGCTGCTATCTCGTGCCCGAAGGCGTCGACGCGTGACCGCACTGCTCGAAGCCGAGAACCTGTCGAAACACTTCACACTCGGGGGCCGGTTCTCGGCCGGCGGACCGCAGCTGCTGCGCGCTGTCGATCGAGTGTCGCTGACGGTCCATCGCGGCGAGACCCTGGGGCTCGTCGGTGAATCCGGCTGTGGAAAGTCCACCCTCGGCCGTTGCCTCGTGCGGCTCTACGACGTTTCGGGCGGCACGGTCCGCTTCGAGGGACGCGATATAACTCGGCTCGGCACCGGTGCGCTGCGGCCGCTGCGGCCGCGCATGCAGATGGTGTTCCAGGACCCGTCCTCGTCGCTGAACCCGCGGCGCCGCGTGGCCGATCTTGTGGCCGAGCCGCTTCGCGTCCATCCCCGCGCCGACGGAAGAGCCCGCGGCCGCGGCGAGATCCGCGACCGGCTGCATGAGTTGATGGACCTCGTCGGGCTTTCGCGCGAGCATCTCGAGCGCTACCCGCACGAGTTCTCGGGCGGTCAGCGGCAGCGGATCGGCATTGCCCGGGCGCTCGCCCTCGAGCCGTCGCTGATCGTGGCGGACGAATCGGTCTCGGCCCTCGACGTCTCCGTCCAGGCGCAGATCATCAACCTCTTCATGGATCTGCAGGACAGGCTCGGCATCACCTACCTGTTCATCGCGCATGATCTCAGCGTGGTGCGGCAGATCTCCACCCGGACGGCCGTGATGTATCTCGGCAGCGTCGTCGAGACCGGCCAGACCGAGACATTGTTCGCCCGACCTGCCCATCCCTACACGGAAGCGCTGCTCTCTGCGGTTCCGGTGGCCCATACGGGTGAAGCCCGTAGGCAGCGCATCGTGCTGAAGGGCGACGTTCCGAGCCCGCTGCGGCCGCCTTCGGGCTGCCGCTTCCACACGCGTTGCCCCAAGGCGCAGGACCGCTGCCGGGTCGAGCCGCCGCTCCTGCGCGAACTCGGAGATGGCCGGGTCGCCGCCTGCCACTATCCCAACGACTGATGAGCAGTGCTTGGACGCCTCGGATCATGTCCGGGCTCGTCCTGACCACCTAAGCTGTGCAGCGCGACGACGGTTGCGGAGTGAGTCGACCACACACCGGCCGACACCCGCTCAACGGGTCGGCGTGGACGGCCGGCACAAATCCGGCCAGGACCGTTGATTGCGTAAAGGGGCGAGCCGACTCGCGATCCGGATCGCTTAAGCGTCGACCGCAGCCGCAGCAGCAGCCGCGACAGCCTTGGCGGAGGGCTTGCGCTTCTTCTTGGTGGCGGCCTTCTCGAATGCGGCAGCAGCGGCGATTTCTGCGTCCTGCGCTTCCTTGGCGAGCCGCAATTCCTTCAGCGACGAGGTTTTCTCGCGAATGGCAACACCTGAGGCCTCGTACTGAGCCCAAACGGCCGCGTTCTCCTGCGTGGTCCGCTGCAGCTTTTCGAAACGTGCTTCGGCGCGGAGCTTCGCGCCTTCGGAATTGTCAGCCATACACTTCGTCCTTCTCGGGTCCGGGTCCCTGAACGTCTCGACGGACGCGAGGCGACCGAAGCAGTCCCGATCAAGGCCCTTCTTCGACGCACCCACCCGACTTTAAACGCCTAAAAAGCCTGGATTGTTCCTGGTTTCCTCTTGCCGGACAGTCATCCTGGCCAGCAAGCCTCAATACCCAGCCGCAACGTCAAAGGGCGCGGCACATGCCACGCCCTCGAATCGACTGAATGAAAACAGCCCGTTGACACGGGCCGACGCCCTCAGGAGGCGCTGGGCGCCACGGGACGCGGGGGCATCATCGGCTTCCGCTTCGGCGCGGGCAGGAGGCCTTCGCGCTGAGCCTGCTTGCGGGCCAGTTTCCGCACGCGACGGATGGCTTCCGCGCGCTCGCGAGCCCGCTTCTCGGAAGGCTTCTCGTATTCGGCGCGGCGCTTCATCTCACGGAACACGCCTTCCCGCTGCAGCTTGCGCTTCAGCGCCTTGAGGGCCTGCTCGATATTGTTGTCGCGAACCAGAATCTGCAACGAATTGTCCTTTCTTCCGCCCGGCAGAGCGCCGGGGCCTAGCTGATTATTCTTCCGCCTGAAGCTTGTCGGCCGACACCTTACCTGAGCGGCGGTCCGTCGTCAGTTCGTAACCGATCTTCTGACCCTCGCGAAGATCGCTGAAACCGGCCCGCTCCACGGCACTGATATGAACGAACACATCCTTGGTACCGTCGTCGGGCTGAATGAAGCCGTAGCCTTTCTGGGCATTGAACCACTTCACGGTGCCGGTGCTCATGACCGAACCCTTTCAACTCTCGTGTGGTACGCAGACGCTGAAAGCACGCCGACGCAACCAATCGTCCGGGGGGAGGTCGTAAGCGGGGCGCGCGAGGGCATCGGCACGCGGAGGCTAAGTCGTCGGCCTTCGATTAGTGTCGCGCAGATAAGGATGACGTCTCGCGAATGTCAACCTTTCGGACGCATCCTCGAGTGCGTTTAGCGGCCAGGAGCCCTCTTTGACGTGCGGCCTGATCTGAGGAATGCCGCTCTCATTTACCGGCCGTTCACCACGATTGTCGAGAATGGGGGCCTCATGTAGTGACGGGCCGCGGGTCCGCCGCGGTAGCATCCGAGGAGTTCGACGGTTTTGCCCAGTCAGTCGGCGACGCAGGCAGTGTGGTCGGTGATCCTTCCGACACCGGAGGATACGGTGCGCTTCGCGGCCAGGATCGCCGATTTCCTGCGGGCCGGAGACCTCGTCACGCTCTCGGGCGATCTCGGCGTCGGGAAGACAGCCTTCGCTCGCGCCCTCGTTCGCCACATCGCGCAGGATGCGGAGCTCGAAGTGCCGAGCCCCACCTTCACGCTCATGCAGCTCTACGACACGCCGAGCTTCCCGATCGTCCACGCCGACCTCTACCGCATCCGCTCCGCCACCGAACTCGCCGAACTCGGCTGGGACGAGGCCTCGGATGGCGCGCTTCTTCTCGTCGAATGGGCCGAGCGGATCGGCGACGCCCTGCCCGAGGACCGGCTCGACGTGACGCTGTCGATCGATCCTGCCAATCCCGAGACCTCCCGCACCGCCGAGGTCACGGGCTATGGCCAGTTCTCCGCCCGAATCGCCCAGACCCAGGCGGTGGAAACTCTGCTGCAGTCAGCCGGCTTCGGCGACGCCGAGCGCGCCTTTCTCACCGGCGACGCCTCGACGCGCGCCTACGAGCGATTGACGACGGCGGAGGGCCGTACCGCCCTCCTGATGACGTCACCGCCCCGGGCCGATGCGCCGGTGGTGCGCTTCGGCAAGCCCTACCACGAGATCGCGCGGCTCGCCGGCGACATCCGCCCCTTCCTCGCCATGGACGCAGCCTTGCGGGCCCAGGGTGTTTCGGCGCCCGAGATCTACGCCGCCGATGCCGCGGCCGGCATCGCGATCATCGAGGATCTCGGCTCCGAGCCCTTCGTGGATGCGGATGGTCCGATCGCCGAACGCTATCTCGAAGCCGTGGCGCTGCTGGCGCGGCTTCACGCGACTGCCCTGCCCTCGGCGGTGCCGCAAGGCGACGGCCACTACGACATACCGCCCTACGATCTCGACGCTCTGCAGGTCGAGGCCGAGCTCGTCATCGATTGGTACGCGCCGCAGGTGGCCAAGATCGCCATACCGGCCAGCGGCCGCAATGCTTTCATGGGGATCTGCAGCCGGCTCTTCGCCGAGGTGACGGCGAGCGACGCCACTTGGACTCTGCGGGACTATCACTCCCCCAACCTGATCTGGCTCGATAGCCGCGAGGGCCTGGCGCGGGTCGGCGTGATCGACTTCCAGGATTGCGTGCTGGGCCACCCCGCCTACGACGTCGCGGCCCTGCTGCAGGATGCCAGGGTCACGGTGCCGGATGCGCTGGAGCTGAAGCTGCTCGGCGCCTATGCGCAGCTCCGCGCCAGCATGGATCCCGGCTTCGACAGGGCGGGCTTCGTCCGCGCCTATGCGATCCTCGGCGTCCAACGCGCCACGAAGCTGCTCGGCATCTTCACCCGGCTCGACCGGCGTGATGGCAAACCCCAATATCTCGCCATGCTGCCACGGATCGAAGCCTATCTCACCAAGGGCCTGGCGCATCCGGCCCTGGTCGAGTTGCGCGGTTGGTACGAGACCTACATGCCGCGGGTTATGGCCCCTCGTGCCGCGCCCGCGGTTCGCGAGAGCGCCTGAGCGTGGCGGGTTTCCTCCCGTCGACCGCCATGGTCTTCGCCGCCGGTATGGGCACTCGCATGCGGCCCGTGACCGACACCCTGCCGAAGCCGATGGTCCGCATCGGCGGACGCACGATGCTGGACCATATGCTGGACCGGCTCGGAGCGGCCGGTGTGGACCGGGCCGTGGTCAACATCCACTATTTTGCCGACCAGATCGAAGACCATCTGCAAGGGCGAACCTCGCCCGCCATTGCGCTTTCCGACGAACGGTCCCGCCTGCTCGACCAGGCCGGCGGGATCCGCCGGGCCTTGCCGATGCTCGGGCCCGACCCTTTCGTCATCTGCAACACCGACGCTCTCTGGATCGCCGGGCCTCGGCCCAACCTGCCTCGGCTCTTCGCCGATTGGGATCCCGAGCGGATGGATGTGCTGCTCCTCGTCGCGGAAGCCGCCACCAGCGTCGGCGTCGACTGGGCGGGGGATTTCCACATGGATCCCGAGGGCCGGCTGACGCGACGCCTCGAAGGCGATGTCGCGCCCTTCGTCTATGCCGGCGTCGGGTTGATGAAGCCTGAAAGCTTCGCCGATCTCACCGACGGCACGCCGGTCAGGCTGGCACCCTTCTTCTTCGACGCCGCCGAGAAGGGACGGCTTTACGGCACGCGCCTCGACGGCCAGTGGCTCCATGTCGGCACGCCCGAGGCCATTGCCGAGGCCGAGGCCGCCATCGCGGCCTCGGTGGAGTAGCTTCGCGGGCGGGTTCGGGACGACTTACGGCGCTTGCACCCGGTCCCCCGAGGGTTTGCATCCCGGCTCTCGCTATCACTCGATTTGTCCTATGCTCCCGACGGCGAGGAGCCCAGCCGGGCAGCTCGCAGTCGGGAGCACCGCCATCTTGCAGGCTGACAGCGACGCGGAGCAGCATCTGCACGGCACGCCGCGGATCTTCACGATCCCGCCGGGCGCGCCTTTTCTCGAGACCCTGTCCGACGCCCTGCTCGATGGCCGGCTGGTCCCCGGCTTCTCGCGCGACGCTGGTCCACTCGGCCTCGCCGCCGCGACGATCTACGTTCCGACCCGCCGTTCGGCCCGCGCGCTCGGCGCCACGCTGGCGTCCCGATTGGGGGGCGCATCGGCGCTGCTTCCGCGCATCGTGCCGCTCGGGGCGCTCGACGATACCGAACTCCTGTTCGAGGATCCGGAGTCCGGCGCGGCCTTCGGCGACGGATTGGCAGAGGCGCTCAACCCCATCGCGCGGCGTATGCTGCTGACACGGCTCATCATCGCCTGGGGCCAGGCGGTGCGCCACGCCATCGTGGCGGTGGAGCCTGATGGGCGACGCGCCACACGGGCCGACGAGCCCCTGCTCGTCGCCACCTCGCCGGCCGACGCCTGGCACCTCTCGGGCGAACTCGCCGCCTTGATCGACGAACTCACCGTCGAAGGGGTCGCCTGGCATCGGGTCGAGCCGCTCGGGACCGACGAATTCGACCGCTACTGGCGCATCACGCTCGACTTCCTCGACGTCGCCATCACGCAATATCCTGCCATCCTCCAAAGCCTCGGACGCGTCGATGCCGCCGCGCACCAGATCGCGCTCATCGACGCCGAATGCGAGCGGCTCCGCCGCGGCGAGCCGCGCGGCCCCGTCATCGTGGCGGGTTCGACCGGGACGAACAGCGCCACGGCGCGGCTGATCGCGACCGTATCGAAGCTGGCTCACGGCGCCGTGGTCCTGCCCGGCCTCGACCAGAGGCTCGACGAGACCTCCTGGCGCTTGATCGGTGCTCTCGATGCCGAGACCGACCCGATCGCGGGCCACCCCCAGGCAGCGCTGCGCACGCTCCTGGATGCCATTGGCGTCGACCGTACCGCAGTCCGGGACCTCGGGTCGCTCGCGTCGGATCTCGCGTCCCGCGGCCGGCTGATCGGCGAGGCGCTGAGGCCGGCCGCCACCACCGACCTCTGGCGCAAGCTCGCCGAAGATGCGTCGCTCGATGTCGAGGCGGCGCTCAGCGGCGTGACGCTGATCGAGGCCGCCGACGAGAACGAGGAAGCCCGCGCAATCGCAGTGGCGCTGCGCGAGGCGCTGGAAGGAACCGGCACGGCGGCGCTGGTCACGCCGGATCGCGAGCTCGCCCGCCGCGTGCGCGAAGAGCTGACGCGCTGGGGCATCGACATCGAGGAATCGAGCGGCGAGCCGCTCGGCCAGACCTCGATGGGAGCGCTGGCCAGGCTGGTCCTCGATTGCACGCTGACGCAACTGGCGCCCGTCGAGATCCTGGCGCTGCTCCACCACCCGGCGCTGCACCTGGGACGCCCGCGCGGCGAGGTGATCCGCGCGGCGCGCCATCTCGAACTCGCGGTGCTGCGCGGCGTGCTGCCGCCCCAGGCGCTGAGCGACCCCGAGCAACTGATCGCTCTGGCCCAGGCGCAGCGTGACGCCCCCCATGCCGGCCATGCACTCCGCATCATCCCCGACGAGGACTTCGAAAGCCTCGGCGGTTTTCTGCGCGACCTCGTGGCGGCCTTCGAGCCCATCCGCGCCCTGCCCCGCGAGGCCCCGCTTCCAGCCTGGCTCATGGTTCACGAGGCAGTCTTCGCCACGCTGGTGCGGGACGAGGCGGGTGAGGCCTCCCTCGCGGGTGCCGATGCCAGCGCGCTCGGGGCCTTGTTCGAGGACCTCGACGCCGCGGCCGATCCCGCCATCGTACTCGACAGCCCGGGCTACGCTGCCTTGTTCGATCGCCTCGCCGCCGAGACACCGGTGCGCGGGCCCAACCGCAGCCATCCCCGCCTGAAGATCCTCGGCCTCCTCGAAGCGCGCCTGCTCTCGGCCGATCTCATCGTGCTCGGCGGGCTCGACGAAGGCGTCTGGCCGCCGGCGGCGCGGGGCGATCCTTTCCTCAACCGTCCCATGCGGGCGGCCCTTGGCTTGAGCCCGCCGGAGCGGCGGCTCGGCCGCACCGCCCACGACTTCGAAATGGCACTGGGCCAGCCGAGGGTCATCATCACTCGGGCCCGCAAGCGCGGCGGCTCGCCCACGGTGCCGTCGCGCTTCCTGCAACGTCTCGACGCCGTGGCGGCCGAGCATCTCGACGTGGCCCGTGCGCGTGGAAGCCTGACCCTCGCCTATGCGCGCGCCCTCGACCGGCCCGATCGGGTGAAGTCGATCCCGCGCCCGTCCCCTCGACCGCCTGTGGCGCTGCGGCCGCAGAAGCTCAGCGTCACCCGGATCGAAACGCTGCGCCGGGATCCCTACGCGATCTATGCCGAGCGGATCCTGAGACTCACGCCTCTCGAGCCGCTGGCCGCCGTCATGGGCATGCGCGAATACGGTACCGATTTTCACGCGCTGATCAGCCAGGTCACCCGCGCCGTCGAGGCGGCGGGCCAAGTGCCCGACGCGGCCGCCATGGAGGCGCTGGCCCGCGAGGCCTTCGCCGAAGCCCTGCGCGACCCGCAGTTTCGCGCCTTCCAATGGCCGCGCATCCTCAACTGGTGCCGGGCCTTCCTGGCCTGGGACGCGGAGCAGCGGCTCCGTCCCGGTCAGGTCTTCGTCGAGGAATCCGGCTCGCTGCCGATCCCGCTGCACGACGGTTCCGTCTTCACGCTAACCGCCACGGCCGACAGGATCGAAATCGATGCGGAGAGCCGGGCCACGATCGTCGACTTCAAGACGGGCGCCGCGCCCTCGATCCGCGAGGTCAAGGTCGGCTTTGCCCCGCAACTGACGCTCGAGGCCGAGATGGTGGCGAGAGGCGCCTTCAGGGCCCTGCCCGCCGTGAAGAGCGTGACGGCGGCGCTCTATGTGAAGTTCGGCGCCGAGGAGGTGGTGCGCCGCATCGACCTCGACTGGAAGGGCGATCCGCCCTTCGGCGATGTCGTGGCGGAGCACCGCGACGAGTTGGTGCGGCTGCTCAACAGCTTTCGCTCGGAGGCAACCGGCTATGTGGCCCGGCCCTTCCCGAAATATGCCTCGCGCTTCGGCACCTACGATCATCTGGCCCGCGTCAAGGAATGGTCGGCCACGGGCGGCATGGGCGAAGGGGCGGAGCCATGATCCCCCCAACCGCTCATCCCCGCGCAGGCGGGGATCCAGCGCATAGAGCCGGCCGAAGGCCGACCGTTTCCTTCCGCCGCCAGAGGAGTGGAACACAGGCCCAGGATCGACGGCCTTGGGCCAACATGCTGCGATGGATCCCCGCGTCCGCGGGGATGAGCGGTGGAGAGACCTGTGTCCCACGTTTACATCATGGCGAGCGAGCGCAACGGTACTCTGTACATTGGCATGACGGACGATCTGAACCGCCGTGTGTGGGAGCATCAGACAGAGGCCCGGTCCGGCTTCACGAAGCGCTACGGCATTCACATGCTGGTCTGGAGCGAACAGCATAAGAGCCGCGAAACTGCCTTCGCCCGCGAGCGCGCTCTGAAGAAGTGGAACCGGGCTTGGAAGCTGCGACTGATCGAGGACAGCAATCCACAATGGCGCGATCTCGCGCTCGAACTGGAGCCATGATCGTGCCAGTCGGATCTGTGCCTCTCCCTCTCCGCTCATCCCCGCGCAGTCGGGGATCCGGCGCGAGGAGGTGGCCGAAGGGCGTCCAACCCTTCCTCAGGCTCAGCTTCCGACAGGTCGCGGATTACTCGCGGTCGGCCATCGGCCGGCTCTTCACGCTGGATCTCCGCCTTCGCGGTGATGAGCGGTGGAGGGAGCCGTGGTCAACGTCCATCCGCTCGCCGGCACATGCGGCACCTCTCACCGATTATGAGATCGAAGGACGCACCCTGCCTATCGGGCCTCCGCATCTCCCTCTCCGCTCATTCCCGCGGAGGCGGGGATGCAGCGCAACATGTCGGCCGCAGGCCGTCCATGTTTTTCCACCGCAGGACGAGCTCAAACCGGTGTCAGGATCGACGGCCTTCGGCCGACATATTGCGCTGGATCCCCGCCTGCGCGGGGATGAGCGGGGGAGAGGGCAATGACCTCCGGGCTTGGATCTCTGCCCGCCATCCCGGCCGACACGATCGACCGTCAGCGCCGCGCGTCGCATCCCGACACGTCGGCCTGGGTCTCGGCCAATGCCGGATCGGGCAAGACGCATGTGCTGGCGCAACGCGTGCTGCGGCTGCTGCTCTCGGGTGTGGCGCCGTCCCGCATTCTCTGCCTCACCTTCACCAAGGCGGCGGCGGCCAATATGTCGATCCGCGTGTTCCGCGACCTCGCCCGCTGGACCCGGCTCGACGACGCCGAACTCCGAGATGCCATCGCCGAGACCGGCGCGCCGGTGCCCGGTCTGGCCGGCGGGGCCACGGCGCTCGACGAGGCCCGCCGGCTCTTCGCCCGCACTGTGGAAACACCGGGCGGCCTCAAGATCCAGACCATCCACGCTTTCTGCGAGCGGCTGCTCCATCTTTTCCCCTTCGAGGCCAATGTGCCGGCGCGGTTCGAGGTACTCGACGATCGCCGCGCCGACGATCTGCTGCTGCGGGCCCGCGAGGTCGTTCTGACGGAGGCCCTGCGGGCGCCCGAGACGATGCTGGGCCGCGGCCTCGCCATCCTCACCGGGCAGGTCTCGGCCGTGACCTTCGAGAGCCTGATCGGCGAGGCCCTGGGCCATCGCCAAGCGGTGCGCGCCGCCCTGCGGGACAACCCGGACTTCGACAGGCTCCTCGCTGCGCTTCGCGGCGCCATGGGACTCGCGGCGGACGAAACTCCCGAGATGATCGCGAGCGCCATGGTGGAGGGCGGCCTTCCCCCATCCGATTGGGCTGAGATCGCCCGGACGATCGGCGCCGACGGCGGTGGTTCGGGCAAGACCGGCAATCGCCTCATGGTCGCCGCCGAGGTTCCGGAGCCACGTCGGGCCGAGGCCTATCTCGACACTTTTCTCACCGCCAAGCGCGAGGCCCGCGCCGCCACCTACCTGCCGAAGCCGCTCCGGACCCGGGACCCGGCGCTGTGCGACAGGCTCGACGCCGAGCAGCTCCGACTGCTCGACCTCGTGACACGCCGCAAGGGCGCCGAGACCGCCGAGCGAACCGCGGCCCTGATGGCGGTGGCGGGCGCTATTCTCGACCATTACGACACGGCCAAGCAGCGTCGCGGCCTCCTCGATTTCGACGATCTCATCGCGCGCACCCGCAACCTTCTCTCGACGTCGAGCTCCGCCTGGGTGCTCTACAAGCTCGACAAGGGGATCGACCACATCCTCGTCGACGAGGCGCAGGACACGTCGCCGGAGCAGTGGGAGATCCTGCGGGCCGTGGCCGACGATTTCTTCTCCGGCGCCGGACGCACCACGGCGACCCGGACCTTCTTCGCTGTCGGCGACGAAAAGCAGTCGATCTATTCCTTCCAGGGAGCGCGGCCCGACTCGTTCGCCGCCATGCACGCCTATTTCGAAGGTCGGGCGCGCGATGCCGAGCGCGGCTTCGAGGGGATCGACCTCATCCTGTCGTTCCGCTCGGCGCCCGCCATCCTCAAGGCTGTCGACCAGGTCTTCGCCCATCCATCGAATGCCCGCGGGCTCAGCCGCGACCTCGCCGGCCCGCAGCGCCACACCGCATTGAAACGCATTCCCGGCCTCGTCGAGATCTGGCCCGCCGTTACCGCCCTGCCGCAGCCCGAACCCGGCGACTGGAAACTTCCAGTCGACGTCGTCGAACCTGGCGACCCGCCGGTCGTGGTGGCGCGGCGCATCGCCGACACCATCCACCGCCTGTGCCGCCCGGGCTCGACCGAGACGGTCGAGGACAATCGCACGCGTCGCCGCCGTCCCGTAAGGCCCGGCGACGTCATGATCCTGGTGCGCTCGCGTAATGCCGTCTTCGAGGCCGTCATCCGCGCCTGCAAGGAGCGCGGCGTGCCGGTGGCGGGCGCCGACCGGCTGTTGTTGACCCAGCACATCGCCGTCATGGACCTCGTCGCGGCGGGTCGCGCGGCGCTGAGCCCCGCCGACGATTTCACCCTGGCCTGCGTGCTGAAATCCCCACTGATCAGCCTCGACGACGACGACCTCATCGCGCTGGCGCCGCTGCGCCGAGGCACGTTGATCGGGGCCCTCGGGGCCTCGAACGAGCCGCGCCACCGCGCCGCCCATGCGCGGCTCGAAGGGTGGCGCGACCTCTCGGCCTGGCTGACGCCTTTCGCCTTCTACACGCGGCTGCTCGGCGCCGACGGCGGCCGGCGCGCCCTGCTCGGCCGGCTCGGCCCCGAGGCCGGCGACGCCATCGACGAATTCGTGGCGCTGACGCTGGCGCATGAGCGCGACGGGGCGCCCTCGCTCATGGCCTTCCTGGCCCGGCTCGACGGCGTCGATCTGTCCATCAAGCGCGACATGGAGGCAGCGGGCGATGCGGTGCGCGTCATGACGGTCCATGCCGCCAAGGGATTAGAGGCCAAGATCCTCTTCCTGCCCGATACCTGCTCGGTGCCGAGTGGCCGCCACGATCCGGCTTTGTTCGACCTCGACGACCATCCCGATGCGCCCGAGAGCGGGTTGATCGCCTGGTCGCCGCGCGTCGACGCCGACCCGGCCCGCGTGGCCGAGGCACGTCGGCTGACCCGGGAGCGGGCCGTCGAGGAACACAACAGGCTTCTCTACGTGGCCATGACCCGCGCCGAAGAACGTCTCTACATCGCGGGATTCTGTGGCGAAAAGGGACCGGGCGAGGGCTGCTGGTATTCCATGATCGAGGCCGCCGCCCTGCCGCTCGAATCGGTGCCCGCGCCCTGGAACGCGGAGCCCGGCGAGCCTGCCGAGACCGTGTTGCGGATGCAGGATGCGGCGCCGGACGGCGACGCCGCTCCGGACGCCTCGCCGATGGGAGAGGAACCACCTGCGGTCTTTATGCCGGAGTGGCTGCTCCGGGCACCGCGGGTCGACGAGGCGCCCGAGCTGCCGCCCGTGCGTCCCTCGAACCCGCTCGGCGCCGCCGACCAGGCCGGACCGCCCGCCTGGCCCTATGTCGATCGCAGCCGCGACGCGGGACGTCGGCAGGCGGTCGCGGCCGGCCGGCTGATGCACCGCTTGCTGCAATACCTGCCCGACGTTCCGCCCGAGCGACGTCCCGCCACGGCCACCCGCTTCCTCGCCGCCCAGGGCGCGACGCTCGACGAGGTTCATCGCGCCGCCTTGGCGGCTCAGGCCCTGGCGTTGCTGAGCGAGCCTACCCTCTCGGGCCTGTTCGGACCTGGGTCGCGCGCCGAAGTCGCCGTCACGGCCAGCGTTGCGCTGCCGAGCGGCCGCAGGGTCGACGTCACCGGCCAGATCGACCGCATCGGGGTGACGGACGCCGCCGTTCATATCGCCGACTTCAAGACCGGTGCGCCCGGCGCCGTCACGCCGAAACAACTGCTACAATTGGCGCTCTACCGCGCCGCCGTGGAGCCGCTCTATCCCGACCTCCGCCTCCGAACGCATCTCGTCTGGACGGCGAGCGGCGAGGTGGTGGAGGTGTCGGCGGAGGACTGCACGGCCGCGCTGGAAACGATGGGATGACGGTGTAGCGCCAAGAGTGTGAGATGCGCAGCGTCGCCTTTCCGTCGGCATCGGAGGCCGTCGCTTGACCAAGCTCCTGGATGACACTGTCGCTGTCGTTCGGCGGCAGGCGTCCGACTGGCAGGACGAAATCACGGCTGCGATCTTCGATCTTGCCGAGAACGCTGAACTCTGGAGCCCATCGACCAGAGCTCTGGGGCAATTGATGAAGGGCTCGCGCAGTTTGCGCGTGGCGAATTTGGCCAGCGACAACGAGGCGGCAGCAGCCTTCCGACGCCACATACCCTGAAACCGGCCGCCCGCGGCGGTTGGCGGAATTCCCAAGTGTTGATCCGTCGTCGCTCATGCACAGTGGCGGCACGTCCGACGCTTGACGAGGTCCGGTCCATCGATTGCATAACTATCGACGATCTCACCGGAAGACTTCTCCCTCATGTCCCGCATCCGCCCCGTTCTCGCAGCGTTCCTGGCCCTTGGCCTCTTCACCGGCCTCGCCGAGGCCAAGGACTGGACCCATATCCGCGTCGCGACGGAAGGTGCCTATCCGCCCTTCAACTCCACGACTTCCGACGGGAAGGTGATCGGCTACGAGCCGGATCTGCTGAAGAGCGTCTGCGACCGGCTGAAGATCACCTGCGACACCATCGTGCAGGATTGGGACGGCCTGATCCCCGGTCTCAAGGCTGGCAAGTTCGACGCCATCATGTCGGGCATGAGCATTACGCCGAAGCGCGAGGAGACGCTCACCTTCACGATCCCCTACACGCAGAGCCCCACGACCTTTGCCGTGATGTCGGACAGCGCTTTGGCCCAACTGCCGCTCACCGGCGTCGACCTCGACGTCACGGACCAGAAAGCCGCCCTGGAGAAGCTGGCGCCTTTGCGCGACGCGTTGAAGGACAAGGTGGTGGGTGTCCAGGTCGCCACGATCCAGGCCGATCTGATGGGCCAGCTCCTGCCCGGTATCGAGCTACGCAGCTACAAGACCAACGACGAGGTCGCCCTGGATCTCCAGGCGGGGCGCGTCGACGCCTGGATCGGATCCCAAAGCAACCTGAGTTCCGGGGTGAAGGCTGCCAAAGGCGAGATGGTCTATGCCGGCCCGCTCCTGAAGAACGGACTGCTCGGCAAAGGGTCCGCCATGGGATTGCGCAAGGAGGACGCCGATCTGAAGGTGCTGCTCGACAAGGGGCTGAGCGAAGCCATGGCGGACGGCACCGCGCAGCGCCTGTCGGTGCAGTGGTTCGGCTTCGACATCGTGCCGCACTGAGGGCGAGCCGTCACAGTCGTCTTCTGAGCTTACGTCCTCACGATCCGTCGAACTGACCGCTCGACTGCTGCCGCCGCAGCGTCTGATGAAAGTCGGCGTGCGCTTCGACGTCGCTCGGCGTAGCCAGGACGCAGGACGAGACGAAGTCGTGGACGTCGGGCATTCCGGTAGCACCTCTCGGGTAGGTGGCCGTGTATGTCGGCGAGAACAGCGACGCGCTTCACTAGGCCTCTCCCACTCCCGCCTATAAGGCTGCCAACTCTCGCGCCGATCTGCAGCGGGAAGCATCAAATCAGCCTATGCGATGCCGCGTCGATGAGCTCAACCGGCTGTGAACCTCACAAGGGGTCGTAGCCGGGCTTCTTGTAGATCGTCTCCGGCTTGGCCAGGATGTCCGGCCGGAAGACGGCCTCGACCCAGTCGCTCGGTTGCACCTCCTCGATGGCGACCGAGATGGGATCCGGCCCATGGCCGGTCGCCGACATGATGGCCTTGGTGACCTCGTCGGCGATCTGCTGCTTTTGCGCCTCGGATTTCGCCGGATACATCTTAACGATGATGTGGGGCATGGTTCTAAGCTCCGTATTGCGCGTCGGTTACCTGTTCCATCCAGTCGACGGGCGAACCGTCGCGCTTCTCCTGAATGGCGATATGGCTCATGGCCGTTGACGCGGAGGCACCGTGCCAGTGTTTCTCGCCGGGTTCGAACCAGACGACATCGCCCGGCCGGATCTCCTCGATCGGGCCGCCTTCGCGCTGCACCCGCCCAAGGCCGAAGGTCACGATGAGGGTCTGGCCGAGAGGATGGGTATGCCAGGCCGTGCGGGCACCGGGCTCGAAGGTGACATGCGCCATGGCGACGCGAGCCGGTTCGGGTGGGTTGTTCAGCGTGTCGACCCTGACCGTTCCGGTGAACCACTCCGTCGGGCCCTTGGCGGACGGCTGGGAACCGCTGCGCTTGATCTCCATAAGGTGTTCCTTGCTGACGGAAGGCGAGATCGCCGAACCGACACGCTACTCCTTGTGGGCCCCTGCGAGTAGATGGTCGATCGCGATGAAACCGATACGGTAGCGTCATGAATAGCCGAGGGGAGCTGAATGTCGTGCGCTCGCTGTGACTTCCACGCCGGCTCGACCCAGGCTCCTTCGAGAAAGCGCGTCGGCCCCTCCTCCGAGCCTCTCAGTCGACTTAGAGGCCGTAGAAGCGATGCCGCTTCAGTCGGGCGCGGGCCATCAAGGGGTTTGCCCCGACGCAGTTTTTCATGTGCGGAGGCACGCGCTCGAAGTTGCACCACGTTCAAGGCATGGCGAAAGCTCACACAGGCTAAATTCAACGCGATCCCGGCCAGTTAGACCAGAATATCCGTTTTGTCCGCTACTGCGAAGGTCATAATGAGGAGTGGAATAGGACCCAAAAATCATCCGAATTTTCAAATAATATTTAAGAGATGTGTTACTCAGCCCTGAGGCTACGCCGCGCTTCGGATCCCATAAGTCGATCTCACAGCTCCTATCAGTCGACGCTCCGGTTTCCGGTCAGTCCGAACGACCGACTTGTGCATTTAATCCTAGGCAGTGATGACAAATCCGCTGATCGCCCGTCTTCGGAACATGACCACCCTGACCGACGAGGAGGCAGTGTCCGTAGCCCAGGCTTGCGGTTCGGCACTGAGCTTCGCGGCGGGCACCGACATTGCCCCTCAGGGCGATCGGCCCAGCGGCTTTCACATCATCGTGGAGGGGTGGGCGGCCCGCTACAAGGTCCTGCCCAATGGACGCCGGCAGTTTCCGGGGTTGTTCCTGCCCGGTGACATCTGCGACCTCGACGGCCTCCTTCTGCAACGGGTTCATTCCGGCGTCAGCGCACTCACCGGCTGCAAGGTGGTGGTGCTCCCTCATGGGCGGATCAGAGCGCTCATGGACAACAGTTCCGCGATCCGCGATGCCTTCTGGTGGTTTCAGTCCGTCGAGAACGCCATCGCGACGGAATGGACCGTAGGGCTGGGGCGTCGATCGGCCGAAGAGAAGGTGGCGCATCTCCTGTGCGAGCTTCTGATCCGCCTGAGAACGGCGGGGCTGAGCGTGGCAGACGGTTACGCGTTCCCGCTGACGCAGAGCGAGATCGGTGATGCGCTCGGGCTGAGCACGGTACATGTCAATCGCACGATGACGGACCTGCGCGGCCAGGGCCTCATCGAGATCAGGAGCCGATGGCTCAGGATCTTCGATGTCGAAGCTTTGATGAAGACGGGTTGCTTCGACCCCGACTATCTGCATCTCGAAGGGGTCAAGCGAAGTCTTGGCGCCGATCAGCCTGCCGGGGTCCTCCGCTTGGCCAGCACGGACCATCGAACCGTGACCGGCTGACCTGTCCGACGCCTTCCGGCGCAGCATCGCTGCGCCGGATATGGTTCAGTGGCCGACCGCCATGTGCAGCGGCGGCTCCACGTCGTCGGGGATCGGCGGCACGAAGGGTGTGTCGCCCACCCGGGCGCGGTGGTCGGCCTTGGCGCGCGCCACCGCCTCTGGATCCTGGATCAGCGCAATGGCGGTCGCCGCCATGGCTTTCGCTACATGCACCATGCCCTTGTGGGCGGCGGGCGACTTGCCCTGTGCGGTCAGCTGCCAGGAGTGGCCCGGCGTTCCGATCGCATAGGTGGTCCCGGCGGCCTGGACGGTCGGCACCACCCAGCTCACCGATCCGACATCGGTCGAGCCTATATCGTCGACCGACCAGTGATCACGCTCGACCAGCCAATCGCCCAGCGCGGCGCCCTCGCGCGGGCGCTGCCCGGCGCGCTTGAACGAGGCCGCGATATCGTCCGGCCGCAGCGTTTCCTGGATCTTCGCCGCGAAGGCCCGGTCGGCCTCGTCGAAGATCGGGGGGCCGAGGTGGCGGAACTCGGCCGCCATCACCTCCTCCAGCGGTCCGTTGCCGATGAGATTGGCGTCGCCCGAAAAGATCCGATGCCCCACCGTGGTCTCGGTCATCAGGGCGGCACCCTGCGACACCTTGACGACGCGGGCGAAGAGATCTCTCACCCCTGGAAGATCGCGCGAGCGGACGAGGTAGCGCACGGTCGCCTTGGCCTGGACGACGTTGGGGGCGATACCGCCGGTGTCGATCAGGGCGTAATGGATGCGCGAACTCGACGGCATATGCTCGCGCATGTAATTGACGCCGACACTCATGAGTTCGACGGCGTCGAGCGCCGAGCGACCGAGGTGAGGCGCCGCGGCGGCATGGGCGGAGCGCCCCAGGAATGTAAAATCCGCTTCCATACAGGCCAGCGATGCCGCGACCCGCACGCCCGTGAAGGCGGACGGATGCCAGCAGATGGCGGCATCGACATCCGAGAAGGCGCCGCCTCTCACCATGTAGGTCTTACCGGAGCCACCCTCCTCGGCAGGACAGCCGTAGTAGCGTACGCGGCCGGGAAGGCCCGTGGCGGCGAGCCAGTCCTTGACGGCGGTGGCGGCCAGCAGGGAGGCGGATCCGAGAAGGTTGTGGCCGCAGCCGTGCCCGACACCGTTGCCCGGCAGCGGGCGATGTTCGGCGATCCCGGCTTCCTGGCTGAGGCCCGGCAGCGCGTCGTATTCGCCCATGATGGCGATGAGTGGTCCGCCCTCGCCCCATTCGCCCATCATGGCGGTCGGGATGCCGGCGACGCCGTCGGTGACCTTGAACCCTTGCTCCCGCAGCATGGCGAGATGTTCGGCCGCCGAGCGATGCTCGCTGAAATTCAGCTCCGGCGTATCGAAGACGCGGTCGGCCAAGCCCGTGAAGGCGTCGCGCTTGGCCTCGACCAGGCTCCAGATTGCTTGGGTATTCTGCATGCTCGTTCCCTGTTCGGTGGCGCGCCGCCGAGGTCGCCCATCCTGCCGAAAGTGACGCCGGCCCGACGCTCCGCGCATCCATCGGGCACGCGCAGCCGTTATGCACGCACGATCCGGGCCGGCGCCATGTCGTCCCCCAGGAAAAGGACGAGTTCATGAAAATCGGCTTCATCGGTCTCGGCAGCATGGGCAGCGCCATGGCGGCCAATCTCGTGAAGGCCGGCCACGAGGTCTCGGTTTGGAACCGCTCGCCCGAAACCGCCCGGGCTATCGCGGGCGCGACGCCTGTCGGGACTCCCGCCGAGGCCTTCTCAGGCGATGCCGTCCTCACCATGCTGGCCGACGATGCCGCGGTGCGCGACGTGATCCTGGCCTCGGGCGCGCTCGATGGCGCTTCGAAGAGCCTCGTCCATGTCATGATGGCGACGATCTCGATCGCGCTGGTCGACGAACTGGTCGAGGCACATCGCGCCGCGGGCATCGCCTACGTGTCGGCACCGGTCTTCGGCCGCCCGCCGGCCGCGGCGAGCGCGCAACTCAACATCGTGGCGGCCGGCGATCCTGCGGCCCTCGCCAAGGTGCAGCCCCTGTTCGACGTGCTCGGCACCAAGACTTGGCCGCTCGGTGCGGAACCGCAGCGCGCCAATGCGGCGAAGCTCGCCGGCAACATGATGATCGCTCTGGCGATCGAGGCGATGGCGGAAGCGACGTCGCTGACCGAAAGCTATGGAGTGTCCAGCGGCGATTTCCTCGACATCGTCACCAACACGCTCTTCGCC
Source organism: Janthinobacterium lividum (assembly GCA_050920985.1). GTDB lineage: Bacteria > Pseudomonadota > Alphaproteobacteria > Rhizobiales > Beijerinckiaceae > Lichenihabitans. The sequence continues at coordinate 78,626 of JBPBQY010000002.1, read as the reverse complement.
AGCCCGTCCTACAAGAGCTACGGCGGCAACATCGCCAAGGGCGTCTACGAGCCGGCCGGCTTCAAGCTGCGGCTGGGCCTCAAGGACGTCAATCTCGCCATCGATGCCGCAGCGGCGCGCGGGGCGTCTCTGCCGGCTGCGGAACTCGTTCGCGATACGCTGAACCAGGGCATCGCCCAAGGCCTTGGCGAAAAGGATTGGTCGGCACTGGCCGAAGTGGCCCACAAGCGGGCCGGCATCAGGCGCTGATCCCTGAAGCGGGACGGGTCAGAGGCCCTTCCCGTTCGGTTTCGTAGCCGGCAGCTTCGAATACTGAACGCTGCAATGGCCTGCGCCGAGGTCGAGGAACACGATGAGATTGTCGTCGGTCACATCGTCCCAGCGCATCGTCCGGGCACCGACCATGTCGGCTGCGCTTTCCGGGACGCCATAGCGAGATGCCAAATTCTGCATCATCGCGGCGCAGGCCGTCTGGCTCACGGGATCCAGCGACACGTAGCGCAGGCGACCCGTAGGATCGAACAGGAACACGGCCGTGAATTCGATGGTGGACCCCTGATAGGGAGCGACGAGCGTCGCTTTCAGGCCATCGGCATCGAGCGACCGATCGGCATTGTCCTGCGCGGCGCCCTCTGAGGCGGCCATGACTTCGGCAGCCGTCATGCCCCATTGCGTGTAGTCCCAGTCGGCCTTCGCCGGTGCTGCGCCAAGCAGAGATCCCACGACGGCCGCAGCCGCCGCCAGCGTCCATCTCCTCGCCGATCCTTCGTTTCGCTGTCTCGGCATCCGTCTCTCGCTCGCAATCCCCACCGCCGAGGTCTTGGAATTCCGTCGTGGCAAGATCACGACCGAACATGCCCCCGCAGATTGGTCCGCACTGGTTTCGTCGCTCATGACAGCTTCGTTACGCTGCGCGCACCCCTCACCCGAGATGCTCAGCGATCAGAGGCTTCCGACGAGCGCCGCCAAGACCTCCTCCGGAATCCAGGGCTTCGAGACGAACTTAATGTTGTCGGGGAGGTCGTGGGTTGGATGAACACGGCCGGATGTCAGCACGATCGTGATGGCGGGCCAGTTGGTCGCAATATAGGCGGCGAGGTCGAGTCCGTCGGTGTCGCCCGGCATCTGTACGTCGGAGAACACCGCTCCGACGGTGTCGGCCTGCTCCAAAACGTAGGACAGGGCGCTGTCCCCCGTCTCGAGTTCGACGACCTCGAACCCCGCCGCTTCGAACATCGTGGCGGCATCCACTCTCAGCAACGGATCGTCCTCGACCACCAGTACCCGCTTCGCCACGATATCCTCCTGCAACGCCCACCCCCTAAAGCCGGGCGGCAAGTGGCGAGTTCCGCCGACGGCGGGTTCAGAGCAGCAGGCCGGTCCGCGGCGGCTCCTCGGCGATAGGCTCGATCAGAGACGGATCATCGGCGGCGCCCGCCCGGTTCACCCGCTGCGACACCGGCCATTCCTGCAGGAGAGCTTCGGCCGCGGGTCGCAGCACTTCGGCCCCGCCTTCGCCGCGGAGCCACGCCTCCGTCTCGGCTTCGCCGATCAGCACCGGCATCCGGTCGTGATAAGGCGCCATCCAGTCACTCGCTCCGGAAACGATGACGGTGCAGGATAGGATCGCCTCGCCGGTCGCCGGATCGGTCCACCGGTCCCACAGGCCCGCGAAGGCCAGGATGGATCCGTCGGCGGCCGAGAAGTAATGCGGCTGCTTGCCGCCCGCGCCATCGGTCCATTCGAAGAAGCCGGAGGCCGGGATGATGCAGCGGCGCTTGCGAAAGGCGTCGCGGAACATGGGCTTGGACGCCACCGTGTCGGCCCGTGCGTTGAAGGTCGCCGGCACGGATTTGAGCGGCTTCGTCCACCAGGCGGGCACCAATCCCCATCGCATGGTCAGGATCTCGCGGCCCTGCCCGCGATCCACCACGACATCCACTTCAGTGGTGGGAGCGATGTTGTAGCGCGGTCGCAGGTTCTTCGGCGCGCCGATGACACTGAGAAAGGCATGCACCTCGGCCCAGGTGTAACGCTGCGTAAACCGTCCGCACATGGTGACGTCCTTTCTGTCCCGAACGGTCTAGACGCTGTTGACGTTATGGCGACCGGTTTCACACGTTTCGAGTGACTGCACGCTGCGGCCCCTTCTCATTCCTCACGCATCGCCACAAGGGACGGGGAAGACGGCCAGCATACCGGCAGATCAGGATCGGCGGACCGGTGGGTTTCGGGGACGGAGAGGCGCGGCACTCCCTTCTCATCGAGCATGCCTGCCGCTGGTCTCGCCGACGCCGAATGCCGGGGCAACCGTCACCTCCCGCACCATTGTCGAGACCCGCATTTGGCCGGTGAATTGCATGCGATGTGCGCATCTTTCTCCGACGCGGATCTTCCACCTTGAGTACGACCACGATGGGCCGACCGGCCATCACGACCCAAACCGGGAGGGCCCGCTGGGTTCAGCTCGGACTCGGCCTCCTCTGCATGATGTCGGCCTCGAGCCCTCAATATGTCTGGGCGCTGTTCACCAAGCCTATCCTCGCCGCCTTCGGCACCCAGGCTGCCGCCCTGCAGGTGACGATCACCATCCTGATCGTGCTGCAGACGTTCTTCTCGCCTTTTCAGGGCTACCTCGTGCAACGGTTCGGTCCGGCGCCGCTGATCGGTCTCGGCGGCGCGCTCACCGGCCTGAGTTGGGTTGTGGCTTCCTATTCGACCACGCTCACGCAACTCTATCTCAGCTACGGCCTGATCGGCGGCCTCGGCACCGGCATCGTCTATGTGGGTGTCGTCGGGCTGGTGATGGCCTGGTTTCCGGACCGGCGCGGATTTGCGGCCGGCATCGTGGCGGCCGGTTACGGGATGGGAGCGATCCTCACCACCTTCCCGATTGCCGACAAGCTCGCCGCGGCGGGATACCAGGCGACGCTTTTCGAGTTCGGCATCGTCTTTGCCGTGGTGGGCGTCCTCGCGGCAGCCGGGCTGCGCCGCCCGCCATCGCGCCTAGCCTTCGACGTCCCCGCACCGGAGAGCCGCCCCGGTATCGTGGATGTCCCCACGTCCGCCATGTTGCGACACCCGGTTTTCTGGCTGATGTTCGTCATGATGGCGCTGATGTCGACCACCGGCCTGATGGTGACGACGCAGATCGGCTTCTTCGCAGGCGACTTCGGCGTCACGGGCGCCACCGTCTTCGGCATGGCGGCGCTGCCGCTCGCCCTGACCATCGACCGGTTCTGCAACGGCCTGACACGCCCCTTCTTCGGTGCCCTGTCTGACCGGATCGGGCGAGAGAACACGATGCTCATCGCCTTCCTGCTCGAGGCCGTGGCCATGTCGGCCTGGCTGCTGACGCGCGGCGACCCCGTGCTCTTCGTGCTGCTCTCGGGGCTCGTCTTCTTCGGCTGGGGCGAGATCTTCTCGCTGTTTCCCTCCACCCTGACCGACACGTTCGGGACGCGGCACGGCACCGCCAACTACGGCTGCCTCTACATCGCGCAGGGGGTGGGGTCGATCCTGGGCGGGCCCATGGCCTCGCTGCTGCACGATGGCACGGGATCCTGGGGAGCGGTCTTCACGGTGGCCATCGCGGCGGACGTCGTGACGGCCATTCTCGCCATCGCACTGCTGAAGCCGATGCGCCGGCGCATGCTGGGCTCAGCCGCCTGAACCTCGTGTCAGGCACGTCTCCCCTCTCCCTTGTGGCCCTTGTGGAGAGGGGCTGCGGGTGAGGGTCGGGCGACCCCTCCAAAAGCTGCAGGTTCCCCTGAGAGAAGCGCCCTGAGCACCGTCACCGACCCTCACCCCTTATCGTCTCCACAAGGGAGAGGGGAGGCATCCGGCGTCGCGGACGATCAGGCTTCGTGGGCCCGGTCGCCCTGTGGAAGGGGATGCAGCGTCAGATCTTGTTGGCCGAGGCGTCCGGACCTTCGGGCGCGGCATCGGCCGATCCCTCGGAGCCTTCGCCATCGGGCTGCGTCTTCTTGTCGGCTTTGAGCTTGGCGCGTTCCTCGGCCTTGGCGGCCTTGGCTTTCTCTCTTTCGCGGCGTTCGAAGTCGTAATTCGGTTTACGGGCCATTCCGTCGGCTCCACAGTCGGCGTCAAACAATGGTCTTTTGCTGACATGGTCGCTCTCGGGAGGCAAGGCATGATCGATTCCGCGAACGGGTCGCGGGACCTGCTGGCCGGGCTGTTCCGGGCCGCGGTCGCGGCTGCCCATCCCTCTCTGGCCGTCCCGGCGCACCTTCCGCCTCGCCCTGCCGGCCGCACGATCGTGGTCGGAGCCGGCAAGGCTTCGGCCCAGATGGCACAGGCGCTGGAGAGAGTCTGGGACGGGCCGCTGTCGGGCGCCGTGGTGACGCGCTACGGCTACGGCTGCCCCTGCGATCGCATCGAGGTTCTCGAGGCCGCGCATCCCGTGCCCGATGCGGCGGGGCTGGAGGCGACGCGGCGCATGGTGCACCTCGTCGAAACGACGACGCCGGACGATCTCGTCGTCGCGTTGATCTCGGGCGGCGGATCGGCCCTGCTGCCCGCGCCACCGCCCGGCCTCGATCTCGCAGACGAGATGGGCCTCAACGACGCCCTGCTACGTTCCGGCGCGCCGATCGGCGCCATGAACACCCTGCGCAAACATGTCTCGACCGTGAAGGGAGGTCGGCTCGCCTTGCTGTCCCGCGCTCCCGTGGCGAGCCTGATCCTCTCCGATATTCCGGGCGACGCCGCTCATCACGTCGCCTCGGGTCCGACAGTGGCGGATTCCGCCACCAGGGACGAGGCTTTGCGCATCGTCCAGGATTACCGCCTCGTCCTGCCGCCCCGCGTGCTGGCGCACCTGCAATCGTCGGCAGCCGCCGCGCCGCAGCCGGAGGATCCCCGGTACAGCCGCCACTCGCATCGTATCATCGCGTCGGCAAGGCTGTCGCTCGATGCTGCCGCCGCCGAAGCCGAACGGCTCGGCGTCCCGGCCGTGATCCTATCCGACGCCATCGAAGGCGAGGCGCGCGACATCGGAGCGGTGCATGCAGCTCTTGCCCGCGAGGTCGCAACGCGAAACCGTCCCTTTCCCAAGCCGGTCGTGATTCTCTCGGGCGGGGAAACCACAGTGACGGTCCGGTCCAAGGGACGCGGAGGCCGCAACGCCGAGTTTCTGTTGTCGCTGGCCCTGGCGATCGACGGCGTACCGGGGATCTCCGCGTTGGCGGCGGATACGGACGGGATCGACGGGTCCGAGAGCAACGCCGGCGCCTTCGCGGACGGCGCGACCGCCGGAGCGATCCGCGCAGCGGGGCTGGATCCGCGCACCTACCTGCTGGGCAACGACAGCTACACGGCCTTCGCTGCCGTCGATGCCCTCTTCGATACGGGTCCGACAGGAACCAACGTGAACGATTTTCGGGCGATCCTGATCACATGATCCCGCATGATGCTCAAATCTCGCCTGTCCGTTAACTGGAGGGTGTCGTCACCAGACACCCACACCTGTCGCGTCACGGCCTCGACCTCTATCGTGGCGCGCTGACCCATCGGCCCAGGCGGCCTCACCGGAGCGAATGATGGTTGGGAGTGCAGAGAGCGTCCTCGTGCGAAAACTGGCGAGCATTGCCGCGCTCAGCGCCGATGAGAAAGCCGCGGTTGCGGCTCTGCCCATGATGATCCGCGACGTGGCGGCGCGTCAGGACATCGCCACGATCGGCGACAGGCCGTCCCACTGCTGCCTGGTGCTCACAGGATTTGCTTTCCGGTACAAGCTGGTCAGGGACGGACGCCGCCAGATCCTGGCCTTCCATGTTCCTGGCGACGTTCCCGACCTGCAAAGCCTCCACCTGTCGGTGCTCGATCACAATCTCGCGGCCCTGACGGCATTGACTGCAGGCTTCATTCCGCACGAGGCGGTGCATGCCTTGAACGCCAACTTTCCTCGCGTGGGAGGGGCGCTCTGGCGCGATACGCTGGTGGATGCGGCGACGCTGCGCGAGAGGATCGTCAGCATCGGGCAACGCGACGGACTCGCCCGGACGGCACACTTCCTTTGCGAGATGTTTACACGCCTGCGAGCGGTGGGTCTCGTCAACGAGGCCACCATGACCCTTCCCATCACTCAGGTCGAACTCGCCGACGCGCTCGGCCTGTCTTTCGTCCACATCAACCGCATGCTGAAGGAGCTCCGGGAACGCAGACTCGCCACACTGCACAACCAGACCGTCGCGGTGGTGGATTGGAAAGGACTTGCGGCCCTCGGCGACTTCGACGCCGACTACCTTCACCTCGAACCAATGGACCGTCCGGCCGGACCGTGACGGCGGCCAGACATTCAGTAAAGCCCGCCGTTGCCGCTGTTGCCGGGCTGCGCCGGGACTTGGCCAGGCTTCATGACCGGCATATTGCCGCTCTGCGGCGGCTCCTTGTGTATGGCCGGGTCGACATCGCCGGTCGGCGCGATCACTCCGTTGGTCGGGGCCAGCTTGTCGATGAGGCTGCCAGGCTTCGTGTCGAGGCTGGTGGCGGGAGCAGTCTTTTCCGGAACCGTAGAGTTGGATCCGGCGGCGGGTGCTGCAGCCTGAGCGACGGCACCGGATTGGCAGAGAATTAGGATCGAGGCCGCGGCGGCTCCGGTGCAGAGACGATGCATGATCTCCTCCCTCACAAACCGTAGTTGAAACCGTAGAAGCCGAAGACGTTACGGCGGTGTTCTGGATCTCGCCAGGGCTCCTCGCCCGCCGCGAAGCTCGGCGCGTGTTCAAGCTTTTCACGGTCGAGGTCGACCACATAGCCACCCCGCGTCGGATCGTAGGTCAGAGCCTCCCACGGTAATGGGTGATAGCGCTCTCCGAGCCCGAGGAACCCGCCGAAGGACATGACCGCGTAGGCGACACGGCCAGTGATCTTGTCGACCATGAAATTGTAGACGGTACCGAGCCGCTCACCGTTGCGTCCGAAGACTTCCGTTCCTTGGACTTTGTCGGAAGCGATCAGGCGCTCGGTCTCGTCGAGGGCGACGGGCGCCGTCTCGGAATACGCTACTGTCGGAGGGGTAGTGTCATCAAAAGCCATGCCGTCCTCCCTATGGTGGGACAACGAGAGCCCGCGTGGTGCGGTTCCTCGTCGGTCGCCGTAGCAAGCACTGCATCAAGCAAACGCTCTCAGCATGGCTCGCACCTTTGGGGCGAGGCTGATAGGCTCGATCGGCCCGCCAGAGGATGACGCATGCGGATCCGGATCGATCAGTCCACCGACGTGCTGGGTCTCATCGACGTCCAGCCCACCTTCATGCCCGGAGGTGAGTTGCCGGTGCCCGACGGCGATGCCGTCGTGGCGCCCTGCTCGGACCTTGCGGGTTCGCTATTCCGGCATGCCTTTGCCACGCAGGACTGGCACCCGCCGGGTCACATCTCATTCGCGTCGACGCATGGCGCCGCCGCTTTCTCGACCGTGACGCTCCCCTACGGCGAACAGGTGCTCTGGCCCGACCATGCCCTCATCGGCAGTGCGGGCGCGGTCCTTCATCAAGCGCTGCCGCTCGACAGGGTTGAGGCGATCTTCAGAAAGGGGTTTCGGCCCGAGATCGACAGCTATTCGGCGTTCCGCGACAACGACCGCGTCAGCACGACGGGTCTTGGTGGCTGGGTCGGGGAGCGGGGCTTCAAGCGCCTGTTCCTCTGCGGCCTCGCGCTCGACTTCTGCGTCTTCTGGTCGGCGCAGGACGCGCGGGCTCTGGGCTACGAGGTTTTCGTCATGGAGGACGCCTGCCGGGCGATCGGCGCGCCCATCCCGTCGGGCGGAACAACGCTCGATGCCGCGCGTCAGGCGATGCGCGACAGCGGCGTTCAGGTGATCACGACGGCCGATCTCGCGAGTTGAACAGGCACGAGAGAAGACAAGGCGGCTTCGGCAGCCGCGACGCCGGTCTCGTAGGCGCCATGGGCCGTGGTGAAGCGCGAGGGGTGAACGGCTTCGCCAGCGAAAAACAGACGCCCGTCGACGGGTTGCGCCAGCCGGGCCCGCGCACCGGCCGAGCCGGGCACCGCATAGGCATAGGAGCCCAGGATATGCGGCTCGCGCCCCCAATCGGTGAGGGAGAGCGGCGTCACGGCATCGGCCGCCTCCCGGCCGAGGTGCCCCCGCAACTCGCTGCGGGCGAAGTCGAGCGCCGCGGCGCGCCCGGCGCGGGTCAGGTCGCGGGCGAGATCGCCGGCGAGAAAACATTCGATGACCGGCCGTTCGAAGGGCCGCAGATGATAGGCGGCGGTCCGGGCCGTATCGCTCGCCCCCATGCAATAGGCTTCGGCGGGAAACAACTCCGGCGTCGCGGTACCGAGCCAGAGCTTTTCCACCGACCCCAGCGGCAGCAGCGCCGCGGCCTCTACCTTATCGGGCAGCGCCGGCAGGAAGCGAATGTTCTCGGAGGCCAGCACGTCGGTCGAAGCCGTAACGATGACCACCTTGGCCACGATGGTCCCGCGCGTCGTCTCGATCCGGACGGAGTCCGAACCGGAATGGTCGATCAGCGTGACCGGCGTGTCGAGCACGACCGGCAGGTCGCGTCCGTGATGGACGACGAGACGGCCGTAACCCTCGACGACACGCCAATCGTCGCCCTCGCCGGGGCGATAATCGGCGGAGTCACGTACCGAAACGCGGTCGAGTTCGGCACCACTGACATAGGTCGAAACCGCGTCGAGCAGGCTGCGCCAGCGGCTCTCGAGCGGCACGAGGTCAGAGAGCGGACCGTCGTCGCCGCGCGCCGTCGCCTCCTCCGCCTTGAGGCGAAAATCCTCCATGGCGTCGGCGAAGCCGAGTTGCTCCTCCGGCTCGAGCCCGAGGTCTCGGTCTTCCCGGTCCCAGGGAGCCGGACGGCGATCGACCGTGAACCCCTCCTGCTCGGCAAGGCCGGTCCAGACATTGGCGAGCCCGCTGTGCAGCCATGCGCAGCCGAGATCCAAGGGAACGTCGCATCCGCCAGCGGCCGACGGCCTCGCCGTCATCGTATGGGCGCGGCCTCCGATGCGAGACCTGGCCTCGATGACCAGCACCGACATGCCCGGGTGGCGCAGGATGCGCCTCGCGGCCGCAATCCCGGCGGCTCCGCCCCCGATCACCGCCACATCCACCCTGTCCTGCATGCATCACCTTCCAGCGCCTTCGCGCTATCTGGATCGCCGCCGACCGGACAGCAAGGGTCCCCGCAGGGGAAGCCTCTACCGAGCCGCTTCCGCCAGAGCGCGACAGCGCTCGCCTCAGCCGACCACGACGGCGCGGGGCAAGACCTGGACGACCGAACTTTTCTGATGCTGCATTGGGGGCGCCGCCGGGGCGGCATAGACGCCCGCCACGGCGGCATTCTCAAAAAGGCTCGAGACGGAGGTCTCCTGGGCGATCCGGCCGATAGCCTCTCCGATCAACGGCGCCACGGAGATGACCCGAATGTTCTGGGCCACCCGCACCGCCTCGGTGGCGCGGATCGTGTCGGTGACGACGACTTCCTTCAGGTTGGACGCGGCGATGCGGGCCACCGCGCCGCCCGAGAGTACGCCATGGGTACAATAGGCCGAGACGTCGCTGGCACCCTGGGCCAGTAGCGCGTCGGCGGCATTGCACAGCGTTCCGCCCGAATCGACGATATCGTCGAGAAGAATGCAGGACCGGCCCCTGACGTCTCCGATGATGTTCATCACCTCGGATTCACCGGCGCGTTCCCGCCGTTTGTCCACGATGGCGAGCGGCGCGTCGATGCGCTTGGCCAGCGCCCGGGCGCGAACCACGCCACCTACGTCGGGCGACACCACCATGACGTTGGAACAGTCGAACCGCTCAACGACGTCGCGCACCATGACCGGGGCGGCGAAGAGATTGTCGGTCGGGATATCGAAGAAGCCTTGGATCTGCGCCGCGTGGAGGTCGACGGTCAGCACGCGGTCGACGCCGGCGCGGGTGATCAGGTTGGCGACGAGCTTCGCCGAGATCGGCGTGCGGGGCCCCGCCTTCCGGTCCTGCCGCGCGTAGCCGAAATAGGGCAGGACGGCGGTGATGCGCCGGGCCGAGGCGCGGCGAAGCGCGTCGGTGAGGATCAAGAGTTCCATCAGGTGGTCGTTGGCCGGATAGGCCGTCGACTGGACGATGAACGTGTCCTCGCCGCGCACATTCTCCTGGATCTCGACGAAGATTTCCTCGTCGGCGAAGCGCTTCACCACACACCGGGTGAGCGGCACGCCGAGATAGGCGGCGATGGCCTCGGTGAGCGGCCGGTTCGAATTCCCCGGAAGGATCTTGATGGTTCCAGCCATGGAAGTTCCTCTCGACGTCAAGGCAAGGTCGGCGCGTGTGCCAGGCATAGTCCAGCCTCCGTCGAAGCTGCCGAGACACGCCGCATTCAAAAAGCGTTGGCGCCCCGTGGCAGGCCGGGACGATGCGGGGCGCCGCGTCACCCCGAGAAATTTGAGGCCGGGGCGTCATACCAGCGTTATGGGACTGGAACAACGCAACATGGCTTCGCGTTCTGCGCGCTTGGTAACCGAACCGCGCATGGCGGCCCTGCATGACAGTGGCTTTTCGACCTTATTTCAACACGAGATCGAGGTTCGCCGCATTGAGCGGCTGCGCCGTGTAATTTCCGACCAGTGAGGTGCGGCCGAGGCACAGTGCCGTCTCGCTGTCGGAATCCATCAATATCATGTGGAGAAAGAACACGCCGTTCTCGGGAATGACGAACGGATTGGCGTCGTAGAACATCGGTGCGTCCATCCAGGACGGCGCGAAGGTGGCGCCGAGGCTGTAGCCACAGGCATTGAGCCGATGGGCGCCAAGCCCATGCGTGTCGAGCACACGGGCATGGGCGGCGAAGACGTCTCCGGCGGTACGGCCCGGCCGGAGCTCCGATTCGCAGGCCAGAAGCGCCTCCCGAGCCGCGGCATGATAGGCGTGGTGCAGGGGGCGTGGTCGTCCCACCACGTGGGTCCGCATGATGGCGGCGTGGTAGTGCCGATAGGCACCGGCGAATTCCAGCGTGATCTGGTCATCGGCCTCGAGCCTGCGCCGGCCGGCCTTCGACCGGCAGAGCAGCGCGTCCGCACCCGAGCCGATGATGAAGGCGTTGCCGGGCTCCTCGCCACCGCCCTCGAAGATTGCCGCGTGCTGGGCGGCCAGGAGGTCGCCCTCGTCGGCCCCAGGCGTCAGGCGATCGATGACCGCCCGGTCGGCCGCATCCGACAGGGCTGCGGCACGCCGCACATAGGCGATCTCGGCCTGCGATTTCGCGACGCGAAGGGCGGGGACGAGCGCCGTCGCGTCCACGGTCCCAATCTCGCCGTCGATTGCCGCCACAAGCTTCAACCCGTCCGCGTAGGACAGGCCGTGAGCGCCGAATTCGACACCCAGGCGACGGCCGGAGACGCCGAAGTCTCGCAGCATGGCGGCGAGGTCGCGAGCCGGCTCGGCATCGGCGCCATCTCGCCAGATCCGGATATCGGCGATGTCGGATGTGTGCTTCGCCTGACGGAGATCCGCCGAGCGCGTCAGCAGGGCCGTTCGGCCATCCGCGCCGACGTAGAGGCATTGAAAGAAGCAGAAGCCGAACGTGTCGTAACCGGTTAGCCAATACATGCTGTTCTGCGAGAACAGCAGCAGCCCGTCGAGGCGCCGCTCCGCAAGAGCAACGCCGAGGCGGGCCCGTCGGGCGGCGAATTCGGATGGGCTGAAGTGCAGGGACATGGGCGGCTCCGTCGCGATGCGCGTGCGACGACAGCCCTACCCTGCTCCGCTCAGTGCTGCCAACGGAGACCCGCCAGAAAGACGTTCTGCCCGAAGCTCGATCCGGCGAGCGAACTGGTCAGGCGCTCGTGATTGTAGCTCGCGGTGGCGACCAGCGACCGCGAGAGGTGATATTCGGCCTTGAGGCTCTCGGCCAGGGTGTTCTCCGAGATCGAGACCCCGACATATTCCGTGTTGAGATAGGACAGCGCCGCCGTGACGGTGAGGTTTCGCAACAGGGCGTGTGAGAGCTCCAGCGTGGCTGATCGCGACTTTGTCCCCGACGCCCCTGCCACCGTGGTCTCGTCGAAGCTCGTGGCGGCGCGGAAGCTCAGCGTCGTCAGCGGCGTCGCCGCATAGGTCAGCGCCCCGTTGACGACCGGACTCGTGATGCTCTTCAGGCGAGGGTCTTCGTAGCTTCGGCCGCCGTAGCCCCCTGACACTTCGCCGGACAGAAGGCGAGTGAGCTCGAAGGTCGATCCGACCTGGCCGGTGGTACCCACCGAATCGCGCTGGTAGCCCGTGTAGTCGATGGTGCTGTCGTGGATGCGGTCGTCGCTGAGGATATCGACGAAGGGGCTGAGGACCGGCGTTACCTCGTAGCTGGCGCGCAGATGCACGCCATAATCGTTGAAGCTCTCGCTGGAGAGATCTTGGATGACGCCACCGCCGCCGTCGGCATTCTCATAGGCGGTGCGGTCGAGCGAGCCATGCAGCGCAAGGTTGAGGCGTCCGAAAGTTTCTGCACCGCCGACCGACGCGCCGAAGGTCGAGATCAGCGGCCGGCTTGTGGCTCCGTTGATCACTTCGGGCGAACCGACGCGCTGGGTGTCGATGGCGAAGCGGGTTTCGGCGTCGAGCGTGGTGTCGCGATCGACGTCGAACCGGTAGTCCGCCAGTCCGACGGCATCGGGGCGGTTGGCCTCGGGGGCGCTGAAGAAGGCGTCGTAGCCGGCATGCAGGCTCGCGGTCAGCGAGTTCCGCGACCAGGTCGACGCGAGACCGAAGCCGCCTTCGGTTCGCTCGAAAGCCGAGGGCCGCAGGTTGGTTTGGATCTGGTCCGGATTGGAATCGTAGCCGAGGCTCTGCGTGATGTAGGGTGTCAGTCGCAACGAGCCGACATCGTAGCCGATCGGATCGTAGGGTGTGTCCTCAATCCGGGTGCGAAGCCGCGCCGTAAACGGCAAGGCTGCGACCGTCGGGCCGGGGCGGGTGACGTCGCCGACCGTATCGATGGCAGCACCCGTTCCGCGTAGACGCAGTGAGGCTGGCACAGACGACGGATAGGCCTGGAGTTCCGGCAGCGGCGGCGCCCCGACGCGCGGCGTGCGGGCCCGGTCCTGGGTCTTGGCCGTGCCTTTCGGCGGAGAGAACTTACCGCGCGGCTTCGCGGATGCCGCCGCATCGGCAGGGGAGGTTCGAATGCCGCCATCATCGGGAAGAGGTGGAGCGGCCGTGTCGGCTCCGTCGTTGCCGGGGCCGCTCGCCGCTGCCGCACCGCCGATCGCGCCATCGACGGAGCCGCGCAAAGTCGTGCCGGTGCCGGAGAGGGCTCCGGAGGCATCCTGGGCTTCAGCAGGGGCGGTCGCCGTCAAGCCGAGTGCCACTCCGGCGATCAGCAGCCAGGCCCGGTGTTCACGGGCCAAGAACGGAGACGCGGTCGGCTCAGATCCGCCGAGACGGTGACGTCGAGCGAGGTTCACTCGGGGGAATGAAACAAGCGCCGAGCGGTTTGTCGATGACACGAGGCGCCCGCCCTTCCCGATGAACCGCTGCGATGTCGAGAAGGTAAAGATCCTTGGTTAATAGGCCGTTGCGGTCGAGCGCCGAAGCACCCGGCGTGCAAAGCCGCCGCCACGATGATATCGACAGCCCATGTCGCTCCCGCCCTCCGTGCCTACCCTGTCCCGGTCTGGTCCCGTTGCGTCCGCACTGCGCACTCTGCAGCTCGAGCGCGCCGGAATCGCAGCTCTAGAGGAGGCGCTGGCCGGCCCGTTCACGCGGCTGCGCGACGAATTCTCCGCCGCTGTGGCACTGCTGCTCGGCATCAAAGGTCGAGTTGTCGTGACCGGCATGGGCAAGTCGGGCCATGTCGGCAACAAGCTCGCCGCGACCCTGGCCTCGACCGGAACGCCGGCCTTTTTCGTTCATGCCGCCGAGGCGAGCCACGGCGATCTCGGCATGATCCAGATCGACGATGCCGTCCTGGCGCTCTCGTGGTCGGGCGAGACGGCGGAGCTCGCGGCCGTGATCACCTATGCACGGCGCTTCGGCATGCCGCTGGTCGCCATGACGTCGAACCCCGACAGTGCCCTGGGACGCCAGGCGGATCTTTGCCTGACGCTACCGAAATCCGAGGAGGCCTGCCCCAACGGGCTCGCCCCTACGACATCGACCACGATGCAACTCGCCATGGGCGACGCGCTGGCGGTGGCGCTGCTCGAAGCCCGCGGTTTCTCGGCCCATGATTTCAAGACGCTCCATCCCGGCGGAAAGCTCGGCAGTCAGCTCACCTACGTCGGAGACGTCATGCATGGCGGCGACGCGATCCCGCGCGTGGGAGCCGGCGCCGTCATGGCCGAGGCGGTCGTGGAGATGACGGGCAAGCGCTTCGGCTGCGTCTGCGTGATGGACGCCGAAGGGCGCCTCGCCGGTCTCGTGACGGACGGCGATCTGCGCCGCCACATGGGGCCGGGACTCATGAGTCTGGCGGTCGAGGACGTGATGACGCCCCACCCCTTGACCATCGGCGCCGAAGCCCTGGCGGCTCAGGCCCTGGCCTTGCTCAACGGAAAGCGCCGCAGTGTCCTGCCGGTGGTCGACCGCGACGGCGTCGCGGTCGGGATCCTGCACATCCACGACCTTTACGCGATCGGGGTCGCCTGATCTCAGCCCCGTGTCCCGCTGCGGCGAGCTGCGCGAATTGAAGGGGATGGTACTTCCTTCGGCGCATTGATCGAGGGCGGCAGCTCGAAGATCATCCGATCGACCGGTTCCGGGCGGCCGAAATGATAGCCCTGGACCTGGTCACAACCTGCGGCCTGAAGCTGTGCAAACTGCTCGGGGGTCTCGACACCCTCGGCGGTCGTCGTCATGCCGAGGCTGGCGCCGAGTGCCGCGATGGATCGCACGATCTTGATACAGTCCGGACGCGTCGACATTTCGCGCACAAAGGACTGGTCGATCTTGATCTTGTCGAAGGGAAAGCGACGCAGGTAGCTCAGCGACGAATAGCCGGTTCCGAAATCGTCCATGGCGATGCGAATGCCGAATTCCCGCAGCGCGTGCAGCGCTCCGAGGGAGCCGTCGGTGTCGCTGAGCAGCACGCTTTCCGTGATCTCGAGTTCGAGGCGTGTCGGTCGTAACCCGGACCGCAGCAGGGCATCCTTGACGGTGCCTACGAGATCTCGCGAGCGAAACTGCACGGGGGACAGGTTCACGGCGATCGTCAATTCGCGCGGCCAGCGGACAGCTTCGCGGCAGGCTTCGCCGAGCACCCAGGCACCGAGCTCCGCGATCAGTCCAATCTCCTCGGCGATGGGAATGAAGGCCCCTGGCGAGACGAGCCCCCGGGTCGGATGGCGCCAGCGCAACAAAGCCTCGAAGCCCACGATCGTGATGGTCTGGGCATTGACGACGGGCTGGTAGAACACCTCGAATTCGCCGTTGGTGAGCGCCATGCTGAGATCGAGTTCGAGAGCCCGCCGGGCCTGACGCGCCTCGTCCATGTCGGGTGCGAAGATGCGGGCCGTGTTTTTTCCGCCCACCTTGGCCTGATAGAGCGCCAGATCGGCGTTCTTCATCACCTCGTCGCCCGACTTGCCGTCGCCAGGCGCGCTGGCGACGCCGATGCTGGCCGTCACGAACAGTACGAGACCATCCACATCGTACCGCTCGCCGAGGGCCTGCAACAGTCGCTCGGCCGTGGCGATTTCGCCGTCGGCGCCGTTCTGCTGTGTCTGCAGCACTGCGAATTCGTCGCCGCCGAGACGCGCCACGACGTCGTCTGCCCGGACGACAAGGGCTACACGCTTTCCGACCTCCTGCAGCAGGGCATCACCGACGTGATGGCCGAAACTGTCGTTGATGTGCTTGAATCCGTCGAGGTCGAGGTAGAAGACCGAGAGCCGTCCGCCATGTAGGTCGCATTCGGCCAGCGCGACGTCGAGCATCTCGCCAAAGTGGAAGCGGTTGACGAGGCCCGTCAAGGCGTCGTGATGGGCGAGGTAGGTGATCTGCGCCTCTGCCTGACGGCGCTGCGTGATATCCTCGTAGGTCGCCACCCAGCCGCCAGCCGGCATAGGCTGGTGGGAGACCGACACGACGTCGCGCCGCTCGCTGTCCTGGATAAAGCTCCCGGCTTTGCCTTCCGCCTGCAGCACGCGATGACGCGCATGGATCGCCTTGAGGCGAGCATCCAGACTTCGCTCGATGATCTCGCTGAACAGCATGCCTGGGATAGGCGTAACGGCGAGAGCGAACAGATCCGAGAAGCGCTGGTTGCAAACGACCAGACGCTCGTCGCCATCCACCATGCAAAGCGCCTGGGACATGTTGTTCAGCGCTGCATCGAACCGCTCGTTCTGAATACCGATCTCGCGATCGCGGCGCTGAAGGACACGGTTGCGGTCCTGCAGCTCCGAGTTCACGATCCGAACCTCGGAATTCGCACCTTCGAGACGCTCCGATGTTTCGCGCAGGTCGCTGGCGAGTTCGTTCAACCCGTCTCGGGCCCGGGTGAGGAGGCGGTTGTGCCAGCCAACGATGAGCAGCAGGCCCGTGCCGACGGTGAACAGGCCCGCCACGACGCCCGAAAAGACCCAGAACAGCCAGACCAGTTCATACTGATCCGACGCGACCCGCTCGCTGCCGTAGCGGTTGGCCGACGCCGCAAGCTCGACGAGCTTCGTCTCGAGAGGCGCCATTACGGCCAGAGCGGCCCTCGTCATGCCCGGCTGGTCGAGGTCAGCGATCATCGGCTTGAGCTTGTCGATGACGGTCGCCAGGTCCTTGACGGTCTCGGCTCGCTCCGGATCGCCGTCCGTAAAGGAGCGGAATTCGCCAGCCGTCATGACGCCGAGCCGGTTCAGCAGCACGTCATAGCGAAGCTCGACCTCGTCGCGGTCGACACCGGAGCCAGACATATTGAAGGCCGCGACCTTCACCTCGAGCCGGTTGAACTCGCCGTTGGCCTGGCTGGCGAGCCAGCAAATATTGTAGCGCGAGACCTGCTTCAGCGCATCCTGGCGCTGCGAGATCAACCAGGACACGACGCCAGCAGCCGCCAGCAACGCACACATCAGGGCGAAGACGATGAACTTGCCGGTCCTGACGTACCACACGCTAAAGGCCCTCCGCCTTCTGCCGAGGCTGGATCACCGGCCGATGCCTAGTCGCGGCCATGATCAATCCGAACTGTATAATGCGGAGTTTCCGCCGTGCTCGCGGACTTCGACGCTCTCGAGCCGAACTCGGCCGCCCGTGACGTCCTGGACAATAGTCTCGACCTTGGCGTGCACGAATTGCGCCATGGCCTCGCACCCGACCGCGGGCAGGATCCTGACGTCGGCGAGACCCAACTCGCCGAGAGCCTCGAGCCGGGCACGTTCCGGATCGTCGGCCGCGATCAGCAATGTGTGATCGAACATCTCGTGCAGCCATTGCCGCACCGGCTTCATGCCGCCGAAGTCGAAGCACCAATGGCGCTCGTCGAGCTCTCGGGTGGCGAAGACGAAGCGGATCGCGAAGGCATAGCCATGCAGCAGACGGCAGTGCGAGTGAGTGGCACGCCATTGGCGAAACGTGCAGGACAGTCCCTCGTTGTGATCGTAGGTCTTGGTCGAGCGATAGACGCCACTGCCTGAAGCAGCGTCGTCGTGCTCGCGTGAAGCTAAGATCTGGTCCAAGGCAGCGCTCCTATGATCCGAGCAGAATGCGAGAGGGTCAGCCCGCGCTACGCTCCAGCATGGCGCATTCCTGAAGGAACTCGGCCTTCAGCTGCGGATCGGCGCCGAGTGCGCCGTAGTAGGTCGTGTTGACCATGCGGCTTGCCCGCGACGCACGCACACCGCGATGGCTCTTGCACATATGGACGGCACTGACCCGCACCGCGAGACCACGCGGCGCGGTCGTGTCGACGATGAAGCGCTCGATCTGCTTCACCAATTCTTCCTGGATCTGCAGGCGCGACGAGAAGTGATCGACGATACGGTCATATTTCGAAAGACCGATGATCTTGCCTTCGGCCGAGGGCAGGATACCGATCACGGCATGGCCGTAGATTGGCATGAGATGGTGCGCGCAGGTCGAGCGGACTTCGAGCGGACCCGTGACGATCAGCTGGTCGCAGCGCTCGACATTGTCGAAATCCGTGATCCGCGGCGGAGAGGTGTAGCGCCCCCGCATCGTTTCTTCGACGAACATCTTGGCGACGCGGGACGGAGTGTCCCGCGTATTATGGTCATTGCGATGGTCGATCAGGAGGATGTCGAAGAGTTCCTCGATCTTCCTGGCTGCAGCCTCCCGCATGGCGAGCTTGTCGCTGTCATGCATCAAGCCCGCAACGGCCTGATTTCCAAGGCACGCCGAGGTCATCGAATCGACGATGTTGTTCAAAATTGTGCTCCAGACGCACCAAGGAAGCCATATCAGCTCAGAAAAGAGTGAAAATAGCGTTTCATGGCATGCAACTCAACCCGGGTCGACGATCGCGGATCGAGGACCGGATCGCGATAAACGCTTCCTTAGAAACTCCTGTGACAACTTCGCACAGCGTTCGCCGCATCAGCGGGGATCGTGCCCAGCGTCGGCGATGAACGACGATCAACTCTCCCCTGAACGGTCCTGCGGCGAGCGCACCCGCATCGTGTTCAGCTGACCATCGAGGACATCAGACATGGCAAAGCCGATAAAGACGCGGTCTATCTTGGCGGCCCTGACCGCCCTGGGGCTTGCCGCGACCGCAGCCCGGGCCGGAAGCCTTCCCATGCCGAACGAAAAAACAATCCTGACGATCTCGGGCGATATCTCGGAGAAGAATGTCGGCGACACGGCGGTCTTTGATCGCGCCATGTTGGAAAAGCTGGGCATGGTGAAGGTCGTCACCACGACGCCCTGGTACCAGGGTCCGATGACCTTCGAGGGCGTCCCCATGGACAAGCTGATGGCGGATGTCGGCGCCAAGGGCCAGCGTCTCGTCGCCTATGCCCTCAACGACTACACGACCGAGATCCCGATGGAGGATTTCTCCAAGCACCATGCCATTCTGGCATTGAAGCGCAATGGCGAATATATGCCGGTTCGCGACAAGGGTCCGCTGTTCATCATCTACCCCTACGACAGCGAGCCGGAGTTGAAGAGCCAGATCTTCTACAGCCGCTCGGCCTGGCAGGTCGCTCGCCTCGTGGTGAAATAGGCCAGCGTCGCGCCTTCAACCCGATCGGACGAAGGCGCGAACCCAAAACGCGGCTGAACGTTGCTCCATGCAGACACAGCGCGAGAGCACCATGGACATCCTTCCGCCGAAACACGAAACCGTCGAGCGTGAGGGCACGCGCCTTCATGTGTCCCGCATGGAAGCGCTCGAGCGGCCCGATAACAGTGGTCGCGGTTCGTCAGATGGCAGGACGCTTCTGTTTCTCCATGGTTGGCCGGAATTCTGGTGGACCTGGGCACCCGTGATGGAGCGCCTGGCGGCGCAGGGCTATGACTGCGTTGCGCCCGACCTGCGCGGCTTTGGCGACAGCGACAAGCATCCGAACGGCCGCTCGGCGGAGGTCGGCGCGGATGTCCACGCCAAGGACGCGCTGGCGGTGCTCGACGCGCTGAAGCTCGGCCGCGTCGGCGTCGTGTCCCACGACGTCGGCGCCTATGCGGCTCAGAACCTCGCCCGGCTCGCCCCGGAGCGCCTCGCCGGGCTGTTCTTCTTCAACTGCCCCCACCCCGGCATCGGACCGCGCGGTGCCGCGCCCGACATGCTGAAGGAGATCTGGTACCAGAGCTTCAATCAGCTTCCCTGGGCGGCGGACCTCATCGGCACGTCGCGCGACTCCGTCCGAACCTACATCGGTACGATGCTGCGGCACTGGGCGGGCGGCAACCCGGGCGCTTTCGACGACGCCACGGTCGAGCGCTACGTCGACAATTTCACCAAGCCCGGCAACCTCCAGGGTGGCTTCAACTGGTACGTGAGCCAGGGCGAGGCTCGCCTGAAGGTTTTCAAGGGCGAGGCGCCCAAGCTGCCGCCCATCGCGGTCCCGACCTGCATCCGCTGGGGCGACCGTGACCCGATCCTACCGTCCGCCTGGGGCGATACGCTTGGCGAAACCTTCTCGGACCTCGACTTCGCACCCTTCAACGGCCTTGGTCACTTCCCGCACCGCGAGGATCCGGATCGGGCTGCGGCCGAGATCCACGGCTGCTTTCGCGCACGCCTGCCCGTCTAGGCGTCAGCCGCAGGCGAGCTTGTCGCAGCGCTTCATGTCGGCCACGGCCTTCTGCAGCGCGTCGGGACCCGGGTAGCCGAGGATGCCGATGTTTCCGACCGAGAAGGAGGGCGTCGCCTCGAAGCCGAGCGCCTGAGCAAGCTCGGCCTGACGCTTGATGACGGCCCCGACCTGCGGCAGGTCGGCCGCCGTCTCGATGACCTTGGCGTCGAGGCCCATCTCGCCGACCACCTGCAGCGACAGCGGGCCGTCGATTGGACCGTGCTTTGCATAGATGGCCTGGTGGAACGCATAGGCCTTGGCGGGACCGGCGCTGCGCAGCACCGCCTGCTGCACCTTGGCGGCCTGGACCGAGCCTAGGCTGAGGATCGGGTTGTTGACGAGCCCGAGCCTCAGGCCGGGGTTCATGCGCAGCAGCCTGTCGATATCTCCCTCGGCCTTTCGACAGAAGGGGCAGTTGTAGTCGAAATACTCGACCAGGATCACGTCGGGTGATGCGGCGCCGGTCCAGACCACGCCCGGCAGGCCTTCCACCGACAGGTCGGAGGGAAGGCGGTAGTTGTAGACCTGCTTGCCGTCGTCGCTCGCGAACGGAAACAGGCTGCCGGCCTGAGCCAGCGCCAGGCGCGGCAGCGCCGAAGCACCCGCCAAAGCCAGGGCGGCGCGCAGGGCGCCGCGTCGATCCATCATCATTCGAGCGTCCAGGGGTTTCGATGCGGGAGCTTACCGCCGGATGGTAAACGGCTTGTCAACCATCCGGGCTCTAACGTCTCTACGGGCGCACCTTCGGCGGCGCCGAACCGCAGGATGACGCCATGGCGAGACCGATCCGCACCATCCTCCTGCGGTCTGGCGTCTTGGCCTTGGCAGTGACGGCGCTGCCCTTGGCCTTCGTCCCGGTCACGCCCGCTGCGGCCCGCACTGCCCATTCTGGGCCCGCTTCGGCTTCGACCGGCAGCTTCGCGGGTTTCGTCCAGTCGCTCTGGCCGGAGGCCAGGGCGCACGGCGTGTCGCGCGCCACCTTCGACGCCGCCTTTCGCGGCGTGACGCTTGACCCAAGCGTGATCGAGAAGACCCAGCGCCAGGCCGAATTTCGCAAGACGATCGGCGAATATCTCGACACGGCGGTCTCCGACAAGCGCATCGCCCTCGGCCGCGAGAAATATGCTGCCTATTCGCGCTGGCTCGCCAAGGCCGAGGATCGGTTCGGCGTCGACCGCTACATCATCATGGGCGTCTGGGGGCTCGAAACGAAATACGGCACCTACACGGGCGACGATTACGTGATCCGCTCGCTCGCCACCCTGGCTCATGCGCGCTATCGCGGCACCTATTTCCGCACGGAACTCATCAAGGCGCTGGTGATCCTCGAAGAGGGCCATGTCGACCCGGCGCATATGCTGGGGTCCTGGGCCGGCGCAATGGGGCAGACGCAGTTCATGCCCTCCAACTTCAAGCCCTATGCGGTGGATTTCGAGAACCACGGGCGGCGCGATATCTGGACCAGCGTGCCCGACGCCGTCGGCTCGACCGCCAATTTCCTGAAGAAGCACGGCTGGATCGCGGGCGAGACCTGGGGCTACGAGGTGAAGCTGCCCAACGGGTTCGAGCACGGCCCGGATGGCTACCGGTCCTTCGCGGCCTGGACCGATCGCGGCGTGGCGCGGGCCGATGGCGGGGAGATGCCCCACCAGGGTGCCGCCACCCTGCTTCGCCCCGCGGGGCCGCAAGGGCCGGCCTTTCTGGTGACGCGCAACTTCAAGGTCATCAAGAGCTACAATAATTCCACTTCCTACGCGCTCGGCGTCTGCCTGCTCGGCGACCGGATCGCCGGCTGGGGGCCGTTGAAGGGACACTGGCCCGGCGCTACAGTCGCCGAAACACGGTGACGTCGATGATGCAGGCCGAGCCCCTCACGCGTAGCGTCCGTATGGCGCTTCTCGCCGCAACGCTGCTGATCTTGGCGGGACGTGGGCTGGCCGTCGCCGATCCCGTGCCTGGCCCCCAAGTCCCGGTTGCAGGCCGTCCCGCCGCCGCGCCGAAATCCATTAGCAGTCAGAAGCCGCTCGTGCTCGTCGTCGGCGACCGGTTCGCCTCCGCTCTGGCGGATGGTCTCGATACCGATCAGAGTGTCATCGTGGCGCGCACCACCGGCGACGCCTTCGGCCTGACGCGGCCTGGCTTCGCCGAAGCGTTGGGCACGATCCGGGAGCGTTTGTCCCGCTCCAACAAACCGGCTCTCGCCGCCATGATGGTCGGCACCGACGATCGGGACCCGTTGTCCGACGCCTCCGGCCGCTTCGAGACCGGCACACCCGGCTGGGCACGGATCTACGGCGAGCGCGTCGACGCCGTATCGAAACTGTTCCACGACGCCTCGATTCCGCTCGTCTGGGTAGGACTGCCGGCGGTCCGCTCGTCGAGCCTGTCGGCCGACTTCGTTCGTCAGAACGGCATCATCCGCGATCGCGCCGCCAAGGACGGCGCGAGCTATGTCGACAGTTTCGACGGCTTCACCGACGATTCCGGCCGCTATAGCCCGGTCGGCCCGGATGTCGACGGCACCACGACCAAACTGCGCCGCGCCGACGGGCTCGGCTTCACCCGCGCGGGTTCGCGCAAACTGGCGAGCTTCCTCGCGCCCGACATCGCCCGCCTCGGCCGCACCACCGCAGCCGATAGCGCCAACGACATCGCCAATCTGACGATCGATCGGGCGCGCGGCTTCGACGCCGCGCTCGACGTCGATGTCAACGCCCAGATCCGCCGCGAAGCCGCCCGCGCGGCGGGCCAGCCCCTCCCTCTCGCGGCGGTCGCGCCTCAAGGCCCGGCAGCCGGCCCCGTCCTGCCGCTCACCGCAGCGCCCCTGACGACGGACGGGCAATTGGCCAGCCTGGTGCTCCCGGCTGGCGCGCCCGCTTCCGCCGAGCCCGGCACGCCGAAGCCCGGTCGGGCCGACGATTTCGCTTGGCCGAAGCCCTGACTGAGCCGCTTGACGCCCCGCACTGCCGGTGCTAGCCCTAGCGAATTAGCTGAAGTGAAATCACCAATGTCCCGCAAGCTTATCGTAATTTTGGCGCCCGGAGCGGATCGAGACTGAGGTCTCGGCATCCGCTTTCGGCGCATCCCACAGGCCCCTCGCGGGCCTTTTTTATTGCCAAAAATCCTCACCCGCCCTCTCCCGGAGCCACCCCATGTCGAGACAGATGACCGGCGCCGAAATGATCGTCACAGCCCTGGAGGATCAGGGCGTCGACACAATCTTCGGCTATCCTGGCGGCGCCGTCCTGCCGATCTACGACGCTCTGTTCCAGCATCCGAACGTGAAGCACGTGCTCGTCCGCCACGAGCAGGGTGCCGGCCACGCCGCCGAAGGCTATGCCCGGTCGTCCGGCAAGGTCGGCGTGATGCTGGTGACCTCGGGACCGGGCGCCACCAACGCCGTGACGGCGCTGACCGACGCGCTGCTCGACTCCATCCCTCTGGTCTGCATCACCGGCCAGGTGCCGACGCATCTCATCGGTTCGGACGCGTTCCAGGAATGCGACACGACCGGCATCACGCGCCACTGCACCAAGCACAACTACCTCGTGCGCAACGTCGAGGATCTGCCGCGGATCCTGCACGAGGCCTTCTGGGTCGCGTCGCACGGAAGGCCTGGTCCCGTCGTCATCGATGTGCCGAAGGACGTGCAATTCGCCACCGGTACCTATGTCGGCCCGGAGAACATCGTCCATCGCACCTATCAGCCCAAGGTGAAAGGCGAGATCGACAGGATCCGCCAGGCGATCGCCATGATGGCGGCGGCGAAGCGCCCGGTCTTCTACACGGGCGGCGGCGTCATCAATGCCGGTCCGGAAGCCTCGGCGCTGCTGCGCGAACTGGTCGGCCTGACGAACTTCCCCGTCACCTCGACCCTGATGGGCCTCGGCGCCTACCCGGCATCGGGGCAGAACTGGCTCGGCATGCTGGGCATGCACGGCACCTACGAGGCGAACCATGCCATGCACGATTGCGATCTCATGATCGCCGTCGGCTCGCGCTTCGACGACCGCATCACCGGCCGGCTCGACGCCTTCTCGCCCGACTCGAAGAAGATCCACATCGACATCGACCCCTCGTCCATCAACAAGGTCGTCAAGGTGGATCTCGGCATCGTCGGCGATTGCGCCTTCGTGCTCGAGGACATGGTGCGGCTGTGGCGCTCGGAAGGGCACGCGAGCGATCGCACCGCGCTCGGGGACTGGTGGGAGCGGATCGCCGGCTGGCGCAAGCGCAACTCGCTCGGCTTCGCCAATTCCAAGAGCGTGATCAAGCCGCAGCACGCCATCCGTCGCCTCTACGAACTGACCAAGGATCGCGACACCTACATCACCACCGAGGTCGGCCAGCACCAGATGTGGGCCGCCCAGCATTACGGCTTCGAAAAGCCCAACCGCTGGATGACCTCGGGCGGTCTCGGCACGATGGGCTACGGGCTGCCGGCCGCCATCGGGGTGCAGATGGCGCATCCGGAGGCGCTGGTCATCGACGTCGCCGGCGAGGCTTCGATCCTGATGAACATGCAGGAAATGTCGACGGCGCTGCAGTATCGGCTGCCCGTGAAGATCTTCATCCTCAACAACAGCTACATGGGCATGGTGCGCCAGTGGCAGGAGTTGCTGCATGGCTCGCGCTATTCGGAGAGCTATTCGGAGGCGCTGCCCGACTTCGTCAAGCTGGCCGAGGCCTATGGTGGCGTCGGCATCCGCTGCGAGGACCCGGCGGAGCTCGATGCCGCCATCCTGCGCATGATCGATACGCCGAAGGCGGTGATCTTCGATTGCGTGGTGGAGCGAGAGGAGAACTGCTTCCCGATGATCCCGTCGGGCAAGGCCCATAACGAGATGCTGCTGCCCACCGGCATCGACGACTGGGGCGCCCCGGATCTCGGCGCCGTCATCGACGAGAAGGGCAAGATGCTGGTGTGAGACGCGATCCTTCTCCCGCATCGCGGGAGAAGGTGGCCCGGCGAAGCCGGGTCGGATGAGGGGACCCTTCCACCCATCTCCTGACCTCGCCGGGGTTCGCCATGGTGCCACGCGTCACGGACGAGCGCCTGAGCAATGCCCGCCGTCTCCGCAAAGAGATGACGGCAGCCGAAACGATGCTCTGGCGCTCTCTTCGCAATCGGGGCATCGCGGCCAAGTTCCGACGCCAGGTACCGATCGGGCCCTATGTCGCCGATTTCGCCTGCGTGTCGGCAAGACTGGTCGTCGAGCTCGACGGTCCGTCCCACGACGAACCGGAACGGCAGACCCATGACGATCTTCGCGACGCTTGGCTGGCCCGGCAGGGCTGGCGGGTGCTGCGGATCCCCAACGCGATCGTGATCGGTGGCGGCGACATCGTCATCGCTCGCATCCAGGCGGCGCTCGCGCCGCACGTCCCCTCATCCGACCCTCGCTGACGCGAGGGCCACCTTCTCCCGCGACGCGGGAGAAGGATCGCCCAAGCAGGATCTTCATGCCATGAACGCCCTCACGCCCCCGCCCGCCTCGCCCCCCTCCCCCTATTCCTCGGTGCTCACCACCTCCAATACCGAGCCGCATACGCTATCTGTGCTGGTCGACAACGAGCCCGGCGTGCTCGCCCGGGTGGTCGGGCTCTTCTCCGGCCGCGGCTACAATATCGAGAGCCTGACCGTCGCCGAAGTGGCTCATGCCGAGCACCAGTCGCGCATCACCATCGTGACCTCCGGCACGCCCGAGGCCGTGGACCAGATCCGCCATCAGCTCGAGCGGCTCGTGCCCGTGCATCGTGTGACCGACCTCACGCTCGCGGGGAACTTCGTCGAGCGCGAACTCGCCATGGTGAAGGTGCGTGGCAAAGGCGAGAACCGCATGGAGGCGCTGCGCCTGTCCGAAGCCTTTCGCGGCCGCGTCGTCGATGCCACGACGGAGAGCTTCACCTTCGAACTCACCGGTGCCCCCTCCAAGATCGACCATTTCGTCGAGCTGATGCGGCCCGTCGGCCTCGTCGAAGTGTCGCGCACCGGCATTGCCGCCATTTCGCGGGGACCGGAGGGGATGTGATCCCATGCCGGCTGCTCTTCTCTGGGGGCTCACGGTCTTCTGCTTCGTCAGCTCGATCACGCCCGGCCCCAACAACCTGATGCTGATGAGCTCGGGTGTGAACTTCGGCGTGCGACGCACCCTGCCCCACATGACGGGGGTCGCACTCGGCTTCGTCCTCATGGTGGCGCTGGTGGGCCTCGGTCTCGCCGGGCTCTTCTCCCGATATCCGGCCCTGCTCGTCGCGATGAAATGGATCGGTGCCGCCTACATGGTCTGGCTCGCCGTAAAGCTGGCTCGCGCCACGCCGATCAAGGCGGGCGAGGCGAAGGGCCGACCTATCACGTTCGTGCAGGCCGCGGCATTTCAGTGGATCAACCCCAAGGCCTGGATCATGGCCCTGACGGCGGTCGCCACCTATTCAGATCCAGCCGACTATACCCGAACCGTCCTGATGGTCGCGCTGGTCTTCGGCATGACCACCCTGCCCTGCGTGGCGACCTGGGTGTTTTTCGGCACGGCGCTTCGCCACGCCCTACAGCGCCCCGCGATCCTGCGCGCCTTCAACTGGACCATGGGATTCCTATTGATCGCCTCGCTCTATCCGGTCTTCACCGAATAGGTCTTCTCGCCGCGCCGTTCCTCCGGGATCAGCGCGTCGTCGACCGGTTCGGCCTCGAGATGCCACGGGATGTTGATCACCACGACGCCATCGCCACCGAAGCACATCAGCGCGGTACTGAGCCGGGGGCATTGTGGGTGTGGAGCAGGTGTTGCCACACATGAGTCTTGGCCACCGTGGGCACCAGAACAGCCACCGTGCGGTCAGGCTGGTCGCGGCGCAGCCGTTCGATGAGGCGCAGCAACGGCACATGAATGAGCCGGAAGGTCGTCTGCAGCAGCATCAACTGGCTCGGTCGGTCAAGAGTGAGTGGTCCGGCCGCGGTTTCAAGCTTTCGGCAACGAAGCGGCGCGGCTCTTGGTCCGACGAGACCAGGGCCTCACCGTCGCAGCAGGAACACCGCCGCGTCCCACAGGCGAAACACCGGCTCATGGGCGCGCTCGAGTCGCAGTCCATGTGCGGCGGCGCTGACGGACAGGTCGGCGACATCCCGATCCGGATCGCCGCGATAGGAGTAGTTCAGCACCACGGCGGTGCCACCCGGGCGCAAGACGCGGGCGAACTCCACGACGTGCCGCTCCGCCAGCCCGGCCTCGACCAGATAGGGAAAGACATCGGCCGCCAGCGAGAGATCGACCGAACCGTCGCCGACGCCGGCGAGGTCGCGCCCCGTGCCGACGGCGTAACGGACATTGGCGTGGCGCGAGCGGCGGCGAGCCTCGTCGATCATGCCGGACGACAGGTCGAGGGCGAGGACGGATCGCAGATGCGGCGCCAGGGCCTCGGCGAAGCGCCCCATGCCGCAGCCGAGATCGAGGGCATCCCGGTTATTTCCGAGGAGGCCCCAGCCTGCCAGTGCCGTCACGACTTCGTCTGTCGCGGCGGCCAGCAGCCCCGGATCGCCCAAGGCGTAAAGCGCCACGCCGGCTTCGGGCGCCGCCTGCGCCAGCCGGTCGAAGCTCGCGCGCCAATGGTCGAGCGTCGCCTCGGCACTGGCCAGGGCCGGCGCATGGTCGACACCCTCGGCGACCGCGTGAACGACCCGCCAGGCCTCCGGGTGAGCCACGAGGAGACGTTCGACCTCGCCAAGCCGCACCGCCAGATCCGGATGGGCCGCCATGGCGGCAGCGAGCGTCGCGGCCGCAGCCTCCGGCGAGGTCGACGCCATGAGAAGATGCATAAGCGCGATATTTGGCGGCGAGCCGTCGCGCAGCCGCGCTGCCAGAGCCTCGGCGGCGCTCATGGGGCGGGCCGGCGCAGGGCGCGTCGGGCGTTGATCCGGTCGACCGCGCCCCATTCATATTTGTAGGGCTCGGCACCGCGCAGCAGGCTCAACATCCCGGCGCCGACCGCCAGCATCGCGTCGAGAGCATCGCCCATCAGCACCGTACCGGGACTCTCGAAAGCGAAGGCCGGATCGAAGCCGCCGAGGTAGGCATAGAGGGTTTGCCCGCGCCGCAATCCGTGGAACACGCCCGCGACCTGTCCCTCAATCCGCAACAGCGTCGCCTGTAACAGACCCGCCGCGGCGAGACGCGGTGTCGCGTCGCGATGAAAGGCCTGAACGGCAGGGTTGGCGAGAACGCCGGCCTCGCCACGGCTCTCCCAGCGGGCCGCATGGAGGCGGAACAGGGCCTCGAGATGGTCGGGCGCCGTCTCGGCCGTGGCCGTCTCTATCGTGGCGCTCCGACGCTCGGCACGGTGTCGGGCCATGCGCAGTTTCCGCAGCTTGCCGGGGGGGACGACGGCACCGATGTCGGGAGCGTCACCCCAGACGAGTGCGGGACATCGGCTTTGCGCCACGATGTCGTCGGTCCAGCCGGCCGGAACACTCCAGACCAGAGCCGATGCGTCGGGCGCGAGTTCTTCAAGCGATAAGACATCCCAGTCCGACTGGGTCGACAGAGCGTCGAGAATGGCTGTACCGACACCCTGCCCGGCGTCGGGGGAGACGAGCATGTCCAGATCGTCGGACAGGCCGATCCCGAGCGGAAGAAGTCTCCCGCTCGCCTCTTCCAGATAGAGCGGTGAGAGCGCCACAAGATCGCTCCCGCACCAGACCGCGACGGTTCGCAACGGGCCGGGCGCGAACGTCCGCCACCAGGGCAACAGCCAAGCCGGCGATCGAAACGGGGTCGCGACCGGACATCGGGCGAAAAGCGCCCACCAGTCGGCTTCGAGCGCGAAAAGCTTCTCGGCCTCTCCAATCAATTCGATGCGAAGCGGCGCCGTCACGCGACGCGCCTCGCCAGTTCGGCATAGAGGGCGAGGTAGCGCGCCGTCATCACGCGATCGTCGAAACGCTCGCGCGCCAGGGCGCGGCAGGCCTCCGCGTCGATAGCGTCAACCCGGAGGATCGCCTCCGCCATCGTCTCGACGTCGGGAACCAGGAAACCCGACCGGCCTTCCTCGACCGCGTCGACAAGAGCGCCGCTCGGGAAAGCGATCACCGCCGTACCGCAGGCTGCGGCTTCGCGCGCCACCAGGGACGAGGTTTCTGCGGCGAGGCTCGGCACGAGCAGGCAACGCGCCGCGGCGAGCAGCCGCCGCTTGCGGCCGAACCCGACGGGGCCGATGTAGCGCCTCCGTCCATCCAGCAGCGGTCGGACCTCTGCATCGAAATAGGATCGGTGCGCCGCGTAATCGTAGAGCTCTCCCGCCACGATCAGCGACGCGTTTGCCCGATGCGCCGCCTGGAGCGCCAGATGGGCGCCTTTCTCCGGGCAGATGCGGCCGAGGAACAAGGCGAAGTCCCTCTTTGCATGTCGGGATGTGCCCAGCCTGGCGACCGGCACACCATTCTCGATGGGCGTGACCAGGCTCGGCGAAGACGGACAAGCCTCGTGCTGAGACCGTGACACGCAGTTGAGGAAGGTGCGGAGTCGGGTCGGGCGCAAGGCCTCCGGCGGATACCAGGCCGGCGGCAGGTGCAATGTCGCGAGGACCGGCGGCCCGGGGGGCGGCACATAGCGGTCGAAGTCGATGCCGTGCAGGTGGATCAGGTCCACGGGGCAGCGCGCCAGGACATCCGCAATGGCGTCGCGGTTGGCCGCCTGGGCCCGCTCCTTGGCAGCATCATCGAGCAGCCCCTTGGGCCAGGGAATAGCGACGAGGTCGCCCGCAACGCGCGAACCCTCGGGTGCGATCACGAGCGAGCGGTGACCGGCGGCGACCAGCGCGCGATCGAGCGCAGACAGGATCTGTTCGGATCCCCCCGTGCTGTCCGGCGAGACGCGGGCCAGCGGATAGGCCACGGACAGGATCGTCAGGCTCACGGGAGATCGAGGTCCGTCTCGGCGGCACGCACTGCGGCGAGCCACCCGTCACGATCGAGGTTCCAGCCGTGCCGCTCGTAGAGAAGGTCGCCGTCATGTGGCAGGCGGTCGAAGTCGTAGGCGGGGGCGAGCCGGAAGAGCTCGCGGGCGAGGTCGAACGAGGCCAGCGTGTCGCCCTGCGTGGCGTGGCAGGCCGCCATGCGGCGCTTGAGATCGCGTTCCGTTTCGGAGAGGCTCAGGCGATCCACGTCGATGTCGGTGCCCGGCAGAAACTGCTGCCGCACCCAGCCCTCCGGTCGGGCATGATAGAAGGGCATCTCGACGATCGGACGCTGGGGGCCGCTTGCCCGCCGAACAGCCGCATGAACCGCGAAGGCCACGGCGTCGTGGTCGGGATGGCCGCCCTCGTAGGCGTGCGTCAGCACGGCATCGCTGCGCTCGACGAAGGGCGAGAGGCGGCGCGCCACATCGACCAGCCGATAGGCCGCGTCCTGATCGGCGACACCAAGCGAGTGATGGTGCATCTGCGAGACGCCCGCGAGGTCCAGCGCCGCCCGTGCCTCGCGCCAGCGCGAGGCCGCATAGGCGGCTGGCGTCTCGAATCCGTGCCGGCGCGCGTCGTCGCCGCGGCGCGGAGCACCATCGGTGACGTGGACCACCTCGACGTCGGGGAGCCTCGACAGCAGGGCACCGCAGCCCAGGACCTCGTCGTCGGGATGCGCCACGACGACGAGCCAGCGCTGCCGTGCGGCGAGGAGGCTCACACCTTTCGGCCTCTTGCTCTCGGCCTTACTTGCCCCAGCGCAGCGCCAGCGGTTGCAGGGTTTCGGCGATCTCCAGGAGCCCGGCGCGGGTGGCGGGGTGGAGCGGCTCGAACGGGTGGCGGACCGCATCGCTCTCGATGACGCCGCCCGCCATCATGACCGCCTTGGCGGCGCGCAGCCCGCACTGGCGGTTCTCGTAATTGATGAGCGGCAGGCATTTGGCATAGAGCGCCGCAGCGGTTTTGCGGTCACCGGCCGAATGCGCCGTGACGATCGGCTTGATGAGATCGGGCAGCAGCGCGCTCGTCATCGTGCCGGTCGCACCGGCGTCGAGGTCGGCCATCAGCGTGATGGCCTCCTCGCCGTCCCAGGGACCTTGGATGGCGTCGCCGCCGGCGGCGATCAGCGCCCGAAGCTTGGCGGCCGCCTGCGGCACTTCGATCTTGAAGTAACGCACGAGCGGCACCTCCTTGGCGAGACGCACCAGGAAGGGCACCGACAGCGACACGCCGGAGAGCGGCGCATCCTGCACCATGATGGGGATTCCGGCGGCCTCGGCCACCCGGGCGAAATGCTCCACCATCAGGTTCTCGTCGGCGCGGAGCCCTGCGCCGTGATAGGGCGGCATCATCATCAGCATGGAGGCGCCGGAGGCCGCGGCACGGCGTCCGCGCTCGGCCGCGATGCCGGTCGCGAAATGGCTGACGGTGACGATGACCGGTACACGGCCGGCGACCCGCTCGAGGCTCGAGGTCATCACCTGCTCGCGCTCGGCATCCGTCAAGGCGAATTGTTCGGAGTAGTTCGCTAGGATGCAGATGCCGTCGACGCCCTGGTCGACCATGCAGTCCATCACGCGGGCATTGCCGGCGAGGTCGAGGTCGCCGTTGGCCTTGAACGGCGTCGGCGCAACGGGGAAGATGCCGGTGAGGGGCTTGGCGGTTGTCACGTGTCTGCTCCCGGCCGCGGGCTCTCGATTCGGCGCTCATCGGCTTGGACACGCATACGAAGATCACGCGCCGCCGTAAAGACCGGCCTAATTTTGTCCGACAATTTCTGCCCGAAAACTGGGCAAGACGACTCAACGAAAATGCACGGATCCTGGCGGATGCTGGGCAGGAGCGCGGCTCTGCAAGTTAATGCCACGCCCTCTTAGCTTCTCCGACCTGAAGGCCAGCGGAGCGAATCCGTCCAGAACCGGCGTGAGCAGCGCCGCGCGCCCGCTCGCTATCGGAAACCCGCTCGCGCCGACACTTCTCTCGCCACCTCGGCCGGGCTAGAGAACCGGACCCTTTCCGAAGAGACCCATGCTCCATGGCGCCTTCCGTCCCCGTCTCGCCTCTGGCTCCGACCTCTGTTCCCGACCTGCCGCCCATCGCGGGGCTTCGCTTTGCAGCCGGTGAAGCCGGCATCCGCTACAAGGGGCGCACCGACGTGACCGTCGCGGTCCTGCCCGAGGGCACCGCCGTGGCGGGCGTGTTTACGAAATCCCGCTGCCCTTCGGCGCCGGTCGACTGGTGCCGGGCCAATCTCGGCCAGGGGCGCGCCCGTCTGCTGGTCGTCAATTCCGGCAACGCCAACGCCTTCACGGGCCGCAGCGGCGCGGCGTCCACCAAGCTGACGGCCGAGATCGCCGGCCGTGCCTCGGGCGCCCCGGAAGCCGAGATCTTCCTGGCGTCCACGGGCGTCATCGGCGAGCCGCTCGACGCGACGCGGTTCGAGGGCGTGCTCGATCGCCTCGTCGGCGAGGCCCGGGAGGACGGGATCGCGGACGCTGCCCGCGCCATCATGACCACAGACACCTTTCCGAAGCTCGCCACCGCCACGGCGAAGCTCGGCGGCGTGCCGGTGACGATCAACGGCATCGCCAAGGGCGCCGGCATGATCGCCCCCGACATGGCGACGATGCTGAGCTTCGTCTTCACCGACGCGCCGATCGCAGCGCCAGTGCTGCAGGCGCTGCTGTCGCGCGGCGTCGAGACCTCGTTCAACTGCATCACGGTCGACAGCGACACGTCGACCTCCGACACGCTGATGCTCTTTACGACGGGTGGTGCGGCCGAGCGGGGCGCTCCGGCAATCACCGATGCCGGCGACCCGCGCCTGTCAGGATTCGTGGCGGCGCTCGACCGCGTGCTGCTCGACCTCGCCCATCAGGTGGTCCGTGACGGCGAGGGCGCCCGCAAGTTCGTCTCGGTCACGGTGGAGGGCGCCGAATCCGATGCGGCGGCGAAACGCATCGCCCTGTCGATCGCCAACTCGCCCCTGGTCAAGACCGCGGTGGCGGGCGAGGATGCCAATTGGGGTCGGGTCGTAATGGCGGTCGGCAAGGCCGGCGAGGCTGCCGACCGCGATCGGCTCGCCATCTGGTTCGGGCCGATCCGCGTCGCCGTCGACGGCCTGCGCGACCCTGCCTATGACGAGGCCGCCACCACGGCCTATATGCGCGGCCAGGCCATCGACATCCGGGCCGACATCGGCCTAGGCTCGGGTCGCGCGACCGTCTGGACCTGCGACCTGACCAAGCTCTATGTCGAGATCAACGGCGACTACCGCTCCTGATGCCGAGACGGCGACGCCCGACCGGCGTCGCCCTGTTCTCGTGGCCGCGGCGCTGGTTGTGACTGCGACGGCCCTGGCCGGCGTCCTCTTCCTAGGGCGCGCCGTACACCGTGCCGAGGCCAACCTTGTCCCGCCCCCGGCATCGACCCTGGTGGTGGACCGCGACGGCCGTTTGCTCCGGGCCTTCGCGACACCGGCCGGGCGCTGGTCGCTGCCCGTCTCGTCCGCCGACGTCGATCCGCACTTCACGCGGCTGCTTCTCTCGATCGAGGATGCGCGCTTCGCCGATCACGTCGGCGTGGACCCTCGCGCCGTGCTGCGGGCCGCCGCGCAATGGGTTTGGAACCGTCGCATCGCGTCGGGGGCCTCCACCCTGTCCATGCAGGTGGCGCGGCTGATCGCGCCCCGGCCCCGGTCGCTGAAGGCCAAGGCCTCCCAGGCGATCCGGGCTCTGGCTCTCGAGCGGCGCTTCGGCAAGCCCGCCATTCTCGACCTCTATCTCCGGCTCGCACCCTATGGTGGCAACATCCAGGGCGTGCGGGCGGCGAGCCTCGCCTGGTTCGGCCACGAACCCGGCCGTCTCAGCCTCGCCGAATCGGCGCTGCTCGTCGCACTGCCCCAAGCGCCCGGACATCGCAGGCCGGATCGCTTCGCGGCGCGGGCCCGGGCGGCGCGCGACAGGGTGCTCGACCGCGCCGCGACGCTGGGCCTGGCCTCTGCCCTGGAGGTCGCGGTCGCCAAGGCCGAACCGGTGCCGGAGCATCGCAGGCTCCTGCCGGCGCTCGCCTTCCACGCCGCCGGCGAGGCCCGGGCCGCATCTCCCGGAGCCGGCCGGATCCGCCTGACGCTCGATGCCGACCTCCAGGCCCGGCTCGAGCCACTGGTGTTGCGCCTCGTGTCGCGGTTCGGCCCTGCCGTATCGGGCGCCCTGGTGGTGGTCGACAATGGCACGGGCGAGATCCTGGCCGACGTCGGGACGGCCGACCCGGAGTCCGACGCGCGGGCGGGGCGGATCGACATGGCCCGCGCCTGGCGCTCGCCGGGCTCCGCCCTGAAGCCCTTCATCTATGCCATGGCGTTCGAGGACGGCCTCGCGGCACCCGAGACCGTCATCGAGGATCGGCAGACCCATTTCGGATCCTACAGCCCGGCCGATTTCGACGGCGCCTTCACGGGCAGCGTGACGGCCGAGCGGGCGCTTCAGCAATCCTTGAACCTGCCAGCCGTAGCTCTGCTCGATCGCGTCGGTCCCTCGCGCTTCCTGGCCCGACTCCGGGATGCCGGAGCGCAGATCGCCCTGCCCCCGGCCGAGGCGCCGGGCCTCGCCGTGGCGCTCGGTGGCCTTGGCACCCGGCTCGTCGATCTCGCGCGTCTCTACAGCGGTCTCGCCCGTGGAGGCGAAGCACCGGCGCTCGTCGAGCGCCTGGAGCCGGCCGAGTCGCGATCCGTGCCGGGCCGGCCTGTCACCGATCCGTCCTCCGCCTGGGCTGTCGGCGAGATCCTGCGCGGCGTGGCGCCGCCCGCGAACGCCCTCTCGGGCCGTATCGCCTTCAAGACCGGCACCTCCTATGGATTCCGGGATGCCCTCGCGGTCGGCTACAGCCGCCGCTTCACGGTGGCGGCGTGGCTGGGCCGGCCCGACAATGCGGCCGTGCCGGGCCTCGTCGGCCGGCAGGCGGCCGCTCCCCTGCTCTTCGAGGCCTTTGCCCGGCTGCCCGGCCCCATCACGTCGCCACCCCGGCCCGACAATCTGCGGGCAGCGGCTCCCCTTCCGGCACCGCTTCGGCGACTGGCGCCCGCCCGCGACGATGCCGAGCCATCCTGCCGCCTTGCTGCCGGCCGCACCGGCCCGGGCTGCGGAACCGCGTCACCGACGCTGCGGATCGCCTATCCGCCCGATGGCGCGACCGTGGACCTCGGCCTGACCGACCAGAGCGGCACGGGCTCGATCCTGGCGCTCAAGGCTGAAGGCGGCGCGCCGCCTTTCACCTGGTTCGTCAACGGCATCGCGGCCGGAGCGGCGTCGCCGCGACGCGAGACGCGCTGGACGCCGGACGGGGTCGGCTTCGCGCATCTCTCCGTGCTCGATGCGGCAGGGCATCAGGCCAGCGCGGCGGTTCGGCTGCGCTGACTTCGCGGTTGGGGCTCGTCGCACAAATGCCACAGGCCCGCTGATGTTGCGCCATGAGGCCTTCCCGGGGTTACGGGAAGCGTGAGGCTCCTGTAATTTAAGCGTCAAGTTGGCCTCAGGATTCGGCGGGACTGTCATGCGTCATCACTTCAAAGGCGGCCTGGTCGCTACATTGGGCCTCCTCTCGGGTACGGCGCTGGTCCAGGCGGCCGATCTCCCGGCCCGCACCGCTCCGGTTCCGGTCTTCGTTGCTCCCGTGCTGAGCGACTGGAGCGGCTTCTACGCCGGCTCCACCTACGGCTACGATTTCACGAACTTCCACACCCGTCAGGGCAACGGCCCCTCCCGCAAGCTCGACAAGTCGGGCCAGAGCGGTGGCGGCTTCGTGGGCTATAACTACCAGTTCGGCCACGTCGTGGTCGGCGCCGAAGGCGGCATCGATCTCAATCTCGTGCGTGGCAACGAGCGCGGCGTGGCGGGCGGTGGTCTCCCGACCCACCTCGACAGCCTCTATGACGTCCGCCTGCGCGGCCGCCTCGGCTACGAGTTCGGCTGGTTCATGCCCTTCGTCGCGGGCGGCGCCGTCATCAACGAGAGCTACCAGTCGGCCGTAGCGCCGCTGAATGCCTCCGGCGCCAACAAGCAGTCCACCGGCTACACGATCGGTGGCGGTGTCGATGTGAAACTGAACCCCGCCGGCTATCTCGGCCTGCAGAACGGCTTCCTGGCGAGCCTGCTCGGTCCGCTGGTGCTGCGCGTCGAATACCTGCACGACAGCCTGCCGACCTCGACCTACAGCTTCGCAGGCACGAACTTCCGCACGCATTCGGACAGCGACATCGTTCGCGCCTCCATCATCCAGCGCTTCGGCGACAATGCCCCGCGCCCCTACATCGATGCCGCCACGCATCAGGTGAACTGGGCCGGCGGTTACGGCGGTGTGTTCGGCGGTGGCGGCTTCATCACGCCCGAGACCAAGAACCAGATCACGGGCGGCAAGACCAAGTTCGACACCTCCGGCGCCCAGGGCGGCCTCTACACCGGCACGAACTTCATCTTCCGCGACCATTACATGCTCGGCGTCGAAGGCTCGACCGCCTACACGGACATCGAGGGCAAGGGTGGCACCCCGAACGGCCCGGTATCGTTCCGCAACTACATCAATGCTGATCTGCGCGCTCGCGCCGGTTACGCTTGGGGCTCCTACCTGCCCTTCGTCTCGGCCGGCTTCGCCTATGGCCGCAGCGAGCAGATCCAGACCGTCACCGGCTCCCAGCTCGGTCGCGTGAACAACGAGGCCATCGAGGCCGGTGCCGGTCTCGACTACCGCATCTCCGAGCGGATTTCCGTGCGCGGCGAGTATCTCCACGAGTTCGGGATCAACGACAAGGTGATCAACCTGAACAACACCAACTTCGCCAAGCAGTCGATCGACGGCGATTTCTTCCGCGTCGGCGCCGCCTACCACTTCGAGTAGGATCGTTTCGGCGGTTTCAAACTCTCGGCCATCGCCACGACCAGGGTCCTGCTTTCGCGACGCGAAGCAGGACCTTTTTTGTCATTGGCAAACCCAGTTAAAGCCTGTCAGGCTGTTGTTGAAGCAGAGCTTCAACTTAGGCCCGTGAACGGGCTCATGCTTTAAAGCTGGCGCTTGTCAGCATCATCATGACAAACGCAAGGTGTGACGGCGGCGAAGTGCTCGCTCGTCACAACCCGACCGGAGACGCTTCGAGCGGGTATTCGGCCTCGACCACGTAGGGGCCGCCCCCGACGGAGTCGCGGGCCGAGAAGAGGACGAAGGCCTCGGCTTCGAACTGCCGCGACAGGAAGCCTCGCGTTCCGAGGTAGTGTGCGACGGCCTCCTGTGACGCGTTGCGCATCCGGGCCAACGTGACATGGGGCGTGAAGCGCCGCGGCTCTGGCGAGAGGCCGATGCGGCGCAGCAGCCGCTCCTGCTCGGCCTGGAGATCCATCAGGGCGGACGAGGTCTGCACCCTGGCCACGATGGCTCGGGGCTTGTCGCCGCCAAAATAGTCGAGCCCCCCCAGCCTTACCGTCAAAGGCGGGCGGTGGATGCCGCACAGCAATTCGTCGATCTCCTGCGCGGTCCCGCCATCGATGTCGCCGATGAAGCGGAGCGTCAGGTGATAATCGGCAACGTCGATCCAGCGCGCACCAGTCAGGCCGCCGCGCATCAACGCCAATTCGTCGCCAAGGTCGGGCGGGATCACGAGGCCCGTAAACAGACGGGGCATGAGTGAGCTCCTCGATTCGCGATGCGACGTTGTCCAGCCTAGAGCAGGATTGTCACGGGACAAACGTCGGACACCCGCTGCCGATCCGAAACGCCATTCCTTTCAACGCCGGTTCGAAACAGGAGCCTTTCTCGTCCGCCAGACTGTTGGATTGTGGGCCCGCGATGATCGATCGAGTGGCCAAGGCAATTCCCTCGGGCGCCATCCTGCTCTAGAGGTTGGACCCTCACCGAGGACCGTCCCATGCCGGAGCCGAGCGACCAGTTCAAGCGTGCTCCCAAGCGAAAGCCCGCGAAGGGCAAGCGCGTCGCCATGTCGACCGAAGACAAGGCCGCCTATGCCAAGCTGATCGAGGAGAGGGTCGCGCGCGAGCAGACCTATGGTCGCCATCTTCCCGGAACCGACAAGCCGCGCTGACGTCCGACCAAAGACGATGAGGGATCTCTTGTCGAAAGGGCGTCCCCGCCGGGAACGCCCTCGATATCTTCACGTACCGATCGGACCCGGAGGACGCTTAGGCTGCCTTCGACTCTACGACCTTAGGCGCGCGGGCATTGGTGCCGATCGCGATCTGCCGGGGCTTCTGTGCCTCCGGGATCTCGCGAACGAGATCGACATGCAGCAGCCCATGCTCCAGCGCCGCGCCGGTCACCTGGACGTGGTCGGCCAGTTGGAACCGACGCTCGAAAGCCCGCGCCGCGATGCCCTGATAGAGCACCTCGGTCTTGGCGGCCTCGGCAGGCTCGCTCTTCCGCGATCCGCGAATGAGAAGCACGTTCTCACGCGTCTCGATCGAGAGATCGTCTTCGGCGAAACCAGCAACAGCCACCGAAATTCGGTAGGCATTCTCGCCGGTGCGCTCGATGTTATAGGGCGGGTAGGTCTGAGCCGTCGCGTCGACTCCCGACATCTGGTCGAGGATAGTAAACAGCCGATCGAAGCCGACGGTGGAGCGGTAGAGGGGAGAGAGATCATACTGGCGCATCGCGACATATCCTCTGTGGAGCGACATGGCGGCCCGGACGTTGCTGTCCGACGCCGCACCATTCGCGCGTCCGTTGTGGCCCGCGCCCTTCAAATGTCGGTGTCGCCAAAACGGGCTTCAAGAGGTTTCGAGGCGAATTTTTTGAGCCAAGAATGGCCGGAAAATACCGCAGGACGGGCTAGCCGTTTCGAACTTCCGCCTGTCACCCAATGGCCACGCCTGATCACGTATCGCTGTTGATAGATCAAACCGGTTCAACGGTGCCTTGTTGCTGACATGAGCGTGTCGTTAGAGCGGCAGCGTCAAGGCAGTCTTGCGGGTTCCGAATGAACCTTTCCTTGTTGCTATGCATTCTCGCCACGACATCCGTTTGGAGTTCCACTATGACCAATATCAAGACAGTCGCCGCTGTTGCGGCACTCGCAACCCTGGCTCTCGCCGCGACCGACCTGTCGGCTTCGGCGCAGAGCACCCTGACCAACGGCCCCGACGGCATGCGGCCAACTCACAGCCGCGCCATGGTTCGCCACAAGGCCATGCGGCATGAGGCTCAGACCAACGGCGGTTACGCGTCGCGTCGTCCGCTGACGGTTCGCCGCACCGTGGTGGCGGGCGAGGCCCCGGTCGTCGTCGTCCCGGTTGCCCCGGTCGTCAACACCGGTCCCGGCACGATCGTGACGGGGCCGCTCGGCTTCGGCAGCAACATCGTCAGCCTGCCGTTCCGCGTCATGGGCGGGATTTTCCCGGCCACCGGCGACGTCGCCTCCAACCCGCTGGTGCTGATCGGCGCGCCCCTGCGCGTCGTCGGCGACATCGTGCAACTGCCGTTCCGCATCATCGGCGCGCCCTTCGGCGGCACCACGCTCGCCACCTACTAAGCGCTCGGCACTCTCGACGACGAAGGGCGGAAGCGAGAGCTTCCGCCCTTTCTTTTTGCCTGCAGGTCACCTTGCCTGAAGGTCACCGGGGAACATAGACCGAGACCGCATCGTGCAGGATTCGGAACGTCGCCGGGGTGCGGGTGATGATCTCGCCATCGGCATTGACCGAACGCTCGCGACGCGTCGTGACGTTGATCTCCTGCCCGGCGAGGGTGCGGATCTCGGACCAATCCCGCGTCTGCCCGCTGCGCAACGCAGGCAGCAGCATCAGGAGCTTCCAGGCAGTCGTGACCTCGAGGCTGTAGACATCGAGCCGTCCATCGTCGATCCGCGCCGTTTCGCTGACCGTCATGCCTCCACCGTAATGACGCCCGTTCCCGACCGCGAGATGCACCGTATGGGAGCGGGTCCGCACGCCTCCGATCTCGATGTCGGCGTGAAACGGGCGCAGGCGGCGCAGCACCCGCAAACCCGCCACCGCATAGCCGAGCGGTCCCCAGCGCTTCTTGGCATCGCTCGTCAGCGCACGGGTGAGTTCGACTCCGAAACCCAGGCTGGCAACGTTGAAGAAGGGGTGGCCGTTGACTTCCCCGAGGTCGATACGGCGGGTATGACCGGCGCCGATCACCGCTGCAGCCGCTTCGAGGTCGCTGGGCAGCCCAAGCGTGCGGGCGAGGTCGTTGGCGGTGCCGAGCGGCAGGACGCCGAGCGAAAGGCCGGTGTCGACGATGCCTTGGGCCGCGGCGCTGACCGTACCGTCCCCGCCTCCCACCACCACGAGATCGACATCGCCCCGGCTCTCGCGGATGCGGTGAGACACATCCTCGCGCGACCTGGTATGGCCGCGCAGGACGGTGAGCCCCGACGCTGTCAGCAAGGCCTCGGCCTTGTCGCCCGCCTCCCGCCCCGAGCGGCTGTGCTCGTTCACGATCAGCAAGGCGCGCCGTGGCGGGCCGTCGTCATCGGGGAGGCTCATAGGATCCTGACGGGGTGACGGCACGGCTCTGACCCACCAACCCCGATCGGGCTCGATTTGTGCCCGCCGTCAGGCGCCCCGCACGGCCTCGATGATGGCCGAATAGTCCCGCGCTCCGCCTCCTTCTGCCGCGAAAGCCGCGAAGATCTCCTGCGCATGACGCCCGAGCGCGGTCTCGGCGCCGACGGCTTCGGCGGCGTCACGCGCCAGGGTCAGATCCTTCAGCATGAGCGCCGTGGCGAAGCCCGGCTTGTAGCCATGATTGGCGGCGCTGGTCGGCACCGGACCGGGCACGGGACAATGGTTCACCAGTGCCCAGCACTGGCCCGACGAGGTCGAGGCCACGTCGAACAGTGCCTGATGATCGAGACCCAGCTTTTCGGCCAGCACGAAGGCCTCGCTGATCCCGATCATGGAGATTCCCAGGATCATGTTGTTGCACAGTTTGGCGGCCTGTCCGGCGCCGGGGCCACCGCAGGCGACGACGCGCTTGCCCATCGCGTCGAGGACGGGGCGGGCGCGCTCCAGCGCGGCCGGCTCGCCGCCCGCCATGAAGGTCAGCGTCCGGGCCACGGCGCCGCCGACACCGCCCGATACCGGGGCATCGACCGACATCATGCCGGCTGCGGCTGCCGCCTCATGAGCTCGACGCGCCGAGGCGACGTCGACGGTCGATGAATCGATGAAGAGCGCGCCGCGCGGTGCAGCGGCCACGAGCCCACCCTCGTAGGCGTCGACGAGATGCTGCCCGGCCGGCAGCATGGTGATGACGATCTCCGCGTCTGCGGCGGCTTCCGCGCTTGAGGCCGCGATGGCGAGGCCCGCCAATCGAGCCGTCTCGCACACGGCGGCGGACAGGTCGTAGCCCGACACACGGTGCCCGGCCTTGACGAGATTCGCCGCCATGGGCCCGCCCATGTTGCCGAGTCCGATGAATGCGATGGTCGCCATGGAAGCCTCCCTTCGCGGACTCCGGGCTTTTGATGCGCCCGTGATGCCGCTTCTTGACCAGTGTCTCCGCGGCCAGCCGCGACCGTCAAGCGGAGCACCACCTCGCCCGCGGCGGTGGACGACAGGGCCGGATGCGATGCGCGGCGCCCCGGGCTTCGCTATGGTGTGCGCCATGGCCGTTTCCAGAACCCTCGACCGCACCGTCGCATCGCCGATCGAGCCTGCCACCCCGGCACGAGAGATCCCGGTCATAGCCCCTGCCCCACCCGAGATTGCCGCCGAGCGCGACGCCAGGGTCACGCCCATGATGGCGCAATATCTCGGCATCAAGGCCGACCATCCCGACGCGCTGCTGTTTTACCGGATGGGCGACTTCTACGAGTTGTTCCTCGACGACGCCGTTGTGGCGGCTTCGGTCCTCGGCATCGTGCTGACCAAGCGCGGCAAGCACGAGGGCGAGGACATCGCCATGTGCGGCGTCCCGGTCGAGCGCTCCGACGACTACCTGCACACGCTGATCGCCCGCGGTCACACGGTGGCGGTCTGCGAACAGACGGAAGACCCCGCCGAGGCGCGCAAGCGCGGCGGCAAATCCGTCGTGCGCCGCGCCGTGGTGCGCATCGTGACGCCCGGCACCATCACCGAGGAACGGCTGCTGGAGCCCGGCCGGGCCAACCTCCTCGCCGCCCTGGCACGCGTACGTCTCCAGGATGACAGCTGGACCTATGGCGTCGCGGCGGTCGACATCTCGACCGGCCGTTTCGCCGTGGCGGAAGTGCCGGAGACGGGCCTCGCCGCCCATCTCGCCCGCATCGAGCCGCGAGAGACTGTAGTGCCGGACGCGCTGGCGGACGAACCCACCTTGCGTGCGCTGCTCGACGAAGCCCCGGGCGCCGTGACGCGCGTCGCCCGCGAGGCCGCCGACCCGATGGCGGCCGAGCGACGTCTCGCCGAATGGTACGGCGTCTCCACGCTCGACGGGTTCGGCGCCTTCACGCGGGCCGAACTCTCGGCCGCCGCGACGGCAATCGCCTATATCGCCCGCACCCAGATCGATGCCCGCCCCACCCTGCAGCCGCCGGCCCGGGCCGAGCGCGGCCTCACGGTCGAGATCGACGCCTCCACCCGCGCCAATCTCGAATTGACGCGGACGCTCGGCGGCCAACGCCAGGGCTCCCTGCTGCACGCCATCGACGCGACGGTGAGCCCGGCCGGATCACGCCTTCTCGCCGAGCGGCTCGCCGGCCCTTTGACGGACCCGGAACGGATCGGCGCGCGGCTCGATGCGGTGGACTTCGCCTGCGCCGACCGGCGCCGCCGCGCCGAGGTCCGAGGAGTGCTGAAACGCGCGCCCGACATGGCCCGCGCCCTATCCCGGCTGTCGCTCGGGCGCGGCGGGCCGCGTGACCTCGCGGCGCTGCGCGACGGTCTCGCGGCCGCCTTTGCGCTGTCGCAGCGCCTCCTGGAAGAACCGGAACTTCCGGTGGAGCTGGCCGCGGCGGCGGCGGCGGCCGGGCAGATCGACGCCGGTCTCGGCATTCTCCTCGGCGCGTCCCTCGCCGACGAGCTTCCGCTGTCGGCCCGCGACGGCGGCTTCATCCGCGCCGGTCACGACCTCGGGCTCGACGAAGCGCGGGAACTGCGCGACGACGCGCGACGCGTCGTGGCGGCGCTCCAGGCCCGCTACGTCGACGTCACCGAAGTCCGCACACTCCGGATCAAGCACAACAACTTTCTCGGCTTCTTCATCGAGGTGCCGGCCCAGGTGGGTGAGAGCTGGCGCGGGCCTCCCCACAACGCGCTCTTCATCCACCGCCAGACCATGGCGGGTGCCATGCGCTTCTCGACCGTGGAACTGGCCGAGCTCGAGACCAGGATCTCGACGGCGGCCGACCGGGCCCTCGCCATCGAGCACGGCCTGTTCGACGGGCTGGTCTCCTCCGTCACAGCCG
Source organism: Janthinobacterium lividum (assembly GCA_050920985.1). Classification (GTDB taxonomy): domain Bacteria; phylum Pseudomonadota; class Alphaproteobacteria; order Rhizobiales; family Beijerinckiaceae; genus Lichenihabitans. The sequence goes on along the minus strand of JBPBQY010000002.1, from coordinate 35,027 downwards.
AGGCCGCCGCCATCCGGGCCGCAGCGGACGCTTTGGCGGTCATCGACACGGCTTTCGCGCTGGGCGAAATCGCCGACACGCGCGGCTGGGTGCGGCCCATGGTCGATCGCTCTCTCGCCTTTCGGCTCGAAGGGGGGCGACATCCCGTCGTCGAAGCGGCGCTGAAGGCCAAGGGCGTCGATTTCGTCGCCAACCGCTGCGACCTCTCCGGCACCGAGGGACCGGCTCGCCTGAAAGCCACGGGAGGCCGGATCGCAGTCGTCACGGGCCCCAATATGGCGGGCAAGTCGACCTTCCTGCGCCAGAACGCGCTCATCGCCATCCTGGCCCAGGCCGGCTCCTTCGTGCCGGCCGAAGAGGCCCATATCGGGATCGTCGACCGGCTGTTCTCGCGGGTCGGCGCCGCCGACGACCTGGCGCGGGGCCGCTCGACCTTCATGGTCGAGATGGTCGAGACCGCGGCGATCCTGAACCAGGCCACCGGACGCTCGCTCGTCATTCTCGACGAGATCGGCCGCGGCACCGCGACCTTCGACGGCCTATCCATCGCCTGGGCCGCCATGGAGCATCTGCACGACCGCAACAAGTCGCGCGGGCTCTTCGCAACCCACTTCCACGAACTCACGCAGTTGCAGAAAAAGCTGCCGCGCCTCTCCAATCTCACCATGCGGGTGACCGACTGGCAGGGCGATGTCGTGTTCCTGCACGAGGTCGTGGCCGGAGCGGCGGACCGCTCCTATGGCATCCAGGTCGCGAAGCTGGCGGGGCTTCCGGCGAGCGCCGTCGAGCGCGCCCGCACCATCCTGGCCGAACTCGAGAAGGGCGCGCGCTCCTCTCCGGTCGAGCGGTTACTCGACGACCTGCCGCTCTTCGCCAACCTCAATGCCGCGCCGCCGGAGCCTCCGCAGCGTGATGCCTTGCGCGAGGCGCTCGAGGCCATCGACCCCGACGATCTGACGCCCAAAGCCGCGCTCGAGGCCCTCTACGCCTTGAAGCGGGCCGCCAAGGAGGCCTGACGACGGCTCTCGCTGTCTGCGCTTGGATTTCGGCACCGGGGCGGTTAGGGAACGCGACGTCCCGCCGTGGAGAGCCCCGACCTTGACCGTAACGTTTCCCGATCGCCTGTCCGTCGACCCCAACAGCCCGCATTACGACGAGGCGATCCTGTCCCACGACGTGGGCATCCGCTTCGACGGCAAGGAGAAGACCAACGTCGAGGAATATTGCGTGAGCGAAGGCTGGATCAAAGTCTCGGCCGGCACCGCCAAGGATCGCTTCGGCCGTCCCATGACGATCAAGCTGCGCGGCTTGGTCGAGCCCTACATCAGGGGTGCCGAGGACGCAGGCTCCGAGCCGAGCTGAAGCCGCCGATCAACCGCCGGAGCCACGACAGATGACGGAGTCCTCGACCAACCTCGCTTTCTCCGGCGTGAACGCCGTCGTGACGGGCGGCTCACGCGGTATTGGTGCCAGCGTGGCGGCGCGGCTGGTCGAAGCCGGCGCCCGCGTGGTGGTGCTGGATCGATCCGACGCCGACGGGGCGCCGACGCATTGGCCCGTCGTGCTCTGCGACGTCGCCGACGAAGCGTCGGTCGAGGCCGCTTTCGCGGAGGTCGATCGGATCCTTGGTCCCGTCCATCTGCTCGTCAATGCCGCCGGTCTCGCGGTGCGGTCCAAGGCCTTGGACTTCAGCGCGGCCGATTTCGCCCATGTGGTCGGAGTGAACCTCACCGGCACGTTCCTCTGCGCCCGCGAGGCGGCGAGGCGGATGGGTGGGCGTGGCGGCGCCATCGTCAACCTCGCCTCGGTGATGGGATTTTCGGGCGGGCTGTTCCCCAATGTCGCCTATCAGGCGAGCAAGGGCGGGGTGGTGAACCTCACGCGGGCCCTCGCGGTCGAATGGGCGCCCTTGGGGATCAGGGTCAATGCCGTAGCGCCGACCTATGTCGAGACGGACCTCACCCGGGGTCTCCTCGCCGATCCCGCCGCCATGGCGCGCGTGGTCGATTCCATGCCGATGCGCCGCCTCGCCACGCTCGACGAGGTGGCCGACGCCGTGATCTTCCTCGCTAGCCCCGCGTCGTCGATGACCACCGGACACACGCTGCCGGTGGATGGTGGCTTCCTCGCCATCTGATCGCAGGGAGCGGCTGCGCGGCACGCTGGCCGACCCGGCAGTCCTGGCCGAGCGGGTTGCAGCGCGACGGGCTCCGCATATGCTCCCGCTCACGCATTGGGTCGAGGAGCTTCGAAGCCGCCGCGGCGTCGTGCCGGACGTCGATCCTCTCGATGGCGGCATCGGGGCGCGGCTCCTCCTACTGCTCGAGACGCCCGGTCCCGGTTCCGCGCCGCTCCGCTTCGTCTCCCGCGATAACCCGACCGGGACGGCGGCCAACATTCGGCGGTTCTGCGAGGCTGTGGGCCTCGCCCGTACCGACATGATCCTGTGGAACACCGTGCCGTGGGTCATCCATGAACCCGACGCGCGCAATCGACCGCCGCGCCGGGGCGAGATCGCCACGGGTTTGTCCGAACTGCCGGCCTTCCTGATGCTGCTGCCGCGCCTCCGCGTGGCCATTCTGGCCGGACGGGTCGCCGCGGAAGCCGGGCCGCTTCTCCGCGCCCTTCGACCCGAACTGCCGATCCTCCGCCTGCCGCACCCCAGCCCCACCTTCGTCTGCACCGACCCCGCCATCCCGATCCGCATCGGTGCCGTCCTGTCGGAAGCCTTAGGAGTCCTCTCGAGCCAGCTATAGTGCCGAGACGCCTCGGTCGGAGCCAGGCCGGGCCGACCACGACGCAGGAAAGCTTTTACCTTCCTCGTGTCATGCTTGCCGCCCGGGCACTTGGCGATCGCGCAAGGCGCCCGTGAAACCCAGGCTGCTGTCGAACGCGAGCCCGAGAGGCTCAGGAGGCTCAACGGTCATGCCAGCGCAGATCCTCATCGCAGATGACGACGAGATCGCGCGTGACGTCATGGCCCATGTCCTGTCCGATCGCGGCTATGCGGTGACGCTGGCCAAGGACGGCGTCGGCGCACTCTCGTCGCTGCGGCGCGGCCGCTTCGACATCGCGGTGCTCGACGATCACCTGCCGCTGGTCGACGGCGCCACGGCGGCTCAACGGATCAGCCGTGCCGGAGGGCGGGCGGCCCAAACCTGTTTCATCGGCGTCACCGGCGACCCGGCCGGGCTCGAGCTGCGGGCCACCGAGGGCCGCGTGTTCCACGCCATCGTCCAGAAGCCCCTCAATCTGAAGGCCTTTCTCGATACGGTGGAATCCTGCCTCTCCGAATTGCGCCGCTCCGCCGCCGATCGGGATATTCTGAGCGCCTGGAGCCGCTGCGGCTTCGAACGGCGACCGCGGGCCCGCTTCGCCGGCGAGCCCGGCCGCGACTGGACCCTGCGGCTCGGGCGCGCCTTCGACCTGTCTCATCCCGGCAATCCGGATGTCGTACTGGTGACGGAGGAGGTGCGGCTCGACGAACTTGCCGAACTCAGGACCGAGGGCAACCTGTTCACGGTGCCGATGGTGGATGTGGCAGGGCGGTGGGGCCGGCTGGCCGACGCGACGTTCGACGTCGACGACCGGTCAGCCTGGGACGAGGTCGCGGCAACTGCGCTCGGCTTCGCCACACGGCGGGCTCAACTGGCGACGCGCTTCCTCTCGACCGCGAGCCTGCCCGACAAGCTGCTGGCCTATGTCTTCGTCTCGGGACGCGACCTCGTGCCGCTCGACCTCGACGCCGACGAATGGACCCCGACCTATCCGGGCTTCTTCCCGCTACGGCGGGTGAGGGATGTCGCCGAAAAGCTCGTCCATCTCGGCCTTCTGACGCGCGAGAGCCTCGACGACGATCAGGTATTCGCCCCGCCGCGCTTCTCGCTCACCGGCTCGGCGGTGGTCTGCCTGACGGGTGCGCCGGTCGTTGAGACTCAGCAGAAACGGCGTGGCTACCGCTGAACTCTCTCCCCGATCGTCCCCGCTCAGGCGGGGAGGCGCGGGAGAGCCTCAGCATTTGCCGGTGGACTCCGCCTTGGCCGGTGCCGCGATCGGGTCGAGGCCCTTGGCGGTGGCGGGCTGGACGCTCGGCGAACTGCCAACGGCACCATTCGGCGTCGTCCCCGTATAGGCGCCGCCGAGGCCCGAACCGGAGAAGCCCGTGCTGCCGCTGTTACCGGGCGCGGTGCCGGATGCGGCACTCTTGCTTTCGGGCGTGGCGGGAGCGGCGGCGGGCGCCGCAGTGCAGCCGGTGCTCGACGGGGTCGTCGACTGGGTCTGAGCCAACGCCGGCGAAACGCCCAGAAGCGCGCTCGCGACGAGGACCATGGCGGCAATCGGCAGACTACGCATCGTGAACACTTTCATCTGGTGCGACCTTGCCGGCCTGGATTGTCTCGCGATGTGATCCCGCGAGAGGACCCCGGCGTCAAGAGGCGGCACGAGGTCCCGCCGTCTCGGCGGGCAAGGGCTGCGCGCGCCAGACGAGCGTCGTGCCGGGCTCGGGCGCCTGGAAGGCCCAATCGTCGAGTCCCGCCTCCGCCCGCGCCCGCGCCAGGCCCTCGACCGGCGCGTCGATCGCCTCGTCGGTGAGCTGAAACGTGCCCCAATGAAGGGCGAGGCTGAGGCCCGCGCCGAGGTCGCGATGTGCCGCGACGGCATCGGACGGGTCCATATGCTGGTCCTTCATGAACCAGCGCGGCTCGTAGGCACCGATCGGCAGAAGCGCCACGTTGGGGTGGAACACGCGACCGATCTCGGAGAAATGCGGGCCATAGCCGCTGTCACCTGCGAAGTAGATGCAGGCTCCACCGGCCTGAACGGCATGGCCACCCCAGAGCGCGCGGCGCCGATCCCACCCGGTGCGGCTCGACCAGTGCTGGGCCGGCAGATAGGTGACGTCGACTCCATGGCCCGGTGTGCAGCATTGCCACCAGTCGAGTTCGACGACCTGCCGCAGCCCGTGTCGGGCCAACAGCTGCCCATTGCCAAGCCCCGTGACGATGCGCGGCGCCGAATGGACCTGGAGCCGCTTCAGCGTCGCAACATCCAGATGGTCGTAGTGATTGTGGCTCAATAGCACGAGGTCGATGCGCGGAAGGTCGTCGAAGAGGATCCCGGGTGCGCGGACACGCCGCGGCCCAGCGAAAGACAAGGGGCTCGCCCGCTCGGACCAGACCGGGTCGGTGAGGATGTTGCAGCCCTCGACCTGGATCAACACCGTGCTCTGACCCACCGGGGTCAACAGCACCTCCCCGGTCCCGGCCACCGATAACGGAGGCGGGGCCGGCACGACGGGAACCGTGTCGGGCCATGGCACGCGGCGACCTGTGCGTCTCCAACGCCAAAGGTCGGCGAGGCTTCGGTCGGTGTCGACGCCCGGATTGAAGAACCTCCGGCCATCGCAATGATCGGAGATCGGGAAGGGCATGGCGTCGGATTCAGTCATCGACGATGACCATGCCCTCGGCTTTGCGGCGAAAGCGGGGACCCTCGGCACGCGGCACGACGTTGAAGGGGAGAGCCGCATGAAGCGGTGCGCCGGAGATATCCTGCCATGTCGAGCCAGCTCCTCCTCGCCGCCATCGCGGTCTGGGCGGCATTGCCGGCGGGACCTGCGCGAGCCGCTGGCGATTCGCTGCAGGTCTATCGCTGGAAGAGCCGCGTCGTCTTAGCGCTGGCGCCGTCGGCAGCCGATCCGGCCCTGCGCGATCAGCGTCGAATCTTCCGCGACTTCGGCGCTGAGGCCCGCCAGCGCGATCTCGTGCTGGTCGAGGCGACCGACGATACGCCGCAGGGAGCCGCTCTGCGACGCCGCTTCGGCGGTTCGGGTTTCCGCGCCGTGCTGATTGGAAAGGATGGCGGCGAGAAGCTTACCTCCGGCGCGCCGCTGCGCCGCGACGACCTCTTCCCGGTGATCGACGCCATGCCGATGCGGCAGGAGGAAATGATCCGAAGACCTTGAGATTCCGCACTTCGGGCTCAAAGGAGGATCACCGGCCGTCTCTACCGCGCAGAGACGGGCTGGGTCTGAAGCTGGTCGATCGGGAGAGCGCGTCCCACGCGGTCATCTCGGCCTTCATCTGTTCGAGCTTCCGATCCACGAAGCCCAGCGCGTCTTCCCCGAGGAACAGCCGAGCTGGCGGGTCCTCGGCTTCGACCAATCGAAGCAGGGCCTGGGCTGCCCGATTCGGATCGCCGGGCTGGTGGCCGCTCTTGGCCTGACGTGCCGAGCGGATCGGATCCATGACGGGGTCGTAATCCGAAATCGTGCGCGGCGTGCGTTCCATCGAGCGCCCGGCCCAATCGGTGCGGAACTGGCCGGGTGCCAGGGCGGTGACGTGGATGCCGAAGGGTCGAACCTCCTTGCCGAGCGCTTCCGAAATGCCCTCCAGCGCGAACTTGCTGCCGCAATAGAGGCGATGCCGGGCATGGTGATGAAGCCGCCCATGGAGGTCACGTTGACGATGTGACCCCGCCGCCGCTCGCGCATGCCGGGAAGAACGGCCTTGATCATCGCCACCGGCCCGAACACGTTGGCGGCGAACTGGCGCTGGAGGTCGTCCATCGAGGATTCCTCGAGCACGCCCTCGTGGCCGTACCCGGCGTTGTTCACCAGCACATCGACCGGGCCGGCGATCTCCTCGGCCCGACGCACCGCATCTGGAACCCTGTCGTAATCGGTCACGTCGAGCTGGAGCGGGACGGCGTGGCCGGAGGCTTGGGCCGCGAAAAGGTCAGCGTCTTCCGGCCGGCGCACCGTGCCGATCACACGATGGCCCGCCGCCAGGGCACCGGCCGCAAAAGCGCGGCCCAGTCCAGAACTGACGCCCGTGATAAGGAAGGTCTTGGATCCGGTCATGGCAGGTCTCCTTGGCTGCAACTTATATCATGATATAAATTCTTCAATGCCAGACAGCAAGGCCGATCCGCAATCCAGTCCATCGCGTGGCGAAGCCATGCGCCGCCGCGTGATCGAGGCTGCCGAGCGGCTGCTCCGCAGCGGCGCCGCGGGATTTTCGATGCGAGACCTTGCGACCGAAGCTGGCGTCAGCTTCGCCACGCCGTTCAATCACTTCGGCAGCAAGACAGCGATCATGCGCGCGTTGTCGGCCCAGCGCATCGCCGCGATGCTCGATAGGTACGGCAATGCGCAGCCTCGAGGCGATGCCGCCGATCGCGTGCTGACGGCCGTCGACATTGCTGCCGCCGAGATGCTTGCCGAGCCTGAAGTTAATCGCGCCGTCATCGGCACGTTGGGCGCTCCGGGAGGCGAGCCGGGAGAGGCCTATGCCCAGTCCCGAGCGCTGTGGGCCGAGGCGCTGCAAGGCTGCGACGGTTTTCGTCCGGATCTCGTCGAAATTGCCCGCTCAGTGCTGCCGGACCAACTCGCAGTGGCATTCCGCGGCGTGCTCTCGTTCTGGACCGCGGGCGAGTTTTCCGACACGGAATTGGCGCCACGTGCCCGCACCGGCGCAGCGACTCTAATGCTCGGCTTTGTCGATGCAGGACGGCGCGACGCGCTACTGGCCCACCTTATCGCCCCCGACGAGTGAGATGTCGTACAAGGCGGCCTATGTCGGACATCTGCACCGGTGCGATCAGCGTTGGGCTGAGAGGCTCCTTTCAACCTAACCCGGTTGCACCCGACCGGTCATTCAAGCTGCTACTCCAAGGTTACGATCTCACGGCCGGACACATCAGACCGTGTCACCGAACATGGACTTCAAGAGACTGAAGTCGATCGTCAGCCACACCGCCTCATTAATAAGTTTTTTGCTTAGCTCGCAGGCAGATCCTGCCCACTCCGGAACCATCCTCGCCCTTCAAGTCTTCTAACGTCAGTCACCACGGGAGACATACAATGCGCTCGATGATAACGGCACTGTTCGCTTTGACACTCGTCGCCACCCCAGCGCTTGCTCAGAATGCCAACACTGCTTCTCCGGGCACCGGCAGCATGACGGGTTCGTCCAACGCCGCCGTGAACGCCTCCGGCAACGCCGGCTCGGACGTCAATGCGTCGGGCACCGTGAACGTGCTCGCCCTCTCGGCATTGGAGAAGGGCGCCAACAGCTTCACCGAAAGCCAGGCCAAGTCGCGCATCGCCAGCGCGGGCTTCTCCGACGTGTCCGAGCTGAAGAAGGACGACCAGGGCGTCTGGCGCGGCACGGCCACTCGCGGCGGCAAGCGGCAGCAGGTCGGCTTCGACTACAAGGGCAACATCGCAGCCCAGTAGTCTGCACGATCGCATCATCGACATTCAAAAGGATCGACTATGGCCACGAGAACCGCAACCGCCCTCTATCATAGCTATGCCAGTGCTGCCGATGCCGTCGGCAAGCTGGAAGCCGCCGGCATTCCCCACGACAACATCTCCATTGTCTCCAACGACGCCGAGAACAACGGCAAGTACAGTGATCACCCCGGCACCGGCGCCGGCGCCACGTTCGGCACCGTCGTCGGCGGTGGCGCGGGTCTGCTGGCGGGCCTCGGCCTGCTGGCCATTCCGGGCCTCGGTCCCGTCGTAGCGGCCGGCTGGTTGGCCTCGACGCTGGTCGGCGCCGGGGTTGGTGCGGCGGCGGGCGGGCTTGTGGGCGCTCTGACCGATGCCGGCATCGAGCACAATGACGCCGATGCCTATGCCGAAGGCGTGCGTCGCGGCGGAACGCTGGTGACGGTGCGGGCCGACGAGACCCAACTCGCCCGGGCCACGCAGATCCTCGACGTGGACGGGGCCGTCGATCTCGATGAGCGCCGCACGGCTTGGGGCAAGGATGGCTGGACCGCCGGATCGCAGGCCACCACGACGGAGAGCGCCGGAGCCGCGATCGCCGGTGGCGCTGCCCGCGCTAAGGACGCCGTGGAGCGGACCGGCGCCCGTATCGCCGATGCCGTCACCCCCGACAGCCGACTTGGCGCCGCGCCTCGCGCCGAGCCGGGTGTGTCCGGGATCGGCACCGGCGACGCGTCGGGGCGTCGCGTTCGGACCTACTGAAGGAGGACGCCGGCGCTAAGCGCCGGCCTTCCGTTCAGCGCCCGCGACCGGTCATCGGCGCGGGCGCTTTCGTGTCGCGATGGCGATTGTCGCAGCTCTGGCTTACGGTGTGTTGAGCCAGCAGCCGCGACGAGCCCTCATGAGATCTTTGAAACCCCTCCTTGCGGCCGCGCTGTGTATCGGCACCGGCATATGGTCCTTGGGCGGCCGGGCCCATGCTGCCGACAAATCCATTTACAACCTGATCAACCCGACACCCGACGCCGCGCTACGCGACTTCTCGCCGGATCGGCCCTTGAACGCCTTTTCGCCCTTCACACTCGATGCCGGACGCGTGCAGATCGAGAGCGATCTCGCCAACGTTCTGCAATCCCGGGATCACGGCGCCACCACGACGACGTGGCAGACCGCCGATCCCGAGCTCAGGGTGGGTCTCACGCCTTCCTTGGAGATGGACGTCTTCACGGCGGGCCTGATGTCCGATCGAACCGTTGCAGATGCGTCGGGCCGCGTCCTCGAACGGGATGTCGGCACCGGTGCCGTTACGCTTCAGGCTCGGTTCAACCTGTTCGGCAACGACGGGGGCAAGGCGGCGCTGGCGCTGGCCCCGTTCATCGCCCTGCCCAGCGGCGACCCACAGTTCGGCAACCAACGCGTCATCGGGGGTGTGGTGGCGCCCCTCAGCTTGAAACTGCCGAACGACTTCACCCTCGTCTTGCAGAGTGAAGTCCAGGCGATGCGGATCGGTGCGGGCCCGGCCTTCGCCAGCTTCACCAACGTGGCGAACCTGTCTCATCCCGTGCCGGGCGCGGACAAGTTGACGGCAAGCATCGAACTGACGTCCGTCGTCAACGCCGACCACAAGGCGCCCGACACTGCCACGGTCGAAACCGCCATCGCCTACCTGATCACGCCCGACACCCAGGTCGATCTCGGAGGCTTCGTTGGCCTGAACCGCGCAGCGCCGGAATTCCAGGTCGCCGGGGGTGTGTCCCACCGATTCTGAGCGACCGTTGAGGTACGGCTCGGGCACTTTTTCTAAGCCGCCGCAACGTCCCTCTTCGTCAGGGCGGGGTCGAGCGTGAAGCGGAGGCGGTCGGCGGGCTCGGGGCGGCCGAAGCGGAAGCCCTGGACGTGATCGCAGCCGGCGGCCCGTAGCTCTTCGAACTGCTCGGCCGTTTCAACCCCCTCGGCCGTCGTCGTCATGCCGAGGCTGAAGCCCAGCTCGGCAATCGCTTGCACGATCTTGATGCAATCCGGCCGGCTCGACATGTCCTTCACGAAAGACTGGTCGATCTTGATCTTGTCGAAGGGGAACCGACGCAGATAGCTCAGCGACGCGTGACCGGTGCCGAAATCGTCCATGGCAATGCGGATCCCGCGGGACCGCAAGGTCCGTAACGTGTCCAGCGTGGCCTCCGCGCCATCGAGCAGCACGCCCTCGGTGATCTCCAGTTCGAGACGCGTCGGGCTGAGGCCGGAGCGCGCCAGCGTTTGCTCCACGCAGCCGACGACATCGATCAGGTCGAACTGTGCGGGCGAGAGATTGACCGCGAGCGTGAGATCGCCAGGCCAGAGCGCGGCCCGGGAACAGGCTTCCTCGAGCACCCAGCGGCCGATCTCGCCGATCAGCCCACTCTCCTCGGCCAATGGGATGAAAAGGGCCGGCGAGACCTGCCCCCGCTCGGGATGGCGCCAGCGTAGCAGCGCCTCGAAGCCCGCAATGGCCAGGCGCTGCGTGGATACGAAGGGCTGGAAGAAGACCTCGAACTCGCCGTTGGCGAGCGCCAGGCCGAGGTCCGCTTCGAGCGCCCGGCGATCACGACGCGCCGCGTCCATGTCGGGCTCGAAGCCACGCGCCACGTTTCCACCTGCCTGTTTCGCCGTAGCAAGAGCGAAGTCGGCGCTGGCGATGAGAGCGTCGGCGACGGTTCCATCGGCGGGGTAAACCGCGTAACCGACGCTGGCCGACACGACAATATCGTTTGCCTGTACGGTGAAGGGGTCGGCCAAGGCCCGGGTCAGCCGAGCCGCCATGGCCTCGATATCGGCGATGGCGGCGGGCCGCGCCTGGATCACGGCGAATTCGTCTCCCCCGAGCCTCGCCACCGTGGCGTCGCCGACGGCTTCCACGATGCGCCGCCCGATCCCGCGCAACAGCGCGTCGCCGACCGCCTGGCCGAACCTCTCGTTGATGTCTTTGAAACGATCGACACCGAGGCAGTGAACGGCCGCCGGGGTGCCGCGGCGCTGGGCTTCGATCAGCACGGCGTCGCAGTGCGCGAGGAAGGACGAGCGGTTCATGAGCCCGGTCAATTCGTCGTGGCGGGCCAGATAGGCGACGCGACGCTCCGCCTGCCGACGTTCGGTAATGTCGTCATAGGTGGCGACCCATCCCCCGTCGCGCAGGGACCGATGCGACACCGCGATGCTTCGTCGAGCGCTCTCCTCGCCGGGCTCCGTGGTGCCGCCCGCGGAGATCTCCTGGACGAAGCCGGCCGTCTCTCCGCCTTCGACCGTGAGGGCGCGCTGCCGTCCATAGACCTCGGCGAGCCGAGGCGCCGCCGCCATTGTCACGAGATCGGCGAAGAGGATGCCTGGAACAGGGGCCAGGTCGAGCCCGAAGAGTTGGGCGAAACCAGTATTGTAGACGACGAGGCGCTCTTCCGCGTCCACCATGCAGAGCGCCAGCGACATGTTGTTCAAGGCGGCGTCGAAACGTTTGTTCTGGAGGCCGAGTTCGCGATCGCGCCGGGCGAGGACGGCGTTGCGCGCCTCCAGCTGCGCATTGATCGCCAATACCTCGGCGTTGGCGACAGCGAGGCGGTGGGAACTCGCCGTGAGTTCGGCTTCGTTGCTACGGAGATCGTCCCGCGTGCGTCCGAGTTGACGGTGGCGCATCAGAAGCAGCGCCAGCAGGATGGCGCCGCAGGTCACGAGCCCCGCCATCACCGTTGTGAGGACGCGGTACAGCCGCGCCAACTCGGCCTCCGCGGCATCGGCCCTGGCCCGGCCGAAACGATCGGCTGAAGCGACGAAATGCGAGAGCTCGAAGTCGAGAGGTGCCAGCGTCGCCAAGGCCGCCGCACCGACTTCAGGTCGATCGATGTGGGTCAGTTGGGGTCCGACATCGTTCAGCGCATCCGTGAGGTGATGCACCGTCTCGGCCGCGAGGGGATCCCGGCCCATCGGGTCGCCGTCATCGAGCCGCGCCAAGACAGCGACGCGCTCGACCAGGGCGTCATAGCGAAGCCGCACATCTTCGGGCGCCGTTGTCGACCCTGGGAGGAGCGCCTCCGCGATCCGCTGTTCCAAACGGGCGAGGTCGCGCTCGACCTGCCCGGCCACCAGGCACATATCGCATTGTGTAGCCTGTCTGAGCTCGGCCTGGTGCAGGCCGATCAAGGTCGCGACGTGCAAGGTTGCGGCGAGCAACCCACAACTCGCCCCAACGGCTACGATCTTGCCGGCCCCGTGGATCACGACACCTCCGCTCCGGTTCGACGGCTCAGGCGAGCGACGCAGACCAGTCCGGTGCCGGACCGCGCCGTGGACGAGACCGCGGCTGGGTTGGCAGGGTCCGAATGGTCGACAGTCACCAGCCAGACGCGCCCTTCTGATCGAAGATGGATACACCGTTGCCACGAGAGTAACGACAGAGGTCCTTGTCTCGCAACCGGCCGGCTCACTTGACCAGAGAACCGTCGGACCTCGCTCGGCCACCCTTGGCGGCAGGCGCGAGCCGCCTCAACCGATCTGGCGTTCGAGGATGGCGCATTCCTGCAGGAACTCGCGCCTGCGCTGCGCATTCGTGCCAAGCTCACCGAAATAAGTCGTGTTGACCATGCGGCTGTCGCGCGAGGCCCGTACGCCGCGGTGCGTTTTGCACATGTGGACGGCGCTGATCCGTACCGCGAGGCCGGACGGCGCGGTATTGTCGATGATGAAGCGCTCGATCTGCTTCGCCAACTCCTCCTGGATCTGCAGGCGCGACGAGAAATAGTCGACGATGCGATCGTATTTGGAAAGGCCGATGATCCTGCCGTCCGCCGCAGGGACGATGCCGATGATCGCATGTCCGTAGATCGGCATGAGATGGTGCGCGCAGGTCGATCTGACCTCCAGAGGGCCTGTGACGATCAACTGGTCGCATCGTTCGACGTTCTCGAAATCGGTGATTCGCGGTGGCGAGGTGTAGCGACCCCGCATGGTCTCCTCGACGAACATCCTGGCAACGCGTGCCGGCGTGTCCTGTGTATTGTGATCACGGCGATGATCGACCCTGAGGATGTCGAAGAGCTCCTCGATTTTCATAGCGGCGGCCTGCGTCATGGCCAGCTTCTCTGCTTCGCTCATGACGCCGAGAACTGGCTGATTTCCGAAGCTCGCTTCGGCCCACGGATCGGCGACCTTGATCATAACCTCTCCCGTCGTCGCTCATCTGCGGGAACCGACACGGGCGACTGACAGGAAGCCTGTAGCGCAACTTCGCGGGCGGCGCACGTGTGGTCGAAAACAACGAGTGAGTGTAGCACGAGCGCTGCACTGCCATTCCGATTGCTTCGCTGACCTCCTATATGAGGTGATGGAGCGCGAGCGCATCGTGCCTGACAGCACGGCGGGGCATGTTGCCGCGCATGGGAGACAGGTCATGAGCCGAGGCGACGCGGGACGAATGGACTCTGGACGCTACAACAACGCCGAGTCGGCACGGTCGGTGCCGACCGCCATGGCGCGAGGAGCTCTGCATCGTTGCCCGGCCTGCGGAACGGGTCACCTCTATCGCGCCTACCTCAAGGTCGCCGACAGCTGTCCGGCCTGCGGAGAACATCTGTTCCATCATCGGGCCGACGATGCGCCGCCCTATCTCACCATCTTGGTCATGGGCCATTTGATCCTCGCCGCCGTGGTGGGGATCGACCTCGCATATCAGTGGCCGCTCTGGCTTCATGCGCTCGTGTGGCTGCCCGTGACGATCGTGGCCTGCCTGGCCTTCCTGCCGACCGCCAAAGGAGCGCTGATCGGGCTCCAGTGGGCAGTGCGCATGCATGGGTTCGGGGCGCCCGACGGTGCTGCCGACACGCATCCGGCACTGGCTTCCCTGCCTCGTTGAGTGCAGTGCAGAGCGTCGACTCGGAATTTCGTTGAGAACACGCCGGGAAATGGCGCATCCGGCGCCACGCAGTGCTTTTCAGCGAAGGGCCGGGCCCTTATATCAGAGGCCCGCGCGTCGGTCGCGTGGCGCAGCCGGCGCGAGGTGCGCTGGACGATCGAAGACCGGCCGCACTCGAACATGGACGACCTGTGGGTAGATTCAACAACGCCAATTTCGCCGACCGCATCAGTTCCACCAGTGCCGCCAAACAGGCACTGCTCGAGAAGCTGAAGTCCAAGCCGTCGGACGACGACCCAGAGGTCCTGCGGAAGCAGGCCGAGCGTCAGGCGATCGCCGAAGCGCGGGCCAAGCGTACGGCCGAGAAGGAAGAGGCTCGCCGCCTCCAGGCTCTCAAGGAGGCCGAGGAGCAGGCGGCTCGCGAGGCCGCAGAGGCGGAGGCTGAGGCCGAGCGTCAGGCGCAACTCGAACAGGAGAAGGCCGCCTCGGAGGCGGCACGGCTCGAGCGGGCCGCCCGAATCCTGTCGGACGAAGCCGATCGCAAGGCCGCGCGCGACGCGAAGTATGCCGCCCGTAAGGCTCGTCTCAAGGGCTGAGCTCGTGGGGCCGGTCCGGCCGTTGCAGCCGCGCATCAGCCATGAAGGACTCGACGTCCTGGTACCTTCGGGCCTGGGATCATTAAGGGTTCACGCACTAGGGTCCTCGTCGACTGTCGGCGAGGTTTGCGTTGCCCCATCCCCTGCTCTCGATGCGCCTGCCGGTCGTCCCGGCGTCGGACCCGGTATACCGTCTGGCCACACGCTCGGTTTCGGCCGACCTCGGGCCCAAAGTCGCGATCCTCATCACGGCGTGTCGTGACATCGCGGCAACGGTGCGGGGATACCGCACCGTCCTGCCGCTGTCCTCCATCTTCCTCTACGGGTCAGATCTGGCGCTCGAAACCGTCGCGACGGCGCAGGCCGCCGGCGCTGCCGTTGTGGCGGTTCCGCACGGCACTCGCCACGCGCTGGTTCGTCGAATGTTGTCAGAGGTGGATGCCGACATCTACCTGCTGGCCCATGGCGCAGGGCCGGAGGACGCCTGCCTGGCTCCGCTGATCGTCGCCGAGATCGACACCCTCGGACGGGATCTCGTCGACATCGCCCCTTACGATGTTCGGCGTCCCGACGACGTCGGCGACCGCCTGCTCGCCCGCACGGTGGACTTCCTCTTCGGCCGGGGCGGCGAGATGCTGACATCCGACAGCAAGGCCTGCTCGCGCCGGTTCGCCCTGTCATATCGCGCGTCGGCGTCCGGCGCCGATCCCGACAATGCCGCAGCTCTCGACCTGACGCTCCACGCTCTCCGGCTCCGCCTACCCGTCGTCAGCGTGGCCTCGCTCGGCGCACCGACGCTGGGCCAGGCGTCTTCATCGACCCGCACGCTGTCGGACTGGATCAAGCTACTCGGGCTGATCGGCCGCCTGCTGATCGAGGAGCGGCCTCGTCGCGTCCTCGGCCTCATGGGCCTCGCCATCATGGCGGCGGGGATCATGGCCGGACTTCACGGACTGACGATCCACGGCTGGCAGGCAACGCTGCCGGGCTCCCGATCGACCATGGTGACGATGGCGCTGCTTGCCACCGGTGCCATCACGGGCGCTACGGGTGCCGGGCTCGACTCGCTGGCGGCGGCCCGCCAGGAGGTGAAGCGCGTCGGCGTCGAGGCGATCCCGCGACGCGCCGAGCGGGTCTCGGCTCAGTCCTCGGTGTCGTAGACGTCGTCGTCCGAAAAGGCGCCTTCGTGGGGCTCCGACGCCGGCATCTCGGGCAGGCTCTGGTGATGTGCAGGCTCGGAGACCGGCTCGCCAGCCTTCGCCGAGCCGGTAAAGGACAGGTCGATCACCGGCTCGATCCGGCAGTCATAGGCGGCGAACAGGCCCGCGAGATGCTGCAGATCCTCGGCATTGGCCGTCTGCACCACCGCATAGCCCCCGCCCCCGCCGATGCGCGACAGGAGTTCGTGGACCTCAAGGCCCGGCGGCATCGCACGCTCGGTCAAGAGCCGCGACGCGCGGCGCTGGGCCGCCGCGGGATCGAAGTCCGCGCGCCGCTCGCGATAGGTCACCAGAAACTTCATCTCGCATCTCTCCACTGCGCTGCGGACCATAAAGCCTGTTCATCGGCCTGTGTCAGCAAAGGCATGTCGTCACGCGCCGCGGAGAGGGCGCTACTGAACGAGAGAACGTGGGCCCCGGCCCGCTCCGCACCGTGGACGAAGTTGCAGGAGCAGCCGCGAAGCGCCATAGAAGTCGTCAACGAGAGCCGAGGACAATCCATTCCCATGCCGAAGTCGCGCGAGCAGCCGGCGGTCGCGAGCGACACGGCGGCCGTGCGGCTTGCCGCGCTCGATGGCTATGCCATCCTGGATACGCCGGCCGAGGCGGGCTTCGACGACATCGTCGATCTCGCCTGCCAGATCTGCCAGGCTCCCGTCGCCTTGGTGAGCCTGATCGACCGGGACCGGCAATGGTTCAAGGCCCGGCGCGGCTTCGCCCCCGGCCAGACGGACCTGTCCCGCTCGGTCTGCGTGCATGCCCTCGCCGAAGACAGCCTCCTCGTCATTCCGGACCTCACCGCCGACCCCCGCACCCGGGCCAACCCGCTGGTCACCGGCGAGGCGAACCTGCGCTTCTACGCCGGTGCCGTTTTGAAAACGCCCGACGGCGTTGCCTTCGGTTCGCTCTGCGTCATCGATCACGTGCCGCGTCCGGAGGGGCTGACCGACAGCCAGCGCGACGCCCTCATGGCGCTGGCCCGCCAGGTCGTGTCGCAGATGGAGCTCAGGCGCGCCGTTCGGGAGCGGGATGAGGCTCTCCTCACACGCCGGGCCGCAGAGACCTCGCTGCAGCGCGACATCGACCGCCATCGAGCGCTGCTCGACCTCCAGGGCGCCATCGGCGCGGCAGCGGGTCACCTGCCCACCATCCTCGACGCCGCCGTCGCGGCCGCGATGCGCACGGTGCCGGCGAGCCACGGTGCTGCGGTCGAACTGTTGCAGGACGGCGCGCTCGTCTATGCCTCCGCCGCTGGGCAGCTCGCGCCCTTTCTGGGCCTTCGCCTTGCGGCCGAGGCGAGCCTCTCGGGTCTCAGCCTCAGCGAGGGCCGGACACTGTACACGGGCGACGCCGAGACCGATCCGCGCACCGATCCCGCACTCGTCCGCAAGCTCGGGATCCGCTCCATGATGGTGGCGCCGATCGCCAGGCTCGGCGAGCACGTCGGCGTCCTCAAGATCCAGTCGAGCTCGCCCGAAGCCTTTTCGGCCCACGACTTGCGTTCGGCCGAGTTGCTGGCCGCGGCCGTCGCGGCAGGGTTCGGTGACGCCGCCGAAACGCGATCGATCCGCGAGTTGAAGGCCAGCGAGGCCATGCTGCGGCGGGCACAGGACGCCGCCGCGATCGGTACCTTCTCGACCAATATCGCACGTCGCCTCACGACCGCGTCGGATGGGTTCTTTCGGCTGTTCGGTCTCGAACCCGTCGCTGAATTCTCGACCGATCTCTGGGAAACGCTGGTCGTCGAAGAGGACAGGGAACGCTCGACCTCGTACCTGCGCGGCGAGGTCGCCGAGGACGCCGCCTACGCCGAATACCGGGTCCGGCGCGCCGACACGGGCGAGGTCCGCTGGATCGCGCGCTCCGCCGATTTTCTGCGCAACGGAGCCGGCGAGGTGACGGGCCTGACCGGCATCGTCCAGGACGTGTCCGAACGACGCTGGGACGAAACGCGTCGGGACCTGTTGCTCAACCTCGACGATCGGTTCAGGACGCTCGGCGACCCCGAAGCGGTGACGAGTGCCGCCCTCGAAGCCCTGGCCCGCGAGCTCGACGCCACCCGGGTCGGCTATGTCGAGGTCGGGGACGGCGAACACCACATGGCTCTGGCGCGACTTTGGAGCCGGACGGACGCCCGCCCTGCCGTGGCGGTGCCGTTGCAACTCGATGATTTCGGGCCCCGGCTGGCCGGCGAGCTCCGAGGTGGCCGGGTGCTTGTCTCGGGCGACATGCGGACCGATGCGAGGGCGGATGCCGGAGCTGTCGCGGCCCATGCGGCGCTCGGCATCGTGGCGACGCTGGCGATCCCGGTGGTCGAGGGCGGGCAGTTGCTCGCCATCCTGCTCGCCCACCAAGACGCCCCGCGGCGTTGGGGGGCGCACGAGATCCGCCTCGCCGTCGAGGTCGCGACCCGGACACAGGACGCCGTCCTGCGTGCTCGGGCGGAGCTGGCGTTGCGGCGCAGCGAAGCCCGGCTGCTGCTGGCTCAGGAAGTCGGCGGCATCGGCACGTTCGAGGTCCGGTTCGACCGGGACGAGGTCGAAGCCTCCTCCGAGATGTTCAAGCTCTACGGTCTCGCCGAGCGGCAGAGCTGCCCGACGGACGACTTCAGGAAACTCGTCCTCGATGAGGACAGGCACCTCATCTACATGCCGGGAGAGGGGCCGGATGTGTCGGCGTCGAGCATCGTCGAATACCGGATCCGCCGCGCCAACGACGGAGCGCTGCGCTGGATCCGCC
Source organism: Janthinobacterium lividum (assembly GCA_050920985.1). GTDB lineage: Bacteria > Pseudomonadota > Alphaproteobacteria > Rhizobiales > Beijerinckiaceae > Lichenihabitans. The sequence goes on along the minus strand of JBPBQY010000002.1, from coordinate 16,361 downwards.
GCGTCTCGCGCCGGGTCGAGGGACGCCGCCTGGCGCCGCGGCTCGTCGGCGTGGTGCAGGACGTGACCGAGCCGAAGCTCGCCGCTTTGGCGCTCGCGGCCGCCCGCGACGCCGCGGAAGCCGCCAACCGGGCCAAGAGCAACTTCCTCGCCAATATGAGCCACGAGCTCAGGACGCCGCTCTCGGCCGTCATCGGTTACAGCGAGATGATCGAGGAGGACGCCGCGGACCGCGGCGACGCGGCGCTCGGCGCCGACCTCGGCAAGATCAAAGCCAATGCCACACATCTGCTCGGCCTCATCAACGACGTGCTCGACCTGTCCAAGGTCGAGGCCGGTCGCATGGATGTCGTGATGGAGAACGTCGATGTCGCGTCGCTCGTCCACGAGGTCGCCGGCACGATGGACACGCTGATGCAGCGCAAGGACAACCGTCTCGACCTTCGCGTTCCGGACGGGCTTCCGCCTCTTCGGTCCGACGGGTTCAAGATCAGGCAATGCCTCCTCAACCTGCTCGGCAATGCGGCCAAGTTCACCGAAGCGGGAACCATCACCCTGGCGGTGGAACTGCAGGCCTCCGAGATGCTGTTCCGCGTGACCGATACGGGTATCGGCATGAACGAGGAGCAGCTGGGGCGTCTGTTCCAGCGCTTTTCGCAGGCCGACGAGACCACGACGCGGCGCTTCGGCGGCACAGGTCTCGGTCTCGCCCTCACGCGGGCGTTCGCCGATCTCCTTGGCGGAACCGTGGCGGTTCAAAGCCGGCTCGACGAGGGTACGACCTTCACCTTGACGTTGCCGCTGGACCCACCCCAGACTTTCGCAGCGGAACAGGGACGGTCGGGGACCGAGCCGGACGGGGGCCACGCCATCCTGGTTCCCGAGCTTGGACCTGCCGCCTAGGCGTCTGCCAGGGTTGCGCCCACCACGAACCTCGAGGATCACATCATGGCTCGCTTTACCGACAAGACCGTCATCGTCACGGGGGCCGGATCGGGCATCGGCGCCGCCACGGCCCGACGCTTCGCCGAGGAAGGCGCCTGCGTCGTTCTGGTCGGACGAACCCGCAGCAAGCTCGAGAAAGTCGCGGCAACCCTCGCCGAGGACAGGGTTCTTCTGCACGAGGCCGACGTCAGCGACCTGAAGGCCGTCGAGGCCGTCGTCGCCGCTGCCGTGACGCGGTTCGGCGGCCTGAATGTCATGGTCAACAATGCCGGCGTGGCGTCGCTCGGCGGCCTCCTTGAGGCTTCGATCGAGGATTACCGCAAGACGATGGCGATCAACGTCGATGGCGTCCTCTACGGGTGCCGGGCCGCCATGCCTCACCTGCTGAAAAGCCGGGGCTCGATCGTCAATGTCTCCTCTGTGTCGGGCCTTGGTGGCGACTGGGGGTTCTCCTTCTACAACGCCTCGAAGGGTGCCGTGACCAACATGACCCGGGCCTTGGCGCTCGAGTTCGGCGGACGCGGCGTCCGCGTGAACGCCGTCAATCCGAGTCTCACGGAGTCCGACATGACCGGGGGTTTGATGCAGGACGAGGGTCTCATGGCGAAGTTTGCCGATCGGAACCCGCTCGGCCGCGCGGCGCGCGGCGAGGAAGTGGCGGCCGTGATCGCCTTCCTGGCGAGCGACGACGCGAGCTTCGTCAACGGCGTCAACCTGCCCGTCGACGGCGGCGTGTCGGCCTCGAACGGGCAGCCGAAATTGTCCTAGGTCTTATGAAGCCTGAGGGTCCGCCACTTGGCAGTGTCGGTCTGCCGACACTGGGCCAACCATCGTGCGGCACGGTCAGTCTGCAAGCGGCCCGACGGCGCTCGAGTCGCAGCCAACCGTTCCCATCAGACAGGGGTAGCTGATGCCCGGCGGAACATAGGTGGCGTCCCCGTAGCGGTAGCCTGCAGGGTACCCTACATCGCCGCCCGAGCGACGGACATAGACGGTTCGCGACACGAGCCGCGTGCGGGGAACGTAGACGGTGCGAGGGACGAGCCGCGTTTCGGGCACGAGGACGGTGCGCCGGGCATAGACTGCGTCCGGTCCTTCGACGAATTCGGGGGCTGGTTCTAGCGCAAGGTCGAAGCTGGGCGGCTCCGCATGTCGGGGGCGGGAATGTGCCGCGGCCGGATAGACAAGGGTGGCGGCGAACACGACGCTTAAGAGGCTCAATTTCACGACGTGCTCCTCCCTGTTGCCCAGATCCGGGATGTCGTTGGGGCGGCACGATGGCCGAACCTCCAACAAAGCTTGCGTCGGACCGCGGCCCGGCCCGACGCACACTCAGTCATCAAAGCAGCGCACTCCGCGTTATGGCGTGCGCTACCGTCGTAGGTGTTAACGCGACGCCTTGTAGAGCTTGCTCGCGATATCGAACATCTCCTCGGGCGCGTAATCGGTGGAGAAAGCGGAGGCCATGCCGGTCAACTCGTGGATCTTGCCACCTTCCGGCAATCCGTCCACGACCTGGAGCTCGCCCGGAGGATCGCCCGCAAGTGCCTGCTCGCCGTTGCCCCAGATGCCAGCCATGCTCCGGTAGGTATCCTCACCCCACGTATAGAGGCGACGATGCGAGCCCTCGTCGAGGTACTTCTGACACTCCGGGATCTTGGACAGGTTGATGTTGGGGGTGGGCAACATCTTCTCGACTTCGACGCCGGTGATTTTCTTCAGCGCGAGCGCATAGGCATGGGCGTGGACGGAGCCACGGACCAGCAGGTAGCCGCAGACCTCGCGCCCGGTCGCTTCCTTCATGGTTTCGTAGACGCGCAGCTTGTGAATACGGGCGCCGCATTCCAGATGGAAGTTGTGCAGGAGATCGAACACGACGTTGCCTGTCGTTGTAACGAAGTCCATGTTCCAGGATGCGCCGTTGCTGTTCATCGGCATGGCGCCGCCGCCGTTCGACAGGAACGAGGCCGCAAGACGGATATCCTGCATGTCGGCGAAGGGGGCAGTGGAGATGTCGGCGCCGCCTTTCTCATTGGCGGGCTTGTCGGGACCGTTGTTCAGCATCGCGATGCCGTTGGCCACCAGTTCCACATGGCCGAGTTCCTCGGCCGTGATGCTCGAGACGAGGCTGTAAAACGGCTTCAGCTTGGACTTGCTGCGAAAGTTGAAGCTCTGATACATGTAGTTGTTCAAAGTGGACATCTCGCCGTACTTGCCGCCCAGCAGCTCCTGAAGCGCGGCACCGGCGTTGGGGTCGGCCTTTTTCGGGGCGGGCAACTCGGCCTGCAGTTTGTCGACGCGCATGAACATGAGCAGCTCCATAGATCGGGTGCCCACCCACCCGCCTCCGGAGTGGCGGCGGGTGGGTGAGCACCGCCGCGGGATGCGGGATGTCCGATCTTAACTGGGCCTACAGAGCGATGTTCCGAAGTTTTCGTCGCCGCAAGTGCCGGGACGGACGACGAGCTCCCCTCGCGAAATCCACACGGCAGGGCGGCTTCAACCCTGCGGCACGATCATGCTCCAGTAGGACCAGGTCCATTCGCAGCCCTTGAGGCAGGTCGTTTCAGCCGTAACGGACGAGAGTCCCTGGGGCAGATCCAGTTCCGCCGATTGACGTCCGCGGTCCGACGGCACCGCCACTGGATCGAGGCAGCGCCGCCAGAGCGGCAATGCGGCACCGCGCGACGCTTTCACGACGAAACAGACACCGCCTGTCTTGTGATCGTTCCAGACCTCATCCTCGAGGCCGAACTCAACGCGGAGCCGCCGTTCTCCCGCCAGCGGGATGGCGAGAGTGTTGGGTGGTTGAGCCGTCAGGTCGTCGCCATAGAGGTCGCGGTCGCGGCCGAGCGCATGGACGAGACGCCTCCAGGGCACGTGCGCCGCCACGTCGGCGAACAAGGCTCGAGCGTCCGGGCTCGGCGGAGCCGGCGTGACGGTCAGGGGCTGGAACTCCACCGTCATCGTGGCGCCGTAGAAGGGGCTCGCCCAGGGTGAGCCGCCGACGACGAAGCTGCGGACGCGGGCGGCTCCGACAAGGTCACCCTCGGCCGTGGCGAGCACCGCGAACGTATCGGGATCGCTGACGATCGGAGTCAGGAGGAAGCCGCCTGCGGCGATCGCCGGGACGAAGCGGTAGGACTTCTCGGCGCCATCGGCCAGCGTCACCCGAAGGCTCAACGCCGGTGGCCGGAAGATTGCGCCGGCCAGGCGTCCGAGAAGCGTCTTTTCGACTTTGATGTGCACGAAGACCGGGCCGTCCAGCGGCACCTCGACCGAGCTACCGAGCGACGCGGCGATCCGCACCGGAGAACCCAGCGCCTCCGGCAGCGGCACGGTTCGACGATGCAGCGCCAGCCAGCCGCCGATGTGCCGCACGGGCTCGTAATCCCGCAGCAGCACCGGCCAGAGCGCGCCCTCTCCGGTGGTGGGGTAGCGATCATCGAGAACGCTACCGTCGAACAACACCCAAGCGGGCGCCATCGGGCCGGCGTAGAAGTCCGCATTGGCGGCGATCAACCCTGCCGTGTAGGTCGAATAGTCCTGGAAACTCGGTCGAGGGCGATAGTCGAGGCCCGAGGCCAGAACGGCGCTCTGCTGCGGAGGCAACACGTCGACTCCGCCCTCCAATGCCGGCAGGGGCTGAAAGGCCCTGATCGCGGCCCAGCCCGCCGCCTTGGAGGCTCGCGCCTCGGCGGCGAAAATCGTGGGGGAGCGCAAGAAGGACGCCCAGGCCCCGGTCTCACGATCGAAGGCCGCCAGCATCGGGCGGTAGGCTTCCGGCAACCGGTTCAAGGCGGGGCCTCGGTCGCCGGCCGCCATGGCGAACAACGGTGCCGCGATCCAGAGGACGACGAGACCCGTGCCGGCCAGAAGAACGGCGGCCACGACGGACCGCGGCAGAGCGAGAGCGATCCCCAACAGGATAGCCGCCAGGCCCAGCGCCATCCAGGCGATCTGCGGGTGGCTGTCGGCCCGGATGAAGCCCGCCTTGCAGGCAATCAGGAGCACGACGGCCGTGGAGAGCGCGGCAGCCGCCCGTCCGAGCGGACCGATCCGCACCGGAGCCAAACCGGCGGCGAGGATCGTCAAAGCCGTCGCACCCAGGAGGAAAGCTGCCAACTCACCCCGCCCTGGGGAGATGTACATGGCCTCGCCGTAGCCCGCGGCGACCTGGCCTTGAAGGCTGAAATAGGCCGGCAGATCGCCTAGATGCTGGCCGTAGGCCAGGAAGGTCGCCAGGACGGCAACAGCGTACATCAGCGTCACGACGGGTAGGCGCGGCAGTTCTCTTCCTGTGGCCGAGCGCGGAGGCCGCGTCCCGAGTGAAAACCTGTCCAGCAGCGCTCGCACGTCGGCGACCGCGAAGAGGAGCAGCGCCACGACGCCGAAGCTCGTCTTGGACAACGCCAGGACACCCATCAGGGCGGCGCCTGCCATGACGATCGCGAGCGAGGCCCGGTCGTCCGGGCGCCGCAGAAGGTCGACGAAGACGAGGGTCAGGCAGAAGACGAAGAAGAAGCCGTCCGGGTCGAGCAGGAGGTCCGCGGCGAGCCCGGCCGCCATCGTGCCGACGGCCAGGACGAAGGCACCCGTGCCGGACGCCCGCGCCACCGTGGCGTGGCGGGCCAGCCAGGCCATGGCGGCGCCGTTGACGAGGGCGATGGCGCAGAGGATGGGTAGATCCGCGACGAGGTAGCGGTCGGTGTAGAAACGCGTCGCCAGGGTCGAGGCCGGTCCATAGGTGAAGGCGAGATCGACGCCCCACCGGGCCGGCCGCAGCGCGGCCTCTGCCAGCACGGCCGTCCAGGACGCATCGAGGCCGGCGGCAGGAAAGACGAGCGAGAGGGGACGGAGCACGAAGAACAGAGTGGCGAGGGCCAGGGCAAGCGCCGCGCCAAACGTGAGAAGGCGGCCAACTCTCGTCCGGGCCGAAGCGGACTTCACCGTCGAGCGCCGTGTCTCAACCATGCCTCGCCTGTCGTTCGCGTGCGCCGAACCATCCCACCATGCGGGCGTTTGCATTTCCACCGCGGATTCGCGCTCGGGTCCGGCCGGTGCCCGAGGATCCCTGCCGGGGGACCTGTTGCCGAAGTCCGGGCTAGAGGTTTAGATCGTCGCGACGGTCACCTGCGGCCGCCGTGCCGCAACGCGTTGTGAGGATGCCGACATGGTCTATGTGATCGCGACCCTGCATGTTCATCCGGAGAAGCGGGCCGCCTTTCTCGAGGATGTCCGGACCCTGATCGCCCATACGGTCAAGGAGGACGGCTGCCAGTCCTACGATCTCCTGAGCAGCATCACCGAGCCCAACGAATTCGTCTTCGTCGAGCGTTGGGCGTCGCGCGACGCCCTGTCGGCGCATTTCGAGATGCCGCATATGCTGGAGTGGCGTCGCGTCTCGGCCGACTATCTTGCCGACCGCAAGGTCGAGATCGTCCATCCCGACAAGGTCGAGGAGCTCTGAAGCCGGTGGAGAGCGCGAGGCGGCCCACGTTCGACGCCAGACGGCACCATTGAAAAAGACCGAGAGGACCTTCCTGTGATCCGCGCCACCTCCGTTCTGCCGAAGGGCCATTGGTCCGACCATCAGGTCACCGCTTCGGTCGCCGACACCGTGGTCCTCGACTTCGACGATCGGCATCGCCGACGCATCGCCATGACGGGTACGGGTGGGCTCGAATTCCTGCTCGACCTCGACGAGGCCGTCGCGCTGCGGGGCGGAGACGGGCTGGTTCTCGAGGACGGGAGGCTCGTCGAGGTCGTGGCGGCGCCGGAGCCGCTGATCGAAGTGCGCGGCCGCACACCGGGCGACCTCGTCCGGCTGGCCTGGCATATCGGCAATCGGCACCTCTCGGCGCAGGTGATGGCCAATGCGCTGCGGTTGCGCGGCGACCATGTGATCGAAGACATGCTGCGCGGGCTCGGGGCATCGGTCGTGTCCATCGATGCGCCCTTCGACCCCGAGGGCGGCGCCTATGCGGGTGCGGGTCACGCCACCGTCGACCATCACAAACACGGCGACGGTCCCAAGGACGAGAAGAAGGGCAAGCATAAGCACGACGACGGGCACAAGCACGGCAAGCATGATCACCACGATCACGCGCCGGCCAAAGCTGCGGACGGCGACGCCGGCAAGCATAAACACGACGACCACAAGCATGGCCATAAGCATGATCACAAGCACGACCATTGAGCCTAGCTGAGCCGGCCTCGCCGCTGGCGCTCTTCGCCTGGCTGTCTCCGGCTTTTCCGGTCGGCGCCTTTGCCTATTCCCACGGTCTTGAAAGCGCCGTCGATGCCGGCCTGATCGGCGATGTGGCAACGCTCAAAGGCTGGCTTGGCGACCTGCTGCGGCATGGTTCAGCCCGGCAGGATGCCGTCCTGGCCGCCGAGGCTTGGCGCATCGCTGGGCGTGGCGATGCCGCGACGCTATCGGAACTGAACGATCTCGCGCTGGCGCTGGCGCCGTCCCGCGAGCGACGGCTCGAGACGGGCGGCACCGGCCGGGCCTTTGCGGAGGCCATCCGCACCGCCTGGCCCGAGGCCGCCTGCCGTTTCCTTCCGAGCGCCGGGGACGTTGCCTACGCCATCGCCTTCGGAGCCTCGGCCGGGACGGCGGGCCTGCCGCTCGTGCCGAGCCTCGAAGCCCTGGCCTTGGCCTTCGTGGGTAATCTCGTGTCGGCGGCGGTGCGGCTCGGCCCGATCGGCCAGACCGACGGGCAGCGTGTCACGGCGGCGCTCCTTCCCGAAGCGCGACGCCTGGGTAGCTGGGCCGCCACCTCCACCCTCGACGATCTTGGCGCCTGTGCTTTAAGGTCCGACATCGCCGCCCTGCAACACGAAACGCTCTATTCGAGGCTGTTCCGCTCATGACGTCACGACACGGACCCCTGCGGGTCGGCATCGGCGGGCCTGTCGGCTCGGGCAAGACGGCGTTGATGGAACAGCTCTGCCGACGGCTCAGGGGTGTTCACGAGATCGCCGCCATCACCAACGACATCTACACCAAGGAGGACGCCGAGATCCTGGCGCGGGCCGAGGCGCTGCCGCTCGACCGGATCATCGGCGTCGAGACGGGAGGCTGTCCCCATACCGCGATCCGCGAGGATGCCTCGATCAATCTCGCCGCGGTCGACGACCTCAACCGACGCTTTCCGGCGCTCGAACTCATCCTCATCGAATCGGGCGGCGACAACCTCGCCGCCACCTTTTCGCCCGAACTCGCCGATCTGACGATCTATGTGATCGACGTCTCGGGCGGCGAGAAGATCCCGCGCAAGGGCGGCCCCGGCATCACCCGGTCGGATCTGCTGGTCATCAACAAGACCGACCTCGCTCCCCATGTCGGCGCGTCGCTCGACGTCATGGAGCGCGACACGATCCTCATGCGGCGCGACAAGCCCTTCGTCTTCTCCAACATGAAGACCGGCCAGGGCGTCGACACCGTGATCGACTTCATCCGCCGCAAGGGTGGGCTCGGAAACTGAGGTTGCGTTAAGCCTCTTTGAATCGTCGCGTGTCTGTCGGATAAGGTGCGATCGGGCGCGAGGCCGCTGCCGCCGCGACTCCTTCTCGGGAAAGAAGCAGAATGGCTTTCAACGGATTCCTTCGCCGACTGGCCCTCGCGGCGGCGGTGGCGGGCGCGCTTGCGGGTGGAACGGCCTCGGTAGAGGCGCAGACCGCCACGACGCCGGCGGTGCCTTCGCCCACGGTTCCCGCTCCGGTCTCCCCGCCGGCCCCCGCGACTCCGACGGCGCCTGCGACCCCCGCCGCACCGGCGACGCCGGCGGCGCCTGCGACCCCTCCGGCCGCGAGCGCTGCTCCGGGGGCACCGGCTACCACCACGCCTCCGGCCCCCGCGGCGCCCGATACAGCGGTCAATCCCGCCTCGCCTCCCGACACCACGATCAGCCAGACCCTGTCGCTGCCGGCCCATGCGGTTGTGCAGCTCTCGGGACAATCGACCTGGGACGACGGCTTCAAGACGTTGAACGACAGTTTCACCAAGCTGAACGACGCTCTGGCCAAAGCCAAGATCCAGCCTACCGGCCACCCGATGGCGGTTTTCACCGAGACCGACGACGCCGGCTTTAAATTCACCGCCATGGTACCGGTGGCCGGCGATCCCGGTCAGAAGCCCGCCGATATGGCGGCCGATATCTCGTTTGGCCAGTCGCCCTCCGGCAAGGTGATGAAGTTCCAGCACCGCAGCGCCTACGACGACATCGATTCCACCTACGAGGCCATCACGGCCTATCTCGACGAGAAAGGCCTCGAAGCGAAGAACATGTTCGCCGAGGAATATCTCAACCGCACCAAGAGCTCGGACGACAATGCGCTCGAGGTCGACATCTACGTCTTCCTGAAGTGACCGGTCCGGTTTGCTGAGAAGACACCGAGGCGGAGCCTGGGCGGCGATAGCCGCCCTCGCTCTCGCGGGCTGTTCGGCCGTGCCGACGCTCGGAGATCGGCCCGAGGTGGTGGGCGTAGGACCCGTTTCGGTCGATACCGACGCCGCGCGCCGCGCTCTCGTGCTCTACCGAGAGGCGCATGGCCTCGGCGGCGTCGAGATCGATCCCGCCTTGACCCGCGTCGCGCAGCGCCAGGCCGATGCCATGGCGCGGGCCAATGAGCTCAGCCATACGATGCAGGCGACCTGTCGGTCCGGGTGTCGGCCGAGGGGCTCCGGCGCGGTGCCGATGCCGAGAACGTGTCGGCCGGCTACCCGAGCTTCGATCGGGCGTTGGTCGGCTGGCAGCATTCGCCGGGCCACAACGCCAATCTGCTTTATCGCCCGATCCGCCGCATCGGCATTGCCGCATCGAGCGCCCCCGGCACGCGCTACAAGACGTTCTGGGCGTTGGTGATGACCGACTGAGGTCAGCTCTGGGACCCGAGCCGGGGCGTCGGGCGCTGCGCCGACGCCCCGCCCACAAGAGACACGCACCAACCCGCGATATAGCCGACCGTCGCTCCCGACAGGGCCACCGCTGCCAGGGCGAGCACGCCACTCGCCTCCGGGTGAAGCGCTTGCGCGACCGAGAAGGCGTAATGAGCCGCGAAGACGGACAGGTTGCGGATCAGCGGCACCGGACTTCCCGCCCAGACTGCCGGACCTGACGACCCTGCGACCCGTTGCGGGCCAGTGGCACGGCCGAGAGGAAACGCCATGGCGGCCACGGCGAACCAGAGAAGGACGGATATCGCGTCCATGCCGGTCCGGGCCAGGAGGACAAAATCCGCCAAGCCGAAAATAACCGGGGTAAGCGCCATGCTCCAGACCGGACGCGTGCGCCTGTGGAGGGATCGTTCGCCCTGCCAGAGCAGAAAGGCGAGGATCGCCCAGACGAACAGCGGCGTGTGGGACAGGATCGCGACGAGGAAGGACATGACGGCTCCAAGATCAGGGAAAGAGCCTCACCTCGCCGACCTGCCGTTGCCGCGTCAGTTCCGGTTTCGTGAACGGCACAGCGTTTTCGCGAACCGCCGATAGTATCGCGCCACGAAGCGCGAAGGGACGGCCGCATGGCGAGCGGGACGGCGACGAGCGAATATCGAGGAGCGACATCGGACCTGTCGCGCACCCTCCTGGTGCGTCTGGGACTCGCCGCCACGACGTGTCTTGCGGTGGCACTCCTCAGCTCCTGGTACCGGTCGCGCCTGCCGATCGGCTCGCGGCTCGCGGAACTCACGCTCGCGGTGCTGATCTGGGAAGGTTCGGTCTCGGTTTGCGCAGCACTCCTCCGCAGGCGATTCGGCCAGTTCGCTGGATCGTCCCAGCTACTGGCCATCAGCGTCGCCGCAGCCTCGCTGCCTGCCACGGCCGGTCTTCTGGCGGTGTTCCGATGCGTCGGGGAACATTCCGGCCCACCACTGGCCCTCTACGGACAATCGCTGCTGCTGGGCCTGATCCTCGCCTTCGCGCGCCGTGGATTGATCCGCGGCGGGTTGGCGCCCGTCGCCGCTTCGGTGGCCGAAGCGGTCGCAGATCACACGGTCTCGCCGGAGACCACGGGCCAGATCTTTCTCCGCCGGTACGCGCCTTGCCTGGCGGGGCACCGCCTCCTCGCGCTCGAAGCCGAAGACCATTATCTTAGGCTTCACACCGACGGCGGCAGCGTGCTCGTGTTGATGCGCCTGCGCGACGCGATGGCGGAACTCGGCCCCAGCGCCGGATGGCAGGCGCACCGCTCGTTCTGGGTCGCCTCGGGAGTCCCAGCCCGGGCGGAGCGGAGCGGCCACGGCTGGACGCTGTCGCTTCCGGGCGGGCTCGTGGTGCCGGTCAGCCGCAGCAGGGCGACAGGTTTGCGGGAGGCCGCTACGAGATCGGCGCAGAAACACTCATAGCTGACCAGCCACCACCTGCCGGACGAGGGTGAGAGCCAGGACCATCATGGTGGCCGCCACGACGCCGTCGAGCAGGCGCCAGGCGCTTGGTTTCCGGAACAACGGCGCGAGCAGCCGGGCGCCGTAAATGAGGGCAAGGAACCAGCTCGTGCTGGCGAGCGAGGCGCCGACCAGGAACCCCGGCCGCTGATCAGCCGCCAGGGCGGCACTCACCGAACCCATCAGCAGCACCGTGTCGAGATAGACGTGGGGGTTCAGCAGCGTGAACCCCGCCGCTCGTCCGAGCGCGGCCCTGAGCGGTAGGGCAAGGCCTGCGGCATCCGCCGCCATCACGTGCGGCCGGACGGCTCGGCGGAGCGCGCTCCAGGCATACCAGCCCAGGAAGGCGGCCCCTCCGACGGTGAGCGCGGAGGTCAGTCCGGGGACGCGCCCGATTGCGGCCCCGAGGCCCGCCACGCCGGCCGTCATGAGCGAAACATCGGCTGCGATGCAGAAGAGCACGATTGCGCCGACGTGTTCCCGCCTTAGCCCCTGCTGCAGCACGAAGGTGTTCTGGGCTCCCACCGCAACGATGAGGGAGCCCATGAGGGCGAAGCCGCCCGTGGCGGAGGAGAGGACCGACATGCAGCTGTTCTGACGAGATCGATGGATGTAGGCCAGCTCAATCGGCTTAGGTCGATGAAGCGGAGCTAATGCCATGCTGGATTACGCGGTGCTCTCGACGCTGGCGGCGGTGGTGCGCGAAGGCAGTTTCGAGCGGGCCGCGGGCGCGCTCGGTGTCACGCCCTCCGCGGTCTCCCAGCGCATCCGGGGCCTTGAAGAGCGTGTCGGCGCCGTGCTGGTCCAGCGCGGTCAGCCCTGTCTCGCGACCCCGACCGGCGCGCAGCTCTGCGCTCATGTCGATCGCGTCAGGCTCCTCGAAGGCGAGGTTGCCAACCTGCTGCCGGGGCTCGCGAGTGCCGGCCAGGAGGGACCGCCGACGCTGCGCATCGCCGTCACGCCGACAGTCTCGGCACATGGTTCCTGCCGGCTGCCGCCAGCTTCTCGACGGCGAGCGGCGCCATGCTGGACATCACGCTCGACGACGAGGCGCACACGGCGGAGCGGCTGCGCAGCGGCGAGGTCTTAGCTGCGGTGACGGCGGATCCCGTGGCGGTGCAGGGCTGCCGCACGCGTCCCCTCGGATCTCTCCGCTATGCGGCCGCCGCCAGCCCGGACTTCATCGCCACGCATTTTGCCCAAGGCATCACGGCCGAAGCGCTGAAACGCGCGCCGGTTCTCCGCTTCGATCGCCGTGATCATCTACAGGCGCGATGGGCGCGGTCGGCCGCCGGTGTCGATCTCGCGGCACCGACCCATTGGTTGCCCGCGACCCAAGGCTTCGTCGACGCCGCCCTGGCGGGACTGGGCTGGGGCCTCAGCCCCGTGACGCTCGCGACACCACATCTCCGGAGCGGCCGGCTCGTCGAGCTCAAGCCGGAGCATCGGCTCGACGTGGTGCTTCACTGGCAATACGCGCGGATCGGCGCACGCCTGCTCGGTGATCTCACACGCGCGGTCGTGGCGGCGGCAAGGCGCGACCTGGTGCAGATCACCGATCCGGTTTGACCGCGACACGCGTCTTGCCGCCGCAGCCGCGCCATGCCACCTCTGCCCTCATGCTTCCCTTCGCCAAGATGAACGGCGCCGGCAATTCCATCCTGGTGGTGGACGAGCGCGGGCGCGCCCCAGAACTGACGGGCGACATGGCCCGCGACCTCTGCCGAGGCCCACTCGCCTTCGAGCAGATGATGATCGTCTCGGACGCGACGACGCCGGGCGTCGATGCCGCCGTGCGGATCTTCAATACCGACGGGTCGCCGGCCGGCGCCTGCGGCAACGGCACCCGCTGCGTCGCATGGTTCATCGACGAGGGACGCACGGCCGCGACCGGCGCCGGTCGGGTCCTTGCCCTCGACGTCTGCGGAACCCCCGTCACCTGCCGCCGTGATGGAACGCTGGATTTCACGATCGACATGGGGCGCCCCTATTTCGACTGGGGTGACATCCCTCTTCGCGAGCCCGCCGACTCGCTGCATCTCGACCTAGGCGAAGCACTGGCCGGCACAGGCCTCGCGCCTCCGGCAGCCGTGAGCATGGGCAATCCGCACGTCGTCTTCTTCGTCCCCGACGCCGCCGCCATCGACCTTCCGGCGCTGGGGTCGCGCTTCGAACGCCACCCGATCTTCCCGGACCGCGCCAATGTCTCGTTCGCCGAGGTGCGGGGCCCCGGAGACATCCTGCTCCGCGTCTGGGAGCGTGGCGCCGGGGCGACGCTGGCCTGCGGCTCGGCCGCCTGCGCCACGCTGGCGGCGGCGGCACGGCGCGGCCTCACGGGGCGAAGCGCCAGCGTCACCCTGCCGGGGGGCAAGCTCGATATCGCCTGGGAGGCGAACGGCCACATCATGATGAGCGGCCCCGTCGCGCTCGAACATCGCGGCCGGCTCGACCCGCGGACCGGCGACGTCGCACCGTGGTGAGCGAGCGCGGCGGCGTCGAGGTCCTGACCTTCGGCTGCCGGCTTAACATCGTCGAATCCGAGGCCATGCGGGCCGCAGCCGTCGCGGCAGGACACCGCGATCTCGTGGTGGTCAATTCCTGCGCCGTGACGTCCGAGGCCGTGCGCCAGGCCCGGCAGGCCATCCGCCGCGCCGCCCGCGACCGCCCCGGTGCCGAGATCGTTCTGACGGGCTGCGCCGCCGAGGTCGACCCGAGCCTCGCCGCCATGGCCGAGGTCACGCGCCGGCTGCACAATGCCGGCAAGACGTCCCCCGCCGCCTGGGCACGGTCCGGCCTGTCACCCGCTGGACCATCTCCCCTGCCCGCCTTTGGCCCGAGCTCGATCGGCGGCCACACACGCGCTTTCGTCGAGATCCAGAACGGCTGCGATCATCGCTGCACCTTCTGCATCATCCCCTTCGGGCGCGGCGCGTCGCGCTCGACGCCGTCCGAACGCATCGTGGCCGAGATTCGTCATCAGGTAGAGGCCGGTGCCGCCGAAGCCGTGCTGACGGGCGTCGACGTCACGTCCTACGCCAGCGCCGACGGACTGCGGCTCGGTGGGCTCTTGAAACGGGTGCTGCGCGACGTGCCGGAGTTGAAGCGGCTGCGGCTCTCCTCCATCGACTGTATCGAGGCCGACCCCGACCTCATGGACGTGGTGGCGGACGAGCCTCGCTTCATGCCGCACCTGCACCTGTCGCTGCAGCACGGCTCGGACCTGATCCTGAAGCGCATGATGCGCCGCCACAGCCGCGCCGATTCAGTGGCGTTCTGCAACGCCATTCGCCGTCTGCGCCCCGACATCGCCTTCGGCGCCGATCTGATCGCGGGCTTTCCCACCGAAACCGACAGCCACGCAGAGGAGTCGCTGAGCCTCGTCGAGGATTGCGGTCTCGGCCACATCCACGTTTTCCCCTATTCGAGCCGCCCCGGCACGCCGGCGGCGCGGATGCCGGCCGTCCCCGGGCCGACGATCAAGGCACGCGCGGCAGCCTTGCGGACGGCTGGCGAGGCGGCGCTGGCGCGACATCTCGGGACACACGTCGGATCCCGCCGCCTCGTGCTGGCCGAGCGCGGTGGCCGGGGCCGGACCGAGGATTTCTCGGCCGTTCGGCTGGCCGGCGACCCTGAGCCAGGGCGCATTGTCGAGGTCGCCATCGCGGGCCATGACGGACGGGAGCTGCTGGCCGCCGGAGCGTAAGAAGAGTCCGCTCTCATCGTGCGAGCGAACAGCTCCACCGGAACATATCGCTGTTGCTGTAAGCGTTTGCTCTAGCCATGCTGCGCGGAGGTCGCGCACGATGGCGAGGTGAATAAGGCTGTTCCACTTCAGCGACGGCCCGGGCATCGAGATATTGCACCCTCGTCCGCTCCGGAGATCTGTTTATCGTGGGGCGAACAGGAAGTGGCTGAACGGCCCGTTGGTCTGGGCCAACTGATAAAACAAACGCAACATTTAACACCGTTTGTGTTGGCGTTGCGGGCGACTTTCTCTGCCTAAGATTGCCGAACACGCAATCCGGCGCCCTCGCCCTCGTCTTCGAGGAACCGCACCCCTGCCATTTCAAATGCTGTCTGCAGGCTCGAATAAACCGCACCAGAGATAATTTCAGATCGGCCCTTTTCAGCACGCTGTATGGTCGACACTGACAGTCCAGCCGCCTTCGCGAGATCCAGCATGGACCAATCGAGTGCACCTCTGGCGCCTCGAATTTGAGCGGATTGCAACCGAAAGGCCATTAGAAGATCCTTACCGATTCCTCATTCAGAGATGCATAGCGTCATCCCATGCAAATTCCACAACATGTTTTAGGGACGGGGCCTGACCGACCTTGAAACATCAAATTGCAAGAGCAGGTCCAACCATCAGACCCCCTTACGCTGGGAGCAGATCGTGCCGACTTACTTTTTTGACATCATCGACAATGGCACTCTGGCAGTGGATCAATTTGGGGATGAATTGGCCGACGATGCTGAAGCCAGAACCCAGGCCATAGCCTTGCTTCCCACCCTCGTGAGGGACGAATTACCTGACGGTGATCGGCATGAGTTCGCGACCAAGGCGCGCAACCAGAGTGGCAAAGTCGTATACGAGACGAGCCTTATTTTTCAAGGGAGATGGTGGCCTGAAAGCGATTGATGCAAGGTTGCCACGTTTCTGTTCAACCTATCGCTTCGCGGCCTGGGCAACAAAGCCTCAAGCTACTGGATTGCTCACAACGGTGAGACAACGACATAAAGCCGAGTAGCTGGCCCCGTTAAAAGGTTCGCCGGTCAAGGACACGACATCCGTGCGGGTGTTGAACGACCTCCGCCGGATCGGGGTGCAGATCGCGCTGGTTGATGGTCGGCACAGGATTCGCGTTCCTGCCGTTTCTCCAGCGGTTTCCGATCAATCGCATCAAGGTCGACCAATCCTTCTTGCGCGAGATATCGGAGCGGCCGGGGTCGGCCGCCATTGTGGAAATGATCTGCCTCCTCGCCCGGAAGCTCGGCCTGTCGACGACTGCGGAGGGCATCGAA
>JBPBQY010000069.1:0-108543 GCA_050920985.1 Janthinobacterium lividum | reverse complement strand
GAACTCGGCCGTCAAACGTCTCAGCGCCTATGGTACTGTGTCTCAAGACCCGGGAGAGTCGGTCGCCGCCAGGCCCGCAAAGATCATCCACTCACTCGATCACGACAACACCAACTCCGCCCCACACAGGCGGAACGACCCACCCGGTCCAAACCCGGGCGGCACAGCGACCGCAACCGGAAAAGCCGAAAGCGGTCCGCAAGACAGGTGACGCGGGGTGGAGCAGCCCGGTAGCTCGTCAGGCTCATAACCTGAAGGCCGCAGGTTCAAATCCTGCCCCCGCAACCAAACACACAACACACAGACAAGACCCACAGCCCCAAGGCCAAAAGCCAAGGGGCTAAAACGCGCTCAGGGGAGTGCGGCCGAGGGCCAAGCCGACGCCCGACGGCGTGGCGTCTTCTCAGCGCAGTGTGCCGAGCCTGGACTTCGGTCTACCCCGTCATTATCATGGCCGAAGGTGTAGGGTCGAGCGATCCGGGACATGCGGCGCGGGGTCGAGAGGCCCCTCCCCCCCTGTTCCGAGGCTTCGACACCGATCGTCGTCGGCCGTGCCCGGACCGCTCCCGCGAGGTGCGGACCCGTCCGGACGGGCTCAGCCGCACGGTCATCCGCGCGGACAGGGCGGTTCCGAGCTGGAAGCCCGACATTCGTCTTGCAGGGCAGTGGTGGAATTCGATGACCGACCTGATCCGTTACGACCTGCTCGTTCAGGACGCTCTGAGAGGGGTCGTGCGCCAAGTGCTGAGCGATGTGGCCCGCAACGGCCTCCAGGGCGAGCATCATTTCTTCATCACCTTCAAGACGGCAGCGCCCGGGCTTCGCCTGTCGAGCCGCATGCGCGAACGCTACCCGGACGAGATGACCGTGATCCTGCAGCACCAGTTCTGGGGGCTCACAATCACGGAGGCCGGCTTCGAGGTCGGTCTGTCGTTCAACAACATGCCCGAGCGGCTGTTCGTGCCTTTCGCGTCCATCACGATGTTCCAGGACCCCTCCGTTACCTTCGGACTGAAGTTCGACCCCAAAGACACGGGTTCGCCGGCCGACGCGGCGCAGCGGTCCTCGACCGAGCCTTCCAAGCCGACGCTGGCCGAAGCTCCGAAGTCCCTGCGGGCCCTGACGACCGTCGAGAACTCTGTGCCGGCTTGGTTCGGAGACGGAGTGAAACAGGGCGGCGACGATAAGCCGAATTCCACCGAAAAGCGGTCCTCCGACAAGCCACGTCCGGTGCTGGCCAAAGTCGAGGAGACCACGGACGGCGACGCCGCCGAGGATGCCGGAACCAAGGTCGTGTCGATCGACGCGTTCCGTAAGAAGCCCTGACGGGGGCGGCCTGCGCCCGCTCGGACGGGATCCGCTCGAACCATCGGGCCGTGATGGAGAGACGCCGTGGCGGATGTCGTCAACCTGAACCGCTTTCGCAAACGTCGCGAGCGCGACGCCCGGGCCGAGAGCGCAGCGCACAACCGCGTCACGCACGGGCGTAGTGCGGTGGAACGGGAGGCCTCGGCCGAGCTGCGCCGTCGCGAAGAGGCCCGTCTCGATCTCCACCGCCTCGAACCCGCCGGCGATGACACCGCCTCCTGAGAGCGCGGCTACGGTCGCCAAACGCTCGCTCAGCATCGCGGGCCATCGCACCAGCGTGTCGCTCGAGGATGCGTTCTGGACCGGGCTGCGCGATATCGCGGCGATGCGCGGTCTGGCGGTCGCGGGCCTCGTGGCCGAGATCGACCGCGGGCGCGGTGCCGCGAACCTCTCGTCGGCCATTCGGGTCCACGTGCTGCACCACTACCGCGACCGGCCGCCAGTCCATCCATGACGCTGCCTGCTTCCCGGCCGGCACGGGTCGTGCAATGTTCAACCGTTAGAGGCGCAAAGGGCGCCGCAGGAGAGGGTCTCGGCATGGCGATGGGCAAGATTGCGGCACTGATGGCGGGCGCGAGCCTTCTGGCCTCCGGCGCCGCTCTAGCGGCCGATACGAAGCCGGCCGTGATCTACGACATGGGTGGCAAGTTCGACAAAAGCTTCAACGAAGGTGCCTTCCACGGCGCCGAGGCTTTCAAGCAGAAGACCGGCATCGCGTTCCGCGATTTCGAGATCCAGAACGATGCGCAGCGTGAACAGGCCATGCGCAAATTCGCCAAGGACGGGCTGAGCCCCATCGTGGCGATCGGCTTCAGCCAGGCCTCCGCCATGGAAAAGGTCGCGGTCGAGTTCCCCAAGACGCAGTTCGTTATCGTCGATGCCGTGGTGGACAAGCCCAACGTTCAGTCGATCCTGTTCAAGGAAGGCGAGGGCTCTTTCCTGGTCGGCATGCTAGGCGCCATGGCGTCGAAGACCGGCAAGATCGGCTTCGTGGGCGGCATGGACATTCCGCTGATCCACAAGTTCTCCTGCGGCTACGCGCAAGGTGCCAAATTCGCCAATCCCAAGATCGAGGTGCTGCAGAACATGACCGGCACCACGGCTTCGGCCTGGACCGATCCGGTGAAGGGAGGCGAACTCGCCAAATCGCAGATCGACCGGGGTGCCGACGTCGTCTACCACGCGGCGGGCGCAACCGGCGTCGGGGTGCTGCGGGCGGCGGCGGATGCCGGCAAACTCGGCATCGGCGTCGACTCGGACCAGAACGGCTTGTTCCCCGGCCATGTCCTCACCTCCATGCTGAAACATGTCGATGTCGCGGTGAACGATGCCTTCACGAGTTCCAAGGCCGGCACCTGGAAACCCGGCATCGAGGTCCTGGGCTTGAAGGAAAACGGCGTCGGCTTCGCCGAGGATTCCTTCAACAAGGCCCTCCTCACCCCGGACATGCTGAAGGCCGTGAAGGCGGCAGCCGCCGATATCGAATCGGGAAAGCTCGTCGTGCACGACTACATGGCGGACAGTTCATGCCCGAGCTGACCCGTCTGTAGGACCCTCACCGAAGCAGCGCCCGCGTGACCGCTCCCGCCCTCGATCTCGTCGGCATCGCCAAGAGCTTCGGCCCCGTCCGCGCCAACCGTGACGTCAATCTCTCGGTCGCGGCGGGGACGATCCACGGCATCGTGGGCGAGAACGGCGCCGGCAAGTCGACGTTGATGTCGATCGTCTACGGCTTCTACGAAGCCGATGCGGGCGAGATCCGCGTCCGGGGCGAACCCGTCCGCATCGCCTCGTCGAAGGATTCGATCCGCCACGGCATCGGCATGGTCCATCAGCATTTCATGCTGGTGGACACGCTCAGCGTCCTCGACAACGTCATGCTGGGCGTCGAGGGCGGCTTCCTGCTGCGGCGGGGCGCCAGTAAGGTCCGCGCCCGCATGGCGGAGCTCGCCCGCGACTACGGGCTCGCGGTCGACCCCGACGCGCTCGTCGGCACCCTCGGCGTGGGCCTGCAGCAGCGGGTCGAGATCGTGAAGGCGCTGCTGCGCGGTGCCGCCGTGCTCATCCTCGACGAGCCGACCGCCGTGCTGACCCCTGCGGAAGCCGACGGGCTTTTCGACATGTTGCGCCTCCTGAAGCGCCAAGGCGTGACGGTGGTGCTCATCACCCACAAACTCCGCGAGATCATGGTGGTGACGGACCGTGTCTCGGTCATGCGCCGCGGCACGATCGTCGAGACGGTCGATAAGGCCACCACCTCTCCGGCGAGGCTCGCCGACGCCATGGTGGGCCGCCGCGTCTCCCTCACGGTGGCGCGCTCTCCCGCCCGGCCCGGACCACCGCGGCTCGAGGCGCGCAATCTCACGGCAATCGACGACCACGGCATCAAGCTGCTCGACGACGTGTCCTTCACGCTTCATGCGGGCGAGATCGCCGGCCTCGCCGGCGTGGCGGGCAACGGGCAGTCCGAACTGCTCGAAGTCCTGGCCGGCATCCGCCCACTCGCCGGCGGTGAGATCCTGATCGACGGCCGGGCCGTGCCCCCCGCCGCGCGCGAGCCGCGCGCTCTCGGCCGCCTCGGCCTCGTCCATGTGCCGGAGGACCGACAGCGCATGGGCCTCGTCACGGCGTTCGAGGCGGCGGAAAGCGCCATCCTGGGCATCCACCGCGAGCCCCGTTTCGGCCGCGGTCCTTTTCTGAGCCGCCGCGCCGTCTTGGATGACATGGCCCGCAAGATGGCGGACTACGACGTGCGCCCGGCGGCGCCGCGCCTGAAGAGCGCCAATTTCTCGGGCGGCAACCAGCAGAAGATCGTGCTGGCCCGCGAGATGGAGCGCGATCCCCGGATCGTGCTCTGCGGCCAGCCGACCCGCGGCGTCGATATCGGCGCCATCGAATTCATCCATCGCCGCCTCGTCGCCCTGCGCGACCGCGGCGTGGCCATCCTGCTGGTCTCGGTCGAACTCGACGAGGTCCTGGCGCTGGGCGACCTGATCCTGGTCATGTGTGGCGGCCGGATCACCGGCCGCCGCCGGCCGCCGCCGGGCGCCGCCGACGATCAGGCTTTCGTCGGCGAGATCGGGTTGATGATGGCGGGGATGGAGGATGGCGCTACGGAGAGTGCGGGGCGATGAGGTATCGGTACCGACCATGATAAACCAAGACAGGCAGGATCGATCGGCTTCGCTTCGGCACGGGTTCTGCTGATGGATCGGCGCATCACCATCGTGACGCTCGGCGTGGCCTCGGTGCCGGCGGCGCGGCGCTTCTACGAGGCTCTCGGATGGAAGCCGTCGAGCGCCAGCCAGGGCGACGATGTTGCGTTCTTTCAGTTGAACGGACTGGCGCTGTCACTGTTCTCCCGCGCCGCGCTGGCGGCCGATGCCGCCGTGCCGAACTCGCCGCCCGGCTTCTCCGGCATTACCTTGGCGCAAAATCTCGACAGCCCTGCTGCGGTCGACGCGGCCTTCGCGGAAGCGCTCGCCGCGGGGGCGACCGCGCTGAAGACGCCGCAGACGGCCTTCTGGGGCGGCTATTCGGGCTATTTCGCCGACCCCGACGGGCATATCTGGGAACTGGCCCACAATCCCTTCTTCCCGCTCGACGCGGATGGCGCCCTGGTCCTGCCGGCATGATCGCCGATGCCTTTGAGCGGGCCGGTCGGGTGGTACGTCGCCCCACCGTGATGAATGCGTCGAGCCCGCCATGAGTGCTCCCCGTCCCCTTCCGGCCTGGGCCGACATCGTGCTGGTTCCGCTGCTCAGCGTCGCCTCCGCGCTGGTCGTGGGCGGCCTCGTCATGGCGGCCATCGGGGTCGACCCCTGGAACGCGATGCGCGAGCTCGTGGGCGGCAGCCTCGGTTCGGGCGAAGGCCTCGGCTTCACGCTCTATTACGCCACCGATTTCATCTTCACCGGCCTCGCCGTGGCACTGGCCTTCCAGGCTGGGCTGTTCAACATCGGCGCCGAGGGTCAGGCCTATGTGGGCGGGCTCGGCGCCGCACTGGTCTGCCTCCACGGCGGCGCCTTGCCGCCCTGGCTGCTGATCCCCGCCGGGGTGGCGGGCGCGGCCCTGTTCGGCGCCGCCTGGGCCTATGTCCCCGGCCTGCTGCAGGCCAGGCGCGGCAGCCACATCGTCATCACCACGATCATGTTCAACTTCCTGGCCTCGACCCTGATGGCCTATGTGCTGGTGAACATGCTGCGCCCGACCGGCGACATGCAGGCCGAATCCTCGGCCTTCCCGGCCTCGGCCCTGGTGCCCTCGCTGCAATCCGTGCTCGGCACTTTCGGCATCGCGGCGCCGACGACGCCGGTGAACCTGAGCTTCTTCCTGGCGCTCCTTTGCGCGCTCGCGGTCTGGATCTTCGTCTGGCGCACCCGCGCCGGCTACGAGCTCCGCACCGTCGGCCAGAACCCCCAAGCCGCCGTCTATGGCGGCATCTCGCCGGCCCGTGTCACGGTCCTCGCCATGGCGCTGTCGGGCGCCCTGGCAGGCGGTGTCGCGGTCAACGAGATCATGGGCGTGCAGAGCCGCCTCCTGCTCGATTTCACATCCGGTTACGGCTTCGTCGGTATCGCGGTGGCGCTGATGGGGCGCGGTCATCCGCTCGGCGTCGTTCTGGCCTCGTTTCTCTTCGGCATGCTCTATCAGGGCGGCGCCGAGCTCGCCTTCGACGAACCCAAGGTCACCCGCGACATGATCGTCGTGGTGCAGGGCCTTGTGGTGTTCTTCGCGGGTGCGCTCGAAGGCCTGTTCCGCCGCGGCCTGGCGCAGCTCTTCAACGCCCGTCTGCGGCCCGACGATCGGGGCGAGACCAGCCTTCCCGCCCGCGTCGCCGAACCCGGCGGGGAGATACCCTGATGCAGGATACGGTCACGGCCGCGGCCCTGATCCTGGCCTCGAGTCTGCGGCTGTCCGTGCCGCTGATCTTCGCCTGCCTGGCGGGTCTCTGGTCCGAGCGGGCCGGGATCTTCGACATTGGCCTCGAGGGCAAGATGCTGGCAGCTGCTTTCGCGGCGGCGGCCGCGGCCGACGCCAGCGGCAGTGCCGCCGTGGGGCTGGCGGCCGGCATCGCGGCGTCGCTCGCCTTCGCGCTCGCCCATGGCTTCGCCTCCATCGAGGCGCGCGGAAACCAGATCGTCTCGGGGGCCGCCATCAACATGCTGGCGGCGGGCCTGACTGCCTCGATCGGCAATGCCTGGTACGGCCAGGGTGGCCGCACTCCGCAGTTGACGCTTCCATCGTCGCGCTTCGAGGGGCTCGACTGGCCGGGAGCCGAAGCGATGGGAGGCGTGCCGATCCTCGGGCCCCTCTACCGCGACCTCGTCTCGGGTCACGACATCCTGACGTACCTGGCGCTTCTGACCGTGCCGCTCACCGCCTTCGTGCTCTACCGAACCCGGTTCGGGCTGCGCCTGCGCGCCACCGGCGAGAACCCCGCCGCCGTCGACACGGCCGGCGTTTCGGTGCGCGGCATCCGCTATGCCGCGGTCGCCATCGCCGGCGTGCTCTGCGGTGTCGGCGGCACCTACCTGTCGGTGGGGCAGGCGGCAGGGTTTCTCACCGGCATGACGGCCGGCAAGGGCTTCATGGCTCTGGCGGCGCTGGTCTTCGCCAAATGGCGGCCCTGGCCGGCGCTGGCCACCTGCCTTCTCTTCGGCTTCCTCGATGCCGCGGCGATCCGCCTGCAAGGCACGGTGCTGCCCCACATCGGCGAAGTGCCGGTCCAGGCCATCCAGGCGCTGCCCTACCTCTTGACCGTGGTGCTTCTCGCAGGCTTCATCGGACGCGCTCATCCGCCGCGCGCCGGCGGGATCCCCTACACCAAGGAGCGGTGATGGCCGTCATCGATGACCTGTTCGCGGCGGCCCGCGCCGCGCAGGCGGAGGCCTATGCGCCCTACTCCCGGTTCCGCGTCGGGGCCGCGGTGCTGGGGACGTCGGGTCGGATCTTTCCCGGCTGCAACGTCGAGAATGCCGCCTATCCGCAAGGCTCCTGCGCCGAAGCCGGGGCCATCGCCGCCATGGCGCTGGCGGGGGAACGGAGCATCGCCGCCGTGATGGTGGTGGGCGACGGCGACGCGCTGGTCACGCCCTGTGGCGGCTGCCGCCAGCGGATCCGAGAATTCGCGTCACCGGAAACACCGGTCCATGTCGCCGGTCCCGAGGGGGTCCGGCGCAGCTTCACCCTCGACGAGTTGCTGCCCGCGAGTTTCGGGCCGGACCATCTCGTTTCCCACGGAGCCTGAACCGATGAGCGACACAGACGCCGCCCTGGCCGTCCTGGCTGCGAGGGGCGTGACGGCACCGGTGGACACCGGGGTGGTGCTCGGCACCGGCCTCGGCACCCTCGCCGACGCGCTCGAGAATGCCATAACGGTCCCCTACTCGGAGCTGCCCGGCTTTCCCACCGCCGGGGTGTCGGGCCACGGCGGAAAGCTGGTCGTCGGGACCTGGGACGGCGCGCGCGTGGCGGCCTGCCAGGGCCGGGCGCATTATTACGAGTCAGGCGATCCCAATGCGATGCGGGTGCCCCTCGAGGTCATGGCGAAGCTCGGCGCCCGGCAGGTCATCCTCACCAATGCCGCGGGATCGCTGCACCTGGACTGGTATCCGGGCTCGATGGCGCTGATCTCGGACCATATCAATTTCTCGGGCAGGAACCCGCTGATCGGATCCGCGGAAGACGATCGCTTCGTATCGCTCTCCGACGCCTACGACCGCAACCTGCGGCTGCGCTTCAAGCGGGCCGCCGCGCAGGCGGGCGTCACGGCGTTGCGCGAGGGCGTCTACATGTGGTTCTCCGGCCCCTCCTTCGAAACACCGGCGGAGGTCAAGATGGCCAAGCTGCTCGGCGCCGATCTCGTCGGTATGTCGACCGTGCCGGAAACCATCCTGGCCCGGAGGCTCGGGCTCCGGGTGGCGGCCATCTCGGTCATCACCAATTTCGCCACGGGAATCGGCAGCGGTAACCCCACGCATGGCGAAACCCAGAATGTCGCCATCGGCGGCTCCATCGGGCTGAAACGGCTGCTTCGCGCCTTCTTCCGGGCGCGCGACGATGCCTGAACCCATGTCGGCGGCTGGAGGGCCCAAGCCTTCGGCTCTGCCCCAGGAGATCATCCGCCGCAAGCGCGACGGCGCCGCGCTGGCCCCCTCGGAGATCGAGCGTTTCGTGGCCGGCATCGCCGACGGCAGCATCGGGCCCGACCAGATGGCGGCCTTTGCGATGGCGGTGTTCTGGCGCGGCATGGACCGGGCCGAGACGGTGGCGCTGACGCAGAGCATGACGCTCTCGGGTGCGGCGCTGGACTGGCGCGCCTTTCGGCTCGGGGGCCCGATTCTCGACAAACATTCGACGGGTGGCATCGGCGACAATGTCAGCCTGATCCTGGCGCCGGCACTGGCGGCCTGCGGGGCTTTCGTCCCCATGATCTCGGGCCGCGGCCTCGGCCACACCGGCGGCACGCTCGACAAGCTCGAAGCCGTTCCTGGGGTCCGCACCGCCCTAGACGCGCGCGAGCTTCAGGAGACCGTCCGGACCTGCGGCTGTGCCATCGTGGGCGCCACGGCCGATATCGCACCGGCGGACGCTCGGCTCTATGCAGTGCGCGACGTCACGGCGACGGTGGAATCCGTACCCTTGATCACCGCCTCGATCCTATCGAAGAAGCGCGCCGCCGGTCTCGACGCCCTCATCATGGACGTCAAAGTGGGGTCGGGCGCCTTCATGACGGATCTCGACGCCGCGCGCGGTCTCGCGCGGAGCCTCGTTGCCGTGGCGACCGGCGCAGGCCTTCCCACGACGGCGCTCCTGACCGACATGGACCAACCCCTAGCGGATGCCGCCGGCAATGCCGTCGAAGTGCGCCATGCGATCGCGATCCTGACGCAAGCCCGCGTCGACGCGCGGGTCGAGGCCATCGTGACGGCGCTGGGCGGCGAGGCCCTCGCCCTTGGAGGTCTCGCCGGCGATCCCGCCGAAGGCGCCCGGCGCATCGCCGAGGCCATTCGCTCCGGGCGCGCCGCCGAGCGGTTCGCCGCCATGGTCCAGGCCCAGGGTGGCCCGTCCGATCTCCTGTCGCGGCCGGATCATCACCTGCCGCAGGCGCCGGTTCGTCGCGACGTCTTCGCCGAAACGCGAGGCATGATCGGCGCCATCGACGCCCGCCTGATCGGCGTGGCGGTGGTGGGGCTCGGAGGTGGCCGAACGCGCGCTGGCGAGGCCGTGGATCCCTCGGTGGGTTTCGCCGGGCTCGCGCCACTTGGCGCCGCTGTTGGCCCCGGGTCGCGGCCGCTCGGCACCGTCCTGGCGCGCACCGGGGCAGCCGCCGACGTCGCCGCGGCCCTTCTGCGCCGCGCCTGCCAGGTGGGTGACGCCCCACCCCTGGATCACCACCCCGTGATCGAGCGGATCGATTCGACCACCCTGGACGATCGCGCATGACACGCGACACGCTTCTCCTCTCGGTGGGCAACGAGCGGCGCGACGCGGAACCTTGGCTTGCGAGCTTCGCCCGCCGCCTGCCTCATCTCACCGTCTCGGCACTGGGCGATGCCGTCGACCGGGAGCGCGTCCGTTACGTCGCGGCCTGGAAGCATCCCCACGGCGCGCTGGCCGATCTGCCGGCGCTCGACGCCATCTTCTCGCTTGGCGCCGGCGTCGACCATCTCCTCAGCGATACCGCTCTGCCAGTCGGCGTGCCAGTGGCCAGGGTCGTGGACCCCGACCTCACGGCAAGGATGAGCGAATGGGTGCTGCTCCACGTGCTTCGCTATCATCGGCAGGCGGACCGCTACCGGCGCCAGCAGGCGGAGTCGCACTGGGCCGACGACGCGAACCAGCCCGCGGCGCGCGCCGTGCGGGTCGGCGTGATGGGGCTCGGCGTGCTCGGGACGGATGCCGCCGGCAAGCTCCGGCTCGTCGGGTTCGATGTCGCCGGTTGGAGCCGCTCGCCGCGCGACGTGCCGGGCGTCGCCTGTTTCGCCGGAGCCGAAGGCCTCGACGCCTTTTTGCGGCGCACCGACATTCTGGTCGTGCTGCTGCCACTGACGCCCGACACGACGGGGTTTCTCGATGCGACGCTCTTCGCCCGGCTCGCCCGGGACGGGCGGCTCGGCGGACCGATTCTGATCAACGCCGGCCGCGGCGGGTTGCAGCGAGAGGCCGACATCCTGCGCTGTCTCGACGATGGCACGCTGAAGGCCGCGACGCTCGACGTCTTCGAACACGAACCGCTCGACCGCGCTTCGCCGCTCTGGCGCCATCCCGCCGTGACGATCACGCCCCACAACGCGGCCCTGTCGGACCCGGAGGCCATCGCCGATCTCATCGCCGGGCAGATCCTGGCGATGGAAGCCGGCGAGCCGTTGCGGCATGTGGTAGATCGGGCGAAGGCTTACTGACGGTCGCATCGACATGCCACCTTTCACGCTCCACCCCCGCCTCGCCGCCGACACGATCCCGGTTGGCGACCTGCCGCTCTGCCGCGTGTTGTTGATGGCGGATGCCCGCTTTCCCTGGCTCGTTCTCGTGCCGCGCCGGGCCGATCTCACCGAGTTCGTCGACCTCGATGAGCCGGAACGCGCCGTGCTGATGGAGGAGATCGCGCTGGTGTCGCACGCCCTCCGGCGCGAGACCGGCGCCGGCAAGCTCAACGTCGGGGCGCTGGGCAACATCGTGGCCCAGCTCCACGTCCATGTCGTGGCGCGCTCACCCGGTGATGCCGCCTGGCCCGGACCGGTCTGGGGCAGCGGCACCGCCCTGCCTTACTCGGACGATGTGGCACAGACGCTCGTGAGCCGGATCGGGGCCGCACTCAGCTTTCGCTAAGGGGATCGAGTCGGTACAAGGACCGGCCTCCCCGACAGCCGAGAGATCCGAATGGACCCGACCGCCTTCGCCAAGACGTCAGCCACGCTCGGCTTCGCCCATAACGCGCTCGATCGTCTCGCCAACCGCCGCGACGACGAGGCCTTCCAGGCAGAGATCGCCAACTCGGCTGAAGCCCGCACCCTGGCGATCATCGGCGACGCGGCCTTGGTGCGGCACGGACGAAACGGCGCCGTCGATCTGTGGTTCGATGCCTCCGACGTAGCCGAGCTGGGATCGCCGGGGCAGCGGGTATTCCTGGGTCGCGATGCCGGCGGACCGGCCTTCGCGGTCGAGATTAGCATGGAGCCTCCCAGTGAGGAGAGCGGCTTCGCGCTTCTCACGCCGCGCCAGCTGGCCGCCGATGCCGCTGTCGCGCCCGCGGACCTCGGGGCCCTGGCCGAAGGCAAGTCGCTGCTCTCCTGGCACGCCACCCATCGCTTCTGCGGGCGCTGCGGCACGGAAACGAAGAGCTCGACCAGCGGCTGGAAGCGCGAATGCCCAGGCTGCGGGCTGCATCATTTCCCCCGCACCGACCCTGTGGTGATCATGCTGGCTGTCGACGGCGATCGTTGCTTGCTCGGGCGCCAGCCGCGCTTTCCCGTCGGCATGTATTCCTGCCTGGCGGGCTTCCTCGAGCCCGGCGAGACCATCGAGGATGCGGTGCGGCGCGAGATCGGCGAGGAGGCCGGCATCGCCTGCGGAGCCGTGACCTACCTTGGCTGCCAGCCCTGGCCCTTCCCCTCATCGCTGATGATCGGCTGCCTCGTCGAGGCGGCCTCGACCGAGATCACGATCGACGCGGACGAGCTGGAGGATGCCCGCTGGTTCAACCGCGAGGAGGTTCAGGCCATGCTGGATGGGCGGCACCCCGAAGGCCTCGCCTGCCCCATGCCGATGGCCATCGCCCACCATATCGTGGCGGCCTGGGTCGGGGATCGGTGAGCGGGGTGCTGTGAACGATTGCGAAGACTTTCTACCATGCCGGGGACCTGGATCGGTCGCACCCGGACGGCCCCCTCCACCACGCTTCGCGTGGTCCCCCTCCCCCGCTTCGCGCTATTGGATTCACATATCTTGGCGGTGTGCTGCCGGGGCTCCCCTCTCACTTGCGGAGAGGGGCTGGGGGTGAGGTCGCACGTCCTTTCAGCAAGTCGGGGATGCCGTGACGAGGGCCGCCTTGCTGGCTCCTCCGGACCCTCACCCCTTACCCCTCTCCACAAGGGAGAAGGGAGGCGGCCGGCGTCGCGGCTATCGAGATGTGTGAATACGGCAGCCCGCTTCGCGAGGGAGGAATACCGAGAGCGCCGGGGCTATTCCCCCGCAACGCGGGAGAGGGGGACCGAGCAAGGCCCGGTGGAGCGGGCCGACCGGGTGCAACGCCTCGGATCCGTCCCCCCACCTCACATCGACAGCGTCTTCAACCCTGAGCGGATCAGCGCCGCCGTCTGGGCCTCGGCGCCCAGCGACGCCACGGCGGATCCGACCGCGCTTGCCGCCTGCGGGCGCCCGTAGCCCAGGTTGACCAGCGCCGAGACGGCGTCCTCGACATTGCGGGGTAGCGGCGCGCCGGGCTCCTGCCCGGGCATGACGATGGCGTCGGTGACGCCGCCCGGGCCCTTGTCCTTCAGTTCCAGCACGATGCGGGAGGCGAGCTTCGGCCCGACGCCCGGAGCCCGCGCCACGGCGGTCCTGTCACCACCCGCAACAGCCAGGGCCAAGGCGGAGGTCGACAGCACGCCGAGGATCGCCAGCGCCACCTTGGCGCCGACCCCCTGCACGCCCTGCATCAGCCGGAACCACTCGCGTTCAGCCTCGGTCGAAAAGCCGTAGAGGCGGATCATGTCCTCGCGCACATGGGTGTCGATCAGCAGCGACACGGTCTCGCCCGGTTGCGGGAGGGCCGACAGGGTGCGCGGCGAGCAATGGACCAGATAGCCGACGCCGCCGACGTCGAGGATCATCGACTCGACCCCCGAGCTGTCGACGGTGCCCCGCAGCTTGCCGATCATCGCGACCGCGTTCCTGCCGCGACCGCGCGGATGATGGCCGCCTGGACGTTGGCGGGGCGGCGGTGGTTCGCATGGGTGATGGCCACCGCCAGCGCATCGGCGGCATCCGGCGTCGCCGCATGGCTCTTCGGCAGCAGGATCTTCAACATGGCGGCCACCTGGGCCTTCTCGGCGTGGCCCGTGCCGGTGACGGCCTTCTTGACGATGTTGTTGGGGTATTCCGCCACCGGCAGGCCGGCCAAAGCCGGCACCACCATGGCGATGCCGCGCGCCTGCCCGAGCTTCAGGGCACCGCGTGGGTCGGAGTTGACGAAGGTCTCCTCGACGGCCGCCTCGTCGGGCCATTCGGCCTCGATGACCTGGGACAGGCCCACATGAAGCACCCGCAGACGCTCGCTCAGCGGCGTGTCGGAGTCGGTGTGGATGGCGCCCGACGCCACATAGGTCAGCCGCGACCCTTCGGCCGTGATCACGCCCCAGCCCGTGTGGCGAAGGCCGGGGTCGATGCCGAGGATGCGGACCGGGTTGGTCAAGAGGTCAGGCGTTCAGCTTGGCGACGAGCGCGTCCGACACTTCGAAATTGGCATAGACGTTCTGGACGTCGTCGTTGTCCTCGAGTGCACCGACGAGCTTCAGGATCTTCTCGCCCGCTTCGTCGTCGACCGCGATCGAGGTCTGCGGCCGCCACACCAGCGCCGAGCGGCTCGGCGTCCCGAGCTTCGCCTCGAGCGCCTTCTCGACGTCGCGCAGGCCCTCCAGCGAGGTCAGAACCTCGTAGCCCTCCTCGCCCGAAACGACATCGTCGGCGCCGGCCTCGATAGCGGCCTCCATGACGATGTCTTCCGAGCCTGCCGCGCGTCCATATTCGATGCGGCCCACATGGTCGAACATGAACGACACTGCGCCGGTCTCCGCCATGGCGCCGCCCGACTTGGTGAAGTAGGAGCGGATCTCGCCGGCCGTGCGGTTGCGGTTGTCGGTCAAGGCCTCGATGATGATGGCGACGCCGCCGGGCGCATAGCCCTCGTAGCGCACCTCATCGTAGTTCTCGGCATCGGCGCCGCTGGCCTTCTTGATGGCGCGGTCGATGTTGTCCTTGGGCATGTTCTCCTGGCGGGCCGCGATGACGGCGGAGCGCAGGCGGGCATTCATGGCCGGGTCGGGCAGGCCGAGCTTCGCCGCGACCGTGATTTCGCGGGCCAGCTTGGAGAAGAGCTTGGAGCGGACGGCGTCCTGCTTGCCCTTCTTGTGCATGATGTTCTTGAACTGGCTATGGCCGGCCATTCTCGGGGTCTCGCTGCAATAGGCCGGGGGCGCACGGCGGGCGCCGCCTCGGAGCGGAAAACAAGGAACCCGTGCTTACATCCGAAGCAGCGGAGAAGGAACAGGGAACACCGATAGCCTATCAGCCCGACGATCCGCATAGGGCGGCGCAGACCTCGACGGCCGAACGCTCAGTGGGGGCGGCGGGGGCGCGCCCGGACCTTGACGGGTGCGGCGGTCAGGGAGGGGGTGCCGCGACGTTTCGGCTTCAGCCCATCGATGACGCGCTCGGCCTGCACGATCAGCTCGTCCCGCGCCTTGCAGGCCTTGAGACGAATCCCCTGCTTCGGGCGACCCTGGCCGTTCTGACCCCGTGACGGCTTGAAATCCACGCGGATCCTCGCGCCATCGCGGCTCCGGATCAGCGCCGGCGTCTCGGCGGCGCGGTAGATCCAGACGCGGGCGGGCGGAAGATTCAGCCAGACGGGCGGCGAGACCTCGGCTTCGAAACAGGGGTGATGGCCCGGCCGCAACGGCATGGGCGATGCGATGCCATAGGTGAACTGGACGAAGCTGCCCCCCGGTTGCAGCACCGAGAACGCCTGTTCCAGCAACGCCAGACGATGACGTTCCGGCTGGTTGCGCAAAGGGAGGCTCGACACGACGGTCGCAGCCGGCTCGTCGAGAACGCCCTCCAGCGTTGCGGCGAGATCGTAGGCGTCGCCTTGGATAATGGTAGCGCCCGGATAGCGGCGCTGCAGCAGCTTGCAGAATTGCGGATCGAACTCGACGAGGACGAGCCTCTCGGGCGCGATCCCTCGGTCGATGAGTGCGTCGGTGACAGGGCCGGTGCCTGGCCCGAGTTCGACGATCGGCCCGAGGCCGAGGGGGTCGACGGCGCGGGCCATGGCGCGGGCGAGAAATCGCCCGGACGGCGACACCGCGCCCGTCCCGACCGGGTTCTCGAACCATGTCTTGATGAAACGCGCCTCGTCGGCGATGCGCTCGTCCAGCGGTTTCTTGATCAGGTGGGCCGAGTGACTGCCCCGAGGTTCAAATCGCACTGTGACCCTCGGCCATGGTTTCAACCCTGCGATCCGCAACGTGCCACACCGATCGAAGGTTCTGGCTCTAGGCGTTGTGGGTCATCGAACGGTCATAATCAAGTCAGGCGACGCCCCTGCCCCTGCGACAGCGCTACCCTTACGTACTCAGATTATCGAAGAAGTCTCGCATCTTGCCGAAGAAGCCCGCCGCTTCCGGATGGGTCTTCTGCGACGACACTGACTCGAATTCCTGCAACAGCTCACGCTGCCGCTTGGTCAGGTTCTGCGGCGTCTCGACCACGGCCTGGATGTAGAGGTCGCCGATGTCGCGCGAGCGCAGCACCGGCATGCCCTTATGCTTGATGCGGAACTGCTTGCCTGACTGGGTGCCTTCCGGGATCTTCACCTTGGCGTCGGTGCCATCCAGTGTCGGGACGTTGAATTCGCCGCCGAGCGCCGCCTGGATGACAGAGATCGGCACGCGGCAGTAGAGATCCGCCCCGTCGCGCTGGAAGAAGGGGTGAGGCTTCACCGACAGGAAGATATAGAGGTCGCCGGCGGGACCGCCGCGCAGGCCAGCTTCGCCCTCCCCCGCCAAGCGGATGCGGGTGCCGTCCTCGACGCCGGCCGGCACGTTGACCGAAAGCGCACGCTCGCGGGTCACCCGGCCGGTTCCGGCGCAGGCCGGGCAGGGATTGTCGATGACCTCGCCGCGGCCGCCGCAAGCCGGGCAGGTCCGTTCGATCGCGAAGAAGCCCTGCTGGGCCCGCACGCGACCGTGGCCCGCGCAGGTCGTGCAGGTGCGGGGCTTCGAACCCGGTTTTGCGCCCGACCCGGTGCAATGATCGCAGGCGACCGAGATCGGCATCTTGACGGTCGCGGTCTTGCCCTTGAAGGCGTCTTCGAGGCCGATCTCGAGATTGTAACGAAGGTCGGAACCTCGCTCGCGCCCACCGCTGGAGCGCCCGCGGGAGCGGCCCATCATGTCGCCGAAGAGGTCGTCGAAGATGTCCGCCATGGACGACGGGAAACCGTCGCCGCCGGCGGCGGCACCGCCGCCGTGCTCGAAGGCCGCATGTCCGAACCGGTCGTAGGCAGCCCGCTTCTGAGCGTCGGACAGAACCTGATAGGCCTCGTTGACCTCCTTGAACTTCGCCTCTGCATCCTTGTCGCCCGGATGACGGTCCGGGTGGCACTGCATGGCGGTCTTGCGGAAGGCCGACTTCAGCTCGGCGTCGGAGGCCGTCTTGGTCACGCCGAGGAGGTCGTAGAAGTCGCGCTTCGACATAGACGGTGGCAGCCTCGGTTGCGGGCGCTTCGGAAGGGTAGAACGAGATCAGAAGACTACGGGCCCGCTACGACGGCGACCAGCGCCCCGGTCGAAACCGGAACGCTGGCCGAGCCGCATCGAGAGCCGAGGGCCGTGTCTAGGCGCGGCGCTTCTTGTCGTCCTCGCCGACTTCCTTGAAGTCGGCGTCGATGACGTCGTCGTGGACGCCACCGGCCTGGGGCTCGGCACCGGCGTCGCCACCAGCCGCCGCGCCTGCCTTGTACATGGCCTCGCCGAGCTTCATCGACACCTGCATCAAGTCGTTGGTGCGCGCCTTGATGGCTTCCACATCTTCGCCTTCGAGCGTCGGACGCAGGGCCGCCACGGCACCCTCGACGGCCGAACGGTCCGCCTCCGAGACCTTGTCGCCGTAATCCGTCAGCGACTTCTCGGTCGAGTGGATCATGGCTTCGGCCTGGTTCTTGGCATCGATCACCTCACGCCGCTTCTTGTCCTCGGCGGCGTGCAATTCGGCGTCCTTCACCATCTTGTCGATGTCGGAATCCGACAGGCCGCCCGAGGCCTGGATGCGGATCTGCTGCTCCTTGTTGGTGGCCTTGTCCTTCGCTGTGACGTTCACGATGCCGTTGGCGTCGATGTCGAAGGTCACCTCGATCTGCGGTACGCCGCGCGGCGCCGAGGGCAGGCCGACCAGGTCGAACTGACCGAGGATCTTATTGTCCGCCGCCATCTCGCGCTCGCCCTGGAACACCCGGATCGTCACGGCGGTCTGGTTGTCCTCGGCGGTCGAGAAGACCTGGGATTTCTTGGTCGGGATCGTGGTGTTGCGCTCGATGAGGCGGGTGAACACGCCGCCCAGCGTCTCGATGCCGAGCGACAGCGGGGTCACGTCGAGCAGCAGCACGTCCTTGACGTCGCCCTGCAGAACGCCCGCCTGGACAGCAGCGCCGATGGCCACGACCTCATCGGGGTTGACGCCCTTGTGAGGCTCCTTGCCGAAGAACTGCTTCACGATCTCCTGGACCTTCGGCATGCGGGTCATGCCGCCGACCAGGACCACTTCGTCGATCTCGCCCGCCGACAGGCCGGCGTCCTTGAGCGCCTTGCGGCAGGGCTCGACCGTGCGTTGGATCAAATCCTCGACCAGGGCCTCGAGCTTGGCGCGCGTCAGCTTCAGCGTCAGATGCTTCGGACCGGAAGCATCCGCCGTAATGTAGGGCAGGTTGATCTCGGTCTGCGTGGCGGAGGAGAGCTCGATCTTGGCTTTTTCGGCCGCTTCCTTCAGGCGCTGGAGGGCCAGCTTGTCCTTGCGGAGGTCGACCGTGTTTTCCTTGCGGAACTCGTCGGCCAAGTATTCGACGATGCGGTTGTCGAAGTCCTCGCCGCCGAGGAACGTGTCGCCGTTGGTAGACTTCACCTCGAACACGCCGTCGCCGATCTCCAGCACCGACACGTCGAAGGTGCCGCCGCCGAGGTCATAGACCGCGATCGTACCGGAGCCACGCTTGTCGAGGCCGTAGGCCAGGGCCGCAGCGGTGGGCTCGTTGATGATGCGCAGCACTTCGAGGCCAGCGATCTTGCCGGCATCCTTGGTGGCCTGACGCTGGGCGTCGTTGAAATAGGCCGGGACGGTGATGACTGCCTGGGTGACGGTGGATCCGAGGAAGGCTTCTGCGGTCTCCTTCATCTTCTGCAGAATGAAGGCCGAGATCTGCGAGGGCGAATATTGCTTGTCGCCCGACTGGACCCAAGCGTCCCCGTTGGGAGCGCGGGTGATTCCGTAAGGGACGAGGCCCATGTCCTTCTTGGTCATCGGGTCCTCGAAGGGACGGCCGATGAGGCGCTTGATGGCGAAGAAGGTGCGCTCCGGGTTGGTGACGCCCTGGCGCTTGGCCGGCTGGCCGACGAGGCGCTCGCCGTCGTCCGAGAAGGCGACAATGGACGGGGTGGTGCGGGCACCTTCCGCGTTCTCGATCACCTTGGGCGTCGACCCTTCCATAACGGCGACGCAGGAATTGGTAGTGCCGAGGTCGATGCCGATAACTTTAGCCATGTGGATGATGTCCTTTCTGACGCGAGACCGCCGGGTCCCGTAGCGACCCGGCTCAGGGGCGGTCGGGCCGAAGGGTTTGTGCCGCGATGGCCGGCCCGGCTCGAAAGCCCCGCCGCCGCTCGCCAAAACCCCTTGAACAGCCCGTTTCCGCCCGGTCCCCGATTGCCATTTTCAGATTGTGTCGACGTCGCCGCCGCGCAAGTTCGCGGCCGATATAGGGGGACGAAAATTAGCACGCAAGACGCTCGGGAGCAGTGGTGCAGGCGGCAGCGCAACGGTCGACCGCGATCGCGCCTGTCGAGACGCCGGCTTTCAATCCGGAGGCGCTAGGGCTCCGGTCGAGGACAACGCGGTACGGCGCTCGGTCGATGCTCGGCCAGAAGAAAGCCGTCGGCTCGAATTGATAGCCCGAGCGCGAGGGATGCTCTAGCGTCCGCGTCGCATCGGCCGCGATGGCGGCCTCGACAGCGGATCGGGATTCGCCATGACGGCTGCGGTAATCGGGATCATCGGGGGCTCGGGAGTCTACGACCTGCCCGGTCTCGAGGATGTACGAGAGGAGCGCGTGCCGACGGTCTGGGGCGAGCCTTCGGATGCGCTGCGCTTCGGCCGCATCGGCGGCCGGGACGCGGTGTTCCTGCCGCGCCACGGGCGAGGCCACCGGCTGTCGCCCTCCGGCATCGACTACCGTGCCAATATCGCGGCCTTGAAGAGCGTCGGGGTCACGGACCTCGTCTCGGTTTCGGCCTGCGGATCGTTCCGCGCCGAATTCTACCCCGGCCTGTTCATCCTGGTGGACCAGTTCGTCGACCGCACGGTAGGCCGGGCCTCGTCCTTCTTCGGCAATGGCTGCGTGGCCCATGTGTCGCTGGCGCATCCCGTGGCGCCGCTTCTCGTCGGTCGCCTCGCCGCGGCGGCCCGGGAGGAGGACATCGCCTTCGTCAAAGGGGGCACCTACGTCTGCATGGAAGGGCCGCAATTCTCGTCCCGGGCCGAATCTCTCGGCTACAAGGCGGCAGGCTACGACGTGATCGGCATGACGGCGATGCCGGAAGCCAAGCTCGCCCGCGAGGCCGAGATCTCCTACGCCACCGTGGCGATGGTCACGGATTTCGACTGCTGGCATCCCGACCACGACGACGTCGACGTCGCCTCCGTCATTCGGGTCGTGCGGGACAATGCCGGCAAGGCCGCGGCCCTGCTGGCCCGGCTCATCCGCGATTTCCCGGCCGAGCACGAAGCCTGCCCGGCCCGCTCCGACCGCGCCCTCGACAATGCCATCATGACCGGTCCTGAGGTTCGCGACCCCGCCCTGGTCGAGAAGCTGCGCGTGATCGCGGGACGTGTCCTGGGGTGAGCCAGCACGGCCGGCGTTCGCCCTTCGTCAACTTCAGTCGTCGCCGGTGGGCCGGAGCAGGACGGGGTCGGCCAGAGCCACGAGATCGATCCGGCCTTCCTGCGCCGTCAAGGTCACGTGTCCCGCGCCCTCCTTCTTCGGGCGGTAACAGGACGGATGGGTCGCGTCGCCAGCCGAGCCCTGACACAGCAGGCCTTTCTGGAGCGTCCACCAGCCGATATTGATGGTGACGCCGTCCCGCACCGCTTCGGGCACCGGTACGGCATAGTCCATGGTTCGTCCGTCGCGGTCGTAGAACATCACGCGGGCGTCGTCGCCGCTTTCGGCGCGCTGGGCCAGATAGACGCGATCGGTATCGACGAGCGCGCCGTCGCCGGAGCGCGCTTCGACAGAGGGTCCCGCCGGCTTTGCGCCCGCGCGGAGCTGAGGGGCCGTCCTCGCCGCATCGAGAAAGGGGATGTAGGTCGGAAAACCCTGCACATTGCCCCTGAGAACCGGAGCCCAGCGCCCATTGGCAAGCTGGAATTCGCCGACTTTCGTCGTCGTCGACAGACGCTCATCGAGACAACGCCGAACCCGGATGATGCCGCAGGCCGTCCCGTCGCACAGCACCCCAGCCTTCGGGTCCCAAGGCTTCGCCATGACGGAGGCCGGGCGGATCCGTCCCATCAGGCGCCGCGGTGAGAAGTAGAGAAAACCCGCGTCGCCCTCTTGATCCACAGTGTTGCCCAACAGAACAGAAGCCGCTTCGGCCCCGGCGAGATCGGTCATCGGACAGGGACCGGCCGGCGCCGCTGCCGCAGTGCTGGCTGCCGCTTTGGCGGCGAGACCAGGAGACGTGGCGGCTCCATCGGAGGCCGCCGCCTTGGACACCAGACTTTGAAGGCCGACACTGGTCTTCTTGCTCAACGTCTCCGTCGAGACACCGTCGCCGGGCGCAGTCTTGCCTTCGGCATGCGCCTTCTGCGCCAGCGATCCGCTCCCGATCCCACTGGCCGCCGCCGCATCTTGTCCTCCGGATCCACCGCTCTTGGCGATGGCCAGGTCTCCCGCCCCGTCACCCTGTCCGCTGCCGGTTTTACCCGCGGCAGCGACGTCGCTCAGGATCTGACTGGCCGACCCGTCGTCCTTGCCGGACGTCGCGCTCGCGGCGGCACCGGACATGAGCGCGGAGGCAGCGCTTTTCGCCATTTGCCCAGGATCGGCCTTGCGGAACCTCGGAATGCTCGAGTGCTCACGCGCCATCCCCGAAAGCACAAAGCCGCCTGCAAGACCGCAGCTCAACAGCAAGCCTACCGCCGCAAGTCGCGTGCTGATCGCCATCTGAGTCTTCCATCCACCCGCGTCGCGGCGCGTCCGGTTGTGAACCAAACCTTAGCTTTTCGGACTACAGATTGCATGAACGACCCTTAATGTTTCATTGTCTGGTGCGCCTCATGATGTCAATGATCGCAGGGGCTTCGCCCTTCGACACGTTCCTTGCCTGCATGCTGATGCTGATCGGTTGTACGGTCTTCGGGATCATCTCCAATGCCATCTTGCGGGATACCGGCTTTGGCGTCGCGGTGAACGGCGTCCTCATCCTGCTAGGGACCGTGCTGGGCGCCTGCCTGCGCTTGGCGATCTGAGGCCCCTCAAAGCGTCCGCCGCGAGGCCGCCAGCGTCGACGTTCGGCGGCGCTGTTGTCTCTGGTGCGTGGACGCCCTGCGGTCGGCGCTGTAAGCCGGGGCTTTCCCGCATCCCGGCCCGAGACCTTCGATGTCCAGCGATCTCCGCGATTCCATCCGCTCCATCCCGGACTACCCGAAGCCGGGCATCATCTTCCGGGACATCACGACACTGCTCGGCGACGCTCGCGCCTTTCGCCGGGCCATCGACGAACTGGTCCAGCCCTGGGCCGGCACCAAGATCGACAAGGTGGCCGGGATCGAGGCGCGCGGCTTCATCCTGGGGGGTGCGGTCGCCCACCAGCTCTCGGCCGGCTTCGTGCCGATCCGCAAGAAGGGCAAGCTGCCCCGCACCACCGTGTCGATCGCCTATTCGCTCGAATACGGCATCGACGAGATGGAGATGCACGACGATGCGGTGCTGCCGGGCGAGCGCGTGATCCTGGTCGACGACCTCATCGCCACGGGCGGCACCGCCAGCGCCGCCGTCGCCCTGCTGAAGCGCATCGGCGCCGGCGTCGAAGCCGCCTGTTTCGTCATCGACCTGCCGGACCTCGGCGGGGCGCAGAAGATCCGCGACCTCGGCGTGCCTGTCCGGACGCTGATGGAGTTCGCGGGCCACTGACGATGGTCGTCTGGCGAAGCTTCGACGCGCTGACACCGCGCGAGCTACACGACATATTGAAGCTCCGTGCCGATGTGTTCGTGGTCGAGCAGGCCTGCGTGTTCGCCGAGATCGACGGACGCGATCCCGATGCGCTGCATCTCCTGCTACGCCAG
Source organism: Janthinobacterium lividum (assembly GCA_050920985.1). Taxonomy (GTDB): domain Bacteria; phylum Pseudomonadota; class Alphaproteobacteria; order Rhizobiales; family Beijerinckiaceae; genus Lichenihabitans. Next base: position 85,833 of record JBPBQY010000069.1, on the reverse strand, counting down.
GATAGCGCTCTGCCGCTGGCCGGGGCGCTGCGGCTGTTCGGGCCGGAGCGGGACGGTGCCGCCATCATCGGCCGCGTGGCGACGGCGGGTTTTGCTCGCGGCGCTGGTTTCGGGCGGGCCCTGATGACCGAGGGAATTGCCGAGGCTAGACGGCGCTTCGGCCCAGTGCGGATCCGCATCGGCGCGCAGGCGCGGCTCGAGCGGTTCTACGGCGACTTCGGCTTCATGCGGATCGGCGAGGACTACATCGAGGACGGCATCGCACATTGCGCGATGGTGCTGTCGCCGACCTGACGCTCCTGGTTCTCCGACGGTCAGGCCGGCGCAGCTCCCCTGCATTCCCAAAACACAGAGCCGTCGAACTCGCAGACGGTGTGGCCGTCCTGGTTGGTGCCGGTATTGTGGTGGAAGACCAGGCCCCAACCCGCCTTCGACGACGCATGTTTGGCGGTGAGAGTCGAAGTATAGCTGATCGTATCCCCGACATGAACGGGGCGGCGCCACTTGAGACTGCGAAAACCCGGCGAGGGCCCCGGTCGTGACGGCGTCTCGCCGCGATCGGTCATGGCCGCCATGGCGGCCTGACGTGCCGTCACATAAAGCTTCATCCACACCGCCACGGTGTGCCAGCCAGAGGCCGATAGCCGGCCAAAATGGCTCTTCGCCGCCTCGGCGTCGTCGAGGTGAAACGGTTGCGGGTCGTAGCGTTGCGCGAAGCCGACGATCTCGTCGGCCGTGAACGTATGGCTGCCGAGGTCGAGCGTCGTGCCGATCAGGAGATCCTCGAAGAAGTCGCTCATGCCCCGGCCTCCCCAGCGTCACATGCCGCCCCGTCACGCCCCGTCTCAGGCCGCCGAGCCACCATGATGGCGTTCTCCTGTGTCATCACGCAGGTCTCGTCCTGATTGAATAGGGAAATGGCGACGGTGATGAGACCCATTTCGGACCTCGATGCAGACCTGCGCGCGGCCGTGACCCTGGCGGTGAATCGCAGACGATCGCCCGACCGGACGGGATACGGCCAGGACACGGCATCGACGCCCGGCGCTCCGAGGCTCGCCGTCCGGTGCACAAAAGCGAGAAACAGCAGCCGCATTCCGAGCGCCGCGACATGGAACCCAGAGACCGGCGGCGGCAGGGTCTCGGGTCCTGGCGGCGACGCTCCAGAGCCGAACCTGTCGGCGAAGTAGGCCACATCCGCGGCGTCGACAATCAGCTCCGCTTCGGGGAGAGCGGCGCCGACGACGAAATCCTCGAAGAACAGATCCGGCATGTCGAATCGGTCGCACGCCAGAGGACACGAGGCAAGCGGAGAGGACCGCCCAAAATGTCACGGCGGGGCAGTTGCTTTCCTCGCGTTGTCCGGGAGATTGAACGTGGCGCCTGCGGAGGCTTGTATGGTGCCGTGACCTGACCGTTGCAGATCTTCTTCTCCGCAACGTGAGAGCCCGCCAAGGCTCCCATTACTCAATGACGCACCGCAACTGGTATACGCCGGTGAGACGACGGCATCCCACCGCGAGCCCAATCGACCGTTCCTCCAGCGTCAACCCTTTTTGGCGGGCGCGGTCGAGGCGGGCAGAGCGTCGGCGGGGGCGGTTTCCGTCACGACCGGGAGCGGCTTGGGATTGTCGGACAGGCTGTGGAGATAGTCGATGATGTCGGCGCGCTTCTGCGGATCGCTCTCGCCCGCATAGGTCATCTTGGTGCCGGGGGCGTAGCCCTTGGGCGAGGTGATGAAGGCGTTGATGTTGTCGAGCGTCCACTCGCCGCCCTTGCCCTTGATGACCTCCGAATAGGAGAAGCCCGGGATGCTGCCGACGGGCCGGTCGACCACGCCCCAGAGTGGCGGCCCGATCTTGGCGCCGGCGCCCTTCTCGAAATTGTGGCAAGCCCCGCAGGCCTTGGCCAAAGAGGCACCCTTGTCGACGCTGGCCGACGCGAGCAGCACCGGCAGGGGTTTGGCAGGCGCGGCCCCCTTGGCATCGCCCGCACCCGAACCTTCGGCGGCCGCCAGGGGAAGATCGTAGCCGGGCTTGCCGAGCGCCGCAGGCTCGTAGAGCCAGCCCGCCACCAGACCCAGCCCCATCGTGGCCAAAAGGGTACCAAGCACACCGCCGGCGACTTTGTTGACCTCGAACGAATCCATGGCCGCGGCAACTCCCCATTCTCTCTGCGGATGCCGCGTCGAGACGGCTCCCGTTGGTCCTCATTAGGCACTTTGCCCAAAGCTTGGCAACACGTATAAGCGCGGCCCCGTGACCGTCCGGCCCCGCCTCCGGCCGAGGCTGCACAGCAATCGCGAGGCTCTTCGGCCCATGAATCCCATCGTGCTGATACCAGCTCGGATGGCGGCGACCCGCCTGCCCGGCAAGCCGTTGCTCGAGATCGGCGGCGTGCCGATGATCGTCCAGGTGTGGCGCCGCGCCTGCGAAGCCCGAGTCGGGCCGGTCGTGGTGGCGACCGACGACGCGCGGATCGCGGCGGCTGTCGAGGCGGTCGGTGGACGCGCCGTCCTCACCCGGGAGGATCATCCCTCGGGCACCGATCGGATTCACGAAGCGCTCGAAACCATCGACCCGGACGGCCGCCACGACCTCGTGGTCAACCTGCAGGGTGACCTGCCGACGCTCGACCCGGCCATCGTCGCGGCCGCCCTGGTGCCGCTGGTCGATCCGGAAGTCGCGCTCTCAACGTTGGCTGCCGTCATCCACCGCGACGAGGAGCGGACCGATCCCAGCATCGTCAAGCTTGTCGGCACCGAGGTCTCGCCCGGCCGGCTGCGGGCCCTCTATTTCACGCGTGCGACGGCACCCTGGGGCGACGGGCCGCTCCATCATCACATCGGCCTCTACGGCTTCCGCCGCGCGGCATTGCGCCGCTTCGTGGCGCTGCCGCCTTCGCCGCTGGAGCGGCGAGAGAAACTCGAGCAGCTCCGGGCGCTCGAAGCCGGCATGCGGATCGACGCCGTGGTGGTGGACACGGTGCCCTTGGGGGTGGACAACCCGGCCGAACTGGCCCGCGCCCGCGCCCATTTCGCCCGCCCATCGGAGACCCCATGAACCACGTCATCGCCTATCAGGGAGAACCCGGCGCCTTCTCGCACCAGTCCTGTCAGGCCGTCTATCCGGATTGGGAACCCCTGCCCTGCCCGACCTTCGAGGACGCCTTCGCGGCCGTGGCGGAGGAGCGCGCCGGGCTGGCGATGATCCCGATCGAGAATTCCATCGCTGGTCGCGTCGCCGACATCCATGCCCTGATGCCGGGGTCCGGGCTCCATATCGTGGGCGAGTTCTTCCTCCCCGTGCATTTTCAGCTGATGGGCGTGCCCGGCTCGACGATCGACGGGTTGCGCAGCGTGCACAGCCATGTCCATGCGCTCGGTCAATGCCGCAAGCTCATCCGCAGGCTGGGGCTCAAGGCCGTGGTGGCCGGCGATACGGCGGGTTCGGCCCGCGAGGTCGCGGCCTGGGCGGATCCGAGCCGCGCCTCGCTGGCGCCGCGGCTCGCCTCGGGCATCTACGGGCTCGATATCCTGGCCGAGGATGTCGAGGACGAGGCGCACAACACGACCCGCTTCGTGGTCCTGTCGAAAGAGGCCGGAGACGCGCCGGCCGGCAACGGCCTCGTGGTCACGACCTTTGTCTTCCGGGTCCGCAATCTCCCGGCGGCGCTCTACAAGGCGCTCGGCGGCTTCGCCACCAACGGCGTCAACATGACCAAGCTCGAATCCTACATGGTCGAGGGCGAGTTCACCGCGACGCAGTTCCTGGCCGACGTCGAGGGCCATCCCGACGATCCCGCGGTGCGTCGCGCCCTCGACGAGTTGCAGTTCTTCTCGCGCGAGTTCCGCATCCTCGGGACCTACCCGGCGCATCCGTTCCGCATCGACAGCACCCACGCCGAACGGGACTGAGTGACCTTTCGGGGCGTGTTGCCTGCGTGGTCCTCGGTCCGTCGTACCCAGTCTGTCCCCTCCGCCACGCTCGGCGTGGTCCCCCTCCCCCGCTTCGCGAAGGAGGAATGCTCGCCCGAAGGGCGGTGCAGGAAGCAGGCCGGGTGCGACCGGCCAAGTCGGACCAGCCTGCGCTCCTCCCTCGAGAACGATCCCGCCGAAAGGACTTTCATGGCCGCCGATACGATCGTCTCCCGCATCGCCGCCGAACTCGGCGTTCGCGACGCCCAGGTGGGCGCCGCCGTGGCGCTGCTCGACGGGGGCGCCACGGTCCCTTTCGTGGCGCGCTACCGCAAGGAGGCCACGGGCGAGCTCGACGATGCGCAGCTCCGCAAACTGGAGGAACGGCTCGGCACCCTGCGCGACCTCGAGGACCGGCGCGCCACGGTTCTGAAATCCATCCGCGACCAGGGCAAGCTCGACCCCAAGCTCGAATCCGCCCTCCTGGCCGCAGACACACGCGCGCGGCTCGAGGACATCTATCTCCCGTTCCGGCCGAAGCGCCGCACCAAGGCCGAGATCGCCCGCGAGGCGGGTCTGGCTCCGCTGGCGGATCTCCTGCTGGCCAAGCCCGATACCGCTCCCGAAGCGCTGGCGCAACGGTTCTCCGATGAGGCCCGGGGCGTCGCCGACAGTGCGGCAGCGCTCGAAGGGGCACGCGCCATCCTGGTCGAACGATTCGGAGAGGATGCCGACCTCGTCGGCTCCTTGCGAGAGGCGGTGTGGACACGCGGCCGCATGGTGGCCAAGGTCAAGAAGGGCCAAGCGGAGAGCGGCGCGAAATTCAGCGATTACTTCGATTTCGCCGAAGCCCCGGGCAAGCTGCCGTCGCATCGCGTGCTGGCGCTGTTTCGCGGCGAACGCGACGGCGTGCTCGATCTCGACATCCGTTCCGAACCGGAGCCGGAGGGTCGCGACGTCCCAGCGGCGCCGGAACTCGCCATCGGGCAGCGCTTCGGCGTGGCTCGCCGCGGCCGCCCGGGCGACGCCTGGATGGGCGAAACCGTCCGGCAGGCCTGGCGGAGCCGGATCCTGCCGCGTCTCGACACCGATCTTCGCACCCGCCTGCGCGAGGCCGCCGAGGCCGAGGCGGCGCGGATCTTCGCCTCCAATCTCCGTGACCTGCTGCTGGCCGCGCCCGCCGGTGCCCGCGCCACGATGGGCCTCGACCCCGGCTTCCGTTCGGGCGTCAAGGTCGCGGTCGTGGATGCCACGGGCAAGGTCCTGGCCACCGCCACGATCTATCCGCACGAGCCGCAGCGCCGGTTCGACGAAGCCCTGGCGGTGCTGGGCGCCCTGGCGGAAAAGCACCGCGTCGCGCTGATCGCCATCGGCAACGGCACGGCGTCACGCGAAACCGACAGGCTTGCCGTCGAGCTACTGCGCCGCCATCCCGGACTTGGGATGACCAAGGTCGTGGTGTCCGAGGCCGGCGCCTCGGTCTACTCGGCCTCGGCCTATGCCTCCGAGGAACTGCCGGAGCTCGACGTCACGCTGCGCGGTGCCGTGTCGATCGCCCGGCGCCTGCAGGATCCCCTGGCCGAACTCGTCAAGATCGAACCGAAGTCGATCGGCGTCGGCCAGTACCAGCACGATATCGACGAGGCCCGCCTGTCCCGCGCCCTCGACGGCGTGGTGGAGGATTGCGTCAACGCCGTCGGGGTCGAGGTCAATATGGCGTCGGCGCCTCTGCTGGCGCGCGTCGCCGGGGTCGGGCCGGTGCTGGCCCGCAACATCGTGGCGCATCGCGACGCCAACGGCCCCTTCGTGTCCCGCAAGGCTTTGAAAGGGGTGGCCCGTATGGGGCCAAAGGCCTTCGAGCAATGCGCCGGCTTCCTGCGCGTCGCCGACGGCGAAGACCCGCTCGATGCCTCGGGCGTCCATCCCGAGGCCTATCCGGTGGTGCGCCGCATCCTGGTGGCAGCGGGAACCGACGCGCGCGGTCTGATCGGCAATGCCGCCGTGCTGCGGGGGTTGCAGCCGAAGGCCTTCGCGGACGCGAGTTTCGGGGTGCCGACCGTGACCGACATCCTGCGCGAATTGGAGAAGCCCGGCCGCGACCCGCGCCCCGCCTTCCAGGCCGTGACCTTCAAGGAGGGTGTCGAGACGATCGGCGATCTCACGCCCGGCCTCGTGCTGGAGGGCGTCGTCACCAACGTCGCCGCCTTCGGCGCTTTCGTCGACATCGGCGTGCACCAGGACGGTCTGGTCCATGTCTCGGCCATGAGCCGCAGCTTCGTGAAGGATCCGCGTAGCGTCGTGAAGCCGGGCGATGTCGTCCGGGTCAAGGTGCTGGAGGTCGACCGAGCCCGTAAGCGCATTGCGCTGACGCTGCGTCTCGACGACGAGCCGGGCGCCGTGACGGCGGGCAACGGCCGGCCGGTGCGGGCGGAAAGCACCCTGTCTGTCAAACAGCGCCCCGCGCCCGCCGCTCCTCCTCGGCCGGAGGAAAGCGCTCTGGAGGCAGCGCTACGGAAAGCCAGAGGAAACGGCAAAACATAGTCAGAAACTGGTCCCACTCCGCTCACGCTCCATAACGAAGCTCCAACCGGAGATCTCTTCGATGAAGACCCTTGCCATCATGGCCGCGCTCGGCCTGCTCTGTCTCCCCGTCGCTCCGGCTCTCGCCGCCTCGGCCCATAATTCCCAGGCTGGCGCCATGGGCTCGACCAGCAATAACCAAGGGCCGACCGGTATGACCATGCGTAAGAAGCAGATGTCGGGCATGCACATGAAGAAAATGAAAAGGATGTGAGTTCCGACAGATCGCTGCCAGCTCGGACGACCAGGTTCACACATCTGGAGACATGGGGGTTAGCGCCTCCGCAGACGGGGGAGGGCACGGTCCTACCAGCCGGCGAGATGTCTGGATTCCGGTAGGCTCAGGGAAATCGGCTCCCTCGCTAATCCAGCGGCAGGATCTTTCCCGGGTTCATGATGTCCAGCGGGTCGATCGCCTGTTTGACGGCGCGCATCATGGCCAATGCTGCGGGCGGGTGCTCGTGGCGGAGGTAGGCAGCCTTGCCCTGGCCGACGCCGTGCTCGCCCGTGCAGGTCCCTTCCATGGTCAGCGCGCGATGGACCAGACGGTCGAGGAAGGCGTCGACGCGGGCCATCTCGTCAGGGTCCGTCTCGTCGAAGAGGAGGCCGAGGTGGAAGTTGCCGTCACCGACATGGCCGACGATGGGCGCCACGAGGCCCGACTCGGCAATGTCGGCCTGGGTGGCGGTGACGCAATCGGCCAGCCGTGAAATCGGCACGCAGAGGTCGGTGGAGATGATCTTGGCTCCGGGCCGCAGCGTGAAGCTCGCCCAATAGGCATCGTGCCGCGCCTGCCACAGGCGCGAGCGGTCTTCGGGCTGCGTCGCCCAATCGAAGGGACCGCCCCCAAGCTCTTCCGCGATGGCCCCAAAGGCCTCCACCTGCTCGGCCACACCGGCCGGCGTCCCGGTAAATTCCACGAACAGCGTCGGCACCTCCGCCAAGCCGAGGTGCGAATAGATGTTAGAGGCGCGGACCTGGGCTTCGTCGAGCAGTTCGATCCGCCCGACCGGTATGCCGGATTGGATGGTCAGGATCGTGGCATCGCAGGCAGCCTGGACAGTCGGAAAAGGGCATACGCCTGCCGCCGTGGCTTCGGGAATGCCGCTGAGCTTCAGCGTAATGCCGGTGATGACGCCGAGCGTACCCTCCGACCCGACCATCAGCCTGGTGAGGTCGTAGCCGGCGGAGGACTTCTTGGCGCGCCGCGCCGTCTGCATGATCTCACCCTGCGGCGTCACGATCTCCAGCGCCAGGACGTTGTCCTTCATGGTGCCATAGCGCACCGCGCTGGTGCCCGAGGCCCGGGTCGCCACCATGCCGCCCAGCGACGCATCGGCGCCGGGGTCGACGGGGAAGAACAGCCCGTGGTGGCGCAGATGGGTATTCAGCGCCTTGCGAGTCACCCCCGGCTCGACCACGCAATCGAGATCCTCGGCATGAACGGCCAGCACCCGGTTCATCCTCGACGTGTCGATCGAGATCCCGCCGTAGGGCGCGTTGACGTGACCCTCAAGCGACGTGCCGGTGCCGTAGGGGATGACCGGCACGCGATGCGCCGCGCAGAGCTTCACAACGTCGGCGACTTCGGCGGTGGTCTCGGGAAAGACGACGCCGTCCGGCGCCTCCAGGCGGATCTGCGTCCGTGTATGGCCGTGCAGGTCGAGGACCGAGCGGTTGCGCGAGAAGCGATGGCCGAAGCGCTCCGACAGCGCCGTCAGCACCGTGTCGAGCGCTGCCGCGGGGGGACGTCGGGCGGCCGCATGGGCCTCGCGCGCCGCGTCATGAATCAGCATGTGGCCCTCCCGGATCGGCTCTGCGCAGGCCGACGGCCTTGGCGAACCCTTTTAGAACTCGCGCCGCAGCCGGACCAGGTTGAACAGGCCAAAAGGGCGAATGCGGCGGCGCTCGACGAGCCGCATGCCCGGCGTGGCGGAAATCCAGTCACCCAGCACTGCAAAAGGAAACTGCGGATGCCAGCCGAGTGAGGCCGAGCGCTGGCCGAGCCAGCCTTCGATGGCTGCCACCGGCCCGCGGTCAGCGCCGAAATGGTTGACCAGGACGACCTCGCCGCCGAGCCGCACGACGCGGCGTACCTCGTCCATCATGCGCTGTGGCTCGGGCACGACGGTGAGCACGTAAGGCACGATCGCGGCGTCAAAGGCGCCGTCCGGGAAGGCCAGCCGCGTGGCGTCCATGACCAGGAGCCCGTCGACATGAGCCAATCCCTCGCGGCGCACACGACGCTGGGCCCCGCGCAGCATGGGTTCCGACAGATCGATACCGGTCACCCGCGTTCGCGGATCGAACATGGGAAGTTCGAGGCCGGTGCCAACCCCGATGTCGACGATGCGGCCGCCCGGCCCCGCGGCCTGGCTGGCGGCCTCGGCAGCGGCCGTGCGTCCGGCCCGCATCACGGCCGCAAAGGCGAGGTCGTAGACCGGCGCCCAGCGCCCATAGGCGGCCACCACCTGTCCCGCCTCGGTGATGGCGGCCTTGCCGGCCTGAGGACGGTCGGCGACGTCGCTGGGCCGTGTCACGCGACAGCCCGCGACAGCGGGGAGGACAGCACCTTCACGGCATCATCCGCCGCCGACACGGCCTCGCCTGCCGAAACCGTCGCCCTCACGACGCCGCCACCGAGCACTCGAGCATCATCGGCCGTGCCGTCATAAAAGACGCAGGCTTGGCCCGGCGACACGCCGCTCTCGGGCTCGAAAAGTTCGACCTGCGCATCGTCGATGCTTCCGCGTAGCAACGCCGGCACGGGAGGCCGGGTCGAACGCAGCCGCACAGCGACCCGGCGCCCGTCTGCGAACGGCCCGTCGCCGATCCAGTTGACGCTGCGCAGCGAGACCGAAGCCGTGCCCAGCGCCGCGCGGGGCCCCACCACCACGCGCGCATTGGCGGCATCGAGCCTCAAGACGAAGAGCGGCTCGCCGTTGCCGGCGGTCGATTCGGCGAGGCCGAGACCTTTCCGCTGACCCACCGTGTAGTTCATTACCCCGGTATGGCGGCCCAATACCCGGCCGCGGCCGTCGACGATGTCACCCGCCTGCCCCGCGTCGGGCCGGAGCTTGGCGATGAGGTCGGTGTAGCGGCCGGTCGGCACGAAGCAGATGTCCTGACTATCGGTCTTGTCGGCCACTTCGAGACCGAAGCCGCGCGCGAGTTCGCGCGTTTCTGCCTTGGTCAGGCCGCCCAGCGGAAAGCGCAGCAGGTCGAGCTGCTGCTGCGTCGTGGCATAAAGGAAATAGCTCTGGTCCCGCTCGGGCTCGCGCGCCCTGTAGAGGGACCGGCCGCCGCCCTCGACGGCCCGGGACCGGACGTAATGCCCCGTCGCCATGGCATCGGCACCGAGGTCCAGCGCAGTGTCGAGCAGGTCGGTGAATTTGACCTGGCTGTTGCAGCTCACACAAGGGATCGGCGTCTCGCCCGCCAGATAGCTGTCGGCGAAAGGAGCAATGACCTTTTCGCGAAATCGACTTTCGTAATCGAGCACGTAATGCGGGATCCCGAGCCGGGCCGCGACGGCACGCGCGTCGTGGATGTCGCGCCCCGCACAGCAGCTTCCCTTGCGGGCCGCTGAGGTAGCCCCCTCGTCGTAGAGCTGCAGCGTGATGCCGACAACGTCATAGCCTTCACGCTTCAGAAGGGCTGCAACCACCGACGAATCGACGCCACCCGACATGGCCACCACCACGCGCGTGTCCGCGGGACGCCGGGGCAAGTCAAGCGAGTTGAAAATGCGGGTGTGATCCATCGGCAACAGGTCGCGAGACTCTCGGCAAACAAGGGCCTGATCTAGCGCCTCGGCTTCACATTATCCAGCCCCGCCGCCGCCCAAGAGCTCGCGATTTCGGCCGGTGAAACGCCTCCGAGCGACACGCCTTCCAAGGGGAAAGGCTGGCGCAAGCTCCCGACTCCGGCAATGGCACAGGTCCAATTCGGCTCGATTCATCCTCTCGAAACCAAAAACCTATTGAAATGCAGTGAGTTGAAGTGACCAAACCTTAAGCCACCGCCCCTAGCTTCGGTTCGTTCGCAAGAGTCGAGTTCGCGAGTGACACAATGGTAGATATGCATCGCCCTCGGGCGAAATACGTAATCGGGCCGGACGGAAGTCCGCTGACGGTCGCCGATCTACCCCCGCCTTCAACGAAGCGCTGGGTGATCCGCCGCAAGGCGGAAGTGGTTGCGGCCGTGCGCGGTGGCTTGCTTTCGCTCGAGGAAGCCTGCTCGCGTTACACGCTGACGGTGGACGAGTTTCTGTCCTGGCAAATGTCCATCGACCAGCATGGGCTCGCAGGTTTGCGAACCACCCGGATCCAGCACTACCGCCAGTGATATAGGCCTTGCTTGCAGACGGAGATATCTCCTGAGTCATAGCGTCAAGATCTTATATCCGTGTAATCCAACGAAAAAAGCCGCCCTAAGGCGGCTTCTTTCGCGTATGCTTGCTTAGAAAAAACGATAACCGAATTACTTCTTGGCGGACTTGCCGTGAGCTTCGGTCGACTTCTTGTGAGCGCCGGTCGACTTCTCGTGAGCGTCGGTCGAGTGAGCATGCGCCTTGGTGGCATGCTCGGCGTGGCCGGGCTTGTCGACATGCTCTGCCGCAGTCTTGTGGGCGGCGGCCGCATGCTTGTGGGTCTCGGAAGCCTTTTCGTGATGCTCGGCGGCTTCGTGATGCGCAGCTTTTGCCATGACGTTCTCTCCTCGGACAACGCGGTTTTGACGCGTGTGCATCCAACCGCGCCAGTCCGCTTAAAGTTTCATGTGCGTTGCCGAGTTACTGCCTAAACATAGTGCTTAGGTTCCTGTTTGACCGCGGACCATGAGATCAGGCTTGGCGCTGCACCAACTGGACGCGCGAGGGAGCCATCGCGGCCGACAGGCTGTCGGGAGCGGCGGAGGCCTCGGCGACGGGGGGCACGGTTGCCAGGTCGCTCCACTCCTTGCGGGTGACGGCGACGTCGGTCTCCTTCTTCTTGATGACCTGCGAGCGCAGGGCGTTCCAGTGCTGCTCCACCATGGCGGAAATCGCTTGGCTGAGGGCGGCGTAACCGGGATGGTCGCTGCTGGCGGTCCACTCGACTGTCACAGTGCCCGGGTCGGTGACCTCGGCGGGGAACAGCTTGAGGGTTTCGAGCTCGTCCAGGCTGTCGGCCAGGGCGCGAAGGAGCGAGGCTTCGGTCATCGGGGACTCTCCGTTTACGAAGGGGCGCGATATCGGCCCCACATGTCCACTGTCCGGAGCGGCTGCATGCCGCCCGGTGCCTCCCGCCGCTCTGCCGTATCGGCGTTTCCGGGGGGCCACAGGACGAGACTCTGCCGGGCGGTGGTTGATGAAAGGTTACCGGGGCAGGTCAAATCTCCTGCGTCGGTGCGGACGGGATCCCACCTTTGGTCGACGTCACGCGGCTTCGGGCGATGCCTGCGACCGCCATCGCGATCGCCGGCAGCTTCAGGCCGCCTGGGTTTTCAGAAAGGTGCGCGTGTCGAAGGACGACACGATCTTGTCGTAGAAACACTCGAGCCAGTCGCGCGCTTCCTTGGCGGCCTGCTCGGCCGACTCGGCGCGGTGTTCGGCCATTTCGGCCCGCTGGCGCAACTCCTCGAGCTTCTCGTCGTGGCTGGCGGCCCGCAGCTCCCATTCCCGCGCCTGCCCGAAGGCCGCCGAAATGTCCTTCTCGGCGCGATCGGCAACGCCTTTGGCGTAATCCTCAATCTGCTGGTAGCGCGACTGCATGAGCTCCATCGCCTTGCCGGCGCGGTTGAGCATCTCGAGTGCGCCTTCCAGATCCGGCTGAGACACGCGGCGCGGCAGGAGGGCGCTCAGGCGCTCCGCCACCGGCTGCCCCTGCGCTGCAGCCGGCTGAGTCGCCGCCTGAGCCGCCGTGAGCCGGAAGATGTTATCGAGGTCCTGGGCGACGTTGCGGTCGCCGCGGGCGGCGAAATCCGCCGGTTCCTGACCACGGAGGAACGGATGGTTGGGGGACATGGCGCCTCGCCGGGTGTGCGAAAGGATCGTTAACTTGCCGTCACTGTCGCGCCGCGTGGTTAATAAGGCTTTAAGCCCGACCCTCCGGTGAGCGTTTTCCGAGCAGAATGCGCCAGACACCTGCGACCACCAGCCATGTGAAGAGAGCCGCCAGCAGAGTATCGGAGAGAAAGTGGCCGCCGAAGGCCATACGCAGCAACCCTGTCGCCGCCGCATAGGCCAGTGCCGCACCGAGCGCCACGGCCCGCCAGGCAGGCGGGACCAGCAGCGCGGGGGCGACGCTCCAGAAGGACGACGCGCCCTCGCCCGACACGAAGGAGCAGTTGCGGGCGCAGTCGCCGCCGGGGGGTCCGACGGGACGGAAATGATCCGGTCCGCCGAACTGGCTCACCTGCACGGGTCGCGGCCGATGCCAGTGATCCTTCAGCAGGCCGTTGACGAGAAGGCCGGGCCCGAGAGCCAGGCTCAGTGCCAGCATGGCGAGCCCGCGACCCGTCGGCGCCGGAATAGGACGCCCGAGACGGCGAAGGCCATACAGCACCGCAGCGCCGCCGAGCAGCAGAAAAGGGATGACGGAGAACAGCTGGCGCAGCCCCGACCCCAGCGGCGTGACCCCGACGAATCGCCCTCCACCAGCATAGAAGATACCCGCGGCCGCGACATCGAGGCCCGGAGTCGACGCGAAGAGCACGACCACCGCCACCACGAGCGCCAGCGCCAGCGCCACGCCGCGGTTCGACACCATGAAGGGGGGCTTCGCCCGCCCGTCCTCGATCCCCATCTCTGCTCCGTTGCGTCCCGGCGGCCGCCTCCCGTAAGGCCGGCTCTCCCGGGACCTATAGCGCAAGGGGGATCGGCGCATGAACCTGAACGGCGACGAGATCGAGCGCTATGCCCGCCACATCGTGCTGCGCGAGATTGGCGGCCCCGGCCAGGCCCGCCTCAAAGGCGCGCGCATCCTGGTGGTGGGGGCGGGCGGGCTCGGCAGCCCCGTCCTGCAATATCTCGCGGCGGCCGGGGTCGGAACGCTGGGAGTGATCGATCACGACACCGTTTCGCTCTCGAACCTGCAGCGGCAGGTGCTCTTCACGACGGATGACATCGGACGCGAGAAGGTCGAAGCCTCGGCGCAGGCGCTGGTCAAGCTGAACCCGCATGTGGCGCTGGAGCGCCATCCGGAGCGCATCACGGCCGACAATGCCGAGCGGCTCGCCTCCTCCTATGACGCCGTCGTCGATGGTTCCGACAATTGGACGACGCGCTACGCCGTGTCGGACGCCTGTTTCCGGGCGAAGCGGACGCTGATCACAGGCTCGGTCGGCACGTTCGATGGCTCGGTGACGGTGCTGAAACCACACGAGAGGGGGCCGGACGGGCAGCCCAACCCGACCTACCGCTGCCTCTTCCCTGCGCCGCCACCCGACGGCTCGGTCCCCACCTGTGCCGAGGCTGGGGTTTTAGGCGCGCTGACGGGTCTTGTGGGCTCACTGATGGCGCTCGAGACGATTCGCACCATCGTGCCCTTCGGCGACGGGCTTGTGGGAAGGCTGCTGCTGGTCGACACACGGTCAATGCGCTTCGAGACCTTGCGCTACGGCTGGGATCCGGAGAACCCGCTCAACGGCAGCGGGGTGCTGGAATGAGACGGTCTCTGGCGAGCTAAAGCCTTCAGAACTCCTTCCAGCTCTTCGCGTCCTCGTGCGGCTTCAACGCGGCGCCGCCGCGACCGACAATCTTCAGTGCCGCCACGCGCGGCGCATCGGCTCGCGACGGCTGCGTGATACCCATCGGAGTTCCGCCGAGCCTAAAGCCGCCGATGAGCCGCATCAGCTCGTCGGCATCGCGCGCCAGCCCGTGGCTCGCGGCAGTCGACTCCTCCACCATGGCGGCGTTCTGCTGAGTGACCTGGTCCATCTGGTTGATGGCGTTGTTGACCTGATCGAGGCCCGAGGCCTGTTCCTGCGCCGAGGCGGCGATCTCCGCCACCGCCCTGGCGATCTCGGTGACCTGGACCGCGATGCCGTCGAGGGCCGCGCCGGTGCGGCCCACCAGGGCGACGCCACGTTCGACCTGGCCGCGCGAGGTCGAGATCAGGCCCTTGATCTCCTTGGCGGCGTCGGCCGAGCGCTGCGCCAGGGCACGGACTTCAGAGGCCACCACGGCGAAGCCTCGGCCCGCGTCCCCCGCGCGCGCAGCCTCGACGCCGGCATTGAGCGCCAGGAGGTTGGTCTGGAAGGCGATCTCGTCGATGACTCCGATGATCTGGGTGATATGGGCCGAGGACTTCTCGATGCCGCCCATCGCGTCGACCGCTTCGCGCACGATGCGGCCCGATTCCTCGGCGCCCGCCTTGGCCTTCAGCACGGCCGCCTTGGCCTGTTTGGCACCTTCCGCGGTCTTTCGCACCGTGGCGGTGATCTCGTCGAGTGACGCCGCGGTCTCCTCGAGCGAGGCCGCCTGCTGTTCGGTGCGGCGCGACAGGTCGTCGGCCGCCGTCGAGATCTCGCCCGTGCCCGACCGGATGGCACCGCTGTTCTCCGCCACCACCGACAGCGTATCCTGGAGCTTGCTCATGGCGCCGTTGAAATCGGCGCGAAGCTTCTCGTAGGCGGGCGAGAAGGCCCGATCGAGGCGGGACACGAGGTCGCCCTGCGACAGGCGATCGAGGCCGTCGGCGATGGCGGCCACCACCTCGGCCTGCTGACGGGCGATCTCGGCGCGTGCCACTTCGGCACGGGTCCGCTCCGCCTCGGCGGCCTGACGGGCATCGGCGGCCTCCGCCTCCAGCGCCCGCGCGCGGATGGCATCATCCTTGAAGCGCTGCAACGCGGAGGCCATGGTGCCGATCTCGTCGCCGCGACCGAGCACCGGAATGGCGACCCCGTGATCGCCCTTGGCCAACCGCTCCATGGCACGCGTCATGCCGCGCACCGGGGCCGCGAGGGTCCGGCTGAGCAGCCAGCCCATCAGAACGGCGAGGCCGGCCGTCAGCAATCCGCCGACGATCAGCGTCAGCGTCATGAGCTTCAGCGCCGCCGCCGAGGCCGCGTGCTCGTCCTCCTCCCAATGCCGCATCGTGGAGAGGACGACGGCGGCCTTGCCGGTCACATCCTTCTCACGCAGCCGCGCCACGGGTCCGCCCACGAGCTTGGCCGCCTTGGCGACCGTCGCCGGGTCGCCGGCGAATTTCACCTCCGGATCGGCGACTTCGGTGCGCCAGCTCTGGTAGGCGGTCTGCAGCGCATCGATCAGGGGGAGGACCTGGTCGTGCCGGGCCGCGAGACTGCGCGCCACGTCGATCTGCTTGTCGAACCGGTCCTGCCGGTCCTTGGCGCGGTCGAGCACGGCCTGATCCTGCGTCACCACATAGGTGCGGATCAGGTTCATCTGATCCAACATCTCGATCTGGGACTGGTTGACGGCCGTCATCAGCTCGTGGCTCGTCGCGGACGCGCTCTCGGCCGCGGTGAGCCGCAGCGTCGAGGCGTAAATGACGCCGCTCATGACGAGGACGGCCGAGACGACCGCCGCGAAGGAGAGCGCGACCCTGAGCGATATGTTGATGGACGGAAGCCGCATGGCCTGAGGATGCTCCGAGAGACCGGATCGGAAGGCGCGCGCCATCGCCGCCTCGTGTCCGATGCCGCCACTCACATCCGTCCTCGATGGCTCCCCGGAACAGGGATCGATCGCGCAACGGTTGAGAGATGCCGCGTCACAATCCTGACATCGCGAATCTTTCCAGCCCCTCAACATCAGGCCAGGGTTGCACCTTTTCGATCCAGCCTGATGAAACGTGAGGCACCGGCGCGTCCCCTCCTGCGAAGGCGGGTCACGGCCGCAACCGCCCGCCCGATCAGGCTGCGGCGCGCTGATAGTCCTTGATGTCGGAGAAAGTCACCTGCGGCCAACGCTCCTGCTCGTAGCGCAGCGTGAAGGCGGAGGAGGCCAGGAACACCGGCGAGCCGTCGAGATCCTCCGCCGTCGACGACGGATAGGCATCGAGGAACCGCCGGAGTTCGAGAGGCTCCGCCGTCACCCAGCGGGCGATCTCGAAACGGCTCGATTCGAAGGAGACCGGTAGGCTATACTCGACCTGCAACCGCTCGATCAGGACGTCGAGCTGAAGGGCACCGACGACGCCCACGATGGCGCCAGCACCGTCGTAGGGCACGAAGGTCTGCACCACGCCCTCTTCTGCCATTTGCTGGAGCGCCTCCTTCAGCTTCTTGGCCTTCATGGCATCGTTAAGCTTCACACGGCGCAGGATCTCGGGCGCGAAGGAGGGCACGCCGCGGAACACCAGGTCCTCGCCCTCGGTGAGCGTGTCGCCGATGCGCAGGGTGCCGTGGTTCGGGATGCCGACCACGTCGCCGGCGAAGGCCTGTTCGGCCAGGGCGCGCTCCTGGGCGAAGAAGAATTGCGGGGCGTTCAGCGCCATGGGCTTGCCGGTCCGCACCAGCTTGGCCTTCATGCCGCGTGTCAGCCGTCCGGACGACACGCGCATGAAGGCGATGCGGTCCCGGTGGTTCGGGTCCATGTTCGCCTGGATCTTGAACACGAACCCCGTCATCTTGGGCTCGCGGGCGTCGACAAAGCGGCTCTCGGCCTGGAGACCGCGCGGCGGCGGCGCGAAATCCGCCAGGGCGTTGATAAGATCAGCGACCCCGAACGTCCGCAGCGCCGAGCCGAAGAAGACCGGCGTCAGATGGCCTTCGAGAAAGGCCTCGCGGTCGAAGGGCTTGCAGGCCTCGCGAGCGAGTTCGAGCTCGTCGATGGCGGCGTCGGCCTCGTGCGAGGGCAAGAGCGCTCGGATCTGCGGATCGCGAGGGCCATCGACGGGGAGCATCGGCGCCTCGACGTCGGAGTCGAGCTTCCTGATCATCGAATGGGCGAGGTCATAGGTACCGGCGAAGGCGCGGCCCCGGCCGATCGGCCAGGTGATGGGCGCGGTATCGAGCGCCAGCACCTTCTCGATCTCGTCGAGCAGGTCGAAGGGGTCGCGCGTCTCGCGGTCCATCTTGTTGATGAAGGTCACGATGGGGATGTCGCGCAGGCGACACACCTCGAAGAGCTTGCGCGTCCGGCTCTCGATGCCGCGCGCCGCATCGATCACCATCACGGCGGAGTCCACCGCCGTCAGCGTGCGATAGGTGTCTTCGGAGAAGTCTTCGTGGCCCGGCGTGTCGAGCAGGTTGAACACGCAGCCGGCATGTTCGAAGGTCATCACCGAGGTCACGACCGAGATGCCGCGCTCGCGTTCGATGCCCATCCAGTCCGACCGCGTCTGGCGCCGGTTGGCCTTGGCCCGCACCTCGCCGGCGAGTTGGATCGCGCCGCCGAACAGCAGCAGCTTCTCAGTCAGCGTGGTCTTGCCCGCGTCCGGGTGGGAGATGATGGCAAAGGTCCGCCGGCGGGCGACCGGGTCCTCGGTGCGGGGCTGTGTCGACATGGGGAACGGATAGTGCGTTCAGCCCTGGGATGCAAAGCAGGCACCGTGTCACTTCCTCGGCATCTCAGCCATGCCGAAAGGCGCTGCCGCATTGATTTATCGGACGGAACGTCGGATCTACCCCGGTATCGCGTCGCCCCTGCGGTGCCGACGCTCTGACGCCGTTGGAACTCCTCATGCGCTATGACCTTGTCGTGATCGGTACCGGCCCCGGCGGCTATGTCTGCGCCATCCGGGCGGCACAGCTCGGGCTGAAGACCGCCGTGGTCGAGAAGCGCGCCACGCAGGGGGGCACCTGCCTCAACGTCGGCTGCATTCCATCGAAGGCTCTACTGCATGCCTCCGAGATGTTCGCCACAGCCTCGCACGATTTCCCGGCGCTCGGCGTCAAGGTCGGCACGCCCGAACTCGACTGGGCCGCGATGGGCAAGCACCGCGACGACACGGTGGCGGCCAACGTCAACGGCGTCGCCTACCTGTTCAAGAAGAACAAGATCGACACGTTTCATGGCCTCGGCACCATCAAGGGCGCGGGCCTGATCGAGGTGGCCAAGGACGACGGCTCGGTCGAGACGATCGAGACGGCCAGCATCGTCATCGCCACTGGGTCCGAAGTTGCTACCCTGCCGGGCATGGACGTCGACGAGAAGACCGTCGTGTCGTCGACCGGCGCCCTGGTGCTGCCCGAGGTGCCGAAGCGCATGATCGTCATCGGCGCCGGCGTCATCGGTCTCGAGCTCGGCTCGGTCTATCGCCGCCTCGGCGCCGAGGTGGAGGTCGTGGAATATCTCGACCGCATCCTGCCGGGCCTCGACGGCGAGGTCGCCAAGACCTTCCATCGCATGTTGGAGAAGCAGGGCTTCGTCTTCCACCTCGGCCAGAAGGTGTCTAAGGTGGAGCCCACCAACGCCGGTGCTTCGGTGACCTTCGCACCGGTCGACGGCGGCGACGAGCGGCGGCTCGACGCCGATGTCGTGCTGGTGGCGACCGGACGCCGGCCCAATACCGAGGGGCTCGGGCTCGACGCCGCCGGCGTCGCCACCGACCGCGGCCGCGTCGTCATCGACGACCATTTCCAGACGAACGTCCCCGGCATCTATGCCATCGGCGACGTCGTGCGCGGCCTGATGCTGGCCCACAAGGCCGAGGACGAGGGGATCGCCGTGGCCGAGATCCTGGCCGGCCAGGCCGGTCACGTGAACTATGGCGTGATCCCGGCCGTGGTCTACACGATGCCGGAGATCGCCTCGGTGGGGGCGACCGAGGAGGAGTTGAAGCTCGCCGGCACGCCCTATACGGCGGGCAAGTTCCCCTACACGGCCAACGGCCGCGCCCGGGCGACGCGCCACACCGAGGGTTTCGTCAAGGTTCTGGCCCATGCCGAAACCGATCGCGTCCTCGGCGTCCACATCATTTCGTCGGTGGCCGGCGAGCTGATTCAGGAATGTTCGGTGCTGATGGAGTTCGGCGGCTCGGCCGAGGATCTCGCCCGCACCTGCCACGCCCATCCGACCATGTCGGAAGCCGTCAAGGAAGCCGCCATGGCGGTCGACAAGCGCGCCATCCACGTCTGAACGGCAGTCGCGAGCCTGAACCGCGCAAGGCGGCTCGGACTCGCGTCATTCTCTCATGTTGAGTTTTCTAAAGATCACGCAGTCGGCGTGCATGGCTCGTGCGGTGATCCGCATTACCGAGGTCCCGCATGGTCGAACGGCTCCGCCGTTTTTCGAACGACATGTCGGGAGCCACATCGATCGAATACGGCCTGATCGCGGCGATCATCGCCTGCGTGATCATCGGCTCCCTGCAGAACATGGGTGGGAAGCTCAGCACCAAGTTCGGCAAGATCAACAACGCCTTGAGCTAGAGCGCGGCCCGGACCTACATCTTCTGCGGCACCGCGATGCCCAGCATCCACAAGGCCTTCGACAGAACCTGATGTGCCAGGCCGCAGAGCGCCAGACGCGAGGCGCGCACGGCCTCGTCCTCGGCCGCCAGAACGGGGCATTCGGTGTAGAAGCGGCTGAAGGATTGGGCGACCGCGAAGGCGAAGTCGGCGATCTCGTTCGGCGCATAGCCGGCCGAAGCGGCCGCAACGGCGGTGGGTAGCCGCAGGCAGGCCATGGCCAGCGCCCGTTCCGCCGGGTGACCGAGGGCGATCGCCGAGGCGTCGAGTCCCGCCGCCGCCGCCTTCACGCCGATGGCGCCGATCCGCACGCAGGCATATTGGATGTAGGGGCCGGTATTGCCCTCGAAGGACATCATCCGGTCGAGGTTGAAGCTGTAGCCCGACAGCCTTAGTGTCGACAGATCCGCCCATTTCACCGCCGCGAGCCCGACCTGTTCGGCCAGGAGGTCGCGGTCGATCGTGGCATCGTCGGGCTCGACCCGCTGCCGGGCCTTTTCGACGGCCTCTGACAGCAGGTCGCGCAGCCGCGCCACCCCGCCCTCGCGCGTGCGGTAGGGCTTGCCGTCGACACCGTTGACCGTGCCGAAGCCGACATGGATCATCTCGACGCCGGGCGCGAGGCCGCAGCGGCGCGCCGCCCGGAACACCTGCTTAAAATGCAGCGACTGGCGCTCGTCCACCACATAGACGTAGCGCCTGCAGCGACCGGTCACCGGGTCGGCGGCACGGGCCGCGATCGTCGCCATGTCGGTCGTGCCATAGGTGGCGGCGCCATCGGATTTGGCCAGGATCAGCGGCGGCAGGGGCTTCGCGTCTTCGGGCTCGGCGACGTCGATGACGAGCGCCCCATCGCTCTCGTAGGCGAGGCCGCGTGCGACGAGGCTCGGCACCAGCGTGTCGACGGTCGGCTGGGCGTCGCTTTCGCCAAGGAACAGGTCGAAGCGCGTCCCGAGCCGGTCGATGTCGCGCCGCTGGTCGGCCAGGGAGCCCGCCCTAAGCGCCGCCCAATCGGCATAGGCTTCGGTATCGCCGGACTGCAGCGCCGCCGTCAAAGCGCGCGCTTCCGCCATGCGCTCCGGATCCGCCTTGCAGGCCGCCGAAGCCTCGGGATAGAGCCGCTCCATTTCGTCGACGCCAATCATCTCGCCGACCGTACCGGGCGCGCGATCGGGATGGGCGCGGCGGGCGGCGCCGATGAGCATGCCCATCTGCAGGCCCCAGTCGCCGAGATGGATGTCCGACGTCACGCCGATCCCCTGCGCGGCGAAGATCCGCGACAGGGCCTCTCCGATCACCAGCGAGCGCAGATGCCCGACATGCAGGGGCTTCGCGACATTGGGACCGCCGAAGTCGAGCAGCACCGGCGCGGCATCGCTCTGCAGAATGCCGAGCGTCGGCGAGGCGGCCTGGGCCTGCGCACGAGCCGTAACGAAATCATCCGCCAAGCGAAGGTTGAGGAAGCCGGGGCCGGCGACCTCGACGCTGGCAAATTCGGGATTGGCTCGCAGGAGAGCGGCGACCGCCGACGCCAGGTCGCGCGGGTTGCGCTTCGCCGCCTTGCCGAGCGCCATGGCGGCATTGCACTGAAAATCGCCGAATTCGGGCTTGCCGGCGGGCACGCAGCGGACGCCTTCGGTCGGCAGATCGGCTTCCGCAAAGGCGCGCCGGAGCAGGTCGTCGACCCGGCCCATCACGGTATCCACCATTACCCCACTCCAGCTCGGCCCGACGTCGTCGACCGTGTCTTAAGAGCAGGACCGGGCGGGATCAAATAAGCTCGGCCGTCAGCCCAGGATGCCGGGCAGATCGAGCCCCTTCTCCCGGGCACAGGCGAGGGCATCCTCGTAGCCGGCATCGGCGTGGCGCATGACGCCGGTCGCGGGATCGTTCCACAACACGCGTTCGAGCCGCGCGGCGGCTTCCGGGGTCCCGTCGGCCACCACCACCATGCCGGCATGCTGCGAAAAGCCCATGCCGACGCCGCCCCCGTGATGCAGCGACACCCAGGTGGCGCCCGAGGCGCAGTTGAGCAGCGCATTGAGGAGCGGCCAATCCGACACCGCGTCCGATCCGTCCCGCATGGCTTCGGTCTCGCGGTTGGGCGAAGCCACGGAGCCGGAATCGAGATGGTCGCGGCCGATCACGACCGGAGCCTTGAGTTCGCCCCGCGCCACCATCTCGTTGAAGGCGAGGCCGAGCCGGTGCCGGTCGCCGAGCCCGACCCAGCAGATGCGCGCCGGCAGGCCCTGGAAGCGGATGCGCTTGGCCGCCATGTCGAGCCAATTGTGGAGATGCGCGTCATGCGGCATCAGCTCCTTCACCTTGGCGTCGGTGCGGTAGATATCCTCCGGATCCCCCGACAGGGCGCACCAGCGGAACGGCCCCACGCCGCGGCAGAAGAGCGGGCGGATATAGGCCGGGACGAAGCCCGGGAAGCTGAAAGCGTCGGCGACGCCCTCCTCCAGCGCCATCTGGCGGATGTTGTTGCCGTAATCGACGGTCGGCACGCCGGCGCGGTGGAAATCCAGCATGGCGCGGACATGGGTGGCCATCGACCTTTTGGCGGCAGACGATACGGCGGCGGGGTCGCGGGTGCGCCGGTCCTCCCACTCCGCCACGCTCCAGCCCTCGGGCAGGTAGCCGTTGACGGGATCGTGGGCGGAGGTCTGGTCGGTGACGCAATCGGGGCGGATGCCGCGGCGGTAGATCTCGGGAAAGACCTCGGCGGCATTACCCAGCAGCGCGATCGACATCGGCTTGCCGTCAGCCTTGGCGCGGTCGAGCATGACAAGCGCCTCGTCGAGGTCCTTCGCCTGGACATCGACATAGCCGGTGCGCAGGCGGAATTCGATGGAACTCGGGCGGCATTCGACCGCAAGGCAGGAGGCGCCCGCCATGGTGGCGGCGAGCGGCTGGGCGCCGCCCATGCCGCCGAGGCCGGCAGTGAGGATCCATCGACCTGCCAGCGAGCCGCCGTAATGCTGGCGGCCCATCTCGACGAAGGTCTCGTAAGTGCCCTGAACGATGCCCTGGGTGCCGATGTAGATCCAGGAGCCGGCCGTCATCTGGCCGTACATCATCAGCCCCTTGCGATCGAGCTCGCTGAAATGCTCCCAGGTGGCCCAGCGCGGCACGAGGTTGGAGTTGGCGATGAGCACGCGCGGCGCATCGGCATGGGTGCGGAAGACGCCGACCGGTTTGCCCGATTGGACCAGCAGCGTGCGGTCCGAGTCGAGGTTGCGCAGGGCGTGGACGATCCGGTCGAAGCTCTCCCAATCGCGCGCCGCTCGGCCGATACCGCCGTAGACCACGAGTTCGCCGGGCTTCTCGGCCACGTCGGGGTCGAGATTGTTCATCAGCATGCGCATAGGCGCTTCGGTCAGCCAGGACTTGGCCGAGAGTTCGGTGCCGCGCGGGCTGCGGATGGTGCGGGTATTGTCGAGGCGGGACATCGGCGTCTCCTGGCCGGCGCAGTCGACCGGCGAAGCGTCTGCACTTGTATATACAGGCTGGAAGCGAGGCAACGCGGCGCAGGCTTCAGCCCTGTGTGACGGGCCCCCAGGCCAGGCAGGCCGCATGCCCGGCAATGCCGGGGAGCCAGGTGGCTTCGTAGCCCGAAAGGCTCGATGCGACCGGGCCGGCGCCGCCAAGGCGAGGACGGTCGCCATCACCGGACAGGACCGAAAATCCGTCGAGACCCGCCGTGATGCCGCGCCCCTCGGCCTTCAGCAGCGCTTCCTTGGCGGTCCAGACGGCGAAGAACAGCGCGACGCGCTGCATGTCGTCGAGCGCGGCGTCGATCCGCCGGGCATCCTCGACACCCAGCACCATGCGGCTGAGGGGGCGCCAGTCCCAGTCAGGACGCAGGACTTCGATATCGACCCCGACCCGTCTCTGCCGTGACCAGGCGATGAGGGCGTAATCGCCGCTATGGGCGACGTTGAAGTCGAGGGTCGGCGTGCCGGCGCCCGCCAGCGCGGGCCGGCCGCGGTTGGACCGGATGAAGGCGAGGCTCCCTGCCGGCCGGCCGAGTTCGGCGGCAAGCGCCTGACGCAAGGCCGCGCGGGTTGCGGCGGAGCGGATGGCATCGGCCGGCTGCCGGAACCCCGACGCCGTGGCCCGCTCGTCCGCCGAGAGGCTATCGAAGATCGGATCGTCGAGCGCGAGGCTGAAGTCGAGATCCACTCGCACAACGTAGACGTCGTCCGGCACGCCGGGTTCGGGCGCGACAGCGTGGAGGGCAGGTTTCACGTCGGCACCAACGAACGGGTTGGTGTGGTTTCCGAGCGGCTGCACTCGGTCGCCCCCCTCCACCGGCCTCCGGCCGGTCGCCCTCCCCCGCTGCGCGCTACCGTATTCACACATCGTCGAGGCGTGCTGCAGCGGCACCCCTCTCCCTTGTGGAGAGGGGCTGGGGGTGAGGGTTGCGACGCCCCCTCCGCAATTCGAGGATGCCCTGACGAGAGGCCCCTCGCTCGCTCTTCCCGACCCTCACCCCCTACCCCTCTCCACAAGGGAGAGGGGAGACGTCCGGCGTTGCGGCTATCGGAATGTGTGAACCCTGTAGCGCTGCGCGAGGGAGGCAGACCCGCTAACGACGGCGCGCTATTCCTCCTCCGTTGACGGGGGAGGGGGACCACGCAAAGCGTGGTGGAGGGGGCGGGCCGGGTGTGACGGTGCCGAACCGAGAGGACGCGCATCACGCCTCCAACCCCACGAGGCGTCTCACCGCTGCCGGAGAATGACCTTCGCGTCGAAGGTCGCGCAGCGTCGGCGCGTCGCGGCTCTTCGAGAGTTTGTGGCCGGCGGGATCGAGAACGAGGCGGTGGTGGTGATAGCGCGGCGCCGGAAGGCCGAGCAGGACCTGCAACAGCCGATGCAACCCCGTCGCATGGAACAGGTCGCGTCCGCGCACGACATCGGTGACGCCCTGGGCGGCATCGTCGACCACGACGGACAGATGATAGCTCGTCGGCACCTCGCGCCGCGCCAGCATCACGTCGCCCCAGGCGGCGGGATCGGCTACGACGTCGCGCGCGCCGGTCCCGTCACCATATTCGTGCCAGGCCAGCCGATGCGGCACTTCGGCCAAAGCCCGTTCCATGTCGAGCCGCAGCACCGCCGGCCGGCCCTCGGCCAGATGCCGGGCCCGCTCGGCCGGCGCGAGATGGCGGCAGGTCCCTGGATAGAGCGGGGCGCCGTCGGGGTCGACGCGGCGCGGTCGCCCGGTCACGAGGGCCCGGGCGGCACTCGCGGCCTGCACGGCCCCCCGCGTACAGAAACACGGAAAGATGAGGTCACGCCGCGCGAGTTCGTCCAAGGCCGCCTGGTAGACGGGAAGACGGTCCGACTGGCGCCGCGGCGTTCCCGCCCAGGTGACACCCAGCCAGTGAAGGTCCTCGACAATGGCGGAGGCGAAGGCTTCCCGGCAGCGTTCGCGATCGATATCTTCAAGGCGCAGCAGCAGGAGGCCGTCTGCCTCCCGAGCGAGGTCATGGTTCAGCAGCGCCGACAGGGCATGGCCGAGATGCAGCAGGCCGTTGGGCGAGGGTGCGAACCGGAACACCCGCCGCATGCCCCCCTGTTGATCCGCCTCGCCCATTCCTTGATGCCGCCTAGCTGCTCTGCCCAGGTGGGAGAGAGTCGCATGCCGGACCGGGATCGGTCACCGGAGAAATGACGCAGACCCCTCCCCTGCCGCACCGCATCGACAGTGAGGACGACCTCGACGACGCGCTCGCGGCATTGTCGCCGCGCGATCCCGCCTTCGTAGCGGAATGTCTCGCCGTTGGGGGCCGGCCACCGCTACGCCGGCGCACTGCGGGCTTCGAGGGCTTGGCCGCCATGGTGGTGTCCCAACAGGTGTCGACCGCCAGCGCGGCCGCGATCTTCACCCGTCTCAAGGCCGCGCTTCCGCTATTCGAGGCCCAGCACCTGCTCGCCGCCTCGGACGCCGCGTTGCGGGACGTTGGCCTCTCGTCCGGCAAGGTGCTGACGCTGCGCGCCGTTGCGGCGGCGATCGGCAACGGAGCTATGTCACTCGAAAGCCTGGCGGACCTGCCGGCCGACGAGGCGGCCGCGAGACTCACGGCGCTGCGCGGCATCGGGCCCTGGACGGCGCAACTCTATCTCCTCTCCTGCCTCGGCCATGCGGATGCCTGGCCGCCGGGAGACGTCGCTCTGGAGGAAGCCGCGCGGCTGGCACTCGGGCTGGAGGCACGGCCCGACCGTGCCGCCCTGGCGCGGATCGCCGAGCGCTGGCGGCCTTACCGGGCCGTGGCGGCACGGTTGCTCTGGGGCTACTACCGCGCCCGCAAAGCGCGCGATGGCTGGGGCATCGGGCTCGGAGACGGGTAAGCCAGCGCTCATTTTCGCTGCCGGACCTGCAACGATGAGATATGAGTGATTGCATTTCCTCAGCGGGATGATTCTCTGTGGCCCTTGCACCGTTGCACGTCCTGCTCGTCGTCTGTTCGTCCATCCTCGTCGCGGTCGGGCCGGCCTTCGCCGCCGATGCCTCAGCCCCTGCATCGTCAGCCACTTCGGCAGCGACAGCGGATCCAGAGCCGACGCTCTGGCTGCGGGATGCCGCCATGTCGCCCGACGGCATGCGGATCGCCTTCCGCTGCGCCGGGCAGATTTGGGTTGCGCCCGCTTCGGGCGGCGACGCCCTGCCACTGACGCCCGCAGGCACCTATTCGGCCAGCCCGGTCTGGTCGCCCGACGGGACGACGATCGCTTTCGCGTCCGACCGCTTCGGCCCGCTCAACATCTTTGCTGTACCGGCGTCGGGCGGAGCCGCGCGGCGGCTCACCTGGTACGAACGCCCTGAAATCCCGACCGGCTTCACGCCGAGCGGGTCCGCGGTGCTGTTCTGGGCCCCCGGTCTCGGCGATATCGGCGAGACCGGCCCCTACCCGAACTTCGGCGAGGACGGCCGCCAGCTCTACCAGGTGCCGGTGGCGGGCGGGCGGGACACGATGGTGTTGCCGAATGCCGCCATGGACGCGCGGTGGGATCCGGCCGGCCTGCACATGCTCTATACCGGCCCTTCGCCCGAGCAGCCCTTCCGGCGCCGGCAAGTGTCGAGCGCGGCCCGCCAGGTGTGGGTCTATGACGGCGCGAGCGCCGCCCATCGCCGGCTGACCGAAGGCCGGCCCGAAAGTCGTGACGCCGTCTGGATGCCAGACGGAGGCGTCGACTATCTCGACGAGACTTCGGGGTCGCTCAATGTGTGGCACCGCGATGCCCACCTCGGCCATCCCGTGCAGATTACCCATCTTGCGGGTGAGCCGGTCCGGTTTCTGTCGGCATCGCGGACGGGCGACCTCGCCTTCACCTGGGGCGGCGGGCTCTATCGCCTGCGCGGCGGCGCGGCGGAACCGGAGCGCATCATGGTCCGCCTCCTGCGCACGGACTTCCCCGGCGACCGCCCCGGGCGCTCGACGGCGCTGACTGATTTCGCCTTGTCGCCGGACGGGCGCGAGTTCGCCGTGGTGGGACGGGGCGAGATTTCGGTCGCTTCCATCGACGGGCGAGAGGTGAAGCGCCTGCCCCATACGGCTGACGAAGAGCGCGACCCGACGTTCTCCGCCGACGGGCGCCGCATCGCCTATGCGTCCGAGCGTGATGGGCACTGGGGTCTTTACGAATCCGCGTTGCAAAACCCGGACGAGCACGGCTTCGCCCAGGCGACACGCGTGGCGGAGCGAAGCCTGCCGACGACGGCGCGCGACGCGTTGGACCCGGTCTATGCGCCGGACGGACGCTACCTCGTCTATTTGGCCGATCGCTCGTCATATCGCGTGCTCGATCCGGCGAGCGGCGCCGACATCGAGGTTGTGCCGCCCGGTCGGATCTTCACCGCCGACGAGCCCTGGTCCCCGGCTTGGTCGCCGGATTCACGCTGGCTCGCCCTGCCCGTGCAGCCGAGCCTGGAGATCGACAACATCGCGCTGGTGCCCGCCGACGGCAGCCGCCCTGCCCTTCGGGCGATGCCGTCCGCCGCCGAACAATGGGCCCCGCAATGGAGTCCGGACGGTGGGCTCCTGACCTGGCACAGCGAGGCCGACGCGCTGCGCCTGGCCTTCCGCGACCGCTGGTCCACCTCCGTCGAGGGCGTCTTCACGTCGCGCCTCGCCCGCACGGCCTATCAGCGCCGGCTGATGGTACCGGTGGTGGGCGACCTTCCTCCGGCTGCGGCGGAGCGGAGCGAACCCGGAACAGCTCCGCGAACCGCGCCCGACCCGCGTGACGCGGTCGCTCGAGATACGCCTCCCCGCGGCCCACTCATGGTCGAGACCGACCGGATGGACGAGCGCGGCATCACCCTGTCGCAGGAGCCCGGACGGGTCGTCTATTCCTCGCTGATGCCGGATGGCGTCAGTCTGCTGACCGTCACCGTCTCGCCCAACGCCCGCGATGAAGGGCGTTCCCTCACAGGGACCCTGCACGACATCCGCCAAGGCCGGCTGCGCGTCCTATTCTCGGCCCTGCCGTATCAGGACGACAGCCCCGTGCGGGTGACCCGCGATCGGCGCCACCTGTACTTCCTGGCGCGGGCCAACGGTACCGACTTCGGGACCGACGGACTGATGGAGGTGGACCTTCCGCGCGGCACGTCGCGGCTGATCCGCATCGCGATCGACACCACGCGCGACGAGGCAGAAGCGCGCCGAGCCGCTTTCGAGCAGATTTGGACGTTTGCGGCGCAACGGTTCTACGATCCGAGCTTCGCGGGGGTCGACTGGGCCGCGTCCCGAGCGCGGTTCTCCCGCTTCCTGCCTTCGGTCAGCGGCGGCCGCGACCTGGCGGAACTGCTCAGCGAGATGCAGGGCGAACTCGGCGCATCGCACAGCTGGTCGTTTTTTCACGTCCCCGTGGCGCCCGCCGAGCGCACGGCCTCTCTCGGCCTCTATTACGATGAGCGCTACCCCGGTCCCGGCGTGAAGGTCGCCGCCGTGATCCCGCGCGGGCCGTTCGACGGCGGCGATAGCGCGTTGCGCCCCGGCGACGTCATCGCCGAGATCGACGGCGAGTCCGTGCCGCTGGAGGGAGGCATCCGTCGCGCCCTGCAGGACCGCCGTCGGCAGATGGTGTCGCTCACTGCCGTGCATCCGGACGGGACACGCTTCACCGAAACCCATCTCACGATCGACCTCGATCGCGAACGCGAGTTGGCGGACCGGTTCTGGGAGGAGCGCAAGCGCGACGCCGTCGCGGCGGCGAGCTGCGGGCAGCTCGGCTACGTCCACCTCCCGGGCATGGATGCCGCCTCTTATCGGCGCGCCTTCTCGGACATCTTCGGGCGGTTCGGGCAGGCCCGCGGCCTCGTCGTCGATGTTCGCGACAACACCGGCGGCAACCTGCACAACCATCTCGCGACGCTGCTGTCCGGCAAGGCCTACATGTCGGCCGTGTCGCCCCGCGGCGGCCCTGTGCAGGACGAGCCGCGCGACCGCTGGACCAAACCCTCGGCCGTGGTGATGAACGCCGAAAGCTACTCCGACGGCTCGCTGTTCCCGCTGGCCTATCACGACCTCGCCATCGGCCCGTTGATCGGCGATCCCGTGGCGGGCACCGGCACCGCGGTTCTTTGGCTCGACTCCAAGGTCGTACCGGGCCTCGTCTATGGAATACCGCAGCTTCCCTACCGCAGGGTCGACGGGACCCTCAGCGAGAACCACGAGGTCGAGCCGACCGTTCCGGTGCCCTCCGATCCCGGTGCCTGGACGCAGGGCTGCGATCCGCAGCTCGACGCCGCCGTTCATGCTCTGCTGCCCGACACGGGAGAGCCCTGCGCTCCGCCGTCCGCGCAGCCTTGACCCGGCTGCGGTGATTGCCGATGTCGGGCACATCGACATAGACCATGAAGGACTGACCGCCTTGGCCCCCATCGACGGCCCGCGCCTGCCGGCGCGTTCGCGCCACACCCGCCAGCTCGTGGTCTTTCTCCACGGCTATGGGGCAGATGGCAACGATCTGATCGAGATCGGGCGGCAGTGGCAGACCTGGCTGCCCGACACCGAATTCGTGGCGCCTCATGCGCCGGAGCGCTGCAGCCAGGCCCCAACGGGACGCCAGTGGTTTCCGCTAACGATGCGCGATCCCGCCGAACGCTGGACGGGCGTCACCCAGGCCCGTCCGGTTCTCGACGCCTTTCTCGACGCCGAACTCGCCCGCACGGGGCTCGACGAGGGCAAGCTGGCTCTCGTGGGGTTCAGCCAGGGCACCATGATGGCGCTCCATACCGGCCTGCGTCGGAAGCAAGCACCGGCCGCGATCCTCGGCTATTCGGGCATGCTGGTCGGCCCCGACCATCTGTCCGAAGCGACAGCGCGATTCCCCACCGGGCGACCTCCGTCCGTGTTGCTGGTCCATGGCGACCGCGACGACGTCATTCCGATCGACGCCCTATTCGACGCGGCCGAGAGCCTCGGCAAGGCCGATATTCCAACGCAATGGCACCTGTCCTTCGGAATAGGCCATGGGATCGACGGATCGGGGCTCAAACACGGCGGCCAATTCCTGGCCCAGAGCTTCGGCCGCCCGACGCCGCGCTGAGTTAGGCTCTAAACGAATTCGGGACGGCGTCGCCTGAGCGATACCGTCCCGAATCACATCTGCGGTGCCGGGGCGCGAGGCCCCAGCCGTCGGATCAGAAGTCGCGCTCGGCGCGAAGACGGACTTCGAAAGCGTCCGGATCCTTGGAGATGCTGGTCGGGATGGCGGTCGCGGCCTGTCCGACGTTGTGCGCCAGCGTCTGGTTGATTTTCATGTAGTCGAACTCGAGACCGAATTCGAGGTTCTTCGCGGGATCCCACAGGAACTGATTGCCGATGCGATACTCGCTGGCGTCGCCGAGACCACCGACGGTCCAGTCGAAGTTCTTGGCGCGACCGTAGGAGGTCTCCTCGTAGGAGCCGAAGATCACGTCGTGGAAGTTCGGCGTGAAGTAATGGTTGAAGGCGGCCATGACCGAGAAGCCTTCACCCTTCTGCAGCGTATAAGAGCTGGCGGCTGTGCCGGGCGTGTGGATCGCAATAGCGTCGCGGTCGATGTGGAAGAAGCCACCGACGGCCGGCGAGCTGAAGCCGGCATTCATGTAGGAGCCGGAGTCCTGGTAGAGGTAGGCGCCCTGCTGGTAGGCGCCCTCGACCCAGAGGTCGTCGCCGGCGGCGAGCATCGGCAGCTTCAGGCGAACGCCGCCCTGAACCGCGAAGCCGTCGGTGTCCTGGCCCGTGAAGCCCTGGCCGGCAGTTCCGGCGAAGGGTCCCTGGGTGGTCTGGATCTCGTGATAGGCGGCCGACAGCTGGGCGGAGCCCCAGGCCTGATCGACGCGGAGGACGCCGACGATGTCGGGGATCGTCTCGCCGGCGTAGCGGGCACCGGTCTGGAGGGCGCTCGGCCCGCCCAGGATGTTGCCGACGCCCTGGGACAGGTTGCGGGCGTTGCGGTCTTCGAGCGACAGGGTGGCCGAGAAGCCGCCGGCCGCCGTGTAGGTGTAGGCGAAGACGTTCTGCGCGATATCGGAGTTGGCGATGCCTTCGTAGTTGTAGTTATCGGCGTAGAAGTCGAAGAACGACTGCACGCGGCCGGCCGTGATGCCGGCGAACTGGATGAAGCCACGACGCAGCGCGGCATTGTTGCCGGACTGATTGGCGAAGGTATTCTGGCCGCCGGAAAGACCGCCGCTCTGGTAGAGACCGCCGAGGCGATCGATCTGATACTGCAGGAAGGTGCGCAGGGTGCCGTAGGCGGTCTGGGTGCGGGTGTCGACGCCCAGGCGGACACGGGCCAGGAAGCCGCTCTCGTCGCGGTCACGGCCAGGGATGACGATCGAGTTCGCACCGATGGCGCGGCCAGCCGCGCCAGGAACCGGGTTCAGCACGCGGCCGTTGTTGATGAAAAGGCCTTCGATACGGGTCTGAGCCGTGACCTGGAGGCAGGTATCGGTGCCTGGGATGTAGAAGAAGCCGGCGCCGGTGAAGTCACAAACGCGGACGTAGTCGACCGGGGCGGCCTTGCGGACCGGGAGGTCTGCCGCGTGGGCGAAGCTAGCTGCGGAAAGCGCAGCTGCAGAGCCCAAAAGCAGGCTTTTGGCAGCGTTCATGATTGTGATCCCGTCAGAGCGAATGTTTGGCTTCAGCGAGGCGAAACAGTGGAGAGCCACAAAACCGCCGTTGACAAAGGGGTACGGGGCCAAAATGAGTTGAAAATTAGTTTTAGGGTTTGTGACATCGCGGAGGGTCGCTGCAGAGGCAACCGGAGCTCGAATGTGGCGCAACGGCAACAGTCATTCAGCTGGGCGACTCGACATATTACGTGCAGATCGTCACGGTCGTGTGACACGTAAGAAACAGAGGAAACACGATTTCAAGTAGTACGGAGCGATCATCAGCGGCCCGATAATGCCTTATAGTGTCGTTACATCCCGCAACTCAAACGGGTACGAAGTATGACATCGCAAAGGTGTCTGCGCCGACATCGTCGAGACCTATCGGTCAGGGACCTTTGCCTGTGGCGGAAAAGTCGCTCCGGAGGTGCTCGCGGGCTTGTCGGCGCCGCCGCAAAGCGGCCGATCTCTCGTTGCGCCAGTCCGGCCTCCTCCCCAAGCCCACTGAACGGCGCCTCAGGCTCCCTCTTCCTCGGCGTCTTCGCCGAACATCTCGATCATCTGTCGGCAGAACTCCGGCAGATCGTCCGGCTTGCGCGAGGTGACCAGCAGGCCGTCTCTCACACAGTCCTCGTCGACCCACTCGCCGCCGGCATTCTCGATATCGGTGCGCAGAGACGGCCAGGAGGTCAGCTGTACGCCATCGACCGCATCCGCTTCGATCAGCATCCAAGGCCCGTGACAGATGGCGGCAATGGGTTTGTCGTTGTCGACGAAATGCTGGACGAATTCGATCGCGTCGTCGCTCACGCGCAGCTTGTCGGGGTTGGTGGTGCCACCGGGAAGCACGAGCGCATCGAAGATGGCGGCGTCGACCGTCAGGTCGTGATCGACCGGGATCTTGTCTCCGGGGTTCACGTCCTGATGCATGGCCTGGATGGTGCCGGTCTTCAGCGACACGATCTTGACGTCGGCTCCCGCTGCCTTCAGCGCCTTCATGGGCTCGACGAGTTCGACCTGCTCGACACCGTCGGTGGCGAGGATGGCGACCTGGAGCCCTTCTAAATTGGTGGACATGGCTCGATCCCGCTGTTCGCTCATGCCGCGACCGTGCGGCCTGAGCGAACGCGCGAGCCGCGGTCCGCGATCCGATACCGCCACGAAACCCTCGCGAGCGCTGGGTCAGCTCTCCCGGATTTCGACCTGGTCAAGGTAGAAGGCGAGGTGGCCCGCGATCTGTGCGGCGCCCGGCAGAGGTGAAACGTAGCTCCAGACCGCGTTCTGCGCTTCGCGATCTCCGGCCTTCAAGTTGAAATAGCTCGCCTCTCCCTTGAACGGGCACCGCGTCTGGCGGGTGCTCGGCTCGAAGAAGGACATATCGGCATCCTGACGCGGAACGTAGATCACCGGCCGCATCGCGCCTTCGACGAGATCGAGAGCCTGCGTCGTGTCGACGATGGTCTGTCCGCCGAAGACGACCACGAGCCGCCCCGGATGGGGCGTGATCGAGAGTCCGTGAGGATTGTCGGTAGGCATGATCGCATTCTCCTTGGTGGACGTCCCCGGTCGATGACGTCAGGACCGTCAGATCCCCTCCGCTAACGCGCGGCCTTGTCGATTTCGGATTCGAGCGTCCCGATGTTGTCGGGCGTCACCGGACCGATGAGCTTGTAGGCCAGCGTGCCGTCCCCTTTGACGACGAACGTCTCGGGCACGCCGTAGACGCCGAAGTCGATCGCCGTGCGCCCGGCACGGTCGTCTCCGACCGCCGCATAGGGGTCCCCCTTGGACCCGAGATAGCGGCGGGCATCCTCCGGTTTGTCCTTGTAGACGATGCCATCGAGCGGGATGCCGAGCTCCTGCAGGCGCGAACTCTTCGACAGCATCATCAGGATTTCGTGCTCGTCGTGGCACTCGGCGCACCACGAGGCGAAGACATTGACGAGCGTGACATGGCCGCGTTTCAGCGCCGCCGCGTCGAGCCCGGCCGACCCGGAAGAGGCCGCGGCCGGCGCCCGGCCGGGCAATGGCGGCAGAGAGAAATCCGGCACCGGCAGGCCGATGAGCGGCGAGGGGATGCGCGACGGATCGCCGGCACCGAGCCGCGCCAGGAACAAAGCCGCGAGTCCGGCAAAGACCAGGAGGGGAAGCGCGGTCAGAAGCCGACGCGGCTTGGGAGCCGAGCGAGCGGCCCGCGGCGTGGAGCCGGCACTCATCGGGACGGTCCGTCGCGACGAGGCGCAGCTTCGGCGCGCCTGCCGTGCCCACGGGTTTCGAGCCGGGCGAGATCGCGTTTCAGCGCATGCCGATCGAGGAGCACGGTCGCGACAAGCCCTCCCATCGTCACGGCCGTCACCCCGTAGGCGGCGAGGATGAAGCCGATATGCGGAATGGCCATCATGACGGGACCGCCTGGGTGGCGGCGATGTCGGAGGACACGGCGCGGGCGACCGGATCCCGGTCTGCCGCGGCGGCCAGCATCAGGCGGCGCAAACGGCGGCGCAGGATCTCGTTCCGGATGCCGAGAAGATGCAGGGTGGCGAAGATCAGGGTGAAGGCCAGCGCCATGACGAGCAGCGGAACCAGGATCGAGCGGTCGACGGTCGAACCCGACATGCGGAAGATCGATCCCTGGTGAAGCGTGTTCCACCAATCGACCGAAAACTTGACGATGGGCAGGTTGATGGCGCCGACCAGCGTCAGCACGGAGGCGGCGCGGGCAGCGCGGCCCGGTTCCTCGATCGTGTGCCAGAGCGCGAGCAGCCCGAGATAGGTGATGAACAGCACCAGCATCGAGGTGAGCCGCGCATCCCACACCCAATAGGTCCCCCACATGGGCTTGCCCCACAGCGACCCGGTGACGAGGCAGACGAAGGCGAAGGCGGCTCCGAGCGGCACGACGGCCTTCTGCGCCGCCTCGGCCAGCGGATGACGCCACACCAAGGTGCCCAGGGCCGAGGCCGTCATCGCCACATAGGCCAAGCTGGCGATCCAAGCCGCCGGCACATGGATGAACATGATCTTGACCGTCTCGCCCTGCTGGTAGTCGGGCGGCGACGTGAAGGACAGATAAAGACCGATGGCGAGCGTCAGGAGGGACAGGCCAGCCAGCCAGGGGAGCACGCGACCCGACAGCCGCATGAAGTTCGCGGGATTGGCGAGACCATACATGGACCGTCCCTTGGCGCCGTGGTGCCGAGTGTCGCTTCGGCTTGACACATCTTCTAGCGCGAATGCGGCGGCTTTCGGAAGGGCGGAGGGTCGGTTCGCCTGAGCCTTCCGGCGCGTCACTCCCCCGTCAGCCGGAGGGCGGCCGCCGCCGCGAAGGGCGTGCCGGCCATGGCCAGCAGCGTGAGCCCGCAGAGCACCAGGAAGGGCGTAGCGAAAGGCACCGTGCCGCCGCTGGCTGCGCCGGCGGCCGAGACGCCGAAGATCAGCACCGGGATCGCCAGCGGGATCACCAGCACGGAGAGCAGCAGCCCGCCGCGGCGCAGCGACACCGTCAGCGCCGCCCCGATGGCGCCGAGGCAGGTCAGCGCCGGCGTACCGACGAGCAGCGTCGTCGCAACGCCGCCGAGCGCCGGGCCGTCGAGCGCCAGCATCAGCCCGAACAAAGGCGACACGATCACCAGCGGCAGGCCCGTGGTGCACCAATGGGCCAGGCACTTGACCGCGACGACGAGTTCCAGCGGCGTGCCGGCCATACGCAGGAGGTCGAGCGAGCCGTCCTCGTGATCGGCGCCGAAGAGCCGGTCGAGTCCCAGCAGCGTCGACAGCAGCGCCGCGATCCACAGGATCGCGGGCCCGATACGCGAGAGGAGGTTGAGGTCCGGTCCGATGGCGAAGGGCACCACGGTGACGAGGCAGAGGAAGAACACCACGCCCGTCGTGCCGCCCCCGCCGACGCGACGGGCGAGAAGCAGGTCGCGCCGGAACAGCGCCCAGAGCGGGCTCACGCGGTCGGCTCCAGCCTGATGTCGCGCATGCCGTCGAGCCCGAGCGGACCATGGGTGGCCGCCACCACGATTCCGCCGCCATCGATATGCTGGCGCATGACCTCGACGAGAACGCCTTGCGACGCGACGTCGAGCGCCGTCGCGGGTTCGTCGAGCAGCCAGAGCGGACGGTGGGCGACGAGCAGGCGCGCCAGCGCGACGCGACGCCGCTGCCCCGCCGACAAGTAGCCGCAGGGCAGATCGGCGGCGTGGGACAAAGCCACACGCTCCAGAGCCTCACGGGGTGTGGCCGGAGGCTTGCCCCGCCCGAGCAGCGCCGCCACGAAGCCGAGATGTTCCAGGGGCGTCAGGGCAGGTTTCAGCGCATCGGCATGGCCGAGATAATGGGCGCGTTCCGCCACCGGCGTGTCGGGATCATCGGGATCGGGCGGGTCCAGCGCCGCGCGCCCCGCCGCCGGGGGCAGCAATCCCGCCAGCACGCGCAGCAGCGTCGATTTGCCGGCACCATTGCGGCCTACGATGCCCACGGCCTCGCCGGCCGCCACCCTGAAGGAGAGGTCGGCGAAGATCGGCCGGCCGGCACGCTCGGCCGTGAGGCGGTCGACCGTGAGGGTGAGAGGGGGGTGGGCAGGGAGCGTCATCGGTCCTTAGTCTGCTGCGTTGCACGGATTGACGTAGCCAGAGGGGGGCAAAACCCTATATTCGAGCCATTCCAGAATCCGCCCGCGCCGCGAAGGATGCCCCATGGCCTCGCTCGACAGTTTCAAGTGCCGCCGTACGCTCGAAGCCGGTTCCAAGACCTATCATTATTTCTCGATTCCCGAGGCCGAGAAGAACGGACTTGAAGGCGTCTCCCGCCTGCCCTTCTCCATGAAGGTGCTGCTCGAGAACCTGCTGCGCCACGAGGACGGACGCTCCGTCACCAAGGACGATATCCTGTCGGTCGTGGCCTGGCTCGCCGCCAAGGGCGCCGACGGGCGCGAGATCGCGTTCCGCCCCGCCCGCGTGCTGATGCAGGACTTCACCGGCGTACCGGCCGTGGTCGACCTCGCCGCCATGCGCGACGCGATGGGCAAGCTCGGCGGCCCGGTGGAGAAGATCAACCCGCTGGTGCCGGTTGATCTCGTCATCGACCATTCGGTCATCGTCGACGAGTTCGGCACCGCCAAGGCCTTCGGCGACAATGTCGAGCTCGAATACGAGCGCAACGGCGAGCGCTACCGTTTCCTGCGCTGGGGCCAGGGCGCCTTCACCAATTTCCGCGTCGTGCCGCCCGGCACCGGCATCTGCCACCAGGTCAACCTCGAATACCTGTCCCAGACCGTGTGGACCCGCGAGGAACAGCACGAGGGGCAGACGGTCGAGGTCGCCTATCCCGACACGCTGGTGGGAACCGATTCGCACACCACCATGGTCAACGCGCTGGCGGTGCTCGGCTGGGGCGTCGGCGGCATCGAGGCCGAGGCCGTGATGCTGGGCCAGCCACTCTCCATGCTGCTGCCGCCGGTGGTGGGCTTCCGCCTCACCGGCAAGCTCAAGGAAGGCCGCACCGCCACCGATCTGGTGCTCACCGTCACGCAGATGCTGCGCAAGCTCGGCGTGGTGAACAAGTTCGTTGAATTCTACGGGCCCGGCCTCGATTCGTTGTCGCTCGCCGACCGCGCCACCATCGCCAACATGGCCCCCGAGTACGGCGCCACCTGCGGCTTCTTCCCCATCGACGACGAGACCATCAACTACCTCGACGCCTCGAACCGCGGCGACGAGCGCATCGCGCTGGTCAAGGCCTACGCCAATGCCCAGGGCATGTTCCGGTCGAGCACCACCGAGCCGGTCTTCTCCGAACTGATCGAGCTCGACCTCTCGGACGTCGTGCCCTCCCTGGCCGGCCCCAAGCGCCCGCAGGATCGCGTGACGCTGGAGAGCGCCAAGGCGTCGTTCCTGTCCTCGCTGATCAAGGAGTACAAGGTCGAGAAGCCGGCCGAGCGCTTCGCCGTCGACGACATGAGCTTCGACCTCGGCCATGGCGACGTCGTCATCGCCGCCATCACGTCCTGCACCAACACGTCGAACCCCGCCGTGATGCTCGGCGCG
Organism: Janthinobacterium lividum; assembly: GCA_050920985.1. Taxonomy (GTDB): domain Bacteria; phylum Pseudomonadota; class Alphaproteobacteria; order Rhizobiales; family Beijerinckiaceae; genus Lichenihabitans. The sequence continues at coordinate 47,807 of JBPBQY010000069.1, read as the reverse complement.
GGCCTGCTGGCCCGCAACGCCGTCAAGGCTGGCCTCACCTCGAAGCCCTGGGTCAAGACCTCGCTGTCGCCCGGGTCGCAGGTCGTGGGCGAATATCTGGAGGCGACCGGCCTCCAGGCCGATCTCGACACGCTCGGCTTCAACCTCACCGGCTACGGCTGCATGACCTGCATCGGCAATTCCGGGCCGTTGCCGATCGCCATCTCGAAGGCCATCAGCGACCACGACATCGTGGCCTCGGCGGTCATCTCGGGCAACCGCAACTTCGAGGGCCGGGTGAACCCGGACGTGAAGGCCAACTACCTCGCCTCGCCGCCGCTGGTCGTCGCCTATGCGCTGGCGGGCTCGCTCGACGTCGACCTCGCCACCGAGCCGCTCGGCCAGGGCACCGACGGCCCCGTCTACCTGCGCGACATCTGGCCCACGCAGGAAGAGGTGGCGAGCCTGCACAAGAAGGCCATCACCAAGCAGATCTTCGCCGACCGCTACGGCAACGTCTTCGAGGGCGACATCCACTGGCAGGGCATCGATGTGGCGCTCGGCCAGACCTACCATTGGTCGATGGGCTCCACCTATGTGCAAAACCCGCCCTATTTCGAAGGCATGACCAAGGCGCCGGCGCCCGTCACCGACATCGCCGATGCGCGGGTTCTGGGCATGTTCCTCGATTCGATCACCACCGACCACATCTCGCCGGCGGGCTCCATCAAGGCCGCGTCTCCGGCCGGCCGCTACCTGCTTGAGCATCAGGTGCGCCCGCAGGACTTCAACCAATACGGCACGCGCCGCGGCAACCACGAAGTCATGATGCGGGGCACCTTCGCCAATATCCGGCTGAAGAACCAGATGGTGCCGGGCGTCGAGGGCGGCGTGACGCGTCACCAGCCCGAGGGCGAGGAGATGCCGATCTACGACGCCGCCATGCTCTACAAGCAGGAGGGCGTGCCGCTGGTGATCTTCGCCGGCCGCGAATACGGCACGGGCTCGTCGCGCGACTGGGCCGCCAAGGGCACCAAGCTGCTCGGCGTCCGCGCCGTGATCGCCCAGAGCTTCGAGCGCATCCACCGCTCGAACCTCGTCGGCATGGGCATCCTGCCGCTCGTCTTCGAGGAGGGAACGTCGTGGCAGACGCTGAACCTCAAGGGCGATGAGACGGTGTCGATCGTCGGGCTCGGCGTCACGCTGAAGCCGCGCCAGACGATGGAACTGGTCATCACGTCCGACAAGGGCGTGGTCAGCCACGTGCCGGTCATCTGCCGCATCGATACCGCCGACGAGCTGGAATATTTCCGCAACGGCGGCATCCTCAACTACGTGCTGCGCAACCTGCTGCAAGAGGCAGCGTAAGCGGCGTTTGCTTCCACCGTCGGGGAAGGGGACCAGCCGGAGGCTTGAGGAGGGGCGGAGTCGGGTGCAACCGAGCCGATCGTCCAGAGGCGTGCGAGATTGGAAGGCCGCGCGGGGAGACCCGCACGGCCCTTCTCTTGCGAGCGGGCGCGACGGTGCTAGGCTCGGCGCGTCGAGCGACAGGTGACGCCGTGGAGCCGCCGAAGATCAAGATGACGGTCGACGAATTCCTGGTCTGGGCCGAGAACCAGGGCGACCGCTACGAGCTCGTCGACGGCATCGTCCATGGGATGTCGCCCGAGCGCGCCGGCCATGCCCGCGCCAAGAGCAGGGGTCACCGCGCCCTGGAGGACGCGGTCGCGCGGGCTGGTCTCCTCTGCGAGGCGATGGCGGACGGCATGACGGTCCAAGTCGACGCGCGCACCGCCTACGGACCCGACGGGCTGGTCTATTGCGGCGAGCGCCTCGGGGACGACGCGATCGAGGTTCCGGCGCCGGTCGTCGTCGTCGAGGTCCTGTCGCCCAGCGCGGGCTTCTACGACCGGCACCATAAGCGCGCCGGCTATTTCGCCGTACCGAGCATCCGACATTACGTCATGGTCGACCTCGATCGCCGCATGGTGATCCACCACGCGCGCGACGGTGACGCCATCCGCACGCGCCTCCTGCCCTCCGGCCCACTCCGCCTGGATTCGCCAGGGCTGGACCTCGCCGTCGAGGATCTGTTCGGGCCCGGGGACAGTGCTCCTCCGTAGCGGCTGCCTCGCCCCCTCCATCACCCTTCGGGTGGTCCCCCTCCCCGGTTTTCACGGGGGAGGACTACGGAGAGCGCCGAGCTATTCCTCCCTCGTTTACGGGCTACCGTATTCACACGTGTCGATAACCGCGACGCCGGCCGTCTCCCCTCTCCCTTGTGGAGATGGGTAAGGGGTGAGGGTCCGGAGGAGCGAGCAAGGTGGTCTCGGCTCCGGAACCCGCATGATGGAAAGGACGTCGCGACCCTCACCCCCAGCCCCTCTCCACAAGGGAGAGGGGAGCCCCGGCAGCACACCGCCGAGTTATGTGAACCCAGTAGTGTTTACGGGAGAGGGGGACCGGGCGCAGCCCGGTGGAGGGGGCGGGCCGGGTGCGACGGTCCCCTACCCTGCCCGCTCGGCCTTCGCCGCCGCATAGGCCCAGTCGAGCCATAGCGCGCCCACGACGCCCGGGTCGAGGTCAGAGCCGATCGTGCGCTCAAGGGCGCTTCGGAGCGCCGCTGTTACTTCTTGGCGGGCGCTGTCGCGGCGGCAGAGGCTGACCCGTTGACGGGCGCGGCGGCCGGCATGCCCGTCGCCTTCGCGGCCTGGGCGGCCGTGTCGCCGAACACCACGGTGTCGGTGTGGAGGAGGTCCTGGGCGGCCTTCAGGGCAAGGTTGGCTTCGTAATACTTTCCTTGTCCGAGCAAGCCCGCTGCGGCGTCGACATGGACGTCGGTTTCCTTGATCGGCATCAGGACGCGGGTGAAGCTGACGTCGATGGCGCCCTGCTTCAAGGTTTCCATCGCCTTGTCGGTGTCACCGGCCTTGAGATGCTCGTTGGCTTCGTTGACCTTGGCGGCCTTGTCGGGCGTGAGCACCATGTTGTCGGCAACCACCATCTGCCCGTCGATCGGGATCATGTCGGCATTGCCGATGCCCTTGCCGTCGGCCGTGGGCGCTCCGTTCGGAAAATCCTTCGGCGCCAGCGTGGCGACCGTCTTGAGATCGTTCTGCGCGTCCGTGACCAGGGTCTTCGCCTGATCGGGATTGCCCTCGAAGATCGCAACGCGCGCGGCGCCGAGGGCACGCTCGGCCTTGAACCCGTCGTTCGACACTTTCAAGCGCTGATCCGTGAGGTTGGCCTGCGTGCTCGTCGTCGCGGCATCTCCGGCCGTCGCGGCAGCCATGACGGGCAGACCCGTCAAGACCAGGCCAAGCATCGAAACGCCACAGAGTGCGGCAGTATAGTGTTGAGAATGGGTCATGATGCTTCTCCCGATCGATGGACCACGCGGCGTAGCCCGCGTGATTACAAGACGACGGCCATCATCTTGTTGCGTTACATCGACGAAAGAAGATTAAAGTTTGCTCATTCTCTTGGCCACCTCCGGTTCGCAGAGGCCGGGTGGCCTGAGCGGACCTGATCCGACGTGCCCGGGAGCGGATCATGTCCGGACGACACCACCTGATCGTGTGGTGATGGTCGTGCCACTCAGCCGGATCGCAATCCCATCGGGGTGGACTCGCGATGCATCCGATTCTGCTCTGGAACCCGTGGCGCGCCCTCACGCGGACGGGAAATGGTTTTAGCCCGCCATCTCCGCCTTCGCCTCCGCATAGGCCCAGTCGAGCCATTCGGTCAGGATCTCGACATCCGCGGTCTCGACCGTGGCGCCGCACCAGATACGCAGGCCCGCCGGGGCGTCGCGGTAGGACGCGATGTCATGCGCCACGCCCTCGCGCTCGAGCCGCACCGATAGCGCCTTGGCGAAAGCCGCCTGTTCGGCCTCGGGCCGCGCCGTGACGGCCGGATCGACGACGCGCAGGCAGACGGAGGTGTTGGACTGGATCTCCGGCCGTTCGGCGAGATTGCCGATCCAGGGGGTGCGGCGGACCCAGGCGTCGAGCGCCGCGGCGTTGCGGTCCGCCCGACCCACCAGCCCGGCGAGGCCGCCGACCGACCGCCCCCACTCGAGCGCGTCTATGTAATCCTCGACGCAGAGCATGGAGGGCGTGTTGATCGTGTCGCCCTTGAAGATGCCCTCGATCAGCTTGCCGCCGGACGTCAGCCGGAAGATCTTCGGCAGCGGCCGGGGCGGCACGAAGCTTTCCAGGCGCGCGACGGCGCGGGGCGAGAGCACCAGCATGCCATGCGCCGCCTCGCCGCCGAGCGCCTTCTGCCAGGAGAAGGTCACGACATCGAGCCGGTCCCACGGCAGCCGTTGCGCGAAGGCCGCCGACGTGGCGTCGCAGATCGTCAAGCCGGCGCGCGTGGCGGGAATGGTGGCGCCCTCCGGCACGCGGACGCCCGACGTGGTGCCGTTCCACGTGAAAACGACGTCGTGGTCGAAATCGATCTCGGCGAAGTCGACGATCGATCCATAGGGGGCCGTGAGCACGCGGGCGTCGGGCAGGCGAAGCTGCTTCACGGCGTCGGTCAGCCAGGTTTCCCCGAACGACTCCCAGGCCACCATGTCGACCGGCCGGGCGCCGAGCAGGCTCCACATCGCCATCTCGACCGCCCCGGTGTCGGAGGCCGGCACGATGCCGATCCGGTACTCTGACGGGATCTCCAGCACCGCGCGGGTGAGGTCGATGGCGGCCTGCAGCTTGGCCTTGCCGATGGGGGCGCGATGCGAGCGGCCGAGCGGCGCATCGCGCAGGGCGTCGAGCGACCAGCCGGGGCGCTTGGCGCAGGGCCCGGAGGAGAAGCAGGGATTGGCCGGCCGGCGAACCGGGGGAGTGAGCGTCATCGGGTGCCCTCGGGACGGGGGGCCGCGCGAGAGGGGCGGCGGCGTTGGCGAGGGTGGTGGGGGATGGGGGATGGGGGTGTCAAGGAGCGCGATCCCGACCTTAGCTCGCAGCTCGTTGTCACCACCTCAGACCACCGTAATAGAGTTTTGCAAAAGCGGTTGGAGGCGGCACGCGCCAGAAATCATGCTATGTTTTCCCCGGTTGTGACAGCGAAGCATCAATGACGCTCAGCGACAGTTGTTTCGACTTCATGCACGGCATCGGCCAGTTAGCGCGGCAACTTGCTAATGACGCGCACTACTATGGCGCGCCAGATTATCCGATTAGGTACGGCGTTGAAGTCGACGCTCTCAAATAAGTAAGCCTCAAAGTCGCCGACGATTCGATGAACCCAGAGGCTACCGCAGATCTCATACGCCTTGCCGTGTCAGTACTTCGTCTCCACGACCTGTATCCGGGCTGGCCCGGCTATGATGAGCGAGAGCGGCAGATGCGGGACCTCATCCGCTTCTTTCAATCGAACGTCGATGGTGTGGAGCGCGATGAAATCAGCTCTCTAATCCACGATATCGTACGCAACGATGAGCGCGGAGGTGCGGCAGCATCACGCCTTCGGAGTCTCATGGGCCGATTTGGCTAGCCCGCTTATGACCTCGCTGTCAAAATTTTGTCCGACATTGCATCAGCGACGGCCAGAAGGGCTCTTGGGCTATGACGCTCTTGCCTCGCGAATTTGGGCAACGCTCAACGGAGATTAGCTCGGCCGCCTCCTCGTAGACCGGGCAGTCTCGACTAGGGCAGGAGCACTCGCGGGCGAGGTGCAAGCAGGCATGAGATCATGATTCCAAATCAGTGGCAGCTGTAGGCCGTTTCCACACGTGGTTTGATTCCGAGTGCGCAAGGCTGACAGCGAGGCATCCGCGTACTATCTTGTTTGTATGAGATCGTGAGCCACGACTATGTCTGACGCCCCCCGTTTCGAACACCGCATCCTGTCATCAGGCGAGCACTGCGTGACCTCGCCGGATGTGAAAGGACTTTGCGCCGTTGCCGAGACAGAGGCGGAAGCGCGCCGGGGTGCTATCGCGTTGCTTGTCGAGTTCGAGCGCCTCGGTCTTCCCGTTCGTCCCCGGTCGGGTTCATCGAAGCACGAAGCCGCTTGATCTACTGCGTCAGCTTCTCCGACGTCCTTGCCTTTCTCGAAGGCGCAGGCTTTATTCAGGTCGGAGACACGGAAGCTGACCTTATCTTTCTCCACGGCGACGGAACAGTATTGACGGTGCATCGCCCTAACCAGCACGGCGACATTACCGAGGCCGCCGCATTGGCGGCGTTCGATGCCGCTGAAGTCGATCCGCCTACTTTCGACGTCCACTGGTGCGACTGACTCGCTCACGCGAAGACGCTACATCGGTCCACGGGTGCACCCCGTCATTGCGTTATGGGCGGGCAAAGTCCCCCTCAGCCGTCGGGCTTCGCCCGACCACCTTCTCCCGCATCGCGGGAGAAGGGCAGCCCTGGCCCCTACCCCATCCTTCGCAAAATCGACCGCAGCGGGTTGAGCTTCCGCAGGCGGCTCCACGCCGCCACGCGATGCACCGTGTCGAGCCGGGCCTTCAGCTGGACCAGGCGCTCGCCAAGGCCAAAAATCTCGTCCTGCTTCTGCAGAATGGAGCCCTTGAGCCGGGCGTTCTCGGCACGGAGGTCGTCGTTGTCGAGTTCGAGGCGGCGGAGGCGCAGCGCCGTTGCGTCATCGAGCGGATCCGCGCTCATGCCGCCACCCGCCACAGGCTCGGGTCGATGCCCGTCGTCTCCGCCTCGCGGGCGAAGAAGCGCGCATAGGCGGTCACCTCGAAGGGGTTGGTGAGGTCATAGGCGAAGCGTAGGGCCGCGTGGCGGCCGTGGTGGTGGTGCATGAGGTTCGTCACGATCTCGCCCCGGGCGCCGATGCGGCAGGCGGGATGCGGGAGGCGGCAATAGCGATCGTAGACCGCGAAAGGGTCGCCCGACCAGCTGAGGTGCTTTTCCCGGAACATGCGCCGCGCCATGTCGGGGATCGCCACGCCGGAGGCGAAGTTCTGGAAGGCATAGGGCGGCGCCGTCCCGGCCCGCGCCGCGGCACTGAGCCGCCGCGCCGCGTAATCGGCGAGCAGCGCCTTCAGCGCCCCCGCGGCGGGCGGTGTCGGGGTGTATTTCGAGACTTCCAGCGGCCGCTCCGGGTTGAAGCCGGAGAAGTGGAAGAAGCCGAGCGGCCGCCCGTCGACGTGCCAGCCACCCTCGGGGCCGGCCGCGATGGCGCGGCGGTCGAGGTTCCAATAGGCGACGTTGAAGCCGGTCTCGCGCGACACGCGGGCCGCGGCGGCGAGACCCGGCAGCAGGTCCATGTATTTCTGGTCGACGAAGAGCCCCTGGTCCTGCTCGTTGACGCAATCGTGCAGCAGGCGGCCGGCCCACCAGCGCAGCAGCGGCTCGGTCTCGGGCACCTGCGACGCCGCGAGAAAGCCGAGATTGTAGACGCCGGTCTGCATCACATGCTGCTCTTTGCGCGGCGCGTCGGCTGAGGGCGGGGTGCAGAAATGTGGCGTCAGCACGAACGAGGCGCCGCCCTCGAGCAGGGCGAGGAGGTCGTCGAGCCGGCGGTAGAGCGCGATGTCGGGATCGAAATAGAGCACGTTGCTGTGCCCGCGCTCGAGCAATAGCAGCATCAGGAAGGGCTTGATGGCGGTGTTGAACTCGGTGACGTCGTAGGAGAAGGCGAAGCTCGGGAAATCCGCGATGCCGAGGCTCGCCGCTTCCACGACCTCGACGCCCTCGGGATAGCGCAGGGCGGGATCGTGCCGGTCGGCGAGGCCGAGCACGAAGGCGGCCTCCGGATGGTGGGCGCGCGCCGTCTCGAACAACACCTCGGCCTGCGACAGGTAGTTGTTCGAGCAGATGGTGACGATGACGGTGCGGGCAGCCATGAGCCCATCGTGGTGCCATCCCGCCCTCGGCTTGTCCAGACGGCGGGAGTTTGTCCGGACGCCGGACGCCTCCCCTCTCCCTTGTGGAGAGGGGCCGGGGGTGAGGGTCACGACGTACTTCCATCATGCGGGTTCCGGAGCCAAGGCCACCTTGCTCGCTCTTCCCGACCCTCACCCCTTACCCCTCTCCACAAGGGAGAGGGGAGATGGCCGGCGTCGCGGAATCGAGAAGTACGGTTGCGGTAGTCACAAGGGAGAGGACAGCCGCGCCGCAACCCGTCGAGATGTGATGCCACCAGCCTCAGGCGGCTTCGACCGGCTCCAGCGAGCAGGCCGGTCCGGGGGCCAGGGGAACCGCGGCCGGCGGCATGGCGCCCGCCGCCCAGGTCTCGAGAAAAGCGCCGGCCCAGCGCGCCACGGGGCCGTCGTGCAGGAACCAATCCGGCCGGTGCTGGTGGACGGGCCGGGCGTTCTTGCCGGCGGCCTTGGCGTGGCCGAGCACGATCCAGCGGCTCATCATGGCGTAGGTGACCTCCGGGTGGAACTGCAGCCCGAAGGCGCTGCGGCCATAGCGGAAGGCCTGGCACTCGAAATCCGTCCCCTCGGCCAGCGACACGGCGCCGGGCGGCAGGCAGAAGCCCTCGCGATGCCAATGATAGACCCAGCGCGGAAAGGGCACGCCGAGTAGCGCGTCGCCCGCCGCGGTCGGGCGGATCGGATAATAGCCGATCTCGACGAGGCCGTCGTCATGCGGCCCCACCGATTGACCGAGCTGGCGGGCGATCATCTGGGCGCCGAGGCAGAGGCCGAGCAGCGGCGCGCCCTCGCGCAACGGCACAGCCGTCCAATCGATCTCGCGCCGCACCCAGGGGTCGGAATCGTTGGCGCTCATCGGACCGCCGAAGATCACGGCGCCGGAATGCTCCGCCATCGTGTCGGGCAGCGGATCGCCGAAGCGCGGGCGGCGGATATCGAGCGGGTACCCCATGGCGCGCAGCAGGCGGCCGACGCGGCCCGGGGTGGACTGGTCCTGGTGGAGCACGATCAGGATCGGGCGCCGCACCGGAGCCGACGCTGTCCCGGCGCCTCCCGATCGCGGCCGGACCTCCGGCGCCGACACTGACCCCATTCCCTATGCCCTCCTGTCGAGTCCTCGACACCGCTCCCGTCGCAAGTTCGATGCCATGCCGCGGCGTTGCTGCTCGGCGGAGCCCGCCCTATGATCGCCGAGTGGGGACGCCGGGGCAACCAGCCGTGGCTCTCCGCATTACTCCGTGACGAGACTTCCGACGCCGCCGTGACGGGTTGCGTGGCGGCCGGCACACCGAGGGAAAGACGCGGATGACACCTGTGCAGGTTCGGATGGCGCGCGCCGCTCTCGGCTTGACGGCGGAGGCCTTGGCCAAGCAGGCCGGCCTGTCGTCCGGGGAGATCGCGCAGCTCGAGAGCGGCGGGCAGGACGGCATCGCCTCGGCCCGGCTCCGCGCCACCCTGGAGGGCGCCGGCATCGTCTTCATCGACCCCGACGGCGTGCGCTACGAGGAAGGCCGCACGACGGCCCAGACCGTTCCGCTCGACGAGATGAATTCCTACAATGACGAATGACGCGTCCCGCACCGGCGCGCTCGCCCTCTCCGTGCTCGTCGCACTCGCGGCCGTCGCGCCGGCCCGCGCCGCCGACCCGAGTTACCCCTTCGAGGGCACCTGGGTGCGCGCCAACCGCGTTTGCGTCGCCAACGCGCCGCTCACCCGCACCTACACGGCCCGGGACGTCACCTTCGCGTCGGGCCATTGCAGCTTCCGCAAGGTCGTGTCGGCCAGCGGGCAGTTCGAGATCTTCGAGGATTGCCGGCGCGCCGACCGCCCCGGCCGGCTCACCGAGACGATTCGCATGCTGAGCCCCGATCTCATGCAGATGCGGAGGCAGGAGACGCGGCTGAAGATCCCGCGGCCGCTGCGCTTCACCCGCTGCACGATCGCGGCCCCCGCCCCCGCGGGTGCGCCGAAACCGGCGCCCGTGGCGGCTCCTCACCGAGAACCGTCGGCCGCCCTGCCCCATGGCGTCGAGCCGCACGAGGGCGAGCCGCGCGACACCGACGAGCACGCTCCGAAGGCTGCCGCGCCGAAGCCCTGAGACTTCGAATCGGAGTTGACCGGTCCGGGTCCGTTCTCTATTCGTTCTTATGCAGCCGGCGTTATCCACAGGGATAGGCCGGCCTCGTTCGAGCCAGGAGAGCGCCGATGTTGACCGGGATCGATCTCGGCGGGACGCCGTCCGCCCCGCCTCCCGCGCTTCAGAACCGCTCGTCATCCACACGCCGTCCGGCGCGCCGGGCCGAACCGCTGTCGCTCGACGACGTGCTGGCCAACCGCCGCCGCGGCCGGGGAGCCCTCTCCAACGCCAGCGGCCGGTTCGAGACGGAGGTCCGCGAGGCGGACCCGCAGGACGAGGCCTCGGCGCCCGAGCCGGCGAGCTTCGTCACCAGCGTGACGCTGGAAAAGCCCAAGACCGTCATCACCCGCAACGATTCGCCCGACATCTCCTTCGACCGTTCGATCAACCCCTACCGGGGCTGCGAACACGGCTGCGTCTATTGTTTCGCGCGGCCCACCCATGCCTTCGTGGGCCTGTCGCCGGGCCTCGATTTCGAAACCAAGCTCTTCGCCAAGGAGGGTGCGGCCGGCAAGCTCGAACGCGAGCTCGCGGCGTCCAGCTACAAGCCGCGCACGATCGCGCTCGGCACCAACACCGACCCCTACCAGCCGATCGAGCGGGATCGGAAGATCATGCGCTCCCTGCTCGAAGTGCTGGCGCGCTGCGACCATCCGATCGGCATCATCACCAAATCGGCGCTGGTGGCGCGCGACATCGATCTTCTGGCGCCCATGGCCGCCAAGGGTCTCGTCAAGGTCGCGATGTCGGTGACGACGCTCGACCCCGCGCTGGCGCGGCTGATGGAGCCGCGGGCCCCGGCGCCGCACAAACGGCTCGACGCCATCCGGCGCCTGTCCGAAGCCGGGATTCCGGTCACCGTCATGACGGCGCCGATGATCCCCGCCGTCAACGATCACGAGCTCGAGACCATCCTTGCCGCGGCGCGCCAGGCCGGTGCGGTCGAGGCGGGTTACGTCGTGCTGCGCCTGCCGCTGGAAGTGCGCGACCTGTTCCGCGAGTGGCTGCTGGCGCATTTCCCCGACAAGCTGCGCCACGTCATGGGCCTCGTCCAATCGATGCGCGACGGCCAGGATTACGACGCCACCTGGGGCAAGCGAATGACCGGCACCGGCCCCTATGCCTGGATGCTGGGCCGCCGCTTCGAGATCGCCTCGGCCAAGCTCGGTTTCTCGAAAGTCCGCGCCAAGCTGCGGACCGACCTCTTCAAGCCCCCGACCCCGCATGGCCAGCAGCTCAACCTGTTTTGACACGGTTAAGGCCCGTCACGCTCACTTACCCGGCGTCGCAGGTGGCAGCGGGGCGCCGCTGTGGAGGAACCAGAACAGCACCACGACGACGAGAAGGGCGACCAGAATTCCGGCCATCCCCGCCGCGCTCAGCTGAAACCCGGAACCGTTGGCCGAGAGGCCGGCCCGAGAGCCCGCCTTGGCCGGCCGGCCGGCGGCGTTGCGGGCTACGCCACCTGAGGTCCCGATGACCTCCGGTCCACGCCCGTCCAGCACCGCCTGGGCGAGATGGCGATAGGTGGCGAGGCGCCGTGCCGTGCTTTCCCCCAAGAGGTAGGACTGGGCTTCGGCGGCATCCGGCATGCGGCCCTCGAGACGCCCGAAAGCCTGCAGCCAATCATACTTGTTCTGCTTGTAGATCGAATAGGCCACGAGCCCCACGATGTCATCGTCGGCCGTGACGAGGCTGGTGAACACCACGTTGTGCTCGGCCGGATCGACGATGGCGGGATCCGGGGTGAGCGCACCGGTGTCACGAGGCCTCAGTTGCACCGCCTGTTCGGCATCCATCCGCGTCGTGGCCTGATCCATGGTCCTCACCCCTCCATCCATGGTAGCTCAACCGCCAGCAGGGCCGGCAGGATCCGACTCATCGGCGAAGAGGAGGATTGTCGCTGCCGCCGCATGATCATTGGGAGCGCAGCCTGCGCAGGGACGGGTTCGCGCTGATCGCCGGCGTCGACGAGGCCGGCCGCGGGCCGCTGGCCGGCCCGGTCTCGGCCGCGGCCGTGATCCTCGACCCGGACAGCCTCCCCGACGGCATCGACGATTCCAAGGCACTGACGCCGGAGCGCCGCGCGGACCTCTTCGACCTCGTGCTCGATCACGCTCTGGCGGTCGGGATCGGCCTCGCCACCCCGGCCGAGATCGACAGAATCAACATCCGGCAGGCCACCTTCATGGCGATGCGCCGCGCCGTGAGAGCGCTGCAGATCCAGCCGCATCACGTGCTGGTCGATGGCCGCGACGTGCCGCCCGGGCTCCCCTGCCCGGGCCGTGCCCTCATCAAGGGCGATGCGCTCTCATTGTCGATCGCCGCGGCGTCGATCGTCGCCAAGGTGACGCGAGACCGACTCATGATCCGGCTCGACGCCGCCCACCCGGTCTACGGGTTCCGGATCCACAAGGGCTACCCGACCGCGACGCACCGCGCCGCCGTGCTCGCCCATGGCCCGACCCCGTTTCATCGCATGACCTTCGGCACCGTGGCGCGCCACGACGAAGGCGAAGACTGACGCCTTCTGCGGCGGCTCGACCCAGGGTGGGTGAGCGAAGCGTTGCGAAACAGGACACATTTTTACGCAGGCCGGCAACATCCCCTTAAGCTTAACGAGGGCATGATCTCACTTGTGAGTAGCGTTTTCCGGTGTGTGTCACATGTCCCAAGCACAGGCCGGTTCGGCCGCTTCGAAGCTCCAGTCTAAGGTATCGCGTGCTGGAGCTTCGACGGCTCGACTCAGGGCCGTTTCTCCGTCCCTGACGGATCGTATCATCCTGTCCGACTGTTTGACGGCGCTGGATAGCCTGCCGGCCGAAAGTGTCGACCTTGTCTTCGCCGATCCGCCCTACAATCTGCAGCTGACCAACCCGCTGACGCGCCCCGACCAGAGCGCCGTCGATGCGGTAGACGACGATTGGGACAAGTTCGCGAGCTTCGCCGACTACGACCGTTTTACCCGCGCCTGGCTGGCGGGCGTTCGCCGCGTCATGAAACCCAATGCGACGCTTTTCGTCATCGGCTCCTACCACAACATCTTCCGGGTCGGCTCGACCTTGCAGGATCTCGGCTTCTGGATCCTCAACGACATCGTCTGGCTGAAGGCCAATCCGATGCCGAACTTCCGCGGCCGCCGCTTCACCAATGCTCATGAAACCCTGATTTGGGCCTCGCGCGACCAGGACGCCAAGGGCTACACGTTCAACTACGAAGCCATGAAGGGCGCCAATGACGACACGCAAATGCGGTCGGATTGGTTCATGCCCATCTGCTCGGGCGGCGAGCGATTGAAGGATGCCAACGGCGACAAGCTTCACCCGACCCAGAAGCCCGAAGCCCTGCTGACGCGCATCCTGCTCAGCGCCTCGAAGCCCGGCGACGTGGTCCTCGACCCCTTCTTCGGTTCGGGAACCACGGGCGCCGTGGCGCGGCGCTACGGCCGCACCTGCGTCGGCATCGAGCGCGATCCCGGCTACGCCAAGGCGGCGGCGGCTCGCATTGCCGCCGTGATCCCGGCCGACGCCGAAACCCTCGACGTGCTGGCGACGAAGCGCTCGGAGCCTCGCCTCGCCTTCGCGAGCCTGCTCGAGAGCGGTGCCGTGGTGCCGGGCCAAGCCCTCTACGATTCGCGCCGAAAGGTGAAAGCGACGGTGCGGGCCGACGGACTGATCGCAGTCTCGTCCATCGCGGGGTCGATCCACAAGGTCGGCGCGCTGGTCCAGGGCCTGCCCTCTTGCAACGGCTGGACCTACTGGCACTGCGAGGAACACGGCGCGCTCAAGCCCATCGACATCCTGCGCGAGCGCGCCCGGGCGGGGATGCGCGACGGGGGCTGACGGCGCACGCTCCCCCTACCCAGGCGGCGAACCGTCATGGCTGGCGAGTTCTTCCAACGCAGCGCGGTATTCGATGAAGGTCTTGGGGCAAGTCGAGACTGTGGTCTGCAGCAAGGGACGTGCGGCGTCGACCTCGCCGTGCATAAGATGCATCTCGGCCTCGTAGAATTTCGTCTCGCAGACCCTGTGTTGGTCGGACGCGAGATCTAGTACGCCTGCCGTCGCTTCCATGACGTCCAGGTGGGTTCGACTATCGAAAAATTCGACGATCTGACCCGGCCACTTCTCGTCGTCGGCGTGTCGCGATGTTGCCGCGATCGGATCTTCAAGTCCGGTGCGCTCGGCCACGATCGATAGCCAGAGGATGGAATAGGCTTCCTTCGCATCGACGGTCAGCGCCTGACGAAGGTCCGAAACGGCTTCGGCGCCCCGCCCGCGATAAAACTCCGCAATGCCACGCTGCCGATAGAGTTCGGCCTGGGGTCGCTCTCTCAGCGCCGCAGAATATTGAGCGATGGCGTCCTCGAGGTCTCCGGAATTGAAGAAGTTGGCGCCCACCGCCGCATGCGCGCCAAACCGGAAAGTGCCGGCATGCACGGGCGACATCTTCCGTTGCTCTGCGATGGCGGCCTCCAGATCCGCTGAGGCTTTCTCGCCAGCTCCAGCAGCGGCCTCTTGCAAGGCCAGTCCGTAACGGACGCGCGGGTCCTCAGGGTAACGCGCGAACAGGATCGACGCCTCACGTTCCCAACCGGCATCATCGGCAGGCTCTTGACCATGCGGCACGAGATTGGCGCCCTGCATGGGGGCCCGCACGCCGCCGACAGCGATCGTGGCGCCGACGAAGCACGCCAGTCCCGCGATGGCGATCTGGCCGACGCGCCTCGGCGGTCGAAGATTCATGCTTTTCCGCCAAGCAACCGCGATGAGGATGCCGAGGACCAGGCCTGCAATCTCGCCGCCGGCATGATCGGCGCGATCCACCACGATCATGCCCGGCAGCGTCACCCCCGGCATGACGGCCGGAATGCAGACCGTGATCGGCCAAGCCCAAAGCCACAGGCGCTGGTTGCCCTTCGGCACAAGTGTGCTGAGCGGAACCGCCGCGGCGAAGAGCGCCAGGATCGCGCCCGAGGCACCGACCGCGATCATCTCGGGTGGGTTCGCGGCGATGGACGCCAGAGATCCGGCGAGCCCACCCAGCAGAAACACCGCCCCGAACAGGATCGAGCCAAGCCCGTCTTCAAGGAGGAAACCGATGATCAGCAGGGCGGTGACATTGACGACGAGATGAACAAGGCTTCCATGGAGGAAGATTGCCGTGATCAGGCGGTACGGTTGTACGAGGAGGATCGCCAGTTCGCGATCCATGCCGCCCCAAGCCATAAGCGTATCGACCGAAAGGCCGATTGCCGAGGCGGGTGTCCAGGGTAGCAGAACCTCGCCAGCGTAGACGATCGACAGAACACCGGCGAGGCCTAGGGTCAGCCACGGCAGCGGATGGCAAGCCACCCAGAGGGCGCCGGCAAGATCACGAAGCGGCCCTGGCACGTCCGGCATGGGGACGTCCGGTCTCATGTCGCGGGCGCGAGCGATCTCGAGGCGAGGCGCCACTGCGGTCCCACAGGGCGCATCATAGAACGCATCTTGGTGGCGAAAGATGGCGAGTGCGGCAGTCAGATGTGCGGCACCGACAAGCCCGGAGGCAGCGATCCAGCTCAGACCCTGAAGTGTCGCAGGCACTGTGCCGAAGGCCGCGCCGGAGAGGGCAACAAGGGCCAGGACCAGAGTTCCAGGCGCGTGTGGCCAAGCGAAGCGAGCGTAGCGCCTTGCCAGAAGACGCGCCACGGCTGCGCCTTCCGCCGTGCCCCCGACATCGGTGATGGCGATGCGCACGAGACGCCGACCAAGGCTTCCACCGGCGAACCGATCGGAAGCCCATCGCAGAAGTATGAAGATGGGATAGAAAAGCGCGTCTAGTCCGAGAACCCGTATGGCGCTCCTTCCATCCGGCGACGTCGCAGCCGTGAAACTCGTCGTCGAGACAGAAGTACCTGTTTTGTCGTCATGCCGAGCGACATAGAAGGTTTGCGTCGGAGCGAAGAAGCGCGACGTACAGAGGCTCTGGCTGGTCACGATGAAGCCGGCCGGCAGCTTCACTCCAACCGGCGTCACCCATGCGGTCTCACAAGACGAGTAGAAGGTGATGCCACTCGTCACGCGGCCGCCGCTCATCGCAAAGAGCAGCGCCACGAGGCTTTGGAGGAAGATCTGAGAGAGGATCAGATCGACTCCCGCAGCGATGCCGCGACGCCAGATGCCTGCCCGCTCGATCATCGGTGCCCCCCGAAAGCACCGAGCCTTCTGAGGCCCACCTTAGCGGAGGGCCTCAGAAGTTGAAATCTCCGTCACGCCTTGCCCACAGTTCAACAGATCAGCCCGAGGCAATCAGACCCCGCGCCTTCATGCACGGGATGGTGTTCGGCAGCGATGCACACACGGGTGGGATCGGCGTGCCGCTCTGTGAATTACAACTCAGCGCTCGTCTTCCGGATAATCTGTATCGAGCGCCGTCTGCCGGCGGCTCTCGACCTCGGCCAGCGTCTCCCTCAGCTTCTTCACCACCGCATCGTGGCCCCACTCGCCGAGG
This sequence comes from Janthinobacterium lividum, assembly GCA_050920985.1. Lineage (GTDB taxonomy): Bacteria > Pseudomonadota > Alphaproteobacteria > Rhizobiales > Beijerinckiaceae > Lichenihabitans. The sequence continues at coordinate 31,341 of JBPBQY010000069.1, read as the reverse complement.
ACGAGGTGAAGCGGCGGGTTGGCTTCGGCCACCAGGGCGATCATGGCCTCGCCGGCACGGATCGGGTCGCCTGCCTGAGTACCGCTGATCCTGGACGTGTTGGCCATACGAGCTGCGACGGTTTCGGCATAGGCCGGGATGGTGCTTTTCGTCTGGGTCATCGAGCGTCCGGCCCAGTCGGTCCGGAACGGGCCGGGTTCGACACAGGTGACCTTGACGCCGAGTGGAGCCATCTCCTTCGACAGCGAGTCGGAGAAACCCTCGACGGCGTGTTTGGACGCCGCATAGTAGCCCGACCCCGGGAAGCCGCAGAACCCCGCTACGGAAGCGATGTTGATGATGTGGCCTCGGCCCTGCTCCCGCATCACCGGCAGCACGGCCCGCGTCATGGCGAACAGGCCGAAGACGTTGGCTTCGAACTGCGCCCGGATCTCTTCCGCGACACCCTCCTCGATCGACGCCAGATAGCCGTAGCCGGCATTGTTCACCAACACGTCGATGCGGCCGAACTGCTTCATTGTGGCGGCCATGCCGGCGTCGATGTCGTCGTCGTCGATGACGTCGAGCGACAGCGCCAAGGCTCGGTCCTCGCGACCCTCTGCGAAGTCACTGACCCGCTCCTTGTCGCGGGCTGTCACGACCGCCCGCCAGCCGCGATCGAGAACCAGCTTGGCGAGTTCCCGGCCGAACCCAGTCGAACAGCCGGTGATGAACCAGACAGGAGTGTCGTTGCTCATATGCGAAATCCTTGAAACATTCGAAATACAGCAAGGTCAGCGGTCGACCATCGCCATCTGGTTTTCGGTGTAGCGTGGTCCGGCGATTGATCCGGGAGGCAGCGCTGCATCAAGCTCGGCCACCTCGGCGGCAGACAGCATGATCGCCGCCGCAGCGACGTTCTCTTCGAGATAGGTTCGGCGCTTGGTGCCGGGGATCGGAGCGATGTCGTCGCCCTTGGCGAGCAGCCAGGCCAGGGCGATCTGGCCCGGCTTGACGCCCTTTGCCGAAGCAATGGCCGACACTTTACCGGCTGCCGCGACGTTGCGATCGAAATTCTCGCCCATGTAGCGCGGATCCGTGCGGCGATAGTCACCTTCGGGATAGTCCTCGGCGCGCTTCACCGCACCGGTGAGGAAGCCGCGGCCGAGCGGGCTGAAGGGCGTGAGGCCGATGCCGAGCTCGCGCAGCGCCGGAATGATCTCCGGTTCGAGGTTGCGTTCCCAGAGTGAATATTCGCTCTGCAGTACCGAGATCGGATGAGTCGCATGGGCGCGGCGAATGTTGGCGACGCCTGCTTCGCTGAGGCCGATGAACCGCACCTTTCCGGCCTCGATCAGACGCGACACGGTGCCGATCACCTCCTCGATCGGCACGGCCGGGTCGATGCGATGCTGGTAGAGCAGGTCGATGTGGTCGAGCCCGAGCCGACTCAGAGAGGCATCGACCACCTTTCGGATGTGGTCCGGCCGGCTGTTGACCCCTGCCGGCTTTCCGTTCTCGATCCTGAAGCCGAATTTCGTCGCCACCACGGTCCCTTCGCGCCGGCCCTTCAAGGCCTGGCCGAGCAGCGTCTCGTTGGTGAACGGGCCATAGACCTCGGCAGTATCGAAATAAGTGACGCCGAGGTCGAGGGCGCGATGGATCGTGCGGATCGACTCGGCATCGTCAGGAGCCCCGTAGGACTGGCTCATCCCCATACAGCCGAGGCCGATAGCCGAGACTTCGAGCCCTTGGCGGCCGAGTTTGCGGGTTGGAAGCATGCGCATGGTCTCGTTACGGTGAGGTCTGTCTTCGGCCAACACGGGACGCGAGAGGATGGTTGCGCTTCAGTGGGCAGCCGTCACCTCCGCCGGCCGTAGTGCGGTAGGCCGATCACCGCTTCCGCAGCGCAACACCATTTCGCAGCCGCCTCCCTGACCTTGCCCGATATCGAGCGCGAAGCCGTGCAGCCGCACGATGGCGGCCACGAGGCTGAGGCCAAGGCCCGTGCCGGGAATGTGGCGGCTCCGGTCGATCCGATAGAAGCGGCGCATCACCGCCTCGCTCTCCTCGGGCGGGATTCCGGGGCCCGTGTCCCAGACCTTGACCATCGGCCCGCCCGGGCCTGTCTCGAGCGCCAGCCCGGCCCGGCCGCCGGGAGGCGTATACTTGATGGCATTGTCGACCAGATTGGCGATGGCTTCGAAGACGAGGTCACCGTCGCCGTGCAGCATCACCGGGCCGCCGCTTCGCGCCAGGGCGAAGTCGATCCCCTTCTCCTCCGCGACGGGCGCGTAAAGCTCCGCCACGTCAGCCACGATGTCGCCGAGGTCGATGCAACGAAAGCCGCTCTGCCGACGCCCCTCTTCCACTTCCGCCAGTCTCAACACGGCCGTTACGGTGGCGAGGAGCTGGTCGACATCGACCAGCGAATGCGCGAGGACATCGCCCACAGGCGCGTGGCGGGCGTCGGGGTCGAGGGCTCGTTCAAGCCGGGCCCGCAGGCGGGTCAGGGGCGTCCGCAGGTCGTGCGCAATAGCGTCGCCGGCCCCCTTCACCTCCTCGAGCAGCCGCTCCGTCTGGTCCAGCATGCGATTGACCATCTCCGACAAGCGGTCGAATTCATCGTGACGGCGGCCGACCGGCAGCCGGCGGCCGAACTCACCCGCCATGATCAGGCTGCAGGCGCGCCACACGGCATCGACCCGGCGCAGCGTTCCCAGACTGACCAGGGCTCCGCCAATGAGCGCCAGCAGAGCGGCCGGCAGCACGGCCAGAGCCATGGCGCGCTGGACGATCGCGTCGATGTCGGCGAGATCGCCGGCGCTGCGTCCGAGAAACAGAGTCGCGCCGTCGGCCAGGGGAATGGCGATGGCCCGCACCGGAACGGCCTCAACTGCGCCGTGACGGGTCCATTGCACGGTCACGGGCGACGGCCGATCGGCCGGCGGGAGATTGGGCGGCAGGGCCTCGACATCCCCGGCGATTCGGATCCCATCCGGCCCGAACAGCCCAAAGGCCTTGTTGCTCTGAGGATCGACCGAAAGCGCTTTCTCGAGCCGGATCATCAAGACGCGCCGCGTTTCGGGCTGCAGGGAGCGCGCCTCGAGCAGCAGGCTCGAATCGAGCCGTGCCGTGAAGTAGCCGACGGTCTGCCAGTAGAAGAACCCGCCCATGGCGACGATGCCGAGCCCCAGGATCGCGGCCGAGGCCAGCGTCCAGCGGAACGCCGTCGTCTCCAGCAGTTTCAACCGGCGCAGCAAAGGCGGTGCCTCGAGCCGCGCGATCGGCGACACCGTCACGCCTCCGGCATGCGGAGCACGAAGCCCGTGCCCCGCACCGTGTGAATGAGCATCGGATCACCCGCGCCGTCGATCTTGCGGCGAAGTTTGCCGATGTGGACATCGACGAGGTTCGTCCCTGGATGGAAGCTGTAGCCCCAGACCTGTTCGAACAGCATGGCACGCGTCACGACCTGGCCGGCGTGGCGGACCAGGAATTCCAGCAGCTTGAATTCTCGCGGGTAGAGATCGAGCACGCGCTCCCCGCGCCGAGCCGTGCGGCCGAGCAGGTCGAGCTGGAGGTCTTCGAAGCGGAGAACCGTGCTGTCCCGCTCGGCCGGGCGCCGGGCCAGGACCTCGACGCGGGCGCGAAGCTCGGCGGCGAAGAACGGCTTGGCGAGGTAATCGTCGCCGCCGGCCCGCAACCCGCGGATCCGCTCGTCGACGGAGGAGAGCGCGCTCAGGACCAGCACCGGCGTCGTCACGCCGGTCGCGCGCAACCGATCGAGCAACGCCAGCCCATCAAGGCCGGGCAGCATGCGGTCGAGCGTCACGACATCGAAGCTCCCCGATTGGGCGCGCGCCAGCCCGGCATTCCCGTCGCGTTCGAGCGCGACCGTGAATCCCGCCGCCGAGAAGTCCTCGACGATCTCCGCCGCGGTCTCGCCGTCGTCCTCGATGACCAGCACCCGGATCATGATCGTCCTTCCCTGTCCTCGCCCAGAGCGTCCATCTCGGCCAGGACGGAGGCGCGGCGATGGCGGGGCATGATGGCGTTCGCTGCCGCGCCATTCTATATGATCGCCCAATGACAGGAGATGGCGTGGACGCGGCGAAGCGGAAGGGCGTGTACGGCAGCCCGATCGATGGATTGAAGCTCGACGTGGCGGACAGCCTGCAGCTGTCGCCGCTGATCCCCGGCGCCGAGGCGCTCGAGTCGCTGGCGGAGGCCACGCTGGAGGAGCTGATCATGGTGGCGCCGCCCGGCACGGTAGAGCGGCGACACGCGATGGCGTCGGGGCTTCGGGCGCTGACACCCGGGGCACCTTTCACGATCCTGGCTCCCAAGGACAAGGGTGGTTCCCGCCTGGGCGACGAACTCGGAGCCCTCGGCTGCACCGTCGAGGACACCGGCAGGCGGCACCATCGCATCTGCACGGGATACCGTCCCGAAATGTCCGAGGGGCTTGCCGAGGCCATTGCGGCCGGGGCGCCGCGCCTCGTCGAGGCCCTGGGACTCTGGTCGCAGCCCGGCATTTTTTCCTGGGATCGGCTCGATCCCGGGAGCGCCCTGCTGATCGAGACCCTGCCGGCGCTGGCCGGCCGCGGCGCGGATTTCGGCTGCGGCATCGGCGTCCTGGCCCACTCGGTGTTGAAATCGTCCAAGGTGAAGGCGATGACACTGATCGACATCGACCGTCGCGCCATCGATGCGGCGCGCCGCAATGTCGACGATGCGCGTGTCGGGCATCGCTGGGCGGACCTCCGCGTTGCTCCGGCCGGCCTCGTCAACCTCGACTTCGTCGTCATGAACCCACCCTTCCACCAGGGTGGGATCGAAGACCAGGGGCTGGGGCAGAGTTTCGTCGCCACGGCCGCCAAAGTGCTGCGGCGCAGTGGCAGCCTGTGGATCGTCGCCAATCGGCACCTGCCCTACGAGGGCGTGCTGAAGCCGCTCTTCACTCGGGTCGAGGTCCGGGCCGAGGCGCGCGGGTTCAAGGTCTTCGAAGCGCGGCGATGACGGATGTGAGCGCTCTTCCGTCCACTGCCGGACGGGGCCGCGCTTCGGAATGGACCGCGTGAGCGGCTCCATCCGGCTCGACCGGCTGCTCGGCAACCTCGGCTACGGAACGCGGCGCGATGTGGCGGGGCTCTGCCGGACGGGTAGGGTGCTGCTCGACGGGCTCCGCATCCCGGCCGCGGATCTCAAGGTGCCGCTCGTGCCGGACCTGCGGTCTCGGCTGACAGTCGAGGACGAGCCGCTCGACCCGCTGCCGGGCTTCGTTCTGGCGATGAACAAGCCCCTGGGCCACACCTGCTCGCACGACGAGGCGGGACCGCTCGTCTACGACCTGCTGCCGCCCCGGTGGCGGCACCGCGATCCGCCCCTGTCGAGCGCCGGACGTCTCGACAAGGATACGACGGGGCTGCTGGTCCTGACCGACGACGGCGCGCTGCTGCACCGGATCATCAGCCCGAAGAGCCGTGCCCCCAAGCGTTATCGTGCGCACCTGTCCGAGCCGCTCCGCGCCGACGCGGCGGAGATCGTGGCCTCCGGCACATTGATGCTGAAAGGCGAGGACAGGCCGCTGCTGCCGGGGACGCTGACCATGGAGACCCCGACCGAGGCCATCGTGACCATCGTCGAGGGCCGCTATCATCAGGTCCGGCGCATGATGGCGGCATTGGGCAGCCGCGTCGTGGCGCTGCACCGCGAGGGCATCGGCGCCCTGGCTTTGCCCCACGACCTTCCACCGGGCGGCTTTCGTGATCTCGCCCCGGACGACGTAACGGCCTTGCTGAGGGCCGATCTCGGCTGAGCAGCGAGGTCACCGTGTGTCATGCTGCTGCCGACACACGCCAGCTTGAAAGTGGGAGCCTGTTGCAGGATTAAGTCGAAGCTCCGCTTGAACAATAGCCTGACAGGCTAGGGGCGTGACAGAGTGGCACGTCCGGTGGTGGAATTATCATATGTTCAGCGACGACATGGTGCCACTGTGCGGTTCCGCGCGTAGCGGGGTGAACCGCTACGGCGTATTTCGAAACCGTCTCAACACGGTGGACCTTGATGCTCGACAGGCTGTGGCGTCGCCTGATCTGGCCGGCGGTGATGCGCGATGCCGATCGCCTGATCGATGCGCACGGTCGCGGCGCGTACGGCATGGCCAGGCTAGGGGCGACCGCCTCGCGCGAAGTGGACGGAGAGGGCCACTGGTGCAGTGTGGCTCGTGAGATCGCCCGTCGCCTCGAACGTGAATACCACGTTCCGCAGGGCTGACGAGAGGCTTCGCACCATATCACTAAATTTAGATCGATCGCCCATGTCGACAGGCTGTGGCGTGGACGGAAGACCGACCGCGGTCGGCCGTCCGTCCATGTTTCGGTTTAAAACTCGAGGCAGATCTTGCCGAAATGCGAGCCGCTTTCCTGATAGCGGAAGGCATCGGCCAGACCGTCCAGCGGGAAGCTGCGGTCGATGACCGGCTTCACCCCACAGGCTTCGATTCCCCGCACCATGTCACGCTGCTCGCGCCGGCTGCCGACGATGAGCCCTTGCAGGCGAGCCTGCTTGACCATGAAGGGACCTGTCGGCACGTCGCCGGCATAGCCGGTCAGCACGCCGATCAGAGCGATATGCCCGCCGACCCGCACCGCCGCGATGGATTGCGGCAGCGTGCCGGGACCACCGACCTCGATCACGTGATCGATGCCGCGTCCCCCGGTCCAATCGCGGACCTGATTGCCCCATTCGGGCTGCTGGCGATAGTTGATCGTATGGTCGGCACCGAGAGAGCGGATGCGCTCGAGCTTCTCGTCCGAGGACGATGTCGCCACGACGGTGGCGCCCATGGCCTTGGCGAACTGGAGCGCGAAGACCGAGACGCCGCCGGTGCCGAGCACCAGCACGGTATCGCCGGCCTTCAGCCCGCCATCGACCACGAGCGCCCGCCACGCCGTCAGGCCGGCGGTGGTGAGGGTCGCGGCTTCGGCGTGCGAATAGCCCTTGGGGGCCAGGGTGAAGCAGGACACCGGACCCGTGAAGGCTTCACGGGCGAAACCGTCCACCCCGTCACCGGGCACGGTCTTGAAGTCGGAGATCGTGGCCGGGCCATCCTCCCAGGTCGGGAAGAAGCAGGACACGACATTGTCGCCGAGCTTGAACTCCGTCACGCCGGTGCCGACCGCCTCGACGACGCCCGCGCCGTCTGACATCGGAATGCGCCCGTCGGCCTGCCAGGCCGGGCGGCTCGACACGCTGTAGTCATGGTAGTTCAGCGAGGACGCATGGATGCGGACGCGGATCTCGCCGGCAGCGGGATCGCGGGCCGGTTCAATATCGACCGACTGCAGATTGGCGAGGCCGCCGGGCGAGCGGAGTCGAATGGCTTTCATAGGAAGCTCCCGGGTAAGATTGTATGCATAAGCGCCAGATAACCGTGGCTGTTCCCGGACCGCTCAGAACACCGGGCCGGCCGCGGTCGCGCGGTCCATGACCTGACGGCCGAACAGGCTGGCGACGAGGTCCACCAGCATTAGGGCGCTGCGCCCGCGATCGTCGAGGAAGGGGTTGAGTTCCACTACGTCGAGCGAGCCCATCAGACCTGAATCGTGGATCATCTCCATGATGAGGTGCGCTTCCCGGTAGGTTGCGCCACCCGGCACCGTGGTGCCGACGCCGGGCGCCAGGGAAGGGTCGAGGAAGTCGACGTCGAGGCTGACGTGAAGAAACCCGTTTGCGGCGGCCACCCGCTCGAGGACTCGACGCAACGGTACCGCCACGCCCCATTCGTCGATATGGCGCATGTCGACGACATCGACCCCGCGGGCCTTCAACAGGGCGCGCTCACCGCGGTCGACCGAGCGGATGCCGAAGAGGTGAACGTGGTCGGGCGACAGCCTCGGCTCCGTCAGGCTGTCGGCGAAAACGCCTTCGAGCCCCGGCTCACCGCAGAGCGCCGCAAGAGGCATGCCGTGCATGTTGCCCGAAGGCGACGTATCGGGCGTGTTGAAATCCGCATGGGCGTCGAGCCACAGCACGAACAGCGGACGATTCTGCTGCCGGCAATGGCGCGCCACGCCGTCGACCGACCCCATCGACAAGCTGTGATCGCCGCCGAGCACGACGGGGATTTCGCCCGCCGCGAGAGCCGCATGGACCCGGTCGCCAATCGCGCGCGTCCAGGCCGTCACTTCGCCGAGGCGGCGCAGCGACGGCACGCTGTCGACCGGGTCGGCGCTGGCCGGGGCGGGAACGACGTCGCCGTGGTCGAGGACGTGGCAGCCGAGATCGATGAGCGTCGTCGCGATCCCGGCTGTCCTGAGCGCCGCCGGACCCATAAGGCAACCGGCCTGCTGGGTACCCGCCTGGACCGGAGCGCCAATCAGGGACACGGGGCCGCGCGGGGCGGCTGGCGCCTCGGAATGGATGTGGCTCATGGGCAGTCTCCGGACGGACATCGCTGGTCGGGGCGACATAGACCAAATCGGTCCAGGGCTGAACCGCACTAACGGGCATGAAGAGAGCAAGGCCTTGCGGTGTCACGCTTTTATGACGTCGGTCTTAGGCTGACGTTACGGAACGCTTAGCTAAAGCTGCAGCCGGATTGAGCCAGACCGGCTCTTTGTGGTGGCGAATTGGTCCTGGCTGGCCGACTTGCCCCCACGCCCCGAGCGGAACGGGCACCAGCCGTCCTGCAGCTTCATAAGGCCTACCTGTGCCGCGTACAGACGTCGAACCGCCATTATCGATTTCCAACAACGTCGAGCGACGTTGCGTCGACCTCGACAAGCTTGTTCTGCGCTGGATGTCGTCCCGGATCGGCGAGGATATTCCCTTCTACGAAGACGTCGCACTCGGCAGCCTTGGTGCCGTGGCGGACCGGCTCGGGATTGCCCATGAGGACGGCCCCGGCCAGTTCCGCTTTCTCCGCGCCGGGCCGGAGTTCGAGCGTCAAATCGGCCATGATATGATGAATATGGCCTGCGACGCGCTGGCGCCAGGCTATCGCATCGGTCTTCTCGACTGCCTGCGGCGCGCCATTGCGCAGCGTACACCTGCCGAGGGACTGGCCCGCTGCGTCGTCGACGGTGCCGTGGCCACCTGCGATGTCCTGGCCATGCCGCTGAGGAACCGGTGGGGCGGCGATTTGGTCCTGGTCTATCTGCGGCAACGGCCGATCGCCCAGGATTTGCTGGCCGCCATGTATCGCTCCACGGGCGACGGGCTCGTGGCCCTGGCGGCGACCATCGCGCCGGATGGCTCGCCCGATTTCCAGATCGTCAGCCTCAACGGCACCGCAGCCGACTTCTTCGGCCGGCCCGAAGACGCGATCTGCTGGAAGCTGCTGTCGGATCTGGTTCCCTCCTCGGGACGCAATGGGCTGCTGGCGGAACTGACGCGCGCCATGGCGCGCCAGGAACCGCATGTCTTCGAGTTTGCCATTCGTCGTGCCGATGTTCCCGCCGTCCATCTGCGCATTTCAGTGGCGCCCGTCGGTGACCTGCTTGGCGTCGCGCTGACGGATGTGACGGAGATGAAGGGGCGCGAGGATTCGGTCCGCCTGCTCTTCGAGAACAATCCGATGCCCTTGCTGGTCTACCAGCGCCGGACCATGCGCGTGCGCAGCGTCAACAACGCCATGACGCGGCTCTGCGGGCGATCGGCAGAAGATCTTCTCGACGAAAGCTGGCTCGATCTGTTCGAGACCGTGGACCGCGCAGCCCTCATGGCGGCGTCGCGGGATCCTGCCGATAGCCAAGAGGCGCCGCGATCCTGGAAACTGTCGGCGGGAGCGAGAGGCCCGCTCGACGTCGAGATCTACGCCAACCATCTCGCCTTCGAAGGCGACGATTGCGTCCTTGCGTCGATCCACGACGTCACGGCGCAGCGCCGGGCGCAAGCGCAGGTCGCCTATCTGGCGCATCACGACGATCTCACGGGGCTGTGCAATCGCAGCCTGTTCCGGACCAGGCTCGCCGACAGTCTCGCGGTCGGCCGCGATCGGGGCGAGCTGCTGGCCGTGCTCTGCATCGACCTCGACCATTTCAAGCAGGTCAACGACACGCTGGGCCACGGCGCCGGCGACCGCGTGCTGCGGATGGCCGGCGAGCGGATCGCCGCCGTCATCGGCCCCTCCGGCGTGGCGGCTCGGCTCGGCGGCGACGAATTCGCCATCATCGCGACAGGTCTCTCGACGCCGGCCGAGGCCGGAGCCCTGGCGGAACGGCTCATCGCCCGGATCGCGGCACCCTACCTCATCGAAGGGCATCAGGCCGTGATCGGGGCCAGCATCGGCCTGTCGCTCGCCCCAGGCGACGGCTCGGACCCCGATATCCTGCTCCACAATGCCGATATCGCCCTGTATCGCTCCAAAGCAGCCGGGCGCGGCACTCTGCATTATTTCGAGGCTGGAATGGACGAGGCGCTCCAGGCGCGCCGCAGCCTCGAAGCCGACCTGCGGCAGGCGCTCGGCCGGGGCGAGTTCGAGCTCTACTACCAGCCGATCTTCGCCGCCGAAACCTTGGCGATCCTGGGCTTCGAAGCCCTGCTGCGCTGGTTTCACCCGGAGCGGGGTGCTGTCTCGCCGGCCGAGTTCATCCCCGTCGCCGAGGAGATCGGCGTCATCGACGCGCTCGGGGCATGGGTGCTGCGTCAGGCCTGCGCCGAAGCCGCGCGCTGGCCGGCGGACTGCCGGGTCGCCGTCAACCTGTCGGCCGTGCAGTTCCGACGCGCCGACCTCGCCGATACGGTCGCGGCCGCGTTGGCAGAGGCCGGGCTCGACGCTAAGCGACTCGAGCTCGAGATCACCGAATCGGTCTTCCTCGACGACAGCACACAGAACCTCGCCATGCTTCATCGGCTTCGTGCCTTGGGGGTGGTGATCGCGCTCGACGATTTCGGCACCGGCTATTCGAGCCTCGCTTATCTGAACCGCTTCCCGTTCGACAAGATCAAGATCGACCGCTCCTTCATCCGCGATATGGCGGAGAACCGGCACGGCCTCGCTATCATCCGGGCCGTCGTGAGCCTCGGCAACAGCCTCGGCATCCGCACCCTCGCCGAAGGCGTCGAAACGCCGGACCAGCTGGCCCGCCTGCGCGAGGAGGGCTGCTCGGAGCTTCAGGGCTTCCATCTCGGGAGACCGCTGCCGGCGCCGCGCCTCAAGGCCCTCCTGGCCGGACCCGCACGGCGGCTCGAAGACGCCGCGTAAGGGTTCGATGGCGCCCGGCCTGCGCCTGCGCTAGATCGAAACGATAGTCGCGCGCATACCGTCGCCGAAGGCGGGCGCCGTCCAGGACCCAACCTCACCGCATGGCCTTTCGCTTCGTCCACGCCGCCGATCTCCACCTCGACAGCCCCTTGCGCTCTCTGGCGCTGCGGGACCCCGAGCTCGCCGGCTTGGTCTTCGACGCCACCCGGCAGGCCCTGGTCCGGATCGTCGATCTGTGCCTCGACGAGCAGGTCGATGCCCTGCTGCTCGCCGGTGACCTCTACGACGGCGACCAGACGTCGATGAAGACGGCGCGCTTCCTGGCCGAGCAGCTGAAGCGCCTGGACGTGGCCGGGATCCGCACCTTCGTGATCCGCGGCAACCACGACGCCCTGTCCAAGATCACCCGGGAGCTGATGCTGCCCGACAGCGTCAAGCTGTTCGGCGGCTGGGCCGAGACGGTCACGATCGCCGGCGTGGCGGGTGGCCTCGATGTCCGTATCCATGGGATGAGCTTCGCCCAGGCCCATGCGCCCGACAGCTTCCTGCCGAAGTACAAGTCGCCCGTGGAGGGGGCCGTCAACATCGGCCTGATGCACACGAGCCTCGACGGTGCGCAGGGCCATGACCCTTACGCCCCCTGCCGCGAGACCGATCTGCACGGATCCGGCTTCTCCTATTGGGCGCTCGGCCATATCCATCTCCGCAAGGCCTCGCCGGTCGCTCCCCGCTCGGCCGCCGTTGTCATGTCCGGCATTCCACAGGGCCGTGACATCGGCGAGGCCGGCGCCAAGACCGTGACCCTCGTCACGGTCGCGGACGACGGCGTGATCACCATGGAGGACCGCGTCACCAGCGTGGCGCAGTTCGAGCGCGTGCCGGTCGATCTCGGCGGGGTCGAGGACTGGGCGGGCGTCGTGGCCCGGCTCGGCACAGCGATCGCGTCAGCGCGCGGCGCCGCGGTCTCGCCTCACCTCGTCGCGCGGCTCGAGATCACGGGTGCCACGCCCTTCGCCTGGCAGATCCGGCGCGACCTCGACCGGCTGCGGGCCGAGGCGGAGCGCAGCGCCGGCGATCTCGGCAGGACCTGGATCGAGAAGCTCGAGCTCGGTCTCGTGGCACCGCGCGGAATCCGCGCCACGGGCGACGCCGTCGGGGAACTCGGTGAGCTCATCGGCAGCGCCGTCCTGGGCTCGGAGACCTTCCGCGGCGGCATGGCGGGGGTCGTCGAGGAACTGACGCGCAAGCTGCCACGCGAATGCCGCGACGCCGTCCTCGGAGCCGACGCCGACGCCAGCGCCGAGACGCTCGCCCGCCTCTTCGCCGAAGGGGCCGAAGACGTGCTGGCGCGCCTGCGCGAGCCGGTGGGACCCTCCTGATGCGCCTCGGGCGGCTCGATCTCATCCGCTACGGCAAGTTCACGGGTCGAAGCCTGGATTTCGGCCCGGCGCCGGTGGGCCGGCCGGATCTCCATATCGTCTACGGCCCCAACGAGGCCGGCAAATCCACGGCCTTCGCGGCTTACCTCGACCTGCTGTTCGGCATTCGGGCCTTGAAGGAACCCAACTACGCCTTCCTCCACCCCTATCCGACGCTACGCATCGGCGCGCGGCTGGACCTTGCCGACGGGTCGCGCGAGGTGCTTCGCATCCGCCGCCAGCAGGCGACCCTGCTGGACGCCGATGAACGCGCCCTCGACGAGGGCCTTCTGACGGCCGAACTCGGCGGCGTCGGCCGCGACGCCTATCGGAGCATGTTCTCGCTCGACGACGATTCGATCGAACAGGGCGGCGACGAGATCCTGGCGAGCCGGGGCGACCTCGGGCAGATCCTGTTCTCCGGCAGCGCGGGCGCGGCGGGCCTGAGCCAGACGCTCGAGACGATGCGCGAGGAGGCCGACCGCTTCTTCCGGCCCGGTGCGCAGAAGACCGGGTTGAACGAGCTCAAGGCGGAACTGGATCGTCTCAAGGTCGAGCGCGACGCGATCGACATGCAGTCCGGCCCCTACAAGCGCATGGTGGAGGAGCGCGACCGGGCGGCGGCGGCCTATGATGCGGCGCGGCAAAAGCGCGGAGAAGCCGGCGCTCGGCGGGACGACATCGCACGCCGTCTCGCCGCCCTGCCCCAGCTCGCCCGGTTGCGCAGCCTGCGTGATACCCTCGCCCCCCTCCTCGCCCTGCCCGAGCCGCCCGCCGACTGGGCTGCCGCGCTACCGGCGCTGGAGCGCGACGAGATCCGCTTGGCCGAGGAGGCGCGCGGCATCGCGCGGGAGAGCGAAACTCTCCTGCAGGAGCGCGACGCGATCGTCGTCGATACCGCCGCCTTGGCGCTGGGCGATGCTCATGACGGGCTGGCCTCTGCGCGCGCCGCGGCCGTCACGGCCGCCAAGGATCTACCCCGTCGCCGCCCGCAGCTCGCCGAAGCGGAGGTCGCCATCGCGGTCGCCTTACGCCGTCTTGGCCGCCCGCCCGGCGCCGACCCCGACGGCACTATGCTCCCGGCCGCCGTCGTCGGGATCCTGCGGGCCCTGATCGCTGAACGCTCTGGAATAGCGGCACGCCACGAGGACGCTCGGCGCGAGTCCGACCACGCCGCGCAGCGTCTCGCAGCGGCGCAACAGTCGGTCGAAAAGGCCGGCGGTGGCGCGGAAGCCCTGAGCGGGGCCGCTCTGGCGCGGCTCGCCGGCGTGGTCGAAGGCCTGCGGACTGCCGATCCCGCCACCCAGCGGCGTCACGCCGAAAGGGCTCGTGTCCTCGCGAAAGACCGGCTTGCCGAGACGATACAAACCCTGGCGCCCTGGCGCGGGACGGCGGACCAGCTCGCCGCTCTGCCGCTCCCGGCCCAACGCGACGTCGAGGGCTGGACCAACGTCCTCGCCGAGGCCGAAGCCGAGACGCTGCGGCGCGACGGCGAAGCCGCGGACCTCTCCGCCGAACAGGCATTGCTGCGGGCCGAGGTCGATGCGCTCGGCCGCTTGGCCGGGCCGATCTCGGACGCCGAGGCCCTAGCGCTTCGCCAAGGTCGCGAGCGGGCCTGGGCCGCCCACCGGGCCCGTCTCGACATTGCGACGGCCGAGGATTTCGAGGATGCCTTACGCCGCGACGATGCCGTCGTGGCGGCGCGCTTCGGCCAGGCCGCCGATGTGGCGCGGCTGAAGGAGCGAAGCCTCGCCCTGGCTGGGCTCGAAGCCAGGCTCGGCGCGGCCGGCGCCCGAGCTGAGTCCGCACGACAGCGGGCCGCGACCGTACGAGCCTCAGTGACGATGGCGCTGGCCGGCTTCGATCCCGCCTTTCCGGTCTCGTTGACGCCGGCCGGCCTCTCCGCCTGGCTCGTCCGGACGGGACCGGTTCTGCGCGCCCGGACCGACGCTCGCGAGGCGGTCGAGGCTGTCAGAGAGGCCGAAGAGGCCGAAACGACCTGGCGGGACCGGCTCGCCGCCTCCCTGACCGAAACAGGTCTCCGGCCGGACGCCTCGGATCTCGACGGGCTCATGGCGACGGCCCGCGCCGCCATCGATCGAGGCGCGGCCCTCGACGCCCTGGCCAAGGAGTTCGCCGAGGCCGGCCGTCTCGCGGTTGATCGGGAAGCGGCGCTCAAGCGCACCGCTGCGGCGGACGCGGATTGGACCGCGCGATGGGCCGCGGCCTTGCAGTCCTGCTGGCTCGGCGAGGCCGGCGACGTGCCCTCCCCGGCGGCCGTCGGCGAGGTGCTGGAGGTTCTGGCGGGCCTGGCCCCGGAGCTCCGAAGCCGCGCCGAACTTCAGCACCGCATCGCCGCCATGGACGCCGACGCGGCGCTGTTCGCTACCCGCATCGCGGCCCTGGCAAGCGACATCGGGCTCTCGCCCGGGTCCGACGACAAACCCGACGACGCTCTCGTGCTCGACGCCACATTGGCCCGCCGTATCACGGCGGCGCGGACGGCCGCCGCCGCCCTGCAGGCCTGTCTCGTCAAGCTCGCCGCCGTCGAGGCCCGCCGCGCGGAGGTCGACGCGGCCCGGATCGCCAATGGCGCGCGGGGCGACAAGCTGCGGGCCTTCTTCGGGGTGGACACGCTGACCGAGGTCGGCGCGCGGTTGAAGCTCTGCGAGGAGCGGGATCGCTTGCGCGGCGCCGCTGCGATGCTGGAGAACGACATCCGGGGCGGGCTGCATGCCGCCGACATCTCCGCCGCCGAAACGCTGCTCGACGGCATCGACCTCGCCACGCTCGAGGCGGAGCGCGACACCGCTTCGGGCGACTACGAGGCTGCCGACACCGACCTTCGAACCCACCATGCCGCGCATGTGACGGCCGAGCAGGCCCTGAGTGCCGTCAGCGGCGACGACACGGTGGCGAAGATCGAAGCGCGGCGACGCGTCGTCCTGCTCGAGATCGAGGAGCAGGCGCGCCACTTCCTGAAACTCAGGGGCGGCATCTCGGCGGCCGAGCAGGCTCTCGCGGCCTATCGCGACCGCCACCGGAGCGACATGCTGCGCGAGGCCTCGCGGGCCTTCGCGACGATCAGCCGGGGCGCCTACGAGGGTCTTGCCGCGCAGCCCTCCGACAAGGGCGAGATCCTGATCGCCCGCTCCGCCGACGGACCGACCAAACTGGCCGCCGATTTGAGTAAAGGAACGCGGTTCCAGCTCTATCTGGCGCTGCGGGCCGCGGGCTATCGCGAGTTCGCGCGCACGCGCCGCGCCGTGCCCTTCGTGGCCGACGACATCATGGAGACCTTTGACGATTTCCGGGCCGAGGAGGCCTTCCGGCTCTTCGCCGAAATGGCCATGGTCGGTCAGGTCATCTACCTCACCCATCACCGCCACTTGGTCGACATCGCCCGCGCCGCCTGCCCGGACGTGACGATCCACGATCTCTCTCCGGCGGCGTGATATCAGAACCGATCCGTTGCACCCGGTCAGCAGTTCTCCGCGCATCTGACGAGGCCTCCATGAGCGAACCCATCCTGGTCACCGGCGCCTCGGGCTTCGTCGGTTCGGCGGTGGCGCGCGCCCTGCTCGACGAAGGGCATCGCGTGCGCGTGCTGCTGCGCCCGACGAGCCCGCGCACCAATGTGACGGGGCTCGATGTCGAGATCGCCGAGGGCGATATCCGCGATCGCGCCTCCGTGGCGCGCGCCCTCGACGGCTGTCGTCACCTGTTCCATGTCGCCGCCGACTACCGCCTCTGGGCCCGCAACCCCGACGACATCGTCCGCGCCAATCTCGACGGCACGCGTGCCGTGATGGAGGCGGCCCGCGACGCGCGGCTCGAGCGCATCGTCTACACCTCCAGCGTCGCGACACTGAAGCTTCGCCTCGACGGCGTGCCGGTCGACGAGACCGCCCCCAACGCACCCGAGACCACCATCGGGGCCTATAAGCAATCCAAGGTCCTGGCCGAGCGCCTGGTCGAGGAAATGGCGGCCCAGGGCCTGCCGGTCACCCTGGTGCTGCCCTCGACGCCGATCGGCCCGCGCGACGTGAAGCCAACGCCGACCGGCCGCATCGTGGTCGAGGCCGCCAACGGCAAGATGCCGGCCTATATCGATACGGGGCTGAACCTCGTCCATGTCGACGATGTGGCGCGAGGCCATCTCCTCGCCTGGAAGAGCGGTCGCGTCGGTGAGCGCTACATCCTCGGCGGACAGGACGTGTCGCTCGGCGAAATGCTGCGGGTCATCGCGGGCATCGTCGGGCGCAGGCCACCGACGGTCGAACTGCCGCGCGGCCCCATTTTCCCGCTGGCCTATGCGGCCGAGCTCGTGGCGCGGTTCACCGGACGCGAACCCTTCGCCACCGTCGACGCCTTGAAGATGGCGAAGTACCGGATGTTCTTCTCCTCGGCCAAGGCGGAAGCCGAACTGGGCTACACGGCGCGGCCCTATGCCGAAGCCCTGGCCGAGGCGATTCACTGGTTCCGCGACGCCGGATACCTCACCTCATTGAAGGGAAAAGCCGCATGATCCAGCTCTACACCTGGGGAACGCCCAACGGCCGCAAGGTCTCGATCGCCCTCGAAGAACTGGGCCTGCCCTACACGGTGCATCCGATCAACATCGGCAAGGACGAGCAGTTCGGGCCCGACTTCCTCAAGATCGGGCCCAACAATAAGATCCCGGCGATCGTCGACGAGGACGGGCCGGGCGGTCCCCTGGCGCTCTTCGAGTCCGGCGCCATCCTGACCTATCTGGCGGAAAAGACCGGTCATCTGTTGGCCTCCTCGGGGCCGGAGCGTTACGCGGTGCTGCAGTGGCTGCATTGGCAGATGGGCGGGCTCGGCCCCATGCTGGGACAGCTCGGCTTCTTCGGGGTGCGCTCCACCGAGAAGGCACCACTCGCCATCGAACGTTTCACCACGGAATCGGGCCGGCTCCTCGGCGTGATGGAAGCGCGGCTGCGCGAGGCGCCCTTTCTCGGTGGCGACGATTACTCCATCGCCGACATCGCCTGCTACGCCTGGACGCTGGCGGCCACGACCTTCCTGAAGGAGGCGCTCGGCGAGAAGCTCGACGGCAAGGAATCGATTCACGCCTGGCTCGACAAGGTCGGCGCGCGACCGGCCGTGCAGCGCGGGATGGCGGTGCCGAAGAGCTGACGCCAGGGCCGTCCAGGCGGCTTACGCCTACGCCGCCTCGACCAACCCCACCCAGTAGCCGATGCCGGCCGGGATGGCGCGATCGTCGAAATCGTAGGCGGGGTGATGCAGCCCCGCCGTGTCGCCGTTGCCGATGAAGGCGAAGGCGCCGGGCTTCTTTTCGAGGAAGCTCGCGAAATCCTCGCCGATCATCAGCGGCGGCATGGCGGATTCGCTGTTGGCTTCGCCCGCGACCGCTCCGGCGACCCGCGCCGCGATCCCGGCTTCGGCGGCATGGTTGATCGTCGCCGAGGAGATCCGGTCGTAGGTCACATGCGCCTCGGCACCGTTGAGCTTCGCGACCCCCTCGGCGATCTCGGTCAGGCGGCGCTCGATCGTGTCGCGCGCAGCGGGCGTCAGCGCCCGGGCGGTGCCGAGCAGCCGCGCCGAGTCGGGCAGGACGTTGAAGGCGTCGCCGGCCTGGATGGCGCCGACCGTCACCACGGCGGGAGCCAGCGGATCGAGATTGCGCGATACGATGGATTGCAGCGCCACCACGATCTGGCTCGCCACATAGACGGCGTCGACGCCCTGATGCGGCATGGCGGCATGGGCGCCTCGGGCCTCGATCTTCACCTCGAACCGGTCGACGGACGCCATGATGGGACCTGGTCGCGTCGAGAAGTGACCCGTGGGCAGGCCCGGCAGGCTGTGCAGCCCGTAGATCTCGTCGACCTCGAAACGGTCGAAGAGCCCGTCGGCGATCATGGCATTGGCGCCCTGCGAAATTTCCTCGGCGGGCTGGAAGACGAAGACGGCGGTGCCGGCGAAGTCACGCGTCTCGGCGAGGTGTTTGGCGGCGCCGAGCAGCATGGCGGTGTGGCCGTCATGACCGCAGGCGTGCATCTTGCCGCTCTCGCGCGATGCATGGCCGAGGTTCGTCTGCTCGTGGATCGGCAGGGCATCCATGTCGGCGCGAAGCCCAATGGCGCGCGTTCCCACTCCCTTGCCGCGCAGCACGCCGACGACGCCGGTGCGTCCGACGCCCTCCACGACCTCATCGAGACCGAAGCCGCGCAGCTTCTCGGCCACGAAGGCGGCCGTGGGCCCCACATCGAAGCCGACGCCGGGGTGGCTGTGGATCTCCCGTCGCCAGCCGGTCACCTCGCCGGCCAGAGCCTCGATCCGCGATGTGTCAGACATGGGAACCTCCGGCGCAACGATGGCGCGGCGCGCCCGCGGCTGTCAACGCGGGCGCCGCTCAGAGCACGGCACCCAGTCGGGCGCCGCGTCGCCGCATCTCCGCGTGGTCGATGCGGCCCTCGACGAAGTCGTCGAGGATGGCCTGAAGCTCCGGCGAGACCGGTCGGCCCGCGATCCGCTCCACCAGCAGGGCTTCGCGCACCAGGGCGGGGCGATCGGGCTCGCCGATGGCCTGGAGAAAGCTCGGCTCTCCCGATGCATCGGCGGGATCGAGCACCGCGGCTGTGAGGATCCCCGACCGGTAGGCCCCCGTGTCGATGGAGATGCGGTTCGGTGTCACGACGGGCTGGTCGCCCATGATGGTGTGGCCATGCACCACGCGGCGCGGCAGCCGCCCCTCATAGGTCAGGAACGGCTCGCGGATCCAGATCAGGTCCTCGGGATCCTGCCGACCGAGCGGCACGCCCGGGCGAATGCCGGCATGGACGAAGATATGGCGGCCGTCGTCGTGAATCAGCGGGAGCGCCATGGCCCAGGCGGCGTGGCGGCGCAGTTCCGCGTCCCGGCCTGTCAGTGTCTCAAGCGTGAGGCCGTAGCTCTCGAGCGTGTGCAGATAGAGCGTCCAGGCCCAGTCGGGGATCACATTGCCTTCCGTGACGGCGGTGGCAAAGAGCGCGTCGTGGTTGCCACGGATCGGGAGGAACCGATCGCCCGGGCGGCGTGGCCCCGCCATGATCCGAGCCACTACGCCGCGCGAGGCGGGGCCGCGATCGACATAATCGCCGGTGAGGACGACCAACGCCGAGGCACTCCGATCGGCGGCATCGGCCTCTACGCTATCGAGCAGGCGCTCCAGGAGATCCAGGCGGCCATGGATATCGCCGATGGCGTAGGTGACGGTTCTGCTCATACGGATCTCAGAGGGGTTGCGTCGGCAAACCCGCGCTGGACCGGCTGAGGTCCCGGCAGATCAGCGCACGCGGCAAGACCTACAGAGATAGCTCTCGTCCGGAAAGCGGGTTCTGTCCGTGGACCTGTCGCGCAAACGTCATGTGCATCCGGGATCCTCGCCGCGCCTTTCGACGTCGCCGCCCGTGGGGGAGTCGATGGAAAGGAAGAAGCCGGTCACCGAGGCCGGCCTGCCCGGCCGCCGAAGGGCGGCGCTCGAGGAGATGTCGTGCTCGCCCTGATCGAACCCGGATCGACCGTCGCCATCGTGATGCTGGCCATATGCCTGGCCCTGGTGCTGGCTTTCGAATTTTCCAACGGCTTCCATGACACCGCCAATGCGGTCGCGACCGTCATCTACACCCACTCGCTCAAGGCGACGGTGGCGGTGGTGTGGTCGGGGATCTGGAACTTTCTCGGCGTCATGCTGGGCGGCATCGCGGTCGCTTACGCCTTGGTGGCGCTGATCCCGCCCGATGCCCTGTCGCCGCCCGACGGTGGCATCGCGGCCGGCCTGCTGGCGGCGATCTTCATCTCGGCCCTGGGTTGGAACGTCGCCACCTGGCTGTTCGGCATCCCGAACTCGTCCTCCCATGCCCTCATCGGTGCGCTGGTCGGAATCGCGGTCGAGGACACGCTGCGCCACGGCCGACCGCTCGGCGAAGGCGTCGACTGGCACGAGGTCTGGAGCGTCCTGCTCTCGCTTCTCGTGTCGCCGGTGCTCGGCTTCGGCCTCGCCATGGCGGCCTTCTGGCTCCTCAAGAAGACCGTGCACGACCCTCATCTCTACGAGCCACCGAAAGAGGGGAAGCCACCGGTCTGGTGGATGCGCGGCATCCTGATCCTAACCTGCACCGGCGTATCCTTCGCCCATGGCACCAATGATGGGCAGAAAAGCATCGGGCTCATCATGCTGACGATCATCGGGCTGTTTCCCGCCACCTACGCGCTCAACACGGGCATGACGAGCGACCAGCTGCATCGGATCTCCGTCGACATGCCCGAGGCCGGATCCATCATCTCCCGCTTCGGCGACGACCGGAAGCAACTCGGCGTCGCGGCAGCGCGCGCGATCGGGGACGGCTTCGGCCAGGCCAAGATCGGCGACGATATCCCGGCCAGTGAGCGTCCGGCCTTGCGCAACGACCTGAACCTCGTCGTGGCCGAACTCCAGACGTCCAGCGAAGCCAAGGGGATCGCCGCCGACGAGAAGGCGAAGGCCAAATCCATCCACTCCAACCTGGTCGGCACGGCACAATTCGTACCGTGGTGGGTGCGGATCCTCAGCGCGCTTTGTCTCGGTGCCGGTACCATGATCGGGTACAAGCGGATCGTGACGACGCTGGGCGAGCGCCTCGGCAATCAGCATCTGGCCCCCGCGCAGGGCGCCGCGGCCGAGATCGTCGCGGCGGTGCTGATCGGCGGCTCGGGCTTCAGCGGTTTCCCGGTCTCCACCACACACGTGGTGACGGGCGGGATCGCCGGCACGATGGTGGGATCAGGGGCCGGGATCAACCCCGCGACATTGAAGCAGATTGCCGTCGCCTGGATCCTGACCCTGCCCGCCACGATCGCATTGTCGGCGGGAATCTTCTACCTTCTGTCGTAACGCGGGCTGGTAACGCCTGCCGGCCTTTGCGCCGGGTGTCCAAGCGGGCTATGCGAGGCCCCGACCGGAGCTCCCGACCTGGGGTCCGGCCGATTCCTGAACCGAGCTGAAACGGGTTTGAACCGATGCGGATTGTTCTAGCGTCTGCCCTCGCGGGCTTGGCCATGCTGGCCCCCACCCTGGCCTGGGCCGAAATCTCGACCGACACGGTTCGACAGAAGGCACAGCAGGCCTGTTACGATGACGTCAACAAGCTCTGCCCGGACGCCATTCCGGACGAAGAGAAGATCAAGGTCTGCATGAAAGCGAAGCATTCGCAGCTCAGCCCGAAGTGCCGGGAGATCTTCGACGCCAATACGAAGTGAGGTTTGTGCCAAGGTCGGACCGGTAGGACCGCTCCCGCTACGGTATGGCCATCGATGCGAGCACCCCGTCCACCGAGAGATGTGTGGTCGCCGGTGCTCATGCGTGAACAGGAGATCGATCATGGCGGCGACGAAGACTGCAGGCCGGCACGACCTCGGCGACGTCGTCCTCGACTCCGGCGAGGTGCTAAGCGGCGCCTTCCTGACCTTCGCGACCTACGGGACCCTGGCCCCGGATCGGTCCAACGTGGTGGTGTTCCCCACCTCCTATTCCGCCCAGGCGGTCGACCAGGAATGGCTGATCGCGCCTGACGGCATCCTCGACCCGACCCGCTGGTTCGTCGTGGTGCCGGACATGTTCGGCAACGGATCCTCGTCGAGCCCGTCCAACCACCCCGACTATCCGGCCCTGGTCACCACGGCCGACAACGTCCGGGCACAGCGCCGGCTGCTGACCGAGGTCTTCGGCGTCGATCGGGTCGCCTGCGCCTACGGGTTCTCCATGGGGGCTCAGCAGAGCTACCACTGGGCAGCGCTCTATCCCGAGGCCGTCGCGCGCGCCATCGTGGTCTGCGGCTCGGCCCGCACGGCCGAGCACAACAAGGTCTTCCTGCTGTCCCTGATGGCGACGCTGGAGGCCGCGCCCGAACATCTCGGCGGCGGTCGCTTCTCGGCCCAGCCCGTGGCGTCCCTGCGGGCCTTCGCCCGGATCTACGCCGCCTGGGCGATGAGCCAGGACTGGTACCGGGCGGGGCTGCATCTCTCGAGCACCGGAGCCGCGTCGCTCGAGGCCTTTCTCGACGATCATTGGGCACCGGGCTTCACGCGGCGACGCGCCGAAGACCTCTACGCCCAGGCGGCAACCTGGCTTCACTCCGACATCTCAGCCGATCCGCGCTACGGCGGCGACCTCGCGGCGGCCCTCGGCGCCATCACGGCCCGGATCCTGCTGGTGCCCTCCCGCACCGACCTCTATTTCCCGGTGGCCGACAATGCCGACGAGATGCAGCATCTCCATCATGCGGAACTCAGGCCGATCCCGTCGATCTGGGGCCACCGCGCCGGCAACCCCGTCGGCGAGCCGGCCGCCAGAGCCTTTCTGAAGAAAGCCGTGGCCGATTGGCTGGAGTGACCGATATTCGGTCGCAAGCCGAGCGAACCGGAGCCTAGGGTCGGCGTTGGAGCCTCGACAGGCGGCGACACGCTGCGCCGCACCAATCCGCTCCCCGGCTCCGCGCCGCTGCGAGCCTACCTCGCGAGACACCACTTGAGCCATTCCGATAGTCCCGTGCTTCGCCCCTTCACCTTGGGGGGATTTGCTCTAAAGAACCGCGTCGTCATGGCACCTCTGACCCGGAGCCGCTCGTCCACCGAAGGCGTGCCGCCCGACTTTGCCGCCGACTACTATGCCCAGCGCGCCTCGGCCGGTCTCATCATCTCGGAAGCCACCAACATCTCTCCCCAGGCGGTGGGCTACGCCTATACGCCGGGGATCTGGACGGAGGCGCAGGTCGCCGCATGGTCGAAGATCACCGACACGGTGCATAAGAATGGCGGCGTGATCTTCTTGCAGCTCTGGCACACGGGGCGAATCTCGCATCCGGACGTTCAGCCGAACGGCCAGCTTCCCGTGTCGGCGTCGGCCATCAAGCCGACCGGCCAGGCCTTCACCGAAGGCGGGATGAAGGACCATGTCACGCCGCGCGCGCTCGAGACCGACGAGATCCCCGGTATCGTCGAGGATTACCGGCGCGCCACCGCGCATGCGAAGCGGGCCGGGTTCGACGGGGTCGAGGTCCATTCGGCCAACAATTACCTGCTCGAACAATTCGTGCGCGACTCGACCAACAAACGGACAGACCGCTATGGCGGCTCGGTCGATAATCGGCTGCGCTTCCCGCTCGATGTGGTGCGCGCCGTGATCGAGACCTGGGGCGACGCCCAGCGCGTCGGCATCCGCCTCTCGCCCGCCACGACCCAGCCCGGCGAGACGCCGCTCGACAGCGACCCGCACGGCACCTTCGGGACCTATGTGGACGAACTGTCGAAGCTCGGCCTGCTCTACATCCACACGATCGAGGGCGTGACCCAGCAGACCCGGGACGTGCCGGAGGGCGTCGATTTCGGCGATCTCCGACGACGCTTCAAGGGCGCCTATGTGGCCAACAACCAATTGACACTGGACCTGTGCGAGACGGAACTGAAGGACGGCAAAGCCGACCTCTTCTCCTTCGGCCGGCCCTATTTGGCCAATCCCGACCTGGTCGAGCGCCTCGCGACAGGTGGCCCGTTAGCCGAGGCGCCCAAGGCGACATGGTACGGCGGCGACTTTCACGGCTATTCCGATTGGCCGGGCATGGACGGCGCCATCCCGCTCCGGCGCTGAGCCGTGGTTCGATCTCTCGTGATGGCACGTCGATAAGCCCAGATGGCCTGAAGACCGGCCACGAGCGGGTACGGCCTGCTTTCGCGGGTGGCGTCTCGCGACCGTTGGCTTACAATCATCTCCTTCGTGCGTCCCGGGGCCGGGACGACTCGCGGGCTTCAGGCTAGCGCCGGTCGACGGAGATTCTCACCGATGGTGGATAGTGAGAATTTCAGCGCCCTGCGCGTGAGGGGTCGCCTGGAGGACATCGCACGAACCATCGCGGAAGGCAGGATGACGGGAGACGTCTATGCCAGTCTCGATGCGGTCGAGCATGCGTTGCTGGCCGTCATGGACGAAGTCGCCGAGATCGCCCAGGCGGTTGCCGATGCGAAACTAAGAGGGGAGCAGCACCCCGGCCGATTCAGTTCCTGGTTTCACCGGCTGACGTCGACGCGACTGCCGCATCGCTCCTGATCATCATCGGTGGATGACGGATCATGGCTTGCGGTGGGCTGCCTCCGACGAGGCCGAACGACGCGACTGCGCCGTCACCGGCGTGGAGCGTCCCGGCGGGGGTGGCCGACGAGCCCGGCCATGTCGGCGGAGAGGCCGGGACTCAAGCGTGATTGCTCTCGAGATGCGCCAGCAAAGCCTCGACGGGATGGCGCGGTCGTGAGCCGGTGAACCGCTTCGTCTGGCAGCGGCACGAGAAACCGGTGGCCAGTGTCGTCGTGGCGTCGCCGGAGAGGCGGGGCTGCCAGCCGATGTCGAAGATCCTGCGTGACAGCCCGGCCTGCTCGGCTTGATGGCCGAAGAGACCCGCCATGCCGCAGCATCCGACCTTGGGGAACCGCGCCTCCAGCCCGAAATGCCGAAACACCGTGGCCCAGCCCGCGGCAGTCTCAGGGTGCGCCGTCTTCTCGGTGCAGTGGAGCAGGAGGTCGAAGCTCGACGCGACCGGTTCGGTCAGGACGGCCGGGAGGTGACCTCTGTCTACCTCGCCCGCCAGAAACTCGCCGATGGGCAAAGCTCGTACGACGTCCGATGCTGAAGAATATTCCGCATATTTCTTATATTCGCCTTCGAGGAGCAATCCGGTTGCGGCATCGAGCGAAACGAGGACTGCTCCGTCGGCAGCCCATCGGGCATGCTCGGCAACAGCCCGGCGGGCTGTCGTCTCGAAGGCTTTCTCCAGCCCCAACACCAGCAAGGCTTTGCCGTTCGGCCGAATGTCGGACACCGCTACGGAATAGCCGAGCCGCTCCAGCAGCCGCCCGGCGGCATCGATCACCGCGCCATCGAATGTGCCGAGGAAACTGTCACGAATGAGGATGACTCGCGGCCCATCTCCGGTCGGGCACGGCTTCCAGTGGGACGGTGCAGGATGGGGTAGGTCGACGAGGCCGAACCAATCGCGCAGTAGTCCCACGACAGAGGCCGAGCCCATCAGCGGCCCGAACACACCCGGTGCCTGACGCACCAGCGCCAGTCCTGTTTCGAGGTGGCGCAGCAGCCGGTCCCGCAAGGGCCGCGAGCGCGTGGCGTAGTAGCTGGCCAGGAAGCGCGAGCGCATCGTCGGCACATCGACCTGGACCGGACAGAGGCTCCCGCAGGCCTTGCAGGACAGGCAGGTGTCCAGCGAGGCCTTGGTCTCGGCTTCGACGCCGGCGAGTTCGTCCGTGACCGGCAGGCCTCGGGCGGCCTCGGAGGTCAGCCGGGCCCAGGCGCGCAGCAGCGTGGCGCGGCCCTTCGGCGACTGCACGCGGTCGCGCGTCGCATGGTAGGAGGGACACATGGCATCGAAGTCGTCCCAACTGTGGCAGGCGGCATTGCCGTTGCAGCTGACCGCGCGCTCGACACCGGCGCGCTCGGCCTCGGCGATGCGGCGATCGAAACTGCCGCGCAGCGGCACCGCGTCGATCCGGTCGATCGGTCCGCCGAGATCCGGCGAGGCCAGCTTGCCCGGGTTGAACAGGTTGCCGGGGTCGAAGGCGCGCTTGATGCGGCAGAGCTCGTCGTAGAGCACGGGTCCGAAGAACAGCGGCGAGAACTCGCCCCGATAGCCGCGGCCATGCTCTCCCCAGATCAACCCGCCATACCGCTTCACCAGGGCAGCGACCTCGTCCGAGATGACCCGGATCATCGCTTCATCGGCGGGATCCGCCATGTCGAGAGAGGGGCGGACGTGCAGGCAGCCGACATCGGCATGGCCATACATGCCGTAACCGAGCCCATATCGGTCGAGGACGCCGCGGAACTCGGCCACGTAATCGGCCAGCCTTTCGGGTGGCACAGCCGTATCCTCGACAAAGGCCGTTCCCTGGCGCCGTGACCCTTCGGCGGCCCCGAGACGGCCCATCAGTCCGACGGATTTCTCGCGCAAGGTCCAGAGCTGGGCCATCTCGGCGGGATCATGGACGCGCATCCAATCCATGGCGGGATAGGGCGACCCGGCAAGCAGCGTCGCGCAATGATCGGCAGCATGATGGAGGGCTGCAGCATCATCCCCGGCGAATTCGATAACGTTGAGGCCACGCACGGGCGCTGCGGCGGGACCGCCGAGCACCGATTCGAGTCCCGACCAGATGACGTCGCGGCTCGCTAGTTCCAGGACCTTGTCGTCGATGATCTCGACTGCCAGCGGGTCGGCGGCGAGAAGGTGCTGCACGTCGCGCAGCGCGGCATCGAAGGAGCCGTAGCGCGCCACCATGAGCAGGCGATGCTTCGGCAACCGGGTCAGGCGCAGCGTCGCCGCCTTGGTGAAGGCCAGTGTCCCTTCCGAGCCTGCAAGCAGCCGCACGAGGTCGAAGGTCCCGTCGGGCTGCGTCACTCCTTGCAGGTTGTAGCCTGTCAGGCCTCGGTTCATCGCCGGGAAGGTCTCGGCGATCAGGTCTGCGTGCTGGGTGACGACCCGCAGCACCTCGGCATGGATCTCGCCCGCGAGGCCATCATCCGCCACTTGAGCGTCGATTTCGACGCGGGTCAGAGGCCGAATGACGAGGTCCGACCCGTCTGACAGGACGACGTCGAGCGCCTCCACGTGATCCGAAGTGCGGCCATAGCGACGCGAACCCTTGCCCGAAGCGTCGGTGGCAATCATGCCGCCGATCGTGGCCCGTGTCGCGGTCGAGACGGCCGGCGGGAAGAACAGTCCGTGCGGCCGCAGATAGGCGTTGAGCTGGTCGAGCACGACGCCGGGCTCGACCACTACGCGCTGAGCCTCGACATCGAGCGACAGGATCCGGTTCATGTGCCGCGACAGGTCGACCACGGCGCCCGTCGTCAGCGACTGGCCGTTGGTGCCGGTGCCGCCGCCGCGCGGCGAGAGAGCCAGACCCGGAACGGCACGCGCCGCACGGACCACGGCATTGATATCCGCTCCCGTGCGGGGGTGCAGCACCGAAACCGGCATGACCTGATAGATGCTGTTGTCGGTCGCGGCGACGAGGCGCGACCCGATGCCGTCCTCGACATCGCCCGTGAAGCCCTCTTGGCTCAGTGCATCGCGCAGGGCCCCTGCAAGCAGATCCTGAGACACGGCGGGCCCGACCGTCAGGGCTGAGGCGTCGGGGGACGCGGGAGCGCCTTGGATCCGAACGCGCGTGCCGACCTCTGCATCCACTTTGGATCTCTCCGAAACGGCCCCGCCGCGTGCCGCTGGCCCTCCGAGATAGCGACTCGGGCGTCGGACCGCAAAGCCGGGGAGGCAGTCGCAGCGTCGCGCCCTAGAGGGGTCGCCGGAGTGCCGATGCGGCTTATCTCACGACCAACAGGTCATACGAAGGATTTCAACATGCCCGATACGGTAACGACACTTGGCCGCTTCGACGTCCTCGCCCTCGCGGCTTCACTCCCCGACGAGGCTGCGACGCTCCTCGCCGATCATTATCTGACGGACCGGCCTTCCGGCAGCGCGCGCGTGTTCCGCGTCTATCGCCCTGTGCCGCCCCACTTCCACCGCCAGTGCGATGAGTACCTCTATGTCCTGTCGGGGCGAGGCACGTTCTGGATGGGCGACGCCTCATCGGCGGCCCCATTCGGGCCCGGACAGCTTCTCGTCTTCGATCGCGATACGGTTCATGCCATGCCGGAGCTGCATCAGCATCCGGTGCTGTTCCTCGCCATCGACACACCACGGCGCGAGCCGTCCGACGTGACCTTCGTCGATCCTGCCGACGGCAATGCGTCGAACTTCATGGCCCGCAACGTCGGCTGACGGGCCCCATGTCACACGTGAAACAGGTTCCTGTCGCGGTGGCGGGGAACGAACGCGCTGCATTGATCCAACGATGGCTGAGGGCGACGCGCGAGCGCCTTCCGTCCTTGGCGGCCGTAGAGAACTGGCCGATCTTCCTCGATCATTGCTTCATGCGCGTCTGCCTCGACACGGCGCTGGGTTCGCCCTGGACTGCGACGGTCGACAGGCCCGCCATCCGCACCATGACGGACGCCCAGCTCGCCGCCGCGGTGGCGGTCGCCGAAGGCATCCTGGCGGAGCCGGCACGGCTGCCCGAGCTCAACGCCCGCAGCCTCGCGGGGCGCCGCGCGGCGAGGCTGACGACCAAGCCATGACACCGGATCCTGAAGTGTCAGGCCGGGATCGATGTTCGATCCTTGTCGGCCGTACCATGCGCGCGAAAAGCACCGATCAGCTCCGGCACCACGCAGCCGATATGTTTGACGATGTCGGGAGCGCCCGTCATCTCGCCGAAGCTGCCGCGCGTCACGGGACCGAAAGCCCAGAGGCGATCCTGCACCGTGCCGTCGGGAGTGATCATGCGGCTCGAGGCATCAACCGAAAGACCGAAGCCGACGCCGTCGGCCCGCGCCAGACCGCGGACGAGCAGGTCGCCGATCAACGGGTCGGTGCGCAGAGCATTGCCGGGCCCGGTGCAGAGCACCACGGCATCGAAGCTGCGACACTCCCGACGATCTCCGGGCAGCGCCAGAGTGGCGCGCAGGCCGTCGGCATCGGCGTCAAGGCCGGCCAGACCCGCCTGCATGATGCCAAGCCGACTCTCGCGGCGCCACTCCTCTGCCAGACTGTGGAGCTGAGGCGCCGCGCGGAATCGATGGACGTCCCAGAAGGGCAGCAGGCGGCGAGCCACACGTCGCTGCTCGGAAGGCGGCAGGGCGGCCCAGAGGCGTTTCAGCCGGAGGCGGAAGCCGTCCAACACCTCCTGCCATCCAGCCTCGGCATGGTCGGCGACGCCCTGACGCAGCAGGCGGAGGAGCCCCAGGGCGGTTCGTGGTTGGGGCGCGTCGGCGAAAGGGTCGAAACCGTCCCTGAAGCCGCCCTGCGGTCGCGCCAGGAGACCGCGCCGAGAGATGGCCACGACGGGACCGCGATGGCCGGCCCGGTCGAGCGACGCCAGGGCGTCGAGCATGGTGAGGCCGGTACCGACGATCAGCACCGAGTCGTCTGGGCCGATACGCTCATATGCGCCTCGGCCCCAGGGATTGGCGACCAGCCCCGGATGCTGCAGAGCCGTGGCGGAGACCCTGCAGGGCAGGATCGGCGCCGGATGGCCGGGGCAGAGCGCCACACCGTCAGCCTCGATCTGTCGTCCATCGTCGAGCGTGACACTCCAGCCCGCGCCTTGCCGCTCCAGAGCAACGACCCGCGCCCGCAGGTGCCGGAAGGTCACGCGCTGGCCAGCATGCGCCACTGTGGTTTCGAGCGTGTCGCGCGCGTAGGTGCCGAAACTCGACCGGGGTACGTAGTGCTCGCCCTTGTCGTCGGTGCTTGCCGCATCGGGCAGGATTCCCTGGGCGAAGAGCCAGCGGGTAAAATCGTCCGGGCGATCGCGGCATAGGCTCAGGCGATGGGTCGGCACGTTGATGCGATGAACCGGGTCGACCGTGCCGTAGGCGACGCCGCGGCCGATGTCCTCGGCGGGTTCGACCAGCGTGAGGTCGAGCGGTGCACGGGAGGTCCGCATGATCTCGATCGCCAGGGCGGCGCCCGTCAGTCCGCCACCGACGATCATCAGGCGCGGCCGATACTCATCGTCGCTCATCGAAGTCACGACCTGAGGTCACCGACGTCGAGCCGCCTGGACCCGAACCGCATCCTCGCCGTTCGGCGAAAACTCGAGTGTGTCCTGCCGTCGTTGTTTGGAACTTCGGTCAAAACGATGTCGGGCGGAGGCAGGGTCATGGCTTACTCCGAACATTATCCGACGCTGGTCTATCTACTATTTTTGTCAATAATCAACGTCGATCGCAAGTTCGATGACGATAGCGCCAGCCCGCGGCGGCGGGGCATCTGCGCCGATCAGCCGACTTGAGCCAATGTCGCCCTGAGATAAGTGGCCGCCGAGATCTGCACCCTGGGGCCGATCTCGCTCGCCTGGCGAATGACGTGCATCCGCGCCAGCTCCGGCTCGGGGTCCTGCGCCAGGAAAGCGTCGATCCGGGCCACCAGGGCCTTCGCCGGCTCAGGAGAGCGGACGCGCTTCATGAAGCCCACACGGCTCGCATCCATCACCAGGGTCATTCCGGGGTCGAACTGCACCATGGCGGGGTCGAGCCCCGTCTCTTCCCCGAGTTCGCGTCGCACGCTGCCTTCAATATCGACTTGCCCGTCGCGGATGTCGCTCAAATCCGGCGTGCCGGAGGCGAAGTAGATGGCCCCGGCATTGGCCGTATGGGGACCCATCTCGCCGAGCACGAAGGCGCCGTCGGCGGAGGAGAGACAGGCCATCCCGAACCCATTCCTCACGCCGGCCGGCGGCAGGCCGATGTCGCGCCAGTAGAGGAAGGCGCTGAAGCTGGTCTCGAGATAGGCGCCGCGGAACACACGCCCCCGCTCAGCGTCGATCTCGACGGCACCGCGATGCATCAGCAGCACACGGCCATCGAACATCTTCGGCTTGCGCTGCAGCGCCTCGGCCCAATGGATGGCGATCGCGGCGGCGTGGTGCTCGGCGAAGCTCCACGGTCGGGGCTCGAAGAGGCATTCGACGCCATCAACCTCCACGATCTCCTGCGGACCGGCCGACACGCCCACCGTCACAGGTCGATGGTTCCTTCCGCCACGATCACGGCGCCCCCGCCAATCGAGGCCGACACCAGCGCGCCGCCCTCGACCTCAAGCC